>NZ_JBLURD010000013.1:0-166237 GCF_051209435.1 Klebsiella sp. HN106 | reverse complement strand
CCGCCCGGTTTAATGAAACTCAAAGCATGAAGCAAGTGATGTGACCAGCGCCCTTCGGAATAAGGTGGATTCATGAGAACGCGGTCAAATAGCCCTATATCTGTTGGTTTAACGCCAAGAAAATCTCCCTGAATGGTGTTGTAACCTTTAGCCCGGAGCGTGGCTGCGGCCACCGGATGTATCTCTATGGCCGTCACGTCATGTTTGCCGGACAATGTCGCGAGAAAATCACCGAATCCCGCATTTGGTTCAAGCACGGAATGACTTTCACGTACTTCGGCAAGGTCTACCGCACGCTGGCGTACATCACCTTTTGTCGGATAAAACTGGTGAGAGTCCTGATCGGGTAAGGTGCCATTAATAAAGAGATATTCGAATACTGGCTCAGGGTTAAAATCAAAGCGATAACAATTCTTTCGCTCTTCATCTTTACGGCCACCGATCATCAGAAAAACTTTTTCTACGGTGTCGTTAGTTGCGGCTGAATGGAGGTAGCTACCGGGCAAAAAATATTCAAAGCGATCCTGACCGTCGATTGTCACAACCGGCTTACGTGAGTTTGACCGCGCCAGCTCACCAAAATAGTTACTCACAACGAACGGTAGGATGTCTGAATAAAGTGAGTATTGCTTCTCGGTAATAAAGTTATTAACTCGGCGTTTTTCACCCCGTTTCTTTTTAAATGGAATGATATTCGGATATCTATATGCGAGAACGACATTAAGTGCATCCGCGATATCCTGACTGATCTGAACGTGAACAGTGCCGTTTTTATGTGGTTTGAGAGAAATGCTATCACCGTCTATTGAAACCCACTCGCCGTAATATTTTTGTAGGTCGTCAAAGAGATTATGACTTGAGACGGACTCTGCCCCTTCACGGTTAAACATCAGTCCAATAACTTTACGCAGATCGTTAATATACTCTTGATTGTCATAGTGCCGGTCAATTGAAGGCATAACGTTAGCTACGATCATCCGCATAGAAAACCCTTCAGATTTATTCGTAAAATGCATAGGTGACAGTTTTTTAAAAACTCCATCGACCATTTCACTGAAAAAATCTTTTCGTTCATGAGAGAGCGATTTAGCGGTTATCAATACAGTTTCCAATTCAAATGGAAGTGGCCTGACATTCTGTAAGGAAAAGCGATCAGCCTTCCGCCATCTATCGAGGCCATCAAACCATTGCTCACGTTTTGCGGCAGGCATAAAATTTTTGACGTTTATAACGTCAATGAAGCGATTCCAAAAATCCTGATCGAGAGCACATATTGCACGTTCTAACTCAAAGAAACGTTCAATGCGTAGCGTCTCATGCAGGCTATTTTGCCCGGCAGCATTAACAAAGTAAGCGAAAGCATCACCGTAGCGATTCCCCATGACTTTGCTGTGAAGTTCAACGATTTGTTTTTTTAATATGGAACGTTCTTCAACGAGTTTCCTAACATCATTAATACAGCCAAAGCCTGCATATGTTTCGCAATCAGTTTTGTAATCGTCGATTAACATAAGTTCGGACATTATTTACCCCGGAAATATTAATAGGCTACTGTGTTATAGATATTCATTTTCGGCTTCTTCTTCATCTCTTTTTCTTTTCTCACTTTCTTCTATATCCAGTGGCATGAAAATCTCATGCACGACAGGTTTAGTGAGGAATTCAGACAGGATCAGAATGCGAGCGCCTTTATTGATAGTCCTGAACAATCCGTATGATTTCCAGCCGCAGATAACTCCGTCAGGGTGTTCTTTGGTGGCTTTTATTGAATCACAGTCATAAGGCGAGTTACTGACCCCTCCACAGGAAGGACAACGAAATTTATTTGACGGGATGGCATTGCGAAAGTCCGCGAGTGTTTCATAAATTGTCACACCGTACAAATCAGGCAGGTTCGCTTCCTGATAGAAATTTGGTGCACTATAGGATCTGATAGATTCCAGCGCCTGAATGATTTCACCCGGAGGTACAGCTAGTTTTTCTGAATACTGTTCCAGCATATGGTCAATGAAATCAACCATAATGCGAACGGTTGTGACATCGAAGCCGGACGATAGACACTCATCTTCAATTCTTTGAATGATGGCACGTTCGTCGAGTTCTTTCTTTTGAACGGTTAAAACCGAAGCTATTGATACGGTCATTGGAACATCCTTCAATTACACTGAGTGTATCATCCGACCAAAAACAAGAGGGGTTCCCCCCCTCTCAGAAATGAAGCCGATATGATTTGAAAGATGATCTTAAACTGGTCAGGCAGAGGGCCGAATAGCTAAAGCCAAATTTTTTTTGATTTCAACGCAATTATCTTTCCCAACAACACAAAGCTGGTATTTTCCAGAAAAGAGTTTTTGCAGCATTACGGCATCCCCTTTCATCAAACCGGCTTTCCGGCTGGTAATGAATTGATTGTTATCCGTTGTTATAGACATCAATCCTAAAGCACGATCATACTCCGTCACTGACAGAACCACACCGAGAGACTGGCTTATTTCCGCTTCGTTCTGTTTGTTGTCGAACCGTAGTGTGCAGAGCAAAATGAAACCGAAGAAAAACGTCGCATAAACGAAGTCTATCGGGCGGAAATATTTAAGCGGCTTCCGTGGTGCAGATGCCGTTTTATTATACTTTGCTTTTCCAGCCTGAGTGGGTTTATCTGGCGTCACATATCGTGTGGTGATTTTCATTTTGATTTACTCGCTCTGATTTCTCAGCCAGTTTTAAACCGGCAAGCATGTAGGCAACTTCAGTGTCTGTTAACGCTTGTACATCTATCGCTTTCAGCCTCTCCCGGTGCATATGTTTCAGGCCAAGCTGAGCATGAGCACCACCAGCCACATTCAGCCCTCCGAGCATATGGGATACCTGCTTATCAGATAATGCATCAATATTCATTGCTGCAAGCCTCGTTCTTTGATGCTGGCAAAAGTAAGTGTCGCGATGCTCTGCGTCATACGGTAACGCACTTAGCCCTTCTGAGTTGCGGGCTGTTAATTTATCAAATGGAGTATCAGTGCCTGAAATAAAAAACGTCGTGTCAGTTACGCCGGTCACGATGGCTTGGGAAAGAACCCCATCATCACGAACATAGAAAACATCGTCTCCGGTCACTAAATTTCCTGTCCAGTATTTAAGCTCTGACATTTCCCCCCCGGAAAAAGTGAGTTACTCATTCTGTTCACTTTACCACCGGTTTTACGCGGCCAAAGCATTCTCACTCAAAAAGTGATTCAGTGAAAGCGCCCTCTTACTGCAACGAGCCAATATCAATGTCACGCACACCTTTCCGGGCGCGACTGGCTTCTACCTGCTTGCGTAGTGCAGACAGAACATTCTCTGCATTGCGGATACCCACCATGTTAATCGTGCGCTGACGAACGTCCTGAGTGTCAACGTGAAGGATTGCCAGACGGAAGATCAGTAGATAAAACGGGCGACGAATACTGTAGTCTCGGACGCGGTAAAGCTCTGTCTCATCCATTTTCCGGTTGAGCACGCCCCGGTAAAAACGAATGCGCTCAGTAGTGATCTCATAGCGAATGCAGTGAACAACCAGATAACGCCAGATAATAATAACAACCGGCCCGAGGTAAAACGGAATCCCATACATGCTGTCATTTGTGACGAACAGAAGAAGACCAATGACCATCCAGATTAAGTAATGAGGCAAGTTTAGAACCTGCGAAGGTCGGATCACGGCAATAGTTTGCTCAGTCATTTCGGGCCTCTTCAAATTTTTCATACAGAAGGTTTGATAGTTCATCATCACTGATGTCGCTGGTCTCTGTGTATCGGAACAATGGGATGTTCATTTTATTCAGCAGTTCAGCTATGAATGGCCCAGAAGAGAGTGCATTCAAGGTGTTTTCTGCCATAACGACACCGCGAATTGCACCGGTATCCAGATCAGTAACGACGAAATCAAAACGTGCATTTTTAAAATTACCGTTCAGAACTTTCGCCCGCTCTGGCTCTGCTTCGATAATACTTTTTTTTGGCCGGATGATGTCTGTAATGCGGATTTTTGGTGAGATACGGAAGTCGCCTGACAGAAGGTGTTCAAGCCGTTCGTAAATCGCATTCTGCTTATGGTTAATCAGGAATTTGTCAGCCACATACCCATCATAAGGATTAGATGTCGGCTCTACGGTTGAGGTATCTCCAGCCTCCTCTTCATCTTCGCTGAAAAGGTCATGAACAGAACCTATTTTCGTTGGAGGGGCTGGCAGCTTGTTCGTTTTGCCCGGACTGGCTTGCGCTGCACCGGAGATACCGATAGCTTTCTCCTTTTCTCGTTTTTTACCCTCATAAACAAAGAAAGCCGACAGTAGAATCACCCCGATCACTAAAATGCTGAATGCTATGAGTTTTAATGACATACCTACCCCATTGGTATTGCTGTGAATTGTTCATAATGCTTATTTAGCCAGAAAGACAGGGAACACGTCGAACAACCTGTCTTCCCGGTATCACTAAGCTGTGCCCCGAGACACAACCCCTTAATGTACAAATCTCATTACTGCCCGGCAATATCGTGCCGTATCAGGTAGTCCCCCAGACAACGCACTGCATTTACCGTAAGATCTCGTTGAATAGCTGGTAGCCGAGTGTTATCAATTTCGCTTTGGCGTGCTTCACGAACCTTTGCCAGAAAAATATACATTTCTTCCGGTAACGAAATAGCCTTTTTAGTCATAAGCGGGTAATCTCCCCGAGCTACCCATCCAGCCCATGCACCTTGTTTTCTCAGCTCATAAGCTTCATAACCCGGATCACCCTCTTCTGGTGGAGTCCAGTCAGCATTACCCGACATTTTCTTTTCTTGTGAGTTAAACCATTTCAGGAAAAATGAGTTAATTACAGCATCAAGCATGTGCCACCTTTTTTTCATAAAATTCATTTTGAGTACCACGGGGAGAAGTCCTCATACTCCCAGTCTGGGCCATTTTTTTCTTTACCGGCTTTAACACCGAGAAACCTGAAAGGGTACATTGACGCGGCTGTTTTAGTTTTTATTCGGGCATCCTCTTCCCAGTACCCCTTAACTTCATGCATTTCTAATTGTCCACCCGCGAGCATCACTACAAAATCTGCTGTGTAGAATGTTTTATCCGCTAATCGAAGCTTAACTCCTTCAAACTTGTACCAGAGAACTTCCCCGGCGTGTTTTCGTAATTCAAGATGTTCAGCATAACGCGATTCAGTCTTGTTCATTTCGCCGTCTTTCATGCGCCCCAGTCCCTGAGTGCGCTGCTTTGGCGTCAGATCTTGCTGAACATCTGGCAGTTCAGGTTGAGAAAATGCTTTTTGTTCCGGCTTGGTCGTGGGAGTGACGTTCTTACCAGCAGCACCATTGCCCGGCACGTTTATACCGGTTCGCTTTGCATATTCCTCAGCTTCTTCTGGTGTCCATCTAAGCATCAAAGTGGCCCCCACCAATAACATCGCCACACACTTAATCATATGGCATATGGTTAAGATTCCAAAAGCAACCTTCGGGTGGCGGTCGCCCACCGTGTCCCGGACATAGGGAGTTCGGGCATCCCGATAATCTGAAAAAACAGAACAGGCAGAATAAAGGTTTTAATTTTATTCTTGCCCTGTGCGGCATCGGTGAAATGACATCAGTTCAGATGCCGCCTGTATTAAAAGGGTACGGCTTTGCCCCCGGCTCTTTCGCATCGAAATAGGCAAATTACCCCGTAACGCCCCGCTCTTCTCCATTGCTTTCTGCGTCATCGACTTTCCGCTCAGCTTCACCGCCGAGACCTGTAATCAGGGTGTTGATCACCGACATCAGTTCGCCGGTATAAAGCACGAAATCAGCATCGAATCGTTGAGCAAAATCTTCACGATCGATATCGTCATTCTGCTCTTTCAGTGTTTCAGAAAAGCGGACTCGGCCAATGGTGAAGTCATCTTTGAGCACAAAGCTGATACGCTCCTGCCAGTCCAGAGCAACCTTCACGACAACCTTACCGGCTTCGATATGGTTTGCGATCTCATCACAAATCAGATCCTGATTACGGGCTGTTACCGTACCGCCGTCTTCGAGAATTGCTTTCAGAGTGGCGTCAGTACCTAACGTCAACCCGGCAGGAAGGTTCCCGGAACGCACCCACTCTGTCACCGTCAGCTCAATAGGCTTTTCCATCGTCAACGGCACAAGTGGCAAAGATCCAATGGTTTTACGCAGCAGCGCAGTAACGTCTTCGGCACGGCGAGCGCTGGCCGCATCAACGATAATTAGCCCAGCTTGTGTATCGGCCCAGATAAAGGTTCGCGTAGTTTTAGGCAGGGTGACCGGCAGCAGGGTTTGAAGGATTTCGTCTTTCAAAGACGCCACTTCTGTACGCTTGAGTTTACGTTTCTGCTCTGTTTCCAGTTTTGTTACTTTCTCATCCAGCTTTTCTTTAATGAGTGATGAAGGGATATTTTTCTTTTCGCTTTTAACGCAAAGCAGAATAATGCCGGACGTCTGATGGGTAAGGCTTTCGAACTCATCACCCATAGGGGAGATCCAGCCGCTTTTTGCCATATCCTGCGAGCCACAGGGCGTAAATTTAAAATGCGCCGCTTGCTCTTCCAGTTTGGAGAAATCTATATCCCGAGACATACGAAAGACGATCAGGTTTTTAACGGAAAAAGGTGTTTGCATAATGAATCCCTATGGTTACGGTTGAGTTACTGCGCTTTGTTCGCGAACGAGGTACGAAATACGTTCCTTTATCGCTATTGTGGCCCAGTAAGGTAAATTTTTCTCATTGCAATAATCCGCGTACATTTTCATTGCGGTATCTTTTCTGACTAAGTATTCCGAAGCGACCTGCTGGCAGAACTCTTCTGTTTCTTCATTTTTTAAGGGAGGAACAGGAAAAAGTGTTTTATTCATAGCATCCCCTCGGGTAAGTTCTTCAACGGTAATTTGATAGCCCCTTGCCTTCAAGCGTCTTACCAATGTATTTTTCACCAATACCGAAACTTCCAGCTCAGACAAAACAATAGGGCTATTCTCGCTATACCGGGCATCTATACGCCACATGACAAAAGACATAGTTGCAAAGTCGTTACTGTCGAATACCATCGGCATTATTCCTGTCGCTGTACCGTATTTTATAAATTGGGATCATTTTACCGTACCCGGCAAGGAAGCCGAAGTTACACGACACACCCACACTGATTCGTGTATCTGATGAAATTTTCATGCTCCATTGCTAACCACTCAGACAGATTCTCCCACGCTGCATTTCTTTGTTTTTTGGTGATGGCATATTTCTCGTTGCTATATGCCAAAAGTAATTTTCGAATTAGAATACGTAAATTGGTTCTTAATGACTGTTCATTGCAGGTTTTATCAATTTTGATACATTCCAACTCTTTTTTTATTTCGTCTATACGTTGAGAAAGATATTTACGATAACGAAAGCGTGTAAATAAACTGAGTTGATTGAAGGAATGCAGTGCGCTCTCCAGCGATTCCTTCCGTATACTGAGATTATGCGTGACATTGCTGTGACTCACTATCAGAGAGTTAATGGCAGAGATAAGGATGGCGATATCCTCGCTTGTCGATTTCACTACCCGGTCGCCTGCAATAGAGTGCTTTACGCCGGGCGATGGATCAGTAACTCTTTTGCTTTCTTCTCATCACCTGCGGCGACACCTACGCTACGAAAAGCAATCAATGTTTTTTGCTGAAAAGCAGAATACATATCACGCATACAAGGCTCGTCATGAGACGAGGCCACGACGCTGACCCCTTTCTCGTACAGTTCCTCAAGCCGGGCCACCAGCACACGCTGATGCGCCATATCAAAGCCGCTACTATGGTACTGCGTGAACCGGCTTTTCTTAATATAGGGCGGATCGCAGTACACCACATCACCCGGTTCGGCCAGTGCGAGTGTTTCCTGAAAACTCGCGCAAAGCAAAGTTGCTTTTTGCAACTTCTCGCTTAAACGGTGGATCTCTTTCTCTGGGAAAAAAGGCTTTTTATAATGTCCATAGGGCACGTTGAACTCACCCTTCCCTTTGTTATAGCGGCACAATCCCCGATAGCCGTGTCGGTTAAGGAAGAGGAACAGTGCGGCCTGAGTGGGATGATCGCTGGTGCGTTGGTTGAACACGTCGCGTAGGCGGTAATATTCATCGTGAGAGTTGCAACAGGAGAATAAATCCCGACTCAGTGCAATAAGGCGATCAGGCTGCTCACGTACCATCCTGTAAAGGTCTATCAAATCCTGATTAATATCAGCGACTACATAACTGTCATATGACGTGTCCAATGTCACAGCGCATGAGCCTGCGAATGGCTCAATCAGGCGCTTACCTTCTGGCATCACTTTGCCTATTTCGACCATCAGCGTGCTCTTTCCACCAATCCATTTTAAAACCGTGCTCATTTATCCCCCCGGATAATTCTAGGGGATGCTGGCGCGTCTCCCCTGTTATAATTGGTTATTGACTACTTTGTGCCAGCCTCAAGCACTTTACGTTCTTCAACCAGATTGCGGTTTTTATCCAGCGCCAGCCACGAAGAAAACTTATCCGGGTAACGGATAGCCAATTTAACAATGTTCGTGCTTAAATACTTACTGTGCGGCACGCCGGATGCGTCCGGGAAAATTCCATTTGCATACCAATTCAGATCACCAATTTCTTCGGATAGATTAACCATATCAAGAGGATTTCCCTCAATCTGGTTAGTTATGGCTTCGACAATTTCGGAACCTTCGGTAGCGATACCGAGCACTACATGTAAAATACGTGGGTCAACCGCAGCCAGTTGCTGAGGGCCGACATCAGTGAAATAGCCCTTGCGATCTTGAAACATTTCAAGCTGTTCAATATTGGTTAAATTACCATTCTCTGCATCTGTACGTAGATCGTGCAGGCTATCAAGAGCACTTTCGATATCATCTTTAAGCGCATTGAGATCGATATCCTTTCCGTAGAAAATTCGCTTCTTCATCTTGTCCAAAACTTCACCAACAGCGATCATAACCTTCATCGCTGAGTACAAGGCTGGCGCACTGACTCCTTTAACGGATTCTACAACAGACTCAGTACGTAGTGCTTCTTTTGCATATTCATTTAGTTCCACAGTAATACCTCTGAGTAAAAATGTTATTCATGATCCACCATTGAACCGACAAACACCGGGAGATAATCCCCAAAGGGGAAGGTCTCACCATCCTCTGGGAAATCAATATGTACATCATGCTCTGCCCTTGTCCTGAGTAAACAGGTACGTTCAACGTAAGCATCAGGTTTGCGGTTTAAAACTGCATCAACAAAGTCAGTTAGGGCAAGTAATTCACCGTTCTCACCAATTCAATAAACGCTTCGGCTGCAATACTACTAGTCGCAGGTGTTGATATCTGACCGACCTTTCTAATTGCATCGCGCGCTTTTCTTACATTGGGTATCTTTTGCATTTTAGCTTTTCACCGTTATCAATTTACGCTCGCCATCAATAGCGCCTTAATTAATTAACTCTAATCTAGCTAAATCACTTTTTACGCTGGGGCTACTAATTGCTTACATCAAAAAAATTCATTACTTTCGAATCTTTTTTCATGTTCTTTCTCTGTTACTTTAAATAGAAAACATGCAGATATGTAAAAGGTTTATTATCAATTATAATCTACCATCATCCATCTCATGGTCGAATAGAAAAACAGATTTTTTTCGTCATGAATAACATATTCCTTATGAAGATTTTATTACGAAATAATCCATATAAAGTTTGTCACTTTCAATTTTCCCCCAGCTTATAGCGTAACCCTTCCGTTGAACCGCTCGTGTTATCGGATGACGCGGCGGAAAGGGGGCAG
The DNA here is from genome assembly GCF_051209435.1 of Klebsiella sp. HN106. NCBI lineage: Bacteria > Pseudomonadati > Pseudomonadota > Gammaproteobacteria > Enterobacterales > Enterobacteriaceae > Klebsiella > Klebsiella sp. HN106. Next base: position 156,401 of record NZ_JBLURD010000013.1, on the reverse strand, counting down.
GGAATCGAGAATTCCCTTTCCATACCGTTTAGTCACAAGCCGGTTGTCGAGTATTGTTACCGCGCCAGTATCGCTTTCTGTGCGGATCAGACGGCCTACAGACTGAATCAGTTTAATGCAGGCATCCGGCACAGAGATTTCCTCAAACGTGTTGCGGCCTACAGAATCCATCCACTCAGCAAGAGTCAGGCTAACCGGGTCGGTAGGAACCATGAATGGCAGCTTAGTTATAATTACGTTGTCGCAGTAGTCCCCCGGCAAGTCTACCCCTTCTGAGAAACTTGCCATTCCAAAGATCACGCTCGGTTCCCCCCGATCAATTCGCAGTTTATGGCGAGCCACAATTTCACTTTTAGGTAGTGTCGTCTGCATCAGGATGAGGTCTTTTATTTCATCAGGCATCATCGCAAACACATCTGTCATCTGACGTTTAGAGGCAAACAGTACAAGACAACCTTTCAGACGTCCCACCAGCTTTGGCAGCATTGCACTGACCTCGTGAGTGTGGCCGTCAACATCCTTCGGTGAAAACCGCATTTTAGGAATGAACAACACACCATTCTCTTCATAGTTAAACGGTGATTGTGCCAGCAGCGTTGGTGTTTCAGGAGGAAGGCCAGCCTGATCGAGATACGCATCAAACTTACCCAGCGTTCGAATTGTTGCAGAGGTAATAATCGCAGAATGCACAACCTTCCAGACATCTTTCATCAGCATATCGCCCGCGTGTACTGGACTGCTGTTGATAATAATTTCGTTTTTCTTGTCACGATTAACATCAACCCAGCGGGCAAATGGAATGCCGTTTTTATCCCGATGGTTCACGTTCACAAAGTCGCTCCATGCAGTAACAAGGCTATCCAGTCGATTCTCTAACTCGCCCACTATCATTTTATGTTCACCCATCTCTGGCGCACTTTTAGACTGATCATCAATGATTTTTGTCATCTTGCTATTAGTGCTTTTCATATCGTTGAGGATCTTACCTACGCTCTTGGCATAGTTAATAACTTCCTTTGGCGTTTCACCAAATGGGAAAATGCAGGTTTCGCGGTTGTCGTATTCGGCCTTGAAAGGCAGCGTTCGCAGCAAAAAGTCTTTTGTTTCCACCAGTTCTTTTTTCAGCTTGCCAGACTGCGAATGAAGGCTTGTCGCGAGACGCTCCATTTCTTCGTCATAGTTGTCCACAAGAGGGATGACCATATCGAAAATCTCATCAACCCACTTCTGCGTAGCGTCGATTGAGCAGGTCGATGAAAAGTGACTGATAGCCTTGCTTGTCAGGTGGTGACCTTCATCAAAAACATAAATGCTCTGTTTCGGCTCTGGGAGAACAACTCCCCCTCCCAGAGAAAGGTCAGATAAAACGATATCGTGATTAGCGATAACAACATCGACATCCTCTAATTCTTTGCGAGCTATGAAGAACGGGCAGGATTTGTAGTAAGGGCAACGATGAGATGCACACTGCCCGCCTACGGCGTTTACCTTGTGCCAAACATCATCGCGGACTTCTACCGGATAAGTGTCACGATCCCCATTCCAAAGGTCGTTATCAAATTCGTCTCTCAGTGTTTTGATACTCTCGTTTTCTTGACCGAACAGATTCATTTCTTTGTCTGACTCACGGTTAGCGCGGAGTTTGCAGAAATAACGGCCTCGTCCTTTAGCCATAGAGAACGTAAAGTCTAATCCCGCGCTGGCACGAATATCGGGCAGGTCTTTATAAACAACCTGTTCCTGTAACGCGACGGTAGCAGTTGAGAGAATTAGCGTTTTGCCTTTAGCTTTAGCTAGCGGGATCAGCGGGATTGAATAACCCAACGTTTTACCCGTGCCGGTGCCAGCCTCTATCACGCAAACAGCAGGGGCGTCAGTTCGCTCCCCATTACTGTCTACCTGAATGCCATTCACAAGCCCATAGCAGAGATTCATCATGCGTTTCTGGCCTGCACGGGCGGTTACGCCCTTCTTATCGAGAAAGGACTGATAGGCTTGCGCGATGATGTCGCTGGTGGTCGGATTTGGCTTGCTCATTTCTCATCGCTCAGTAAGTTGATATGTTTTAATTTTATCACTGTTGGCATAAGGGCCGAAGTAATCGACCCAGTTGGAAAGAATGTATTTTTTCGAAACAGGACATGGAATGCCTTAATTCGAGGGCCGGGTTACGGCATTACAAACGAAGTGGCATGATCACATCAAGGGTGTCACCGTATTTGAAATAAATACCCGACGTCGAGTCTTTAATTTTTATTTCCACCTCGGCATTTTCGGCATCGTAGGTGAGCATCCCGTTAATAGCATCGAGTAAGTAGTGACCATTGATCCCTATCAGACACTCTTCCTGATCACCATCTACGAGAGTAGCAGAAACAATTTCCTCACAATCAACTGAGTTATTTTCTGGAGATGAGATAACAATTTCATTAGAGCGGAAAGATAAATTACATTTCCCCGGTGACTCTCTGGATACAGAACCTGACGTGAGCAGGTTTACGGCGCGAGACATGGACTCACGAAGTTCAAGTAAGTTCGCGGTAAAAGTTTTACTGACTTGCTTAACACCTCTGGTAATCTGCGCCCAGCGAGGGTACTTGCCCTGAACAAGATTGCAAACCATTCGGATTGTATCGAAATGAAAAATCACGTTGTGGCTACAGAATTCCATTCTGACATCGCCTTTTTGCCCTTTCAGTATCTTCTGCATAATAGGGCAAATCCCAATAGGGAGAATAACGCCAACATCTTGCCCTTTCATATCTACCGATGAAACTGGAGCATTCAGCCCTTCTTCCGGCTTGTCCTTTATGAGAATAGCGTTCTTCGTGGTCGCCATGCGATGACCGTCTGTAGCTACCATGAAGAGCGAGTTATCAAGGATGTTGAGGTAAATCCCGTTCATGTAATAACGAACGTCGTTACGTGCCGCACAGTGAAGAATGCGCTGTACATTTTGATACAGCATTTCCTGCGGGAATGACATGTTGAACTCAGGCTTTAACAGCTCCTCTTCAATCACGGGGATATCCCCGACGAAGACAGGTAGCTTGTAGGTGCTTTTACTGGCTTTGACGATCAGTTTGCTTTCTTCGCTGTCATAGCGGAAACGGATGTTATCGACACTTTTCATGCTGCGCATCAGATTAGATAGCTGTAATGCAGGTATGGAGGCTTTCATATCGCCACAGGCGAGAACTACCTTTCCACGAGAAAGAACCTGAGCCGTATCGATATCAACGGCCAGTACGGATAACTCATCACCTAATAATGTAAGGGTAATCATCTCAAGAGCCTGAAAGATGTTCCCCCCCTTCTTAACTATCATGCAAGCCGGGTCGATGATTGCAGACATATCGGCACTGGAGATATCAAAGCCTGGCATATCTTTGATGGTCAGTTTCTTCTTTTTCGCTGGAGAAACCGTTTCTTTATCTTCGGTAACAGTAGTCATGTAGCCCCCATGTAATTAAATTAACCACAATGTGATAATATCATTCGGAGATAGGGGGTCGAAGAGTAAACGGACAGTATGTTTTTAGATAACCGTGAAGGTGTCACAAACTTGTTTTGTGACGCGTGAGGGGTTGGCCGCAGGCAATCTGTTTTGGGATTTCTTTACCGAATGGCTTCGGGTCAAACTCTAAGTCGTTATACTGAGATTGCTATGAAGATGAGCGGCCACGACAGGTGCTCTTTACGATCAATCAATGGAAGGTGTTAAATGAAAAAAGCGCTTATAGGTTTGCTGGTGATATGTGCGATTCCTGCTTTTGCTTTTTCAGCAGAACAAAAAAGCAATACTGACTCGGCACAACAATCACTCACCTCCTCGGTGAACAAACAAAATGTGTCTGCTGATCCTGCCGTAAATGAGGAATCCACTACTGATAAACTTAATAAAATGGTTGGTGGGGATAGCATTGATTCTTCATCTAACCATAGTTCGCAAGTCAGCGCAGCGCAAAAAAAACAAATGAACCAAAATGCACGCCCACAAAATTTTTATCCTATCCCTCCGCGCCCGGATACAACAGAGTCGCCGACCTGCCTGTACGACAATTCTCGTTTTAGTGAAGGAGCAGTTGTGCCGGTTGATAAATCGCGTGCCATCCAGTGCGACAATAAAAAAGACAGCCAAGGCCGTGCTGTTGCGATCTGGAAACTAATTAAATAGAAAAGATGAGACAGGGATGTTTCCTACGAGGATATTGAAATGAACATAAAATACTGTATTGCAGGTGTAGCACTTTTAATCGTATGTGGATTATCACATGCATCAATTTCTACTGATAAGGGTTTGAGTGATAAGGAATTTCGCTATGCAATTGCGATATCTATCGCTCAAGGGTACTTAGCCATTATGTTAGATAGCCCCGATGCGGAAGTTCGTCAGAGGGCTGGCGATTATTCAAAATATATTGATTGCCTGAGCAAGCACCAAAAACCAGAGATTTCAGGTATTTCAATATTTAAAGCGGAAAACTGTTATCTTCCGCCTGATCCATCACGCTCAGAAAAATAATAACCTTTCCGAGTGTAAAACAGTATCTATTTACCTTTGACGAAACTGCATACATGAATATTTGGGTTTTCTTTCAAGAGTCATAGTACTCCCCCGGTAATAGCATTAAGCCAGTCGGCGAAGAATTCAGCCATATCGATATGCTCATGAACGCTCATATTACCTCAGTACATCAGTGAGTTTGTGCATACCCAGCCGCTTCATCAGAGTCATTGCCTTGCCAACACATGAATGATTCGGTGAGTGTCTGTTAAGAGCGTAAACCAGCATTTTCATCATCATACGCACATTCTCGGCTTCATATTCCGCATCCTTACCTTCAGGCCGAGGGACATCCTCAACACTGACAGAAGGGTATTCGCCATTGTTAAGATATGCAATAAGATCACCAGACAGCATATCCGGGTGCTCTTCCGCCAACTTACCCAGTTTAGCCCAGCGTTCCACCAGAATTGTTTCTGGTATGCCCTCACTTCTGGCCTTATCAGTGACTGTTGTAGCAAAATCTTTTTTCAGGGTCATAGTGATCATTGTTCTTCTCCATCTCCGTCAAGCATCACCGTACCGCACTGCTCGGAATATTTCATGAATTTGAAAACCTTATCTTTCTTTGCGTCAATGTTATTGCGATTGGGTATGTAGGTGCCGGGATTTTTTTCGTTCAGCAACTCTATCGCTCCGTAAAGATCGTCCAGCTCCAGCGCAAGTCTTTGGGCATTGGTTAACGTCTGTCCGGGCTGGATCTCATCAAGGCCGAAGCGTATAGCTTTACTCGCCCTGACTGCGATCTCGTTACATTCTTCACTTAGTATATCGAGCAAATATTGTGTTTCTGTCATCGCCATAATGTGTACCTCTCAAAACCGGGCTAGCCCGGCAGGCTGGGTTATGATTGTTGGTTAATGGGCCAACTGTGGTAGATCGCGAAGGCGATATAGTTCATCGCATCTATGGGATTATTTTTGCTGATATGCCTGTTCAGGCCAGAGATACAAGTGCTTTTCCAGTTATCGGCCAGCCAGTCATTCTCGTGACCAGCGCCGCGCTGGCTTTCAGCCTGACTCATATGAACCAACATCTGCCCGGCCACATGGACGACGAGATCGATACTTTCCTTAGACAACCTGCTTTTCGGTAGTGGCAAAATGCGTGCCGCATATAATGGTTCAGGAAGATGAGTACCGGCTTTTAGTTCCCGACTGAGTTGCTCAAAATTCCAAATCAGGCTGCTGGTATGACTTAGCACATCCTGAGCCACAAATGGGTCATCAATATTCTGGATTCCAAGTACACGGGCAGTGCTTTTTGTCAGATGCTCCACCAAGCCTAACCGTTCGACCTGTTTTTTAAGTGCCGCATTTTCCTTACGTTCCTGATCCAACCGAATTTCTGCATCATCAGCACGACGTACAGCTTCGTCATGCTGCGAAGGAAATGATTTTTTTGCATGGTTGTGGGCCATGTCATGCACTTCCAGTGCGGCGACACGTTCGTCTCGGGCTAACAACTTATTATTCAAATCGTTGACTTCTTCGGTCAGCCGTTCGTTTGTGGCACGTTCTGAATTAACCTGCTCGTGTAACTGGGCGACCTCTTCGACATTGGCTTTTTCATTTCCAATGTTTCGGCGATAAAATGATACCTGCTGGCGTAATGAGCGGTTGAGGTTGATCACTGCATTAAACTGTTTGAGAAGGCCCGCATAGTCTTCGGCAGGCTTGTACGACTCACCTGTTTCATGTTCATCAGAAAGAAAATGAGCAGCCTCCACCAGCAGGGCGAGTGCGTCAGGTCGAATTCTTCTCAACTTGTCGGAGCCGAGCGAAGACAGAATGTCTTTCAGCAGGAAATTACCGTTTAACTCACCAGCTAATTTTTTGACTTCATCAAAAATGTTTTTCATAAATCACCATTTAATAAGTTACGAAAGAAAGGGGTTTCTGAAAAAACGAATAAATATGAGCGCCGTCAAGTAAAAAACAACGGTACTTAAGTAGTAACCTGTTATCTTCCCGGTCAGTATAGATGCCTTTTTGTCTGCGCTGACAACACCGTATTTATGACAGATAACTTCAACTGATCTCTGTTCCATCGTGTCCAACGCAACGGATATTTCTGCTGGTGGATTATCAGCAATAGCTGGTAGTATTGGCTCATCGATACAGACACGATATGTGTCCTTACCCGCATTGTAATCTACAGTTTTAATATATCCAGTGATCAGGTTACCTGCCCCTCCAGCCGAGTAAGCTAAGAGAAAAAAGAAGAAAAAGAATGTAACGCACGGTACAAACACAAACGCCTTAAAGGCGAATGCCGTTAGTAAAGAAAAACGACTAATAAATTTTCTAAATATTGAGTCATCATAAATATTGAAATTCATTTTTATGCCTCTTTTATCATGAATAAATTGTACTCTCACGCATTGTCTTTTCCTTTTTCTATAAGCATCTCGCGCATCTCACCTTCTTTTGAACGACTGTAAATCATATCCTTTATCGCTTCCCTTTCCATTTTCACCCAAGCCCTTATACAAACATAATCATCATCATGTCTTTCTTTGAGCGATCTGGCGAGGTAAGTATTATGTTTTTTTGCAAGATATTCCGATAGCGGAGATGCATACGCATATACACTGGTATAAATTCTTTCATCGGTAGACTTTAGTTTCTTTCTTAATTTTGGTCGAACGATAATCCCAAAGACAAAAGCGGCAATAACCGCACCGTTGATATTTGAAGGAAATGGTGCAAACCAATAGTTTAGCCCGCCAACCACGACGAACAATATAAAACAGATGTTATTACTGTAAACTTGATCATACTGAATGCCAGCTTGTCTTGCATCACACAGACGCTTGATGTAGAGCAGTTTGTCTAATTTTGTTTCAAGAGTATTGGAATCAATCATTTTTACCTCATAAAAGATCGTCTGTAGCTTTATGCCAGAAACGGTTCCCAATCATGTTGTTTCTGATGAAAGTTACCGCATCCAAAAAACTATTAAAGCATGTGGGATTTTTCCTTCCATACGTGAAAAGGGTTACGCAAATAAGTCCATTTGATATCAACTGTCTTATCTGCAAATCAAAGCTCTCTGGTGCGCTGTGCGAGACTATCACTGCCCTTTCCCCATCAGTGACAGCATATAGATGAGGAAAGACAGTTTCGAGTGACGATGAGATTTTCTGGAGTTGATCGTCTGTCGTTTCGCCTCTAATTGCGACCCCCAGTGCTTTCTGTTGGTTTTTTTCAAAAAAACCAGCCGTAAACAGCCCAAGACTTTTAATCTCTTCCTCAGCGCGCTCAGCGAGTATCTGACTGTTTTTCTCGGGCCGCTCCAGTATGAAACTCCATTCAGGTTCGCCATCGCCCCAGCGTTGAAGAAGAAGCTTGTCGCGATTTGTTTTTATTTTGTAAATTGCTTCCTCAAGCTGTGCTTCCTTCTCCAGTAACTGATTTAGATCACTGCGTACACGCTGAAGTGCCGCTTGTTTTGCAGCGATTGCTCCATTGGCAATGAGGATTCTGGTTTCCCTAAACCCTTCTGGCTTCTCACCTACTTCTGAGTCCATTTTTTGCCGGTCTTTTCAATAGCCTCAATGACCTCAGAACGGTAAGAAGAGATATAGCCTGCAACCTGCGCGGTATAAACCTTGTTTGGCATCTCTACAGGGGTTTCATGCAGAATGATAAGATTGTCCAGAATACCCAGCAGGACTTGAATTTTCTCAGCGCCAAATATGGTGTCCGCACGGTCATACAAATGAATTATTTCCTCGCCACGCTGGTGGGGGGCATCCGCCTGCATTTCACAAATACTATCTGCTAGATCCCGCATATCACCGATGATTTTTTTATCTGCTTCATCAATAGCACTGACCATTAGTGACGCACGGGCGAGATTTTCATGACAGCGCTTCCATGCCTGCCATTCCCAGTGTAGATGAGAAAGAATAGAACCACTGTCGATGTTGTAGCTTTCGCCTTCACGACGCTCCTGTACGATCCACAAAGGAACCTTATAGCGTTCCATAGCATCCTTTTCAAAAATCTCGCGAATATCAATCATCGTGTTCCCCTGCCTTTTTTGATTATGGTATTAAAAATTCTCTCACATTTTTTTTGGGGCCGAATAGATGAAGTGGAATTACATGCAAAAAAAAACCGCGCATATAGCGCGGCTCTTAAAGCTTGGTTAATCAGCCCAAAGGCTGTCCGTTATTGAATGTTTGTGTCAGAACGTGCTGGCTTCGGTCGATCCAGTCCTGAGAGTTGGTACAGTCAACATTTGCCTCAACTACTTGCCGGGCAGACGTATAGAGGGGGCTGTTATACCCACCGCGTGTGGACAATACCATCCGCACACCGTTCAGATACGCGTAGACCGGATCACCTGCTATTGCCGTGTCAACGCTGGCATTCCTGTCGGAGCAATACTGCTGGCGCATTTTAGAAACATCTTCGGCCACCTTCACGCAATCAGGACAACCCTGCTTATAAGCTCGGAGGGTCTCAGGCGTCTCTCCTGCAATACGTGGATACTGTACTTTAGAGAGATTGTCAGTTTTGGTTGTAGGATTAAAAACAGTAGCCAGAGACCCGAAACTGACGCTCAGGGCAAGCAACCCTCCTGCAATCATCCCGGAGCGGAGAAACGTTGATTTATTCATGAACCCACCTTTTCATGTCGAGTGTATGTGCTTTGTTAGGTCTGCATTTGCTATCAGCATTCTACAATGTTTGGCTCTTGAGCCGAAACTTGCAAAATCCCCACCGTTACTTATGCGTGACACAGTATACATCTGAATGTATTCTATTCATATGCTATATGAATAAGAGGATGATATGACTGAACAAGAAATAAAGCATCGCATGTCAGCCATACAAAAGAGCATTCTTATTTCCCTGTATCTTTTGGAGAAAAAGCTTGGCAGCCCCATTGAGGTCAGAAAGCTGCGGCAAATATTGAATAAAGAACGTCGTGAACGAGGCGTGCCAGACTTGCAGGCGAGCAATTTCGCAGTTTCATGCAAAGTTTTAAACCAGCGTGGCTACCTGCATAAGTTCAGAGATAAAAAAACACTCTACGTCGCGTACAAACTGACAGAGAAAGGGAGCAGTGAAGGTGAAATGGAATACATTGAAATGTTAAAAAATATTGACTAAAGCTCCGTCGAAAAGAAGAACGTAACTCTATAAAAGCCGGGTATCCCCGGCTTATTTTTATCGCTTTTCTTTTTTCATCGTCATTTTGTTGAAGAAGAAAAGATTAACCGGCATTGGTCTCTTTAAAGTTCTGTAGAGCGCTATGATGTCCGTATCGTCATCAACATAGTGACCAGCTTTATGGTATAATCCCTGCATATATTCTTCATTCACACCTTCCTTGTGGCAGGACTCCATGTATGTTGCTAAGAGGAGTTTTGCATTGGCATATGAGCATGAAATTAAATCCACAACGTCCGGGTTTGCAGAGGCGAAACAAAGATCGCCCTGCATGTGTTTCAAAAGGTGCCGTTGCTCCTGAATGAGGCGGGCCTGATTTAGAACGGTGTTGGGGATCAAATCCTGATAGATAAAAGCAACAGCCTTCTGATGATCAATGAGAGAAACTTTCATTCGCCGGTACTCCCGCATCATACTGGTGCATTTACGTCGGTAATGAAGAAAACCAGACAACAGGACAACGACTACAGCAAGATAAACCCAAAACATTTTTTCCATTACACGCCCACCATGCGGCTTAATTTGATGTCGCTGGTCTTGTCGGATTCCAGCACGTTAAATCCTATGACCACCAGCTCAGGATTGCTTTTCCAGCTATCCAACCCATACAATGACACCCAGAGACTTTCCCATGCTTTAACGGCCATTTCTTTGGAAAAGAATATACCAATTCCCTCCCGGTTGATTTCATCAAGCGTCAGGTTCTGAACCCGCTTCCGGCAAATCTTGTTAACACCCAGTGTGTAGCGTGAAGCCCAACGTGGCATATGGATTGATGGACGACTGCGCCACCAATATTCTGGCGGTTTGCTGGCGGGTTTGTCTGAATTGACGGCATAGCGAACTTCTTTCAAACTACTCCAGTTGGCATCTTGGCAGTCAACCCCATTAGGGCCACTAAATGGATGCCAGTTGCCTTTCTCATAAAAGTTTTCCCGAACCCAGATGGTGTCACCTGTGTTTTGAATCCCTTTTATCGTTGGGCCGGGAATTCGGCAGGTTTGTGTCTTATCACCGGATATAATACCTATCATCATATTCGGCGTGAAAATAAGCGGAGTAGACATAATCCCCCTCAATTTCCCAAATCTTTCATCGTCTGTTCTTTAAGCTTTCTGATAGTGGTCAACACACCGACATACATTGCTGAGTCTTCATTGCGGCCATCCATCTTCGCTATCGTATAAAGCCTTTGAAACTCCATTGTAACGGTATCGATGCCACTAAGGAAAAGCTCATTACGAATACGGGCTGTCGATTGAGCACCACTGATCACTGATTCTAATGCCACAAGTACATCTTTTGCAGCACGTAGTGTATTTGGCTCTGCGCCCAATAGTTCTTTTTTATTAACATACTTAAGGAAGAGACGCAGGATCTGATTGGTGGCATTAAGTAGGCTCCAGAGATAAAGATTATCATTCTCTAGCGAGCTATTTTCTGATATAGAACGCGATACGCTGTTCTTAACTTTTTCGTGATAATCACTTTCCCAAGTGGTTGCGGCGATGCCCATCCACTCATCCTTTTTCTGGCGAGTAGTCGCAAAATCAGGAAATGCGTTTAGCAGAGGTAAGGCATGATCCCAAGGAATTACTTCCCCATTAACCATCACACCATCAGACTGAGTGCTAAGTTGTTTTAAGGACAAGAGTATTGTCCTCATTTGTTCCGATTCAATCAGTAAATCTAAATCTGGTTGAGCCATCTATCTTACTCCGTCAGATCGTCTGGATGAGTGAACACTGGCGCACGACCATGACGAAGAAAGTAAAGTGTATCGTTATGTTCCCGACGTAAAACGGTTTGTTTTTCTTTTTTCATGCCAATTAAATCCCGGAAGAAACGAATAACTTTTTTGCTCATGTAGTACCCCATTAACATTGTCTTTTTTTCCATTTTTGCATGTTCAATTCAAGGAGTCGTAGTATACAACTAACCCATAACATGGACAGGATAACACTTTTCCTCTACAGCCCGAAACTATGGCATTAAACCACAATTTCTTGCTATATCAAGAACATCGCCATTTCTGATGACTTTGCCGATATTATTAATTTCTCCCACGCTGGCAGCGGCACAGTCACTTCTCACGATCATCATCGTCACAATTTTCTCAGGAGCGATTGCCTGAAGGTCAACTTTTGAATTTGGTGTTTGCAGTGAGAACACATAGAACGCAGCTACCGCACCGAGCATGATAAAAAATGCGCTTCTGAACAACGCTGATATAACCATAAACCCGATAAAAGCCACCCCACCGTACAGAATTGCATCCTTCCAGCTCCCGTTATTAGCGAGAGTATCTAATGCTGTTTGTAGTTCAATCATGGTTGAAACCTGTCTTTCAGATGATGAGACATTTTATTAAACCCCAAAAAAACGGCCTTTGAAAGGCCGCTTTTGGTGTTTCCCGGATAAAATGAATTTTATGAAATTGCCATAATTGTATGTTTTGCATACGAATTTCCGATCCCACCAAAGGGAATATCATCATCAAAATCCATTGGTTCTCCAGCACCCGGATGGCCCTGATTTTGTGTTTGTTGCTGAGGTGGTTTATTACCACTTTGAGGCTGTTGTGGTTGCCCCCATCCATTGTTGTTGCTTGGAGCACCAGCATTGGATTGCGAACCTCCACCTTGACGGCCACCCAGCATTTGCATCGTGCCACCTACGTTCACGATCACTTCTGTCGTGTATTTTTCTACACCGGCCTGATCAGTCCATTTACGGGTTTGCAGGGCACCTTCTATATAAACCTGAGAGCCTTTATGCAGATATTCGCCCGCAACTTCTGCTAGTTTGCCAAACAGCACAACGCGATGCCATTCAGTTTTTTCTTTCGTTTCACCGGTTGTTTTATCGCGCCAGCTCTCAGATGTTGCCAGTGTGATGTTCGCCACAGCACCGCCGTTAGGCATATAACGCACTTCTGGGTCTTGTCCCAGATTACCGACTAAAATGACTTTGTTGACGCCTCTTGAAGCCATGATATGTACCTCTTCGCTTGTGAAAGTGTTGTTGCTTCGTTATGTGAATTTTACCATTACCATCTTAAAGCCGAAGTATTTTTCGCAAAACAAAATCATCGCATTCATGTAAAAAAAGGCCGCATTGACTGAATGCGGCCCCAACATAAACCCTGTTTTGAAATCATTCTGCATTGAGAAAACACTTACCTTCCTGCTCCATGCGTAACTTTTCTTTATTCGATATTACGACACTTTTTTCAGTAAGATTTTTATTAAGCGATAAACACTGATCGTTCGCATCTTTAGCATTCAGATAAGCTCCTAAAGTAACGGCTTCTTCTTCCCCGTCGATAATCAACCAGAATGGCAATGATTTTGGTAGGTACTGCGGAGTGTATTTAATCTTATTACATTTAATAGCGATAAAATTCCGCTCAATCCATTCTAACCGTCTTTGCATTTCTTTGTATTTTACAGATAACGTCTTATGATCCAAGTCATACGATTTACAACGCAATTTATTTTTTATGTCCTGAAGTCGCGCTCGGATGTTGATAATTTCTTTTTTTGCCAGTTCGTGATCCGCTAATAGAATTGAATGCAACATACATACCCCCGCTCTATGTTTGCATATGAGTGAGCATCCACCCCCGTGAATGCCCTATGTGAGTTTATTTTTTTCCTGCTGCCTTCCTGTTTCTTTCTTTTGTCAGATAACTTTTTGCCAGACGCAAAGACTTTTCTACATTCCCCTTCTCACGTACCAGCTCGGTAATGTGTTCTTCATTCAGGGTAAGTGATTTTTTATGCTCTGCTATTTCCACGTCATACCATTTAACATCATCCTGCAAATCACTAATTGCAGCTTTAATAGCAAGAAGCTTGGTCGTGCAAATTCCGGGTGGTAAATCAGAACCGAGCAAAAAAGTCGTCTGGCACATGGAGGGGATATACGATGCCCATCCTTCTGTCTTGGGTGGTTTTTTGCCATAGCGCGTCGCTGGTGGCTTAGTTGTATCGACCCATGTAATACCATCAATTTTCTTTGTGATATTGACAAACTTCGGGGAATTCGGGGTTGAATTCCTGCGTCGCTGAATAGAGCGAACAACCTCTTCATATATCCTGCCGGTTACTTTTCCCGTGTCTTCACAGGTATCAAACAAAGCACTGTAGAGGACGGTGCCCACGCTTAATGATGCCGGGCATTTCTGTCGGGCGCTCATTCTCCCTCCGGCATAGCTTTCTCAACCATTTCAGCCAGTGCCTGTTTAATGTGGAGTGGGCAGGAACTGTAGTTCTTGAAGTTAACGTTCTCATGCACCAGCTCATCGTATTCGCCGCTTGTATCGCGGTAGTACACTTTACGTTGACCCAGACCGCCATCGAGATTTTCATCCAGCCAGCGAATAACATTTTCAGCATCATTCGTAACCGAAGCTCCCTTGTCCCGATCGACAAGGATGATGAACTCTTCGTTTTTAACAGGAATGCTAAACGTGCTTTTTATTGCTACGGTCATGGGAACACCTCTATGTTGGTTTTTCATTTTAATCTACCATCGTAAGCCATTAAGCCGAATAGCAGACAAAGAAAAACCCGGATTGCCGGGTTTTTCAGGATATCTGAGACATCACCTGATCTTATTCTGCTGGCTCTTTTTCGCCTTTTCGATCCAAAATGGCTTGCAACTGTGTTGTCAGAATTTCAGCCAAGCCTTCGGCCTCTTCCTCACCGGGCAGTCCTACCACCAGCACTGCTCGTGTTCCGTCAGACTCGACGGCGTAAACGCAGTACGAATAGTCGTCTTTCTTTTCTTTAGGTACTTCACTGTGATCGCAGATAAGTGCATCACTTGAATCTACAGGCCCATAGCTTATCGAGGCATATGCGGCATCACAACCGAGCGGTAACGAGGTCATGGCGTGCAGCCTCAGTGGCTGTATATCATACTCAGAACAATATTTTGCTATCTCATGGGCATCCGGCAATTCTCTCAACAAATCCTTCGCAATAATGTCATCTGAATGCATCCGCCACATTGTGGAGATTGCCCACATGGCACCGAGGTAATACTCTTTATCTTTATTTTCCATCATCAATCCTTATGCCAGATCACTACTGGCGACTCTTTTTAAACTCATCACTACTGTATTTTTTGAAATATTCAGTGAAACCTTTATCACTTTCAATTGTGGCCTGCTCAGCCGCATTGTTTGCCCGACGCATATCCCGGTCAGAAATTTGCTGACTCAGCTTCATGTATCGCTCGACGTTCTCCGCTGTCGGTTCACGCACCACGTCGCTATATGCCTGCTGATAACGTTCATCAAGGCTCAGGCCAAGAGAGCACGACGCCAGCAACAGGAACACCGGCACGACTATCATCTTCTTCATCCGCATTCCTTTTGGGTTCGTTTCATTTTCATGGCGATTAAATAGTCATGAAAATTACAAGTCACTTTCAGTCCCTGTCTTCTGCGTCTGCACACAACTGGCAGTGGCAACGCTCAGGCGCTTCACGCTGCTTGAATGCAGTCAGATTGTGCAGTCGGATCGGTCTGATTCGCTTGAATAAAGTATGACCGCAGGAGAGCCTCAATATCCAGATCCTGCCCCCACGCTCGCCGTCGCATATGTCTATATGTTCGACTTCTTTCCAGCACTTTTTCATCCCTGATTTTCGCCCCTGTCCTGTTTCTGCCAGCGCAAGTAGTCAATGCAGGTTTTTAGGAAAATAAGAAGCCCAAAACCGCCAATACCTAAGCCCACATAGGGGTAGAAGAACAACAGGAAAATACCCGCAGCAACGAATCCGAATGAACCATTCATAGCCTGATAATGTGTGTACGGTGCGGTCGCTCCCGAATACAATCCGCCATTAGCAACAACTCCACCAAAACCAAAAATACTCCAGATAAACACTGCCCCGGCTGTAACCCACTCCCAGTGATCCATAATTCGCTCCTGAAAAAATAAGTAATCATGAAAAACGCGAATGACTGTCTTTCAGCATTACTCACTGAATGGGGGCTAGTAGCCCCCAACAGCGTCACCATACGGGCTTATTTGGCAACTTCACTACCGGCACCCAGTGCAACACCGGAACCGATTAAGCCGCTCATAGCTTTACTCAGATCAGCAGGCATCGCGATTACCTTCGCGTTATCACTTTCGCCCAGCGCACTCAGGGCTTCAATGTAGCGAGTGGTTAACTGGAACTGCATTGCTTTTTCCCCGCCTTCACCCGCCATAGATTCGGCAAGCAAAGTGTTTGCGTCTTTGATACCTTCCGCTTCGGATACTCGGGCCTTTGCGTGCAGAATAGCGGCTTCCTGATCAGCCTGAGCACGGAGAATAGTAGACTCTTTCACCCCCTGAGCTTCGAGGATAGCGGCCTGTTTGTTACCGGTAGCCAGCGTTTCAATAGCCTTACGTTTACGTTCTGCTGCTGCCTGCTCTTCCATTGACTCCTGCATGGACTCAGACGGGTTGATGTCTTGAATCTCAATAGAACGCAGGCTCAATCCCCAGTCGGTCATTTGGTCAGCCATTGACTTCAACAGGGTAGCTTTAATCTCATCACGCTGTGACAGGCTTTCGTCCAAATCCAACTTACCGATTGCCGCACGAAGGGATGTCATCGCCAGATTAACGGTCGCAATCTGGTAGTTTTCGACGCCGTATGCCGCTTTTTGTGCGTCAACGACTTTCACGTAACAAATAGCATTTACCGACAGCACCGCGTTATCTTTCGAGATAACTTCCTGTGATGGGATTTTCATGATCTGGTCTTTTGTAGACAGGCGGTATGCAACACTGTCCACAAATGGGATCACGATGTTCAGGCCCGCTTCGAGCTGGCTGTGATAGCGACCAAGGCGTTCAACCAGCCATTGTTGTCCTTGCGGTACAATTCGCACGCACTTGAACAACGTTAAAAGCACAACAGCCAGAATGATAACAATGGCAATTAATCCGATTGGCATATTTTAGAACCTTCCTTTCAGGAATGAGACGATTTGGAGATAACCACGCGCAAAACATCGTGGTTCACTTTTTCTTTGACAACGACCCGGCTGTCTGGCGCGATCTCATCATCAGAGACGCATTTCCACTCAGTCCGGCCTTCAACCGGTTTCTGAAGGATCAGGAGTCCTTGCTTTTCGCTGGCGCTGCCTCGGGAGAGAATGCCGATTTGTCCGATAACCGTGTCCTGAATGGATGTATTCGAGTTATTGCGTTTGCTGATACGCACCCAGAGGTAGGCACTGATGATCATGGATACGATCCAGATGCCGATTTGCGACCCCAAATGCATATCACTGATCAGGAAAGAGAGAACAGCCGTAACCGCTGCGGCAATAGCCATCCATAAGCCGAAAAACGTTGAGGTGAACAATTCAATTAGCAGGAATATCGCCCCAACGATAATCCAACTCCACCAAACTACATTTCCATCCATAAACTCCCCTATTACCTCAGATATTATTGAAAGACCCATAAATGCAGTAGATCGTCCCCAAGAGGGCAATCCCTCCTAACATCACCATTACTGCAAGAAACCCACCACGTCGAACGGTGTACTTCACGTTGTCAGCTTTATGCATAAGAACGATCATTCCGCTCACCCCAAGAAGGATAAACGTCAAAATGAAACATAAAGCGCCGAAAAATGGATAGAACACGGCTGTTCACCCCACCAGTTTATGAAAAAGAATCTACCCCCTCCTAAAAGTCACCTTTTTAACTTTCTTGATGATCTCATACTGATACAGAGGGCCGAAGGTTTTTAGTCCTGAATAATGGATTTTGTTTTACCCTCCACCCATTTCCATCGGTGTGCGTTTCCCTGAGCGTATTCATCTTTTCCATACCGGAGACGTTGCAGACTCATGTTTATTCCGGTCATTGCACTGCTTTTGTTGCACCAGTGATGGCCCCCATTTTCAGTGAGATAGGAAACGACTTCGCTGGTGGTGTGTGCGTTACCTTCCCGCATTAAGTTTTCAACCCGTAGCATGGTTCGCTTCCAGTCGGTCATATACCGTCCTGTATCGCCCGGAGTGCCAGCTACGGCCATACGAGTATCAACATTCAGTTGTTCCCGCAGAACACGTCCAAGACGGCGGGAACCGGGTATTAACCGAGCTTCACACATGACTCGCAGCGAATATGAAGGTTCTCGCATTTCCTGCTGATCAACTGGGCCTAATATATACCCTTCTCTTTTCTCAACCTCGATTAAGCCGATACCGGCTTTTTTTAAGAGTTCCATTCCAAACTGACTGCGCCTACCACCATTGCTGCATTTAACAGCGATGCTGATCATATGTGGCAACCCGGCTTTCGGATTATGATGACTGCTGAGCCAGTCAAACGCCTGTTCCATCACCGGCAGGCCAAAAGATTTTTTGCACTCAATAACATGCACCCAATGAGATTTGTTCGCGATCAGATCAGGACGTTTCGAGCGATGCTTGAGAGCGACTTCCGGGTAGGTTTCCCAGCCATAGGTCTTTAGCCATAGATCAACGCAGGCTGCAATCTCCGCCTCAGTCATGTCTGGTGAGCATGGGTCGGCAAATTCTGGCTGTGAGTCCATGCGGCAGACAAAACTACCTTCATAGCCGTCAAGGTATCGACGCAGCGAAAACGGCGTCTCTTGATAGGTTTTGCGCATATACCCCCCGGTTAACGCAATTAATGTTTTGTCGTTTTTGATTCGTTCAGTTTGTCATCACTGATGCCGTAATCTGGAAATGACTGAGTAGCAGAGATACTCACTGCATTATGCTTGCGAAACATTCTGAATGTCTCCTCAAGCGAAATGGGATGAGCACTGGTTGTGATTTTTCCGCCATAATCATTGAGCAGCGAAATATAAGAAAATGCCTTTTTACAGTCCCACATTACCCTGTGAATTTTTCTGGTGATGCTTGCGTATGTTTTAGCTTTCTCGACTGCCTCGTATGCAGTTAATCCAAGGGTATAAAAATACGCAGCGATCATCCCGATGTTTGCCTTGTCAGAGATCTGTAGTTCTTCGGGAACTCCATTCATGCTGTGAAGACCCAGAATGTAAAACAGAAACTCTTCATCCCTGTAAACATCGCTCCTATCAAAAGATCTCATGTATCGAACATCATTCATATAATCATGATAGGCATCGTACAGCGCCGAGTCCTCAAGTGGGGCTAACTCAGGGAAGTTATGGCGTATGACGTTGACAGTCTGCTGGTCTTCGTCATTAAGATTCCAACCTTCCGGTGTGTGCCAGTTAGATATATCGAAAATGGAGAATAACGCAAACCATGACTCTTCATTACTGAAAAAAGCATTCACTGTAGTCTCTGCTTTTTCGCTGTTAAAGAACCATGCAGCAGAATATCGGATAAGGTTTTGATAATGTACGCGCTTGATCAACGGAAAGCCGTCCTGATACGAATCTTCGGAATGAAGCGACGATGCCGGTACGTCTACAGGTTTACTGTTAAACGGGAAGAAGCCCTGTGTCTCGCGAAAGGAAAAATCAAATTCAGTATTATATCCTTTGTCCTGCTGGAACACCTGCCCGGCGAACGAATAGAGATATGATGTCACTACTGAATGAGATAGACCATCCTCAGATGGTGCTGGCTGCATGACAGTATGAACATCACCGGTTTTATTCAGTGCATCATATGGCGTGGGGATGCTTTTACCCATCAGTAAATCCGCGAGAACGAGATGTGCATTCTCCTGTGAAGAAAGCGTTATCGGGATAAACGAATTGAATGCATTCTGCCAAATGATATACACCCCATCGACTAGCCGAATCTCATAGCATTTCGGCACAATTTCCCATGAAGTTACAGCTTCAATTGCAGAAACGTATGCTTCGGGCATAGCATCCAGAGCGGCCCTACGCACAGTGTTCTGACGCTCAACGGGATCAGAGGGCAATACGAGTGCTTCGAGAAGAGAAACCAGTTTGGCAAAAACAAAGACGCGTTCACCCTCCACTTTGTATTGAGCATCAGGTACAAAATCCATTTTACGTAGTTCAGCAACGATTGGTGGAGTAGCCACAAATGAGTGAAATTCATCTAATATAAGTGTTTTACGCATAATTCCTCTTTGCTGTGTTGTCTTCTTGGTTGCATAGTTTGACAGAATGCGTCCAAAAATCCTTTTGTTATGACTTAATGCGGTCGTTCCAGTCGTCGATCAGGCGCTCGATGGTTGCACGTGGAGCTGGCGCTATCCACTCACAGCAGGTAAACCAGAACTGGTTGAAGCGGTATGGTAACGAGGTTGAGTACCGATCTCCGGTTTCCAAATCAACTTTTCTTCCACTGAGTATCGGCTTGTTCTTACAAAAAGGGCAAGACGACGTGCTCTCGACGAATTTCTGAATAATTGGAAATGAATCTTGGGGTAGCATTTCAGGATCACCCGGTTCACTGAGTGCCCACTCAGTGCCTTCCGGTATCGTAATAAACTCATCGTCAACAAAATATTCAAAAGTCGGGAAGAGGATGTTTTTCATTCCATGCCTTCGCCAACGCAGAAAGGCAAGGAATTCAATTTTTTGTTCCGGGAAGTGTTCCATTGGAACTCTGAAACGATACACACCGGGAACATTGGGTAGACCGTCTCCCTGCGGCGTGGTTGCAAACCACGCTGTATGTTTCCCTACATCCTGATTTGCGATAGATAATACCGCAGCGCTTTTATCTGAAAAGGCACGACGCATAATCATTTCCTCAAAGTTAGCTTCACCTGCGCTATCTGATCGATAACTGTTGCTGGTGGAGTACCATTCTCAACTCTGACGATCACGAGAAAGACGCTATTCCAGACAGTAAGCAGCGGTGCAATCAGCACAGGCAAATGAGTCAGTGGCGACATAAGCAAAAGCATAATGCAGAGTAAAGCAAAGACAAACACCTGCATTATCCAGACTGGCAGGTTTATCATCAGTCGGTTGAATACGCCTTTTGTGATGTTCGCTTGTTGCCTGAACTGCGCAAGCAAGATAACTGAAAGGCTCAACCAGTAGAATCCGGGCCATAGAGAGACTATCGCGCTATTTGTAATCATATCGCTTAGTGCAATAAAAACCTCCGCAGTGACAAGGCTTCTCTGTGGCCCGTTAGAAATCACATCCAATATAACGGTTAACATCCCGTTACCCAGATAGTTCCACAACGATATAATCGTGATAAAACTGAAAGCAATGACTTTCAAAATCTGGTGCTGGGCTTCGCGCATTTTAAATGACCAGCTCACAGCCGAAACAACAAAAAGGAAATATGAGCCAAAAATAGTTAGCGAAGCCGTTGGTCTTAACTCCCCTTTTACACCAGAAAGAGTAAGCCAACATGTAACAAAAGCGAACACAGAGAGCACTGATACACATAATGTGTTTTTCGAAAGTATGGGGTAACGGAACGACTGAGCAATGCATTCCTTCGTCTCTGAAAACTTGAGTATCCACCCTTTCATCATTAGCCATGTCCTTTGATAAAGTTACGATTACGAACCCTTTTCTTTACTTGATCATAACGTTCCCCCAGCAAGCGCGTTCTGTCAATGCCATCGCTGGTACGACTACATAACCAGTAGATGTCATATACCTCTGCATAGTTAAGCTCACCAGTTCGACCCAGTGCGCGGATAATGTTGTCGATAACATCATCCGGCGCTCCGTGGGTGAAAAGTCGTAAAAGGCTCTCATCATCAAACCGATCATCAATGCATTCAATTTTGCTTTGTAAGCCGAACGATAGAATACTTAATACTGTCGTCAGCAGAATAAATATGAAACCAAAACCAGCAGTTCCTGCGATCCCGGACAGCGAGCCATCACGAATGAATAAATAGAGTGATATAATAAATGCAGAAACACTAACTAAGCACAGCAGCACCAACGCCCATTTAAATAATGTGAATCGATGGTACTTTTTCATGCTAATCTTCCCTGATTCACTTTCTTTTTTTATAAAAGAAATAAGTGATTCGTGATACTCGGAGCCGACCTGTAGGCCAGCTTTATTGTTAAACATAACACCGCTCCATTCTCTGTCCGTTAACAGTAGAATACCATGCCATTTTACAGACCGAAGCGCTAACGCCTCACCTTTAAGGTTTCATTTCTTTCAGGATGAAGGTATTGGGCCAGCTCATCGTTTTCAACATCCAGTGTGGATTTTGCACGCGCTCTCTTGCTTCTCCATAATCGTACTCATCATGTGATACGGCGATAACAACTGTATCGCGAGTGATCCAGCGATAGTATGACGAATAGCCAAGAACTTCTTTTATAGTATCTTGAATGTAAGTCAGGCGCTCAGACCGTTCATCCCGACTACCTTTATCAATACTAATAACAAGAGCAGGATCAGATTGTTCACGCATCCACTCCATCAGAATATTTTCGTTAAAGTATTCAGAGTTCTGAGTGAATACGGAACCGCTATAAGCAATTCTGGCCACAACGGAAGGTTGCATTTTTTCCGCTATCCCAGATGGAGCGAAACCGTAATAAATTTGCCGTTGATCCAGCATACCCACGGTTACAGGAATGTCCGGTCTTCTGGAAATAGCGAATCCATGACTGGATATATGCCATCCTTCTTCACCATTTGCGGGATGAATCCACATTGGGATGCATCTATCTTTGCTGACTAAGGTGGCATGTTTCGTTGCATCACTCTTTAGAGGGTACAATATTTTATTAAAGGAACGTTTAATCGGTTCCGATATAGAGTTGGAACCATCAGCAATTTCATCACTTTCATCTTCAAGGAAAAACACCTGCTCTTTTTTTTGTTCATCTATCGCAAGGATCACTTCCGGTAAGTCAACCTGATTGGCAGTTTCATCATCACTGTCACCAGTGATGCTTTCTTCACTTTCTTCTTTAGTTGATAAATATGAAAAACATAATGAAAACCCCAACAAAGCAGATTGAGTTAATTCAGATATATAAAAACCGTTACTGTCTTTATCCAATTTAAACCCGCGTGAAGATAAATCAGACTCGAACCTTTCGTTTAAAACATGAGCAATATCGGTTTTTCCAAAATCCACATTGAAATTTTTGTCACTCACAAAAACCACCATATATTTTCAGCAAAAAAGAGTCCATCACGTTAAGACTGTAACATCGTTGTTAACGTAATGCTGAAAGCAAACATTTGCAGGACGTTTCACCGTTGAAACCGGTCAAAAGGCTTGATGGATGCTGCGCAAAAATGTTTTTCAGAGAGAGCGTGTTTCAATGCCCCATGAGTGAAGCCACCCCCCTGAAAACGCATGTACTCATTATAAAAACGACGAGCGTTGCGTCTGGCACGAGCAAGTCGATTTTTCAGGCATTGCTTCTCGCTTTCAAAATGCGCCATAGCCCCTCCTGCTGTGTCAGATCACGACGATTCGGTTGTTGAATACCGCAAACATGTTGTTACGGATTTCTTTCAGTTTTTGGTAATTGGCATCTCGGCGAGCTTGATAATGGAAAGCTGACACACCATCATCATCCTGAATCGGGTAGAGAACGCATGTAGGGTAGGTGTCACCTGCTCCTTCGCCTGTCATTATCTGTGCTTGACTGCATGTATCCATTGAGCGATCAAAGCGGTATCCAATTCCTTTAAGAATTGCAGTCAATTTTTTTATAGTGACTTGTGACATACCGGCTTTTAAACTGCGTTCAATCTCGCGTTGCACAGCCTCGACTTGAACCTTATTATTAGTTTTCATGTCAATGAACCCCATAAACCAATTAAAAAAGTACGGAGCCGAAACCCCATGAAAATCATGCAGCTTTGTAATCTTTTAAACCCGGAAATGAATAACGATCATCAAACTCAAGAGTGTCAATTTGCTCACAGAGTGAGACATAAAATGATTTGACGTCATCAGGGGTAACCTGCCCATCAATACGAAAATATTGTTCAGGATGGCTGGTAGTCAGTTTCCGTTTATCTTTATCGTAGCCAGAGTAGTGATGAACTTCGATATTCAAATCCACGCCTTTCTCCGGGGCCGTCTTTTTAATGTTAAGGACAACCTCGCCAGAAATGACTATGCGATCATCCTTATCATCGCTGTCGAGCCACAATGTAATTTTAACCCGGTGGCGTGAAGAGCGATTGGTTTTACCCCAGCTAGTCACATCACTACGAACCTGTCCAATTGATGGTTTGCGGTTGGAAATTTTTAGGTAGGTAGTGATATCTGAAAAGTTTTTCATCCTGTGCTCCGTATGGCGAGTAGTGGTAACACAAACATCATCACACAGCGATAAAGGGGGTCGAATAGCAGAAAGTAAAAAAAAGTGGGATTCTTTATATTTTTCTGTGTCGTGCTTTTTCACATCTGTTCTTGCGGTTTTTTAACTGGGTAGCTATTAATACCACTGAAATAACATCATATAGGAGTACATCATGCTGAAAGATTAGATAGGGTTCTTCCCCCACTTATGGTGAGTCAGAGAGTAAAGAAACTCAATCATCATCGATCAAAACATAACCATCGCGCACACGGCTGAGTTTCCAGAGTAATCCACAGCATCTTTTTTCATGGTTGGCTGTCGGTTCTCATCACGATCAAAATTATACATTTTTACGTTAAGTCCGTTTGGTGTTCCAATCGCTGACACATAGAAGATGAAATGAATTCGCCTGACCGGGATGCTCATATATCTGCTGAGTATAATGCGAGAAAGGACATCGCGACTTTTGTCATGATCAATAAACTCAAAGCGGTCTTCAATCATGATGAAGAGATGATTTCCTGCTCCCGGCTCACCCGGCATAGGCATGACTTTTACGCGATAATAAATTGCCTCACAAGACCAGTCACGATGTGGCAGGGATACGACTGCGACATCTTTAACAATCTCTTTCATGACACCCCCTGATGCATTTATTCAATTTTACTTAAACATATACCATATGATTAATTCGGTACAGTACTTGTTAATCCCATTCTATATACCAGTAGGATACCGGCCCAAGATTACTCTCCCGGTAAATCGCATCTATTCGCTGCCTTACAAAACTGAGGTCAGCATAAAGGTTCGATTCAACCATTCTGGCGCGATGCCGCTCATTTGACTCACTGATGCAATACTCACGCCTCTGGACATAAAATTCACAGAGATCAGCGTCATTACATGCATCTATCACCTCTCCCCAGCGAGAGGCGGCTCTCAGCCATAAACCATTACTTTCAAGCCGTTCTGCCAAATCGTCTTTTGCTGCTGAGAACATTTCTTCTCTGCGCTTTCCCCTCATTCCCGATCTTGCCATTCAACATCCTCCCCCGGAGCTGGTTAGCAATACGTTATAAGCCTGCTATTTTTTAAGAAAGGATGAAAGCCATGAAGCAACTTTCTTATTCCCGCTCTGCTGAATGAGGTTTTGAAGCGCCTTCTTACCTGCATCAATCTCCCCCAATCGTTCTACATCACTTCCTTTCAAAATCTCTATTCGCACGCCACTGGCTGCATGACATAGAACTGTTCGGTTAACCGTTAATGTTTTATGTAAAACAAAGCCGAATTGTTGTCCATCAATCCTTTCATTAAAACGGGCGATAACCTTTACGTCTCTTGGCAGACCCGCAGCATCAATGATTGTTACTGTTTCAGACATAATCCACCCATTTATGTTAACCACATCACCCGGAGGCAATGAATCACTTCTCGCGAAAAAGTATGTAATAGCAATTAGATACTTTAAGTCCTTTTCCTTTTTTACCGCATAGCACTTCCCTGCCATCTTTTGCTATGTTTAGCGTAAGATCATAAAGACGACGATCTGGCGTATCAGAAAGGATAAACGTTTTACCGTTGAATTTTACCACACTCAAGGACATAGGACGCGGCACACCGAACTTTCCCAATTCATTGTATTGCTTTACGTTCAGTGGTGTACCAGATTCTTTTTTAATATCAGCCTTAGCTCCTGAGCAAAAGATCACAAATGTCACAAAAAAGAATTTTAGAAATCTCATAAACCCTCCGTTTTAATCTCTTCAATTTCTTGTGTATCTTTCACCTTAAGTAAAACGCATTTTGATTTGTTGTATATAATGAAAGAATGTACTTTCTCGCTCAGAGTTTAACTTATGGCTCTGTCCAAAGTGCTCTTTGCCTGACTCAACGCCTGCAACACGTCTTCCAGCGCCGCACACTCTTTCTCGTTGCCGCAGAGATCAATAGCTGCACTTACTCGTTCGCCAAATACGGCAAGTTCTTCTGCGAGTATGGATGAGATACCTTTTCCGGTTTGCTGCATGGTTACATTCATACGCTTATTCTCCGTATTGATGAAAAATTGTTTGAAAACTCCATTTTATCCCCTAACAAGTGGGGGCCGAAGTTAATAGTCGCTCAAAATTTTCATTCGGAATAATTCCGTCCAGTCTTTTCAGCCACTCGTTCTTTGATGTAACGAAATGGATCACCTAACCTCGCACCTTCTTTTGTGACGGCATAACGGTAGTTACCGTTATGGATGATCAGATTCTTCTCTGCTAGAGAATTAAGGATCTGACGTGTCGTACTGAAATTGTTCCAGACAATACCGCATCCCGGCCAAAATTTACCGGCGTTCTTCACCATAGCAGTGAGTATGATTTGTTGGCGTGACCCGAGTTTCATGGCAATGCTCCCTGCACTCTGTGTTTCATAGATTCACGACGTGCTAAAATGCGTTCATGGGCTTCTTTGCGTTCATCGACACACAATGTAAGTGAGAGCCTCAGTATGTGATGATTATGGCGCTCCGTTTCATTGAGGAAGTCAATCGCTGTAAATCCGACAGGAATGGAATTGTTCTGCTGAAAACATTCTGCCAAACGATGTTGAGCAGTGTTAGATAACGCTTCCAGTTCAGCGCAGGTTCTCATAACACCTTTAGCTTCAAACGAAGCAATGGCTTCACACTCATCTGGTTGGTAGTCATATGTTCTATGCGGTGTCATTCCCTTCCTCTCGTTTTGTTAACCTTTCCAACAAGACTGACATACCAAACATAGGGGTCGAATAGCTCATCCAGATTTTTTGTGCAAAAAAGCTTCTGGTTCTGACAACATGAGGCAAAAAAAAACCGGACATAACGTCCGGTTCTGCGTAATGAGGACTATGAAGGCAACCAATTATCACTCATCCATATGTCTTCCAGTCGCTGCAATATTGCTTTCTTTTCCTCATCATCCACACCCGTTATGGAGACTTCAGCACTACTGCCTTTCCCTACTCTCACCACACCACGTTCATAATTTGACAGGATCTCTTTCTCGATTTCAGTTCTCAGTGCTTGTTGAATTTTAGCAGACACCTTCTTACTTGCATCGAATCGAACATCTATACGTAACATATAACCCCCCGGTTATTACTGTACATATACACAGTAGTTAACCAAGCGGCAAATGTCCAGTAAAAATCATTATTCTGTAATCACTTCAATGGTTTCGCCGTGAAAATGACCTATCACCTCAGTCTTAACCCTGTCATTGCGCGGCTTACGTTTGGCACGTTCTAAAGCATCAAAATGACCCAGCATTTTTATCTCTGGTCGTTCGTTCTGAATAATAATGTATGGCATTGGAGCAGTTACTGTTTTCAGCGTACCAGAGGAATTCAGTTCGTCACCGAAAGTAATGTTCGCAACCGGCTGTACTTTGAGGCGACGTCGAATGCGAAGCTTCTCCTCGGGTACAGAAGTTACTTTTTGTATCAACTGACTCATCGGGATTTTCTGGCTTTCGTCTTCCCTACCGTCCTTGCCCATTCGAATGAGTAAGTCAATTTTGTCAGGTGCGAGCAAAGACTCTTTTTCCTGCCAGCAGAATCTGACCGCAGAAATACGTTCATCGTGCCACCAGCGGATCTGGCGATACAAATGCAGTGTCAACACGCCCGAACACTGATTATGCAGCGCCTCAAACCTTGCCGTGCGCGTCTGAAAGTTGCTAATGATGTGGTTTTCGATACTGGCTTTGAGTGTATTAATCATTTCCAGCAGACGAACTAACTCCGCAGTGAATGCATTGTCATCGGACGGAAACCAGAGTACCCCGGCAGCGCGACGTGCCGCCTTCTGAGAAAACTCGTCTTTAATATGCAGGTCAAGCCACGTATCAACAGCCTTGGTCATTGCGTCTCGACCGTATAACTGAACAGGCTTGATTTCTTTAACAGGCACATTCTCTGCACCGCGCAAAACCGGGGTGATTTCGGAGACACGAGCAAACAACGGCGAGCTACCTCTGATCAACTTTTTCAGCGTCAACAGCTCGTCGATAAGCTGATCAAATGCCTTTTTCAAATCCATGACGGATACCCCTGTTAGTTTATACAGTATGTATTTTAACCAACAAGGGTGTTTGTAGCAATAAAACTGTTTTACGAAATCTGGCACTGCTATTTTTTCACAAATAAAATCCTATTCATTTTTGTCAGGCGTTTACCCCAGCAAAGGGGGATGTTTCAATGCTTGTATTTCTTACGGCCCGAAGTTTCTTTGCTAATCCCAAAGGAGGTGATACACCGAAGAACGGAGACTGCCTTCTCAAGCACTCCCGATACCCACCGGTCGCAGGGGAAACAGTATTTCATCAGAAATCTTATTTGCGCTAAGGGAGTTTTCGAAACGCTTCGTATTCTTTGAAGAGGCACACTAATATCCCGCCAAGCAAAAAACCTGAGTAGTGATTCAGGTAGATGTCCTGTAACAGATATCCGGCGAACATCATGCCAGCCAGTAGCAGAAAGGTGGCAAGTAAAATAAATAAGTGGCCCCCATTTAACCTGAATATTGCCCAGATGAACAACGCGCCTACCGCGATCCCGATAAGGGATTGCTTATCGACTCCTCCTTTAATCAGGCCATGAACCGAGACAAACAGGATAAGTAAAAAACCGATAAGCTTCTCTCTTTCTAATCTTAAAAAATATTTTATAAACGCCATTCACATTTTTCTCTGTTCGTTGGCATACCCCATGCCGTAATTACCGTGAGGGTTTTGGCATATTGCCAATAATATCGATGAGCGTGACATGATTTGGTTGCCAGTGCCTCTATCGATTTCGTTACCCAAACAAATGGGGTGCGCCTTTTTATTCACTCACCGGTAAAGCCTGATAAATTTCCCAGCCAAACTTTTCGGTGATCCATGAGTCAACTTTTACCCAGTTGTATCCGTCGAAAGCTTTAGGTTTTTTACCCACTGAGCACCCTGTCATATAGTCATCGCCGATAACGTAAATTGACTGTCGGTTGCGCGTACTTTGATAACGCGTTTCTGTTACGTCCGGCAGGTTCCATCCGAGATGTTCCGCAATGGCAGAAGCGGCTGTTAAACGACGAACCATGTTAATCACCTTTTAGTTTTGATGAGGACATGCTTGATTTTACCACCAAGCAATTACGGGTCAAAACCCGGCTGTGGGAATATCAGCAACTTTCCCCACTAACAGCGGCATCAATAAAAACAGATTAGACCAACATGCAATGTAGCGATTCAATACTACCTCGCTGAGAAACCTACCTTATCTTTTGACCTTTTGTATCGCTGAAATCCCGATGAACGTCGGCCATCTTTTATTTTTTCTTTTTTTCTCTCATTCTTCTCTTATTTTTTCTCGGGGCGCTCACCAGAGAGACTATGCGGATTCGAAGGGATCACCTCTTCTCTCTTTTCTATTCTTGCATACCGGCTCAGGGGATCAGGTGGAATTCCGGCCCCCTCTCACAAAGAGGCACGGCGTAAAAGTGGAACTCCCTGCCCCGGAGCGCAGCGGAGGGGCTTATACCCCTCTATTGCATGTTGGTCTAATATAGCTGGTTTTTGACCCGCCGTAACCCTTCGGCCCACCCATTACCCGTGCGATAATCAGTGAATATCAACCCGTAAAGGTGCCTTTATCGTGACTGGATACGTTATTCCCGATACGCAAATCAACGTCGAAGATGTTATTAATTCCCTGCCCGACTGCTGGAAAAACAACCCCCGCATAATGAATCCGTTTCGGGCAAAACTAAATAATGAGTCGGTATCTATGCTCGTCGATATCAGCGATACGTCCATTTCATTTATGGTATTTATCAGCGATAAATACTTTCACCGGAGTGAAAGTATTGAGTTACCTAAACACACTTTTTCTCTCTACAGTGCCAGCGAAGTTATCAGAAAACTGACACCGCTCGTGGACGAATGGAATAAATCCGCCAATAAAAAAGAAGATAAAATCGTTGCAGCGAAAGATGTTTTTATGGGCATTATCTCGACGGCTAAAACATCCGGCATTGCTGTGATCCCGTCAAAGAGTGTTAACAGTTTTCATTTTAAAAACGGAAGCGATAAACATTACGGCGAAATCGCAGAATGCATCGAGGGGGATTACCGACTGGTACTGAACAAACTCAGCGATGAAGAAGTAAAAAGCATTATCGCGCTAATCACCGGGAATAAATTAAATCCGATTTAATATGTTTTCAGCTATTCGGCCCCCTCTCCTGTCATGGAATAATTTCATTATCTGACACACTGAGTCATCACAACAACCGGAGCCTGAATAATGACCCTTCTCTGTAATGATGTTTATATCTATCCCACCGCGAAAGTTTCCACCCGGCACGTAATGGATCAGGATTTTCTTTACGGTATCGCCAGCAATAAAAATGCGGATTACGTTTTTCGTGGTGCGAAGAACAGCGTTATCGTAAACCTCCGTAGTATTGGTACAGCATGGGAAAATATTCAGGAAACGTTGCGTGCCGATGGCTGGGATTCTGATTGTCTTCCGGGCCTTCTTAGGCTTTTTCAGGTGTTCGTTGAACAGAATGTTCCCTGCATCGAATTCCATGAAGATCATCCAAAAGTACGCTGGGCTGACTGGTTTACCCCTGACACTTTCATTCATATCAAACCCCTCGCCTATGACAATAATCTCTTTTCGTATAACGAGCTGCCGCAGGAACAACAGGAGCAGGCCCGTAAATTACAAAAACTCATCACTTCTGAAACGTTGGATAAGAAAATATTCTGCGTCGTCGGAATTGGTCGCGTTGTGAATACCGAAGACGTGCAAGCGTTTGACCTATTTGAACCGGAGGAAATCAATAAAGATTAT
Organism: Klebsiella sp. HN106; assembly: GCF_051209435.1. Taxonomy (NCBI): domain Bacteria; kingdom Pseudomonadati; phylum Pseudomonadota; class Gammaproteobacteria; order Enterobacterales; family Enterobacteriaceae; genus Klebsiella; species Klebsiella sp. HN106. Next base: position 125,540 of record NZ_JBLURD010000013.1, on the reverse strand, counting down.
GACGGTCTGATTGAAACCAGCACAGGGGAAAAACTTGTGGTGAAAGTGAACAAAGAGAGCAACACCGCTGACGTGGGTATTGTTATGAACTGATATCTGCCCGGCTGTAATTACGTTTGCAGTAAAGCAGGGGAAGCGGCCAGCGAAAGTTAAACAGGTAACACGGAAAAAGAAAGGGCCAACCGGCCCCTTCTTTACTCTGGCTGCTTAAACGTCATCCTAAAACTCGTGTTAGCGATCACCGCCTTTCCGAGCCTTTCTTTATCTTCATCAGACCAGTCCTTCATCACTTCTTCAAGCGGCGTTGACTTCACAGTGATCACTACATCATTCCGGTGTTTGTTTTCGTTAACCATTGTAACCTCACTTATTTTCATTTCGATATAATCCTGATAAAAAGCTGGAGTCATTGCCACCCTTAGTCTCTTTCGGCATCAGCGGACGCAAAAATAAAGCAGAGAGCAGGATAATGCTGAGACGACTCACCATCTTTACGTAACTCATTATTGACGATGATTCCGTATTTTCCACAGGTGAAACTAACCGAGTTGGGAAAGTAACATACAAAAGTGTATATAGCAGGATCACAAGACCTATAGCCCAGATGGTGTTGATTTTCTTAACACCAAAAGGTGAAACGAAAGTGTTCCACAAGATCCTCAAAACGAATGCAGAGTATGCAAATACAATAACAGAAATCGCCAGATCTGATACCGGAGTAAGCGGTTGGTTAAGGATATCCAGATTCATAACTTACCTTGAAAATATGTTTTACTGATAACGTTGAGGCAGATACAAACTCGTTTTGTACTGCCGAGAGGTTGACCGAGACGCATTGCGTCGCTGGTAAGCGTGCCTCAAACTCTCTTGATTTATGCGAACAATTTCCTGTACCTGTTGACGGAAAAATAACGAGAAGAAACCAGATGCAGCAGGGCAGACCGAATATGATCAAAAGTAAGGTGTACTGTTTCTTCTTCACCCGACACATGAATTAGTAAATCCGTTCTTCCCGACTCTGGATCAATAACGAGCAACTCATATGTGATGTAAACAGCCTCCCCTTCTCTGTCGGTGAAAGTGATGGAGGTGTTAGGCGTAACGCACACATGGCCGTTTTCCATTTTTGTCATATAGGGTAAAAGTGCGGTAATCCCTTTCAGCATGAGCGGTAACGTATCTTTAGCTGGTGGATATCGCAGCCCTATCTCAACAGTTTTTTCTTCCCCCTGTTTTCTTCGGCTAAGATAATGTTCGCGAATAAAAGCCGTCAAAATTCCTTCACAAAAGCCGGGATAAGGAGGATTGAACAGCATCGAAAGGTCTGGGCTGCATCCGGGAAGGAACCATATATCGCCTTCTGGGTCGATCAGACCACCCCATTGAGCCACTAGTTCACGTTCATACTGAGTCTGGCGCCGCTTATTTACCTCTGCCCTCGCTATCAATTGAGCACGAAGAGGCAGAGCGTCTCTTTCATAGTTGTCACCCAACCGGATGATCAGTTTGCGTTTAATGTCTTCATTGGCCGAAAGCGCTTCGGTGAGGTTCTTCAACTTACGGTCAATGGACTGGGTATTGTTCGTGTTCACTGCTTTGCCCCTTATTAATTGCTGGCCGTTCTACTGATCGCAACCGACTGCCGCAAAATAGCCAGCACATCGCTTACAGCAATTTGCCACGCCATAGCCTGACGGCGAATAATGAACACGCCTAATTCTATGCGCTGCTCATGACTCAGAAGATGTTGCAACGTTTCACCGGCCTCAGACATGATCAGCATGACACCCTGAGCACCATTGTTATGCACAGTCAGCCCTTTGTTTTTCTTCTGACCGTGGTAATTGATCGTTGTGCTTTTTCTCAGGCCAAACAGCAGTTCGCAAAACGCAGTCAGTTCATACTTCGAAAGCTGTAAGTACATCTTGCTACCCCACTGAACCTCGTTCCCAATGATTTTTGCTACCTCAACGTTAACCGTCAGCTCGTCCGACTTATCTCTTTTACTGTACTGAACATTCAACGCTGTTCTTTTGCTTTCATCCTTCTGCCTGTCGCCATAAAACTTGATCGCTTCTTCAAATTGACTTTGAGACATGGACTTACCTCAAGGAAAACACTGCAAAAAACTTTTGCTCATTAAATCACAAAACGCCCACCTGCCGAAATTGATGTGCTGAGGCGGGAAAGAAAGCAAGCTGATGTGCTGAGGTGGGATAATCACGAAAATTTGCAATGCACGGTCGGTCAGTAAACGGCGATGTGCTGTAGTGGGAAAATGACCACAAAACGCACCTGTTTTTATGATCACTACTCTAAAAGTGATGTGCTGGAGCGGGATAAGATGGCTAACCATGTGCTGTAGCGGGGAAAATAAGAACTGCTCAGTAAAACTAAATGCAATTGATGTGCTGTAGTGGGAAGACTGATGTGCTGGGAGGGGAAACTTGATGTGCTGTAGAGGGAACGCCGGGGCTTCTATTGATTAAATAACGGACAACCTCATGTGCCTGAGCGGGTAAATGGGGCCAATTGATGTGCTGTAGTGGGAAAACACCAATAAAAGGGGACGCTTTTGAGGGGTAAAAAATTCAAAACACCCTAATTTAGCTCAAATAATAAGCTACTTAACCAAAAAAAAATAAAATCCGCCAATTTTCCCCGCTATAGCACATCAGATTTTCAGGTTTCCCACTTCAACACATGCTCTTCCCGCAATAACACATTGAGGTAGCCTTCTCGCTATAGCACATGACAAGACGGGTTTCCCGCTATAGCACATGACAAGACGGGTTTCCCGCTATAGCACATGACAAGACGGGTTTCCCGCTTCAGCACATGACAAGACGGATTTCCCGCTACAGCACATGACAAGACGGGTTTCCCGCTTCAGCACATGACAAGACGGATTTCCCGCTACAGCACATGACAAGGCAAATTTCCCACTTCAGCACATGACAAGACGGATTTCCCGCTACAGCACACTGAATATGAGTACCGACTACTCACCGTCAGCATCGGCTCCGGCACCAGCACCGGCACCGGCACCCGCACCGGCACCCGCATCCGGGCGAAGGGTGGGGTTTCTGCTGAATATTTTAACGATAAACTCTTTGGAGTTCTTATCCCTGTAGAGATCATAGTCCAGATAACCGATTTTCCGCAGGTCTTCCAACGCATTACGGATCGTTCTGTTCTGTTCTCCTTTTGAGCTAGGCATAAGCAACCGTGCTCGCAAGCGTTCAAAGCTTAAAGGGAGGGGATTAGCAGGCAGTGCTGCTATGTAAGTGTAAATAGCCTGAGCGGCCTCTTTGCGGGGTAATGCAGATAAAGGTTTCTTACGTAAAAGCGTAAGATTATCATCGCTGTATAGTTCCCATAGCCTTTCGTCAGCTTCCAGAACTACAGTGTTAGTATCGACATCAAACTCACTGGTCTTCAATAGGCCAGTCACAGACACTTTCGTGCTGCCGGGCTTTGAAAATTTGATGGTTTTCCCACGTATTCGCGCAAGAGAGTCCGCCATTTCCTTACGGAGCCTTGAGTCAAACCGCTTGTTCGGATACTGGCAATATCGGGCAAAGTCTGTGAATTTAATGACTATTTTATTCCCTGTCAGGGCATCTTCACTGCGGCTAAACGCATGTATAATGCCCATCCAGATTTTGAAATCTGTAGACAGATTTAGCCTCGGCCCGGTTATTTCCACTTGGCTGTACCCTTCGCGGGAAGCGTACTCTAGTTTGGAAAGGGCATCACTTGCATCTATAGGTGCGGCTTCCGTACCTTTTTTCTTTGTCGGTACGAATACCCCCATTTTCATCAGCACAGCAGGCTGGACAGATGAATGCGTTGTCACTGTTAATTTCCTGTGTGTTTCATTTTCTGGATCTGGAATGGCATCTTTGAATAACTTGATGACTTTATTGTCTTTTTCCATTTTATATGCGACCACATTCGCTATGTTGATAAAAATGATGTGCTTCCCACCACAGCACATCGGTTTTCCCACTATAGCACATCAATTCCCCGCTACAACACATCAACTTCCCGCTACAGCACATCATTTTCCCGCTACAGCACATCACGACCCCCGCTCAGCCCAGTCACAGCAAGGGCTGGAGCGATCAGGGATCTGTTTGGATCTGTTTGGGATCTGATAAGGATCTTATTATTGGATCTAGCCGGGGGATATGTGGATAACTCTATGGTGGGTAAACAGTTTTGTATGTTGCTCGCAGCCTTTAAATCTTACCTTTCTTTTCTACTGACGCGCTACGCTTGTCCAACCGCTCACAGGGAATGAAAGAAACCCCCATTCATTCCCTGTGAGCGGTTCCTGCTCTGTTATCGGCGATGAATGTTGCCACTTTTGGTATCGACTGAACCCGATACTGGCCCACAAGCAACGTTCCCGTTTTTGGTAGTGATATCGCCTGTAACGTTCTGAGCACTAACGTTCCCGTTCTTCGTACTTATCGAACCGGCATTACCATTAATTGTCACATCGCCGCTCTCAGTTTCCAGTACGCCAATATCACCGTTGATAGTCACATGGATCGGCTGCATGATTTCACCAACATTAATCTGCTGCCCATCGGCATACATTACGCCACCAGCAATGCGGATGTTATTTCCATATACTTCGATTTGTTTACCACCAAAACTAATGCTTACTTTTGAAACCATAAACACTCCTCCAGATAGAGTTGAATTAGAAAAAATGTCCAACCCATTTCAGTAGAGAGGGGAAAACAGGGAAAGACATAAACCACAGCGCTGCGCACATAGACAAAAACGAAACAAAATAAGATATTTTTGTCCAGTAGGTGAAGACCACCAGTGCTCTGCGTCCTCTTCCCGTGAAAACATGCCTGAGCAGAGTTACCAGTGTAGCAATGGTAAGAAAAGCAACTTCCGGCAGGGAGAACATGGTTAAGCCGAGAAGCAACATGTCGGCCTTTGTGTCATAGAACAACATCTTAGCCTGTTTAGGATCAACATCGATCAGCGTTCCGTATGTAGGTCTATCAAGAATTGAGGCTTCTGTATCGCTCTGTATGAGGTTTTTAAGTCCCTCCCTACCCATTACAGCCAAATCGCTTGTGATGTACTCTATGAGGCGCATATGCGCCTTATCTTCGGTTCCGGGAACATTTACCATCAATGCAGTAATATCTGGCTTCTCACGGTTTCGGATCACCGTCACCCAGTTGGTATTGTATGGGGCTATGTTTGAGGCCATCAGGTAAACGCGCAGGTCATCACTGCGCGTAATGGCCTGACTCCCTAATACTGATACCACAATCATCACTACCAAAGTGCCCCAATATCCGCAGAATAACCATTTCGATATGCGTCGCGACATAACATTTCCCTTGTCAATATACTCGCCGTTTTTGTCTGCTTCTCTTCTCATGCTTTAACTTCATATGCTTTAGTTCGCGAGGTTTAGACACTTGTGAACATGGCTTTCTTGAGATGCAAGTGATCAGTTCCTTTTCCACCAATACGAAAATAAACCATTTGGTGAAAAAATACGTTTTATCTCCATGATTTTTCTCGTATGTTTCAACAAACCGCAAAAAAGATTTCAAGTCGTTATCGTATTGTGCTGTATTACTATCAAGCTGTTCAGCCTTTGATAACTCGTAAATGAGTCCGTTATTTCCCATGTATCCACGTTCCGCCCAGCGAAGCATTGCGTGGTGTGTCACATTGATTTCTGTCGGATTAAACATACTCCCTCCGCCCCAGTCTAAAGTCCCATAAACGGGATATGCCTGAAAACAGGCTATCACCGACAAACAGGGGGTCGAATAGGTAGTGGGTAAAAAACAAATGATTTCGGGCGATAAAAAACCCGCGTTTGCGGGCTTCTTGAGACGTTGCGTAATTTACTGTTCGAGCTTCTCTTCCAGTTCTTCTTTAATGTCATCAACAGTGCAAACAAACGTGTCCCAGCAAACGCCGTGGTTCGCGTCATGGCAAGAGATTGCCCGAGACAAAGCCTGCACTGCAAGCTTATCGTCAATCTTCTCATTGCGTTGGAGCGCCATAGCTTCTTTGACATCATCTGCGTCCCAGATGATTGCACCAATTGGCTCATCGGGGTTTCTGCACATCAGGCGCTCGATAACTTCGTTAACCGTTCCGTACATTGTAACTCCTTAATTTCAGGTTATGGGCGACGACGGCGTTTGTACTGGCTCGGTTCGGGTGCTGAAGGCTTGGGCACTGGTTTTTTACCGTCTTAGGTTTTGCGTTCATCTGGGCTGTTACATCACCACTTGCTGATTTGTGTAGTGTGATCTCGGTTTCCTCCCCTGCTTCATCGACGTTTAAAATTGCAAAACCATTCATTTCTAGCATTACTATCAGACGGGAATGCCCGCCTGCTACTGTGATGCCAATGGCCGTAAGCGCATCGTTGATTTTCTGGTTAAGATTGTTGCTGGACATTGGCACTTCCTTAACGTTGTTTTGTTGATGATTTTAGTATCGCACAGCAGACAGGGAGACCAAACAGGCATCACTGGTTTAATCAGAGCGAATGATGAAGAATTTTCTGAGAAAGATTTTCCGCACAGTTCATAGCGTTCCAGAAGAAAGCAAACCGACAAAACTGCCTCAGCACCCTCGATTTCAAAGTGGGGTAAGTTCCATTCCGGGAAACGCAAAATGGTACGCAGAAGAAGGAAAGTTACGTTTTGACAAGGTAATGTCGCTGGCGAAAAGCGTGGATAACCCCGGCAGGGAAACCTTGATCAGAGCGCTTATCCGGCCTATTCAAGCTGATTACCTTCTCGCGGTTGCAACTGAGGGACAGGATGCGCGAGAATTTCTTGATGAACGATTCTTTTTCTTTTCAGATTTCATTCACTACTTCGATGTCAGCATGGCTCAAAGTAAGGGGGATTTTTCCAGTGACTACACCGTATTTCTGGCAAAAGACATTATTCTTCCTTGCCCGTGGAGTGAAAACCGGTACAAGAATGCACTGAGCATCGGCACGCACGCAGGTAATCCGTGGGTCAGTGATGATAACCACAAAATTGATGTTTGGCTTCCGTGGAAGATAGGCTTTGTAGGTGGTGGAAACCACTCATTAATGCCGGGGATACTCTGGGGGGAAGGTGAATTAAAAGCCTACAGGGTCACGGATGCCTCCTCTGTATTTGATCTCGTATCTACAGATGGGCTTCACTGGTATGCGGGTGATAAAGTCATAGAGGCAGTAAAAGATTACAGAGTCGCGGCCATTTATGAGATTGGCCGGTTGATCCTGTAGAGACAAAAAGCCCCGCGAATTCAGGGCTTGCATGTCATTTAGGCAGCAGAATGAAGGCTTTTGGAAAGATAAAAGCGTTTTTGTTGTGTTATTTTTTTACAACTGTTCCACAGCATGGACAGGCTTTATCACTACACCCTCGCATGAAGATGGCAAACAAAATCCGCCTCAACTTTTTCCAGATGAGCAGGCGTGAGAAAGAAAGGCCAGCGGCAAAACAACTTCCATAGCCAATTGCGGGATTTGTCAGGGCGGTATAGTAGTCAGTGCCGATCATACCTTCAACATCTGGCTCAGATATCAGGAAGGTAGTCAGTGACAGATACTGGTAACGAAGCAGGTGTGCAATGAACGTTCCGAATATGAACACCAGAACGGTCGTCGTTAACTGGATGATCACAAATCGGTTGAAACCGTAGCGCAGCTCCATGAATACAGCGAACGCGAGGGAAAAAGAAAAGGCAAGTTCAAGAGGAACTGGCTTTTGCAGTGGTGCGAGATAGGCCGTCAACTCATGATAAAAAAGGATGACGCCCAGCATATTTAAAGCCACCAGCCCAAAGTCACGCCAAGACTTTTGAAATGAAAATGCATTCACTTACATACGTTCCGGTTAGTTACTAATTGAATTGATGATAATTTCCGGCTCATGATCGAGTGGAATCATATGACCAAAGCCATTCAGCAGCACCACGCGCCCTGCCATAACAGTTGCATGAGTACGCCACCCTTCCCCGCCATTCTCGCCCCACCGTGCAATACCCGCAGTATCCATTTCTTCTTCGCTGGCGAAGAATGTCACGCCGGGAAGCTTTTCAGGGGAGAGTGTTACCGTTGAATCAGCCAGAACACAAATCCCGTTTTGCGTCATGAAATACATGCTACGTTCAGCCTTATGTTCACTGTTGATAACTACACCAGAAGGCAAAAGCGTAGATGTCTTGAGCGTAACACACGCCAGCGAGCTAACTTTCTGACAGCCTGCGATTAAAAGTATTTTGGCATCTGTAGCGGCATACATCCCCAGTAATGATGACAATACATTAGCTTGTTCGGGAAGTTCTACGGTGATAATGCTTCTGTCTTCGAACGCCTCAACCTCAACGGGAGTGTTAAGCATAATCTCCTTCAAGATAACGCTACCCGGTGACTCTGGGTCTATCCATGAGGCTTGGACACTCGATTCGGTAAGCGCAGCTACCCAGTCAGCGGGGGCTTTTCCATTAAACGTAAAGGTGACAGATGTGGTAATTTTAGATGACATACATGTTTCCCGTTTTATCTGAACGCAATGCCCGGAGCAATTCACGCGACTGGGCTATCCGTTCGTTAAGGGTAATATTGGCTGCTTTGCATGTTTTAAACTTAGTAGCAGGGATGGTTATTATCGCTTTTAACTTGTCATCGCTGAAAGTATTGATATCGGCAATTTCAAACAATGTTGCCGCAAGGTTCCTGCGAAATACTGGCAGTGACTGGCGCTTATTTGAGAGATCACGAAGAGCGAACTCAAGGGACGAAAGCAGAAGGGAAACCACCCTGCATTTGGGGAGCGCCAGAAGGTCAAGATTGTCTGAGTTTGATTTGCGGTTAGCCACGGATTATCCCTCTCGTTTAATTGTTGAGGAGATTATCTCATGCGGAAAGATTCACCCGAAATTCCCCCTTCCCCCTTCCCCCTTCCCTCGACGCTCCGTGAAATTTGCGGGATTTCGCCCCGAAATTCAAGGTGAATATTAATTTAAAACATATAGTTACGTGTGCCTTATCAAGTGGGGGAGTGTTTTGTCAGAAACAAAAAAGCCCTGTAAAACAGGGCTTGATTTGTCAACGTATCGGGGATGCTACCATGCGTCGCAAAGCCTCACTACTCATATTGATTAATGATAGCCCGAATAGCCTCGTCAATTTTTTCCTGCGCCTCTTTGCTGATTCGACTGAACTCGTAGATAACTTTTCGTTCTTTACTGTTCGTTTTTTTCCGTGCATATGCGCGGCTGTCATCGTATTTTTTCAGCGACTCAACAACAGGTTTGTTTGCCGCAGGCTTAACCGTCAGTGTTGCGATAGATTTGTCGAAAAGCTTAATGACCTCATTCTTATAGTCGTCAGGTAACAGATTCGTTTCTGATCGCAGAATTTCGGCCTCTTTTCCCACATCGGCCACCAGCGCATCAAGTTCCAGTTTTTTCTTTTCAGCCACTTCAGCCACGGTGAGCAACTTTTTGTAATCGGGGTACGTCAGTTCTGACTGAACCGGGAACACAGAAAGCAGCATTTCAGGTACTGATGCGGCCTGAATTGCACGCGTGACTTTCGTCGGTGAAATGCGTTCCTGTTCAGCTATTTCCTTCTGACTTAGGCCACTGTCACGCAATGCCATCAGACGCATCCCGACTTCACGGATGTTGTGTTCTTTGGCTGTCTGAATATCGGCAGCGAGTTGGCGGGCATCGTCCGCGCTAATATCGCTTTTGGTGAACATAACTCGCAGGCCAACACCGCAAATGAGTGCGGCAGCACGACGACGTGAACCATCAAGGATCTCAACGCGCTCCCCGACCTGACGACCGATCACCGGAAAAAACTGCTGCAATGGCAGTGTGCGGGTGATGTCTGCCAGTGATTCTGCGCTGAGCGCCTTCTGATCTCGTCCGTTGATACTCTGGTCAACATAGGTGCGGCTTTCGACGAATTCAGCAGGGATCACTTCAACGTGAAATGTAACTTTATGGCCCGAGGCAAGAGTGAAACGCTGGCTACTCTCAGCCGACGTTACTGTGGGTTTGCCGGAAAGAGGTGATTCAGCAAAAGTCCGGCCCAGAACAGCACGTTCTTTTTTCTGTATCATGCCGCACCTCTCAACAATTCAATACGGTCAAACACCGCACGGGAAAAATCCTCTGCGGCAACACGCGCTGTTCTCAGTGCTTCTGGGCTACCGGCATAAGATTGTGGGTTGGCACTAATAGCTGTATCAAATGACTCCCCACAACGCTCAAACCCTTCCAGACGAGGAAGAACAGCATCGAGCATATCGCCACCGAAAACGTCTTTGGCGAAACTGTGCGTCTGTTTATGGTCTGATTTATTGATGATTTTCGACATAAACCCGACATTAGCAATGATGTTGCTTTGCAGCCCCGAATCTTCAATAAGCTGAACCAGCTCAGGTAAACGCGTCAGATACTTGAGCGTGGAGTGGAAGTCCACTTGCGGAGGTGGAACCGGTGTCATCAGCATGTCACTAGCGGCGATGGAATTGATAAGGAATGGGTCAAGATGAGGCCCGGTATCAACAAAGATGAAGTCGTAATCGTTACTGATTTTGTCAATGATATTCTCGCGCAGAACGTTGTTCTCGTTCATCCCCGGCAAGTGCTGATCACATAACTGTGTCCAGCGGGAGGCAATGAACGCATCCTCGATAGAGGCGGGAATAATATCGACACCCGGAACGATGGAAGGCTTCACGAAATCTTCCAGAATCTCTTTACGGGTAAGGTCTTTGTTCAACATGGCCTGTGCGCTGGAGTTATTTACGAGGCCAATACTGTGATGGTGATTGAGGAACATCGTAGACGAAGCCTGCGGATCAAGGTCAATCACCAGAATGCGCAGGTCTTCATGCAGTAAGGACGGATGCGCACGCATACCGTGGGCCATCGTAACGGTAGAAACCGTTTTGGATACACCCCCTTTCAGATTGACAACGAAGATTACGAAAGCCTTTCCGCGTTTTTCTCGGTAGGTTTTGATACCACGATGCTTGTAGATATCAATGATGTTCTGAATGGTCATAGCGTACTGGGTAGAGGTGCCACCCTGACGCTTACCAAACTGATATCCGGCAGCTTCCATTTCCTCAACAGCGGCATCAACGGCCCGCTTACTCAGGTGCGGTAGTTTTGATACTGCTGACTTGGAATAGGTTTTGTAAAACTCGGTTTGCTCAAATTCTTCACGCTTCGACTGGATCTGCTCTGTCAGCCAGTTGAGCATAATATTTGCGCGATGTCCGGTTTCAAGTAGTCGGTCAAAATTATCTGACATAAATACACCCCTTGTTATCGTTTTTTGGAACTATACCAGAATTTCTAGTACAAGGTAGTGATTTCGATAACAGTTATTCAAAGTGTATTTAGACATCATCACAGTGTTCTTTGACTGTCATTTGAATGTCGTTTGAAAGCATTTCGGCTACATGAATATTCGACAAAAACAAAAAAGCAACCCACAGGTTGCTGATTCTTATGTTTTTTAATTGCACAATTACGTTAATTGTTTTGTTTTTTATATCAACACTCTGGCAAGGATAAAATCGACGTTTGCGCCCTGCTCTCTTGCCATGATCATTGCTATATAACGTAAGCAGCCATCAAGGACGGCCAGCCGTAAATCACCGCCAACAAAAATGGGTCTGACGGTTACAGGTCTAACAGCAAGTGGATTGACGATATACGACCTCACGAGATTTAAGTCGTATTCTTCGCTGATGACACGCAAGTTCGGATAATCCGGCAGGATGTATAGCAGCTCCACAGGCATAGCCTGTGCACCGTCCTCGCGTTCTATACTCGGCAAAGGCTCAAGGCCGTAACTGGCGCGTGACGAGTTAATCAAGCCCACCAGCCCGGACAGCGTATAGAAAGGTGCGTCCGGTTGTTTAAGGATGTCCTGCAACCATCCATCTTTAAAGGCTGCGCGACTTCCTTCAAGAATTGCGTTTATATGGATCGACATGCAAGTACCTCAATAGAATGCTTTCTGGGTGAATAAATAATAATGACCGGCAACATCAAACATGCAAAGGTTTTCCTCAATCCAACGTTCAACCTCGTGCCGTGATGCACGCTGGTATTTACGTACAACCTGTAATCCATTGACTACGCGCCGGATGTGATACGGATCGTTAATCAGCGCATTAATATTGCTGGCCGGACGATTTGTTTTCAGCCGGGCTATCGATTTTTTATACTGCTCCTCTTCAAAAGCCACTACCCGCGAGCGTGCAACGACTTTTGCCTCTGGAGACAAATCTTGATAATGAAGTAATGAACTAGAAATAGTCATAGCCACCCCTTAAATGAATCGTTCAAAAAAAATGTTCTTGCAACTACTGCGGGGTTAAAACAACCCACACCGCTGTGACCATCTCGCCGAAACGAAACATGTTTGTATTTTACCAGAGGTGAAGGATTACCGAAGGAAACGAGTTGATATAGACTTACTTCATTGCACACAGAAAAGAGGCCATGATGAGAGTAAAAAACCTGTATCTTCTGCTTGTCCTTTCAGGCACAGCCTTTGCTGATGAATTGCCGGTCAGAGCGGCAAATGCCGTGCCTGAGCGCCAGATTAATAATTATGTATCGGCAATCATGAGGGCCATACAAAGTGAGTTTTACGAAGCGAGTAAGTACAAAGGAAAAGAATGCGATCTGAACCTGAAAATAGGCAGGGATGGAAACGTACTGGACGCAACCGTTGAACGGGGAGACAAGGAACTTTGCCAGAGGGCGCTAAACGCGGTTAGCTATGCCAAACTGCCTAAACCACCTTCTGATGAGGTATGGAACCGGGTTAAAAAAGTAACGCTGGCATTCAAACCATAATCTTGCAGTGTGGCAGCGCCAGCGGCAAGGCAGCACGACAGAGGTCAATCTCCTGAGACGAAGACGTTTCGAGCACGTAGTCCAGCTCGTTGAGAAACTCATACATGCTGTCACACCAGCGCCAGTCAGTACGAACAGTGGCTATCCAAAATGCTGACCACCAGCGTGTAAGCATAGCTCTGATCTCCCACTCGGTAATCCCCGCGCCTTCCATCTCATCACGCCAGACTTGTAGCCATGACTTATGGTTTCCCGGCAGACAAAACTGCAACGCTATCCAAGCATTGCATTTTGCATTTTCAGCGGCCAGCATTTTCTCTCGTTTTTTCTGTTCTTCCCGACGCTCACTACGTGCAAGGCTAATCTGCTCCCGGTGATCGCGGCGCTGAATCTGCCTGCCTGACGATGCCGGGAAGATGGTAATCAGCACGGACTTAGACAGCGGGAGTATCCATTGCTCCCCACGGCTCTCAATCATAATGTCGATAGCCTTAATGTAGTCTGTTTTGGTAGAGCCGCCCCGAACGGAGGGATCGTAAGCAGAGTCCACCAGCCGGATATCACGGGAAGAAATAATGCTTTGCCCGGATAGCTCACGAAAGAATGCTTTCGCATACGGAAATTCAGGCAGTGAACGTCCGGCACTCATGCGGGCTTCAACTTTTGCGATGGCAGCCATTGCGCACTGCTGGCGCATATCCAGTGGTACAAGAGCGGTACAGGCCATTAACTTATATCCGACTGACGAGAACCCGCAGAGGCGGTTGCAAGGTTCCCATGACCGGAACGCGAAAGAAGTGGCAGGAACGCAACATCGAATTCAATGCCAATGCGAATGTTCACCGACACTTCCACAGAGACAGATTTTGTGACAAAACGGCCAGCGCAAAGATATCCCAATTCCTGACGGAACACCTTTGTGCTGTTATGAGAGTTCTGCTGACCATCAATGTACCAGCCAAGATCGGCTGGCACGTAGAGGTTCAGTCCATCCCACTCTGAAATAAAACAGCGCCCTTTTATCCCGTAGGTATTAACCGGGTCATAGAAGAACGGAAAGACTTTCTGAACGTATGTGTCTGTGCGCGGGTCTATGAATGCGAGAAACAGGCCGAATGGAGCCGTTTTGAGAAGCTCGCTTGCTTCAAAGCGTGGCAGAGTTTCGCTCTTCTGCGGATAAAATAGTTTGATGTTATTACACATTGGCTGAGCCTCCCGTTTCTGCGGGCTGTCGGGTACGCTTAGGCGTGCTTTCGAGTTGATTCAGATCAGCGTCATAAATAACGCATTCACCGCTTGCCGACTCATGGCGACCGATGAGGCTATATCCGAAATCCTGCAAATCCTTGTAATGGTGCGCCGCAATGTTGTGGGAATAGTTAACACCCCAGTCTTTACCATTACGGTCTTCAAAACGCTTGGCGCGATAGTGTTTTTTTAGGAACTGATAATGCTCTTCTGGAGTAACCATGATGCCCCCCGGCGATGTGTTAAGTAAGAAGATTATCCCATAGAGGGAAAGGGGGCCGAATAGCTGGAGGGCAGGGGAAGGCTTTAAAAAACGAGGCTCTCCAATTCTGACACGGTGCGAACAGGTTCAATCGCCAGTTGCAACGAATTATCGTTGTAACCATACCAAGGAGTTGCTGTTGGTGTTACGTAGTAGTCAGGTTTTCCCTCAAACCAAACGATATGCTCAATAATGCCGGTGGCGCAATAAATATGGTAGGTTCCGAAGCAGTGGACGCGATCGCCAATTTTAAATTTTGTTTCCGTGCCGACTGGGGGGCGTTGAGCCAACTGCAAACGGTCTGCTGTATACCAGTAATCGCCGTTATACATTGGATCATCTGAAGACGTCACTTTGTAGTAAATTGTCCCGTCCCTTACTTCTAATGCAGTGACGGCTTTCAACCCTTCACAGCGGCCCCGGCACCCTTCTGTCCGGTAACAGAATACTAAACTTCCGACTTCAATTTGATTGTTCATGGTGCCTCTTTACCCCCGGATTTTACTCCGGCATTGCGTCAATTCACTTGATTATCTCATAACGAAATGAAGTGCCGAATAGTTATAAAACAGACAAAAGGTCAGTCATCGTGGCGGGTAAAGTATTATGTCTTCAACCTCGCCTAACCGAGCCTGATAGCTTTCGGAGAGGTCTTTGCCAAGCCGGTCATCACCCAAGCCATTATCAATTAGCCATGCACGATGAGTAGATATGGCACTACGCACGGCAACTGTTTGGGCATGATCCAATACAACACCGTTAATAACTATGCTTGGCTCTTTATCTACAAACATGTTTACTCCTTCTTTAATCTTCAAATTGGCGCACATACTCCGAACAATCCCAGTGCGTGCAACCGTCAAAATCATACGAGTTTAATTGCCAGTGAATTTTGCCACACCCCGGACAATTCCAACGAACTTTCCCGGTACTGTTATTTTTACGACGACGCTGACGTTTCAGCCACTCAGGCATTTTCAACCCCTTGGCCTGAATCATTGTACGCCTGTCTAGAAGACGTAGGGCGAACGTGCGACGTTTCACTGCATCCGCCCGGTCAAACGGAATCCAGACAATATCTTCGCGACTCAGATCTGGTTTGTCGTAAATTGTCGCGTTATGAAAATCAGTCACGGGTATATACCCATCACACAACCAGTACAGATCATTGCCATCCCATTGGTCTTTAGCAAAGCCAACATAACGGGTGCAGCCATCGACAAGCGTTGTCGTAGCCGGTACATGCTGGCAGTCCACATGAAAGACGGATAGGGCGCTTACCCAGTATTGTGACACGGGAACATCAAACTCACGGGCTGAATCCCAGAATCTCTGGGCTTCTTCTTTTGAAAAGACCGCAGCCTTATCAATATCGGTAGTGTATCCAGCACCATCAGTACAATGAAATGCCATGTTGCTTCCCACAGTATCGCGAATACATGCCATGAAAAATTTATTATTGTTCATATCTGTTCCTGAATGAGTAATTGGCTTCTCAATTCATTGTCTCACGCGGATATTTGAGGCCGAAATTTGCGGGATTTCGCCCCGAAATTTTATGCAATATTTATTTTGTTTCAATGACTTATTGTTTGGTTTTCTGCGGGGCGCTGGATTTTTCCCGTAGGGAATTAGCACCCTAAAGGGGTGGCGGTCGCTGATGTGTTCCGGGGATTGGTTGCCCCCCTGAAAATGTGGTAGTAGCCGCTCCGTGACCGGGCTAAAGGCAAAAAAAGGGGAATGGGTTGATGTCTCCCATTCCCTCTGAACGATCAGCGCCGGTGGGCGCGTGTCGTTGTCTCATGCCAGAGGTTATCACTCTGGCGATGAGAACTGCGGTTGCCCGCAAATCGCTACGCTCTTTCTACCCCAAAGTCACAGGTGACGATCACTAGTAGCGTCTTTCCCGGCGATAGTAAGTGACACCCCCACCGACGATGACAATCAGGACAAATACAAGAAACTGGAATCCACCGCTGCCGTAAATGGGTCTGTACTGGTCTGAAAGGATTTCTCTGGATGCGCCAACTAATGAACCGTATTGAACCTCATCAGCCATAGCATCCAAGATAGGTAGCGCTCCTATCCATGTCATAGCAACCGCAAATGTGACAACAATGGTCGTAGGAAACACCGGAAAGCTGGAGTAATAATAATGGCTGCTGTTCTGTTTTACGTAGTAAAAAATGATGGCAGCAGCGCCACCCCCCCAAATCAATATTGAAAGGAAGATAGTCCAACCCCAACTCACGCTGTTAAAAAAATCATCCATAGATTTTCTCCTTATAAAATCAACAATTAAAGCTACATCAATCACTTAGAGATAGTTTGTTAATGCAAGCATCATGCGCAAAAACAGTAGGGCCAGAATGGTCAGCATAAATAGAGCCATCTTCCCGCTGCCTCTCGTTTCCTACTCGGGACAAAAAGCACTCTGACATGTGTTTACCGCAAATCTCACATGGGCCGAAACGCTCACTGCTGTCACCAGTGGATTTAGTTATGCGTAACTTACGGCCTGTTAACTTGCTCGGTATCATTATCATTTTCCTTGGGAATACTTGTAAATGATTTGTTGTCAGCGCTACTTATAACAATTCAGAAAGAGACATGATTGGGCGGTGGCTCTCAACAGTCGCCGGTTTTAGCCAGCTTTGTTCAAATCTGGATCTTCTATCGCTTCAATATGGGCTTCGCCGCGATAGTCTTTACTCCACCCAATCCACACAGAAGGCTCACCATTTGTGGATAATTCTCGGTTGCCGTACATCGAATCGACATCATGCGGAACCGTTTTGCAAGTTTTCACGAGGTCAGGTGATGCAACCATATTAGTGAACATAGTTTCATAGCCAGCGACCAGAACTACAGCTTCGGGATCGGCTTTCTGGAGTAGATCGATAAGCTCTTTAACTTTCATATTCAGCTTTATCCTCTTCTGCTATCGCATCATCAATTTGAAGAAGGAGACTCGCAAATCTGTCCTCCAGTTCACGACGTAGCGCTCCAAGCGCACGTTTGCGAGTGGAATACAAAAGGGTTCCACCCTGCGATGAGTGGCGGCGTGTTTCAGGTGAACCATCACCCGTTCCATGAGAGTTACGTTCAGACCATGCCGCGTATACAGCCGGGCTATAGCTGCTGATTGACCCCATTGAGAACACGCGGCTGACGTTAAAATCAAAGCCAGCCACCAGCCCGGTATCGGAAGATTTGGCATCAAGATCGGTGCTGGTGGGATAATCGCTAAAACGGAGTGAACGATAACTTCTTGCTTTATCAAAGGCGGCCTGTTCTTTTTTGGTCATTGCCATGATGGTTGTGCTCCATTTTTCTTGTTCTGTTATGAACAGACTAACATGGGGCAGGGGAGGCTCGAAGGAGGAGCGCAGGGATAATTTGATGGTTGAGGGGTTAGCTAGCGGCGTTTTACTCACTATAATATCGCGGGATTTCGCCCCGAAATCCTCACATATAGATTATGTAATTCATGTGGTTAGACATGATTTAATAGTTGGGGAGCCTTGTCGGACACTCCCGGAGATAACGCAGACCAGAGCGCTTAACTCGAAAAAAAGGTCGCAGTATGCGACCTGATGAACAAGAATTCCGCCGTCAAATTTTGACGTACCGGTTAAGATCGGCACGCGTAACCGTGTAAAGGTACTGCCAACCTTCGCCGTGACCGCGCCGGTAGTCCAGCTCAGGCACACAGGCATATGCGGTATTACGCTGGAGAAAGTGTGCCAGCTCATGTGCCACCAGCGCTTTAACGTGATTTAATCGGTTTAGCGAAATGAAATCTCCGATAATCGAGGATTTGCTGACATGCCGGTATTCCCAGAACGTGAACCCAAAGAAGTCTGATGGTGTGTTATACAGATAGCCCGGCGAGATCGTAATCCCTTTTTTCCCACCCCACGAAGATTTGGTGTGCCATCGTGTTTTAACAACCGGATCAGGGCCGGTATAACCGTGACTCGCTCTGAATTGCGCCAGCAGGTATCCGGCATAAAACGTCACCAACGCTTCGACGTTCTCTATTTTTTTAGCGCCGAATGACGTGACTACTCTCTCCCGCGCTTCAATCGCACCGTTAGTCTTGCGGGGTAGGGCTGGTGGATTGATCAGGTCGCAAACGTCGATGCGGAAACAGTCTTCAAAGTCGCCTTCCGGCGTATCGAGATGAACCACCAGCTCTTCCGGTTTTCCGTATTTCTCCAGTAGGACGTCAAGGTTCCGTACCTCACGACAATCAATAAAGTCATCCGCACCGGGTATATCCAGCCAGAGAAAGCTACCAGTAGGCACTGTACGAAATTGCCTGACATTCTGGATAATGGCTTGTCTAACGGTCATAAATCATCAATCCTTTATCTTCATGGTGGCTACGGCTTCTTTCCCGGCATCCGTCAGACAGACCGGGTAATAGGTGGATAGAATCTTTAACCCCGGATGAGAATATTCCACCAACCCAAGACGTACCAGTACCGGGATAGACGGTGCTGCTATGTCATCAGTACCGAATGTGCTCCTGATTCGTGGTCTACATTCCAATGCCTTTTTCCTATCCCCGCGAAGCGTGTAACGTGTGCCGCTGGATAAACGGCGCAGCGTGTAGATTTGGGCGTTAGTCAGTCTTTTCATTAAACGCACTTTAACCTCATTTTCTGCGTACTTACACCAACCTGCGTAGACGAAAATGGCTTCCGGCTGATGCGCACGACTGCACTCACGTTCTTCGCGTTTTTCTTCACTATCGTCTTTGCAATGCTCAATAATAGCTTTCTCGATGGCTTCATCACGGCTAATAGCAACAACGTGATAATCGGCGTAGCCCGTGTGGTCGCTCAAAATGACGGTGTATCGCTTCATCATTTTTCCTCTATCCTGAATTTAATGCCGTTATCGGCGCAGGCGTTTGTAACTGCACGGACTGCGTTCTGTGTCCCGTCAACGAACCCATTGCAGTAGTCTTTGCTACCACCTGACATGTGCTCGACAGCGCCAAAATCGCAGTCCGTTAACTTTACGGACAATACTTTGTCGCTTAAAAGTCGGATACCATCTTCGGCCATCTTCTTATAGTGGTCACGGGACTGGATAACCTGCGAATGGCTTTCACTCAGAGACGCTATTTCGGCCTCAAGGTCAAGAATGCGCCTTTGCTGAACATTCCACGCTAGCGCCGCATTTTCGCATTCTTCCGGGTCAGTTTCGCCGCAGTGCGGACAGGAACAATCCCCATAATCGCCGCTGTCTGCTATTGGCTCTCCGCCATAACATTCATTACTTGGATAAACGTTACCGCAGCCCTGACACTCAACGAGATAATAGCCCCCAGAGTTGTTGTCCACGACGTAACGATGCGTCCCGCTGTTGTGCTGGTTTCGCTGTTCAAAGTCCCTCTGCTGGGATTCTGCTGTCATAAACACCTCACTAAAATTTCCATATTAGATTAATGACCATTAAATCATTGCGTTTGTAGAGGCCGAAGAGTTTGGCCCACAAAAAAGGCCGCAATATGCGGCCCGGATAAAAATGTTTTCCCTTTACTTGTTATCATCAACGTCACCCGCAGGGGAGGGGACACAGATCGCTTTAAACCCATCGTATGGATCATTCTTTGGGGAATAAATCTTAGTAATGGCATTTGAACATTCAGCCAGACTAGAGTAGCCGTGGATTTTCTGGGAAGTGACGCCTTCCTTTAAACCGAGAGCCATGATAAGAACCAATGTGTACATATTACTTCCCTCGTACCGGTTGTTCGTCAACACCCGATGCTTTTTGCGCCCGGCGGTGACGTAACGCTTCGCTGAACACGTCAATGAATACGGTCAGATACATAAAGTGACTGCCATAAAAAACACCCCCCGTAAAAACGAGGGGTGAGGTGTTATTGTTGCTCTTCAACGGCACCTTCTTCGGTGTCTTCTTCCTGCTCACTCGGCTCTGCGTTCTGGCTCGCTTCGTACTGCTCCAGAACGGCCAGCAGCATACGGGCAGCGTCTGCCGGGATGTTGATGCTAACTGCGTCAGGGTCTGCGATATCGTCAGTTTTCACACGCTCAATCTGAGAGCGGATCTGGTTACTGGCTGGCAGCAGAGAGGTGAACGTTTCACGGATAACCTTCGGTTTCACCGACACTTTTTTAGACTTAACAAAACGGGCTGTTACCTTCGTTTTACCCGCTTTCTGGGCTTCTTCCAGTGACGCCAGCAACTCTTTATACACGTCGCGTTCAGTGCCTTTGCACTCCACCAGCAGGTTGATAGCCACATCAGCAGATACTTTGTCTTCACGCACCAGCTCTTTAACATTTTCTTCTGCATCGACCAGAATCAGTGAGCGGCGTACTGTTTGCACATTATTGCCAGAACCAGCCGCAATATCTTCGATGCTCAGGTTCCATCCACGCAGACGGCGGAAGCCTTCGGCTCGTTCGATAGGTTTAAGCGCCAGCCCCTGTGCGCTTTTGAGCATTTCAAATACTTCATCCGCTGAGTTACCAGTGTATTCTTCAATCGGCACCGCAGGAATGTTTGCGCCTTCATTGATCGCAGCCATCAGACCAGCAAAACGGTGATGGCCGTCGATGATTTTCAGTCGCGTAACACCGTTGAGGATGACAACTTTAACCAGAATGGCCGGAACACGAGCACCGCGCATCCACATACCTTTGAACATCTCAGCCTGTTCGATGTTCAGGTCGCGCAGGTTAAAGCCAGACTCAACGTACAGCCATGAAGGAGAAACTTTGTACCCGTTGTTACGACCCACATCAGCTTCATCGAACTGGATGCTGCTGTTCTCTTTCTTCACTTTAGTGAGAAGGTCGCTAATCTGACGAAGAGAAGCCGGTTTCTTTTCCATTGCAGCGATAGTGCTAGCAAGATCACCAATAACAGAGTTGTCCTGAGACTTAGCAAAAATTTCCTGTACGTTGATATCGCTCATGTGTCGTGCCCCCGTTGAGATAAAATGTGTTTTGTGTGTGCTGCTGTATTTCTAGTAAACCACGCTGCCGCCAGAGGCCGAATAGCGAAACGCGAAAAAAAGTGTTTTTTTTAAGAAAAAATCCATCAACCCAGTAATACCTCGTCATCAGGGTAGGGGGGAAGTCTAAAAAAAGACCAAAAAAAGACCACAACCCATAGGGATGTAGTCTCATTTGTGCGGAAGCCGGTTTCAACGTGCGTTAAAGTTGTCTTTCGTTACCCCTGAATTTTCAGCCCGACTTCGGTCAGCATTTCACGAACCTGATGGGCACTTACGCATTCCGTGCCTTCGCCGTCCTGCCACGTATGCGGCATTGAAAGCACTGGCACACCTGCAAACATGTCTTCCACCAGCATCAGCAACTGAGGGCCAGTCAGCGGTGTGCCGGGCTTAACGATACCTGCTTTCACCGCAGCGTTCCCGATGGCTTCTGCCAACTGGTTGCGCTGGTGAATGGCATCTTCTAACGAAATATTCTCCCCCATACTTCTCTCCTGAAAATCGCACCAATCAACAGGGCAGGTTACAATCACCTGCACATATAGCTAACAGCCGCAACCACATCAGTCGGTATAACTCATGTGTTCTACAGGTTATAAGACAATATGCAAAACTGTTATAAGCAGTAAAGCAGCCATGAATATTGCGGCCCATTCGCTCATCAATAGCCCGTTCTCTTTATCCATAACCACCTCAGTCAGTACACGTTACACCGTCGTAATCAGCAAGACATCCATCAGCAGGGCTGCGCTTCATTCATCGCCTTCTACGTAAAAATCACGCTGATGACCGTTTTTCGCAAGCATACGGTCAATCAACCGGATATGCTTCGACCAGATGTGATCCGATTCATCTTCTCCGCAACCTATCATCGAGGCGCAATCATCGGTCAACTTCTTTATCGCTTCAAGCTGTGCCGGGGTGACTTCAATTTTCATTGTCAGCACCACTGTTTAACAATTTTTTTCCGGCATGGGTGAAAAACAGCCCCGCATCATCGTCAGCGTAAGAGCAGAATCCTGCGTTCATAATGAACGGCATACCGCAGTCATCAGCCTGACAGTCACCTGTACAGTTCGGCTCAATTTTGGCAACGTGTTTCCCGTTATAACCAGAAAGAGAGTCGAGATTTGAATAAAACTGCCCGCCAGCGTTAACGAACTCTTCCACCGCTGCTTGTAGCTTCTTCCACGCTTTTAACTGTGCCGGGGTCAGTTCCACCAGCTCATCAGCAGTTTTCATAATTCTCCCGGAGATAATTAGATTCGTTTTAAAAACCACCGCTCAGGTGACTGCTAAAGTCGGTTGGCTGATGAAACTCATGCTTTGGACTGAATGCGTTGTCCATGATGTCGATTCTGCAACCGTCAGACGAGAGATAAGGGATGTGACTCAGTGCCGTGATACCGTCTACAGTCCGGCAACCCCATCCATTGTAAGTTTTACGGGCGCTACGAGGCGACTGACGGCGGTTTGATACTGCCTGCTGATATTCCTTTGAGGTCAGCGCGGCCAGCTCGCAGATCAACTCCCGCAGCTCGCGCTCATCATCAACAACTTTAGGTAGCTGAGCAACGACGCGCTTAGGGGCGTAAACGTTGCCATGCCACACAAGCTGGTGGCCTGTGTGCTGATAGCTGAACAGCCACTCAGACTCCTGCCCCTCTTCCCAGAAGCACAGGAGCAGCGAACCGTCAGAAGTCAGACCTTCTTCCAGCGTCAACTCAAAGCCGCGCTTCTTTGCCATATCAAATGTTTTTTTGCTGATAGTGAACATGGTGCAGCTCCTGTACCGTAAAATTGTTTAATCGCTAAAACAATTTTCTCACATCACAGGTGAAGCCGAAATTTAGAGAAGGGAAATGGCCTTTTATGACTTAATTAACCATTTATTGAGTCGTTTACTTCCCAGCAGTCGAACCACTGTGCGTAACTCCGTTTCGTCATGGATTATCTCGGGCATGGATTTAACAAGAATACTTTTCGCATAAACATTTCCATGCCATACCAGCCCACTATCATCAAAGCGGTAACTGAAAATCCACTCAGACTCTTCCCCGCGCTCCCAGAAGCAAAGCAGGGTAGAACCGTCATCAGTGCAGCCGTTCTCGACCGTCAGCTCCAGCCCGCGACGATGAGCCATATCAAATGTTGTTTTCCCGACAGTAAACATGGCTCACCCCCATCAATCTTTTTGCTTTGTGGCGTCCTGTGCGCTATCCATCATGGTATGAATTGCGTCGGTCAGCTCAAGGCTTTTGCCCGTGGTGTATGTCGGCCACGGCATAAACGGTTTGCTCGACATCCCCAGAAGAACAAAACCCTGCGGGCAGCGCCATTCAGTAGGCTGCTTTTTATCCGCGAGATTAACGGCCATCATTTCGCTTTCACATTCCACGTCATTGATTTTTATCATCTGACTGACAAAGCCGAAATTGAGCACGCCGGTATTGTGTGGAGAAACAAACAGCAGGCTGTTCGCGAATATAAAGGTGAGGGTTGCCCCGCAAATCGAAATAAGACCAGAGGCAAAGGCCCGTTTGTTCAGGAAAGACCAGCCATAAATCCCAATCAGCAACAGACCGCCAGCAAGGCCAGCCCATTGCGTTATCAGCGAGACATTTTCACTCACAGAATCCTGGAACATCGTAATATACAACGGGCTTAGCAGCAGACATACTGCGCCAGCCGTAACCAGCGTGGTTGACGCGCCCGGTCTGAGCACACGACTATCATCCAAATTGTCGAACTTATCTTTCAGTGTCGTAACCATCAGATACATCAGATACACCATGATCACTAAGCAACTCAGCATATACAGCATGAAAACCGCGCCCTCATCATCCCATTAGAATAAACAATAATTTTAACAACAATGTATTCAAATTTCGCCATCAGCCATCTACAGACCGAATGACTTCAAAACATGGAATAGCATCAGACTTTTCTTTCAAACACGCCTCATAGAACCTGTCGCGCTGTTCAATGCTCTTTCGAAAGATAACATCAATATCAGGCACATTCAGCTTGCGTGCTGCTTCTGCGTTATACTTCCTCATACGCTCCAGAATCGTCGTTACGGCCTTGTCGGGATATTCCCGATCAGCAACCACAGCATCATGTACGGAGCGCTTAAAATCGGATACAAGAGCGATCCACCCACTATCCTTCACCACGGCCACCGGCAAGCGGTGATGTTCGAGTATTTTCTCTACGCGTAACTCGACATCATTTTTACCGTTTAGAGATGCCCAGTCGATCTTTGAGCCGATAAACGCCGACTGCACAGAGAAGGTAGCCACCAGCGCCAGCACCATCACTTTGCCTGATCTGTTTAGTCGAGATAGGACAAACCACAGGAATGCTAAAGACGGGAGCACCATAAGGATGCCTTCAAGCGAAAACATAGCCACTTCCTTACCAGAGTACGAAGACAAACCCCGGACTTCGCCGGGCAGTGACGGATTAATTGTTTTCGATGCGTTTGCAGTGCGCCTGCTGTTGGATACGCAGCTCGGTCACTTCGTTGATCACATCAGTCAGGCGGGCATTGAGAGCATTAGGGATAGCGGCTTTGTTCGCTTTGCTAAGGGCAGTCATCAGCGTCTCTTCGACGTCATGTAACTCGATCAGTTTCAGTCTGGCCTGCTGGATTGCAGTTGTCATAAAAATCCCCTGTTTCAAAACGTTAGCATCGTTTTATCGATGTTTTGAATTTTCTCACAGGGGAGCAGGGTGCCGAATAGCAACGAGATGATTTCAGGCAAAAAAAAGAGCCACATAAGCGGCTCATTTCACACCATACCGGATCATGCGCCCATTGCCCGTTCCATTGCATGAATACGTTCTATCTCCCTGTCTTCGCGCATGTCACGCCGAATAGCAACCAGCTCACGCTTTTCAGCGAAGGTCATACGGGACACATCAGGGGCTTTGACTGACCCGCGTCCCTTGCAGCGTTCACAAGTGACATCAAACATACCGTCCATATAATTGCGTCGGTCTTCTTCATCCCATTCGTTCCATTCACTTGAAGTGATGCCATTATCGAACGCAGGGTGGCCGGTCTTACCTTCACCATCACAACGGTCGCAGATCACCCAACGGTATTTAGAATATTCCACTCTCATCCCTCCATTGCCATTAACAAGAGACAGCGCTTTGCAGTGTACAGTGAACCTACCGACAACAATCTTTCAGAAATAATCTCTCGAAGCGTCCGAACAGGAAGAGACGAACCAGCGTAGAGAACCTTTCGCAACTCGTCCCGACATAGAGTTTCGCAAGCGTATCGCGCATTGCGTTCCACTCATTGAGGTCTTTCCCACCAGCTTCCGCAGCGGAAACAATCTCACGGTATTCCGAAGTGACCTGACCTCGTGTCCACCCACCCAGAGAGCCGGTGCCGATCACTTCATCACTGATGTTTGTCATAGATATTTTCTCCGTCAAAAATAACTGTTTTTAGTTTCTCACGACAAACAGTTACCCCGAATAACTCCCGATACTGGCTGATGGGGGAATGCCCCAAAAGGGGCTTAGCCAATCAGTGCTTTCGCTTTTGCACGTATCTCTGACAGCTCTGGCCTGCTAACCGTGGCTTTTTTGGTTACTTTTCTGGCTCGCCAGTCAACGCACGTCACCTGATCCGACAGGGCAACTCCTTCTTTATTGCCCGACAACGCGACTTCAAAGGGGTATCCCTTAATTTGCGTAGTGCATGGAACACACAGAAGGAGGCCAACCTTGTTGTTGTAGGCAAAAGGACTCAGAACAACGGCAGGTCGGTGTCCTCCTTGTTCATGCCCGGCAACCGGGTCAAAATCAATCCAGATAAGATCTCCTGCATCTGGAACATAACGTTTTACCATCAGAGCAGTTCCTTACCCATCGCCGGGCCAAAATCCGCTTTATCGTGCAGATTTTCGGAGGAAATCCCTGACAGGAGTGCATCAAGTGAATATTCTTTCGGTCTGGCGGGGATGATGATGATACGGCCATCCTCTACTTCGATATCGACAGTATCATCAACGTTTAGCGATGCCGCTTTCATCACCGCTACTGGGAGCCTGACTGACGGGCTATTACCCCATTTTTTTACTATTGCTTGAGCCATAATCACCTCTTAATGTATCAACGTATGTTTATACTTTACTGGTGGCAGTAGGAAGTGTCAACATTGTTGATACATGCCGACTGTCATCAAGGATGACCAATACCCGCCGCAGCCCACTCAGCAGCCACGACCAAACCGGCTACGCCGCATTTTGGGCAAATTCACGTATATCATTTCACCCTACATCTGACGCTTTAAAGTTTTTCGTTGTGGCTGTCTTCTGGCTTTTTGCCCGGAAACAACATCCACGAACCTAACACCAGCGCCCCCGACATCATTAGACCGAATCCAATCCACGCCACCAGCGCGAAAGGATGATTATCAACCAGCAACGCATTGATTGCCTCGTTGATGATTCCCCCATCACCGACGCTTCCGCTGCTGACGAAAATGATCATCCCGCAAATCGCAAATGCAGTACCTACATTGAGTCTATTCATTATTTTCCCACCATCATTGATTTTGATTTCGATACTTTTTACATGAAAAGCTGCATTCCCTGAACTTTTGTCTCTAGTCGCTGGTTTTTTTATCGTCCTGACGATCACTGTTCAGCCCGACAAAAACCTGCCATGCGGCCATTACCAACAGATAGTCCGGGTTATCCGCATCGGTGACAGTTTGCCCTGACAGACGAGAGCGGTGCTGGCGATACGCCCGGCGAGCCTCCGCATAAATGCGCGGCATCAGATCGGCTGGTGGAGAGAGAGGGGTGAGACCGGCTGCGATATTTTCTGCATCAACGATATCAGCGTATTCCACTGCTGCATTACTGGCGCGACTACGCCAGTTATCATGATCACCTGACTTAATGGATTCGCAGGCAAGCATTTCGGCAAACATGCGCAGTGCAGTCGTTGCCGGGAAGGGGAGCATCTCAGGCACGGCCACTTCCGGTGCAAGATAGTAGTCACAGACCGTTTGAATTTCTGGCGAAAGGTGAGCATCTTCTTCGTTGCGCTTACGTTCACCAAACTTTATCGCTCGTTGTGCCACAACACCCCATGTAACGCTGGTCACTTCATCAGACCAGCCATCACAGGCTTCCCCACGGTAAGCATCAATTGCAGCGTCTGCCGCTTCTCTTGCCTTCTCCGGCGTGTCATGTTCTTCATACCCGTCGTCGGGACTGTAGCTGAAATACGTCGCTGGTGGCCGAACGAGAACCGCTTCGCCTCTTAGAACCTGAGTCATTACTATCACCTTCTTAAAAGAGTTTCGCAGAGGTATTATCCCTCCCGCAGAAGAGAGGCCGAATACCACAGGCACAAAAAAACCCGGTGAACCGGGTTTTGGTGTAGGTATTTGCGAGCGAATGTTTTTCCCTGAAAATCACTTTCCAAAAGCGCCAGCACATTCGAGGATTATTACCGCTGTATTCATGCCCGATCACCATCTGCTGTTTTTGCTTTACAGAAGTTCGCCGTAGCCAGCACAAGGTGCGCCAGCTCTTGCAGCTTGTAACTGAACTGCCCCGCAACAATTTGCTCGCAACGTTCGCGCAGGGAGTCGGGTAGAGTGAAACCACCATCCAGCAGCGAAGCTATCGCGCACATACAATCTTCGCTTAACTCAAATTTCCCACCCGAGTTCTGTTCTGCGATATAAAACTCAGCAATGCCGGGATGTAACTCGCCGGGCCTATTGCCCCCGCGTCGGGTCATACCATCAAGCGCGATACGCAGCGCCTGAATCACCGTAGACTCATCTTTTGGGATCAGGCCGTAGCGTTCGAAAACAAAAAGATGATTACGCATTAACTGCGGTGTCAGTTCCCGGTATGCAAAGGCAAGAGGCGCATCATGTTGCTGCCCAGTCATCGCCCGGCTGATACCATCCAACAACGCCCGACTGCGTATCACATCATTCAGCACATGCTCCCGAGCTATATCGGTACTGTAACCTTTTTGCAGATGGCTTATAGTTCTGTCCAGCGTCGCTACCAGTTTCTCAGACCAGTTCGGCGTATTCAGGGCGCGGGCCACAGCTTCACGTTCAGCCGGAGTAAATCGCTCACCTTTTGCCGCATCGGCCAGAACCTGCGGATCAGCGCCGCGCTGGTGGAGCATCATGGCAAAATTAGCGACATCTTCGAATGTACCGGTGTTCCCTTTCAGCAGATGTTCCACCAGCAATTTCGCCAGCAGTGCATTACTGCACCGTTCCGGGTCTTCCCAGCCCCCTCGACCTTTCACGCGGGCGTTTTCAAGCTTCGCTTTACAGGCTGTAGCGAAATGGTCAAAGGCAATATCATCCGCGTGATTAGTTACACTGTCACTCTTAGTGAAGGGCAAAACTGATAAAAGTCGGGAAATAACGCCCGAAGCTCGTGTTGCATAGTCGGTTATTGAAACGTCTGAGCCGGTATCAACCCCATTCAGCTCAAACCGCAGCTCTACAGTGTCGCTATCGAGATCATCTGCTTCAATACTGCCTATTTGCTCAAGGATGAAAGCGCACATACGCGCTTCATCCAGAAAGGCTGCATCAGGGGCTGGTGGATCGGCATAAGAGGTTGCATACAGTACACGCTTCTCCCACACGGAAGGGTCTTTCAGCGGAGTATGGAACTCCCGTTCGGACACTTCCACCCACTGCTCAGCTTCGGCTGAGTTTTCCAGCATACGCATTTGATACACTGGCTTTCCATTTTCTGTTTCGCGGAATAATAGTTTTTCGCTCATCGCAGGTTCAGCCTTTTTTAATTTAACCCAGTACCATGAATAAGTTACGCATGTGCAAAAGCCAGCAAGACTGACGGTTCGCAGCTTTATACTCAAAAAAACCACAGCTACCCTTCTTTACGGGTATATACAGTGATCGCTACAGAAGGCCCGCCCGTAGATGCTTTTGATGCTGAATCTTCAATAACAAAACCCGTTTCATGCACCCCGGCAGGATCTGAGTACCCCATTTCTGGTTCTTCATCATTCGGCAACAATTTAAAGACAGAGCGGGCCAGTGCTTCCTGCTCCTCAGTCACAGCAACATAGCAGTTGTTTTCATGCGCGGTCAGCGTACCGGTCGCGTGCCGCAGGAACACAATGTCAGAGCCAAACTGACCCACTTTTTTTCTGACCTGCACACAGTAACCGAGCCGGTTCTCAGCCGGGCCACCGTTGTAGCCTGCCACCACAAACTGACCAAATGCGGGGTTGTCGCTGTGACTGATCATTCTCTGATAATCTGCGGCGTCAACTATTGCCTTGATAATGTTCGTCATTTTTCATCACCTTAATTGATGTATAGGCCGTCCATCACTTCAAGCTGGTTGGCACCTGAACGCGGATAATCGGTGGTACAAGTGCGGCTGCGGCGTGCAGGTAAGGGGCTTCGATTGCGTGCAGCGCGGCTTGCTCTGTCGTCACGCGGGCCGCTGTTTCATCGTGCAAATTTTGAAGTCGTGAAAGCAGCGGAGCCAGCTTTTTAGACGCTTCCCGGCACTGACTGGCCGCTTTGTCCAGACTCTGCATATTGAAGAACGAAAATATGTCGAATGCTGGCGCTATGGCGAGGTCTACGGCAAGATCAAGGAAGTCATCCGGCATATCGAATTCGGTGGCCTCCGCTCGCTTTGGAAGGGCTTGCGATAAGGCTTTAAGTGCGGCAGTTGCTTCTTTGACTGAATCGGCAGCGTCTGACGTTTCAAACGAAGACAAGAGAGAAAGCGCCTTGTTGGTCGAAGCGAGATCCAGCAGTTCTGTCGTTGATGCTGATTCGCAATCGCTGCTGGCTTCTTCCAGCTTGTAATGCGCTGTTCGGGCCAAATCCAGCAGTTGGCGGGTACGGTCTTGCCGCTTATTGGCGTTATTGAGGCGCTGACACTGTTCGGCATGTCGGCGCGTATCCTCTGGTGAGGATTGCAGCCCGGAGACAGCTTCGTTGATAATCCATTTCCGCGCTATCTTCGAAGCTTCCGCCGATATTGTGGACAGTTTTTCTTCTTTATCCTGCACTTCCTTCTCTGCGGGCGTAGATGTAAGCCAGTCCACGAACATGCCGCGTAGGGACGATTGGCGACGTTTTTTATCGTCTCGTAGCGCTTGCTGAGCTTTGGAAAGGTCGTTGGTCGCACTAGCGATCTGATCGGCTAATGCCTGAATATCATGCTTGTTCTGCATAACCCTTTACCTGTTTCGTCAGTTGAATCGCGATGACTAAACTTTTACCCATCCTTTTGGCGTGCTGCGAATCACCCCAGCTTTGCGCAGCGCTTGCAGGCGTCGATCAAGAATCCGGTACGGTTCTTTCGTCTTTCCCTCTTCGCTGGCAATTTTTTCGCATTCATTCGCAATATCACTGTCACGTACAAACAAAAGGGAAAAAGGCACCGGGTTATCCCCGATTTTGACCATGATTTTTTTGTCCAGCTCTAAATATTTTTCCATCAGCGCACCTAATGACTTTTATGTTAAGAATTAGTCAGCCCAAGTTAGTCATACATCATTGACTGTCCGGCTTGGTTTTGTTGCTGTTGTTTATGATGACTTTGCGAATTTTCTTCAATGCGGCCTGTACTGCGCCGGGTTTGTACACCGCTGAGTCTTCATGGTCTTCAACGAACGGCAGGGCGGTATGCAGTGCGTCCACCAGCTCATCGCAGTGTAGGCGCAGAAGGGCTAACTCCGCGTTCATCAGATTTATCGGCACATCGGTAAACACAGGGGTACTTTCTGGTGACAGGAAAATTGCAGCCGAATCTATTTCACCACGCTGCATACGACGCAGATTGCAGGAGTCAACGTAGCCCACCGGTTTCAGGTTGGCGCGGGACAAAACAGTTTTTGCCAGCCAGCTTTTTTCCTCATCGCCGTAAGGGTTGTCCGCGATCTCACGTAAACGTCCTTCGCTGATATCGCCCCCATCGGGCCGGTATGCTTTCACATCAGTCATCGTAACCACCAAAGGCGTCGTAGTAAGCTGAATCGACAGGTGTACCCGCTTGATAGATGCCTTCCCAGTCGTTTTTGTCACCGGCATTTTCACCGTTGATTTCCGCCATAAGGCAAAGTTGCTCAAACCACGCATTTTTATTTGTAGAGGCAAAATCAGCCATAAACTCTTCTCCGCTCCGCGTTTTGCTGATGTCCAATCAGGCAGACACCAGCGTTTTAACTTCTTCTACGCCAAAGGCTTTGCACTTCATTTCCGTTTTCTGCCCGGCAGTTGCTGGCGCTTTCCACTTGACGAAAAGCTTGTCTTGTTTCGCCATAAATGTCGCACCTTGCAGCTCGCATGATGGTGCCTGTTGCTTGCCGTCCTGCGATGCTGTGACAATGAACATCCATACGTGATCCGCACTAAATGCTTTCGGCATATCATAGGAGAAGGAGTCTGACGGCTTGTCAGCGTGATGGCTGTCATCTACAACCTTCAACGCAGATGTATCAACCCCGGCTTCTTTCAACTCATTGATAGCCGCTTCCCGGCTTTCACCACTACTTTCCTGCTCTTTGATCTGCTGCTGAATCCAGTCTTTATCGCTACTGGATAAGGAAGATGCATGGCTGTTACTACTGCTGGTGAGCCAGTACAGCATTGCAAGGTGCGACCAACTAAAACCGTTGCTACGATCTCGCTCTATAATGGTTTTGGTAAGGTTTTGAGATGGGGCCGTGTAACTTAGTGATGATTTATTAGTTACACCGGGGATTGAATCTGGGCCACGACTGTTCATTGATTTTGTTGTCGTGTTACTCGATGTGGCAATTTTGCCTTTTTTATCCACCAACTCAGCGCCAGTCGCTGACTTTTTTGCAGCAACACCACTTACAGTGGCTCCGCTTGCGGATTTACCTGTCGCTTCCGCACTTTTACTACCCGTTAGTCCGCCAGAAGCCTTTTCTGACGCAGATACCGCACCTGCTGATACCACAGCGCCAGCCGCAGCGGCTTTCGTTCCAGTAGAGAGGGGCTTGCTGGTGGATGATGACGGGGTAGAGTACGAGCGCGAACTGGACGATGATTTGTATGAAGAACGATATGAACTCTTATAGCTGGACTTGTACCCAGCTTCGGCAGAGAACGAAACAGCTAAGAACAGACTAAACAGAGCAATCACAACGTTACTGATTTTGCTGCGCATGATCATTTCCTTGTATGGTGGTAACAGGCTTTGTCTTATTCATATACCGTATGATTTAAGCTACCATGCTGTAAAAAGGTGCCGAATAGCATATCAGCGTTTTTTTCACCCTCTAAACAACAAAGCCCACAGATTGCGGGCTTTGTTCATTCAAGAAATAATGGTCAGAGGTTCAACTCTAAAAGCACCGTATTCACCATTGTGCCTGACTCCTTAAAAGAGCCGGGTTCAAGGTCAGTAAACTCCCCACCTAAGTTGGCAACCCGCTCCCGGAATGCCTTTATCAGTTTGGTGTTACGGAATTTCACGCCCGCAGACATCACGGCAGAAAGGCGACCGCCCTTGTCGAGCATTGAGATAGCGCGATCAACATGATTAACATCAGCAGATTTGATAAACGGCGGGTTCATCAGGATTACATCGAACTTCTTCGCCGGGTTCCAGCTCAGAAAATCACATTCCACCAGCTCTGCACCGGTACTCGTGATCAGCTCATTTTTGCGAAGCAGTTCAGCTCGTACCGGCTCAAGTTCAACACCAGTCAGAATGATGTCTGGTTGCTCCTGATATGCGGCATACAGGATTCGTCCGTCACCGCAGGATGGTTCCAGCACCCGATCACCAGCATGAAGGGAAACGCTGTCGAGCATGTGACGGATGACCTTCTCTGAAGTAGGGAAAAAATTGAAGTCGTCTTTTGGCTTATCCACTGACGCCGTGAGGATGACCAGCTCTATACGTTCCTCAGCATTAACCGGGAACAGGTGGGCTTTTGCCTTTCGGTTCCACTTGCCTCCGGCAAGCTCAATGACTTTATTCGTCTTCACGTACAGGGCACGGTCAAGTTGGTCGGGGAGTACAAGCTGATTAGCATGAAACTGGCAGTCGGATAAAACGGAAAGGACATCCTGAGTAACGTGCATAACAAAAACCCTTATTCATATAGTGTATGAATAAGCTAGCATGTTCAAAAAGCGCCCCGAAGGGTTCAGCTCCATAAAATAAACCCCGCACAGTGGAGGGGGTTACAGGAACGCAGTGAATTGTTTTTCAGGTATTCGCGGCC
This sequence comes from Klebsiella sp. HN106, assembly GCF_051209435.1. Taxonomy (NCBI): domain Bacteria; kingdom Pseudomonadati; phylum Pseudomonadota; class Gammaproteobacteria; order Enterobacterales; family Enterobacteriaceae; genus Klebsiella; species Klebsiella sp. HN106. The sequence goes on along the minus strand of NZ_JBLURD010000013.1, from coordinate 91,854 downwards.
AGTTTTTTCCTGACGTAACTAGCGGAATGATCGGATATTTCTGGTCAGAAAGCGCTGTAAGGCGATATAATTACCGTGGCGCTTGAGGCTTTTTGCCTCATACGTGAAGGTGGTTTGTTACCGTGTTGTGAGGCAGAAAGAAGAAAGCCCCGTAGGAAGTTAATTTTCATTAACCAACCAAACGAGGCCATCTGCTTGACTAGACACCAACAGAATAGCCTCTTAGCTGCCGCAAGGCAAGGAGAAGAAGGCCATGAAACTGCCACGAAGTACCCTGATCTGGTGTGTATTGATAGTGTGTCTCACGCTATTGATATTCACGTACCTGACCAGAAAATCGCTCTGCGAAATCCGGTACAGGGACACGAACAGGGAGGTGGCGGCTTTCATGGCTTACGAATCCGCTAAGTAGCCAACCCCGGCGGGGGGTAACCCCCGCCATTCAGGGGCTGAGACTGTCTGGACATGCCTGAAGCGCCTTTAATGAAGGGGTTGCCGGTTCGCCGGTAGCCCCTTTTTCCTTTTCCGGCGCATGGGTTCTCAGGCGCGAAGAAAAATATATTTATATGCATCATTGGGCAGATGACGGCTGGTGGAGGGGGCTGCTTTGATCAGGAAGGGGGCCATGCCCCTCCAGTTGAGGGGCATGAAAGAACATCTTGCACCAGATCTGGCCGATGTTCATGCCGGGCAGTAAAGTTTATTTAGTCTCTGATTTAAATTTATGCATTTACATAAATCCTCCTGTTTTCTAACGGGTTGTGTCTGGCCCGATTCCCAGTTTTAAGTCCGGTGACGTATGTATGCCCTAAAACGATAACCCACCGCAGAGAGACCCCGAATAGCAAAGCAGGGATTTTTTTACCCGGCCCGTAAAGCCGCTTTCTTTTTCTCAAAGTAATGCTCAGATGCAAGGTTTCCGCTCAGCACATAGGAGTAGTTCCCGCGCTCGGCAAAGTCCTCCGCTTCCTCCGTCGTAAGCTGATATGAGTTCATCAGGAATTTCACCACGTTGTTCACTCGGTTCTCACTGACTTCGGACACCAGCGCTGTGTGGCTGGGGCAGTCGTCCGACATACAGACGGCAGAATCGTCATAGACGCGCCCACATTCACCGCAGGTGAACGGCAGTTCGGGCAGAGTGCTCAGCACGTCGTCTACCGTCCATTCGTCATAATCAGGGACGGGCGTGTTGTTGTACTCCACCAGCTTAACGCCCAGTGATTTAGCCAGTGTGGTCGCTGTTTCATGCACACCATGCACTGAACAGTTGGCCTCTGACTGCATAATCAGCGCACCGTTGACACAAAGAATTTCATCACCGTTAGTAAGACTGACAAAAACGACATTTGGCAGGTTCATGAAGATAATCTCCTTATTCATACTGTATATGATTAAGGATAGCATCGACACCTTACCATCCGAAGGGCGGGTGCTGTTCAGAAAGGGTAAGGAATGGCAGCGGGAAAATACCCCGCGAAGCCATTGAGAGTTAATTTGCAGGATAACTATTAGCAAACAGATAAACGAGGAAGCCGCAGATCAGTTGCGTTACCAGCGCCAGCAAGAGGTAAGCTACTGGCCCTCGTGAGTTTGCGACACACCAGAGCAATCCCTGTACCGAGGATAGCTACAGTCAGGATTGCAGGCACTATCTCAGGAAGATAGCCATGTCCTAAAAACTTTGGCATAGAGGGGAAGGCGTAAGGGCTAATGGTCAGGGTTCAGGGCTAGTCACACCCTCTCGTCAGCTATGCCATCAAGAATCTTTCTCTGGTTTATTTGCGGTCAATACCCAGTGAATGATAAACGTCAAGACCACCAGCAGGATAATCAGTTTCGGCCATATCCCCCAGAACGTCCATGTGTTCGCGCTCACCCCGTGGCCGCTCATGTATGCAGAGTATGGTTTCCATACCGGGTTCATTAGCTTGAATTTCGTGATCCCGAGACGGAATCCGTACCCGTAACATTCATCACCGCAGTCGCGTGCCGGTACGTGGTCAAAAGCTTCTCGTGCTCGGTCTCGTGATCCGGCCCTGAGATAGAAATCAGTTAGTGATAGATACAACCCAGAATCAGTGATGTCGGTTGTCAGGGTGCTCTCTATGCGGTCAACGTCGTCAGGTGAAATAGTTCCGTGCTGGCGCTTCCAGCGTAACAACGCACTCACTATCAGAGCATTGTCCGGGTAACGGTTCACCAGCGCCGGTAACTCCCCTCCACGCCCGGATATTGACGACGTTAAAGCCCTATAGATGGCAGGAATTACGGGGTCGCCATACGCTCGCGGGGAGTAGTACGTTCTGTCCATCGTTTTTTTATACAGTCCGTTCCTGAAATCAAAGGGTCTGCCTTCGTTGTTTTTCCCCGTCGTTTCGTGATAGCGAAAACCACCATGCTCATCTTTCCACGCGATAAACGCATGGCCGGGCGCATAAACGATGTAGGTGGGGAGGCCCGCCTCTTTCGCCGCATCCATCATCAGGAACACATTGGCGTCACAGTCCGAATTATGTTCTGCATATCCCCGGCCAGCATCATCAGCAGAGTGGTAGTAGAAATGCCCATGCAGTACGCCGTTGGCACAGTTCAGGAACGTCGCAGCAGCTTCATCCCCCGGAGCATAGTGGCAGCGGTGAGCAACATCAGAAAGAAAGTGGTTCACATTTGCCAGCGCATCGCTGGTGGTCGCAACCCCGATTATTCCGTCATCGGCATCCATTGCTATTATGCGGTGAGAGAGGCGAGAAGGGGTGAACGTAGTGTCCCGCTCTATGGGGGGCTGGTATTTGTTGTAAAACTGACGGGCGTTCGCGTCCAGCGCCCTGCTTGCCGGGAATGCCTGTTTGTAGATGATGATCCCGGCACACGCGACAGAATAGATAATCAACACAGACCGGCAGAGTCCGTAGATGTAGGGGTTACGTCTAAGAGTGGCGAGTATTTTCATCACACAAGTATAAGTCAATCAGGTGTGAAAACCCTACCACGCACAGCCGCTTTGAGGTGAAGCGGGGCGCTCGGTGTCGGGCGTCAGCCCGCGCCTCAGTCGCTGATGGACGAAGGGAAAAACCGGCTTTTCAGTGAAAGGGGTTTTCGCAGAGCGGTTCATCCCGTGATAACTGGTGGCATTATCGTCGCGTTAGATTTCAGGACAAAAAAAACCGGCTGATGAGCCGGGTTTCAAAAGGAGGCTATTACTGGAGATTGTTTTGTTTTTCACGCTGGTGTTGGACTTTCCTTAGACTAACTTTCAGGTCGATGATATGCAAATGAAATTCATATCGATATATTTCTCGCCAAATCACCAGAAGGCTTATTCGCTCCGGGATGCCCCTGCATAGTTTTTCCCTGCCACCATCCCCCCAGTTTGAGCCGCGTAGAAAACATCAATGTTGTTACTTATCTGCTTAATGGAGAAGGCGACGGCAAGCAGAACATTAGTGAGCATAGAGAATTTTATGAGAGACTGGGGATGCGCGAACAGGGTACTGAATGACACATCAAGATAGAGGCTTGCTGCGATAGAAACCCAGAACAGTGTCAACGGCATCATCTTGAGAAATTTCTCTACCACCAGCCCGGTGATACTCCCCAGAGTGAACACAGGACGTGCCACCATCAATAAACGATCTCGGGTTTGAAATTTCATGCGTACTCCTGCACGGATTGATAAAATAACCCGGCGAACCGGGTTATCCAAAGAACGCGGCAGTTTTTCCACCATGATTTATGTTAGTCACTTTCAAACTTAAGTTCACTTCTTTGTGCGAGTAAGAAGCCTTACGTTCCGGCCCTCATCTGACAACTGAACGCTTACGATACCATTTTCATCAAGCATCAGTGTCGCTGCATCTTCACGGCCATCAGCACCACGCACCATTATGTTCACCCTGCCACGCTCGGGCAGAATCATGACTATACGAGCGAGGCTGCTGATCAGCGTAAGACTCCTTGCAGCGAGAGCTGCCCGGACTTTCTCGATGACATCCTGCGGCATCCGCTGACCTCCAATCATTTTGCGCCGAAATGTATCGGCGTGAAAATTATGGCACAAATATCGGCATGATAATATTCGCAGGCTAACACCAGTATCAGGCAGAACAGCAGAAGGAGATCCGGGCGTAGAGGAAAGCGGTCAGAAGATAGGCAGGGAAGGGTGGTTAAGGCAAAAAAAAGACCGGGTTAACCGGCCTATTTTTGCAAAAAGGATAGCAGAGCATCCTACTCAAGTTTTGGGGTTCTGATATTGCCGGTGCTCATCCAGACCTTAGACAGCATCCGGGCAGATAACATCAGCAAAACAGACACTATCGTTCCGATAATCCTCATGTCGCTTTCTTGCCCCACCAGCATCACGACAAAAACCCCCAAAACAACCAACGCAATTATCATCGTCGGTAACATGACGAAATTAGTCTCATCATTCCCCTTCTTATAGAACAAGCTGCCCCCCGGCAGACATGTTCGCCACACCATTTACTTAAAGCTTCTGTGGTTATATCAACCACAGAAGGTTAGATTAACATGAAGTTACTTCTCGGTGAAATTATTTACTCCGAAACCGATACCATTTTTCTAAGCTCATGAAATTTTTCAATAAATATTTTTCTGGCTGTAAATGAATCGACAGGTTTTATAATGAATGATGCTGGTGGATAAAGCACTGGATCAGGTGTCTCATCTTCATCGTATTCGCCGAGGTCGCGCATTTCAGTTGACAGCATGATCAGGTCAGCACGCTTTATCAGCGGGTTCTTGGGTGTATAAATACCAAACCGATGATTTATGGCTGTCTGGATACGACCTTCAATCTCCCGGTACTCAGGCAGCAGCGTCTTTAGCGGGCTGGATATGTCATTGCAGTACGCTTCTGAACCATCATGCAATAACGCCTCAAGTGCCAGTTCTACCGGAACCAGCTCGCTCACCAGAACAGAATGCTGCGCAACGCTGTACATCGTTTCAAGATGACCGGTAAAGCGACATATGTTTGACAGGGCGCACGCAATGTCCTCAATGCAGATGCTTGCCGGATCAGGGTTCAGAAAGTCGAACCTTTTCCGGGAAAGTGTTTTGATCCAAGGCATGTGTATTTCCCCAGTAGTATGTATAGAACCAAGCTACCACAGAGGTCAGGCTCGCCGAAGTTGATGGCAGGAGAGGGCATTGCCGTTTTGGTTGTTTTTCAACCCAGCCTATTCGGCCATCAAGATGCGCGGGGTAAAATATAAAAACATCAACAAAATAGACATATGCATCTACGGGGATATACACCATGAAAATCACTGTCTACTCAAACCAAAACTGCGGCCCATGCGTGGCAACGAAAACAGCAATGAAACGTGCAGAAATTGAATTTACAGAAGCATCAGCGAGCAATGTTGCTGAGCAGTTACGTAGCCTTGGTTTCTCCAGTGCACCGGTAGTGATTGTGCAGACTGAAAATGGCCCGGTTGGTTGGAGCGGATTCAGACCTGACCTGATCAGAAAGCTGGAGGATGGACAAGCACAGGGAACAGAACTCGGCCCGATAGCCATAACACTATGAACCAGCAATAAATAAAAAAGCCACCTGAGTTTGGTGGCTTTTTATTGCCCCACAAAAAATATCTGATGCGACGAGCAGGAGCATTAGACAGAGACGCTGTGACTACTGAACGCCTTAATTTTTTTCAGGCTCTTCTTGTCCAGCTCGACCCCCGGATATTGGCCCATACCAGTATTACCTCACGAAAGCCTGCGACAAAGTTGCTCTGCCGCATCGCGATTTAGTCCCTGATGCCGGGATGTCAAAAACAGATTAGGACAATTTAATGGAAACAGCCGCGCTGTGTCATCAACAAACGTGTAGCGCTCAAGGCCGAAATTCTCAACGACGGACATGCATTCCTGCCACCGCACATATTCTACAACCTTGCCATCCAAATCGGGATTAGCGCCAGCTATGCGTTCACGAACGGCTGGTGGAAAATGACGGAGAATAGCATCACGGCTTACGCCAATGCGCCAGTTGGTAGAAAGGATGATCCCCACGTTAGGATGACTGGCTAACAAATCCTCCAGAACAGGCATAAATTCAAGGCTACCGTTTTCAGCTCTGTGTAGCACACCATCAATGTCGAGAAACAGCCAGTGCCGTGATGGATTTACATCTAACCAAAATTCGCCCTCACAACTCAACGGTTCAACCGGCAGGCCGGGGAGTGGAACAGTACGGCCATTTAATTCACTTAACCAATTCAAAAGACAGCGCAACATCATTGCTCCCGCACATGCAGGATCACGTCATAGAATTTTTTTTCGCTGGTGGCGCGGATAAACTCTTCCAGCGATTTTTTTGCCGCTTCAAGCTCCCCAAGCCGGGCAACTTCAAGGAAATCAATATCGCATACTTTCCATCCCGTTTCTGCGTGGGTCACGACAAGATTGTTAAGGTCGAGAGAACTTGTCACGCAAAAAATCATTTTTTCACCGCACAACACATGGGAAAACTCTTCAAATTTATCTGTCTCACTCCAACCGTGTTTAGTTTTTACCTTCATGTACCCACCATGTTTCAGAAAATTATTGGCCTGCCATAAGCTGCTGATTCCAGCCTGCAAGTAGTTCGTTTGTTTTAGCCGCTGAGAGTCCAGATATATCTACGCGGAATCGGCCACATGGTGAGAGGGCGAATAAACGACCATCCACCAGCGAACAATAGATAGTCTCGTAATCGGCATCCACCCCAATCGGCGCTTCGCTATAACCGGTAACATTGTTGCGAATGGCCATTACATCATTTTCAGGATAGTCAGCCAGTTCTGCCAGTGATGAAAAGGTGCCACTCAGTAAATCTTTCACGATAGGAAGGCTACCATCCTGCTCGGCAACTTTGGCACAAGCCAGTAATACGCCAGCACTAAATTCACAATAACTCATACGCAATTTCCCTCTAAGTTCAAAGTATGCCTTCGGCCAACCCCTCGGCAGGCAGAAACAAGTTTCTACCAACCTCACGGTTATGATTAAACCCAGTATGGTGTCGTTATTGTGATCGAGACATAGTGAACTCTACGTACTCATTTATATCCATACTTCACTGGGGCAATATCCCGAGAATGATAAAAACCATCATTCATTTCTCATGCACTGCATCTTAACTCAAGTCTTACCGATAAGAACGCGTTTAAATAAACCAAAAAAAACCGGCCTAAGCCGGTTAAGCGATATGCTAGCTGGCCCTATTCATGTTCTGGTGTACTCACCTGTTCATTCTTGATGTTACTTGCTGGTGGCTCTTCTAAACTAAAGCGACCAATGACCGCATAACGGCCAAGATTAAAGCCGACAATACCAGAGAGAATAACGCTTATTACTCCGGGAAAAGATACCGGCTTGTGAAGTACATGATCGAGAAGATTGCACATAGAAAGAACACACAACGCATAAATCAGAAAACCTTTCTCGCTTCTGATAACTGCCTGCGCACTCACAAGTGGTTTCTTCATGCCAGCAGCAGCCATTAAACCAAGCGAAACCACAACAAACGCCCCCGGAAAAGAACCAGATGTCAGAGCATAGAACGACACAAGAACTAACAACAGCAATGATACGTTAAACCAGTACAGCGCACTCGGTGGTTTTATAGGAAGACCAAACATACCTTCACTCATAGCAACCTCATAATTTTCCAGTCAACAAATATAACCGACCACCAGTTTTTAGCATAGTGACACTACCACTCCTGAAACAGTCAGGGTTTAAAACAAAAACCGGCCTGCCTGCATTACTGTCATCCATACCAAAAATTTTTCCATGCATAACAACAAACGTCCCGGACGCGCGATAGCTAACGATAAAAACACCAGCATACCGCCAACCAAACTTATGACTATAGAACTTATTCAGCGTTACGTATTTGTGTGCCGAAAGGTGATATGTAATCACCTTTCTGAGCGCAATGATAAAACCAGAGAGAAGAAGGGAAGGGATTACATAACCCGGCATGGACTCTTCTCTTTCAGCGTCAGACGAAACTTAAACTCTGGCACCCGGTTTCTGATGCAATAACTAATACTAACGTTCTTCCCGTATTTATCACGTAGCTGCTGCGCATGTAAGAACGCGTCGCCCGGTTCGTAATTACGCATAACAACATCAACGAAAGTAACACCGTCTCTTTGTACCAACATAAACCCCCCGCCACGACTTGATAGTTAATAAAATTATCACATGCCGAGGATGGGGGTCGAATAGCAAAAATTAAAAATTATTGGTATTAAATCAAACCTTGCCCCCCTGAATTTCACTCACCAAAACAACCTTCCCATCAATACCCCAGTTGCAGTTAAGCTTATGGCTTATCGAATTTAAAACCTCTTTATCCAAATCCGTTTCATGCTGACACGTCAAAACGATACGAACATTTTTCTTTCCGGATTTTTTCAAAAAAATATTTAGGTAATCATTATCTAGGCAATTAGCATCATCTAATATAAGTGTTTTCATATCACTATATTTCTTATCGTTTGACCATAAAAGGATTACCCGTCTCGGGTTCGAGCTTCTCGTACCTTGTGGCATCAAATCTAAAAAATGGCATTCACCTTTACTGACTGTTTTATAAAATCCCGTACAAAAACTCTTTCCCGTCCCTGTTGCACCAATAAGAAGAACATGGCCCTGTGTTCGACACATAAACTCTTTAAATGCATCACCAAGATCAAGCATCTGGTCAAGTTTAGAATTATGTCCTTTGTTATAACCGATAAACTTTCCTTCAATTTCCTTATCCTGATAAACACTGCCTGCAATTGATTCTAACTCCACCGCAATAACAGCACCGCGAGAAGATAATCCACGCAGAAGAAGGTATCGAACCTTTTCACTGAATGTTTCACTCGCATGGCGCGTTTCACCCGAAAAATCCACCAAGCCCGGTACATCATCAACAATTATCCGTTCCAGTGGTTGTGGTATTCGTATCTGGTATGAACCGCCCCCTGATAAGGCTATAGTTTCATCCTCTGCTATTAACTCTGGATCTGTTAGTTCGTATCCTCGGGAATACTTCATTTCAATGATTGCCTCTTCAATCAAAGCAACCAACTCGGCGTTACGAGTCCTTCCGGTTCTGGGTAGCTCTGCATCAATGCGAGCGATCAAATCATCTGATATACGCACGTTCTTTGTCATGATTTTCATTTCGAGTAAATTCCTCTCGTTCTTACTGATTGATTGTTACTTGCATTAACATTGCTGTGGTTATTTCAACCACGAGATAATCTATCGTATACGCAACATAGCCTGCAAACCCATCGGCTCAAAAACATTTAAGGCTGACACACTAATGTTAACCAAACCCTCGAAAACCAAAAACCCCGCTCTTGCGGCGGGGTTATGAAAACCTGAAACACACTTAATTGAAAACAATTATGTAACATAATCACTCACTTACACAGAACCTACAAACACTTAAATCATTAATATAATAGAGAAATAATTTCACAATGATAACCCAACCTCCGCCATGTGAAACCTACAATTGAGGGGTACACCATGCACCGAACTTCCACTCGATTCCATTTGCCATATATCCATGTCATCTTAGCTATCACCCGTGCGTCGCTAACGCTCCAAAAAGAAAACCCTACCTTTTTTACCGTTATCCACTTAAACAGCATCGCTACGTTAACCATATTCAAAGCCATCCTTTGTGAATCATTATCTCATTTTGACAAAGCATGTATCTGCCCCATTAGGGGGAACCCGCGTGTTACGCATCTCAGTTCCGCCCAACACATGTATCGCCTGTTAGCCCGAGGTCGCCTGAAGGCTCACTTGATCAAGACTCAAATTCCGGTGCATAAAAAAAGCCCCGCATATCAGCGAGGCTTTTTTTGTTTTCCCGTCATGCAAATAAAAGGTTAGCGGACGTCCCCAATCGGCGTAGACATGTTGATGGCCCATTGCGATAGTTCAAGATCGTCACTAACCTGCTGAGTTACGATGAACTGGTAAATTCCCATAGACAAACGCGAGGGATCGCTGAAACCGAGTAATGCCTTTGAGCCAACCTCGGACGACTGGAAGGCAACACGCAGAAGCGTATCCTGATTCCATGTGTCCGCATTAGGGATAAACACGACAGTTCCTTTCCCGAGTCCCTTAAGTTGCGGTGACTTTCCTCCATCTATATGAACTGGCTCATGCAGGATTTTCACGGCGCAGACCTTTTTCTTATCGATACACTCAGAGAGAACAGTAGCCGTGTTTTCTTGAAGGGCTTCACTTGCCTTAAAGCCCCAGATAAGGGGTTCATCTTTTTCCCCAATTTTCTTGATGAAATTTCTCATCAGCCGGTTAACCACCAGCAACACCTGTTTATTCACAATAGCTTCTGACATGTTTATACCTTTCAATTAGGCAAAATTGCCTTTTTGGGTTAGTTAAGCCTGCGCAAAACTATTTTCCGTAATGTGTAATCAACTTTGACACACGCATCCGTATCGCACGGTTAGAACGGATAGCTTTGCGTATTTCTGTTAGCTGTGTTTCGTACTTATAAAAAAGCACTTCAAACCATGCCGGACACCCCTTTAATTGAGACAAAAAATACTGGTCTCCTTTTCCCTTATTTATGTGCTTCATCTGTACCCGCCGAGACTCTCCGCCAGCCCGAGTTTTTGGTTTGTATAGCGACCCCCAACGGATTCGATATGTCGCCTGCTGCTGCTGAATATTAAATGCAAAAGGAGCAAACTCATTACGCGCTTTCACATCCACCCAGAATTCCTCAAGCAAAACGTTCGCATCCTGAATGAGAACAAGAACAGCACCATCTAACTCGCTCACAACTTTCCTTAGTGACTCAACATACTCGCTATACCTCATAACACCTCCATAAACATCGACGGGTTTCAATATCAAAAATGTATATATATTATTTATAGGCAGAAGTGATGTGTTCTGCCTATAAGGGAAACACACGAAGCATCTCCAGATTTGAGGTAAATATTGATGTTTTTAACTCCAGATTGCCAATAACATACATAGGCAGAACATGTTGTTTCTGCCTATAAAAGCCCCACATCACTGTGACTTCTGCCAATGTATTAGACATAACAAATATTGTATGCCTATAGCGATTTTCAGGATATCTGGGTAAAGAACAAAGACAAGTTTTTTAGGGGCGTTTTTGTCGTGTTTTTTTCTCTTTCCCGCATGAACTGCACGCCGGAAGAGAAGAAGGAAAGCTCTCGTGAGACTTGATAACGATCGTGATTTTTCAAACGAAGTTCATCGATTGGTTTCACGTTCTCATTTGTTGGCGGGTGTGGTGTGGTTTGAAAAAACTAAATAAATTATTATTTTGCTATTCGACCCCTTAACAAAGCATGAGATTATGGTAGTACAGTTGAAAGCGACACATTCAATAGACAGTTGAATGACATGCGAACGATGGTTTAATGGATGTTGTTTATCTCTCAAAAGAGTGTAAAACGACATTCAAATGGATGTCATTTGTTGTTGTTTTTAACCGTGGAGAATGTATCATTTGTAAGCTCTTGTAAATCGATATGCACTGATGTCACAGGACTTATGAACATAAACGGCATGTGGCTGATTCTTTATGAAGTTGCCGGGTGCAAGAATTTACTGAGCTAAGGCAGAGGCGTTAGCTGTTTTTAAATCAAAGGTGAAAGAATGACTCAAGACTCACACTTCATAGTCGGTTTGGATATCGGTTACAGCAACGTGAAAATTGCCTGTGGTAACACCCAGTCATTTGAGCCATCGGTATCAGTTTATCCAGCTTACGCAACTGCGGAGCCTGAAACAGACGTAGCACTGACAAAGAAAAGTGATCATGAATTGAAAGTGTACCCTCATGGAAATGAGTGGCGGGTATTCACAAATCGTATTGGTCATCGTGAACTTCATGATAAATATCACACCAGCGAAATGTATATGGCGCTGTTTTACGGCTCTCTGATCAAGGCTACGAGTGGGCGTAGCAACATCATTGATGTGCTGGTTACTGGTCTTCCTGTACGAATCGCAAACTCTGATGATGAACGTCAGCAGCTTTGTAAACGATTCACTGGAACACACGAAGTAGCCCCCGGAAAGTTCGTTACAGTGAAAGAAGTTGTCGTTCTTTCACAAGGGGTGGGTATCATGAACGATGTACTGAACCGTGACGGTCTGATCTCTGATGATGACATTGAATTCTCAAATATTCTGGTCATAGATCCGGGGTTTTTCTCAATGGACTATGTGACATTCTCTCGCGGAGACAGAAAACGCGAATTCAGCGGTTCCTCACTGAACGCGACCAGTGTCATCATTGATGAAATCATTCGCACACTGGAAGATGAATTTCCAGAAGAAGGGACACAGGAAGCTGAACGCATTGAAACTGCATTCCGCCGTGGCGATAAAACCTTCAACAACGGCTTTCGCAATGTAGAGATTCAGCCACTTGTCGATAAGATTACTCCGCGCATTGTCGGAACCGTGGTTGCTGAACTACTTAAACGCACTCGTTCTATCGGGCCAGTTCATATCATTATTTCTGCTGGTGGCGGATCTCGCTTCTATGACCAGTCAATTAAAGATGCTTTCAAAAACGCTCGGGTAATTCAGAGTCCTAACCCCGTAGCGAGCAATGCAATTGGCTATTGGCATTACGGAGTAGAAGAACTCAACAGCAACGCACAGTAACAGCCACGGGATATCGATATGAAAGTGCATGTGACTGTGGACGAAAGTATTTACCCTGAGCTACACGAATTAATGGAAGCTACACCTGTTAGCAAGAGAGCGCGAGTGCTTGCCAATCTTGCTTTCAAAGCGTGCCTTCTAAATAACGTCGCACTTATGAATGCTGAATTGACTACGCCCTCAAGGGGGCGTAATTCTAGCAGCAAAAAGAAAAACCCCACGGCAACTGGAAAGAATCGTCGGGATGATAGAAAAACTGACAAACCTGTTTTCGAAGACCGTTCAGGTCTGGGAGAAGATAAGAAAGAGATGGTCAATAACGGGGATAATGTTCAACCAATCCCTCAGTTAAATGTAAATGAGCAGGCAATCGCAGGAGGTGAAAATACTACACCGGTAGTAAATATACCGACACCAGTACGTTCAGATGGCACGGGGGTGCCAGAAAGAAATTCAGGTAATGGGGATGCTTCTGATCAGCAAATCAATGCTGACGGGGAAGGAAGCAAAAACAGTGCGCCGCAGGTGCCTAACACAAGAAAACGGCGCATTTTGGGGTAGGTTAAGTCTTGGTGGGGTAGTTATGAAAAAGTTGCTTATGACTCTGTGTGTGGTCACAGGGGTTATAGCAGTGGAGTCTCCAGCGAATGCGGCTATTGTCGATCTTCGCGGAACTGCTTGGGAAAAATATGGTAAGGGTGAGTGTGGTCTTGATCCTTACCTCATGTATGCAATTGCTTTATGGGAGAGCAAACAAAGAGCTGGTGGTGGAGGATGGGTTGCCCCGAGTCCTTGGGCGCTTAATAACTCTGTTTATGGAGCTTATTATCCCACCAGTTATGAAGATGCGAAGAAGGCTCTTGTGCGCTACATGAAAGCAACATCGGTTACGGACATAGGCATTTCACAAGTTAACTATAAGTGGAATGGTCATTATGTTTCAAAACCGGAAGATCTTCTTGATATCGAAACTAACATCAAGGTGCAGGCAAAAGTTCTTTGTGCTGCTATCAAAAACAATCCTGACGACATCGAACTAGCAATAGGAAGCTACCACACGCCTAATCCAAAGCTACGCGCTAAAGCTATAAATTATGCCCGTAATGTTTTATATATTTGGAAGAGGTTAATTGAAAATGATTAAAGAAAATATTTCATTTTTGACGTGTGCAGGATGCATTGAAACTCGTGAAAGCAGTTTCTACAAAAGCCCTTTCAACTTTTCAGAAGAGGACAAGGTGATCCTTAATGACAAAGACCAACGAGCTGAGCTTTTCAATGCAATTGAAGGGTTGTCGTTGCCTATCTTCATCATTGAACATGACCCATACAAGGCTACAAATCAGGTAGATAAGTTTGCAAGAATGGACTCCTACATTTTGAAACTTGCGGTACTTATCTACAGCGTAAGGCTTAAAATAAATGAGATTGGAGATTCAGAACGTTTCCTCTGGACAGGTTCTGAAGAAGCGTTTTCATTTCTTTCAAAGATGGATCATGACGGGGTAATTGATTGCCTGATAAAAAGGGAAATATCAATTCGTCCAGTTTGCGAACTTTGCGACATTCTCAATGGTCGCTGGCAAATGCAAAATGGAGACGGTCATCATCTGATGAGCCGCTACCTGCAACTCCGTTATAAACATTGGAGAGTGGCATGAATCCGATAACAAAAAAAGAAGCTGATACCCTTATCTCAAAAATGGTAAATCTGGGATTCAGGAAAGTGATTATCTGCTCGTCCCTTGGTGCCCCAGAACGTCAGATTGATGCGCTGAAAAAAAGCAGTGGGCTAGAAGATGTTGGGCGTGGAAGGTTGAAAATCGCAACTACTTTTCTGGTCATGCGACAAGATAAGATTGAAGCAACCAACTTCATGACTATCTATCTCAGAGTAGCAAAAGACCCGGAAAAGGTAGCGGACATAAGAGAGATAATCACAGCATATGAGATTTATCTTAAGCTACACCATAAATTTCGGCCTCGGAATTCATCTGGTATCATCATAGATGCAAACGCAGCGTGGATACTGGCTCGTGATTACAGGACAGAAGAAATAAAAATGGTGACGTGTAACCACTGTTCAAATCACTTCATATCGCCATATGAAGACAGGGCGAAACACAAGTGTCCGTTTTGTGATAGCGGAACCTGACATGACAACAACCATAAAGGTAATGACGATGAACATGAAAGCACTGACGATTAGCCTGTTTGCTGCTACTGCTTTACTGACTGGCTGTGCTAGTAACCAACCAGCCATCACTGTGGATCAGAACCCTTCTAAGGCGTTGCAGTTTGCGCGGGCAATGGATTTGATGGTTATCGCTGATGATGGTAATAACTACCTGATTTATAACAAACTCAGTACTGGAATAAACATCTATCCTTTAGAAACCCCAGTACGTGTGGGGCAGGCGCAGGGGAAAGTGAAGAGCGCAGGAAATGGCGTGGCTGACATTGCTGCTGGTTTGATTACCAATACCTCATTTATTCCAGCCCTTGGCGTCCTGACGGCTCATGGGCCTGCATCGGTGCCGGATGGTGTTCCACGGTTAGGTTCATGGACAACGGGAGATCAGTATAAGGATGGAAAGGAAATCGTTGCCATCGTGAAGGATATGCTCCCGAAAATGGACGGGTATAACGAAAGCGAGGGTTGTGCGAAATATTCAAGTAGTGTTTCTTACATGAATAAACACACTGGGACAAATGGGAAACCAGTAGATCTGGAGCCTGAACGTCTTCCTCGCCCGCCGATTAGTACGACGGAGATGGTCAAACCTTTCGGCTTTTCTTCCTGTCTGTTTTACCTCGCTTCAAAACCATCGAACCATCAGCGCTTGATCGAAATGAGTAATAAGTTCGGAGATAAGCGGGCCTTGTTTATTCCGGGGTATGAAAGTCATCAGCCATACGTTTTTTATAACGGTGAAGTACTGGCCTTCAAGAAAATTTGATGAAGGTTATGCCATAAAAAAACCCGCCGAAGCGGGTTTTTTTATGGGAAGGGAGATAATTACTGGACTCTCATTTGCTCTTCGAGTGTATCTTTTGTCCCTTGTACATCCACACCATCAACACCACTCTGGAAGCGTTCAAGTGTGTTTTTACGGGTGCCGTCTACGTTCAGAACACTACCTTTGCCGGTAATGCTATCTAAATCAACGCTATCTGCTGTAGGTAGAAGGTCTGCTTCGTAAAGTGATCCAATCCATTCGGAGAGGTCAATTTTATTGAAATCAATCTTACCAAACTCCAAAAGCGTCAACCCACGACAATCCGGGTTTTTAGGATCATTACCCCAACTCAGACCTAATTGCTGACGGCCCTGTTCCTGAATAATCCTTCCGATTTGAGAGTTAAAACCGCAGTAGCTGGAACGTTTTTCTATGCACTGACCGAGGACTTTCGTCTGACACCAACTGTCAATGAATACGGCGAGTTTAGTCTCTTTTTTGACCGCAAGTTTAAATTCATCGGCAGTGCAGGCCCAAATGATATTAACTAGGATGTTTGCCATTTGGTAAGCCATGTAAGCATAACCAACAACACTGACAGCGGAAACCAAAGTAGATGAGATCTGCGTGGACGCTGTAAGAGCACCATCTGCGCCCACGGCACTTGAACCTTCCGATACACCGGCACTAGCGCCAGCCTCAAAGATGGCGTTAGTCACACTTGGGCCGAAGGTATCTAACGTCCATTGGGCCGCCTGTTGAGTCAACTGGCTGACGCCTTCATTGATCGCATTTGATATGCCTAAGTCAGATATTTTCTCTGCGACAGCAGAACCAGCGTTACCTGTTAAAGAATCAAAGGCTGATATGGCAGGTTTTGTTATAGCGTCAAAAGCATTGCTGGCAAGCTCTGACCCCATATCGAAAATGCCTTTACCCTGCTCAAAAATACCTGCCTGAACGGATACTGCATCAGTAACTTTGAGCGTGTAATAGGTTAACTGTAGATACTGTATCCAACTTACGTTCACAGGTTGATTGCAGCAATCCACCCAACCGCCCATAGCGGTTTTGCACTCCATTGCTTCACCTTTGAAAACTTGACAGGTTGAGGCATCGTTATTCGACTCACCTGTAGTATCGCAAGCTAATTCATTTTGTGCGTAGGTAGCCGCTTGCAGCATAGCTGCTGCCGTAGCGAAGTCACCACTTGGCTGAGAGGTAGGAGCAAGACATGTGCCATTGATGCACTGTACGCCTCCGGGACATTGGTACTCTTCATGGCTTCCAGTGGAAGGTACTGTAACGTCTTTACCACAATCCCAAACCTCACTCGCTTGCCAGCATCCGCTGGTATTTCCGGTTGACCCATCAAGGCAGGTACTCTTCATGAAATTACAACTGGCATTTTCGTATTGTTGGCAAGTGTTGTTTACGCCTTCCTGCGTACCACAGTTTGCGACAACAGTTGCGCTACGACAAAATTTTGAAATGCCGGGAATAGGGGAAGCGACCAGATCATCCTCACAAACCAAAGCACCATTTATCATGGCGCATCCATTCGCATCAGGCGTTACACTATCATTACACGTTGCGGAATAGTTCTGACAGTAGCCCTGATCGATAGCTTGCTTAAGGGTATCTAAACCTTCGTTGTCAGATGACCAAATATCATTTGTCACAGCGGCATTGGGGTCGAAGCGAATTTCAAGTTTTGCATAACCTTCCCCATTACCACTAACGGAGACGCGTGTTTTAAAGGAAATCTCATCGCCGGACTTAACACCTTTAAAACTATTCGTTATGTCCACGTTGGGGTTAACCGCCCAACTGGTATTTAGCTCACAACTACCGGCAGTTTCAGGTGGAAACTGCTCAGGACTATTATAGGTTGCGGGTTTTCTTCTCCCACCAGTACCAGCATCAATCATTCCCGGCTTAGGGCCACCCCAGACTTTGTTGCCACCGAGATAAATTTGCATATAGTCATCCCACGTCGCATAGATGATTTTTGCGGACGTGATAGCCTCGGGGTTATAGACACGAACAGCCATTGACTGCTCATAAATTGTACATTTACCTGCCCAGTAGTCATCACCAACTTGACCAACCCAAAGGGTGATACAGTCATCACCACAACTCTGAATGTTAGCAGGGCCAGAGCTATGAGAAAGAACCCCGGCAACATAGGGGTGGGAAAGATTATATGTACCAGAAACACTGACAGTTCTGGTGCATTCTCTGTAGTCAGGAATGTGGTTAACCTGATCTTTCGAGTCGAGAATAGTTTGCTTTGAACAATCGCCGAGCAAACTCATATACTCATTCTGGTTTTCAAGGAAGTCTTTATGGGTATTGAAAATAGAATCAGTATTTTTAAGGGAGGATGTTTTTGTGGATACGTTCTGCACTGTACGGTACGCATCACCACGCAAAGAATCCTCAGTAGTTAGGGTTGTTCCTGTTGTGGAGCCTAGCTTGCTTGTCGCTGAATCATCACCGTAGACTGATTTTAATGAATCGAGAGAGGTTGATGAACCTTGTTGGTCAGGATAAACAGAATTAAGGTCAACAGTCTGGCCGCTTCCATACGTAACAGTTCCTTGTCCACTGGCAGAAATTCCGGGCAGTGTATTATAGAAGTTCACTGCATCTTGTGCTTTTTGATTTGTAGATGTCGCTGTTGCAGTGCTTTCGGCAGCTACTGCGTATGGAACAAAACTGATTAGCCCGAGGTGAGATATTATAGACAGCGCGCAGATGGGTATCGAAAACCACCGCTCACGGAAAAGTTTTTTCATAGTTAGTTCACCTTTTTTCATCTAAAACTAACGTCTAATTGCTAAAAAAATCCACTTAGGCTATTCGGGTCAGGCAGTTGACATGAGACTATATGGATATGAACAGTGTTCACGATAATGGTTGATGCTGTTGGTAAGCAACAAACAAAGGGGACAAAACAGGGGGTTTTAGCAAATAGTCAAAATGGCTAAAACGTTACTCGATTTTTGTTTTATAGTTAGTAAAAGTGTTTTTTGAAAAGGTGAGGAAATGAATAACTTTGGTGTCTTTGGGATCATGCCTCTGACCGGGCCGGTTCATAACTTTTATCCATCGGGTTCTTCTAAATCAGAGAAAAAGGCAGAGAGTAAGAATAATGAGATGCCTATAACTCCGGCGGTGTTTAAAGAAAAAATCATAACGTTTGGGCTGTTGATTGCATCATTGCCACTGGTCTTTATGATTGTTCAGCTATAAAAAAAGCCCCAAAAATAAGGGGCTTTTTAGCTTAAATCTTTCTTTTGTGTGGATCAGGGCTTTCATTACCTCTGGTTATTTCAATGCGAATTTCCTCATTATCACTTGCTGATGCACCATTACCAGAACCCTCACCACCCCCAGAAGTTGTAACATTAGACCTTGCTCCTGTGAGGCTACCACCTTCTGCATGACTTGTGGTGTTTGATGGGAGCGTTTTTCCTGCGGCTTCATTCAGACCGAGGGTGACAGTAGACAGAGTGTTTCTGTCATCAGTACCCTGACGTTCGAAGGTTGATTCAATCGCTGTAACAGCTCGTTCCCCCCATTCACGATTACCACCGTGAATTGTGCCATCAGAAGACTGATGACCACCTGTATCTAATGAGATGGCAGCAACGGCATTATCACGGGCTTGCTGAAGGGTATCGCCAGTGACTCCAGCCTTACCGAGAGCATAGTATTCGGCAATAGCTTCGCTGGCTTGAGAGTTATTTCCATATTTAGCTTGTACTTCCTGCGCCTGACGTCGGGTTTCCTGAATGACAGGATTATCATCAGATATACGTGAAGTGAGGTTATTTACAATGCTCAATCCTTCCCGAGCGATGCTGGAAGGAGCCAAATTAGCAATGGAGTTATAGGCGCTCTCTTGTTGAGACGTCACTACTTCTGCACTTTGTTTGTTATGGTCAGTTTGTACAGGACCATCTGCGGCAATATAACTATCAAAGCGATCACCAACTCTTCCAGCAGTTGCAGAAGGGGCGGTATACCCCTCCTGAGTACTGACCGTACCACGAGCCTCGCCTTGAGTTGAAGAAACACCAGCCATAGTTACACCACCGATCCCGTCAATTTTACCTGTGATTTCTGATGCATCTGGAGCAACGTTGCTATATTGAGAAGCAGCAGAAGAAGTAATTTCCGGGCTGCTACCACCATTTACAAATCCTAATTCGTGCGCAACCTCATTTAACTTCCCTGCATCTTTTAAGGCCAATACAGATGCAGCACCCTGTGCTTCGGCACTACTCAAACCATTTCTCATCAATTGGTTAGCATATTGATCACGTTGTTGGGCAGATCCCGGTTCCGCATTAATTAGTTGTTGCATTTTTTGTTCAAGGCCCGGTGATGACGTGACTTTTTTACCGAGGACGTCAAAACCTATAGCCTGATTAACGGCAGAAGACTGGCTAAATGTCTCAGCTTCTGAATACGCTTTTTCGGCGGACTGGCTGTTGCTGTAGGCGCTTGAATAAGATGAGCCTTCGCTTGATGACATACCAAACTGACTGGTATGAGCGGCAACATCGTTTATAGCTCCTGAAAGCTTTTTCTCATAACCGGCACCCAATGAAGATGCGAGGCGAGCAGCGTCCTGATCCCCGGATGATTCACTGCCTTGTATAGAATTACCATGCTGGTCAGTCGATCCACTTGAAACTGCCGCTGTCGCGCCAGCGCTAACGCCGGGGCCACTCCCTGTGCCTACGCCGAGAGAGCCACCTTTAGTAACACTGTTCAGATCCGCGACAGCATCAGTAGCTGTCTTTCCATGAGCCTCCATGTACGAGAAAATTTTAGATGCATCACTTCCGAACGCCTGACTAAGTGAGGACGATACCTGTGCGTTCTGGGCAGTGGAATGCGTACCAGAATGTTGATTTGATGCCAGTGAATTAACAAAGGCATTCCTAGCGGCAGACTCTTGCTGAGAAGCTGTTTCTTTTTTAGCAGCGGCACTTTGTAAATTAGAAGATGCCATTTCCTGCATAGATATAGAGCCGACGATTCCAGAAGCACCGGTCATTGTTGTACCAGACATTGGTGAATTGGAAAATTCTGCACTTCTGTTATTCAGTGCTGGCGCGTTAGTCATATCTGGTGCAAGAACTTTAGTATCAGCAGGCGAAGGTGCAGCCGCTGAATTTGCAAGTGAGTTGAATGCTATAGAACTACCCCAAACAATAAATCCTCCTAATGCTGGAATTAAGCCAAATAAATTACCAGCAAGAGCAATATTCTTTTGGGTGTTAACAATTAAGTCATATAATTGATTGAACGCTACTGTTCCTAAGCTTGAAACACCAGAAGTAATAGACAGAATAGCAGCGGAATCTGACTGCATTTTTGTAAGCATATAGAGGTTGATCACAGCGGCTAAAGGAACCCATGTCTGAGTCCAAACAATGATCAGGAAATACTTCATAATTAGCCGAAGACCCATTACGCCCAGACCTAACAGGAAGGCCATAAAGGGCGTTAATGCATAAATAACACCCTGAAATATTGGCATGAAGGAAGACATCCAATATAAGAATGATGATCCACCAGATGACCACTGGAACGCTTGCTGTGTGGCAGTTTGTGCACGAGTAATTGCCGCAGTACCTTTAAATGAATCGAGGTACGCATCTTGTGGGATTTTAGCAATGTTAGGCATCATCAGCATTTGAAGTTGAAAATCTCTAACATTTGAAGACGCTATGTTATAGAAATTCATCATATTTGTAACTTTCACCTCTGGTGAACAGGTATCATCACAGCGTCCATAAGCGGCCATTACCCGACCAGAGGTGGCAACCAGAGTTGGGTATGAACCTGCGGCTTGATTTTTAAGTCTGGTATAAGCTCCGGCACAGGTATATTGAGATGCGTTTCTAGGATTTACTTGTGGCCCATTAGAGTTAAGACCATCGTAAAGAATAACATACGTTGAGGCATCACTGGATCTTACAGAGTCAACACCACCTCCGTTTCTCCAGATATGTGCATATGTAGTGGCATTTCGGTTTATATCGTTAATAACACAGGTTCTAATATAGCTATCTATTGAAGCTGCGATATCAGGATTACTTCCACCTGTGCCTAGCCTCCAGCGCATAGGGTCTTTAAGAGCATCATAGTATGCGGTAAGAGTGAATAATGGGTCTAACGCCCCATATTCTGTCATTGCGGGCGTAGAGAAGGCTTGCTCCATGTTTTCTGTAACGGAGTAACCTACCGTTGATATAATAGACGCTGGAGCCGCAAGTCCCCAAGGGACGTTATCGACAGCCCTGAACTCACCAGTTGTAAGATCTTCAAGATTAACTCGTGCTGACACTTGAAAGAAAAGCATGTACATGACGATGCACACAGCCATCTGACCAAAAGACAGAGTTTTACCGCCAGAAACAGCGGAGGCTATAACAATCCCAATAACACCTAATAATGCTGAAATACGGAACGTATCCGAATAAGTCCCGTTATTCAGCATCATCGCGATGGAATTGAGTACGTTGTAAAGAAAATCAACGCTCCCAACAGTATAAATATTCCACTCGCTCATAAATACCCCTTATTGCGCACTTAATGGAGTTTGATCTCGTTCATACCGCTGGAGCGGTAATGCATCCATATACTTCATTTTCAAATCGACGATTTTACTTGCTCCACCGTATCTGGTTGCTGCTGCTTGATACGAAGTGGACAATCGTTTACGGGCATCAGCGATAAGATCCTGACATTTTTGAAAATAAGGCGCGGCTGGGTTATCGTTTGATATTTCAATTCTAGCCCCTGTATCCGCAGCAGTTAACATATCGCTCATATATTGATACGCTGCCGTATATGCCAGTACAGGTGCAATTTCATTGATGTATGATTTTGCCATGTTGATGTCGTGTCGAGCCAATGACGCAGCGTTAGATGCTGCACCGTTAGTATTGAAAAAATCCGCCTGTCTAAGTTGTGCTTCTGATAAGCCTGTACCACTTACTATTGCATCAAGGTAACCATCGTTGTTAAAAAAGTTAATGATTTTTGCTGCAAGGCCATCAATCGAAATTTGAGTGCTTATGGGGTTTGGGCATGATTCTGTGTCAGAGCAGCTATAAATAGCATAGGCAGGGTTGCCATTTGTCGCTGCTTCAAGGGCGTCAGAAGTATCCAGTGCTGCTATTTTATGAGGTGCGCCACCGATAAGAGCGCCGGTATCATCAGTAGAAATATCTTTTGGCACAATGTATGTGCCAGTCAATGACATGATGAACTCTTTCTGCTGTTGTTGTGAACCAATAAACTGGCTAGAAAATTCGCCATTATTGAGCAGGCACCACATTAAATTACCGTAATCTTTACAAGCCTCACGTTTACCTGACTCTTCTTTTTGAGCAACTGAGGATTTTTTCCCGTTTTTTTCGCTCATAAAGGCAGTGAACTGATCTGTAAGACCAGTTGAAGATAACTGTGAAGATACAGCGGCTTTTGCTTCTTCGCCGAATGCAGATGCAGTGTCAACTAACAATCCTTTTGCAAGCTGGCATGAGTTTGCGGTCAAGTCGTTCATTTGTTGAACTACAGCCTGCATTCGGGAGATTGCATTATCAAGAACCGCATCCATAGCGTTGAGAGCAAGCTGGAAAGCTAAACCAGCCGCGTTTGCAGCTATGTTACGTAGCATTTGAACAAACTCATCAGCATTGATGAATGAGAAAGAACCACCGAACAGGTCAATACCACCACAACCACCAGCCGCACTAGGCATCTGGATATTGACAGGCGTCAGAGAACGAAGCTTATTACGCAAAGTAAATCCTCCGCCTGTATATCCTTCGCGTGTAACACTTCGGTAGTCGCCGGGGTTAGTAGTATTGGACATAGAGCCGAACATGTTATTTAACTGATCATTAATACTATCCGCATTGGCAGCAGGAACCACTGTGAATAATCCAGCGTACATAACAAGTGCGGCTGAAAGGGTTAACCTAAAACTCTTCGCAGGCTTATAGGCGGAAAAACACTTTTTCATATAACTGTCTCCGGGTTATTTTTTTGCCTGTGAATCGGCATCGGCAGGGGCATAACCTGCTTTTGTTTGAATATATTTAATGAACTGATCAGGGTTTTGCATATATTCCTCTGGCATATCTTTGAGGATGTCTGAATCGATGTAACCGTTATCGTTGAAAGGTAAAGTGCTTTTATATCGTTCGTCAGAGACGATCCCGGCGTCATGTGCTATAAGCACTGTTCGCTTGATTAGCTGATCTGCACTTATAGGGCCAAATGAAACGATGCGGGTTGTATCGGGAGGAATAGCCAATGCAATAGCTGGCACGTTTCTTATTTGCAATTTTTTAGCCTGACCATTATCAATCCTGACCCTAGGGAAGGGATTACCGGGAAGATCATTACCATCAACTGATATAGGTATTATAGGAATACCTGTCATGTAACTGAACGTCTGCATGATAGATGCCTGTTTAGAACAAAGAGTGCATCCTTCCCCTTTGAAAAAGAAGAAAAGGCCAGCTTTCTTACCTATCTCTCGCGCAACATCTCTTTCGTTATCTTCTGCTGAAACTGATTGGGAAAGAGAACCAAATGATGATGTTGAACGGCGTCCAGTTTCATCAATCAACGGGTCTGTGATTGATATAATTTGGGCCATATCTTTATAGCGGCTCGCCTTATCAAGCATGATACGTTGCGCTAATAGGTATGCACGTACATTTTCCGGCGTTGGATCATCAATAGCACGATCACGTATCTGCTGAATATTTTCTCTAAACCAGACAACAGAAAATGGTGGGGGACTGTTTTTAGTCTCCGGTACTGCTGGCGCTACAGGAGAAGGTGATTTTTTTTCTTTCTCCTTTTCCTCTTCTTGCTGTTCTGTTTGTGGGGGTTCTTGCTTGACTACCTCTTCAGGAGGTGGCGGATCTTTTTTCCAAAACCAGCCCTGATCTTTTTCTTTCTGGAAATCTTTACCCCCAGCATAAACATCACCGCTTGTTTTAATATCTTGCTGGCCTTCAGCCGCTATGGCATGGGTGCAGACAGTGCAGCTAACTAGAGCAGCCAAAACTGTTTTCACGAATTGATTAAATGCCATTGGTGTTTCCTTCAATCAAAATCCTCGCAATTTTATCCGTCCAAAAGGCAGTATTTTTTCCGGGAAAAACACGAGAATAAAACAGTTTGCGAAAAATTAAGTGATGCTGGAATTTTGAGTTTCCAATCTTGTGAACGATAGCATTCTTCGTCACACCTAACTCAATGCACACAGCCTCAAGAGACATGCGCGTTCCATACTTACGTTCGAGTTCAAGGCGTACCGCCTCTTTCAGAGAACCATCATTAAGCAACGGTGGAATCTTGTATGCTGGCATCAATAATGCACAAGGTGGTTCTGCAAAATATGGTTTCACCTATAAACCTCATAATCTATGTACAGACTCAGGATTTTGCCACGAAAACAACCGGCAAGGCACGGATAAAAGGGGACAAAAACGGGGGTAAAAAGTTTTGGATTTGAATGGAGAGGTTCTGATAGGTAAAGAAGATTTGCTTAGGTTAACTTAACGAAAGGGTGTTTATAACATTGGAGATAAAGTAGGGAGGTTGAAAGTCAAAAAAAAACCCTATCAAAATGATAGGGTTTTTTAAAGTTATTTAGCTAACATCCTTTCATTTATCCTTCTTCTTTTTCTTTGTTTTGACAAGGGAAAAGGGAAGGGAGATAAAGATTAAAAACCGAATAATGAGTTCCTCATTAACCTTTATACCGAGAGACTCTCCGCGAAAAATCACTATCATCGAAATGATGAAAATGAATATCAAAGAGACGAAACGAAGGTTGTTAGTAGACATGTTAAAGCTCACTCTGGAGGGAAGTTAGCGTTAGATGACTAACGCAGGAGGGAAGTTGATGAGAATACAGAAAACCCTTTTACCAAGCCGACTGCTGTCTCATAAATTCAGATTCTAGCGCGACAAAACGCACAGCCTCTGACACAGTTTGATTGAAGTATCTGGGACAAATACGCATACCATCTTCGACAATCTTATTTTTGAGGTCATCAAGTCTGCTGTCAGAAAAACGACCGCAGGAACAGCAATATGCAAGCCTAGTGCCAAGCATTAACGCTTTTGATTCATTGAGAGTTACACCAAAACAGGTTTGGTGATTACCAATCCCTTTTGATTCAAGTAGTCTTATCGTATCCATATCAGTTGAAATCAACAATAAATCGTCCAAATCTTTAGAGTAAGATCCGGGCCAGATTTGCATATCTCCTGACACAAAACCATAAATCTTGTCTTCATCAAGCAAGTCCATAATGAACCTCGTATCAATTATAAATTTAAAAGAGTTAGAATATATCAGGACGGCAACGACTGAGTGCAGCAACCACTCGATCACGAGATAGGGATGGTTTGACCGTGCTTTTAATAGCGGCAATCCAATCCTCAACTGATAATCGAATGAATGTTTCGTCCGTATTGCGAATGTTGAAGGCAATAATTGCCCAGTTATTGAGAGCAAAAAGAACCAACTTAACATCGCCGGGCAATACAACTCCACGCAGTATAGCTGCATGGCGATTGTATTCGATTAATGCACATCCGCACATTTCATACCTCGTGAAGTTATAAAAGGGCCAGTTGGCCCTTTTAGTATTTAGAAGTCGAGAGGTTCATCAATAACGATAACCGACCTTTCAGGAAGAGAAGAGAAATCCAGAAAAGTAACTTCTTTGATGTTTGTTGCTCGGTATTGAAAACCATTTTTTAAAACAAGGTTTTCGACACTTCTGTTTGTGATAGAAGGCCACCTATCAATGATCTCTGATTCACGAACAAGATAATGCTTAGCGTTGAAGGAAAATGAAATATATTTAGTTTCCATAACACACCCACCTCACAACATATTTAGGATTTCGTTTTTGCTCTCAATTCATTGAGTTACGCGTAGCACTCTCTTTCGTTATGATTCGCTATTTCTAACGATTCATCGGAAATATCAACCTTATGCATAAGGCAAAAGTCAAAAAAGGACTGACGTTCTTCAGTAGGTAATGAATACATGTGAAGACGACAGTGCCTTATCATCTGAGCCAGATACACAGGGAAATGAGAACCACTATCACAAGTGCTGCGAACATATAGATTAAAAAAAGCCTCTTTATGTCCGACGCGTCTGCCTAAGTCCTCAATGACAATGGGATCATTGCAGTAGAGAGTTTCAGTAGAAGCAACACTTGATGATTTACGGAAAATGGAATTGATAAATTTAATGAGATTTTTCATGATTAACGCACCCACATGGATTTTAAAAGTGATTTCACATCTGTCAGACAATCCAAAGTTGCGTAAGGCCACCAATAGCCATCCTCATCTTGGTAAAGATAAAGACGGAGAGTGTCCGGCGCATTTGGATGATATATATTGATGGTGACTGTTGAATCGAAAATAGGAGCTTCATGCTCAAGCATGTAGAACTCCGGGTCGCGATTAGAGCAGACATAACTAATCAAGTCATTGAGATGTGAAGACGTAAACCCATACTGCGAGCCACCAATCTCCTCATTAAACCAAAATTCATTAGCAATTTTCATGTCGATAATCTCCAAATGAAAACGCTGACCGAAGCCAGCGTTTATCAGTTAATATCAGGAGCACTTGCGTTTCGCAGCCTCATGAGGGTAGATATGATAAAAGGCTTTTTTGTACTTCTCGTATCCTGCAATTTCACCATCAATATACTGTGCAATATAACTGATTTTGCTGTAACGACGGTTGTCTGGAGATTGGAGAAGAGAACGCTTGTTATCCAATTCTTTTTTCCAGCAATGCAAAACACTCAATCTTATCTCATAGGGGTCTAATCCATTCATACGGCAGCAATTTGTAAAAGAGCATATGTCATCCTGATTAACATCAGAAAGTATCCATAAAATCTCATCAATTCGTTGCTGGAGGTTGCTGCGATTAAAGGTCATCAGATAAAGCGAGTCACGGATCATTTCGTAAGCCACTTTACTGCTGAATCTGAAATCGTATGACTCTTCGTATTGAGCTACGTAGGTCACTTCATCAGCCTCAAGTATGTGCAAAAAAGACATCTGCGATTCATCGACAACTTTATGTTTGGAATTCATTTTGTATTTCCTTTGATAAATTTATATATTTAATTTATGTATTAACGGTTCAGTAATGCACGACGAGCGACATCAAACAGCTTTGAACGAAGGTTCGAAAGACTGCCGATTGCCACACCGGTTTTACCGAAAATGCGGGACATCATTGATTGATTCACAGAACCAAAACCAATGCCGATCACCACCATTCCGTCAGATTTTGCATCATTAATCATTTTAATAATGTCCTGTTCAGTACCCTTATCAGGGTCGCCATCAGTACAAACAATTAAGATGCGTTGGTCAGCTTTCTCAACAGCTAAATCAATAATTGCAGGCCATAACGCGCCGCTCAGAGGTGTTGAACCTTGAGCGCCTATACCGAAATGGTTTGCAGAAATAGCTTGCCGCAGAGTTTGCTTACGGTCTTTTAATTTACCGACTGAGTTTCCATTGGAATGAGGGAAGTGATAAGCAGAAGTTGTGACGCCACTAAGATTATCCAGTGCATGTAGCAATGAAATAACCGCAGCCTCAGCCTCAACAATACTTCCACCCATTGATCCGCTGGAGTCTAACAGAATGGTAAATGCAGAATTAAGAGAAACAGTTTTGGATTTGTGTTTGAAAACTTTCGAATTGCCTGTAAAGACAGTCGGAAGAAGTCGCCCTTCAATCTTATGACCGGACTCTTTATAAGTTCTGCGAACGTGTTGCATCCCTTGAAGTAAACCGTTAAGAGATTGTCTCAAACCAGCAGAAGCATTTATGCCGCGAGCGACACATACGTTACTGGTTGCAAAGCTTTTAGCGGGAGATACAGAGAAAGGACTAACAGGTTTCGCACGTTGAGCAGGTGTTAATTTATCTTGCATCTTGTTGTTGAACTTATCCGAAATATCTTTTGCGGCGCGATCTATATCAGCATCGTTAGCATCAGCAAACGGATCATAGTTTGGTGAACCAGATGAATTGCCGTTATCAGAAGAGACAGACTTATCACCCGATGAGCCAGAGGCATTGGGTGCATTGTCATCGGAGGTATCGGGTTGACCGTCAGAGCTTCCAGAATTGCCGGAGACGTCTGTAGTGTCAGCATCAGGGGAATCATCAGACCGATCATCAGAACCACCAGCAGAGCCGGGAGCATCGTCAGAGTCACTATTGTCGTTAGAATCACCAGAAGTACCACTCTTCTGATCAGGTTGGGAAGGCGGGGTGTTTTCCTTGTCTTCCTGTTCCTGTTTAAAAGCATCTATTGCGAGGTCATATAACTGCCGGGCTACATCGAGACAGTCAAGAGTGCTATCAGCGAAGACAGCAAGACCCAACGTATCAAGCGACTTATCAAGTAAATCCTGACCAAATACAGAAATGAACTCATTGCGACGAATATCTGCATGTGTATCGAAGCCGTGGTAACGCTGACGACCGCAAAGCAACATGGTATCCAGATAAATCGTTGCAGGAACGTCGCTGGACTCAATATCACCATCAAACACAAAACTACGTACAGCTTGAAGATAACGAAGAGAACCGGGAAACAATCGAACAATAGAACGTTCGATGCGCAAATCCTCGGCAATATTCCAGAGACTGTGGAGTACTTTCTTATTGTAACGACCAGAAGCAACCAGATCGCCGAAATCATTCCTTATATCTACTGACTGAGCAGATAACGCTTTAAGAGCAGGCGATAAAAGGTCGAATTCAGTAAATCGAATGTGAGCGGCTTCATGCACAGTAAAACCTAAAATGGCATCGGAAATACTCTCAGCATCCTTGTAAAAAGGAATGTTGATAGAACCTTTACCATCTACTACAGAAGCATATGCATCCGAGCCACCAACTGTAACGGTAATGTTAAGTTGATCGCCAAGCGCACGCGCTACAATCGGGAGTGAATTGTATATGCCCATTAGAAAACCTCTTTAGATAAATTTATATATTTAGAAAAAGGCTCAATAATGAGCCTTTATATTTAGAAAACGAAAACCCCATCTTCTTCATCGTCGAAAACCGAAGAAATCACAGCGTTATTAACGTCTGCGTTTTCCGAGGTTTCAACAGAAACAACCTCAATAGCGTTGTGATCAGGCAAATCACGATGAACTTTCTCATCATCGAAAAGCGGCTCATCAACAACGACAACATTACGGAAACCTTCAACAGCAGCAGGTGCAACATCATCAGCAACAGGAGCTGGTGATGTTTCAACGACAGGTTCGACAATCACTTCATCACCGGAAGGTAAGTCAGTGGCAAAACCATCGTCAGCACGAGCAACAATATCTGGTGAATTTATTTCTTCTTTCTGAGCCGGAGCAATTTCAGAGGCTTGAGCAGTTTCCAAAGCAGGAGCTACGGAGGCGCTTTCAGCATAAATTTCATCAGGCACATAAGAACCGGCATCAACGATATGACTATCAACAGCTACGGGAGCTGGTGACGGAGACGTGACGACAGATATGGACTGAGTTGCATCAGCTACAGGGTCAGCAGAAACAATTCCAGCAGAGCCAGATAAGTCGATAAAATCATCGACAGTGGACTGTGCAGTAGTTGAATCAGCATTGAGTAAATCAACAAATGATTTAGCTCGTTGCGGATCACGAAGGTTATTTAACAGAGACAGGATGTCAGAGTATTTGCGACCAGTTACTTTGCCAGAGACAGGAACATCATTAAGTACCTCACTCATATAGAGCGCAAGCTTATTAACGCTGTCAGATATAAAGCCAAGAGATGTCAGTTTTTCAGCAGTACGGCGAAGCGGGTTGATAGTATGCTGCGTGAAGGCATTTTGGTTCAAATTCTTCAGGAAGCCATCAACTAGCCCGGATACTTCATCAAATACTTCATCAGTGAGGCTTTTAATCTGCCCGGCAATACCGTCTTGAATTACAGAGTTACCATATGGTGTGATATGAATAGCAGTAAAACCAAATTGTATTTGGCTGTCCATGTACTCAAGGTCAACACTGGCACCATCACGAAGAATCTTGCGATATTTTTCTTCGCATCTGTCAATCCAGCTATCAAAGTCCGATTGCAGGAAAACATTTTTATAGATGTAGAACTCTGTTTTAACATCGTTCAGAGCAGAAATTAGGTCATTGACGCGATCAGCAGGAACTGCATAACCGCCAAGGAAACGAATACCTACAGCAGAACAAAGCGTGTGAGCTTTGGTTTTATACTGCGTAAAGGGATTCAGAAGCTTTGGGTCAATAACCTTTTTGGAGCCGAGAGACACGATTACATCAGGTGGCAAATCAACTCCTTCCCCAAAATCTTCGCGTTTCAGTTTCTTACGCCCACTAATTCCGTGAATTTCAGATAAAGAAACGAGGATAAGGGACTCAAGAACTTTGTTTACATTTGTAGATGCATTAGTCATTTTAGACCTCTATATATTTATATATTTAATAGAAAGTTAATGGAGCGCATATAAAGGCGCTCTTTCAGTTTTGATACAGCAGGGATGATACGAGGGGGAGGTTAACTTGCTAAATCACCGAACACTGACTCTACGATGGTATGCAGAGCTTTTTTCTCATCAGCGGGAGCACGATTACCGATGTGGAAATCGAACGACGTGATGATGGCTTTAGGCATTTTCGCGTGATGCATAATAGCGAAGCGAGATACCCAAGCTTTAAGCGAGCGGGTAGAGCAGGTTACAGACAGTCGAGAAACATTCATTGCATTTGCGTCATCTAGCGAAATTTCAGTACCGACAAATTGTTTACGGATCTGATTAGCGACCTGTACAAATTTGCTGGCGATAAGATCGTCAGGAATGTATTTAGCAATGATTTTCTTTTCAACATCTGGAGCCATGTAAGTAGTGTTAACAAACATATAACGGTCAAGGTTGGCCGTGTTCTGCATTTTAACGCCACCATACATACCAGTAGTGTCACCCTGTCCAATCGAGTTGGCGGTTGCAACAAAACGGAAGTTTTCATGCTTTTTAATAACTTCATTCGTTTCAGGGATAATTAAATTACCGCCTTCAAGAACAGTGTTAAAAGCATTAGCGCAAGAACTTTCAAGCTGGTCATATTCGTCCAGCAGGTAAACCATGCCATATTTATACGCCATAGCCAGAGGGCCATGAACGAAAACGGTTTTTGTATCACCGGTCATAGGATCAGTAGTAATCCGCAGACCACCGATTTGAGTGCTGATATCCATTTCAGGAAAAGCTGTCACTTTCATAACAGGCCAGTTAAAACGGTTAGCAACTTGCTCGATGATGCTACTTTTACCGCAACCAGTTGGGCCAGATAACCAAAGAGATTGACCCATCGGTAAGTTAAACCACATCAGGGTAGCCTGACGCACACTGGCTTCAAACACATAATCTGCATCAAGAGCTGGAACATAGTCTTGGAATGCATGACCTTGTGGGAATCCTGCGTAGTGCTTAACTTTCTGATTGGCTGGGATATTGATTCCAAACAGCGCCGGAGAAACAGGAGCGTTACGAACCAAAGCGTCAACAGCGATAGTATTTACGTTAGTCATGATTTTTACCTTATAAGTTTATATATTTAAATTAGTTAATAGATTTGTGAGATTTAAGATATTTGTAATGCGGTTTTAAATGATGATTGGAGTCTTACTGTTATAATTCAGGCGAGCATTCGACTAATGCTTTATGTACATATGCCTTATCCATAACAGTACCGCCCTTAACGATCATGGATCGTTGTGCAAACGTATAAAAAGGAACTAATCCTTTTTTCTGTAAAGCAGAAACCAGAGTTGGAAGAAAGAACGATTTTGCGTTAATTAAAACGTTCGGCGTTCTGTATTCTAGGCTCAGTTTAAATGCAATGTCAGATATAGCATTTGCTTTATTCAGCATTTCACCCTTTTTGGGTGCCGAATGAAAACTAAGGTATTCAGTCAGTGCTGATGCAACATTCCCATCAACATCAAGGACGCCCAAATTACGCTGCTCATCGCTGGCAAGGTAAGTGGTGAGATTAATGAAACTAGTCATAACGACTCCTGATATATTTAGATATTTAAAGTGATTTGATATATTTAATTGGTAAATCATTCAGGAGAAAGTGCCTGAATACACTGAGTTCCTCAGTTGAGGAAAAACACCTTTTTCGACGCACAAAAAAGCCCGAAGCCATTAAAGGCATCGGGCCATCGAATTCTGTATGTATAGACGTAGGAAAGCCGTGAAGACGAAAGTCTGGCTTTTGTCTGGGGTGGCTGGTGGCCGAAGTTGCTAAGGTGATTTTAAGGGCATAAGCCGGATGTTAGGCGGGTAAACCGCTAAAGTAAGATTAATGGACATTGGTACATTGGTCAAGGCAAAAAAAACCCTGCCGAAGCAGGGTTGGGGGCGTTAGAAGATCATAACACCATCACTTTCACTTACATTGCTTTGAACTGCTCCAGAATCCGCAGAACCATTATCAGACGCGATTGTTTGCGTTTGAGGTAGGAACACATATGGAGACTGTTTAACTACATCAGGTACAGATACAGCTATCGTATCTGATGATGTAGCCACATACTCATAAGTCGTAAGCTTTGACGTTTTCTTGTCGTTATTTATGCAGTCTGGATGATCGTCCGGGTTTACATTCGGAACGAGTTTTTTAGCCAGACTTTTCCAGTTTGTAGTTCCTTTAGAAACACTTTCAACGTACCGAATACCAAACCCATCCAAACGGATAAGATCGTCAGGTCTAAAGCCTAAAGAATCAGCAAGACCAGCAATGCCAGCCTTAGTTAATTTCTCAAGACGTTCGACTTCTGCTTTAGCTTTATCAAGTGCAGAAGCATGACCACGAAGAGCCGATACACGCACATTAAGATCGCTAGGGATGGTAAATCCGGGAGTTTGTTTTATTATCTCGGCATCTGAAATAAGCAAAACATCTTTTTCTTTGTCAAAAACAGGAGCCGTTTTGTTTTTAACCGAATCAAAGAATTCCGTAGAACGTTTAAGTAACCGTCTATGGCAGTCAAGATTCGGCTTAATGTAAAAAACAATAGGCTCATCTTTAGCAGACCAAAAAAGAAGATAAACACCGGGCGCTCCTGTGACGAAGAGCTGATGCTGTGCTTGCCAGAAGTAATATCTAAAATCCGGCGACTTTGTTTGCTTTTCAAGAATATCCAGATGCTTTTGTGCTGAAAGGTTTTTTATCTCAAGGAGATTCATGTCGTCAAATTGACCGTCCAGCGAGGCGATCATGTGAGGGTAATCACGATGACTGACACATAGAGGTAAACTGATTTGTCCGTATTTTCTTTCAGCCCATGCGCGAGCAAGAGGCTCATTAAGCTTTCCTGCACGAACTTGTTTAATGACTGAAAGATCTTCCGGCTCAAGTAGACCAGCATATTGCAGGTATAACTGATATGGGGTTTTCGTAGCACTATCTGCACCCATAAGGATTGGAGCGCATGTAGCGGTCACACCAGTTTTACGCCACTCAAGCCACTCTGGAGTGCCTTGTTCAACATCAACAACAACCATTACTGAACTCATGATCTCACCTTTGATAAATTTATATATTTAAAAGTAAACCGGCTAGGATAGCCGGTTCTGTGTTTAAGCTGCTTTTGTGGATGAAAGCATTTCACTCAAAACCGTTTTTAATGGTTTGAATGAGATTTTCTCAATAGCCGCATCTAAAGCAGTGAAATTTTTTGATTTCATGGCTTCATCGAACAAAGTTCGCATTTTGTCAGTTTCAGTTTGTACATCCTGAACAAACGCTTTGGATTTCTGTTTGAATTCACCTTCTGGTAATTTATTTAAGAAACTTTCAACATCTGTAAAGTCACATTTGTTGACAGCATCAGTTAATTTTGATTGGAGAAGGTTACGACGAGATTCTTCAAGAGAACGAACCGCATATTGGATTTCGCTATCATTGAATTCAAAAGCAGTCTTAACTTCAGCAATCATTGTTTCAAAAGCCAGCGTGTTGATGACACGTTTAACGAGCTTGGTGATACGACGTTTTGCAGACTGACGAACACCGGGCACATCAGACATTTCCTCAGTTTTATCACCCGATTCACAGGTCTGAACGGGAGGAGCCGAGTTAGTGCTTGATGATTCAGTTTTAGTCGGTTCTGGCTGTGTTTGTTTGGTAGTTTCTGTTGCGTTAGCTTCTTGAACAACCTCACCATCGTAAACGTTACCTGATGGGGCTGCTGGTTGCGCTGTGGAGTGATTTGGCTGTACATCATGCCGTTGTGCAGCATGACGAGCAGACATTTCAAACTCAGCAGCCTGTACTGGCGTTGCATTCACGTCACGGAAACCCTCACCTCCATCTTTGTTCAGATAGTCGATGATGGTTGCAACACGAGTGCGATTGCCGGGGATCTGATGAATAGTCTGCTTGATAGCAGATTTACGCACCATAGCCCAAGGGAAGCGAACCCAAGGAGACATATCGCGCTCTTCAACCTTCTTCCATGATTCAGAAGCACCACGGGCGGAGGCCAGTTCTGCTTTGGTTAGGAAGTAGACAAGATTACGTCCGTCTTTCATTAGGTAATCGACATAAACTCCCCTGAAATTACCTCTGTCACCTACATCCCCTTTATCAGCAGTAGTAAGCAAAAGAGCGCCTTTATCCGCAAACGGATCAAAGCTATGTTCAGGACTTTGACGACGACCATTGGATTTGAAGATATCTTTTTCAAATACCAGTTCTACAACAATATCCTCACACAAGCCTTCATCGGTAGCCATTCGACTTAAACCAATGTAAGACACGTCGAGGAATACACGACCCATGCGAGGGACGAGGTAGGCCATCTTCTGTGCTGGATCGAGTGTTAAACCGCTTGTAGCAAGCTGGAGAAACGCAACCTCAAAGGACTTGAGGTTCTGGACAGCGAGCTTAGTGAGATAGGGACTATTGTTGATAACATGTTTAGCGAAAACACTTTCTTTCGTGAACGAAAGAGTCGGATTCCACGTTGCAGCAGCCATAAAATCTTTTTCGAGTGATACAATATGTCTGGTAACAGTATCTAACTGAGCAACTTCATTTCCATTGCTGTTATTGCTGTAACCATTGTTACTTTGACTCTTGTACGCACTACGGCTTTTATTGTTGTAACCCATGATATGTTCCTTAATTTATATATTTATAAAATTTTAACACTGATTTAGAAAAGCCGAAGCCACTCAGAGAGTGGCTTCATTGGCTTCGGATAATTAGTTAAACGTTTATTGAACGTTTGACCATCCACCACGTACATGAGCGTAGCCATTGCTATTATCTCGAGCGCGTCCAGAATTTCTGTTTAAAGTGTTTTTTGCTTTAAGCAGATTGTCAGTTACAGAATTCCCCGAGGATATTTCTGTAGCAGGAATGGATGTACAGGGATTAATTGCAGGAGTACGTCCACCAGCAGGAGCAGGAGATGAAACAGAAACCTTTTCAGGTTCGGTTGCTTCACCTTTAGCTGGTGCTTTTGTGGCTAAATCGGCGATTCTTTGTTTATGTGCTTCAAACGTCTGACGGAAACGACTGGCAA
Source organism: Klebsiella sp. HN106 (assembly GCF_051209435.1). Taxonomy (NCBI): domain Bacteria; kingdom Pseudomonadati; phylum Pseudomonadota; class Gammaproteobacteria; order Enterobacterales; family Enterobacteriaceae; genus Klebsiella; species Klebsiella sp. HN106. The sequence continues at coordinate 55,466 of NZ_JBLURD010000013.1, read as the reverse complement.
CCTGACGTGCTTCTTCAGCAGTTAATGGCTTAGGAGGCTGTTTAGGCTGTTCTGCTACTGAATTTTCTGGCTTATCCATTTCTGGGAAAGGCAGTCTTTCAGATGCAACAGGCGCAGGGGATGATGTTTTGTCAGTTTGAGCATGATTTATTGCATCAGCATCAGACATAACACGAGCAGTGAAGGCATGGAACTCAATGCCTTGACGTTCGACACCATTGACTATCCAACGTTTATTGCGGATTGAAGCTTCCAGAAACACAAATGAGTCTTTCTTTATGGTCTGGTGCAGATAGTCAGCAACACGACCGAAAGCCTTAATTGTGTACCATTCTGTTATTTTCTTTGTATTGGTGAATACTTCACAACCGAGTCGAAAAGCGATTAAAGAATCTTTTCCATCAACAGCAGCTTTGTATTTTGGATCAACACCAACAACACCGATCAAAGTGGCTTTAGAGAACATAATATGCTCCTCATCATAAATTTATATATTTGGAAGATTTAGTAAGGACTATTTAAAAGCTATCAGACCAATGAACTAACTCATCTAGTTCGCCTAACAGGATGAAAATAGAACGTTTGATATCCCGCGAAAGTGGGAGACCTGCAAACTGGGTTAGATCGAAATTGATTACATCTGAACAGTTGCGATGGATATCATCCGTAACTTTGTTAGAGATGGCACCACAAGCAACATACTCGGAAAAATCAATTTTTACTTTAGCCAGAATAACCATGAGGTCAGTTTCAATTCGCGCTAGAAAGAGATAAGCCAGAACTAAACTGGTGATCCCGTAGCGACTGGCAATTTCTTGACCAGTTTCTATACGAGAGCGTTCCTCGCAGATATTGCAGCATTCATCATCACAAGAGTGATAACCACAGGACGGACATTCAGTAGCCTTCTGAGGATTCAAACAACCGAGATTACAACTTTCAAAAAAGCGATAATTGGCAGGTGAACCGCAGGAAGGGCATTTACAACCATTAGCGACTGTGTGTCCGTTCAGATCAATAACACCTTCGGAAACCAGAGTTTCATAGTTCATGATAGAGTCCTTATATATTTAATATATTTGATAAATTTGAGGGAAGTTAAGAGATTTAATTAAAACATTCAGGAGAAAGTGCCTGAACACACTAGTTCCTCAGTTGAGGAAAAACACCTTTTTCGACGCACAAAAAAGCCCGAAGCCATTAAAGGCATCGGGCCATCGAATTCTGTATGTATAGACGTAGGAAAGCCGTAAAGACGAAAGTCTGGCTTTTGTCTGGGTGGCTGGTGGCCGAAGTTGCTAAGGTGATTTAAAGGGCATAAGCCGGATGTTAGGCGGGTAAACCGCTAAAGTAAGATTAATGGACGTGGCAGCATTGGTCAAGGCAAAAAAAAACCCAGCCAAAGGCCGGGTTTTATGGAGGTTGTAAGGTATCAGACTGCGTAACGCAGAGGTGCCATTTCGGATGAAAGTAAGCGAAGAGAAGACACTAGACTTACAAGCATCGGAGTCTTAGGCAAAGAAGATTCAAGGAATAAACAGTAATTGATCTGCCCATCAAGAATCATAGCCTTAGCACTAGTAGAATCCCCGAATTTGAGCATAGCTTTTGCCGACAACAATGAACCTTCAACTTTACTTAGGAAGACCAAAGCATCAGTAAGCGTTGAAACCGAACACATGACATCAAGATAGTAATCGGCTTCTTCCTCTGGACTCATGGTAAAATGCATATCACATATATCGCATATTTCAGCATTACATTCGTGATGCCCGCACACTGAACAGTTAATTGAATACCGTTGATTGATAGAACCACCTTCACAAGTTTCGTAACGACGATCCATGCAATTAGCTCCACAGTCAGGGCATTGAACAATGTTAGTGTCATCGTCGAGCAACATTCCACCCGGCTCTACAGTGTTTCCATAAACTAAAGTCATGGGATACCTCTTTATTTTATATAGTTAATAAATTTATATATTTAGCTTGCAGAAAAAAAGCCCAGACAAATGTCCGGGCTTATATTTGAAGTAAGCTTGTTTATTTAAGTACAAATTAGTCAGAAACAACTTCCATAATCCACAATCCACGACGCTTGTCCTGAGACAGCGTGCGGCATCCGGTTACTTTGCCTTGATTATCAAAAACTCTAGCTTTGTTGGTTCTAACTTCAGCTTCTTTCCAGAAACGGATGATATTACCAGCTTCGGCATTGCAGTTTTTGATAGCGTCTTTCAGGCCAATCCCCCAAACTTTTTTGCCATCACAATCAACAAAATATGATTTGTCATTGCCTGGGACATCATTGTAAGGAGCGAAACCGTGGCTCATCAGTGTACCTTCGTAAACAGTGAGCTTTGTTTTCTTAGGCTTGGAAGCTTTCTTAGATAACTCATCGTCATCTACGGCAGATAGGCGTGGGATGTCAGAAAATTCACTGTCATCATCTCTATCTTCGATTTCATCGAAGATAGAAACAGCGTCATCTTCATCTTTACCGCGATTCTTAGCTGCTTTTTTCTGAGCAACACGAATAGCATCGAGAATGAAAAACATCAGCAGAACTGCAAACATTAGAATAGTAATTAAACCATATCCTGTAACAGCACGACCGCTGAGGATAACAAACAAGATGATCCACATAGGGGCCAGAAAACGGATGTATGAGACGCGATAAAATAACATCGCGAACATAGCGAGAGAGATCATAGCCATAGTTTCGTTGAACATAATTCATACCTTATATATTTAATAGACAGTTAACGTGAACGAAGTCCGGCCACTGTTCTTAAAACACACAATAAAACGCAAATGCAGCGTGAGGAAGCATACGTTTGTTGTGGGTAATGAGAATAATGACTGAGTTCATGCTTTACACACGAAGTCCGGCCACAGTGGCGGGTTACGCACAGGAGGTTGTGGGAAGTTTTCAATTTATTGGTTTGGATTGAGAACCAAAAACACCCTCGGAAGGGTGGCAAAGTGACATGATCAGTCAAGGGACATGAATCACATCGGAGGTGCTCGGGGCCGTTTGACGGGCGTGCAAAATCCTGACCAAAAAGAAAATATCTTTTTGAAGAGAGCGGTATCGTCACGCTAAGTTGAAATCAGGATTTTTGAAATTTATGAGGATGTTGTGCTGAGTGCCATCAGCTAGGTAGAAATAGACTAGTCCAGAATTTTCACCGTTGCAATAGAAAACAGATTTTCCACCGCAAATCGTCCTGTTTTTTAAGTGACTTTTACTTTTTAGCGTGCCTAAATACTTATGCAGTAAAGAACCTTAACGTGAGGAAGTAAATATGGCCGAAAACAAAAAACAACAGCAGAAAGAGGTGAATGCAAACGCCACTAGCAGGCTCACCCGGCGTACTCGAAATGTAGAGAAGATCCCATTCTCAAACCCCGAAATCGAACACAAATTTACGTTGAAAACACAGGAAGCTATTCGTCTTTATACGCGTAATTTTAATACTACCTCTCAGGCGTTGTTCAATATTATGATCAATACAACGCGGCTTGAAAGGCTCGGGCAACGTGGGGTAGCTGCATCAGCTAAAAAAGCTATTGATGCAGCACTCGATACGCCCACCAAAGAGATCGAACTGGGCATTAAGGCATTCTCTGAAATGCTTAACTCGGCAGGTGATGTTTCAGAGGTTAACTATACGAACCCACGAGAGTTCAGCACATCAACACGAACGCCAGAAGCTACCAAGCTCATTAAGCTTTTCAAAAGTTATGATCTCATTATAACGATTCTGGATAAAGCTTACCTCAACGCACTGGCCCCGGCTGACGAAGTAGAAGATACTAAATCTTTCCATACCAGTAACATTCAAACCCTTGCCAAAACTATTAAAGGTCATGCGCAAAGTTCTGTTCAACAATTGGAAAGTATTGCAGGTGCAGAAAATAATACTGACAAGGCAAGCGTTAAAGAACCGGTTGAGAAAGAAGAAAACACAGAAGCGTAGACTCCAACTCAGGAAAAAAAAGCCCCGTTTTTCGGGGTTTTTTTACGTCCAAAAGTATTAGTGGTTTATTTTATATCTGGAATCCCTCATCGTTCAGAAACTTGTTTTCTGAACGATGAGGGGTTGGCCGAAGGCATGTTTACAGTGTCCTGCAACAATCGCTCCACTGGAAAATCATATAGGTCGAATCCTGCCCCATACCTGTCGGATAGCGGAACATACCACCTTGCCATTTATATGGGGATTCACCTATATTATGGCCCTTTTTAGTCTCAGGCGTAGGGTAAAACATATTTAGCTTGTACTGTTGCTTAGGTATTGTTGGGTAAATTTTAGCTCGACATGCAACATCATCTCCAACTGAACGATATGCAAGCCCTCTGCGATGCTCTACAGCAAGTTGGCGCGTTGCAGCCAAGCTCGTAGTTCGAGGTGTATCCATAGTTCTTACTGAGCCGGTGAGCGGATACTGACCACCCCACGAGCCAGCGCACCACCATAATGTAGATTGTGGTTGAGAGCCTGCAAATTGTGCTGCTGCTTCAACCGCACAGGCTTGTTGGGCAATAACGTTAGATACTGCGGCTGACTCTGGGTTCTGGAAGAAGGCCAGCGTAGTGTTATTCCACGTTGGATCAATTTCGGTAAAGCTTATGATATCGAAATCCGAATATGGGTCTGCGTTACAGTCTCCCGGTAGATAAAGGTCTAACATTCGAAGTAATGGCATTGCGTACATATGTGCATTATAGAAGCTGATGGATGCTCGCAGACGCTCATCCTGAGCACCATCAGTTTGTGGGCCGTATTGCAACTCACTGCCCAGATCCAGTTTTGCTCCCCCAAGGGAAGACATACATCCCGGTGTTCTAGTTAACTCAATGAAACGCCGAGGCTCCCACATTGCGGAAAGAATGCCCGGATGGTATACGCCTAGCCCATCAGCGCAGGCGCAGACCATTCCCTTTGCGGCATCATCAGGAACTTCTCCTGACGGGCCAAGAGTCGCTCCCGCGACTTTGATAGGGAATATACATCCCCAGCATACATCAGTGAACAATTTCGCTGATAAAACATGGTTGTCACGACACACCTCGTTTTCTGCCTGTGTATCTCCGGGGTCATCGGCGTTAACACCAGCAGAGAATACCAGCGTTGCTGTTGTTATCACTGTGGCTAGACCTAATTTTAAACGTGATGTATTCGCTCTCATTATTATCTGGCCTCTTCTTTTGGATATTCATCAACGACATACTGCGATCCGTTGGATGTCACAATGCTAGGTAATGCGGTGACGCCAAAACGCTCTGACATTCCGGGCTGAATCATATATAAGCGACTTTTAGCTCCATACATTTCACCTGCATCTTTAAATGTTCTCCAGCCATCCCCGTATACGTTTGTAGTAATGAGAATAGGTTGTATACCTGTCTTGGCATTCTGATACTCACGTTTTGCAATTTGTCTTTGCCAGTCACTGCGTGCGTCAAAAAAAATGAGTTTTAAGCGGAAAGGGATTACTTCGAGAGGGTTTATCTGTCCCTTCTTAGCGATTACTTGACCATCTGGCGCGAGTATATCCTGTGGGATCACAACTTTTGGATTAATGGTTTTTTGATTCCGTTTTATTACGTCAGGGAAAACCTCAAATTTCTGTTTTTTCCAGTAGCTATCAAGAGCTTCAGTTTTCATCTTTTCAAAGTCGAGGTTTTTGATTCTTTCTTCTATGATATCAAGCAGACTTATTTCCGTAATATTTTTTGTAGGGCCAGCCGTACCGAGATCACCATTTTTATCTTTTAGGTAACCAACATTGGATATACCGGATACTCGGGCCACCAGCTTACCGTCTTTTTCATGGATTATTGTTGGCACAGAAGTGACGCTATAACTTTTAAAAATTGTAGGGTCAAGGTTGACCGGTGTGTTACTGCCTGAATCGAGCACCAACTGTTGCCAATGAGTAAGTTCTTGCAGAATGTTCTGCTTGTCTTTAACACCTCTAATAACTAGGGCAACATCATTACGGTTCTTGTATTTGGCGAGTATGTTTCGGATTTCATCGTCAGACAAAGATGATGAGACGAGAACATAATAAAAATCGCCGACTATTTTATTTTGCTCACGATCAGCAATATCGGATTCTGAAATCGCACCTGTAACGGCATCTGTTATAACTTCATGCTCCGTTTTGGGGACAGGCATTTTTCCGATCTTTTGATGGTTAGTTATTGCCGTTTCACGGGATTCCTTTTCATATTCGGCTTGTTTTTTGTTCGCTACCTTAACCAGTTCATCAAGATCGAGTTGGTCTTTTTCTGACAGCGGTGCAGGGCGCTGAGGAAGGCTCGTTGCAGGTATATAAGCGTTTGGCCGCGTAGGAAGTTTTGTGCTGTCATCAGAAAAAACCGACGTGCTGGTTAGTGCAGCGGCTGCGATTACTGATATTGTGTAAAACTGTTTTCTCACCATAGTGGATATGCCCGTCCTAATATATGTTCCTGCGACACCGACCCCCAGTAGCGAGAATCGAAGCTAAGCTTCGTGCGGCCCATCAACCAAATTCGTCCTTCTGGTATTTCTCCACTACGAGTAAGTTCCTGTTCACTGTGGCCTGATTCTTTAGAAAGTCGTAACTCTTCACCAACCATTGAACCGTTAACAGTCGTTTCTTCTGGTGTGACTGAAACGATGTCACCCGGAACCGCGTCAACTATTTTAATTCCTTTTCCGTATACCCGAATATATTTGGAAGTAAATGCAAATGGTTTTCCTCGAACCGGTGTTTTGTCGAATTTATCGACAAGGTAAATCCTGTACGGAGGGAGGCATTGATTGTTTTGCGGATCAATAGCAAATTGATAACGATTCATCAGATACAGGCTTGTTGGAGCAGAGACTAGGGCCACCAGAATCATGAGCGCGGCTTGTTTTTTCCAAGGCCGCTTTTTCTTATAGACTTTTCGCCACACCACATTGAGATATTTCGCCACCATGAACCCCCGTTATTTGGTGTCAGTTACAACCGACTGAGGCACGGCTAATCCAGATGGGAATGCGTACATAGATGAAGAATTGAAAATGATGTAACCGGCTTCTGACATCTGATCAGCGCGACGTTTGACAAGTTCTAACTGCGCTGGCGGAAGTAAATTTCCTGCATTGTCTGTATATTTTGCAACGGCGATATAGTCATAAGGTGATTGAGCGGGGAAGAAGCGCCCATAAAGGGCTGCTCCGATAAACCCACACACTAAAGCGATGGCTGCCGTTTTGAACATTAGGCAATCCCCCTGTCTTTCAGTATGTCGTTGATGGCTTGTTCAGTGGTCAAACCAGAGTCTTTTTTGCGCCTGATCTCAGAAACATCGTCAGGGTGAGTGGAGTACAGAAGCAGGGAGAATGGATCAACGATCAGGCGGCTGATACCCTGTCCTGATTTTGAAATGACGAAGACTTCTGAGTACACGCCACTGCTGGAGCGGACGGTTTTCAGGAAGCGATATCCGGCATCGTCAAGTGCCAGTCGTTTGCTGGCCTGAGCTTCATTAATGGCTGATTCGCCCTGACCCAGTAATAACATAAACGCAGAGTTATCGGCGATAGCTTTACCGACCCCATCTTTATAGATGTCGTTAATAGATTGAGTAATCGTGATTGCTGCGCCTTTATATTTACGGAAGCGTCGATATCCTTTCTCAATAAACTCCCCGATGTTGCCTTTAAGCAATGCCCACGCTTCATCGATAACGACGATTTTCATTTGCGAACGGTCGCCAAGGAACATGTCCTGCTGGATCTGATAAATGAGCTGCAACAAGACTACCTGCTTCAGGTGTTCAGAACTTTCAAGTCGAGAAAGTTCGAGAACAGTGAACGGATTTTTGAAGTCAATGTTGTTCTTACCAACAAAATATTTTCCGTACTGGCCTTCGCTGGTGAAGGGATACAACTGGTGGCCGATATCAGTTACACGCGGATCATCATCGGTAAGGCAGGAAGCTGCGACCATATCAATGGTCGTGTCTTTCTTATGAAGCTTGATAAGATCGGCCACATGCTTTTTCAGGCGAGCGGTTTGGAAATCGTCTAGCCCTTTTTGCGGTGCAGCCATTACCGTCAGCAAGCCGATAATAAGGTCTTCTTCACCATTACCGTCTTCGTTAGACGGATCTTCACCGAAATAGTCTTCAACTAATTCAAAGAAGTTCAGGCATGGCTTTTTGTCCGGGTGGAAGTCGAGATAATCCCCACCGTAGGTTTCGCAAATGTTTTTGTACGAATCACCCACATCGATACACCAGATCTTAGCACCAAGACTTCGGTATGCTGTGATGATGTAGTTAGTCAGGAATGATTTACCGGAACCTGACTCTGCGGCGATACACGCATTATAGTTTGTGTCGGAGTCAAACAGGTCGAGCATCTGGATTTGACCAGAGCGTGATGTCAGCATAATGGCCGGGTTTTTGGTGCCTTGCCAGTCCGCATATAGTGGAGTGAGTACAAGGGCTTCACTGAGTGCCAGAGTGCGATACCGGCCCATTGTTTTTTCTGCGGCTACTTCATTAAACAGTGGGAGTGTTGAAAGGAATATAGGGCAAACAAAGTTCGTATCAGGGATCATCTTAAACTGATACGTATTGAGATAACTGGCTGCTTCCTGCGCTGCACGGAAAACACCATCTTTTGAATTTGAGAATATCGTTACGGAAAACTTAGCTTTACAGATCGGTTCACCGTTATCGACTTTATCACTGAGAAGGTCATAACCTTCACGAAGTGTTTTCAGTGATGGTATCCATTTGATCATTGGCCCATCGCTTTGCTGCACTACCCAGCTACGCTTTTGAGTGAATTTAGTTTTCGCATTCTGCTGGTCGAAAAAGATCATACTCATAGAAATGATGCATGAACTTTTAATACCTGTAGCTCCACTCATCAGGTCGCCGAGATAATATTGAGCTTGCCCCGGCCAGAATCGACTAGGAAGCTTTTTGGCGCTCAAGGTTTTAACAAACGTGGTATTCGTTTGTCTTTCACCGCGCTGATTCTCATCTTCTGGATTACCGATACCAATGTATTTAGAACGGACGAAGAAAGAACGGTCAGGGTCGAGTAATTGTTCCGAGATCATTAAATCATCCTGCACCTGCACAGGGGAGCGATCACGCCAGCTTGCATTCTCTCCCTGATTAAGAATGGATGATAGAATATCAATGTATGATTCACGCGTCAGAGCAGTAGGCGCTAGGCCGAGAATACCGAGAGAGGTATCAAAGCTGTGCCTGAATTCGTTTACTAAATTCAATTCTTCTTCTTTGAGGTCATACTCTGCTTTCACAGGAATTTTCACTGTGCAGACCATAAGGCAATCGCGCACACGCGTACCAGTGCCTTTCATTGGATAGTCTGTACTGTGAAGAAGAAAACGAGAGCGATTGATAATCGCATTTTTTAAAATAGGATCGCCGCAGTTAATTCGCAGGAAATCCATCTGATTAATTTTGTTAACAATGTTAGGGCTTGCAATAAGGTCAAATTGCACAATGGTTTTTGCAGGAAAATTTGATGAAAGCAATGTTTGAAGTTGCTGCATTTCTTTTCCGCTACTGCCCGATAGAGGACGACAAACGAAGCCGAAGCCTACACATTTGTTGTCCAGCATAAAGATGCGATTTCTCTCATCATATGCTCTTACCGGGCATACGTCTGAAAAACGCTTAATATTTTTCAATCGCTGAACAATGATTGATTCGCTCATATTTCCCCTCAGAACAATACCTATTTAGTTTCAAGGTAGGCTTTCAGACCTTGGGCTGGTTTGCCAATGCTGTAATGGCCGTCATCGCGAATGATGAATGGAACCATACTGACACCCAGAACCTGTGCGGTTATATTTCGTCGAATCATTGCTGATTGGTCGCAGTCTTTTACCTGATCGAACTTAGTCGTTTTGTCCCCGGAAATGATTGCACGGTCGGCGCGATAACGATCGCTTGCACAGTACAATTCCTGATTGCGTTTTTTACTTTCTTCTCCCAGAGCACCAAGTGAAACAACACTGACGGTGTATTTTTTTGGATCAAGATCGGCTAGTTCTTTTAGAACTGCATGACAGAATGGACAATTTGGGTCTGAGAAAATCATTACTTTCTCAGGGCCGCTTCCCCATACAGCAGGTTGCAGATCGGCAATATTCAGATTCAGTTCTTTCAGTGGAATAATAGATGCGTACTTGGCAACATCATCAAACTTATCCAGAGGTTTTTTCGCCCACGTATCGTAAAGATAACCTTTAAGAACGAAACGACCATTGGATGTCATGACATTAAGATTACCGTCAACATCTAATGCAATGAGGCCATTAGTTGGGACAACGAATCGCTTTGGTTGTGCTGAATTCTTGGGGGCTGCTTTTAATGCATTTTCAGTGAAAACCGTATCAGTTGGTGACCCGGTTCCGGCAAATGCATTAGAAAGAAAACCAGCAAGTAAGGAGGCGGCTAAAAAACATTTTTTAAATACCATATTCTTTCTCTCCACGAATAGAAACCGCATTGTTTCACATCTTTTCAAGAAAGTAGTAATGAAAAAGGGGACGTTTTGGGGGGGAAAAACCCGCCTGAAAATCAGGCGGGTTTTACAGTGAACTCCTGCCTGCATATTTTCAGCTTGGTGGGGTTTCCTCAACGTCCGGGGGGAGACGTTGCTGCTGTATGCAAAGCAATGTGGTGTGGCGAACACTGCACTGGCAATGATAGGTTATAAGCCGCAGAAATAGCAAAGGGATTGTTCTTACAATCCCTTTTCTTTTGGTGTTTTTAAACTAAATTAGCGATTTGGCATCATTGTACGTGTATTTGAGGCTTGATTTTTCCCTCCACGGGCGTTCGCAGAAGTGTTCTTAGCTTGTGTTTGAGCGGCTGTATTTTCAGCAATTGGTTCAGAACTGACAGGTGCCTGCATCGGTCTGATAACAGGTTGAACGGTTGCCGCACGAGATGCACCGACTTCCCAGCGACGCGGTTCAATTTCAGTATAGACATACCCCGGAACGTTCAAATCGCCGTCATCAGACTCATATGGGTCTACCAGTACGCGCATAACTTGCGATGGAGTACGAATAGGCTGTGGGTTAGCAGTTGGCTGAGGAACTGGCACATAAGGAGCACCACCGCTGACCGATGGGCCGGAGCCTTCACCACCGGCAGTTTGCTGCTTTACGTTGACGTCTTTCCCTGCCATTTGTTGTTGTGAAACCTCACTGACTCGCTGCTTGTAATTATCACCGTCAGTAAGTTCATACACATCGCCGACGCTCATACAAGTGACGGAATCAGGCATACCTTTACAACCGTATTCGGAACTCCCGCCCACCAGCGATGAGCATCCTGTTAGCGCAACCATGCTAACCACCCCGAACAGAGCTAAAACCATCTGTTTCATGCTCATTGTTTACCCCCAACATTGTTAATCTTGTTAAATTTCAGAGCCACGCCTTTTTGCACAATGAAGTCAACACTGCGAGCAGGATCGATTTCAATCACAGGGAACAAGTCACCAGCCATTTTCATATAGAAATCGGCTAAACGGTTTAAAGCGCCACCCACACCAGCAATTGCAGCGCCTTGCATGGCTTGACTACTCATTACTTGTTGGTACGGGCTACTGTTTGTATCTCCGTCTCGGTTAACGTTGATAGTCGGAATTGACTGTACGCTAAACAACTGAGATGCGGCTTGCAGGAATCCGGCTGTAAGTGCTTTAGCAAGGTACTGACCTTGTTTTGTTACGAGACGTCCCCGCACACCAGCTTTACCATCTTCACCTACAGCGTAGGCATCAATTTTTGCTTCAAATACAGCACCGTCTTCCCGGATGCAGGTGATGACCTCAGACCGGAAATAAGCTCGCTCTGATGAAAGATCGCCAAATCCAGCAGCCAGCAATGCACATTCACGAATGTCAGACCGAAACCGATTCGGAAGAATTGCGTCTTTCTTGATACGAATCAGCGCCGGGTAAGGGTCATTACGTGCATTTTGTGCTGTAGGTGCATCCATCCCTGAAATGAAAACGCCGCTCATGATGCTGGTGGCAGGAAGATACGTTTGAAAAGCTGGGTCATCTTCGGGGTTAGGCTTTTCTTCTTCTTTGATATCCTGCTGAACAGTCACAATATCAGGGATGGATTCTACCTTCTGATCTTTACCATTTTTGTTGTCCGCTTCATCACCGCTAAAATCAGCCGGATCAGGCGCAACATCACTTTCATAAACACGTTGCAGAGTACCGTTGTTACTTTCATTGTCGGTAACATCTGATGGTTTGCCGTCTTTCGGGGCAGCGTAGAGATTCTTATTGGCTGAAGTGCCATTTGCAGAAATTCCAGCTTTAAGACTATCAACACGAGTTGCCAATGAAGCACGCGAAGCCGCCTCACTTTTTTGTGCGCTTTCGATAGCACTTAGTCGTTTATTTAACACCTCTGGATCAAGCGTTTTTGTCAGAGTCTCAACAGACTGTTTGGTGCTTTTAATACTGTCGTCGAGCGAACGCAGCCGGGCTGCAATCGCATTTTGACTGACACCAGTTGTGTCCGAGTCGGTCAATACGTTTTGAATGACTTTCTCTTTGTTTGACTTTGAACGAGGTGAATTGTTCTCGGGCATTAGGAGAACGAGAATAGGAATCAACACGACGAGAATGGCAATCCACAACGCCCAGCGTTTTTTGTTTGGGGCTAAGTTAACCCAAATATCTTTTATTTTATCCATCATATTACTCCGCAAGCTTAGGACGCGCACCGTCATCAACACGTACTTGACGTTGACCATTTCGAAGGACGAAATAAGCTTCGGTCTTCTGACCCGGTTCTAGCGTATTTCGACTCCACAAGGCACGCGCGGCCATTTGCGGATGTGTGCATAGAGATTCGTCAACGGTCACTGTAGTCGGCCCAGTATTCTGAGCAACTCCGACAATAACGCTGAACTGGCTACCGTTGATGTATTGCCCCCCTTTAAAGCTGTAACGGATGTAATCCTGTACTGTACCGGTACTAAAGTTGCAGTTGGGAATGCTTACGCCACTACCGAGATTCCCGAGTGCATAGCCGGGTGGGAGATCCCCCAGAGCAATAGTACGAAGGATGTTGCGGACAGTTTCTACATAGCTATCTTTCTGTTCCCACTTCTTCGCTTTCGTTTCACTACCGCCATACATCATAGGAGAAGCGCCACCAGTAAACGCCGCATTATTTAATTTTCGGGACACCATAAGGGTGGCCTGCACTGGAGCAATACGTTGAGGGACAAGTGATAATGAAATCGCAACGCTTTCATCACCTTTCTCAGTAACATAAAGGGCTACTGGTCGAGGGTTAGGAGTGAAAACATAGATTGCGTTGCCCTCGACGTTTACCTTCACATCGTTTAACTGGAGCTTCTGGATAGTAGGGCGTTCAAATGGTGTGACAATACGGTTAATCTGTCCCATCGAGATAGGGATTAGAGTATTGACACCCGGCTCAACAATAATTTCCTGACGTGATGGAATAACGTCGTCAGTAAGACGTATTGGCTGCACAACTTTATTAGGTACTGGTTGAACATTAGTTCCATCAATAGCAGGGTTATCTCTGCTGTTAGCGTTTTGTGATGCGCCAGCCGTCGCGGTATGATTTGCTCGATCAGTCGTAGCACGTTTCGTGTTATTTACTGTTGGATTACCGGCAGAGACTACTACAGGTTCATTACTCCCAGCAGTGTTCCCGAGAACAAGCCCTTCATCAACAGAAAGAGTGTTTTTTGCAGAACCTGATTGCTGCCCCCCGGCAGAATTTTCAGCAAACGGAAGACCGTAGCTATTTACATCAGCAACGGCAGAACCGGTGACTATCAACGACACGAGCATTGCCAGCGATCTAACTGGTAATTTCATTATTTATCCCCCTGAGCATTACCGCGACCACGATGCTTAGCGGCTTCGGAAGGCAATACAGCCTTACCTTGCGCGATATTCACATACGTGATCACCGGACGATACCCCTTAATATCTACATTAACTTGAAATGTCATTGGTTTGACTACTGGCGCTCCGCTGATCCCCTCTAACCCTTGGTTCCCTTCCACATAATAAACACCCGGAGCAACAGGATCGGTGATCACTCGATTAGGCGTAAAATAGAGACTGATACGGTCACGCTTAATCTGGTCAATTTGATCATCAATGCGCTTCATCATTTCCGTGTAAATCTTAGCGTCAAGAAACGGGCCGATTGCATCTTTAACCATGTCAACAGAAGTTGGATTCGCATTTCCCAAAGACTGAGCGACATATACTGCCCACGCTCGCATATACGGTGCCGAAGCGGCGTTTTCATCCAGCCACGCAGTTTGTGTCAGATTCGGAGGTATAATGGTGACGACCTGCGACCGGGACATTAACGTTGCTGAAAGAATTGCTACCACACCCAACAATCCTAACACGAGCCATTTGAGGGTCGAAATCTCACCGGCCATCTGTAAAAGACCTTTTTTAAACTGTCTGATTTTCATACCACAAATTCCCGTTCAAATGAGTTGGGTACAATTGTACTTTTGCCAAATGAAACGCCGAGGTTCCAATAGCAAAGATGCAAAAAGTATTTTTCAGATGCGCGTTGCAGGAAGCTGCCGTAATAGCGCGTGATCACTATCCCAATGATCGCGAATGTGAGAATACGACCGGTGAAGATTCCAACCATGAGAAATACAAAAAAAGGCATTGCCTCATCGATACTCCAGAAAAAAAACTTTGGTGGATCATCGACAGAATGTGAAATTTGAATTGGTTCCATTTGCTGCTCCAAATATTAATTGAACACCACACAGTTCAATACCCGAAGGCATATTGTTATTTACCTTTTTGTTCTGACGTTCCCCCATCAACAAGCTGGGCCATCATTTGCATAATTCCTGTCCCATTTACCATCCCCTGAACTAAAGCAGAGCGATCACCATGAACTACAATAGTGGAAGGCGTCTGCTGAATATTGAGACCAGCCGCTTCCCGAACGTCTGCTCCGATTTTCTGTGCAGGACGAGCTGCATTAACACACTCGATAAGTCGTTTACCATCAAACCCATTTCGAGTCGCAAGTACATCGAGTGGGGTACTCAATCCACGTCCATCAGATTGTGTGTTTTCAAAAATCGCCCGAGCCAACTTGTAAAATCCGGGATTACCATTTTGTTCGGCTGCGCACTCAGCAGCGAGTGACTCGACTTGGGAAGCTTGACCGTGTACAGGGACGTGCTTAAAAACGAGGGCTATGTTACCGGAAGATGAGTCAACGAGATCAAGGAGCTGTGGGAAGTGCTCTTTGCAATAAGGACACTCAAAGTCGGAGTATTCGATAAGATAGAATTGCGCATTCGGGTTACCGTAGATTCGTTCATCAGAAGGTGAAGGAATATAGTCTTCTGCATTTCTGGCACCAGCACGTTTAGATGTGGACTTATTAGGTATTGCATGAGTCATATCTAGTCCACCAGCAGAAATGTATTGTGAAAAGAGGTCATTCAACTGCTCTCGATCAGTTACAAGAGGGCGACTGTTTTGCACCATAAACGCTACATCATCAAGAGTTTTCCCTTGCTTGTGAACGCTGTATACAATGTATGACGCTGTACCTATCAAAATCGCCAGCGGAATAGCAAAGATAGCTGTCATTTTAAGTGAAAACATTTTGGTCATTTAGTAGCCTCTGGAATTTTGTAGCTGTTCTGGTGCGTAAACCGTATCGGGTTTTTTGATTTTCTTTCGGGCCTCTTCTTCCTTACGCTGCTTTTGCAAAAGTGGAAGCATGATGTCTGCCATCTCTTTGTTCATCTTCTCTTGCGTAGTCAGATAAACAGGTTTTTGGGCTTGTTTCGCTAGAGCCTCAATTTGAGACGATTTATCTGCATATGAAAATGTGGCAACAAGTAGCGCTGAACATACAAGGCTAAGCCCTGCTGATAGGAGGAACATTTTGGTTTCAGACATTTTCTCACCTCTTTTCGGGTAATCTATCAAAGAACCGCTGAGTTCCGATAAGAAAAAACAGGACGTTTTGCCCTGTTTTTTTAAATAGTTCCTAGATGCGTTTTGGAAGGTTACTAATAAGCAGGATGAAGGCTATTGGCATGGCGACAATCATCACCACGGCTCCTATCATTGGAGGTATAGGGAAGGGTACGAACAATGACAGGAGCATAGAAAAAATCCCCCATCCTATCATTGTCAAACTGCGCCTATTGAAGAATGGTGAAGAGTAACCAAACGTATATCTTTTTGACATCCATTTCATTAATCCTGCAAACATCGAAGGAACGCCGACAACTAGCAGAAATGGAATCCAGTAGATGATGAGGCTCAATCTGTATGTCATGATAAACAGCAGATAGTTGAATACCTTTGCCCCGTTCATAAAGAATGGAACAGCGAGATCTCCAATTTTGTTGAAAACATCTCCTGTAGTTGTTTTTGCTTTAATGGGTTGATAATAATTCTTTAGTCCTGCGTCGATGTGCGTATCAATGAAAAAATATTTGTAACGAGCATTAGTAGTGTCCATAACAGCGGGAAATTCGTTCGCTCCAATCATCTTCTCACCCCAGCCAATTTCCTTCATCATATTTTCATAGACAAATGAAGCTGGTACGAAAAACATGATAACAAGCCAGATTGCCGTTCCCCAGATCATCAATCCTTTAAATGATATGGGCCATTTATCATCCTTTAACTGGTCAAGCATATTCTAACTCCATTGACAGTTTCTTCGCTGTATCCTCAATGAAAGCCGGAGTCATCTTCCTTGGCAGAGCGCAGGTTTTTGCCACCTCATGAAAATTCATTTTCCCAGCAAGAATATGGGTGGTGAAATTGATTGTCATAATGAGGTACACGGCAAGTCGTTCCCAGTCCGTCATATAGAATGGATATGGCTGGTGGTAAGCTGCAATGGCTTCCTGTACGACAGGGACGATTAAACTCTGCTGGTCATCAGGAATAAGAGAGGCTAGATGTGACGAGATTTTTTCTGCACAAGGCCACACAAGGACGAGTCCTTCGTAAGCAGCGATTTCATCCTTAGACCGAAAAAGTGTTTTTAGTTTTACCATGATTATTTCGCCTTACGCCTGAGCTGACTTAGAGCGGACTTTTTCACCGCGAACCTTTTCTTTGTAAATCTTCTGGAACCGAGCGGCTTTTGCTTTTATTCGGTCTATTTCATTTTTATTCTTTGGCTTGGATAAAATTGGCACTTTACCTTTAACAATCACTTTTGCCTGATTCAGTGCAAAGAATTCAAGGTTAGGCAACCAGCCGAGCAGTGGAGCGGGGAACAATTCGCTTTCTTCTTCCATCAAACGCTCCCCAACACTACCGGTAATTTGTTCAGGGTCAGCCCCAGCACTGGAACCGTGACCGCGCATGATGTACTTGAATTTTGTAGGAGGCACTCGTTCCATGATCGCTTTCTGTGCTTTAGGTGACGGTGTACGAAGGGCAGTAAAGTGGTTCGTGTTGACTATGATCTGTTCCATCTTCGCTTCTGAACCTAAGCGAGCTTCGAAGTCTGACGTGCCCTGAGAGGCAATAAACATACAGAAACCAGCGCCACGCGATTTATTCAGCATCTTAATGACCTGATCGTTAACAACCTCAGCGGCCTCATCGACCAGTATCATGACGTTCGCAACGTCTTCACCACGCGGTTGCATAAAGTTATAGATTTCTGATGCAACGCTGGTTATGTCAGAAAGGAAAATCGAGCCTACAGCAGAAGCGGTATCACCGTCTGCTAAAGCATCCAGACCGAGATATAACATTCCGTTAGTGCTGATAATTTCACGGATGTTGGCGATAGGGCGGTCATCTTCAAGTTGGTCAGGATCAAACGTGTCAGGTGAAAGAAGATCCCCCATAAATCCAGTTGTGAGCTGGGAAAGTATTGGCATCACATTAAGGATCATTTTCTGAAAATGCTCTCGATTATGGCTAAGGGTGTCTATTCCTGCCTCAATATCCGGGAATGCCTTGTTCTGTCGAATATCGCTCATATAAAGTTCGCTACATATTTTGGCGATAGCGACTGCATCAATAGTTTTTCCTTGCAAACGACTTTTTCTTGCCGCAAGCATAGAATCAAACCAGCCATCAGGCATGACCTCACGTCCGACTTTCGTTATTGCGTGAGTCACTAATTCAGCCAATGATGTAATGTTAGAACCTAATTGCGTTTTAAGGCTTTTTAATGTCGGTTTTATCTCACACATTTTCATCATTTCGAGAATGCTGGTTAAGGACATTGTTGCAAACGAAATAAATGGATCACTGGTAGAATCCGAACGTTGAATAACTGAAATAATACGGTTAGCCACCTCACCAGAACGGGTGAAGTTAGTAATAGGCGAAATACGCACGGATTTTTCCGGGTGGGCCAAAGAGAAATAATTCAATTTATGTGATCGGCCCACAAAGTCAAGACACATCTCCATCCACTTCGCCAATCCTTCATCGTTTTTAGGGTCAACCATAATCAAAGGTTGTCCTTTTAAAGCAGCCTGTAAGATTATCAGTTTGTAATAAGTCGTTTTACCGGAGCCGGTAGTTCCAGTAATGAGTGTATGTAAAGATAAAAGGTCTTCAACAGTACGAACATAATCACTATCTGAGCCAACTTGATGAATCCAACCAAGGCCCATAAAGTTATCATCAGTTTTGGCTGCGAGCTTTGATATGTCACGTTGGAGGAGTTCAAAAGCTGACTGTCCTTCTTTTTGCCCCCATTGAAAACCCTTCCCAAAAATATAAGAGTCTGGGTATTTAATCATTGCATCAATAATTTCTTCTATGCGCATGATTAATACATCTGGCTTCTTAGCAAGACGACGTTTGTGCTTATAAACGTAATGAGCTTCTGGCAATGCTCTTATGCCATATGCAACCTGAACGGCTACAGCCATGTAGCACGGCAAAGATGGCATGTTAAAGTATGCATTTACCGCAATCGCACTGGCGATCCCTGCACTCCAACCAGCAACTTCAAATGCTTCATAGTTGGGACGCCAAGGCATGTTGTACTTCCACTCACTCATGAGAATCCACCATGTAAGGTCTAATGTTTTCGTCTACAAGTACGTGCTCTGAGCCGCGCTTATTGACGGAATCAAAGTTGAAACACACCAAAAAACGAACACTGGTTGTATCCAGTTCCAGTGACTTAGCCATATTTCTAATAGCGGAACCACTCAGCGCGATAACTTCTTTGTTATCGAAAGTTTTTTTTACTTGCCCATAGCTGGCGATAGCTCTGTAAAGATCATTTTCAGGACAATAAACATTGTTAGGGTTTACTGGCAGTATGCTCTTTAGGTAATTGCCTCCTGACAAATAATCTATATCATCATTAAGCCCACGCTTAAGGAAGTAACCCGGTTTTGATTTATACATATGAAACTTATCATTAGGATCAAGAAAAGGTTTCCATACCCAACCGGCAGCAACCATAGCTGAATAGTTTTCTTCGTCCTGCTCATCTTTTTTATGAATGAAAAGATGATAATTATCCGCGATAAGTTCTTTCGGGCGTTCATTAATTATTTTTTTTAAAATCAGTTTCGTTGCATCTGGAGCATCTTTGAACAAAGAGGAAAAAAGATGGCCTCCCTCAAGAACACCGGGGATATCTTTTAGTTCATAATTTTCGTGCTTATTCGCATAAGGCTGAGTTGTTTGCTCGTATGCTTCATCCTTTGATTGTCGAATGCGCTGCTGAGCCTCAGCCCACAGGTCAAGAGCGGGTTTAGCTGAGTCCTGCTGGATGTGAGCTTCATCATCTTTATATTTTTGCTGAATGGTAGCTTGATCCATCCGCTCACGTAAGGTGATAGTTGATTGTTCGTTATCCTGCATCTGATACTGGTGAGCTATATCAGCCGTATCATCATCAGAATCAGCCTCAATGTAAGGATGTGAGGCATATTCTTCAGCGAACAACTGCCCCTGAGTTTCAGCAGGTTTATCCGGGGACTTTGTATCTACAGGGTTCTGATTGTTCGATGGTTTTTTGTTAGATGTGTTTTCAGGATGATTATCTTTCTCTGAAAATCGTTTACCTATGGTTTCTGGAGGGCTAGCTGCTGTTTCTTTTGCCTTTAAATTTTCTGCGTCGCGTTTTTTTATTGCCGCTGCAACTTCCGGGGATAAGAGGTTAATGCGAAGCATATGATCAACAATGTTTTTAGGCTCAACAACGGTGCCGCGTTTAACAACAGTGCCATCTGGAGGTAAGTCTTCCGTTGGAGGGAGCGATCCACCTTTAAGTATTTCCGGGTCAACATTAATCGGTAGGGTTTTTTCTTCTGGCTTATCACCGATATAAGCCCGGCTTTCTTTTAGTGTGCTTTTTCCACCAGCAGCCAAAAATTCTTTCCAACCATCAGCCAGTTTAATGCGGCATGATGTTGGGTTAGGCACGACATCCTCGACAAAGATAACGATAGGATCAACGAACTTAATGCAACTTAAAGCATTTTTTGGCTCTTTGTCTTGACGTGATTTCTTATCGTTCAGGATGTGTGGGGCCATGCGCCAGTAGACCGAATCGTTTTCGTTTAAAACGAAGAGGCCATAGCTCAGCATGATATCGGCAAGACTATCGGCAGAGTGAGGTACGTTCACGCCAGATGACTTCACAATAGTCGTAATCGGTTCTACTGCTGAACCCCAGACAACAAAAAGCCCTTCTGTTGTATACCAGATAGGTGAGCCGGGCTTATTGGGAACCCAATCACCACGTTTCACAAGCAGACGGATAGCATCGACTATACGAGCCACAACTGATACACCGGTTTGCGCTGCACGAACAGCATCCCCAGAATAACGTTTAAGGTCTTCTTTGACCGAACGGCTATCAGCGGTAGAAACTATTTTATGGATCTTGTTTTTATACGCTGTACCCGTTTCGATGCGAGTAGCTGTAGCTCGGAATGAATTACTTCCGGCGAGCGCTTCAGTTAATTCGTTATATATGTCGTTGCCTTCTTCCATGAGAAATGCGAGCAATGTCTTTGGCACAATATCAGTCATTTTGGTCAGGCTGGTATTGTGGTGACGTTCGTGACGATCTGAACGCCAGTATATGTAAAAACGTTCAATATCTTTATTTTCAGCCCATTCATGAATGCAATTAACAGTTGGTGACCAGTGATGCTCACCTGATTTGTCCCATACATCGACATCAGAGATTGGCTTTCCGATATCGTGCATCACAGCACCTACAACAACAGCTATACGCCATGCCAGCGCACGGTCTGATTTTATAACGGGTGATTCGTTTGCATCAAACTCAAAGCTTTTAGCTATTTTGATGGAGTACAAAATAACTTCAAGTGTATGACGAAGCAGCCCACCTTGTGCCCGATGATGATGGGATTGTGAGGCAGGAAGAAGATGAACGAAGTTTGCAAAATTATTGAGCATAGGCTGAACGAACTCTTCAAATTCCGAGTCCCGGATCATCAGCTCACGCTTGATTTTGATAATAATCTCTTCTTGCAAGGACAGCAGTGCATAGCCTGGGATTTTTGCCGGGAAGCCATTTTCAGCAGGAGGATATTGCAAAATGTCCCTGCTTGAGCTGAGGGCTTCGACGACCTCTTGTGGCATGATAATCTGTCCACCAGTCGGTTGTTTTTCTTTCGTTCCAAAAAGCAACCTCTGAATTCTTTTAAACATTACGGTGCCTCCATTTGATGCAGACACATTACAGTAAAAGAGTTGAAAACATTAAGAGAAAAAGGCCGCAAAATGAGGGGGAAAAAGTTTTTTACTGGGAAGTAAATGCTGGATAATGAAATTGCTATTTACCGGAGAACCGTCAATGAAATGTAATTATCGCCTCAAACTGTCAATTGTATCAGTCGCAGTGGCCGGGATCTTTCTGTCGGGTTGTTCAGACAGTAAAGAGAAAGAAAAGCGTCAATACGAATACGTAAACTACACGCAGATCATCCCACCAAAAATGTACGTCCCGGAAGGGTACACTTACTCTGAATCGTGGCATGGAACACAGCGCGGTGGTGCAGCACTGCGAACACCAAGCTATGAACATGCACTTGTTAGCCCATATGCGGTATATGACCCTACGGGGAAACGCTATGCCGATAATCGTGACAAATACACCGATATGCTCCTGACCAGTGTGGCGAACTCCGCTTATGCAAATGGGCCGCGCGGTACGTTCACTCAAACGCCGAGTTTTTGTGGTGAAAACTCTCGACTGTTGAATAGTTCAAGTCAGAAAGCTTCCCGGTCTGAATATATGCAAATCAAAGAGCGCTATTGTTCTACTCCGGGATACCGCCTCAGCCAACATGAGATCGATGTCCTGAATGGTGGTGAGCCGCAAGACCTACGCGATTATCGCATCAAAATGTACGTTGATAACCAGTTACCAAAGTAACTAAAACAATTTTCATGGGGGAAGTTAGATGAATGAAATGAAAAAAGCATCCGTTCTGGGGCCGTTAGTGATCGGATGTTTAGTTCTTGTGGCTGCTGGTGGTTCTGTCTATACCGCAGTAAAAGCCCACGATATCGATAAAAGTCTAAATGATGTAAAAGGTATTAGTATTGAAATCAGTAATTCATTGAAAAGCATTCAAGAGCAACAGGATTACCAAACGTCATTGCTGAAAAATAGTGGCGGGGATGCTGCAAATTTACAGGAGTCAGTTGCTGCTGCACTGGGTAAAATTGAAAGTGATAAGATTGCACAACAGCAAGCCGATTTGTATAAAAACTGGAATGCTTCTGGTGAAAGTAAAGATGGCCATCACCTCTACGGGAATCCTACGGCGCGTTTCACTCTGGTAAATTACTCAGATCTCGAATGTCCATTCTGTAAACGATTTCACGAGACACCGAAGTATCTTGTTGATAGTGCTAAAAATGGCATGGTTAACTGGGAATGGCGACATTATCCGCTATCCTTCCATGAACCGATGGCCTCTAAAGCCGCTGTTACCGGTGAATGTGTAGCCCAGCAAAAAGGCAGTAAGGGCTTTTGGGCGTTCACTGAATATTGGTTCACACATACCGCTGGGAACGGGCAGGGTTTCGCCAGCTCTGAAGAGGTTCCTGCTTTGTTTGGGTTGGATAAGTCTAAATTCGAAGCTTGCCTGACCGATCCGACGATCATCCAAAAAATCAAAGATGACATGCAGGCCGGTAACACCGCAGGTGTAACCGGCACACCGGCAACTGTGATCATCGATAACCAGACGGGCCAAACAGAAACTGTCGTCGGAGCGCAGCCGTTCGCTAAATTTGTTCAGGTAATAGAGGGTATGGCTCACCCAGAAAAAACGAAGGCTACACCGCCT
This sequence comes from Klebsiella sp. HN106, assembly GCF_051209435.1. Classification (NCBI taxonomy): domain Bacteria; kingdom Pseudomonadati; phylum Pseudomonadota; class Gammaproteobacteria; order Enterobacterales; family Enterobacteriaceae; genus Klebsiella; species Klebsiella sp. HN106. Next base: position 32,063 of record NZ_JBLURD010000013.1, on the reverse strand, counting down.
GTTGAAGCTGAACCTCCGGCTAAAAAATAACATTTCATATCAGCGCAGGCACCTTTTTATGGTGCCTTTTATTTGTGTTTGATGAGGTATGTTAAGTATGAAAAAAACTCTAATCGGTGTGCTTCTGGCATTTTTGTCCTTACCGGTTTTAAGCCAGAGTGGTGAGATAACTGTAAATGATGTTTCAGCCAGCGAGGTTTCGGCGGACAACAGTGAGATCAATGATTATCTGGATGATCTGACTGATGAAGACGCTGCGTTGGGTTCAGTAATGACCGATGTGGTTAAAATTAAACGAGAACGTTGTGATTTGAATATGGGTATTCTGGATATAAAACTGATCTCGACGAAAGACGATGTATTTAAAGATCTAGAAGAGAAGGTGGAAGCAAACCCCGCATATATCAAAAGCTTCGAGTATGCCAACCGGATGAAGTCCCATTTTGGAAAATGCAGCTAAGCAGCTAAAAAGAAGGCTCCTGATCGGAGCCTTCTTTATTTTAGGGCTGGTTCACTAATAAGATGACTCCCATTCTTTGCCGTCATTCCAGCGTGATGTCCAATGATTAAGATACTGGGTTGCTACTTGAGGCATGTTATATAACACAATGACATTTTCACTGTTCCGTAAGTTAGCAGAACGAGAGTAATTGAACGACCCTGTTTCAACGCTCACCCTGTCAACCACAATGAATTTATCATGATGTATAGCATACTTCTGGATTGTTCTAATTGGTATTCCAGCATTAACAATCAGGTTCATAGCCGCGACGGAAATCTTTCCTGTATTACCCTTGTAATCAACAACCAACTTAACGTCTACCCCGCGTCTTTTTGCCTGAGTGAGAGCTTTCACCACTTCAGGTGACGTAAAAGAGTAAGCGGACAGCCGAATTTCTTTTTGTGCTGAGTTGATCAGGTCAAGAATTGCTTTCTGAGCTGACCCCTCTGGCGAAAAGCCGATAGCAATACTGCTTTCGCCAACATCACCACGATAAGTGTTAGATGTTGATACCTGTGAGTTGTGATTTGTACCTGTTTCACTTTCTTCAGATAACGCCTTCTTAGCTGAGTCAACAAGGTCTCCGATGCTAAGAGCATATACAGGCGATGAAATCAAAAAGCCAATCAATACTGTCAATAAAACAGTTTTATTTTTAAACATACCCCCTCCAAACTTTAAACATACTCCCCCCACAAAACGACTTTACCTGCTCTCCAATTAAAACACGGAGGTGGCTTTAGTCGAAGCAATTGCGCATGAATAATAGATAACAGACATATGAACTATGAAGTTAAAAGCAGCGGATGTAATTATTTTTATATTTGCCAAAAAAGCAGAGGTTTTTCTACAATTTGCCATCGATTTTGTCCCCTTTTACGCGTGGTTTTTAAGTCAAATGCCGATATAGTTTATTCCGTTCCCGGCTGAAAACCGTTAAATAGTCGAGGGGCATTCCAAAATCGTAAACTCTGAAAATGACTTAGGAATGTTGAAAATGAAAACTCTGAATCGCGCAAATCTGAAATCAGTTCTGGCTACTTCCGCAATCATCGCTCTGGGCGTTACTGCTGTTTATGCAAACGGCACAGAGCAAACTGGTTTCAGCGAAGTGTGGACAACCATCACTGAATACATGCAAGGCTCTCTGGGCCGCGTACTGGTCGGCCTGATCGTAATCGTCGGTGTTGCTGCTGCGGTTGTTCGTCAGTCTCTGATGGTGTTCGCTGTAGCAGTCGGTGCGGCAATCGGCCTGTACTACTCTCCGAATATCATCGACGGTATGATGGCTTCTACCGAAGGTGTTCAGACTGTACTGCCTTCTGTTGGTATCTAATTCAGTCGAAAAAAGAAAACCCGCTTCGGCGGGTTTTTTTGTATCTGAGAAAAATGAAATAAAGAAAACCCGACGAAGCGGGTTTTTATTAACTAGATTATCTGGCCTACCCACAGGAAATACCAGAGTGCGCTGTAACCTAAAATCCATGTAATAACTAATGCTCTAAAACGGCGCTGGTAGGCGCTACGGGTTTTGTGGCGAAATTTATATTGAGCATAAATGCAGCCGGGCCAGCCACCAAGTAAGGCTAAAGCATCGAGGGTTAACTCTTCAACTCTTAACCCGCGTGTTTCCGCCTGCTTTTTATCCTTTCGGTAGACGAAAATAGAAATGATACTCCATGCGATCATCCAAAGGATTGTATAGAGATAAAACATTGAACCTCCAATGTCAGTTAGAAGCCCTTAAGTGGGCTTCTTGTAGTAAATGACCGGAAGTTAAAGAACCTGTTCATCTGTGATCTCATTAATCAACTCATCAAGGAAAGAGCGTAGTTCTTTCAGCTTATCACCAGTTCCGTCTCGAAGCTCTTCATAGCTGTCGAGGAACTTATCCAGCTTGCGAGAAGCCTTGTTCAGATCCTTAACTGCATCGGAGTATTGTTCGCGATTATGCTCTTCGCCATTCGCCAATTTTTTAGATAGAAGATTTACTTTTTCGCTTGCAGATCCAACATCGGTTTTTAATTGTTTTTCAGTTTCATCCAGATTGAAGGAACCGCGCAGAGATTTAAGCGCGATTTTAGACAGGGAAGAAAATCTATTCTCTTTTTCTTCTGTTGTCAGATCTGCAAATGGTTTAACTGCATCTTCGCTCATTTTAGTTCCTTAGTTTGAAATGATTGAAATCGAATGCTCTGTGTCGAATTCAAATATACAATATTCTCCACTGTATCTACGAACAAAAAACAGGTCGTTTTGTGGTGTTTTTTTGAAACGGCATCTCAGCAACACTTTCGTGCGTTAACAGATCGTAATTTATGTTCAAGCGAAAGGTGTAGTGATGTCAAGTACTGGTAGTGAAAATATATGAAACAGGAGATGAGTGGTTGAAGGAGATGTCTAAATGACTTTCGGCCTCAGAATGTCCTGTTTTTCCGTAACTATTAGACGGAGAGTTGAGGTATAAAATATCCTTGCACTTGAAATTGCAACACAGGCAAAAGTGTTTTGCCATTGTTTTTCTTCTGAAAAAAGGAGCGCTGTTCATGGCATTAACAGATGAACAACAGCAGATCGTTGACTACACCGGCAGACTACTTTGCGGAAAGGCATATGCAGGTTCAGGCAAGACGTTCACACTTATTCAATTTTCCCTCAAGAATACTGATAAAAGAATTCTCTATATTGTTTTCAACAAAGCGATCAGAGAAGAAGCGGAGCGAAAATTCCCTAAAAATGTTCACTGTGCTACTTCACATGCAATGGCTTTTGCCCGATTCAAAGAATATGCCGATAAGACAAGGATGAATATCAGCGTAAAGGAGTACCGGGACATACTTGGAGAGGATAACTGGCAGGTTGTAAAATTAGCTGTAGCTGGAGTCGGTAACTTCATGAATTCAGCAGATCGCGTTATTATGATGGAACACATCAAAAAGAATGTTGAAAATGAAGATAAGATATCATCGTCTCGATTTGATACTGCGCTCAGAGCAGCTAAAAGGCTTTGGGAAGGTATGATTGATAAAAATTCAGATATACCCTGTACAGGAAATACCCTGTTAAAACTTTTCCAGTTATCGAACCCGGAACTCCATACTCTTTATGACATTATTCTCTTTGACGAGGGTCAGGACGCAAACCCCGTTACATTGGATATCGTCATGAATAACACCTGTCAGAAAATCATCGTTGGCGATGACCATCAAATGATTAACAGGTGGAGAGGTGCTGAGAATGCTTTATCTGTAGTTGAAGAGCAGGGGGCTGATATCCTGCGACTTACCAAGTCGTTCCGCTTTGGCCCTATGATAGCGGGGCTTGCTAACCTCGTGTTGAGTATGAAAGGTGAAACTCATCCACTAATAGGTTTAGGTGATCTGGACTATGTATGTGAGCCGCAGGACATAATAGAGCAAGGTTTCCATGCTGTTATAAGCCGAACATTCATGGGGGTTATTCAGTCAGCTCATGAGGCTATCATGATGGGCAAGCGGGTGATGTGGAACGGAGGGATTGCGAAGTATAACCTAGATGAGTTACTCGACATTCACTCCCTTAAATTGATGAGACCTGATCTTGTTAAAAATAAAAAAATACTCAGTGATTATGGTAACTGGGCAAATTATGCGGACATAGCTGAAAGTACTAAAGACACCAATATGAATCGTGCCATCAGGATCATGGACGAATACATAGACATTCCCGGCATGATAGCCACTATGCGAAGTAATGAAGCCAGAACGGAATCTGAGGCCGATCTCGTCGTAACCACCGCACATACAAGTAAAGGTTTGGAGTGGAATAACGTGATTCTTAATGATGATTTTTCTTCCGTGCTTGAAGCAATTGATATGAAAAAACCAAAAGCAACAATAATTGATGAAATGAATCTAATCTATGTTGCCATTACCCGAGCCAAAGACAGATTAAGTATTAATTCGGTTATCATGGAGTTGATAAAGGAATATTACACCCGACAGGAAAGAGGTGAAACTATCGTTATTGTATAAATTCGATAGCGGGGCTACTAACGTTGCCCCTATTTTCTAAAAACCCTCATCCAGAGGAAATCGGAAGGATTGAGGCGAGGATTTTGCCATATGTGGAAATATCTTTTCCACATACCTCAAAGAAAGTAGTTTACTCAGGTTGTTTTTTATTAAGAACTCATAAAGTAATTTATCACTTCTCCCAAGCTCATTCAGTGGTAGTGCTGAAAGATACGCAGCTTCCGTCATGGTCAATCCAGCAACTTCAACCCTAAAGCCAAGTAAACGACTGAATACCTCTTTATGAAGACCTCGCCGAACAGGATATAGTTCATCTGAACTATAATGTGTTGGTAAATCTCTCATGGTCATTGTTAACGGATCAACAGGAGAATAGTATTCAGCAGACAACTTAGTTTTAAATAAAAATTTGTCAGTAATTAAATGATCTGGGTTACACGGATCAAATATTCCCTCATCACCAGCGTCAATCCACGCATAATTGGAATGCCGAACGGAATAACCGTCAGGGCGTTCCTCATCATATGACTCATAAAAACGTTCACGCAGAACGCCGATTACGGCTTTACCCGGAAGTATCCCGTTATCCACCAGCCCGCGACATACGAGGTATGATAACTTTGGTGTCCACTCATTTAGAGGCACGTTGATATATAGCGAGGCTAAATAAGCGCTGATACCTTCGGTTATTGTATCGTTCATTCGTTCTCCTGAAAAAAGGCGCATCTAAAATGCGCCTGTAGGAATTAGAATAATTATTTTTTTCCAGCCTTAGTTACCGGGATCGCCTTTGACTCAATGTAGCGAAGACTATCAGTACGCAATTTTGGCTCGTCAACGCCTTGCAAGATCAGGGTATATGTGCGTTTACCAGCAACAAGGAAGAGGTCAGTAGCATCGCTCCAATCTGACTTATTATAAGAACGTTTGATGCGAAGAATGTCACCCGGCAGTTGGCTAACTTCCCACCCTTTGCTGTCAGAAAGGTATGCGTTGATTTTTTCACTTTTGCCAATCGGCAGAAGATACACTTTGGCAGCGAATGAACCGTAAACATATACCGTATTTTGTGACTGTGAATAATAGGGTACTTCGCTTGATTGCCCGGTATAGCTTTTCAGCATGTCGTCGCTGCTGATGTCAGAAGACTGTTCTGTGTTTTCAACTTCCTGCTGAACTGGTAGCAGATGTTGAACTGAACGAGACTGCTGAACGGAAGGGGAAACAGTGTTGGTTCCAATACCAAATTTAGCCGCATCGAATTTTTCGATTTCAGTTCCCGCTTGCGAAACCTTTTTGGCTTCGTCAGTGGCCTTCACTGTAGGATCGTGGATTACAGCATCAGCGATACCCTTAACATCTTCCGGTGGAAGTTGGCCTGTGACGCGTTGTTGCACTTTTTCCGCAGGAACAATCTCAGTTGAAAGGTTTGCTGGGGCAGCATTGTCCAGCAGGTGCTGTTCAGCCTCGTCAACGCCGGAAATATTTTCCGATGTATCGACAGCGGCAGCTTTATCAGCGGCGGCTTTGTCAGCGGCAACTTTGTCAGCGGCAACTTTGTCATCGGCAGCTTTGTCATCGGCAGCTTTGTCATCGGCAGCTTTGTCATCGGCAGCTTTGTCAGCGACAGCTTTGTCAGCGGCAGCTTTGTCAGCGACAGCTTTGTCAGCGACAGCTTTGTCAGCGGCGGCTTTGTCAGCGGCAGCTTTATCAGCGACAGCTTTGTCTGTATCTGCATTAGCAACAACAGGCTTAGTAGCTTCGCTATCTTCTACAGAAACGCCGTCTGAATTTAGCGCAACAACTTCTTCTGTCTTTTCTGCTGGCGTTTTACTACCGCCGAACAGTACCGGATATAATGCCCCCACACCAATGATGGCAATAATGAGGACGCCGATTAGTTTTAATTTAGATTTTGGCTTTTTTTCGTCAGCAGCCAAATCGTAATTATCTGCTCTATCCTTTAATTTATCCTGACCGTATTCAGTCCCGGTTCCGCGTTTCTCAGTCATATATTTACCCCTTGGGATCTGTATCAAAAATTGGTTACTCAACCAGCTTCGCTAACACACGGATACCTGTGCTTAGCAATGCTCGTAATTCGGATGCATCATAGTCATCAGAGAAACTCGCTAACTGACTTTCAGATAATGCAGTGTCTATAATATTGCCCCCATCGTTGGTATCCTCTGCGGTTGCCCCAAGCACGATTATAGCGTCTAGCAATGAGTGGCCGAAATCGTTCGCTTCATCAATGGATATTTTTTTTCCGCGTGTTTTCCTCACTTTTACAGAAGTGACTTCATTTGCCAAACTATCATCATTTTTCATATCGATAGTTTCCATTTCAATTTCACTTTGTGATTTTTTTGTTTCTGGAAACGTGTAATTTTCAATAGCATCCAGACCAATAATCCTTTCAGGATCGTCTTTTTTCTTTCTGCCTTTCCCTTTAGTCATCGCTTTAATTTTCTTAGCGACTTCTTTTACACGCTCAGCGCCTTCGCTAACGATAGATTTCTGATCTTCCGAATTAAGACGGGCAATTGCCGTTGCATTGTGAAGGCTTATATCACCGGTCTTTACTCGTTCAATTAACTTAGAATCGGCATTTTTTTTAAGACTAGTGGCTTCCACTACCATTCTTCGTGATATGCCTAGTTTTTTTGCTATGGCTTCTTGAGTCTCGTACTCTTCTTCATCACCATGTTGTCCTTGTTTAAACTCAGCAAGAAATGCCGCAGCAGCAGCCTTTTGGCTTGGTGTTAACTGACGACGATGAAGATTCATGCTTTGAACAAATCCAACAGGGTTATCGCCTTCATATTCCTGAGTAGGGATATCATCAAGTCCAAGTTCTTTAGCAACACGATACCGGTTACGACCATCGATAATCTTGCCTTCGAAAAGATAAACGGGTTCAAGAATGCCATTAATACGGATGTCTTCTTTTAATGTTTCATATGCATCGCCACTAATATACGGAAACGCATTAGCTGTATCATGGAAATCATATTCAATCATGAGCACGAGCCTTTGTCTGTTATGGGTTCACAGAGTTAAACGCTCCGATGGAGCGCTATTCATGAGACTAAACATATGGTGTTTAGACTTCATGAGTGTTTCGACAATCAGGGTAGTTAGAGCACCCCCAGAATGTTTTTTTATTAGCAGTTCTCAGAACCATATTCCCGCCACACATGGGGCAGGAATTCTCTTCGATTGGTATTGTGCTACTTATCGTCGCATCAGTTTGTTTTTCAAATTCAGAATCACCTTTAATTATTTCGATGAGAAGGTTTCCGTCAATCAGCACTACTTTTCCAGATACTTTATCGGCAAATTCACGGGCGTCTTCTGTGAATAGGCCAGACGTAACAATGAATCCCCTGTGCATCCTCTCTGCCTGAACAACACCATATATTTCTCGAACCACGGAAACACCGACACGATTTACTTTCCAGTGTTTGGCTTGCACCATTTCTCTGCGTCCGTTTTTCTCCAGTGCTACGTCGATACCGCCATCAGAACCTGTACTGGTTAAAGTGGCTTTATATCCTTTTGACTCGAAAAATTTTCTGAGTATTTTTTCAAATTGATCCCATGTCATTTGCTCTAGAACACGCCTAGCATCCGCGCTGTTTCGTATGCGATTAATAATCTTCCCTGACATACCAATCTGCATGTTTTTTACAATCGATCCGATTCCGAACAGATAAGCTAAATACAGTGCTAGGGAAGAAAATAAATTGGGTAGTTTTGTATCCATAACACTACGTAACTTTGTGAGCATGGCACTGTTGGTAATGTCTTCACTTGCTGGGAACACATAACTCATAACTTCGTCACTAACAACACGAGAGTATGTTGCCGTGTGAATCATAAGTGCGGCAGCGATAACAGGGATAGCTACATAGAATTTGAAAAAAACAGTTTTTTGAGGAACGTTAAGAGTGCGCCATTTTTCTTTATTGGCCCATGTTCCAACCAGTACACGGCCAGCAGGAGTGAATAGAAGGGTGGTTATCAGCATCAGACCGAGTGTCAATAACTGAACGCGAATATTGTCTGAAAATACAATATTCAAAACGATGACTAAACCCGACATCCCGAAGAAACGTTGTCGCATCACCTTCTCGCCTGATATCGGCTTGGCGACAAACTTCTGATTTTTCCTTCCCATGTTCACCCTTCATTATTTTTTAAACGATACTGAGTACCGCTTCCCTGTTCGCTGGTAAATCCCTTTGCATCGGCAGACCACTACATCATAGAAGGTGATCAGGACATTCAGCCCGGCTACGCCAAACACAACAACCAGAGGAACATCAAGTGCATCTGGATAGATGAACCCGAAGTAACCGGCCAGCACGATGAGGTAAGCGCCCCATACGTAGTAGAAGTGTTTTCTAGCATTCCACCAGATGACAGTGAACAGGAAAACAATATTCAGCACTGCGTAGAATTTCATGATTCCGGCGTGGAGAGGGATATCACCACCCAACAAAGGAACCGTTGCGTAAATCAAAACCATGCAGGCCAAGTAACCCAGATAATAAAAAAACATACCACCCCCAAGAGGTTTGCGTTCAAGCGTGTCATTCCCGAGGCTTGATTATATCATGACCTTTTTTACGCCAAAAAAGCCAAGTTTTTTGACCGCAAAATGTCGCCAAAAAACCTTTATGGTGAACATCCGATCTGATTTGGCATCCAGAAGTCCCCATTACTGGTAGTGATGTAACGAAAAATCATTTTACACGGAGCATTACGTACATCAGCAATGATCATTGTTTCATTACTGTTTGGAATGTAGTCGGCTGAGCTGTAGTCATCGTTAACCATTAACCCGGCATCCTTCAATATCTGTAATGCTGGGGTGCGTTCAATTACCGTCTCAGATGCATCTGGTTGAGGTGACGAATCTGACGATTCGTGTATAGCTTGTGGTGTAGAGCATCCGCTTATAAAAACAAGAATGACTGGTAGAGTGCATTTCAAGGTCATGCTTCGTCCCTTCCTGTTAACTGGGCGTTGTGTGTATTGAATAAAGTAATAACCTCGTGAGATGAGATTGCTTGCCACACGGAAGGAACAGACGGAACGCAATACATTTTGTTTTTTTCGGTTAAAGCCGCAGGGATGGATGAAACAAGCAATGCGGAACCCTTAGAGTCGATTATTCGCCATACCTGTGAGAACGCAGTTATGTCACCTTGATTAATAGTGTGGTCGATGCCGAGAAGCATACATACAGCATGTTGGTATCCGACATGTTTTGGTCGTCCATAAGCCTCCTGCCTCAGATTAACAGACGCTAACTTTGTTCGTGACAGATCATCTATTTGACGATATATCTCTGCGCCAGCAGGGTAATCGCGCCTGAGCGTGAATACCTCAAAGTCTGACTGAACGTATACGGATTTGTCGTTAACCGGGTTAAAGCCCCGACCTCGCAATTTTTGACTAAAGCGCTCTTGCAGAAAAAAATCTGGAGTGCAAAAGTCAGGGCCACAGAAAGACTCAAACCCATGTTGTGCACAGATATTAAGCATACTTTTCCGCCATTCCTGATGAGCTTTAACTACCAGCGAAAAGGTATGCATGGCGTCTTTGTCCCGTGTTGTGAAATAGACTTCAATAACCATTGTTTCGAATAATCCTCAACTCAGCTTCCAGAGGGTCATAGCTGTCAAACAGCTTAAAATTGAAGAGCCTTGCAACGTAACGTGATTCAATCTGATCTTTTTTTATCAGGCCGCGTAGGTGTTTTGGTGTGCCGGGCGGATTTTCCCAGTACCGGCCATCCCAAGAATGATCACGGTTATCACCGACCATAAAGTAATAATCGTCAGGGATAACCCACTTATCTTTTGATTTGAGGAAAGGGGTGCTTTTGTCGATAACGAACTCATAGTCTTCACCAGTTCGTTCGCTTTGATCTTGAAAAACCAGCAATTTGTCATTTTCAGAAATTACCTTACCAACAGGTATGTTATTCACAGTGAAACTTTTGTTCTGATGGTATTCAACGACATCTCCCGGTCTCCCCATGACACGTTTGATATACAGGGTACGAGGGACTGATGGGGCTTTAAAAACAGCCACATCACCTCGTTTAATATCTCCGTTGTCTAACAGGCCACCGATACGGACACCAACGATGTAATCACCGACATCAAGAGTCGGCTCCATTGATGCAGATGGAACGTTGTAAACGCCTCCAACAAAACGCATACAGAAGAGATTAGCGACACAGACTGCTATAGCAACGAATACCCATCGAGCTGGTTTTTTTTTCTGTAAAACATTTTTTGCCAGCAGAACAGTAAGGAGAATCAATACAACGACAATACTGATCATTTAGTATTTTCCTGTGTTTTTAATTTTCTGGCATAGCGGGTTAGCGCGTTACAAAGGCTCATGTAAACGTAAAGCACATAGCGCTGATAGAATTCTCCCATTGGCACTTTAACTGGTACTGTGATTTCTAAAGGCTCTTTACCGCAAGCTTCGGGCTGTATGATCAAAGCAACACAGATAAACCCAGCATCGTATTCGATGTTCGTTTTGATGAGGTTATGCATTTCAATGAGGCGGAAGTAGCGGGTGTAGCTGCTCCAAATGTAAAACGCGGCCAAGATAATTGAAAAGCAAAGACCTACCGACCAATGTATGACCCCGACATACGAAAGATACAATGCGTATAGCACCAGAAAATCCATGAGTGTAACTATCATCCGGTTGTGAGCGACCCGGCCAGAGGCAAACATTATGGGCAAAAAACGAAGCATAAAACCCCCTCACAAAATAGATATTTCACAGCATACATAAGAGGGGCAAAAATCTTCGTTTTTTTCCACCTCATTTTGCGGTCAAAAGTGAGATTTTTTCTTCGACCTTTTTCATCGTTATCTATTCGGCACCTTAATACACCATGTTAAGATCAAAAAAAAAGCAACAGGCAGAGACGAATAATGAATGAGGTTCTGAACGCGAGCTTGTTAAAGAAGCAATTGCCGGTATATGTCAACGATACGCTAGGTAGCGTGAATTTTGGCCCATCGTTGAAAACACAAAGTGATGATGTAGTCATGGTTGGGAGCGTTGCCATCCGTATCGATGATCTGATGAAGAGATGCTCTGATGATATCGAGGTAAAGGCACTTACTGCTGAGCTGGTGGACGCTATCGGAAAGGCAAGTCCCCGGAACCTTTACCGGTATAAAAACGCCGGTTTCTTCGGGCGATTATGGAATGGTCTGACAGGGGGGATTGACTCGAAGATCATTGAATTCAACCTTTACTGTCGCAGGGTAGAGAAACTCGCAAAACATGCGCCAGCAATGCTTGAGCAGGTAAAGGAATCTATTCAGTTGATCAGCGGGCTTAGAGAGCTATATCAAAAAGATGTGGCACTGCTTGACCAGTACATAGAAGCAGGCACTGCTTACTTAAAAGACTTTGAAAACTGCGAAGAAAAACTTTCGGGTTCTCTTGAATATGGTTTGAACCGGCTTAAACGAAAACTGGTTAATCTGAAAGTCACTAAAAGCACGTTGGAAATGCATACCGCCTCAGTGGAGATGTCTCTTCACGCTTCACTGGACAACCTCGAAAGAATGAAAGACTGCGTTAATGGCCTGATACCTATGTGGCAACAACAGGTTCGAATGCTCAAGTCTGGCGCATATGACATTAATACAGATGCAGAAACCGATGAAAGATTTCGTGCATTGGTCAACAAAATTAACGCGAACACGGGTAAAGGAAATTACTAATGACAACTTCAACTAATTTGTCTCTCGATATCAGCACTATCCAATTTGATCAGCAAAAGGCTTTCGGCATCACCGAGGCAAACCGCGATGAAATCATGCAAGCGGCCTCAACCATTCGGCTCGGTGATGCTATGTCAGTTCATAACTTTGGGCGTCCTAAAGCGGGTGATACTAACTATCTTGATACATTGCTTGAAGATGTGAAAATTATCGATCAGGGCCAAAGTGGTAAGAAACTTAACGAAGTGGTTGAGCTAACCCGGCAGATAAGCGAATCAGTTCAACCTTCACCTTTTCAGTTAGCAGTAAGCAAAGTTCCGGTGGTTGGCCCCATTATTTCGCGTCTCACCATTATGCAACGACGTGCATTGAGCCGTTTTGACTCCGTTAAAGGGCAGATCGATATCCTCACTAATGGCATTGAGTCCATTTCTACAGGGTATCTCACTGAAAACGTAAAGCTGGAGGCGATGTATAACGACGTGATAGTAGACGTGCGTCAGCAGGGTATCAACATCGTTGCGTCGGAGCTGGCTATCAAAACGATTGAAGCTGAGCTTAAAAAACGTCAGGAAGAGTTTAGAAAAGACAAGTCAAATACGTTACTGGCTGTAGAGATCAACGGTATCGAATACCAGCTTACGGCATTGAAGAAGCGCCGAAAAGACATGATCACCAGCCAGCAGAAATCCTACGATGACCTGACAATGCTGCGAATGATCCAGCAAAACAATCTGACGATGGTCGATAAATTCCGCTCTATTGAAGAAATGACCCTCCCTGCGGCCAAGCGCGGACACCTGATCGTTGATGCGCTTGAAAAGCAAAACAGTGGCGTGAAACTGACAGAGGCGATTGACGATACTACTAACGCGCTGGCGATACGTCAGGCTGAGCTGGTGAAAGAGAACTCTATTCGTATCGCCAAGCAATCACATCGCGCTGTGTACGACGTAGAGACGCTGGATCGGGTATCTAAGCTGATGAACGAAACTATCACGGAAGTGAAAGCAATACACAAAAGCAGTTCAGACAATCACCTCATGCTGGAACGTCGCGCTGCCAAGTGGCAGGAAGAGCGCCGGGAGCGGTTGATTGAGGGGATGGAGAAATAATATTCACCATGCCGGGGTTCCCGGCATTCCATTACGACCGTACAAAATTGTGAGTAGCTGATATGATAAAAAATCGGTTTAAAGATGAAATACCTGAACCATCGCATACCGTTAAAAAAATAAGGGGCAAAGCAAGGCTCTACCTGATCTTTTGGGTGTCATTTTTAGTAGTATCTGGGTTGGTGTACTGGGCATCAATGTTTACTGTTGTTGATCTCCCAACATTAACAGCAATTGCCAAGTCCTCTCCTATATCGTTCGAACTCACTATAAATTCGTCCCCTTCGATTGAAGATACATTCGGTACGGTTGGTTCTCCTGTTTTTACAAGCATGAGTGACTTTCTGGGGACTGGCGTAAAAATTGCCTCTGCCTTGATGATTCTTGCTGGTGTCGCTTCCTTCATTTTCACCAGAAACATCATGGTTCCTTGTATATCGCTAGTTATGGCTGGAATGCTAAATTTCGCACCAGATATTTTTGATGTAGATGGCGATAATACTGGTTCATCTGTCCCAGCGTCTGTTGCGGAGAAAATCGATTTTGGTAACTATATAAAATCAGGGAATTTGAAAGGCTTTCTGGAAGGTATTGAAAAATACTCTGCACGGGGCGGTTTCATACTCAATAGCGTCATCGAGAGTAAAGCAGCTAATCAGGACGACGCAAGAAACCTGCTGGATGTGTTCTCAAAAAACGATGCACAGAAAGTCAGTGTGGGACTTGCAGAAACACTGGCAAATGCCATATCAAATGGTGACACTTCATTGAATAACAGTACATCTATTGCCTCAGCATTATCTGCCTATGTTCTTTCGTCAGTCGAACTGGATGATAATGAGCCTGTTGTTGATAACAGAACCGGATTTGCCATCTTCGATGCAGCGAAGGGATTAAAAGGTTTTGATACATCCAATATGTTCTCAGATGCAGTCACCGCTAAAGTCACGTCGCAGGTGAAGGTTCGGGCTTTCCTGATCAACATCTCGGCGATATCTTTTTCATTGGGATGTGTATTTCTCTGGTTGTGGGGCTTCTCTTTCAGGAACTTCCACAGGGCAGAAAAAGTGTTTGTCGAAGAGGAAAAGCTACGTAACATCAGCTAGCAAAGAAAAGCCCCGTATGCCGGGGCTTTATTCTCTGTGTGATGCGGGGATTATTCTTCGTCTGAATCCTGCTTAGTGCCTGACCAGACTTGTGGCTGCTCCGGTTGTTCACGTTCGAGACGACGACGTTCATCTTCCTCTCGTACTTTCTTGTAACGTGAGTAAATGAAATGCGCTCCAAACGCAGCAAGCGCAATGCCAATTAATACAAAATCTGTAGTATCAAGCGGGTGCATGTGTCCACCTAAACGGCTGTGTGGTTTCTGTCCTAGGCTGATGTTTACGGGGTTCATATCAGCTTTAAGGACTCGTAAAGCCGAGTATATACGATAAACTAATCGTGGATAAAACATAAAACGGGACATAATCAGGGGTAAAAAAAGAAAGTTATTAAGACTCGTCTTCAAGAGCGCTGTTGAACAGATCCTTGAACATAACTATCCTTTGTCCTTTAAGCTTTCGATTCATGTTCGTTTCATACTTATAGCGATATGCTGCCTTTATCTCACCATCGCTGTCGATCAGAGCATACGCGTAACCGTTGGTCATAAACTTACTGAGGTACTCCAGCCGTTTCTGTTTAGCTGATTTTCTGAACATAAAGATTCCTCGGTCTGCTGCTGCTCATGGAAACAAGATGTCGAGACAGTGACGGGTCAGTAAATTTAACCGTTCACCTGCAAGATGCACTTTCATTAGTTTTGCACCGAAGATGAAAACAATAAGTGTGACGAGAATGACCATCGCTATAGATGGCTCACCAAACAAAGAAGATACCCAAAGGAAAAATAAGAATGCGAGCAGAACGAAAGAAAACACAAACTTATTCTCAATTGCATTGCTGAGGTATTCTTTTAAAATACTCTTAATTATATTTTGTTTCATCTGCAAATCCGCCAACAATTTTTTTATTAACAACTTTATTTAAAACGGGGAGTTTAAAGAAATACAAATAACCAATAAATAGCGTAGCGACAACTCCGCCCTCCATGCTAAACAGACTAGAGGCTATTACCATTGAGGATAAATAAGCTATGCATTTAAACGGAAAAAGAGATGCTTTGATTATGGTGGTTAACGAGGAAAAATTGACAGAGGTTCGTGAACGAATTCTACACATTATACCGCCAACAACTAACGTCAGGAAGTGTTCTAACGCTATGAGGAAGATAGTGAGACAAAAGAGCAGGCCAAGTGTTATAAATGTTTTATCTTCAGGGCCACCGTTCCATACAGGAAGAAAATGCAGCCTCCCTAACTTATAGATTGCATTGGGCGAACAAACAGATATTAACCCAGTACATACCATTAGCAACTTATTCATCTTCATGCGTCCATCCCCACATTAATTTTACTCAACTCCAAGCATTTAACCATGCACTCTTTTATTAAAGGCTTTCTATCTAGGCTGTTTAAGTAACTCTCAAATTGAGGTCTAAATCCACTGTTCTCGGCTTCTCTCAAAAAAAATATAATCTCTTCGTCAGTAGCTATTTTGTCTTGGTTTTCCACAAAATATTCCATTAGATTAAAGCTTATTATTGAATTTCTATTTATCACGGCATAGAAAGCTATCGTCATCATTATGAAGTAGAATAATGCAGCAAGACCAGAAACTAAATCGTTGAAGTCTGATTTTGCAAAGTCCACAGTTTTTATGAAAAACAAAGCGGTAAAAAAGACAGTGATGAGTTTGCTGAGTAAGGGGTTTTTGTAAAAAAAGACCATCAGCCCGGTTGTTATCTTGTGAAACAATGTCTTCTCCAGTGCTTGAGCTGCTCAAAAGGGAAAGTTACGGGTAGTTGTAGCACAGGAGTGGGGCGGTTGTGAACTATCGTTACGTGACACTGTAACTTGTTGGGCGGGCGGGGTCTGTTGAACTCTCCTTAAAAACTCTTTTTTGTCGCTTCGGGGCCAGCAAACCGATGGTAAAATGATACTTAACTAATATGTTTGGGAGGATTTATGGCTTTACTGGTGAAAACTGACAGAACGATGAAAGAGATTAACGCCGATGATTTACAAGCCAGCAGAGGCAATAATGGCGAGCTATCGCTTGAAGATATTCATGACTTTATCGGTGGGTACATGCAACTTGTCCCGCTCTCTCCGCCGCTCCTGCTGAATAGCAAAGAGTACGTTTACCTGCTGTGCGATGAGGATGGAAAAATGAAACAGTACCCTATAAATCATCTTGTCACCGATTTCCTCTCGGGTACACGTATTGCAAGTGATGATTTTGTTGTAGGGGACGTCTTGCTGATTGAACGTCACGAAATGTCCTAGCAACTTCGGCGGGCAGCTAAAGAATGTCATTGCCCGCTCTATCGTAATACCCAGCGTTATCATTTCTGTTATTTGTTGTACGTTTTATCCACAAATTCTGGGGATAAAACGAGAGTAAGCACCTCAACACCATGAAACGTTTTGGGTTTTATCATGGTTTACTTTGTGAACAGGTGTTTTCATTTGGAATGTTTTGCCATGAAAATTCTTACAGGATAACATCGGCCATATGGGCCAGATCTAAGTGTGTCACAGTGTAGTGTGAGCAGAAAGACATAACGAATGGTGGTGCTGAACGGTCGGGATGCCCTTCGTACGACCAGAAGGTTGATACCCCATCTATCTCATTAAGTGCTTCACACAGGGTGAAAATACCTGTCTCTATCTTCCCAGAATTCGGGCGTTTAACTTCTCCCTTCACTGAGCATCAAGCCTCAGACGTAAGCCATAGGTGCCGGGGGTAAAATCAAAGCCCATGTTAACAAACCGTCCTTTTCCGGTAGCGGGATCATACTCACTCACATGTATGCCATCGAGCGGACGAAGCTGGGTTATGATGAAATCAACAACTCCCGTCGCTGTGTTCGGGGGGACAGCGAAATAAACGTTTTGCCACTCAGCGCCAGACAGATCGTGACTACCATCGGTAACACCTTCAATTTGTATCCACTCAGGAGGTGGTATGGGATTCCGAAGGCTACTTTCAGCATCAAATGGAAGTGGTCGAATGTGATCACTTTGGCGAGGGGGGCGGGCATAAACAGCCTCAAAAAGTTGGATAAGATAGTTATCCATTTCCAGCAGCCAGCCTTTGATCCACGGCTTGCATACCAGCAAGTCGGTGTGTCTTTCTACCTCGAACATTAGCTCGCGATGTTCGTCAATTCGCTTACTTAATTTAGGGGGGCTATTTAAAACATCACATGGTACAGATTTACTTTTCTTCTCTTTGATAACGTCCGCGATTAATTCAATTATTCTCATAATTATTTCTCCGTATAATATACCGATGTTGTTTCTGGTATCTTCAATCTACCTGCAAATCCATCAGTCATCAGGTTGAGAATCCCCATATTTACGTCAGAGGCGGGACTATTTCCTGTCGCGGTATATTCATAGTCATAATCACCGGCGTTGGCCGCGAATATGCCATGTGGCGCACCGGCAACCTGATCTGCCCCGGAGAGAATGCGAACCCACATCCTTAGCCGATAATCCAGAATGAAACCATCGATATTAATCCAGAGGTGGGGTGCTAGAGTGAAACAACCGTCCTGACCGGAAACGTTGCCGACTACACGTTCGTGAGGAATGCCCGCCTTAGACAAGGCGATACTTACCATCAGGGTGTGACCATCACACTCAACGGGAGCAGCATCGACACTCATCAATTCGTCATGCAGGCAAGCAAGGTGCGCCGGTATCGCTAACGTGGTCATTATTGTTCATCCGGGTTTTTTGTCAGACTAGCCAGTTTCTGGTTGACTCGCTTTCGGGTTGTGGTCTGTTTAGTGGTCAATTTTCTTTTATTCATGGTATCCACATAAAAGTCATATTCCCATTGAGTGATCAGCCTGCATTCCAGAGCAAGTTTAATGGTCTGAATATTGGCTGACTTATTGTCATCTTTAGATACGCGGTTTACAGCGTTAAATATCGTGTCAGAAGGCAAACCCATGAATTTTTTCACACAACAGTTTCCCACCGAGGCTGTTCTGCGATTAATAGTATTCTTGAGCACACACACATTGCTTATTGGCGTGTGCCCGCACAGACAACTCATCGGCTTGTCTGTTTTATAAATGCGATCAAGCCGCCATTCTTTGCGTGCTGATTCCCACTCATCGGCCTGTGAAAGCCGGATGATCCGGCTTGTCAGTTGATACTTCGCATCTGCCATTACCTTTCTCATCGCCCCCACGAAAAGATGTTTTGTAAACAGAACTACGCTCTGACTAGTCTGATCACTCCTGCTGGTGGCATTGCCGCTTCCGGCACGCCTTCCATCTCGTCAATTAGTTTGTACGAGTTGTGGAACGACTGGCGATTGATGTAACGCTGCGCGGCGTCACGGTTATTAAAAGGTAAACGCTTAATTTTAATGTCTCCGCTTACCACGCCGGACAATAACGCCTCAGTCGATACGTCCCGCTCGCAAATGTCATACCAGTCGTAAAACTTCACACCTGCGCCAGTTTCCGCGTAGTGACACTGCGGCGGCTTATCATCAGTAACCGAGCGGAAACGGTTGTAGTCGTTCAGGTAGATGCTCACGAGATCTACCGGCTGATAAGTTTCCGGCATCGGGTTATTCAGCAGTTCGTCAACACACACGTCCCCGGTCTCATTTACAAGCTGAGGTGAGATGTAAAGAGAAACTTTTTTCCCGTTCTGCGAACAATTTCGGCCCAGCTCGCTTTTATAGAAAGTCATGGCATCCGCGAAACGATCTGGAAGGGCATCAGTTCCCAGAACTCGATGAGGATACCCAGCGACATTAAATAAGCGGCCATTGCTGATATTGGCATCACCCGCCATATAGAGGGAGAAAGTTGTCGGTTTTATTGCCCCATCTACGAGTTTTCGTGAGTAGTTTTCTTTGTAACTTTCACTATACCAATTGATGTAAGCCTTCCTTACTGCATCGCGGGATTGCTCATCTGGAGCCAGTTTGTACAAGAGTTGCTCAGGGTTGGTTACGCAAACACATAGGAAATCCTGTTCGTCACCCCTGACACGATATCCAAACGGTATCAATAGATGAGGGGTTACGACCGTTGAACTCTTCATCGTAAGAGCATCATAGGCATCACACCATTCCTTGAAGATCGGGGCAAAGACTTCTCTGCTCATTGTCCCGGAGAACATTTTCAGAATGTCGCCGCACTTTTCAATTCGTTCAAAAATTCTTTGCTTCGCATTGTAAGAAGAGAAGACAGACTTTTTACCTGCCCATGCCTGTGCCTCATCCCACTGGTGGATAGTGGTTTCAGCGGCCAGTGATTCTGGAAGAATAGTCCATGTCCGGCTTGTCTCACGGACTTTGCGCTTTCCACGGACGATATTGATACGATGAACCCAGACATGCTTTTCAACGCGTTGATCACGTTCGTGCTCCAGTGATTCCGCATAAACAGCCAGCTTTCCTGATGCATTGACAACAAGGCGGAGCGGCTTATATCCCAACGTCATTACAAATTTTTCTACATCAACGATCTCGTTACTGGCGCTGCCTGCCAGCATATACATCTGGTTCAAAAGAGATTGCCAAGATTTTTTACTAACCAGCGCATCACGGAGTGGAGCACCGCGTTGCGCCGCACGCCACGCTATAACGGCTTGTTTTACCAGAGAAGGGCGTTCATCTGGCGCACCAATATTACCTTTATCCAGTGCATCCGCCATGCCCTCACGAACTTCTTTTTCTTCCTCCCGTTCGGCACGTATGAACTTGATGGCCATTTTGAAGAAGCGGATATAAAACAGATGGTCGCTGCGATATTTTCTGTTAAGCACATACCATTCGAGATCATCTGGCTCGATAGCATCAAGGCAAAGATAAGGAAGTTGCTTATCAGTATCATCATAGTTTCCGAGACTCGCGGTCAAATCGACTTTGCAGTTAAACCACGAATCGGAATATTCACGTTTAACCGGAACATCAACGCAAATCGACTGCGCCTTGCGATAGGCAATTGAGAGGCTGATATCCTCTGCGGGCCGGGCGGTATGGTAGAACGAACGGTAACTTCTCTGATTTTCCTCTTTACATGCCCCCGGCGCAGTTAAAGGCGTCATGAGCGAATACCAGTTGCACAGCATACGTGACCCGGAGCGCATATACGCGTTCGCTTCCTGAATGTACTGGCTTAGGCCCGGACGTGCATCGCTTGCAGCCAGAAGCCCTGCACCGTCTTCATCGTGCAGGAAACGACAGTAATTCTCCTGAAACTGCATTGATACGAAGTTCATTGACGCAGGCTCGTCATAGAAGTCGCCAAATAGTTTTTCGCGATGGTCAAGGCCGCAAATCAGCAGCAGGAAGCGTTTGTAGTGGAGTGCGCGGAGTTCGAAGCCTTTCAGACGGTCAGTATAGGCAATGTCATCAAACTTAATCTGGGAGCCATCCAACCCACGGAAGTGAGATTCGGTTTCATCCTGTGACGGGAATAACCGGTGTGTTCCAAGGTGACTTTCGACAGAAGAAAACACCTGATAGATGTTTTCTCCATCACGAACCATGAGAAAAACTTTGCGGTTCTGACGGTTCATGTTTTCATTCGTCCACGGATCAGCGTAGTTGAGGTCGTGGTTTGTCATTGCCATAACCAGAACGCAACGCTCCGCAGGGAATATCTGATCCACCAGCTCAGGATGTTCGTTCAATGCTTTAAAGAACAGGTCAGTGGAGCGGAAATCAAACCATTCATCGAGATCAGCCCATACAGCAAGTTCTTCTTCAACGATAAGCTTTCGCTGGACAAACGTAAGAGGGATGTCTGGCGCTGCTGATTCACCTTTTTTTACCGGCACAATCTCTACGCCTTCACCGGTATAAAGGAAAATCGACTGAATGCCTGATTGCAACTTATCGACGTACTCTCGAACGTCTTCCGTCTTCGCCAGCGCCGCAGCGGGCATTTCGTTGAAATAGGGCATCAGCTTCTTGAGCGTGCTGCCTATCTGGTTTCTTTTAGACTCCAGCCATTTTGACTGAATTTCGGCAATGCGATGCTCACGCTTCGCGGCCAGTTTCATTGCGTTAACGGTTTGCGGCGTCACACCCTTAGCCAGCGCATTTTGCACTGTCCCTGTAACCATTGGCACGGCTTCATCATACAGTGCTGGTGGGAGTGCCTGCTGGGCTTCATTTCCGCGACTATTACGCTCCTGCTCTTCATCCAGTCTAAGTTGTTCTGCAACTATGGATTTCATCAGCGTGGGATTAGACATGCCTTCGCTCATTTCCTGCTGTATCTGGGCGACTTCGGCATGTACAGCCGCAACTTCACGCTCGCGAATCTGCTGGTGATCTGGCTCAAATTCGAACCGCTCCAAAAAATCGTTTACCAGAAAACGATGTTCTTCCATTCTTTTATGAGTGCGCTGTTTCTCACCGTTCTGGCTGACATATTCGATGTTGACGTGCTCGCCGTAGTGGCGAGGGTGAGAGCGAAGGATGACCGTGTGCGGATAGTTATCTACCCAACGAATAGACATCAACAGAAGCACGTCACCGGCACGTATGGCCTCTTCGTCAATATCCTGCTTTGACTTCCAGAACTCCCCGGACTGGAGAGACTGGAAGCGAGCGATACGTTCCACGCTATCTTCTTTACGAACGATGTCATTCATCACTAATCCTCATGCACCATAATTTTGACTGACGCCATTATCACTCATCTGAGCGGGGGGCCGAAGTCATCTGCTGCAAGACTTTGGAAACAGTATTTTGTGCATTCTTACTCATGTGGGAGAACCGTTGAGTTGAAAGGGCGCGGATAACCCGAAACAAGGCAGCTTTTCTCTCTGGTGACGCAGATAGTGACTCAGCAAGATATTTTTCAGTGATAAGGCGTTCCTTGCGCGTCTTGCGAATCAGATCAGGAATAACAAGCCACTCCATACCCCGCAGCGGCCAGCTCGGCCTGAGTGCTTCAACTAACTGTAAGGCGATGTTATGAGTAATGGCATCCCGGAGGCGGTGATCGTCTGGCGTGAGAGTGGTTAGGTTAATCAGCTTCTCAGGGACGTCATGCAGGTATGCCGTAGCAAGTGGGGATGCGAGTAAGGCAATGTTTTTTCCATCGATGTTCTCGGTGGCGTTTTTGTCGAAAGGTGGGTATTCAGCAGCCGGATTAAACGGAACTGGTCTTTTAGGGCTGGTGGCCTTCGTCGTTCTACCCATATCGATATCCTGTCTTTAAATGAAAAATAAAATGCAACTACAGCAAAATCATATCATGAAGAGTTGAAGCTTAACGCTTCGGCCCGCCGGTGCGGCATGTATAATGGATCAAACGACACTCTTTGAAAGGGGGACATGATGGATTCAGAATCTTTTAGAGAAACAATGCTGGCGCTTGATGAACGCGCAGCGCAGCGTGCTCAGGTAGTTAGTGACGGTACAGCGGCACTGAAAAGGCTGGTGGAGGTAGCGCAGGGGGATAGCGGTCAATCTCAGGTGATCGCCTCATTCCTGCTGTCTTTGTATAACAGCTATCGTTTCAAATTTAATCTGGTTGAATTACGAAGCCTTGACTTTGGCCTTTTTGATGATTGTATTTCTGTTTTAAAAATGGATTATCAGCCCGAAGTTGATGTGCATGAGCGCATTGAAAATGGTTCTGCAATATGGGAATCGTTGGCACAACAATGGAAAAATAACGAGACTGAAAATGACAGATGAAATTGATAAAGAAATCAGCAAACACAATCTTTCTGCTTTCGGGTGGAAAATGGGGGAGTTCAACCACTCAACTCCGTTCGATTCCCACGTAATCTATCTACGCGATTTTCGGTATAAGCATCAGCAGTTATTCACTGTGGCACAAAAAGACTTTTATCAGCTAAAGGTAAAGGAAGATTTGCCAAAAGATGAATGCGTGAATTTTATTGCACAGATCATTAAGAAGCTCGCGAAGAAGAAAAAATTGAACGAGGTAGAAAATCAGGCCATTGTTCCTATTATGATTCATTACATAAAAAGCACTCGGGTGTTCTCTCAATGGCGCTCTCAGGCATCACCTGACACTCGCTTGCATATGGTCATGAACATTTACCACGATGGAACAGCCAACGCGAACGCAGTGCGCCTGCGTCCATTTATAGTCATGCCTGATGCCGTCATGTTGACCGTTGCTGAGTTTATGGATTGCACCTCTCGGGTTCATGATACGGATAAAAAGAATCACCCAGAGTGGTTTAGATAATGAATGTTATTGGGGGATAGCACTATGACCGTAGAGGTTGTGCTTTATGCTTGCCAGCATTGCGCAGGTGAAGGGACGTGTAAAAATGGTGTCAATGGAAAGACATGCGTAATTTGTGCAAAAAGAGCAGAATATGAGAAAGACATTCCAAAATACTACGGAATTAGAAGGAAAGAGCATTTTGAATCCTTTTCTGGATTGGTTTGTAGTTGCTGTCGCGGAATAGGGAAAACAGATGTAATGACTGCGAGGATGAATAACAGAATAACTGTTGCCTTAGCGTCAGTATTACCATTCGTTTTATTAGGAATGACATGTATATCTTCTGTTAATATGTTGTTTAATGAAAAGCTATTTTACACATTATCGACATTAACTAGTTCGGTGATCGGTACAATCATTGGTTATTATTTTTCGACAAAGAAGTAAACGAACTAACCTATGTTCTGTAACTATCCAACAATCAACGACTCTGCATGTTTTATGTTCAGAGTCGTCATATTAGACCTTAGCCTTTCCATCATTCCGATATTCCCATATTTAACAAATGGTTTTAACTGACCGTCGTATGAAGCGGTGGTAGTGATAGAAAGCTGTTTGTTAGGCTCGTAAAGATGACATAAACCTTTCGCAAGGTCATGCTCGATAGCGTTTAAATATACCGGTGACGCGGCAACAACAAACGTATCCAGTTTGTGTAAGCGCATCAACTCTTCAAGTGAAGATATCCGGCCCGGAAGAACAGGATTAGCCGTCAGAAGACTCCAGAGGTCAGAACTATTTTTACGAATCTGAGTAAAACTCGCTTCATAGGGAATGGCTGGATCAGAACTATGGCGCAGTCCTAGTCCGGCAGACACAACCCACAAGCTGATATAGTCATGCTTTTCAGCAATTCTTTTGGCCGTATCCCAGTGCTGCCCACGATAAAGATGTTGAGTTTCCATCGTATCATTTCCCTGAACGTAACGTTCGAGCAAACAACTTTTCCAGTGCTGGAAAGCAATGTTTATGTCCTCATAGCCGTAAGGGAAAATCGTATCCCCAATCGAGCCATTCTTACTTTTTGAACATGTGGTGACAAGATGGATGATGGACATTCATTAACTCATTTTTGACGATGGCCCAAAGTTGCCGGGAAAACCATGCATAAATTTTAGCAGGGGAGAAGCCTCACAATATAGCTGTATGCATGTACATATCGCATTTAACATAATGCACATTATGCGCACTAAGTCGTTGATAGATATATAGTTTATTGGTGCGCGTTTTTCGGGAATTCGTGGCTCAATCCAAATGTCCATTGCCATTTTCAGTTCGGTTACGTCAAGATCAGGCTGGCACGTACACAAACATCATGACTATGCAGACAGAGATCCCGACTAAAGTGAAGACGTTGAGCGACAGCGAAATGATGCTCTTCTTTTTGAGGAGATCGGTAATTTCCGGGTGCTCATCTTCATACTTACCAGCACTATGCGCTTCCTGTATTTTTTTCGTGACCACATAGGTCGCATAATGTCTGGCTGACTGCCATATCAGAACCAGATAAAAAAGGACAACACCAGTGATGATTAGATATTTGTTCCCGTTTAACAAATCAAAAACTGTCACAACCTGATTTTCTAACATTGAAATTCCTGGCATTTTTTTTGGATTGTAACATACCCTAAATGCCTCGTTAACACCTCGGCATTCTAAGCTTGCACGCATCCAGAATCGCTTTGTGCAAAGGATGATCTAGAGGAACTGAATCATAGGTATAGTCAAGTAAGTACAAACGTTCATCGTAGCGAATTAAGTGATATATTTCCTTTTTTCCTTCATGAGCAACACAGAATCTGTAAAACATCTCATCGTTACTCTTGCTACGCTTGCACCCCTTGTACGCTGCTCGTATCGTGTTAAGGGATGATTGTTCCACCAGCGCTTCATGCCATACTGGTTCGCTGTGTTGATACCATTGCTCATAAGCTGCGGCCATCTCGCCAGCATCCATTACAAGTGGCTTTGGCTGGAAGTATTTAGAAGGGAACTGAGGCCAGAGAAGCCAAGCAGAGAAGTCATTTTTGGTGCTTAAAACCGCTCGGATCGAGTCAGGCTCAATGTTTTTTTGGTTGTTAGCGATAGTTGAATAAATTCCGGCAAGGTCAAATTGCGCAATGAAGGTGTTTGCATCTGATTGGGAGATTTCCGATAGTGTTACAGCCCGTTCAGCGCCATAAAAAACGACACCTAACCTAAACCCCTTCTTCGACGTCCAGCTCAAATCTACTTGTTGATTCATCAGAATATCGCTTCTGACAAAGTTACTGCTTTCTTTGGCGTTCACTTTTCCCGGCGTGAAATCATTTTTATTAACAAACAGATCACAGCCTGTCATTAGCATTTCAATGGCCGTATCAACGATGATATCAATACCAACCTCGTCAGCACTACCCTTGCAAGCCATACATTCCCCCAAATGAAAACATAGTAATAAAGTTAATGGATATGAAAACTCATTAACAGTTTTTTACAGGACAAAAACAGGGGGAAATATTTCGCAGTGTCAAAGCTAGGTGACAAAGGTTTAACGTGCTTAGAGGTTTAGAACGTTATGAGTGTGGTTAAATTCATTACATTGTGATGCAGGCTAAAAAAAACCGCCTGTAATTAGGCGGTTCATTGATTATTCGGATTTTGGCTCGATGAGAAAAT
The DNA here is from genome assembly GCF_051209435.1 of Klebsiella sp. HN106. Taxonomy (NCBI): domain Bacteria; kingdom Pseudomonadati; phylum Pseudomonadota; class Gammaproteobacteria; order Enterobacterales; family Enterobacteriaceae; genus Klebsiella; species Klebsiella sp. HN106. Next base: position 5,628 of record NZ_JBLURD010000013.1, on the reverse strand, counting down.
CTTCCAAAGTTTTACCTGCATCCAGTAACGTCTTAATCCCTACAGGCGTTCTGCCCTGCCCTGACCACGTTCTTTCCTCCCCGGACTCGTCAGTGTATTTGTATTTAGGTGGGCGTGTCTCACGTACCTTCTTTTGCTTACGTGGTTTGGCGACGCCTTCTTCAATCAGTTCATAAGGGTCAACACCTTGCTCGACAAGCAACTCACGGAGTTTTTGCACCTTCTCCCTATGTTCTCGGTTGGCCTCTTCTTTCGCTTTTTCTTCGTCCCGACGCTCGCCTGCAATAACCAGCAATTTTTCGATAATTTCTTCAATAGTTTCAGGCGATAGCTCTCGCGCTTGAGCGCGAAGGGTACGGATATTATTTAAAGTTTGTAGTGAATCGCTCATTTATACCTCATGATCAAATGTTAGTTAATGGTGCTACCTGCGCACATTAGTTTACCAGCCGTGCATCCGGCAAGTTCTCTTTTAAAAGTTATTGTAACTCATCCCCGATTATAAATAGCATTCGAAATGCAGGTAAGCAAATCGCTCTGATTATAGGCTCGTTTTACGGGGAGGTGAAGTATCGGTAAACAAACAGTTTTGAGTAGAACACAGGAGCAAATCGTGAAAAATTTACACTGTTCAGCACTCCTTCGATTATATCCATTAATTTTAGTCAACCACTATAAGTGGGATTGTGCTCACAATATCTTTCAAATCACACAGACCCATCATTATTCCCATCCTTGTCGGGACGTTTAAGCGCCTTTTGGCATAAAGGTATGCCATTGCCCCCATACAGTATGACTCTTTCCCTGATAGCTGATACTGGTCTGAATCGTCATCATAACCTCCCCCCGTCGAATATGTTGTTTTATGGCAAAAGAAAGGTACGGTGTCATCGGCCAAAAGGTTGTTCTTAATCCCCTGCAATCGACCTTCAGCCAGAGAGATGCCGTTCTTTTTCAGAAACGGGCAATTCTTACATGGGGCTTTCATTGCGAATAATTTATTTATCTTCAATTCGTCTGTACTCCCGGTTGTTCGCGCAGGCTATTGAGTTTCGCAGAAGAAAACGTAATTTTACATCATGAGCGAGATATCCCAAACGTGGCGATGGAAACAAAAAGGCCACTACGGAAGTGGCCTTTGGGAGAGGAGCGCCTTATTGTGCTTGGCCGTTAAGCTTAAACCTCTCACTTGCCTCAGTGGCTCTTTGCTCACTGCCGCTCACCAATTGTTCACAGGATTTCTTGCGTAGCTCCGGGCCTGCACTCACTTCGTCGAACTGTCGGGTAAGTTGGGCACCGGGATCTTCATTTTCGATACGCTTTTCCAGCACGGCGATCATCATTTTGGCCTTATCGCGATCATCCGTAGCTCGGGTAAACGCCTCTTCCGCTCTGCTGAGGGCTTGATGATATTGTCCGTTACCACCATCTAACGTTGTCCGGCAAGCATACGTTGCTACGATGGCAGATGTGTAAGCCTTAATGACTTCATGCGCCCCTTCTTTAGCCAAGGGTTCACCGGCTGCTGTAGAGAATGCGGAGATCAGCATCAAGGCACCGACTAATATCGTATTTTTCATTTGCATAAATTAGTTCTCAAAATCTGGTATGTGGATTGACACCTTTGACACTGCCGCGTTTAAAAAGGCACTTTTCAGGCATGTAAATCTGTTCTGCGATCACGTAGGAAAATACTGACAGGTAAGCCAGCGGCAGAGCAGACAGGAAGATGAGGTATTCACTTTTAACGGCCATGTACGACCACAGAGCCATCAGGCAAACAGTAAAGATAGAGAACACCACCATAGTACCAATATTACGGTGCAGGCCACGGAACAGCAGCCCAAGATTACGGTGAAGAGGTGCGTTAACGTTAACCAACGCCGCGATAATGACTGCAACAAATGGTACGAAAGCGAGCACGGAGAATGTTGCGATGCTAAATATGTTGAACATTACAGGGAAAACAGAACCGAAGCTGACCGGTGTAGCCTTAAAAGGCTGGGGGGATAGTCCGACAGGCGCATTTGTGATTGCAGGCTGAACGTCAGCAGCACTAGCGGTCGGGATATAGATGCGAATTGACCAGAGGAGCAAAAGTAACAAAATGGTCACGGCAACCCCCATTAGTACATTGAGGATAACATTGCGGAACTCTTTGCCTATGGGTAAAGAGGCGTTACCAGAACGGTAGCGGGCGAGCAGGCATACAAAGTAGATGGCAAATACTGCTGGCTGGATAATGAAGTACCCTAACCCCTGCATTGTTACCTGTCCCATAATCAGGCTAATAGCGCCACCACCAAATCCAATAATAACTGCGAACATCAGCAATCCTGAGACGGAAAACATTAGTTTAAGGGAGTGAAACAACATGGTGTTCCATTCAGATATTGCCAGTTTGCGTGGATAGTTATGCATAGAACCCTCTTATGCCGTCTTCTTAAGTTTTGTGTTTCCGATATGGTAAGTAAACCGATTACCGTGTGTGTTAACCAAGCCGCGACTGGTCAGTAAATAAATCATGCGTTTCAGTTCTTTGTTGCTGATACCTCCTTCACATTCGCAGGTTGATTTAATTAAACCTTCCAGAGCCTTGCGATCTTTGGGGGCGTGAGCAGACATAGCATTGAGCGCACGAATGATGCGTTTAATGTGACTCTCACGCTTGCTGGTGTGCTTTCGATAAGGAAGATGGGAAACCTTCGCCTTTTTTCTTTCAGGGGCAGCAGAGACGCACAGACGCTCTATCTTCGTTCCACTTGCGTTGAGATAGCTGATAACTGGATCATAACCTCTGTCGTTAGACACAATGACAAAGGCAGCGCTCGGGTCACGCTGAGTGATTTTCCCGACGAATAACGCGATATGAAAATCTAACGCGTTGGAGCCGGTTCCGTGAATTTTCACGTACTCAGCCCGTTCCCCAAGAGGTTGCAAAATAGATGCAAGGTCAAAGTTAACCCGATCCTGCTGATGCCCGACAAAGATGATGAAATGCGTTTCAGGTCGCGTTGCGAACCGGCTTACCGATGGCTGGACATTTTCATAGTCAACCATGACATACGTCTTTCCCGGCTCCGGGCTGTCGTTTCTCATATACCCCCCTATAGATAACAACTACTTCGTGCGATATTTCTCAAACGAGACAACGGTACTCTCCCCAGAATGATCCGTTGGCTTTGTATCCTTTTTACCCAGAGGGCGAAAAACGTAAACTTTAAAGCCCATAAGCATCAGCGATACACCACTACCGCCAACCTCTGAACAGCTCCCGCCTTTCTTCTCGTGGATGCGCATACGGTTTTCAACCTCATTGAAGCTGCGCCGAATATTTTTCATTAACTTTCTGTCATTGCGGGCCATACTCAGCTCTTCACTGCTTACCGTTAAACGGTAAACCAGCAGTTCGAGCCATGAACGAAACTTTCCCATAAAGGCGACTCCGTAAATGCTGTTTCGCTCATTATCTCATGCAAAATTAATAGCCGAAGTCAGATAACAACGACCATCGAAACGATAGTGCGGGTTTTCTCGCAATACGAATTACAAAACTCGCAACGCCCTTCCCCACGAACAATTTCATCAACAACAGGAACGGCCCATGAGATATTGAGTTTTTCATCCATAGATACGCTATGAATGTTGCGAAAACTGCGCTCTTCTGATTTCATTGCATCGTAAAGATGAGCGGAATTCCACGCTGGATCAACGGAGCTAGGCTTTCCCGTGATCACGGAAGAGCTACAGCGGGGGCAAGTAGCAAAGTTTTTAATGAACAAACGTCCTGACATTTTGTTACCTCGCGTTTTAAGGTGTGATTTTGGTTCTATGTGAACCATTTTCTTCTGGTCATACGTTACAGGTTGATTGAAGCCAGTAACATCGATAATCAGTCCGCTACTTGTCAAAGCAGTTGCTACGTTATCAGTTAAAATACTGACTCTTCCTATGCGGCAGTGAACAAGTCCGTCGTCAAAAACATAGCAGCCGAGTACACTATCCCATCCTGTTTTTTTTCCATAAAGAGTTTTCACATACTCATCAAGCAGAGCCTTTAGTTCTGGCCTGCGTGCATAGATTAAAAACAGAGAAGTGATTTCCTTTCCCTGAATATCACTCTTAATCTGGAACAAAAATGGCCTTTGTTCTTGAACCTTTTTTTCTTCATCATCCATTGCATCAACCCATAAAAATGCTATGTCATTTCAGCGAGGTATTGCTGGCATTTTCGGTAAATACACGTTGCCAGAGCAATAACCTCGGCATATTTCATTGTATCGAGGCCAAACTCTTTCTCATCATCACGAGTAGTATGCGACATCCTGTACTTCCCAGAATGCTTGCGCCCGGAGACAAACCAGCAAAGTTCTCCTCCCTCATCGGCGACAATGAGAAGCTTTGCCTCACCTCTTCTATCGGTAATAGCGAAGCCTTGCGGGACAGGATATATCAAACCAGATGATTTATCAGGGACTGTCGTTTCGTTTGCTGTGGTAAAGAACAGTTTTTTACTGCCTAATCTGATCAGCTTCCTCGTCATGCCACCACACCCAGTTCCCCTGCAAGAACAGAAAACAGACGACGGGCCACCTGCGAACGGTGAATGTCCAACAGTAACTCCCCTCCAAGTTTCCCTACGTCAGCGTCCTCAAGAGCAAACATGGAAACCACACGGCCATCAACGTCAGCAGCAGAACAGAAATAGCGTTCATTAGCACATTCCGTGAGCGCAAACACTGGCTGGCTGTTGGTGTCTATGAAAATAAACCCTTCAATCGGGTCATGATAAACAGCACCGTCCATCCCTTTCGGAATGTCGCCCCCTTTGGTGATGAAATATGTTTTATTGAAAACCGTTACCGAGCGGCGGATGCTGTCAAAAAAAGGCTGTTTCTCCGCAAACTGCGAAGACCAAAGCTGGTGAACTTGCCTGCAAGACTTGAGCATAGTAAGAGCCAAGTCTGGCATGTTGATTCCTGAAGGAATACCAAGCCTGCTTTCACGAGTAAATTCAGGGTGAATCATAGGCATCTTGTTCTTCCCATTCCAGTTAACGTCCATCAGTTCTGGTTCTTTACGGGAATGGAACATAATTATCGCTATAGGCTGTCGTTGATTGTCAGCGAAAATGTAGGTACACAGGTACGGGAAAATGTAGCCGTCATAGCCTGTCGCCATTTCATCATCGTGAGACGTGAGGAAAAGGTATCGTTTACCCCTTACTACAACATGCGGATGCAGGTCGTTTTGGTTTGGTGCATAAATCTCTGTATTCATCATCCCCCCGGATAATTGATATGTTGCTTTTAAAACTGTGCCCGGAAAACCATTCCATCTACGCTACTGCTCATACCGATCAATCGTAATGATGGTGACGCTTACCACTGCTCCCTCAAAGGCCCGATTGAATACGTCAGAGAATGAAACCCCATAGCATTCTCTGATGGAATCAACCTTCGGGCTGGAGGTCACGGAGGCTGGTAGCACAGCCACCAGCTTCCCGCCCGGTTTAATGAAACTCAAAGCATGAAGCAAGTGATGTGACCAGCGCCCTTCGGAATAAGGTGGATTCATGAGAACGCGGTCAAATAGCCCTATATCTGTTGGTTTAACGCCAAGAAAATC
>NZ_JBLURD010000012.1:0-181917 GCF_051209435.1 Klebsiella sp. HN106 | reverse complement strand
GTGAAGGCGGCATCCTGCATCAGCATCTGCTGCGGCGTGAGGGTTTTGTCGGCGCTGGTGAATTCAATCTGGTAGCTGAACGGTTCGCTCAGGGCCTCATCGCCTTCAAAGGCCAGCACGTCCAGCAGGGCGCGGCAGCCGCGCACCGTTAACAGAGGATGGTTGTGGCTGAACTGCTGTGCCGGGATATCACTCATACGCTCACCTCTTTCTCAAACGTCATCGCAATCATTTTCTTATCGTCCCGACCCGGAGAAGGACGCTGAGGCAACTGTCCTGCAGCCACAGGGCTTAAGCGCAGCTGGCTTACCGCCGGTAATATCTGCTGGCAGAGCAGGCTTATCCCGGCGTTCGGCGGCAGGCAGAAGAGACCTTCTGTTGCGCGGGCGCAGTTTGGGTGAAGACGACGTAACAAAATGGCGGGATTTTCCATGAGAGTTTCTCTTCAATCATTTCAGGTACGCTACCGCCCGTCGCTGTTCACTTACCAAAGCGCATCAGGCCAGCAGACCAATTTTTGTCGTTGTTGAACACTTGCCCCGCGGCTGCTCAGCAAAATAACTGCGGACAGGAAAACCTGCCCGCTTCAGGCTCAAGTAGTGACACCTACGTTTGACGTATGGGAGTCTGTGATATCCGCTCCGCCGTTGCTCTTCAGCAACAGGCAGACCGGAGTTGCCATGCTACTTCTCCGTTTCATTGATTGACGCGCCGCTCTCCCGCGATAAGGCCGAAGGCATGCCCGGTGGCTGGCAGGCATTCACCTGCGGTACCAGACTGATTTCGACACGGCGGTTCAGCGCACGCCCTTCAACCGTTTCATTGGTGGCTACAGGACGGTTCTCGCCGAAGCCCTGCACCGCAAAACAGCTCTCCGGTACATCTCCGGTGTCACGCATCCAGTCGCGCACCGATTCGGCACGCTTCAGCGAAAGTATCTGGTTGGCTTTTTCCTCACCGGTACTGTCGGTATGGCCCGCAACGACAATCAGCCAGCCGGGTTTTGCTTTGATGCCAACCAACGAGTGCACCAGCAGCTTTGTCGATCCGGGCTTAAGCGCCCACCTCCCGGTATCGAACAGCGACATGCTGTCGAGGCGGATGGTTTTCGGCACGGTTTTTTGTGCTGGTTTTTGTGGCGGAGGTGGGGGTTCCCAGGAACGAATCGCGGCCAACACCGGTATGCGTAAATAGGCCCCGTGATACAGACCGAGACTCAGGTTCAGCGGCTCACCGCGGCGCGCCCACTGATCCAGTTGAACCGCATCCCCACTCAGGATTTGCAGGGCGCGGGCTTTCGAGGCGTAGTCAACCATCGCAATCTGCTCATAGTGCTGAATATCGAACCCCACCCGCTGCAGTAGCTGGCGGTTGTTCCACGCGCTGGCGCACAGTGCGATGAGAATGGCAAGGGTGAACAGACAGAACGCCCGGCGTAAAATCCTGGCGCGTGGCGTCTCGCTGACGCCCAATGGCAACAGTGGCAGAATAAAATCCGGTAACAGGACATCCGCTGATGAGGTATCAGGCTGCCAGCCAGGTAGTGAGCCCAGAGCGGTATGATGAGACAACCAGCGCTGCCACAGATTCTGAGGCAGAACCGGTGCCCCCGACGGCGTCATGTGATACAGCATCATAGCGGGTATCACCGGGGGCGTATCAACAGAGGGCGCCGTCAGCATAGCCAGCGCCGTCTCGTGCGTCAGGCGAACCAGCGCATTCATCCTCACCTGTGTGGCCAGACGCTCCCTTCCGTTCTTTTGCGCCAGCCAGGTCCCGGTGCAGCAAGGCGCGTCATTCGCCTGCCACACCTGCATGGCTTCCCCGGTCTGCGCTGTCTGCCATAGCGAGTGAGGAACAGACGCCCCTGCCACGTGACTGCTCAGTAGTAAAGGCACCGAGCGGCGGCAGTCGCTCCGCGCCTGGTTCAGCTGCCAGCGCAGCTCATTAAGCCCGACCGCCAGCGCCGCCTCATCACCGTGCAACTGCGGGCAAACGCAGACCATCACCGCCAGCTGCGATATCAGATCCGGGCGTTTACGCAGAAGAGTACGTACCGTCTGCTGCAGTTCGGCGGTAGGAACATTTAACCAGCAGCCCTGAGCCGTACGCAAAACCACCCCGCACTCCGGCCACCTGGCGATATCACCGCAGACCAGCACCACCGGCAGGCGGTACGGCGCGTCCGGAATGTCATCCAGCCAGGCATCCTCTGTAAGTCCCCATTCCCCCTTGCGCCCGGCGACAATCAGGGCAACGATGACTGCGGTCAGGATCAGCGCAACAGCCAGAATCCGCCCGCCGGTAGCCAGCGGCAGAAACAGCAAACAGAGCAGTACCGCAAGGATCCCGGCCCAGAGCCATAACAGGCGCAAATGGTTCACGCTCATTTTTCCGCCCCGAGCAGCAGGGTTGTAATCAGGGAATCAAGCCAATGATTTAGCCCCAGCCACAGCGCGGCGATCGCAACCAGCGACAGCCCGAGGCAAACCGGCCAGCGTCGCAACCCGTCCGCCAGGCCGCTACGCCCGGATATACCCGCCAGTACAGGCTGGCTCTGATCGGTTTCAAACGGCGAAACGCGCTCCGCCAGCCTGGTGATAAGCTGGTCGCGAACCGGCTCATCCAGGGCATAACATCCCTTAAAGCCCAGCATCAACACGCGATGGAAGCAGGTCAGTACCGCCACATCCGGCGCGGGCTCATCCAGAACCTGTCGCATCCGCTCATACAGCGCATCGCCGGCGTCCAGGGCACCGAAGTATTTCGCCTGCAGCGGACGGTCATACCAGACGATGCAGGCATCATCCTCACCTTCACGTCCTTTAGCTGTCTCATCCAGCAGCGCACACCAGGCGTAGAGAATATGCCGACGGCTCGCCTCGCTGAGGCCCGCGGTCTCCAGTTCCGCCATGACCTTTTCAATATGCTCTACGCAATGTCGCCAGAGGCGTTCGCCCTCCCCGTCGGCCAGTCTCGCCCCGCACCGCAGTTCCGTCACCGTCAACCAGGCGTCAGCCATCAGGGCATCGATATTCGTATCCTGTTTCATGAGCGCAGTACCGCATAGAGTTCGAGTTCAGGGGCGCCCAGCAGACCGGGGACGTAAAAGACACAACTGCCTTCCAACAGCATCGCTCGCGCCGCCGGATGGGCCATATCAAGGGTGAAATACTGGTTCTCCAGGCGCAGCGGGATGGCCGCCGGAACGTGGCTCATCGCGCGCAGAGGGATGCCGGGTTGCGAACCGTTAACGACCCGGTCGACTTCATCCGGGCTGCCCGCTTTGCACTGAAGCGGAAACTGCTCCAGTAGCTGCGCTACCGGCAGCGCCGATCGTACTGAGAGATAAAAATCCGCCTCTTCACGCAGTCGTGGATCGTGCAGACGGGCATGCCAGCGCTTGCGTCGTTCATCATGAACCATGTCAATCGCCACCACCCTCGATGGCAGACTGGCTTCCAGCAGTCCCCCCAGCAAGTCAAACAATGGAGGAAAGACCGCCGTTAACTGCTCATGACGATAGGCCGGAATATCGGCTGTAGTGTGTTCAAGAGAAAAAGTCAGCAGGCTACCTGCCAGACCGGCCAACGCTGTATACAGACGTTCCGGATGCACCTGCGGATGACGAACAAAATGGCTGAGCACCGGCTCAGCGCTGTTGAGCGCACTCAGCAGCCAGAACAGCGACACGTCCGCTACCGCGAAGTCGGCCATTCGCTCGTTGCTTTCCCGACGCATAGACATCAGGCGCTGCAGGCGCGCACGGAGCTGACCCGTCAACTGTTCGGTTTGTTCCCTCAACCAACGGCTGGCCTGTACGTTCAGCAGCGGCGGCAGAAAAGACTCGTCCTGCGACCAGTGTCCCTGGCTATCGCGCGTAAGACGGATCGCGGCGACGGTCTGGTAATCAGCGTTGTCGCTATCGGCCTCACGCAGCGTCAGCTCCGGCTGCATTACCGCAATCTGGCGGCAGTCCTCCCCATAGCGGTTTCGCACCTCCCGCCAGGCCAGACGCCAGCGCACGGGACGCTCCGCTCTCTGCTCCGGCTGCAGACAGTTGCCACCGTTCTCATGCTCATGGGGCAGCGCCAGAACCACCGTCAGTTCGTGATGTTCTGTTTCCGGCAGGTTCATCACCGGCGGCAACGCATCGGCGTTATCGCTATCAATGAGCGTGCCGTCGGCGAAACGCACGCACAGGTGGTCGGCTTTCAGTTTCCCCTGCTTCAGCAGCGCGGTATTAAACTCCGCCCGCGCCACTCCCCAGGGATGAATTGCCCCCAGCCGGGCGACATACTCTGTCTGCCAGGCCGATTGCGCGGTTTCCTGCTGAAAATGTTGGGGAGAGATCATCTGCCCCCGTCCCCATAACGGTCGTACTGTTTTCATCCCTGCTCCTGTATTACGCTTTTGATATCAGACCCACCTGCGACAGGGGCACGTCCGTGTCTTCCAGGGCTTTGTCGGGCTGCTCCGCGCTATTTTCCGATTGACGGCCCTCACCCTTAAACTTTTCTATAACGCTTCCAGACCCTCGCCTGAGGGGCGACAGAAAGCGCCTCCATATCCAGAAAGGGATTCATCTCACCCCAACAGCACGCCCGGATTAGGTTGTTTTTTAAACAGAAAACAACGAGTACTCTCTGTTTCCAGTACTGCGGCTTGCCTTTCGCGAAGCGGTGTTGATATTTACCAACTTCAGCCATTTCCGGATAATTGATTAAACAACGCACCCGATTAATTCAGGGGCCAGCGTGTTCATTTCGGCTCATAATTTCTGAGTCAACGCGGCGTCTTTTAGAATTTATTCAAACGCCTTTCTGAATATAGCGATATCAAAGTCTGTATTTGAGGGCGCGGGATAATTGACGTATCGCCAGAATGGCATGAAGTTAAAGTTTCTCGCATGCATCCTGCTCGTATTCAAGGCCTTTAAAAACTTAGACACTCTGACGCATATTATTCCCCGTCCGTTCTTTTAGCGCCTGCTCAGCCCAGATAAACGCTCTTCTGCACGACATTATGAAAACGCGCAGCTAAAAAGAGTTCCCATTGGCGTTGAATTTTTTTATCTTCCAGATAAAAGACGCCCGCTTTGCCATTACTTAAGCCAGTAACGATGCAGCGCATAAGCGGAAATGCGACGCCGCTATTCACACCCCTCTGACGTGCAGCCTCAGCTTAAATCAGAGGCCGCCTTACAGCCGCACTCGCAATATCCTGGCCATAGCGCTTCCTTCCCTGGAGGCGTATGGGCCAAACATAACGATTTTCTTTGCACAATCATCGCAGGGCCAGACATCAGAATAGAGCAACTCATCCGTATTCAGGCCAAATATAAGACTTTGCTTAAGCATTTAAATGAAAATACAAAAAATAATAAGCATCATGCGCACAAAATCAACAAAAACATTCATCATCTGACTGCGATAAATAAAAAATTCACATCTCACAAATGAATAAATATTAAATTCACATATAAACAAACGGAGTTTATTGATGCTAATCAATGAGCGAAGGCAATCAGGCCATTCCCGAGGCGGAAAAGATTGCGCGTATCCAAAAAGATATGTTGAGTACGTTTGACCGCTCGCAAGCCATCAGCCAGCCCAACCCCGACGATAAATATAAATATCAATAATTTCAGATAGGATAAATATAGATTTTAAAAATGATATCTGATGGCCTCTACGCTGTTCATTGACCAGGCGAGTAAGAGCTGACGAAAGTGAGGTTTGCTGCTGCGGCGGGAAATAGAATACAGGTTAGCTGGCGCTGCGGGCCGCGCTCTGGAGAGATGTGATGGTTGCCTGACGCCCGCAGGCAACCGGTGCTCATCAGTGCTTCACGATATACATCGTGCGGCTATAGGCGACGTCTTCCGGATTGGCAATCGGATACCCTTTCAGCCACGGTTTAATCAGTCGCCCGTTGGTATACTGGTAAATCGGCGCAATAGGCGCTTTCGCCATAATGATTTTTTCCGCCGCGTTGTAATCGTCATTGCGCGCCTTTTCCGACGTTTCCAGCGCCGCCTGAGTGAGAATTTTGTCGTAGGCCGGATCGTTGAAGCGGGAGATATTACCGCTGTGCGTCGAGGTTAGCAGCGACAGGAACGTTGAAGGTTCATTGTAATCCCCCACCCACGAAGCGCGAATCACATCGAAGTTGCCGGTATTACGGCTGTCGATATAGGTTTTCCACTCCTGATTTTGCAGCTTCACGTCGACGCCAAGATTCTTCTTCCACATAGACGCTACCGCAATGGCGATTTTCTGATGATTCTCCGAGGTGTTATACAACAGGCTGAGCTTCAGCGGGCGACCCGGGCCGTAGCCCGCCGCCTGCAGCAGCGCTTTGGCCTGGGCATTCAGCTCAGCCTGGCTCATGCTCTCGATTTGCGACGGCTGGGGAGTGAAGCCGGCAGTGACATCCGGAGTAAAACGCCAGGCCGGTTTCTCACCAGTACCCAGAATTTTTTCCGCCATCAGACGGCGGTCGATAGTCATACTCAGCGCCAGGCGGACGCGCTCATCGGCGGTTGGCCCTTTCTGTGTGTTAAATGCGTAATAATAGGTGCCCAGCTGCGGCGGAGTGTAAACCTGCCCCGGAATATCCTTCATCAGCTTCTGATACATATTTTTCGGGAACGACTCGGTAATATCGATATCACCGGCCAGATAGCGCTTAGTTGCCGCTGACTCCTGATTAATGGGCGTAAACGTGACCTGCTGGATCACCGTTTTGCCGTTGTCCCAGTAGTGCGTATTGGGAACCACCACCAGTTTTTCATTCACCACGCGATCCTTTAAAACGTACGCGCCGTTGCCAATCAGGCTTCCCGGACGAGTCCAGCTGTCGCCGCTCTCAACATTCGCCTTCTGGACCGGATAAAACGCAAAGCTGGCGGTCAGATTGCTGAACCACGGCAGCGGTTTATCCAGCTGAACGCGCAGCGTTCGCGCGTCTACGGCGGTGACGCCAAGAGTATCCGGCGCGGCTTTACCATCAATGATATTTTGCGCATTGGCGATACCGGCCAGCGCCGCAAACCAGGCAAAGGGTGAAGTGGTTTTGGGGTCAACCAGCCGTCGCCAGCTATAGACAAAATCTTCTGCCGTCACCGGCGTTCCATCGGACCAGCGGGCATTATCGCGCAGGGTAAAAGTCCAGACGCGGTTATCATTGCTCTGCCAGCGAGTCGCCACGCCTGGTATTAGGTTGCCTTTCTCATCCTGATTGACTAAACCTTCAAAAAGATCGCGGATAACCTGAATTTCAGGCAGGCCGACGGCTTTCGCGGGATCTAAGGTGGCGGGCTCATCTTTTATGTGCCGCACCAGCACCTGTTTTTCGGCTAATACGGTGCCGGGCGGGACATCCGCCGCCCAGGCAAGAGAAGAGACGCTGGCTAACCACAGCGCGCCGCATGTCAATTTGACAGGATACTTCATAAGATCCCCTTTAAAATAAAAAAACCAGAGCTGGCAGTGCGATAATTATTTGTTTCATCACCTGAAATTGCAAACAGCTTGTGAAAGAAAGTTGACATATATGCTGATTTCAACATTGCTGGAAACTATTTGATTCCGGGACGGTTTTACACAACACTGCTGAAAAATAACCTGATAACAGGATGCCCTATGCCCGTTTCTCGTCCTCGCCCCCAGCGCGGTGATTTTCCGCCTGGAACCCAACGCTACGGCCAGTCTTACCTGGGCGCGCCGCTGCTGTGGTTTCCGGCGCCGCTGGCCGATAGCCGTAGCGGCCTGATCCTTGCCGGTACTCACGGCGATGAAAACGCCTCCATCGTCACCCTTTCCTGTGCGCTACGAACCCTCAAGCCAGAGCTGCGCCGTCATCACGTGGTGCTGGCGGTCAACCCTGACGGCTGTCAGCTGGGGCTGCGGGCTAACGCACGCGGTATCGACCTGAACCGGAATTTTCCAGCGGCGAACTGGAAGGAAGGAGAAACCGTCTACCGCTGGAACAGCGCGGCAGAGCAGCGCGATGTCGTTCTACTCACCGGCGAAAAGCCAGGTTCGGAACCCGAGACCCGGGCGCTGTGCCAGTTGATCCATCAGATCCACCCGGCATGGGTGATCTCATTTCACGATCCGCTGGCCTGCATTGAAGACCCCGGCCACAGCGAACTGGGGCAATGGCTGGCCGATGCGTTTAGCCTGCCGCTGGTGGGTAGCGTCGGCTATGAAACGCCCGGTTCTTTTGGCAGCTGGTGCGCCGATATCGGCCTGCCCTGTATCACCGCCGAATTCCCGGCAATATCCGCCGACGAAGCAACGGAGAAATATCTGCAGGCCATGACGGAGCTGCTGCACTGGCACTCTCAGAGATGAAGCACCCCGGTGCTGAAGCGCAGCGCCGGCTCGACATCCACGGCCAGCCATGTTGGACCATCAAGATCGGCAAAACGGGCCAGCGGCGCCAGCGGTAGCGCCGCGCTAATCGCTCTCGACGTACACAGCATACAGCCCAGCATCCGCGCAAATCCCAGGCGTTCTGCCTCCTCCGCCAGCAGCAGCGCTTCAGTCAGACCACCGGTCTTATCCAGCTTGATATTAACCATTTCATAGCGGCCGCGCAGCGCCGCCAGGCTATCGCGAGTATGGCAGCTCTCATCAGCGCAAATAGGCAGCGGATGGATAAAATTCGCCAGCGCTTCATCGGCCCCAGCCGGAAGGGGTTGCTCCAGCATCGCGACGCCGACGTCCGCCAGCAGCTGACAGCGCTCGGCCAGACCGTCGCTGCGCCAGGCTTCATTGGCATCGACGATGAGCGTTGCCTGCGGAACCGCCTCGCAAATGGCAATTAACCGCTCGCTAATCAGATGGTCATCAAGCTTCACTTTCAGCAGCGTGGCACCTTTCTCCCACAGGGCCGACGCGCTGGCCGCCATCTGGTCGGGGGTGCCGATCACCACCGTTTGCGCCGTAACCACCCGCTTGGGCAGCGTCACGCCTAACAGCTGCGAGATGCTTTTACCCGCGCTGCGCGCCTGCCAGTCCCAGAGCGCGCAGTCCACTGCATTACGCGCGGCCCCTGGCGGCAGCAGGCGTTGAATCTGCTCTCGAGTGACGCCCCGCTCAATCTGTTCGCCGATCGCCATAATCTGCGCCATCACCGAGGCGATACTCTCTCCATAACGAGGATAAGGCGTGCATTCCCCCGTGCCCTTGATGCCATTCTCTTCAATTTCCACCACCACGACTTTTGCCTCGCTGCGGCTGCCGCGGGCGATCACAAAAGGGCTATGTAGCGGCCAGGCTTCTTCATAGACTCGCAGATTTCGCATTCCCTGAACCTCGCAGGTAAGTATTAAAAGGATTTGCCGTGCCGATGACGGATGTCATACACTAGCCGCGACGTTAACTATATGTAAACAGGAAGATAACCATGTCACAAACCGTGCATTTCCAGGGCAACCCCGTTTCTGTTCAAGGCACCATTCCGCAGGCAGGCGCTAAAGCGCAGCGGTTTACGCTGGTGGCCAAAGATCTCTCTGACGTCGCGCTGAGCCAGTTTGCGGGCTCCCGTAAAGTGCTGAACATTTTCCCAAGCATCGATACCGGCGTTTGCGCGGCATCGGTACGTAAATTCAACCAACTGGCGTCAGAACTGAACAACACCGTAGTGCTGTGCATTTCCGCCGACCTGCCGTTCGCCCAGTCACGCTTCTGCGGCGCTGAAGGCCTGAACAACGTCGTGACTCTGTCCACTCTGCGCGGTGCGCAGTTCCTGGCCGACTACGGCGTAGCGATCTCCGCGGGCCCGCTGGCCGGTCTGGCAGCGCGTGCTGTGGTCGTGATTGATGAAAACGACCAGGTGGTATACAGCCAGTTGGTGAATGAAATCACCGAAGAGCCGGACTACGACGCAGCCCTGGCCGCGCTGAAAGCGTAATATCCCCACCAGGTAACGTAAGCCCTCGTTAAACGGGGGCTTTTTTTATTCCCGCGTCGCATAGCGGGAGATAAAGCGCGCAATCGCCGGGCCGGTCAGCAAGATAGTGAACAGGCGCAACGTCTGCATCGCCATAATAAAAGACATATCCGCCCGCGTGCCGGCAGCGATAATCGCTACCGTGTCCAGCCCGCCCGGGCTGGTCGCCAGATAGGCGGTCATAAAGTCCAGCGGTAAAACCTGCGTCAGTCCATAAGCCATCAGCGCACATAGCAGAATCAGGCCGATAATCGATGCCAGGATCTGCGGCAGGGTTTTTAACGCCAGCAGGAAGATCTGTTTATTAAACTTTAGACCAACGCTCCAGCCAACGGCGGCATAAGCCAGCGCCAGCAGCCACTCAGGGAGTTCAAGCTGCAGCCAGCCTTCTCCCTGCACCAGCGCGCCGATCAGCATCGGGAAAAGCATCGCACCGGACGGAAAGCGCAGACGCAGCCCCAGCCATCCCGCGGCCGCCGTCACCAGCAGCGTAAGCGGTAGCTGCCAGCTTATCGGGGGAAACCAGGCGACCTGCTGAGTCATCTCCTGGGCTTCGCCGCCGAGCGCAACGCGAACCACCAGCGCCGCGGCACCGGCAACAAAAAGTACGCGCAAATACTGCATCAGCGCCACCAGTCGAACGTCGGCGCCGTACTCCTGGGCCATAATAACCATCGCCGAAGCGCCGCCCGGCGAACTTCCCCACGCCCCGGTGGCGCCGGGTAGCGCGCTATAGCGCACCAGCAGCCATCCCGCCAGCGAGCTGATGGCGAGCGTGGAGAAGAGAATCAGCAGCACCAGCGCCCAGTTTGCCAGCAGAACACCGAAAATCGAGGGCGTCAGGCTACGGGCGATCATGCAGCCGATAATCATCTGAGCGGCAATAAAAAAGGGTCGGGGAACGCGGATTTCCGCGCCGCGAAGGCTCAGGCAAATGCCGGCAATCATCGGCCCCAGCAGCAGCGCGGCCGGGAGGTGAAACCAGAACAGCGCAAAAGAGATCGCGCTGGAGAGCACCAGCAGTTTCATCCACTGAAAAAAACGACTACGCCAGATCCACATGCGTATTCCTGCAAAAAAGAGGGTAAAAACGCAGTATATACAGATTCATTCGCCGCCAGTCCCCCTCCTTTTTCTGGAAATGTTCTGGAAGTGCCGACCGACGGCGCAGGCAGCCGGTCGGCGGGAATTACTCGTCGCCTTTTTTCTGGCTCAGGCCGTACTCGCGAAGTTTATTGGCGATGGCGGTATGCGAGACGCCAAGCCGCCTGGCCAGTTTACGCGTGCTGGGGAAGCTACGATAAAGCTGGGTAAGCACCGAGCGCTCGAAACGGCGCGTGATATCATCCAGCGAGCCTTCCATCGCTTCTTCGCCAACCGCTAATGACGAGACGTCGTGATCCGGCAGCAGGATATCCTGAGGGCGCAGTTCAAAACCGTCCAGCTGAGTCAGGGCACGGTAAATCGCGTTTTTGAGCTGGCGCACGTTGCCTGGCCAGCTATAGCGCGTCAATACGCTGTTTAAATCGGCAGAAAGTTTCGGCCGCGGGATACCCTGCTCATCGGCGAAACGCGCCACAAACAGTTCGGTCAGCGGCATGATGTCCTGCGGACAATCGCGCAGCGGCGGTAGATAGAGCGTCAGGACGTTAAGACGATAATAAAGATCCTCGCGGAACAGCCCTTTTTGCACCAGCTCCACCAGGTTTTTCTGCGTCGCGCAGATCACCCGTACATCTACGTGGACTTCATGATCTTCCCCGACCCGGCGGAAGGTTCCATCGTTGAGGAAGCGCAGCAGCTTAGTCTGCATTCGCGGCGACATTTCGCCAATTTCATCCAGCAGAACCGAACCGCCGTTAGCCTGCTCAAAGAACCCCTTTTTGCCCTGGATAGCGTCGCCAAACAGCTCGCTCTCCACCGCGTCCTCCGGAATGGAGCCGCAGTTCAGGGCCAGGTAAGGTTTCCCCGCTCGCGGGCTGGCGAGGTGGCAGGCGTGGGCGAGCAAATCTTTACCAGTACCGGTATCGCCGACGATCAGCAGCGGCGCGCTGAGCATAGCCAGCTTGCGAGCCTGCTCGACGACGTGGCGCATTTTCGGGCCTACGGCGAGGATCTGGCTGAAGGCGCTGGTGTCCTGAATGGTCATCGTTTGCAGCTGGCGCCCCATACGGACCGTTGAACGCAGCATCGCTACCGCGCCGGTCAGCACCTTCTCGCCGTGTTCGCCTTCGAGATAAACCGGGGTGATCTCCAGCAGGAAGTTCTGCCCGTTAACCACCACGTGCTCGGCGTGGGACTCCTGCGGACTATTTTCCAGCCAGCGCTGGACGTTAAAATCGGTAATCAGCTGTGCGACCGGATGGCTGCGCAGCTTCTCCTGGCTCTGGCCAAACAGCTGACAGCTGGCCGGGTTAGCCAGTTCGACTTTTCCTTTGGTGTCGAGAGAGAGCACAGGCTCCGGCATCGCCACCAGCAGCGCGCTGAGCGCCAGATGTTCACGCTCTGACGGCATCCACGCCACGGTGCGCACGTCGGTGACGCCGGCGATACGACGAATTTCCGCCATCAGACTGCTGAAGCTAGCGAACTCCAGCTCGGCGAAATTGAGATAAATTCGGCCAATAGGGTCAATGTCGATACCCCGCAGGTCGATACCGCGCAGCACCAGTAAATCGAGCAATTCACGAGTCAGACCAAGACGGTCTTCACAAAAGACTTCAAGACGCATAGGAGTTTTCACCCTAAAGAGGCCAATAACGGATGAATAATAGGACAGTTATTTGCTGGCGTGAAGATAGCTGTCAACAATTATTGACAGCATGGCGGAAAAATGGCCTTTCTGCCGTAAAGTTATGCGCTCAGGGAGGAAAATGGCAATAAAGAACCGGTCGTCATCGCCGCTGCTTTTCTCCCCCGATTGCGCTGTGCATCGCCGTGAGATAAGTGACAGCCTTCTGTGGAGTGATAGCCCGGCTAAGGCGCTCACGCCGCAAGCCGGGAATGCTTAAGCGACTTATTTTTCCGCGCCGCTTTTGCTCTTCTGCAACGTCTCTTTTAGCTGGCCGATCAGCTCGCGGCGGAAGTCCCCCAGCCGCGGTTTATCATCGGCGATCCACGGCAGCGGGCGGCAGAGCTCCATCGCCTTGATACCCAGCCGCGCGGTCAACAGCCCGGCGCCAATCCCCTGCGCCGCGCGCGCCGATAGCCTGGCTGCCAGATCCTGCGACATCCAGTCCATCCCGACTTCCCGCACCAGCTCGCTGGCGCCGGCAAAAGCGATATTCAGCAGCACCAGACGGAACAGGCGCAGGCGGCTGTAGTAGCCGAGCTCAATACCGTACAGAGTGGCGATGCGGTTGATGAGGCGTAAATTACGCCAGGCGATAAACGCCATATCCACCAGCGCCAGGGGACTGACGGCAATCATCAGCGTCGATTCCGCCGCCGAGCGGCTAATCTCACGCCGTGCCTGCGCATCCAGCACCGGCTGCACGATCTGCGCGTACAGGCTTACCACTTCGCGATCGTTTTGCGTTTCGTGGATCGCTGCATACCAGCGTTGCAGCGCCGGATGCGATTGATCGAGACCCGCCTGCCGGGCCAGCTTTTCGCAAAAGGCACGCCCTTTGCCGACCGCATGGCTGTGCATCAGGTCCCGAGCCTCATCGCGCTCGTGCGCGCGCTGGCGTAACCGCCACAGACGGCGCCATTCGGTCGCTACCGAGCCGACGCCCGCCCCGACAATCAGCGCGCCGGCTGCGCAGCCGCCGAGGGCGATCCAGTCTTGCGTTTGCCAGGCGGTCATCGTCCACTGCACGCCCTGCGCTACGACGCTGACGCCAAAAATAGCCAGCCCGGCGCTGACCATCTTTCGCCACAGGCTGCGCTTAGGCCGCAGCACCGACTCCACTACCGCTTCCGCCGCCCCCTCTTCTTCTTCCGGCGCGTCAAGGCGCGCAGGGGCGAACTTCTCCGCATCCGCGCCGTCAAAAGCGCGAGCGGATTTCAGAATTTGCGCCTTTACCACCTCCAGCGGGCCGTCGAAATCAATACGCGGTTTTAAGGGTTCGGTCATCGCAATTTATCTCCGATCAAAAATTCCAGCGCCGCGTCGAGGCGAATATGCGGCAGCGGTTTATCAACATCCATCACTTGCGGGCGGAAGTTTTCAAACTGAAAGCCCTGCTGCTCCCAGAAGGCCTGACCCGGCAGGCGCGCGGGCACTTCCCCGGGATAGACGGTCAGCGGCTGTCCGTCGCTTAGCCGATGCCCCCGCAGCGCAGGGATCTTCTCCCCGTTCACCTCAATAAGCCCGCTCTGCGTCGCCTGAATCGACGCCAGACCCAGGCAATCCATGCTGATGCCTTCAAACGCCGCGTTCTGCCAGGCATCCTGAATCAGCTGCTGCAGCAGCGATACCATATTGCTGTGCTGATCGACGGTGACGTGATCGGCTTTGGTCGCGGCGAACAGCAGCTTATCGATAACCGGTGAGAACAGACGACGAAACAGCGTGCGCTGGCCATAGTGGAAGCTTTGCATCAGCTGCGTCAGCGCGAGACGCATGTCGTTAAACGCCTGAGGCCCGCTGTTAAGCGGCTGCAGGCAGTCCACCAGCACAATCTGCCGGTCGAAGCGGAGAAAATGATCTTTGTAGAAGCCTTTCACCACTTTCTCGCAGTAGTATTTAAAACGCTCGCGCAGCATTCCGGCATTGGTCTGTTTGTCCGCCTGCGCCAGCTTAGCCTCACCGGCGGCATCAACGTCCGGCCAGGGGAAGAACTGCAGCGCCGGCGCGCCGGCCATTTCGCCGGGCAGCACAAAGCGCCCGGGCTGAATAAAATGCATCCCTTCGCGCTTACAGCTGTGCAGATAATCGGTCCACGCCGCGGCGATCTCCGCCAGACGGGTTTCATCGGCGGGCGCCAGCGGATCCAGCCCTTCGCAAAGCTGCCGCCAGCGCGCCGACCACGCCGCCCTCTGCCCCTGCAGCAGTCCGGTCATCTGTCGTGACCAGGTCAGGTAATCCTGGGCCAGCATCGGCAGATCCAGCAGCCACTCGCCGGGATAATCGACAATCTCCAGATAGAGCGTCGAAGTCTCTTTAAAATGGCGCAGCAGCGAATCGTTAGAGCGATAGCGCAGAGCGAGGCGGATTTCGCTGACGCCGCGGGTGGGCGTCGGCCAGACCGGAGGTTGTCCATAGAGCTGGGCCAGCCCTTCGTCATAGGTAAAACGCGGAATGCCAAAATCCCGCTGCGGGACGCGCTTGACGCCCAGCAGGCGTTCTTCTCTGGCCGCGCTAAGCAGCGGCAGCCGTGCCCCGGCGTGGATATTCAGTAGCTGATTGACCAGTGCGGTAATAAACGCGGTCTTGCCGCTACGGCTAAGACCGGTGACGGCCAGACGGAGATGCCGGTCAACCCCACGATTCACCAGCGCATTAAATTCTGTTTTGAGTCGCTTCATCGCCATCCTGTTGAGCCTGAAGAACGAGGGAAATAGACATGAGGGCTAATCAATAAAGTGCAATAGCCCCGCTGCGGCGGGGCTGACGGTTAGTGGCTGGCGCTTTTCGGCATCGCTATTTGACTGAGGCCGCCGGCATTCACCACCTGCGTGTAGCCCATTTCGCTCAGCAGCTGCTGAGCCTGGCCCGACTGTCGGCCAACGTTACAATAGACGTGAATGGTATCGTTTTTATCCGGCACTTCAGCCGCAATCCGCGATTTTAAATCCGCCAGCGGTATGTTCACCGCGCCGTCAACGTGTTCTTTTTGATACTGCTGCGGAACGCGGACGTCAATCCAGTGCTCCGCCGCGAAGGCGGGTAAAGCCATCGCCAGCGCTAAACCCAGAAACAATTTTCGCATTTTATCATCCTGATAGAGTGAGTTTTTAGGCACTCATAACATACGCCATCCACGACGTTTAGAAAACCGCTGCGCCGCCCGGCTGAGCATCGGTTCCAGAACAAGCATCAGCAGCATTTTCAGCGGCCGACGCGCGACGGATTTTACCGCCCAGCCAGCGACGCCCGCCGGGCCGTAGCGCAGCGCGGTGAGCAGCACCAGCTTGCCTGCGATTTTCAGACCCGGTTTAACTTTTTGCCCGGCCTGCTGCCATTTCATGTTCATTATTAACCTCAACTTTCAGTTATAGCTGACGAAAACGACTGCGTAGCGAAAAGGTGTCAGAGGTGACGTAGCGTTCCATTTCACGCAGACGGCGCTCCCCTGCAGCCAGCTCCTTATCCGCAGCAGCCAGCAGCTCTCCGCTGCTCGGCGTTTTTTCACCATACAGCTCGCTTTCCGGCATAGGATCCAGCGCAAACGAGAGAATGATGTAGGCCACCACCACAAACAGGAACAGGCCAAAAATCATTGCCAGTACGGTAATCAGGCGCACCAGCTTAACCGGCACGTCCAGGTACTGCGCGATACCGGCGCAAACGCCTTTGACCATGCCCTGCTGTGGAATGCGCCACAGTTTTTTACTCAGATCCAGTCCGCCCATTATTTTTCTCTCCAGTTCGGATGCTCAGCGTCAAGAATGGCTTCCAGCGCCTGAATACGCTCGCGCATGCGCTTTGCGTCATCGGTCAGCTGCAGCAGGCGCTGCTGCTCGTTTTGCGATAAACTGCCGCTGGCGGTGCGGTTGTTGTAATGCAGCCAAAGCCAGACCGGCAAAACAAACAGCACAAACAACGTCAAAGGGATGGCGAGAAAAAGCATGCTCATGTGAACTCCTTGCAGATGGCGGCGGCACGTCTCGGTGCCGCCCGAATTCATTACTGGTTATTTTGATTCATTTTGGCTTTCAACGCCGCCAGCTGCTCGCTGATTTCATCGTCCGCTTTCAGATCGGCGAACTGCTGATCCAGCGATTTATCTTTACCGAAGCGGTGGCTTTCGGCTTCGGCTTCCATATGATCGATACGGCGTTCAAACGATTCAAAGCGCGCCATCGCCTCATCAATCTTGCCGCTGTCCAGCTGACGACGAACGTCGCGGGAGGAACTTGCGGCCTGATGGCGCAGCATCAACGCCTGCTGACGGGCGCGCGTTTCGCTCAGTTTATTCTCCAGCTCGCCAATCTCTTTTTTCATCCGCGCCAGCGTTTCATCAACCAGCTGCGCTTCATTTTCCAGGCTAGCGATCAGGTCGGTCAGCTTCTGCTTCTCGATCAGCGCCGCACGAGCCAGATCCTCTTTCTCTTTACGCAACGCCAGTTCGGCTTTCTCCTGCCATTCCGCCTGCTGCGCAACGGCCTGTTCAATACGACGGGTCAGCTGTTTCTTTTCAGCCAACGCCCGCGCCGAGGTCGAACGCACTTCAACCAACGTGTCTTCCATCTCCTGGATCATCAGTCGAACCAGCTTCTGCGGATCTTCCGCTTTCTCCAGCAGAGAGTTAATGTTGGCGTTCACGATGTCGGCAAAACGAGAAAAAATACCCATAATTTCAATCCTCATAGTTCTGGTATCAGGCACCGGCCTGTGCCATCACTAATACAAATGCCGTGCCAACTTTTTATCTTATTGATTTTAAAAGAAGTGGTTGTTATCTGGCCAACGCATTGCTAAAGTGACCTGGTGAATCACACTACTTAATGGCGAAATTCATCATGGCGGAATACAAGGACAACCTGCTCGGCGAGGCCAACAGCTTCCTGGAAGTGCTGGAACAGGTCTCAAGACTGGCGCCGCTCGATAAACCGGTGCTGGTGATTGGCGAACGCGGAACCGGTAAGGAGCTGATCGCCAGCCGCCTGCACTTCCTCTCTTCCCGCTGGCAGGGGCCGTTTATCTCGCTGAACTGCGCTGCGCTGAATGAAAACCTGCTCGATTCCGAGTTATTCGGTCATGAAGCCGGGGCATTTACGGGGGCCAGTAAACGCCATCCGGGGCGCTTCGAGCGCGCCGACGGCGGTACCCTGTTTCTTGATGAGCTGGCCACCGCGCCGATGCTGGTGCAGGAAAAGCTGCTGCGCGTGATTGAGTATGGCGAACTCGAGCGCGTCGGCGGCAGCCAGCCGCTGCAGGTTAACGTCCGCCTGGTGTGCGCGACCAACGCCGATCTGCCACAAATGGTGGAAGATGGGCTCTTTCGCGCTGACCTACTCGACAGGTTGGCTTTCGATGTGGTGCAGTTGCCGCCGCTGCGCGAACGCCAGAGCGATATTATGCTGCTCGCCACCCAGTTTGCTATCCAGATGTGCCGCGAACTCGGACTGCCGTTGTTTCCCGGCTTTAGCGAACGCGCCGCCGTGACGCTGCAGAACTACCGTTGGCCGGGGAATATCCGTGAATTAAAAAACGTGGTGGAACGGTCGGTTTACCGTCACGGCAGCAGTGAAAGCGAGCTGGATAATATTATTATTAACCCCTTCCGCCAGCAGCAAACTGCCCCGCCCGCTGCAGCAGAAAAGGCGCCCGGCCCCACGTTGCCGCTCGATTTGCGCGCTTTCCAGCAGGAGCAAGAAAAAAGCCTGCTCGAGAGAAGCCTTGAGCAGGCGAAGTACAATCAAAAGCAGGCGGCCGAACTACTGGGGCTAACCTATCACCAGCTGCGGGCGCTACTGAAAAAGCATCAGCTTTGAGCTATGCCCGGCAGCAGCAGCGCGCTCAGCGTCATTGAACCGAGACAGAGTGCGGCGTTAAACCACAGCGCATACTGCGCCGCGCTGGCCATTCCCAGCGGTAAAAACAGCGCAAAAAGTGACGCCGTCACCGCTATACCCATCGCCCCGCCGAGCGAACTACCCATCTTATAAATTCCCGACGCCACCCCGACCTTATTCTCTGGAGCGTTGACCACCGCGGTGTCCGTTGACGGAGTAGCGTAGCAGCCCAGTCCAAAGCCAAACAGCACGTTGCTGAAAAAGACCGTGACGATATAGGTCGATTTATCGAGAAAGGTGCAGGAAATAAGCAGGATGCCAAGCGCGGTAAAAACCGGGCCGGCGATCATCGGCAAGCGCGCGCCGTAGCGTTGCAGCAGCTTTTCGCCCACCCGGATCATCACCAGCACGGTGACCAGGTAGCCGAGCGTCATCATTCCGCTCTCCAGCGGGCTTAGATGGTGCCCCTGCTGGAGCCAGATGCTGGCAATCATCATGGTACCGATGGCGGCGTTGAGCAGAAAATTCGACAGCACCGCGGCGCTGTAGGCCCGGTTACGAAACAGCGCAAAATCAATCAACGCCGCGTCGCCCTTACGCCGACCGCTGCGGATAAAAAATAACCCCGCCGCCACCGCGCCGCCCAGCATCGTCAGCGAGGTTCCGCTGCTCCAGCCCCAGCCGTGGCCTTTGCTGATAAACAGATTTAACAGCACCAGCGCAAGGATCAGGCTGAGCAGGCCGCTGATGTCCAGCTTATGCTGCTGCGCGCTGGCGCTGCGGCTCTCCGGCGTACCGCGCAGTAAAAACAGCGCCGCCAGCGCTACCGCGATGGAGAAAACAAAGATCCAGCGCCAGCCCAGTCCGGTAGCAATCGCCCCGCCGACAAACGAGCACAGCCCGCTGCCGCCCCAGGAGCCGATGACCCAGAAGCTGACCGCCCGCTGGCGCGCTTTACCTTCATACCAGGTTTTTATTAATGCCAGCGTCGCCGGCATGATGCAGGCGGCCGATAGCCCCTGTAAAACGCGTCCGGCCAGGAACAGCGCGGGTCCCTGGGAGAGCACCAGCATTGCGCTGCCGGCTATGCTGAGAATCAGGCCCAGGGTGGTCATGCGCATGCGGCCGAATTTATCCGCCAGCCCGCCGCTGGCGACCACAAAGCAGCCGCTGAACAAGGCGCTCAGGCTCACCGCCAGGGTCAGGGTTTCCAGCGAAATATCAAGGCTGCTTTTCATTGCCGGAACCACGTTAATCACCGACTGGGCAAACAGCCAGAAGGTCAGAACGCTCAATACAATACCCGCCAGCAGGCGATCGGTGCCGACGAACTGCGCTTCGCTTAGCGATACAGAACTCATAGCAGGGTCCTCTTCGTTGCGGAGATTAACGCAAATAGTGTTCCGTCAGGGCGCACCACAGCGCGGCGCCTTTTAGCAACAGGGCATCGTTGAAGTCATACCCCGGGTTATGCACCATACAGCGATCCGCTTCATCCCCGGCTCCGATGGTGAAATAGCAGCCGTTCGGATTACGCTCGAGCATAAAAGCAAAATCTTCGCTGCCCATAAACGACTTCACTTCGCCGACCAGCTCCTCGCCAAATAGCGAAGCCGCCACCTTCCGAACCATCTCATTGGCTGCCGGATCGTTTCTTAAAACCGGGCTGCCGTTAACGTGGGTAATGGCGGCGCTGGCGTTAAAGCTCTCGGCCTGAGCGACGGCGATATCGTGAATGCGCTGCAGTACGGTCTCGCGAACCTGTTCGTTTAAGGTGCGCACAGTGAGCTTCATTAAGGCCTTGTCATTGATAATATTCGGCGCATGCCCGGCCTGGATGCTGCCCACGGTCACGACAGCCGGCTCAAACGGCGTGATATTGCGGGAGACAATGGATTGCAGCGCCAGGGTGATATGGCAGGCCACCAGCGTAGCGTCGACGGTATGCTCCGGCAGCGCGCCGTGTCCACCAACCCCTTTGACTTCAATATGGAGAGTGTCGGATGAGGCCATCATCGCCCCGTCGCGCAGACCGATTTTGCCTAACGGTTGTCCCGGCATATTATGCAGGCCAAAAATGGCATCGCAGGGAAACTGGTCGAACAGGCCGTCTTCGAGCATAACCCGGCCGCCGTAGAGCAGTTCCTCAGCCGGCTGAAAAATAAGCTGCAGCGTGCCGTTAAACTGCCGCGTGCGCGCCAGATATTCCGCGGCGTAAAGTAAGGTGGTGGTATGACCGTCGTGGCCGCAGCCATGAAAACGTCCCTCTATCTGGCTGGCCCACGCTTTGCCGCTCATCTCCTGCATCGGCAGCGCGTCCATATCCGCCCGAAGTCCCAACCGTTTTTGACCGTCGCCTGCACGTAAGGTACCGACCACGCCGGTTCCCGCCAGTCCACGATGGACCTGATAGCCCCACTCGCCGAGCAGTCGGGCCACCTCTTCGCTGGTTTTATGCTCTTCAAAACCGATTTCCGGCTGCTGGTGGAAACGGCGACGAAGAGCGACAAACTGCGCCTCATTAACCTGTAATGCCTCAATAATCGGGTGTGTCATTTTTATTATTCCTGTGTTGTGTTTGCACGACACTTTCGAGTTTATGCATCCATGGCGGCTTTAAAATGCGCTTTTTTGTTTTATAGTGACGGATTATTAATGAGTGTTTTTCATACAAAACAGTTATGACAAAAAACAACACGCTGTTTTTTGTCTTCAGGAGGCGGTGTGGATCATCATTCAGGCGACTTTCAGGTTACGGTTCGCGATATCCGCCAGTTGAGCCAGCAGGAAAACGAGACGCTGACGCTAATATGGCTGCTTGAGGGCAGCGTCGAACTCCGCGATGGCGAGTCGGGCCGGAACCTGCAGGCTGATGAACTGGCGATAGTGAATCGGCATCGCCGCTGGAGCCTGCACAGCAAGACGGCGAACGTCGTGATGGCGCTGTCGCTGAACGCTGGATGGCTGACCCGCCTCGACGGCGATTTTTTTGCCTCTGCCTACCAGAGCAGCAACGAAACCCGCGATGCCGAAGATACCCTGCGCTACCTGATGCGCCAGCTGCTGGTCCTCGGTCTGGTCAATCCGCAGGCCCACTACCGGCTGGAGGCCAACCGCTGGCTTAGCGAAATTGCTCTTCTGCTGGCGTCACGCTTCAGCCGTCCCCTCACCGCCCTGGCGCCTCGCGGAGCCGAACGCTGGAGTCAGCGAATAAATCGGGTAGTGGCGCGAATCGACGCCAACTATCAACGGCGCCTGTCGCTGCAGGAGATAGCCGCCGCCGAATTTGTTTCTGAGGCCTGGCTATCGCGTCTGTTCCGCAAAGAGGTGGGCGTCAGCTTTATGCAATACATCACCGGGCTTCGCCTGCGTAAAGCTGCTGAGCAGTTGACGATGACGCGTAAATCGATACAGCAGATCGCTCAGCAACAGGGCTTTGCCAGCAGCCGGGTGATGAGCGACCTGTTTAAACACGAACACGGTCTGACGCCGCGCCAGTTTCGCCAGCAGCATACGCAAACGGCGGTTGAATCCCCTCGTCCACGCGTTCAACGGGCTGAGCTGTGGCAACCAGTGTCTATAGACAGGCTATATTCCCGGCTCAATGCGCCGCAGATCAATGGGTTGGATAGCCCGCCGCTGCGGCTCAATCCCCAGCAAACCCGTCATCTTGATGTGCGCCAGCTACCGGCGCGCGGTACGCCGCTGCGGCACACGCGCATCGTCGTTACCGTTCGGGAACTGGATGACCTGCTGCGCGAGGATGTCCGTCAGGAGCTCGAAGAACTGCACAACTCGCTGCCGATATTCGCCATCGACGTTCACGATCCGTTTCTCAGTAGCCGCCTGTTCGGTACCGGCTGGGACGATGCGCAGCTGGCCGGGTATGCCTGCTGGTATAACCTGCAGCGCATTTTTAGCTGGCTGGCGTCGATGGGCTGGGCGGTAATACTGCATACCGGTATCACCACCCGCGGCGATCTGCTACAGCGTTTTCTGCGCCTGTCCGCCAACCATTTTCCACCGGCAACCCTCGCCAGCTGGCGTTTTGTCTGGCACTGGTCCCCGCAGGCCAGCGATGAGGCGCGCCAGCATGCCTGGCGGCAACAAAAAACGATCCTCCAGGCGCTTTCGCCGCAGTCGGCGCTGGGGATCTGGCACCGCTTTTCACAAAACGTGGAGGACGATCCCCTCCTCTGTTCACCGCTGCTGGCCGAGGCGGATTTTCTTGCCTGCCAGGCAGATGCGAATGAACTGCTGGATCTGGCGCAGATTGATAGCCAGAGGCTGGCCGCCAGCGAGAATTACCCGGTGCTTAAAATGCGCAAGCTCCACAGCGCGCTGCGCCAGCGGCAGCTGCTGTTACCGCTTTGGCTACTGTCGTGGAATACCCTGACCGGCGATACTCGCGACACCAACGGCCGTTTCTTTCGCGGCGCGCTACTGATGGATAATCTGCTGGGGCTGGCAGACCAGGTGTGGCTGGCGGGGTTCTGGCTGAATTCCGGGCTGCAAGGGGAAGCCGGCGCTAACGGCAAGCTTGATACCTCCAGCCTGGCGCTGCACTATCTCCACGGTTTGCCGCGACCGGTGTATTGGGTCTTGTGGCTGTGGCGCAGGCTGCGGGGCGAAGTGGTGATTAACGAAAAAAATTTGCTGCTG
The DNA here is from genome assembly GCF_051209435.1 of Klebsiella sp. HN106. Taxonomy (NCBI): domain Bacteria; kingdom Pseudomonadati; phylum Pseudomonadota; class Gammaproteobacteria; order Enterobacterales; family Enterobacteriaceae; genus Klebsiella; species Klebsiella sp. HN106. The sequence goes on along the minus strand of NZ_JBLURD010000012.1, from coordinate 158,667 downwards.
CTGCGCGATAACGGCCATTACCAGTTGCTGCTGCGCAATACGGTGGTTTTCAATCCCTGGCTTTCCAGCGAGGAGGCGTTTATCCAGCGCTTTAGTCAGCCATGGAGCGTGCGCCTGCTCGGCCTTGATGGACGCTAGCGCATCAAACATCATCTCTTCGATCGGCATCATGGCGCGCTCTTTCCGCTTTTCGAGGCTTTTCGCAGCCAGAGCGGCCCGGATGAAGAAGAGTATCGCTGGCTGATGCACCAGGCGCGCCCGGCCCTGCGCGTGAGCGAAGAAACCCCCGCAAGCGATCGCTGGCAGCTCGTCGATTCGCTGGAGAGCAACGCGCTGGCGCTGTATGAATTTACGCCTCTTAATGAAATGAAGTGACAGCGTCACATGAATGGTTACCATGACCTGCGGAGGCAAACAGGGACAAAGTTAAGGGTTTTGGATGCGCCCGGGCCGTCATCATGGTTAAACATTTGTAACTGGTAAGATATACTGATGTGAACTATCATCGGCGCATGATGACTCAATGGACTGAAAATACAGATGATTCCGGTTAATTCCTCAACGCTTGGCCGCTATGCCGCGCACGTCAGCCTGGTTCATACCATGAAAAGCCACAAAGCCCCGGCGCTCACGGTCATGATGATCTTTTCAGACCTGCTTATTCGTTCAACCGAAGATTCCTATCGTCTGCAAGGCTGGGAAATCACGCCGCAAAAAAGCGGCCTGGTGCTGCGTACGTATGTCGCGAACCATCCTGATGGCGGAAAGCTTGAAATCACCCCAAAAGACTATATTGCACGTTATAACCGGCTCCTGCCGCTGTAGCGCCCCTTTCTCCGGCGGTCGTGCCGGCACGGCTCGCTGGAGAATCCGCAAATAAAAAGCTACCATGTGGCAAACATCTGGGCGTCTGCGGCGCAGAGAAGCGCTATGCTTACGACAATACGTGCCCGCGAGCCGTTCTGCATTTGAATCGATGAAATTCATATTTGCGCTTCCCGTCTCTTCGCCTGTTGCCAAACGCAGGGTGAATTAAGAGGTATACTCGAAGTTAATAAGCGGTATGAATTTGAATTAGTTGGTCAAATAACCGACGCAACCATCGCTTAAATTATCTCCATAAGCAATAAGGTGGTGGTAAATGTTATTTAATATTAATAAGATAGAGCCTTGCTCTATAATCAATAAGAAACTATGCGCCTGAAATTGTCTTCTCTCCTGGCAGCGGTGTCTATGCTGTACGGGCAAGCTTTTGCCGCGCCCGCCCTGCCTGCTAACGCGGATATTCGCGATAGCGGTTTTGTTTATTGCGTAAGCGGCCAGGTTAACACCTTCAACCCACAAAAGGTCAGCAGCGGTCTGATTGTCGATACTCTTGCCGCCCAGCTGTACGATCGACTGCTTGATGTTGACCCCTATACCTACCGCCTGGTCCCGGAACTGGCAGAAAGCTGGGAGGTGCTGGATAACGGCGCCACCTACCGCTTCCACCTGCGAAACAACGTGCCGTTCCAGACCACCGCCTGGTTTAAGCCGACCCGCAATTTCAACGCTGACGACGTGATTTTTACCTTTGGCCGGATTTTTAACCGCGACCATCCGTGGCACAACGTGAACGGCAGCAGCTTCCCCTATTTCGATAGCTTACAGTTCGCCGACAGCGTCGAAAGCGTGCGTAAGCTGGATAACCACACCGTTGAATTTCGCCTCAAACGACCGGATGCTTCCTTCCTGTGGCACCTGGCTACCCACTACGCCTCGGTGATGTCGGCGGAGTATGCCGCAAAGCTGGCCCAGAGCGATCGTCAGGAGCTGATCGATCGTCAACCTGTTGGCACCGGCCCGTTCCAGCTTGAGGAATATCGCAGCGGGCAATATATCCGTCTGCAGCGCCACCCGGCCTACTGGCGAGGTAAACCGCTGATGCCGCAGGTGGTGGTCGATCTGGGCTCCGGCGGTACCGGACGACTGTCAAAACTGCTGACCGGCGAGTGTGATGTGCTGGCCTGGCCCGCTGCCAGCCAGCTCTCTATTCTGCGTGACGACCCGCGCCTTCGCCTGACCCTGCGCCCGGGAATGAACATCGCCTGGCTGGCGTTCAATACCGCTAAGCCGCCGCTCGATAATCCGGAGGTCCGTCACGCGCTGGCGTTGGCCATCAATAATCAGCGTCTGATGCAGTCAATCTATTACGGAACGGCGGAAACCGCAGCTTCAATGCTGCCTCGCGCCTCCTGGGCCTATGATAACGACGCCAGAATCACCGAATATAATCCTGCGGAAGCTCGCGCCAGGCTTAAAGCGCTGGGGCTGGAACAGCTGACGCTTAAACTATGGGTCCCGACCAGTTCGCAGGCCTGGAACCCCAGCCCCCTGAAAACCGCCGAGCTTATCCAGGCGGATATGGCGCAAATTGGCGTGAAGGTGATCATTGTGCCGGTCGAAGGGCGTTTTCAGGAAGCCAGATTAATGGATATGAGTCATGATCTGACGCTTTCCGGCTGGGCAACGGACAGTAACGATCCGGACAGCTTCTTCCGTCCGCTATTGAGCTGCGCGGCGATTGCCTCACAAACCAACTATGCTCACTGGTGTCATCGTGAATTCGACGACGTGCTGCAAAAAGCGCTGACATCCCAGCAGCTGGCTTCGCGCATTGAAGCTTATAAAGAGGCCCAACGCATTCTTGCTGATGAACTGCCGGTTCTGCCGCTGGCTTCCTCCCTGCGTCTTCAGGCCTATCGTTACGACATGAAAGGCCTGGTGCTGAGTCCGTTTGGCAACGCCTCTTTTGCCGGCGTCTCGCGGGAAAAAGAAGACGAGGTGCAAAAACCATGATTATTTTTACCCTGCGTCGCCTGCTGCTGCTGCTGATTACGCTCTTTCTGCTGACGTTTGTCGGTTTTAGCCTGAGCTATTTTACGCCTCACGCGCCGCTGCAGGGCGCCTCGCTGTGGAACGCCTGGTGGTTCTGGTTTGAGGGCGTGCTGCACTGGGATTTTGGCGTCTCCAGCATCAACGGGCAGCCGATCTCCGAGCAGCTTAAAGAGGTATTCCCTGCCACGATGGAGCTGTGTATCCTCGCCTTCGGCTTCGCGCTGGTGATCGGGATCCCCGTCGGCATGCTGGCGGGGATTATGCGCAACAAATGGCAAGATACCCTGATTAGCGCCCTGGCGCTGCTGGGCTTCTCGATCCCCGTATTCTGGCTGGCGTTGCTGTTGACCCTATTTTTCTCCCTCACCCTGGGCTGGTTCCCGGTCTCCGGGCGCTTCGACCTGCTGTACGAAGTGAAATCGGTCACCGGCTTTGCGCTGATCGACGCGTGGCTTTCCGATTCGCCGTGGCGTCATGAAATGATCGTCAGCGCGGCGCGCCATATGGTGCTGCCGGTGCTGACCCTCGCAGTGGCGCCGACGACGGAAGTGATCCGTCTGATGCGCATCAGCACCAGCGAAGTGTACGACACCAACTATGTCAAAGCTGCGGCCACCCGTGGCGTATCGCGGCGGACAATTTTACACCGTCACGTACTGCATAACGCCCTGCCGCCGGTGATTCCGCGCCTGGGTCTGCAGTTTTCCACCATGCTAACGCTGGCGATGATTACCGAAATGGTCTTTAGCTGGCCGGGACTGGGCCGCTGGCTCATTAACGCCATTCGCCAACAGGACTACGCCGCAATCTCAGCGGGCGTGATGGTCATCGGCGCGCTGGTGATTATTGTGAACGTGATATCCGATATTTTGGGGGCTATGGCTAACCCACTGAAACATAAGGAATGGTATGCCCTACGATAGCGTCTATCTGGAGAAGCGCCCGCCGGGTGCGCTGCGCACCGTTTGGCGAAAATTCTATGGCGATACTACCGCTATGATCGGCCTGTACGGCTGCGCGGCGCTGGTGCTACTGTGCGTTTTCGGCAGCTGGTTCGCGCCTTACGGTATCGATCAGCAGTTCCTTGGCTATCAACTGCTGCCGCCGTCATGGTCGCGCTACGGCGAAGTCTCGTTCTTTCTTGGTACCGACGATCTGGGCCGCGACGTTCTTAGCCGCCTGCTGAGCGGCGCGGCGCCAACGGTCGGCGGCGCGTTTGTGGTGACGCTGGGCGCTACCCTACTGGGTCTGGTGCTTGGTGTGATTGCCGGTGCGACCCACGGCCTGCGCTCGGCGGTAATGAACCATATTCTTGATACCCTGCTGTCGATCCCGTCACTGCTGCTGGCCATCATCGTGGTCGCCTTCGCCGGACCTCACCTCAGCCACGCGATGTTCGCCGTCTGGCTGGCGCTTCTGCCGCGCATGGTACGCTCGGTTTACAGCATGGTGCACGACGAGCTGGAAAAAGAGTATGTTATCGCCGCCCGCCTTGACGGAGCGTCAACCCTGAATATTTTATGGTTCGCGGTGTTGCCAAATATTACCTCTGGGCTGGTTACGGAGATCACCCGAGCGCTCTCGATGGCGATTCTGGATATCGCCGCGCTGGGTTTCCTCGACCTCGGCGCTCAGCTACCTTCCCCGGAGTGGGGAGCGATGCTCGGCGACGCGCTGGAGCTGATTTACGTTGCGCCGTGGACGGTGATGCTGCCGGGCGCGGCCATTATGATTAGCGTCCTGCTGGTTAACCTGCTGGGCGACGGGATCCGCCGCGCAATTATCGCCGGGGTGGAATAATGCCGTTACTCGATATCCGAAATTTAACCATTGAATTCAAAACCAACGAAGGTTGGGTGAAAGCCGTCGATCGCGTCAGCCTGACCCTCGCTGAGGGGGAAATTCGCGGCCTGGTCGGAGAATCCGGCTCGGGTAAAAGCTTAATTGCCAAAGCGATTTGCGGCGTCACCAAAGACAACTGGCGGGTGACCGCCGACCGTATGCGTTTCGACGATATCGATCTGCTGCGTCTCTCAGTGCGCGAACGGCGTAAACTGGTGGGCCACAACGTCTCGATGATTTTTCAGGAGCCGCAATCCTGTCTCGATCCTTCCGAACGTATCGGCGAACAACTCACGCAGAATATCCCCGGCTGGACCTTTAAAGGCCGCTGGTGGCAACGTTTTGGCTGGCGCAAGCGGCGCGCCATTGAGCTCTTGCACCGCGTGGGGATTAAAGACCATAAAGATGCGATGCGCAGCTTCCCCTACGAGCTGACGGATGGTGAGTGTCAGAAGGTCATGATCGCCATCGCACTGGCTAACCAGCCGCGGCTGCTGATCGCCGATGAACCGACTAACGCCATGGAGCCGACAACACAGGCGCAAATCATCCGCCTGCTGACGCGGCTGAACCAAAACAACAACACCACGATTTTGTTGATCAGTCACGATATGCAGATGCTCAGTAAATGGGCGGACAAAATTAACGTCATGTACTGCGGGCAGACGGTGGAAACCGCGCCGAGCGAGGAGCTGGTGACGATTCCTCATCATCCCTATACCCAGGCGCTGATTCGGGCGATTCCCGATTTCGGCAGCGCCATGCCGCACAAAAGTCGGCTCAATACCTTGCCGGGCGCTATTCCGCTGCTCGAACAGCTGCCTATCGGCTGCCGGCTCGGGCCGCGCTGCCCTTACGCCCAGCGTGAATGTATCGAAACGCCCCGGCTGGTGGGCGCGCGCAACCACCTCTATGCCTGTCACTTCCCGCTGAACATGGAGAAAGAGTGAAATGGTCGAAACATTGCTTGAAGTACGCAATCTGAGTAAGACCTTTCGCTACCGCACCGGCTGGTTTCACCGGCAAACGGTAGAGGCGGTTAAGCCGTTAAGCTTTACCCTGCGCGAGCGCCAGACTCTGGCGATTATCGGCGAAAACGGCTCCGGCAAATCGACGCTGGCGAAAATGCTAGCCGGGATGGTCGAACCCAGCACAGGCGAACTGCTGATTGATGACCATCCGCTGGCGTTTGGAGATTTCTCTTTCCGCAGCCAGAAGATTCGCATGATTTTTCAGGATCCGTCGACCTCGCTCAATCCACGGCAGCGAATTTCGCAAATCCTCGATTTCCCTCTGCGTCTCAATACCGACCTCGAACCCGAGGCGCGGCAGAAGCAGATTATCGAAACGTTACGCATGGTTGGTCTGCTGCCTGACCACGTCAGCTATTATCCGCATATGCTGGCACCGGGCCAAAAACAGCGTCTGGGCCTGGCGCGGGCGCTGATCCTGCGCCCGAAAGTGATCGTCTGCGATGAAGCGCTGGCGTCGCTGGATATGTCAATGCGCTCTCAACTGATTAACCTGATGCTGGAGCTGCAGGAAAAACAGGGTATCTCCTACATTTACGTTACCCAGCATTTGGGCATGATGAAGCACATCAGCGATCAGGTGCTGGTGATGCACCAGGGTGAAGTGGTCGAACGCGGCAGCACCGCCGACGTACTGGCCTCTCCGCTGCACGATCTGACAAAACGTCTGATTGCCGGCCATTTCGGCGAGGCGCTGACCGCCGATGCCTGGCGTAAAGACGGTAAATAATCCGAGGCGAAAATTGCGATGATTGTTCCGGTTCAGTTTTCTACCCTGCCGGTCACGCCGTGGAAAAACGGCGGTGGGGAAACGCGTGAAATTGTCAGCGTTGCCTCGCCAGATGCGCCGTTTCTCTGGCGCGCCAGTATCGCTACGCTGGAAAAGGATGGCCCGTTTTCTCCTTTTCCCGGCGTTGACCGGGTCATCACCCTTCTTGAGGGCCAGCCGCTGTGGCTACGGGGCGACAATATTGCTCAGCGCCTGATGCTCTGGCAGCCATGGGCTTTTGCCGGCGAATGGCCTCTTGCCAGCGAAGGCATTAGCGGACGCGGTCTCGATTTCAATATTATGACCCAGCGCGCGCGTGCCGCCTCGCGGGTTATCGTCGTCGCTGAACCGCAGCGGCCCGGCGCGGAGGGTATCGCATGGGTTCTGCGGGGACACTGGCGGATGGCGGATACGATTTACCAGGCCGGCTCGGGGATCTGGTGGCAGAATCAACCGCCTGGCGAGCTGATCCCGCACTCTGAGGACGCCCGGCTTTTACTGGCGGAAATCGAGCGCCGCTAACCCCAGATCGCCGCAATATCAGATGGTATACTCTTGTACGCACGGTAGCCAAAGCGCGCCAGACCGTGGCAAATGGCAGAAAAATATCGTGACACAAGGGGTCGTCAGTGGGATATAATTCCCGGCTAAATTTGAGTTATTTTGAAATAACAACGCTAACCAGATGATTGTTAAAGTAAAAATACGCAATAACGATAAGGATTAAAAGCTATGGGTTTTCTTTCCGGTAAGCGCATTCTGTTGACTGGCCTTGCCAGCAAACTGTCCATCGCCTGGGGCATCGCACAAGCAATGCACCGTGAAGGGGCTGAACTGGCGTTCACCTATCAGAACGAAAAACTGAAAGGTCGTGTGGAAGAATTTGCCGCCGCGCTGGGTTCTAACATTGTCCTGCCGTGCGATGTGGCGGAAGACGAGAGCATCGAGTCTCTGTTCACCGAGCTGGCAAAAGTATGGCCTAAGTTTGACGGTTTCGTACACTCTATCGGCTATGCTCCGGCAGATCAGCTGGACGGCGACTACGTTAATGCGGTTACCCGCGACGGTTTCAAAATCGCTCACGATATCAGCGCCTACAGCTTTGTGGCGATGGCGAAAGCCTGCCGCGGTATGCTGAACCCGGGCTCCGCCCTGCTGACGCTCTCCTACCTGGGCGCAGAGCGCGCCATCCCGAACTACAACGTGATGGGTCTGGCGAAAGCCTCCCTCGAAGCTAACGTCCGCTACATGGCTAACGCCATGGGTCCGGAAGGCGTGCGCGTTAACGCCATCTCTGCCGGTCCAATCCGTACCCTGGCGGCTTCCGGTATCAAAGATTTCCGTAAAATGCTGGCGCACTGCGAAGCGGTCACTCCGATCCGTCGCACCGTCACCACTGAAGACGTGGGTAACAGCGCAGCATTCCTGTGCTCCGACCTGTCTGCCGGCATCTCCGGCGAAGTCGTTCACGTTGACGGCGGCTTCAACATCGCCGCCATGAACGAGCTGGAAATCAAATAAGTTGTTCACCCTCCTTACGTCCGTGAGGAGGGGTCTTTTCTGCATATTTACCTTTCTGTTATTCCAATCCGCTATTTGTTAGCACGTATCAATATTTTCTCCTGCACCAGGGTTAAGCCAGGATAGTTCCGCATAGCATGACCGCGAAACGGCGGTTTGCCACATACCGAACAAGGAACGCCCATGGAGCAACGCCGCGTTTACGGCAAAAACCACTGGTATCATGAGACCCAGTCAACAATCTGCCCGGTGGATGTATTGCCGCTCGTCCCTGAAGCCGCCCATGTCGAAGATCGTTTTCTCCTCGATCTCACGCTACCTGAAGATCTGCTTAAGGCGCATGCGCGCTGGCTGGCACCCGCCAGACGGCTGGCTGATGCCCTGTTTCCTGCTTCTGTGAGCGTAAATCGTCTACAGACATTTAGCGCCTATGACCGGCTTAGCACGGCGCTGACCGTCGCCCAGGTTTATGGCGTTCAGCGGCTATGCAATCACTACGCAGCCCGCCTGGCGCCGCTTCCCGGCCCGGACTCCTCGCGTGAAAGCAATCGACGCCTGGCGCAAATTACCCAATACGCCCGCCAGCTGGCGAGCTCTCCTTCACTGATCAACGCGCTCTCCCGCAGCCAGCTTGACGAAGTCGGCCTGACCAGTCGCGACATTATTCTTATCAATCAGATTATTGGCTTTATCGGCTTCCAGGCGCGCGCTATCGCCGCCTTTCACGCCGCGCTGGGTTACCCGGTGCGCTGGATCCCCGGGATGCCGCAGCAGGAAGATGCGCCAGAGGCGCTTTTCATTGCCCGAGAGAGCGACTGGCGGCCCGGACTCGACGACTCAGATTTACGCTATGCCGATGATGAGCGTCAGTCGCTGCTGGCAAAATGGCAAAAGTATCCCGGCCTGTTTGAACTGGCGCCGCTGCTGGCGACCCAGGAACCGCCGCTGGATCTGCAGGAACTGCTCCTGAGCCACCTCAGCGATCAGCCGCCGTTCGCCGCTCAGGTGGCGCTGATCGCAGCGCGGATTAACGGCAGCATCAGCTGCTTCAATGCCTGGGCCTCGCGATGTCCGGATTTTGCCGATGCTTTACGCGGTATCGTTCCTGACGCGCAGTCGCGCAGAGAAGAGCATGTCATCGAGCACCGGCTTTTACAGTCCATACAGCTTTTAACCCGCTCCCCTGACCGTTTTAGCGCCGCCCACCTAAGCCCATTGACGGAATGCGGGCTTTCCCGCACCGCCGCCATCGATCTTCTCGCCTGGTGCGGGCTATGCGGTTGGATGAATCGTCTGAAAATCGCCCTCGGCAATGGATGTCAGCAGACGTAAAATGCTGAAACAGCGCTTGCTGCGGCAGGCATATTCGCGTAAAAATGTCAGCCGCTCTTTTAGCCACGAAAATAAGAAATTATGTTTCAGGACAACCCGCTGCTAGCGCAGCTTAAACAGCAACTGCATTCCCAGACTCCGCGCGTTGAAGGGGTCGTTAAAGGGACGGAAAAAGGGTTTGGCTTCCTCGAAGTCGACTCTCAGAAAAGCTATTTCATTCCGCCGCCGCAAATGAAAAAAGTCATGCATGGCGATCGTATTATTGCCGTGGTCAATACTGAAAAAGAACGCGAAAGCGCTGAGCCGGAAGAACTGGTTGAGCCGTTCCTGACGCGTTTTGTCGGCAAAGTTCATAAGAAAGACGACCGTCTTTCCATCGTTCCTGACCATCCGCTGCTGAAAGATGCCATTCCCTGCCGCGCTGCTCGCGGCGTAGAGCATGATTTTAAAGAGGGTGACTGGGCCGTTGCCGAAATGCGCCGTCATCCGCTGAAAGGTGACCGCGGTTTCTACGCTGAGCTCACCCAGTACATTACCTTCGGCGACGATCATTTCGCACCATGGTGGGTCACCCTGGCGCGCCATAATCTGGAAAAAGAAGCGCCGAATGGGGTAGCGACCGAGATGCTTGATGAGGGTCTGGAACGCCGCGATTTAACGGCGCTGACTTTCGTGACCATCGACAGCGCCAGCACCGAAGATATGGACGATGCGCTGTACGCCGAGCTGGCCGCTGACGGTAAGCTGCACCTGACTGTCGCCATCGCCGATCCAACCGCCTGGATTGCCGAAGGCAGCAAGCTGGACAATACGGCAAAAATTCGCGCCTTTACCAACTATCTGCCGGGCTTCAACATTCCGATGCTGCCGCGCGAACTCTCTGATGACCTCTGCTCCCTGCGCCCCAACGAAGTTCGTCCGGTTCTGGCCTGCCGTATGATCCTGGCTGCTGACGGGGCCATCGAAGACAATATTCAGTTCTTCGCGGCGACCATCGAATCGAAAGCGAAGCTGGCCTACGATGATGTGTCCGACTGGCTGGAAAATAACGGCGGCTGGCAGCCGGAGAGCGAGATAATCGCGCAGCAAATTAACCTGCTGCACGATGCCTGCCTGCGCCGTAGCGAATGGCGCAAAAACCACGCGCTGGTGTTCAAGGACCGTCCGGATTATCGCTTTGTGCTGGGCGAAAAAGGCGAAGTGCTGGATATCGTTGCCGAACCGCGTCGTATCGCTAATCGCATCGTTGAAGAGTCGATGATTGCCGCCAACATCTGCGCCGCCCGCGTGCTGCGCGATAAGCTCGGTTTCGGCGTGTATAACGTACATACCGGATTCGATCCGGCCAATACCGAGCAGCTCGCGGCCTTGCTGAAAACCCACGATGTTCACGTTGATCCGGTGGAAGTACTGACGCTGGAGGGCTTCTGCAAACTGCGTCGCGAACTGGACGCGCAGCCGTCCGGTTTCCTCGACAGCCGTATTCGCCGTTTCCAGTCCTTTGCCGAAATCAGCACCGAGCCGGGCCCGCACTTTGGCCTGGGTCTGGAAGCCTATGCAACCTGGACCTCCCCAATCCGTAAGTACGGCGATATGATCAACCATCGTCTGCTGAAAGCGATTATCAAAGGGGAAACCATCTCTCGTCCGCAGGATGACGTTGCGGTGCAAATGGCGGAACGTCGCCGCCTCAACCGCATGGCGGAGCGCGACGTCGGCGACTGGCTGTACGCCCGCTATCTGAAGCCGCAGGCCGGCACTAATACTCGCTTTGCTGCTGAAATTATCGATGTCAGCCGCGGCGGTATGCGTGTTCGACTGGTTGATAACGGCGCGGTTGCCTTTATCCCGGCCCCATTCCTCCACGCCGTACGCGATGAGCTGGTTTGCAGCCAGGAAAGCGGTACCGTGCAAATTAAAGGCGAGGTCGTATATAAGGTGACGGATGTTATCGATGTCACGATTGCCGAAGTCCGCATGGAAACCCGTAGCGTGATTGCGCGCCCTGCCGCCTGATAGACTGTTCAATGCGGCTCCCTTACCCGGAGCCGCGTTTTAGCCCTTCCCGTAGGTGTTCCGCGCGTTGTCCGCTAATTATCGTCGATGAGTAAAGTTGTGCGTTTTTTTCGCTTCTCTTTTTCATCCGTTTTTAGCATCATTGATTTTATTCACATTTGTAACCAGGATAACGCCATGTCAGATCTGAATGCTCGCCTGCTCGCCCAACGTATCGATACCGTGCTGGATATTCTGGTTGCCGGGGATTATCACTCCGCGATCCATAACCTCGAAATTCTGAAAGCTGAACTTCAGGCGCTTTCGAACGACGAACAGGAAAACAAACCCGGCCAGCCTAAGGCCCCGTGGGAAATTTGATAATCTACACCGCCGCAATCGGGCATCCTGGCCCGATCGCTCGCCCAAACAGCCCTTAACTGCGAAGTTGCTATGAACGCCCGACAACAAAGTATTTTGCAAATGGTCATCGATAAAGGCCGTATGAGCGTGGCCGATCTCGCGAAAATGACCGGTGTCTCTGAAGTCACCATTCGCCAGGATTTAAACTCATTAGAAAAGCAGAGCTACCTGCGACGTACCCACGGCTTCGCCGTTCCGCTGGACAGCGAAGATGTGGAAACCCGCATGATGACCCATTTCGCCATTAAGCGAGAGCTGGCTGCGCGGGCCGCTACGCTCGTCTCCTCCGGGGAAACGGTATTTATCGAAAACGGCAGCTGCAACGCCCTGCTCGCCCGTACGCTCGCCGAGCGCGGCGATATCACTATCATCACCGTCAGCAGCTATATCGCTCACCTACTGAAAGAGACGCCCGGAGAAGTGATCCTGCTGGGTGGAATCTACCAGAAGCGCAGCGAAAGCATGGTTGGTCCTCTCACGCGGCAGTTTATTCAGCAGGTTCACTTCAGCAAGGCCTTTATCGGCATCGACGGCTGGCAGGCCGAAACCGGATTTACCGGACGAGATATGATGCGCGCCGATGTGGTGAACGCGGTGCTTGAAAAGGGCTGTGAGGCGATTGTGCTGAGCGATAGCTCGAAGTTCAACGTTGTGCACCCATATCCGCTCGGGCCGATCGGCCGATTCAACCGCATTATTACCGACGACAATCTAAACGATGCCGTGCATAACCAGTTAACGCAGTGCGGCTTAACCGTAAATATCGTCAACCATCCCTGATCGTTCTCCCTGCTTTGCCTTTAGTATGCCGGGCCGTACCCGGCATAGCTCTCGTCTGAGACTTATCTGACCGCTGAATTCAGACTTTTTACCTGCCTGAAAAATTTATTGAAAGTAGAATTAATGTTAGCGATATAACAGGAAGTAACTATCACCTGCGTGAATAGAGCAACACCTGCGCAACTAAAGCTTCATGGAATACTCCCCGAGCTGGCGTAACAAGCTATGCTTAAGGGAAGTTGTATCCATGAATAGATTATTCAGGAGAAAAAAAATGATGACTTCAATGAACAAAAAAATGGCCGCTGTGGTTCTGGCCGTCACTGTTGCAATGTCTCTGAGCGCTTGTTCGAACTGGTCTAAACGCGATCGTAATACCGCTATCGGCGCAGGCGCCGGTGCGCTCGGTGGCGCGGTGCTTACCGATGGCAGCACCCTGGGTACCCTGGGCGGCGCGGCAGTCGGCGGTATTATTGGCCACCAGGTAGGTAAATAATTTAACCGCAAGCAATTAAATTAAAGTTTATATTAGCTGACCAGTACACCAGCAAAAAATTGAAGGCCACGATAATTATCGTGGCCTTATTATTGATTAACCGCCAGCCAGCTTAACCTTCATTCCTTTGGCTTCAAGAAGCGTTTTTAGCAGCTCGCGCTTATCGCCCTGAATCTCAATCACACCGTCCTTTACCGACCCACCGCAGCCGCATTTCTTTTTCAGCTCGGCGGCAAGTTTAGCCAGCGCTTCATCATTTTCATCAATCCCACTAATCAGGCAGACGCCCTTACCCTTACGACCGCTTGTCTGCCGCTGGATGCGCACGATACCGTCCCCTTTCGGGCGCGCATGTACCGGTTTAGGTTCATCAATACGACCGCTGTCCGTTGAGTACACCAGTCGGCTATTGGAATCGCTCATCATGCCTCCTTATTCAACGATGCGTTGATGCTGCGCAGCGTAGCGGCAGGATCGGCAGACTGAGTGACCGGGCGACCAATGACCATATAATCCACGCCAGCTGCCTGCGCCTGCTCCGGCGTCATAATTCGCCGCTGGTCGCCGGCGTCGCTGCCTTGTGGACGAATGCCCGGCGTCACCAGCCTGAACGCCTGGCCCCGTTCTTGTTTAAAGCGAACCGCTTCCTGCGCCGAGCAGACCACGCCATCCAGACCGCAGCGCTGGGTCAGCTCCGCCAGCTTCGCGGCGTAGTCGGCTGGAGAAAGCGTAATCCCCAGATCCTGTAGATCGCTGGCTTCCATGCTGGTTAGCACGGTGACGGCAATTAACAGCGGGGCGTCTTTGCCGAAAGGTTGCAAGGCTTCACGTGCGGCGGTCATCATACGCGCCCCCCCGGAAGCGTGAACGTTGACCATCCAGACGCCGAGCTCAGCCGCTGCGGCGACCGCGCGGGCGGTGGTATTCGGAATATCGTGAAATTTTAGATCGAGAAAGACCTCGAAACCGCGCTGATGCAGGTCGCGAACAAACTGCGGCCCCAGTAGAGTAAACATCTCTTTACCCACCTTCAGGCGACAGTCGCGCGGGTCGATACGGTCGACAAACGCCAGCGCTTTATCACGGTTATCATAATCAAGAGCAACGACGACGGGAGAAGATGTGACAACGCGGGAAGAAGATGTAGCAGTAGACGTCATGGCCGGACCTTAATTGTTGATGAGCGCCGGTTCGGCGCAAAAAAGGTAAACGGGCAGCATTCTACCTGCGATAAGGCAAAAATAACAGGCTGCATTTCCCTGTCTGCCGGACGATTCGGCTACCGTAGCCGGAGGAGATGATGAAGATAAATCCATTAGTATGTTGTAACTAAAGCGCGCGTTTTTTTAAATTTACTGCCCATCCAGGCCGCGAATTGGCTTAATGGTGGACCACGAGCGGCACGACGGGCAGTGCCAGTACAGCGTATGCGCGGTGAAACCACATTTTTGACAGCGGTAACGCGGCTTGCTGCGGACCTGTTCGCCCACCATCTGGCGCAGAACACCCAGGCTCTGCTTCGCCCGCCCCTCTTCGGCTTCATTAATATGGTAATCGATCAGTTTATGGAATACGCGCATCGTCGGGTGGCGCTCCAGCTGGCGCGTCACATAGTTTTGCGCGGACTCAATTCCTTCTCGCTGCTCAAGGATTTGTGCCAGCATGAGGTCGGCCGTCGCCCCGGTGTTTTCATCCGCGCAGCGGCGTAAAAACGCTTCCCACTCGTCGATTTTCCCCAGCTGCTGGTAACAGGTTTGCAGCATCTCCAGGGTTTCACCGACCAGTTCTTTGTCTTGCTCAATTACCCGTTCCAGGCTCTCGACGGCTTTAGCGTAGTCGCCCTTCTCCATCCACACCCGTCCCATCATGATGGAGACGCGAGCGCTGTTCTTGTCCGCAGCGGCGCCTTTTTTCAGTAGCGCCATGGCCTTATCCAGGTCATTGCCCGCCATTTGCTGCAGCGCCAGCTCGCACCAGAAGTTGGCGATTTCGCCGCGGTGCTTCTCTTTACCGAGCTTAACCAGGCGTTCCGCCACTTCAATCGCCGACTGCCAGTCGCTGGTTGACTGATAAATCTGCAGCAGCTGCTGTAATGCACCAAGGCGAAAATCCGTTTCATCCACCAGCTGTTTAAACATCCCCTCCGCCCGGTCATACAGCCCGGCTGCCATATAATCGCGCCCCAGCTGCTGAACCGCCAGCAGGCGCTGATCGTAAGTTAACGAGGCGCTTTCCATTAAGCTCTGGTGAATGCGGATAGCGCGGTCAACTTCGCCGCGCGAGCGAAACAGATTGCCCAGCGTAAGGTGGGCTTCGACGGTGCCGGTATCCTCTTTCAGCATATCGAGGAACAGATCGACGGCTTTATCCTGCTGATTGCTCAGCAGGAAGTTAACCCCTGTAACGTAGTCACGCGACAGACGGCTCGCATCGTCCTGTTTGGACTGTTGTGCACTTCTGCGCCCCATATACCAGCCATATGCTGCGGCAACGGGCAAAAGCAGAAACAACAACTCCAGCATAAATGATTATTCCTTCACCGCAGGAACACCGGCTTCAGCGGGCGCAGCGCCGGCTGGCGCAATCTGATGCTCCAGACGCTTAATTTTGCGCTCGGCACGCGCCAGAGAGACGCGGACGCGCAGCCAGAAAAGGCCGCAAATCAACCAACCGATGGCAAAACCGGCAGCAAAAAGCACGGCCAGCAACGTTGAGATACGGAATTCACCCTGCGCGAGCAAATAGTTGAACGTGACCACCTGGTCATTCTGCGCTCCCAGCGTCACTGAAATGACGAAGATTGCTAACACCAATAAGAAAATTAGAAAATATTTCACATGACTTCCCGTTATGTGGGTTGCGCGTAAGAATCCCGCGTTCAGCCCTATAAAGTATCATTTTCGCCGCAGCGGTGAAATGGAAATGCATGACGCCAGTACAGGATATGCGGCCTGAAGCTGGCAATATCAACACTATTCCGGCGCTGCCGCCCTTTTTTTAATATCCTGCGCCTCTTCACCCGGCGGCGATAGCGGACCGCAGAACCGCTGGGCAAGCCAGGTCGCCAGGGTCACCAGCAGCCAGGAAATGAGCGTCGCGACGATCAGGTCCTGCGGCCAGTGCATGCCCAGCGCCAGGCGGCTCCCCATCACCGCTACGGCCCACGTCAGCAGCAGCGCCATGGTTACCCAACGACGCCGGGGCCACAGCAGACCTACGCCAAGCAGCGCCCAGCTGGCAGCAAACATGGTGTGACCAGAAGGGAAAGCGAAGCCGGTCTCTTTTTGCCAGTGCTTACGCAAAAAGTGCGGAATTTGCTGCTCCTGGGCCAGCTGCTCATGCACCAGTTTAGCGCGTTCTTTGCGTTTCAAGGTGTAGAATTGGGTGACCGGCACCTGCCGGGCCTGTTCCAGCCAGATGACAAAGGGGCGAGGCTCCTGAACGCGGTCTTTAATCCACGACTTCATACCCTGACCCAGCAGGATCGCGGCGCCCAGAATCAGGAACAGGACTACCGCGGCGCGCAGACGAAATCGCAGACACCACAGGAACCAGGCGCATAAAATAACGTGCGTGATGATGCCCCAGGGTTGCGTCACCGTCTCGGTCACCCAGTACAGCAGCTTCATCATGCCTGCCGACAGTTCCGGATGCCATTTCCAGCCGGAAATCCACACCACAGCAGGCATGATCAATAGCAGGGCCGCGCCAACGGCGGTTCGTCTGGCAATCAACAGCATTTCATCTCCTTATTCTTTGACCTCAATATCATAACGGAAAGTAGTTCGTTTGTGCGCTTTGCGCGCAGGTAACCGTACGCAATTAGGAGAACGTCGCGCCGTTGTGGCAAAATAGCGGCAAACAGAAGCACAGTCAGGTGCTGATAGAATCTGGAGAATCACATGCAGCTTAAACGTGTGGCAGAAGCCAAACTGCCAACCCCATGGGGCGATTTTCTCATGGTGGGTTTTGAAGAACTGGCAACCGGGCAGGATCACGTCGCGCTGGTTTTCGGCGATATTTCGGGGCAATCCCCGGTGCTGGCCCGCGTACACTCTGAGTGTCTCACGGGCGATGCCCTTTTTAGCCTGCGCTGTGATTGCGGATTTCAGCTGGAAGCGGCGCTGTCGCATATTGCCGAAGAGGGGCGCGGTATCCTGCTGTATCACCGGCAGGAAGGGCGCAATATCGGCCTGCTGAATAAAATTCGCGCTTACGCTTTACAGGATCAAGGCTATGACACCGTCGAGGCTAATCATCAGCTGGGCTTTGCCGCCGATGAGCGTGATTTTACCCTGTGCGCGGATATGTTTAAGCTGCTCAACGTTGAACAGGTGCGTCTGTTGACCAACAATCCGAAGAAGGTTGAGATCCTTACCGAAGCCGGAATCAACATTGTCGAACGCGTGCCGCTGATCGTGGGCCGCAACCCGAAAAATGCCCACTATCTCGATACCAAGGCGGCGAAAATGGGCCACCTGCTGAGTAAATAATCCGCCGCATTAATAAGAAAAGGGCCAGAGCATATGCTGGCCCTTTTTATATCAGACGCAGGTTTAGAGCATATTGCGGATCACATAGTGCAAAATACCGTCGTTCTGATAGTAGGTCAGCTCAGTCGCGGTATCGATACGGCAGCGGCACTCAATGACCTCCTGACTACCGTCCGCGCGGGTGAGCTTGACCGGTACCGTCATACCTGGCTGTAGAGCCTGCAGGTTGCTGATATCAATCCGCTCCTCGCCGTTCAGCCCCAGCGTTTTGCGCGTTACCCCTTGCGGAAACTCCAGCGGCAGAATCCCCATACCAATCAGGTTGGAGCGGTGGATACGCTCGAATGACTCGGCAATCACCACCCTGACGCCCAGCAAACGCGGGCCTTTAGCCGCCCAGTCGCGGCTGGAGCCGGAACCGTACTCTTTGCCGGCAATGACCGCCAGCGGCGTGCCCTCCGCTTTATAGAGCATTGCAGCATCGTAGATAGCAATAGGCTGGCTATCCGGAAGATGGCGGGTCATTCCCCCTTCCACGCCGGGCACCATTTCGTTACGTATACGGATGTTGGCAAAGGTGCCGCGCATCATCACCTCATGGTTGCCGCGACGTGAGCCGTAGGAGTTAAAGTCGATGCGTTCGACGCCGTGATTCTGCAGATAACGCCCCGCAGGACTGTCGGCTTTAATGCTGCCCGCCGGTGAGATGTGGTCGGTGGTAACCGAGTCGCCCAGCATGGCCAGAATGCGCGCGCCATGAATATCCTCCACCGGTTCAGGTTCAACGCCCATTTCATCAAAGAAGGGCGACAGACGAATATAGGTCGAATCATCCTGCCAGTCGTAGGTATCAGAGCGATCCACTTTAATCGCCTTCCACTCGGCGGTCCCTTCAAATACTTCAGCGTACTCTTTGCGGAACATCTCCGTTGAGACCTGCTCAACTGCCTGGGCCACTTCGCTGCCGCTCGGCCAGATATCTTTCAGATACACCGGCTGACCCTCTTTACCGGTCCCTAATGGTTCACGCGTCAGGTCAAGATTCATATTACCCGCCAGAGCGTAGGCGACCACCAGCGGCGGTGAAGCCAGCCAGTTAGTTTTTACCAGCGGATGAATACGTCCTTCAAAGTTGCGGTTGCCGGAAAGCACGGCCCCGACGGTCAGATCGCCCTGCTTGATTGCCCGCTCAATGGGATCCGGCAGCGGCCCAGAGTTACCGATACAGGTGGTACAGCCGTAACCGACCAGGTTAAATCCCAGCTCATCCAGATAGGGCGTCAGCTTTGCATGGGCCAGATAGTCGGAAACCACCTTCGATCCCGGCGCCAGCGATGCTTTAACCCACGGCTGCGGTTTGAGGCCCAGCTCGACAGCTTTCCTCGCCAGCAAGCCAGCGGCCATCAGCACGCTGGGGTTGGAAGTATTCGTACAGGAGGTGATCGCAGCAATCACCACCGCCCCGTCCGGTAGCGAGTACTGCTGCCCGTTTAAGGTATAGTCGATTGGTCGCTTATCTTTCTGCGCGTGGTTCACCTCCAGTTCGGTGCTGGCAGCAAAGGCATGAGGCACATCGCCGAGAGCCACGCGGTCCTGGGGACGCTTCGGCCCTGCCAGACTGGCTTCGACGCTACCCATATCCAGCGCCAGCGTGCTGGTGAAGACCGGTTCATCTCCGGGCTGACGCCACATCCCCTGGGCTTTCGCATAGGCTTCCACCAGCGCCACCTGCTCTTCACTGCGCCCGGTCAGGCGCATATAGTCAAGCGTGACCGCATCAATCGGGAAGAAGCCGCAGGTTGCGCCATACTCCGGCGACATATTAGCGATAGTCGCACGGTCCGCCAGCGGCAGGGAATCGAGGCCATCGCCGTAGAATTCAACAAACTTACCTACTACGCCATGTTTACGCAGCATCTGAGTGACCGTCAGGACCAGGTCCGTCGCGGTGATACCTTCACGTAGCTTGCCGGTCAGCTTAAAGCCGACGACGTCCGGTATCAGCATGGATACCGGCTGTCCAAGCATGGCGGCTTCCGCTTCGATACCGCCCACGCCCCAGCCGAGTACGCCTAAACCGTTAATCATTGTGGTATGTGAATCGGTACCGACCAGCGTGTCCGGGAAGGCTACCCACTCGCCGTTTTGCTGTTCGCCCCATACCGCCCGACCGAGATATTCCAGGTTAACCTGGTGGCAAATCCCGGTGCCCGGCGGCACCACGCTGAAGCGGCTGAAAGCCTGTTGTCCCCAGCGTAAGAAGACATAGCGCTCATGGTTACGCTCCATCTCAAGCCGGACGTTTTCTTCAAAGGCATCATCATCACCGAAACGGTCTACCGTAACCGAATGGTCAATGACCAGGTCGACAGGAGAAAGCGGGTTCACTTTGGCGGTGTCGCCTCCCAGGCGTTTTACCGCTTCGCGCATCGCCGCCAGATCGACGACGGCGGGAACACCGGTGAAGTCCTGCATCAGAACGCGCGCTGGACGGTAGGCAATTTCCCGGTCGGCATGGGCATGCTGCAGCCATCCGGCAAGGGCATGAATATCTTCGGCGGTGACGGAATCACCGTCCTGCCAGCGCAGCAGGTTTTCCAGTAGCACTTTAAGTGATTTGGGCAAGCGCGAGAGATCGCCCAGTTCTTTGGCGGCCAGCGGTAAGCTGTAGTAATGCCAGGTTTTATCTTTAACCTGAAGCGTATCCTTGCTGGCTGCTCGTAGGGTTGACGACATAGCTCCTCCTTTACCTTAGGGATAGCATCCCCTGATCCTCCTCAGGGTCATTATTAAAGATAACACATCTTTGATGTAACACTTTGATAACAACTCAAATTGCTAAAATAGGTTAAGCGGATTAAGACAGGAAATTTGAATAATAGAGGGTGGTAATATTGAGAAGCATTGAAGAAGGTGCGTTTACTTCAACAACTAAGGTGTATTAGTACGCGAGTACAAAGAAGGACTAATCGTCATTATTTTGCCGATTAGTCCAATAGAGAAAATTTATTGAGCGAATCTAAAAAGAGAAAGATTATATCCTCCTTATTGCCGCTATTTTTATCAGATGGAAATTATTCTCAATATTTCACTTGTCATAAAACTGACACAACCATTTTGACTGGCAGGTGCTCTAGCTTAGAAACCAAACGTTGCAGATAACCAGAGCAATGACGCTCCAGAACATCGCAAGCCCAAGGATAACGGCGCTCCAGGCCTTACTTCTCAAAACCGGATCTATCTCAGTCTTGTCACGTTCCTGTGACATCGTAAACTTCATATAATCGATATCACTAATCATTTTTTCACCACCAATCGCTAAGAATTGCTAACCACAGATAAATCTTAATTATGGATGCGCTATTAATCCAGCGAATTCGCTTCCCGGCAGATATCTTTAATCATTATTTTGATCGCGACAGGTATATTTGCAAATCTGGTATGAGGAGTTAACGAAAATTGTGATTCAGACAACGTTTAGATATTCAAATTCAGGTCATTATAGGTTTTGGCATCCCCGTGAGGATGCCATCATTTTTTCTGCGGTTATTTTTCCGGTAACTTAATATCTTTGAACATGGCCTCAATATCTTCATTTGAGCGCAGAGCGACCGCGGTATCGACCACGTCTCGGGTCAGATGCGGTGCAAATCGTTGAATAAAATCATACATATAGCTTCGTAAGAAGGTGCTGCGCCGGAAGCCTATTTTGGTGGTGCTGTGGCTGAATATATCGTTGGCGTCCAGCTTGACCAGGTCCGGATCGGAAACCGGGTCGACCGCCATACTGGCTATTACCCCTACCCCAAGCCCCAGGCGGACATAGGTTTTAATCACATCGGCGTCAGTCGCGGTAAACACGATGCGCGGGGTTAAACCAGCGCGATTAAAGGCGGTATCCAGTTCAGAACGACCGGTGAAACCGAAGGTGTAGGTCACCAATGGGTACTGCGCCAGCTCTTCAATCGATACCGACTCTCGCGACGCCAGCGGATGTTCAGGCGTCACGACCACGGAACGGTTCCAGTGATAGCACGGCAGCATGACCAAATCATCATAGAGATGAAGCGCTTCCGTAGCGATAGCGAAGTCGGCATTGCCTTTCGACACCGCCTCGGCGATTTGCGTTGGCGAGCCCTGATGCATGTGCAGCGAGACGCGGGGATAGCGTTCGATAAAACCTTTGATAACCCCCGGCAGCGCGTAGCGCGCCTGGGTATGCGTGGTCGCCACGTACAGCGAACCTTTGTCAGGCCAGGTGTGCTCTCCGGCCACCGATTTAATCGCATCCACCTTCGACAGTACTTCGCGAGCGATGCGGATGATCTCCTGGCCCGCAGGAGTAACCTGGGTCAGATGTTTGCCGCTGCGGGCGAAAATCTGAATTCCCAGCTCATCTTCCAGCATGCGAACCTGCTTGCTGATGCCCGGCTGTGAGGTATACAGACCTTCGGCAGTAGAGGAGACGTTCAGATTATGGTTAACAACCTCAACGATATAGCGGAGCTGCTGTAGTTTCATGGCTGATATCCGATAGCGCGTAAAATGAACCCGCTTAATACATTTTACGTTCAGGCGACGATCCGGCTGGCAATCCAGTCTGGCTCTGCCTCTCTGCGACTCGCCATTTAGACGCCACAACGTATCCTGAAGACGATGATGTATAAGACGATTTGATAATAAAAAAGAGATTAGCTATAACCACTATATCATTTATATCTACTATGTATAGATACTAACAAAAAATAATAAGACAGTTATAAGGCGGGAGATAAAAAAGCTGATTAACTTGGGAGATCAGTCACCTGGGAAATGAATGAAGGGCCGCAACGCGGCCCTCAGGGGAGGTTATTTCTTCGCTTCGGTCCATTTACCGTCGATATAGAAGGCTGACCAGCCGGTCGCTTTACCCTCTTTCTCAGAAGCAACATACTGCTGTTTAGTTTTGCGGCTAAAGCGCACCAGCGTTTTGTTGCCTTCCGGATCCTGCTGCGGCGCATCGGCCAGATAGCGCAGCTTCTCAGGCAGACGATCGCGGAAGCGGAACAGCTCTTCCACAAGCGGCGCGCGAGTTTCGCGGGATTTCGGGAAAGTATTAGCGGCAAGGAATACGCCCGCCGCGCCATCGCGCAGGACGAAATAGGCGTCTGACTTCTCGCACGGCAGTTCCGGCAGCGGAACCGGATCTTCTTTCGGCGGAGCCACTTCCCCATTACGCAGGATCTTACGGGTGTTTTTACACTCGTCGTTGGTGCAGGCCATGTACTTACCAAAACGCCCCATTTTCAGGTGCATTTCGGAGCCACATTTCTCACACTCAACGATCGGACCGTCATAGCCCTTGATGCGGAATTCGCCCTCTTCAATCTCGTAACCATCGCAGGTCGGGTTATTACCGCAGACGTGCAGCTTGCGCTTCGGATCGATAAGGTAGCTGTCCATTGCCGTGCCGCATTTTTTACAGCGGCGTTTGGCCCGCAATGCATTGGTTTCGGCGTCATCGCCTTCCAGCACGTTGAGGACTTCGTTTTCCGGCACCAGGTTAATGGTGGTTTTGCAGCGCTCTTTCGGCGACAGCGCATAGCCCGAGCAGCCAAGGAACACGCCGGTGCTGGCGGTCCTGATCCCCATCTTGCGCCCGCAGGTTGGGCAGTCAATGCTGGTCAGCACCATAGGGTTCGGCTGCATGCCGCCCTCTTCCGGATCTTTCTCTGCCGTTTGCAGCTGCGAAGTGAAGTCCCCGAAGAAGCTGTCGAGCACCTGCTTCCACTCGGCCTGATGGTTCGCCACCTGGTCAAGACGGTCTTCCATCTGCGCGGTGAAGTCGTAGTTCATCAGATCGCGGAAGTTCTCTTCCAGTCGATCGGTGACGATTTCGCCCATTTTTTCCGCATAGAAACGGCGGTTTTCCACTCGTACGTAGCCGCGATCCTGAATGGTCGAAATGATTGACGCGTAGGTAGACGGACGGCCGATGCCGCGTTTTTCGAGCTCTTTAACCAGCGAGGCTTCGCTAAAACGCGCCGGCGGCTTGGTAAAGTGCTGCGCTGGCGTCAGTTCGACCAGGCTCAGGCTGTCGCCCTTATTGACCAGCGGTAAAGTACGATCTTCATCGCCTTTACGCAGGGCTGGCATCACCTTAGTCCAACCGTCAAAGCGCAGCGTACGGCCGCGGGCTTTCAGTTTGAAATCGCCGGCTTTTACCGTCAGCGTGGTGGAGTCGTACTGCGCAGGAGTCATCTGACAGGCGACAAACTGGCGCCAGATCAGCTGATACAGTTTCTGCGCATCAGATTCCATATCTTTTAAGGTTTCGGCCAGCACGTTGACGTCGGAAGGACGAATAGCTTCGTGCGCCTCCTGTGAGTTTTCTTTGCTGGCGTACTGATTCGCGCTCTCCGGCAGATACTTCTTGCCGAAGTTATCGCCAATGTAGCCGCGCACCATGCTCAGCGCATCCTGGCTCAGGTTCGTCGAGTCGGTACGCATATAGGTAATGTGTCCCGCTTCATAGAGTCGCTGGGCCATCATCATGGTTTTCTTCACGCCGAAGCCAAGACGCGTGCTGGCGGCCTGCTGCAGCGTGGAGGTGATAAACGGCGCGCCCGGCTTGCTGCTGGTCGGTTTGTCTTCACGCTCCAGCACGCTGTAGCTGGCTTTTTCAAGCAGCGCGACGGCCGCCATGGTTTCATCACGGCTTACCGGACGGAACGGCTTATCGCCGTTGTGCGTTACCTGCAGCGGCAATGCATCGCCGCCTGGGGTGGTGGTGCTGGCGTCAACTTCCCAGTACTCTTCCGGAACGAACGCTTTAATTTCGCGCTCGCGCTCGACCACCAGACGTACCGCAACCGACTGGACGCGGCCTGCGGACAGACCGCGGGCAATTTTTTTCCACAGCAGCGGAGAAACCATATAGCCCACCACGCGGTCCATAAAGCGACGCGCCTGCTGAGCGTTAACACGGTCAATATTCAGTTCGCCCGGCTTTTCGAAAGCCTGACGGATAGCATTCTTGGTAATCTCGTTGAACACCACGCGGCTATAGCGCTGTTCATCACCACCGATAACTTCCCGCAGGTGCCATGCAATGGCCTCCCCTTCGCGGTCAAGGTCGGTTGCGAGATAGATGTGGTCGGCTTTTTCCGCCAACTGTTTGAGTTCAGAAACGACCTTTTCTTTACCCGGGAGTATTTCATAGTGCGCATTCCAGTCATGCCATGGGTCCACGCCCATACGGTTGACCAGAGCGCCGCGTTCATCCTTCTTAGGCTTTTTAGCCCCTTTGGTGGAGGTAGAGTCGGCGCTCTTTTTAGATGCTGAGCCACTGGTCGGCAAATCGCGGATATGACCGACGCTGGACTTAACCACGTAGTCATTACCCAGATACTTATTGATCGTTTTGGCTTTTGCCGGGGACTCAACGATAACGAGAGCTTTACCCATATTCACCTTTACCTAATTTGATTCATCCAGGAATACATCGCACATTGATTCACCATCCACTGGCGACACGTCACAACCTATGTTGCGTCGTTGTCGATGGATATCAACCCTTTGCACCGGTTTCACATCCATAAAACCAGATAGCTGAGTTTGCTGGCTTTTTCTTGCCAGGCGACATAGCACGAATAATTTTTGGCCGAATGTCAAGCAAATCTGTTGCCAGATCGCTGAAAGCGTCACACTGTACCTGATAAAATTCGTTACGCAACTTTATTAGCATGCAAAAGCAAATCCCGCCACTAACTGATGTTTATTCGGCGCCTGCAATTACCCCTGTAAGATCAATGGAAAATTTGCCCCTCGCCGTCGCGCGGCGTAGACTACCCGCGAAGAATCACAGGAGGCATTTATGCAAGGTACAACCCAACCCATCGATCGCCAGACGCTTCTGGAAAAAGCCAACAAACTCATTCGCGAACATGAAGATACGTTAGCCGGGATCGAGGCCACCGACGTCGTGCAGCGTAACGGCGTGCTGGTGTTCAGCGGCGAGTTTTATCTTGATGAGCAAGGACTGCCCACGGCGAAAAGTACGGCGGTATTTAATATGTTTAAATACCTCGCGCACGAACTGTCTGATAAGTATCACCTGGCGGATTAACACTTCTGCCCAGCCCTGACGAAAACGCGAGGCCGAAGCCTCGCGTTGTCTGGATTACATCAGCGGTTTTTGCCCGCGCTGCCACCAGCGCAGCAGGAGTTTATCAGCGCTTTCCGCGGCGCTACCGGTAAAACGATCGAGCATTTTCTTACGCTGCTGATAGCGCACGCCGATCACCTCGTGTTTATCCATCAGACCCAACAGTAGCTCATCGCTGGTTTCCACCGCATCCACAAGCCCCTTCTCCAGCGCCTGAACGCCGTACCAGTGTTCGCCAGTGGCTACCTGTTCAATATCGAGTTCGGGACGCATCTGGTGAACAAAATCTTTGAACAGTCGATGGGTATCGTTGAGGTCTTCGCGGAACTTCTGACGCCCTTCTTCGGTATTTTCGCCCAGCATCGTCAGGGTACGTTTGTACTGGCCTGCCGTATGCAGCTCAATATCGATATCTTTATTCTTCAGGAAGCGATGAAGGTTCGGGATTTGCGCGACGACGCCAATAGAGCCAAGGATAGCAAACGGCGCACAGACGATTCTGTTCGCCACGCAGGCCATCATATAACCGCCGCTGGCCGCGACTTTATCAACCGCCACCGTTAGCGGGATCTGTTTGTCACGCAGACGCTGCAGCTGTGAAGCGGCAAGACCATAGCCGTGAACCACGCCGCCGGGGCTTTCGAGGCGAATGACCACCTGATCGCGCGCCTTTGCCGCCGCCAGAACCGCGGTGATCTCTTCGCGCAGACTGCTGACTTCATGCGCATCCATACTGCCTTTAAAATCGATCACCCAGACGCGCGGTTTGGCGTCCGGCTCAGGCGTCCCCAGCTTCGCCCGCGCCTTAGACGCCTTAGCTTCCTGCTTAAGCTTTTTCTTTTGCGCTTTATGCCACAGCTTCTGCTGCGGCGCATCGAGCAACGAAACCGCCAGCTCTTCCTTCATCTCTTTATATTGCTCGCTAAGATTGGTTACCCGCAGCTCGCCGCGCTGTTTTTTGCGCTGAGTCAGGTTAACAATAATGGCGACGATAACCGCAATTGCGACAACGATGGTCGCGATTTTGGCCAAAAACAGGCCATATTGAGCAACTAATTCCACGTTTTCACCTTGTGTAAACCACTGACGTTGGCGCACAGTGTACATCAGCCGTCGGCGAGAAGTCTTTGTGCTTTGTGTCGCGTGCGAGGCGCCTTCCTGTTTTTTTCAGCGACGATGAAATCGTTGCAAGATATTAATTCCGCGAAGAGTTTCCGCTTCGCCGATTGCATTAGCGGGCGCTTTCAGGCATAAAGCGCAAAAGTGAGATACCGAACAGCAAGCGCGATCGTCAGCAGATCGCCCGAGGAGTCGCCGTGCACTATCAACCGCAACGTCACCTGTTACAGGACCGCATCATCCTGGTTACTGGCGCCAGCGACGGCATTGGCCGTGAAGCCGCCCTGACCTATTCCCGCTATAGCGCCAGCGTTATTCTGGTCGGACGCAATGAAGAGAAACTGCGCGGCGTCGCGCAAGAGATTGAGCAGGCTGGCGGCATTCCCGCCAGCTGGTTTACTCTCGACCTGTTAACCTGCACGCCGCAGGAGTGCCAGCAGCTGGCGCAGAAAATAGCCATCCACTACCCGCGCCTCGACGGAGTGCTACATAACGCGGGTCTGCTGGGCGACGTTTGCCCGATGGATCAACAAAAGCCGGAAGTGTGGCAGCAGGTGATGCAGGTGAACGTGAACGGCACCTTTATGCTCACCCAGGCCCTGCTTCCTTTATTACTCAAATCCGAATCGGGTTCGCTGGTCTTTACCTCCTCCAGCGTCGGCCGCCAGGGACGTGCGAACTGGGGCGCTTACGCCGCGTCGAAATTTGCTACCGAAGGCATGATGCAGGTGCTGGCCGAGGAGTATCAGAACCGCCATCTGCGGGTCAACTGCATTAACCCAGGCGGCACCCGCACCAAAATGCGCGCCAATGCGTTCCCGACGGAAGATCCGCAAAAATTGAAAACCCCCGCTGATATCATGCCGGTATACCTGTGGCTGATGGGCGACGACAGTCGTCGTAAGACGGGAATGACTTTTGACGCCCAGCCGGGCCGCAAACCAGGAATCGCACAATGAGTGATGAACGCCACCGCGAACGCCAGCAGCGGGTAAAAGACAAAGTTGACGCTCGCGTCGCCGCCGCGCAGGAAGAGCGCGGTATCGTGATCGTTTTTACCGGCAACGGTAAGGGTAAAACGACTGCCGCCTTCGGTACCGTCACCCGCGCCGTCGGGCACGGTAAGAAAGCTGGCGTCGTGCAGTTTATTAAAGGCACCTGGCCGAACGGCGAGCGCAATCTGCTCGAACCCCACGGCGTCGAGTTTCAGGTGATGGCGACCGGTTTTACCTGGAATACGCAGGATCGCGAAAGCGATACCGCCGCCTGCCTCGCGGTCTGGGAGCACGGGCGCCGCATGCTGGCCGATGAAAGCCTCGATCTCGTTTTACTGGACGAGCTCACCTATATGGTGGCCTACGACTATCTGCCGCTGGAAGAGGTGCTTACCGCGTTACGCAACCGTCCGGCGCAGCAGACGGTGATTATTACCGGACGCGGCTGCCACCGTGAAATTACCGAACTGGCCGATACCGTCAGCGAACTACGTCCGGTGAAACACGCGTTTGATGCCGGTATCAAAGCGCAGATGGGGATCGACTACTAGCCACCAGCCGCTCAAGCAGCGCATGGTTGAGCGGCAGACACAGGCAATCCTCCCCCGGAGCCAGTTCGCTTTCGACAATATTTTGCCGTGAAACGAAGCGCTTGCGATATTCGGTCGGCGTAACGCCGCAGTATTTATTAAAGGCGGCAATCAGGTATTTATGCTCCTGAAATCCGCAGCTGTGGCTAATCTCGGTAATCGGCGTACGGGTATCGCGCAACAGCGTGCGGGCTTTGTTTAGCCGCACCAGCGTCAGATACTCTTTAAAATTATAGCGACTCACCTTTTTAAACAGCCGCGAAAACCAGGAGTAGCTCATCCCGCTATGGCAGGCGACCTCGCTCAGCGTCAGCGGCTGGTCAAAGTGTTGATTGATAAAATCTATGCCTTTTTTGATCATCGCCTCGTCGCGCAGCGAACTTTCGCCGCGCTGCGTCGGCTTGCCAGCAGAGACTAACGCATCCAGTAACAGATAAATGGCGGCGATACGCTGAAACGGCGCAGGGTTGTCGATCAGCTGTTTCAGTAACCCCGCCAGCCGCTGATGCACTTCACTGTCCGCCGCAGTGTAAGATCGTCCGCAGGTACTCCATTCCAGCTGCGGCGAGGGGTGAAGTTCGTCAAACAGGCCGGGCGAAAACTGAACGGTGACCAGTTGGCTGCCCGCCGCCTCCGCGTTGAGGGAATGAACCTCTTCCGCATTGATGTACAGCATGTCCCCCTGCGCCAGCTCCAGGCTCTGCTGGCCGACGGCGAGCGTAAACCGCCCTGCCAGTACGGTAATCAGCTCAGGAGCCGGATGCCAGTGCGGCTCGCAGTAGCGAACCTCCGCGGCAAACACGTTCAGCTTCTCGGCATCGAAGGCAATCAGCTCGTAGCCGCTGTTCGCCGTCTGTCGTCCGCTCTGCGTGAGCGAACCGGGGTGAGTCACTGAAAAAGGAAACATGCGCACTCTCCTGTCATTGGCAACGATCAGCGCCCTGTCAGCACGGCGTTAAGTTCGTCGCGCTCAATATCCAGCGCCAGAAACTCGGTCAGCGCAATCAGCAGCCCGCAGAACAAATCCGGCGCCAGGCGGATCAGTTTTTCACGGACCTGTTCCGCAGGCATCTGGCTCTTATCGGCAATCAACTTGACTACCCGGGCAAAAGCTTCCGGCTGCTGAATCAGCTGCTGCAGCGAATTATCATCGCGAAGCGGGACGTACCGCTGCGGGCAGTCCACTTCGATTTCCGCCGTCAGCGGCAGATCCCGCGATGAGCCGCCGACTCGGATCTGCCAGAGCCCCGGCGTCACGACCCAGTCGCCGAGGCCAGGATGATAGCAGGCCAGGTCGCCGATGGGCAGCTGCAGGCTGACCCGGCGGCACTCCCCTGCGGCCAGCGCCACTTTACTGAAGGCTTTTAATGACTGCACTTCGCGAATCAGCTCTCCCTGAGGCGCGCTCACGTACAGCTGAACTATCTCCTTGCCTGCATACTCTCCGCAGTTGGTCAGATCGAACGAAACGGTAAGCGTCTCGCTTGCGCCTACACGGGAGGCTGAGAGCGCAATATTATCGTAAGCAAACCGGGTATAACTTAAGCCAAAACCGAAGGGAAACTGCGGCGTCAGACAACGCTTGTCGTAATAGCGATAGCCGACAAAAAGCCCTTCTCCGTAATGATGGCGCAGGTTTTCGCCCGGATAGTGCAGCCAGGCCGGCGTTTCCTCCAGCGTATTGGGCACCGTCACCGTCAATTTACCGCAAGGGTTGCGCTGGCCGAAGAGGATTTCCGCAACCGCGCGCCCCATTCCTTGTCCGGCAAAAAACGTTTCCAGCAGCGCCTTGCACTCGCCAAGCCACGGCATCACCACCGCATCGCTATTTGCCAGCACCACTACGATATTCGGCTGGACTGCCGCCACTTCGCGAATCAACCGTTCATGCACCGGCAGAATATTCAGATCCTGACGATCGCCATTTTCACCATCTTCACCCACGGCGGTACTGACGAAAATCACCGCCACGTCAGCTTCCTGAGCGACCCGGCAGGCCTGCGCCAGCGCCTGTTCATCGCTGCGCAGATCGTCCGGCGCGCCTACGGCCCATGAGACGCTAAAATCGTCCCCGGCGAGATCGAAAATTTCATCCAGCGGGCGGTCGAGCAGATACGGCACCGTTGTCGCGCATCCGGACCCCTGGATCACCGGCTCCTGGGCTGGTTTACCCAACACCGCAATACGCGGTGTTTTCTCCGGATGCAGCGGCAGCAGTCTATCTTCGTTTTTCAGCAAGACAATGGATTCGCCGGCCAGGCGCTGCGCCAGCGCGTGGTGCGCCGGGAAATCGGCTCGCGTTTCCGGGCGGCGATGGCGCTGAACCTTGTCGAGCAGTTTCAGCATGCGTAGACAGGCGCGGTCTACCACCGCCATCGGCACCTCTGCGGATTCAATAGCCGCCAGCAGAGTTTGTTTATCGCGGCGGGTTTCCGGCATCGCCAGATCGTTACCCGCCATCAGCGATGCCGGGCGATCTTTAATACCGTACCAGTCGGACATGACCAGGCCGTCATATCCCCACTCATCGCGCAATACCTGAGTGAGTAAAAACGGATCCTGCGAAGTTTGTACGCCGTTAAGACGATTGTACGAAGACATGACCGTCCACGGCTGGGATTTTGTAATCGCCCGCTGGAAACCCGCCAGGTAGATTTCCCGCAGCGCCCGTTCTTCAATGATCGAATCCATTTCCGTACGACGGTACTCGGAGTTGTTCGCCGCAAAGTGTTTCAGGCTGGCGCCGACGCCCTCCTGCTGCAGACCGTTGATCAGCGCAGCAGCAATGTCGCCGCTGACCACCGGGTCTTCGGCATAATATTCATAGCCTCGACCAGCCAGCGGCGTACGGCGGATGTTAATGCCCGGTCCGAGCAGAATCCCAACCCCCATATGCTGGCACTCTCTTCCCAGCGCCTGCCCCATCTGATGCACCAGTTCAACGTCCCAACTGCAGGCCAGGCTGGAACCGTTAGGAAAGCAGGTCGCCGGGAGCGACGTACTGAAGAGCGCCTCGCTTCCCCCTTTCGCGGTAGGTTCTTCCGCGCTGGCCTGGTCTGCTGTTTGGGTGATGACCGAAATAAAATCATCCATGCTCCACTTTTCCCGGCCATCAATCTGCGCGCTGCTGTAGCGAACGCCATAGGTACCGTCGGTCATAATGATATCTTCGATACCGTGCTGCGGCAGCGACGCGGTACGCCACAGGCCGCTGCCGGTCAGTAGCGCCACTTTATCTTCGATGCTCATCGCGGCGAGGGTGGTATTAAAATCGTTATTCATCTCTCTGGCTCCCTGAGGTTAAAGCGCGTTCTGTTTACGCAGGCTGATTTTTTGCACAATATCGCGATAGGTTTTTTCATCCAGCGAATAGCACGCGACAAATATGGCGCTGAGAGCAAACATCGCGCCGGGGAATAGCGTCATCAGTACGTTAATACCGTTAATTGCGCTGGCAGTAATGTTACCCGCGTCATAGTGATAATAGTCCAGCATCCATCCCGCACAGCCGCCGCCGATAGCCATTGCTATTTTGGTGATGAAATTAAAGAAGCCGTAGATGGCGCCTTCGGTACGCACCCCATGGTGCCACTCGGCATATTCCACGGTATCGGCAATCATTGACCACATGGAAACAAAGCCCATCCCCAGCGTAATGCTATACAAGCATACCCCGGTCATAATCAGCCAGATATTGTCGCCAGCGATAAAATATTGCATAAGTACGCCGACAATGCCGATCAACAGCGCCACCAAAGTCATTTTCTTTTTACCTATCAGCGCAATGATTTTTTCCGAAATAACGGTGCCGACAATATACGCTGCGGACTGAATCATAAAGAAGGTCGACGTAAAACCTTCGCTGCCAATAATGTATTTAATGAAGTAAATAGCAATCGCCATCCACACGGTATAGGCAATATAAAAAAAGACGGTAAACATCGAGAGGTTAATAAGCGGCGCATTGCCTGCCACCGCCTTCAACATTTCCCGCAGCGTCGGCGCGGGAGTTTCCTCTTCCTCGCCAACGCGCTCTTTGGTCATTCCGAAACAGGCAAGGAACAAAAAGGTCGCCAGCAGCGCAAAGCAAGAGACCGCAAAGACGTAGCCCAGTTGCTTATCACTAAACGGGGAAATCAGCATATCGGCAGTAGTGGAAACAATCAGATAGCCAACAATCGCCAGCACAAACCGGTATACCGATAGCGATGAGCGGGAGGCTTCATGCTGGGTCAGACGATTAGTCAGCGCCGAATAAGGCGTATTCACCGCCGTATACGCCAGGCAATAAATGGTATAGGAGATCAGCGCAAAATAGAATTTTGCCTCACCGCCGAATGGCACAAAGCAGAGCACCGTTAAAAAGCCGAGCGGAATTGAGCCATATAACAACCACGGGCGTAGTTTACCGTAACGGCTGTGGGTTTTATCGATGGCAAAGCCAATCAGAATATTAAAAGCGGCATCAACCACGCGCGCAATAACAAAAATCAGGCTCGCCTGTACGGCGCTAATGCCGTAAATGTTGGTATAGAAAAAGAGTAAGAACAGAGAAACAAAACCGAACGATAAATTAGAGGCAAAATCACCAAAGCCATAACCTATTTTTTCTTTAACGCCGATAACCACATAGCTTGCCGATAGTTTTCCTGCTGTATCCATTTTAGGCTACCTGTTTTTGTAATCAGTGGCCTCAGTATATGGCGTTGCCTGGCGCACCGCTTTGCGTTATTTGTCCGGGGATTTCCTGTTTTTTGTCTTTATGCAGAAGTGTGAAAGGAGTCACAGGAGGAAGAATTCCGGCGGTAACCGCCGGAACTGAAATTATTAACCGTTACCGTTATTACGGCTGCTGGAGCGACGGTTGTTATTATTATTGCCCATCTGACTGTGGCGCTTAACCGCACGGCGGATCTGGTTCGCTTTCATACGGCGACGGTCTTTTTCAACCGCAACCTTAGAGCTGGTTTCCGGCGCAAGTTCGACCAGCTCGCGCAGGTAGTTGGTCTGCGCCAGGTCCAGCTCGGTATAGCCGCCGCGCGGCAGGCCTTTCGGCAGCAGAATATCGCCATAGCGCACGCGGATCAGGCGGCTGACCTGCACACCAACTGCTTCCCACAGGCGGCGAACTTCGCGATTACGGCCTTCCGTAAGGGTGACGTTGTACCACTGGTTGATCCCCTCGCCGCCGGTAAACTTGATAGTTTTAAACGCCGCCGGGCCGTCTTCAAGCTGCACGCCGCGAGCCAGCTGGCGCAGCTTGTCATCATCGATCTGCCCGAACACGCGCACCGCGTACTCACGTTCCACTTCGCGGCTCGGGTGCATCAGGCGATTCGCCAGCTCACCGTCGGTGGTAAACAGCAGCAGACCGCAGGTATTAACGTCCAGTCGGCCAACGGCAATCCAGCGCGCGCCGCGCAGCTTTGGCAGGCGATCGAACACCGTCGGACGTCCTTCCGGGTCATTACGGGTACAGAGTTCGCCTTCCGGCTTATAGTAAGCCAGCACGCGACAAATCTGTTCCGCAGACTCTTTCACCGAAATCAGGTGACCGTCGATGCGAATTTTTAAACCCGGGACAATTTCAACGCGATCGCCAAGGGTGGCGATTTTGCCATCGACGCTGACGTGGCCAGCTTCGATTTTGGCTTCGATTTCACGGCGGGAGCCGTGGCCAGCGCGGGCCAGCACTTTTTGTAATTTCTCGCTCATTGAGCTTCCTTAAGGTGTCGCCTTCCCAGGCGTCTGGTATACTTCGAAAAACAGGGAGTCGGATAGAATTCAACCTAACACCCTGTTCTGTAAATAAATGATGCATCGGCTCGTGTCGTTTTTTATGTCACCGCAGCAGACATAACAGAGACACGCCTCTCGCGTGGCCGAACATGGTACACGAACTTGAGGATGAATGCTTCTTTGCATTACGCACATAGCACAACTTACCACGCGCCTCGGTGCAGGCGCATGGCAAGCAGACAGATGCCAGGCGGCATCATAGCTTCTTTTAAAGTGGATAAAACATCAGGCAGCGCTGAATGTCAGTATAAAGCAAACGGCAAGATGGTGTTCGCTGTATCCCCTTCCTTCCCTGGAAACAGGGCCATTACAGGAACGGCGTCACGTCACCCACGCCTTCACGCACCACCACCGGTACGTCTTCAGTAAGATCGATAACCGTGGTCGGCTGTTGTCCCAGATAGCCGCCGTGAATAATCAGGTCTACCTGCTTCTCCAGACGATCCTTGATCTCTTCCGGGTCGGATTCGGTAAAATCACTGCCCGGCAGCATCAACGAGGTGGAAAGCATCGGCTCGCCGAGCGTTTCCAGCAACATCTGGGCAATCGGATTTGACGGTACGCGCATACCGATGGTTTTACGCTTATCCTGCAGCAGACGGCGCGGGACTTCTTTGGTGCCCTTAAGGATAAAGGTGTAATTACCCGGCGTATTATTTTTAATCAGACGGAAGGCGACGTTATCGACGAATGAATAGGTCGACAGCTCGGACAGATCGCGGCACATCAGGGTAAAGTTGTGGCCGTTTGGCAGATTACGAATTCGGCAAATCCGCTCCATCGCGCCTTTATCTTCAATTTTGCAGCCTAAGGCGTAGCCGGAGTCGGTTGGATAGACGATCACCCCGCCTTTACGCACGATGTCCACCGCCTGGTTAATCAACCGCGCCTGTGGGTTTTCCGGATGGATATAAAAAAACTGGCTCATACTTCCCTCTCAATTTTGTTCTACGGCCACTTCCCAACTGCGCCAGATCCCTTCTACGCCAGCGGGTAGCCAAAGTTTGCGGCCCAGCTCGATCCACGGACAGGGCTGATGAAAATCAGACCCCTGCGAGGCATGAAGGCCATACTGCACGGCGTAAGCGGCAAGCTGAGCCCGCTCGTGCGGCGCCTGCTGACACTGGGCGACTTCCATCGCATCGCCTCCCTGCTCGCTAAAGTGGGCCAACAGTCGTTTCAGCCACTTGGCAGAGAGGTCGTAGCGTCCGGGATGGGCAATGACCGCTTTACCGCCGGAATGATGAATGACATCAATCGCTTGTTTTATTGTACACCACTGAGGCGGAACGTAACCGGTTTTCCCGCGCGCCAGATACTTCTTAAAAACGTCAGCCATATTGTTGGCATAGCCGGCCTCCACCAGAAAGCGGGCGAAGTGGCCGCGGGTTACCGCGCCGCCGTCAGCCAGCTTCAGCGCCCCTTCCCAGGCGCCAGGGATCCGCGCTTTTTCCAGCCGCTCTGCAATCTGCTGTCCCCGCATCTGGCGGCGCGCTTTCTGCTCATCAAGCAGCGCGGTCATTGCCGGATGGGCGATATCAATATTCAGCCCGACAATATGGATTTCATGGTTTTCCCACAGCGTGGAGATTTCCACTCCGGATATCAGCGTCAACGGTAAACCGGCGCGTTCAATCTCCGCCCGGGCCGCGGGGATCGCCGCCACGGTATCGTGATCGGTTATCGCCAGGGTGCCGACGCGCATCTGATGCGCGCGATGGACAAGTTCTTCTGGAGTCAGTCGCCCGTCAGAGGCAATGGTATGGCTGTGCAGGTCGTAAATCACTGCGTAGTTGGTGTTGCTCAAGATGACTCCTGCTGGACATGAACCTGTACCCGTCATACTTTAAGTCACAGGCAAATTGACTGATGTTCTGCAGCTTAAGGGATTAAGGATAGTAATAAGCGCATCATCATACCGACTGATAGAGAAAATCTGCAAACGGGGGTTGACTTTAATCTCTCGGACTAGTTAACTAGTACGCAAGTTCACATGAAGGGGTATCATCAATGAAAACGCAACTCATCACTCTGCACGGCTGGTGGCGCGCCTCCTGTTATCGGGCGGCGTGATCGCGTTTTGCACTCAGCATACAGATACCCGGCCCGCCAATGAGCGGGCTTTTTATTGGACAAATTATTACAGCGAACAGGCGACAACAAACAATGCAAACATCAAAACCGGCACTCGAGCTTCTCACCAGCGACGCCATCTATCGGGAAAACCCGACGGCGCTATTCCACCAGCTATGCGGCGCGCGTCCCGCCACCCTGCTGCTGGAATCCGCGGATATCGACAGTAAGGATGATTTGAAAAGCCTGCTGCTGGTGGATAGCGCGCTGCGTATTACCGCACTAGGTGACACTGTCACTATTCACGCACTTTCCGCTAACGGCACGGCGCTGCTGGAGCTGTTGGACAGCGCTCTGCCTTCAGGCATTAATAACCAGCGTCAGCCAAACGGTCGGGTATTAACTTTCCCGCCGGTCAGCGCGCTGTTAGATGAAGATGCCCGTCTGTGTTCACTGTCGGTATTCGACGCCTTTCGCCTGCTGCAGGAACTGATTACCGTACCGCAGGACGAACGCGAAGCCATGTTCTTCGGCGGTCTGTTCGCCTATGACCTCGTCGCCGGCTTTGAAAACCTACCGCCGCTGGAAAGCGACACTGCCTGCCCGGATTACTGCTTCTACCTGGCGGAAACGCTGCTGGTTATCGACCATCAGACTAAAAACACGCGCATTCAGGCGAGCCTGTTCACCCCGCTGGAAAGCGAAAAGCAGCGTCTGCTGCAGCGCATCGCTCAGCTTCGTCAACAGCTGAACGAACCGCCGGCGCCGCTGCCGGTGACGACGGTAGCCGAGATGCGCTGCGATTGCGACCAGAGCGACGAAGAGTACGGCGCCGTGGTGCGTAAAATGCAGCGCGCCATCCGCGCGGGCGAGATTTTCCAGGTGGTACCTTCGCGCCGTTTCTCGCTGCCCTGCCCGTCGCCGCTGGCCGCTTATGATGTGCTGAAAAAGAGCAACCCCAGTCCGTACATGTTCTTTATGCAGGACAACGACTTCACCCTGTTCGGCGCTTCGCCGGAGAGCTCGCTTAAGTACGATGCCACCAACCGTCAGATTGAGATCTACCCGATAGCCGGTACCCGTCCGCGCGGCCGCCGTGCAGACGGTTCGTTGGATCGCGATCTCGACAGCCGTATTGAGCTGGAGATGCGCACCGACCATAAAGAGCTCTCCGAGCATCTGATGCTGGTTGACCTTGCGCGTAACGACCTCGCGCGCATCTGCACGCCGGGAAGCCGCTACGTTGCCGACTTAACCAAAGTCGACCGTTACTCCTTCGTGATGCACCTTGTCTCCCGCGTGGTTGGCGAGCTGCGCAGCGATCTCGACGTTCTGCATGCTTATCGCGCCTGTATGAATATGGGCACCCTCAGCGGAGCGCCGAAAGTGCGCGCCATGCAGCTCATTGCCGCTGCCGAAGGCAAGCGCCGGGGCAGCTACGGCGGCGCGGTGGGCTACTTCACCGCCCATGGCGACCTCGATACCTGCATCGTCATTCGTTCTGCCTACGTGCAGGATGGCATCGCCACGGTGCAGGCCGGCGCCGGTATCGTGCTCGACTCTGTTCCCCAGTCAGAAGCGGATGAAACCCGCAATAAAGCTCGCGCGGTGCTGCGCGCTATCGCCCAGGCCCACCACGCGAAGGAGATTTTCTAATGGCCGACATTCTGCTGCTCGATAATATCGATTCTTTCACCTATAACCTGGCAGACCAGCTGCGTTCGAACGGCCATAACGTGGTGATTTATCGCAATTCCGTCCCGGCGCAGGCGCTGATTGAGCGCATCGGCACCATGGACAATCCAGTATTGATGCTCTCCCCGGGCCCGGGAACCCCGAGCGAAGCGGGCTGTATGCCGGAGCTGCTGACCCGCATGCGCGGTAAGCTGCCGATTATCGGCATCTGCCTCGGTCACCAGGCGATTGTTGAAGCCTACGGCGGCTACGTCGGCCAGGCCGGTGAAATCCTTCACGGCAAGGCTTCAAGCATTGAACACGACGGCCAGGCGATGTTTGCCGGTCTGAGTAATCCTCTGCCGGTCGCCCGCTACCACTCGCTGGTGGGCAGCAATATCCCGGCCGGACTAACGATCAACGCCCACTTTAACGGCATGGTCATGGCGGTGCGTCACGACGCGGATCGCGTCTGCGGCTTCCAGTTCCATCCTGAATCGATTCTGACCACCCAAGGGGCGCGTCTGCTGGAACAGACTCTGGCCTGGGCGCTGCAGAAGCTGGAACAGACTAATACCCTCCAGCCGATTCTGGAAAAACTGTATCAGGCAGAAACCCTGAGCCAGCAGGAGAGCCACCAGCTGTTTTCCGCAGTGGTGCGCGGCGAAGTGAAGCCTGAGCAGCTGGCCGCCGCGCTGGTCAGCATGAAGGTACGCGGCGAGCATCCGCAGGAGATCGCCGGCGCCGCTACCGCGCTGCTGGAAAACGCCGCGCCGTTCCCGCGTCCGGATTATCCGTTTGCCGATATCGTCGGTACCGGCGGCGACGGCAGCAACAGTATCAATATTTCAACCGCCAGCGCGTTTGTGGCTGCCGCCTGCGGCCTGAAGGTCGCCAAACACGGCAACCGCAGCGTGTCGAGCAAGTCCGGTTCTTCCGACCTGCTGGCAGCATTCGGTATCAATCTCGATATGAATGCCGATAAATCTCGCCAGGCGCTGGATGAACTGGGCGTTTGCTTCCTGTTTGCGCCGAAATACCACACCGGCTTCCGTCACGCGATGCCGGTACGCCAGCAGCTCAAAACCCGTACCCTGTTCAACGTGCTCGGGCCGCTGATCAACCCGGCGCATCCGCCGCTGGCGCTGATTGGCGTCTACAGTCCGGAACTGGTGCTGCCGATTGCGGAAACCCTGCGCGTGCTGGGCTACCAGCGAGCCGCCGTGGTACATAGCGGCGGTATGGATGAAGTATCGCTGCACGCGCCGACGGTGGTCGCGGAGCTCAGCAACGGTCAGATCAAGAGCTACCAGTTGACCGCCGCCGACTTCGGCCTGACGCCGTATCATCAGGAGCAGCTGGCAGGCGGCACGCCGGAAGAAAACCGTGACATTCTTACGCGCTTACTACAAGGTAAAGGTGAAGCCGCTCACGAAGCCGCCGTTGCCGCCAACGTCGCCATGTTGATGCGTTTACATGGACGCGAAGACCTGAAGGCCAACGCGCAGCAAGTCATCGATGTGCTGCACAGCGGAGCGGCCTATGACAGAGTGACCGCATTAGCGGCAAGAGGGTAAATAATGCAGACCGTTTTAGCAAAAATCGTGGCCGACAAAGCGATTTGGGTAGAAGCCCGCAAACAACAACAACCGTTAGCCAGTTTTCAAAATGAAGTGGTACCGACGCAGCGCAATTTTTACGATGCCCTCGCCGGCACCCGCACCGCATTTATTCTTGAGTGCAAAAAGGCCTCGCCATCGAAAGGCCTGATTCGCGAAGATTTTGACCCGGCGGCCATCGCCGGTGTCTACAAGCACTATGCCTCGGCTATCTCAGTGCTTTGCGATGAGAAGTATTTCCAGGGCAGCTTCGATTGTCTGCCGATGGTCAGCAAGGTCGCGCCGCAGCCGATTCTGTGTAAGGACTTTACTATCGATCCTTATCAAATCTACCTGGCGCGCTACTACCAGGCTGATGCCTGTCTGCTGATGCTTTCGGTGCTGGACGATGAGCAGTATCGTCAGCTCTCCGCCGTCGCGCATAGCCTGAACATGGGCGTGTTGACCGAAGTGAGCAATGAAGAGGAACTGGAGCGCGCAATTGCGCTGAAGGCTAAAGTGGTCGGCATCAACAATCGCGATCTGCGCGATATGTCGATTGACCTCAACCGCACCCGCACCCTGGCACCCCGCCTCGGTCATGGCGTCACGGTCATCAGCGAGTCCGGCATCCATACTTATGCTGAAGTGCGCGAATTAAGCCACTTTGCCAACGGCTTCCTGATTGGTTCTGCCCTGATGGAGCATGACGATCTGAACGCCGCCGTAAAACGCGTGCTGCTCGGTGAGAATAAGGTCTGCGGCCTGACCCGCCCCCAGGATGCCCAGGTGGCATATGAATCCGGCGCGATCTATGGCGGATTGATTTTCGTTCCGACGTCGCCGCGAGCGGTGAACGAGGCTCAGGCGCAAGCGGTAATTGCCAGCGCGCCTCTGAGCTATGTCGGCGTGTTCCGCAATTCGCCGGTGGCGGAAGTGATTGCCCGCGCGAAAAATCTGAGCTTAGCCGCTGTGCAACTCCACGGTAGCGAAGACCAGGCCTATATCGACGCCCTGCGCGCCGAATTACCGGGCAAGGTACAAATCTGGAAAGCCCTCAGCGTTGGCGAAACGCTACCGCCGCGCAATCTGAATCATGTCGACAAATACGTTCTCGACAATGGTCAGGGCGGCACCGGCCAGCGTTTCGACTGGTCTCTGCTGCAAGGCCAGGATCTGCGTAACGTTCTGTTGGCTGGCGGCCTCGGCGCCGATAACTGTGTGGAAGCCGCGAAAAGCGGCTGTGCCGGACTCGATTTTAATTCAGGCGTAGAGTCACAGCCGGGTATTAAAGATGCCAGCAAGCTGGCCTCGCTGTTTCAAACGCTGCGCGCATATTAAGGAGCAACAATGAGTACTTTACTGAATCCCTATTTCGGCGAATTCGGCGGGATGTACGTTCCGCAGATCCTGATGCCTGCCCTGCGCCAGCTGGAAGAAGCCTTCGTCAGCGCGCAGAAAGATCCTGCATTCCAGGCCGAATTTAGCGACCTGCTTAAAAACTACGCCGGTCGCCCGACGGCGCTGACCCAATGCCGTAACCTCACCGAAGGTACGCGCACGACCCTGTATCTGAAGCGGGAAGATCTGCTGCACGGCGGCGCACACAAAACTAATCAGGTGCTCGGCCAGGCGCTGCTGGCAAAACGCATGGGCAAAACGGAAATTATCGCCGAAACCGGCGCCGGTCAGCACGGCGTTGCCTCAGCCCTTGCCAGCGCCCTGCTCGGCCTGAAGTGCCGCATCTATATGGGCGCCAAAGATATCGAACGCCAGTCGCCGAACGTCTTCCGCATGCGCTTGATGGGTGCGGAAGTGATCCCGGTACATAGCGGCTCATCCACCCTGAAAGATGCCTGTAACGAGGCTTTGCGCGACTGGTCAGGCAGCTATGAAAAAGCCCACTACATGCTCGGCACCGCCGCTGGCCCGCATCCGTTCCCGACCATCGTGCGTGAATTCCAGCGGATGATTGGCGAAGAGACTAAAGCGCAGATCCTGGAGAAAGAAGGACGCCTGCCGGATGCGGTTATCGCCTGCGTTGGCGGCGGCTCCAACGCTATCGGCATGTTCGCTGACTTTATCGACGACACCGCCGTTGGCCTGATTGGCGTGGAGCCCGCCGGACATGGGATCGAAACCGGCGAACACGGGGCGCCGCTTAAGCACGGCCGCGTGGGCATCTACTTCGGTATGAAATCGCCGATGATGCAGACCGATGAGGGGCAGATTGAGGAGTCCTACTCCCTCTCCGCCGGTCTGGATTTCCCGTCCGTTGGCCCGCAGCATGCTTATTTAAACAGCATTGGTCGCGCCGATTACGTATCGATTACCGATGATGAAGCGCTGGATGCTTTTAAAGCGCTCTCCCGCCATGAAGGGATTATTCCGGCGCTGGAATCCTCCCATGCCCTGGCGCACGCGCTTAAAATGATGCGCGAAAACCCGGAAAAAGAGCAGCTGCTGGTGGTTAACCTCTCCGGCCGCGGCGATAAAGACATCTTCACCGTACACGATATTTTAAAAGCGCGAGGGGAAATCTGATGGAACGTTATGAGACGCTGTTTGCACAACTGAAAGCTCGCCGGGAAGGCGCGTTTGTTCCCTTCGTCACCCTCGGCGACCCTAATCCTGAGCTGTCGCTGAAAATTATCGATACGCTGATTGAAGCCGGTGCCGACGCGCTGGAGCTGGGCATTCCTTTCTCCGACCCGCTGGCGGATGGCCCGACGATCCAGGACGCCACCCTGCGCGCTTTTGCCGCCGGGGTGACGCCCGCGCAATGCTTCGAGATGCTGACGGCGATTCGCCAGAAGCACCCGACGATTCCAGTCGGGCTGCTGATGTACGCCAACCTGGTGTTCAGCCCCGGTATCGATGAATTCTACGCCGCGTGCGAACGCGCTGGCGTCGATTCAGTGCTGGTGGCCGATGTGCCGGTTGAAGAGTCCGCGCCGTTCCGCCAGGCCGCGCTGCGCCACAACATCGCGCCGATTTTCATCTGCCCGCCGAATGCCGATGACGACCTGCTGCGCCAGATCGCCTCTTACGGGCGCGGCTATACCTACCTGCTGTCGCGGGCGGGCGTAACCGGTGCGGAAAACCGCGCCGCGCTGCCGCTGCATCATCTGATTGAAAAGCTGGCCGAGTACAACGCCGCCCCGCCGCTGCAAGGATTTGGCATCTCGGCGCCGGAGCAGGTTACCGCCGCGATTGACGCAGGCGCGGCCGGGGCGATTTCCGGCTCTGCCATCGTCAAAATTATCGAGCGCAACGTGAACGACCCGCAGGCCATGCTGGCAGAATTAAAGACCTTCGCCCGCAGTCTGAAAGCCGCCACTAAAGCCGCCTGATGATGCTTGCCGTCCGGCCCTGGGCCGGGCGGTTATTTCAGCGGTAAGCTGTCGGCGTATTTACGCGTCAGACGAAACCGCGCCATCACCTCTTTTTGCGGCCATCCGGCCAACATCATAGCTATCGGCCGTTTTTGCGCCCGAGAGACATCCTTTTATGAACGGGACGGCTTCAAGGGGGATAGCAGCCTGTAAATGCCCGATGAACACCTCAATGTAAAAAGATCGCTGCCGCACAAAAATTGGGGTTGATATCTTAAATGAGAAATATTATCTTTCTCATTACCGAATAGTTGAGTAAACAACTCAGGTATTCGGTACGACATTGCTCACATTGCTTCCAGTATTTTTGCCCGCACTTGTGCGGGCTTTTTTTATGGCCGACATCCAGTATGTCCCTCCCGATAGCGCGCCGGACGCGGCCTCCAGCCGCGATCCGAAACACCTATTACCAGGAAAGCTGTCAGCCTACCCTCCAACTCTGTACGAATGTGGATAGCAGTGGTCTCTCGTGTCAATGCAGGGTCTGACTGGGTCATACCTTGCGGGCACCACTAGTGGCGGCAGAGAGCGTGAGCCAATCGCTAAAGATAGGCCACCGGGACAAAATACTGGATGGTGTAATAAGGCCGATCGTTTCCTGACGTCACGTTTTGCGGCTGAACAAAACGTTCGATATCGTAGCCCTCGCGGCGATACAGCCCGAGCTCAGGAAGATGTTTCATATAAACATTATTTGACAGTAAAACATAATCCTCCCAGCTACCGCTAAATTCCATGCCCAGGTATAAACCCCGCTTAGCGACCCTTATCTCGCGGAAAGGGCGTTCCCGTGAGCTTACTGGTGCACCAATAAAACTGCCGATGGTCACTTTATAGAGATTATCGGCGGCAGGTGAGAATTCAGAGAGGATATAGATGTCTCGCTCGCCGCCCGGCATTTCCGCCGCGATTTTCCGCCTGGTGACATTTTTCCTGGCGCAGATACCCTCGGCCAGGGAGAGCGTATAGGTGAAGCCGTATCCAGAAAAGGTTTGCTCTTCGAGAAAACAAAGCCAGGGTACAGGCAGTCTGTCGCCCTGCGGCCCCACCTTCTGATAGAGCGCCGACATATCCCAGTATGCTGAATGTCGATACTGGCTGGGGCAGCGACCAAAGGCTTTTTTAAACTCGCGGGAAAAGGTTTGATGAGAGTCAAAATGCAGTGAGCAGGCTATAGATGAAATAGGTTGGTGAGTCAGCCTGAGTTTACCGGCAGCAAGCGTCATGCGGCGCATTCTGATATACTTGCCGACAGGCAGTCCGGCATATTCATGGAATATATTATAAACTGAACGCCGCGAATATCCCACGCCACGGGCGATATCTTCGACCGATGGATTTATTGTCAGGCGAGACTCAATCCATTCAACTATTTCATTAAAAACATTTTCTTTCATTGCGGTAAATGACATCCATATCAAATTTTAGCCCGTTGGTATTTTACCAGTAATTAAGTATTGACACTAAGCTTTTTGTGCATAATAAAAATTTATCGCGGAGCACATTCACAAAAATGGAGCCTGTAAACCCCAGCTATATGAAAAATAAGATTTTTCTTAGAAAAAATATCTCAAATCTCATTTTGCAGACAAATGTTGCTTTTTTTGCAGACCTACAATATCTTATTTTAAACTTTAAAAGCAGATCGCGACTATTAAGCTCACTTTTTTAACAGCTA
Source organism: Klebsiella sp. HN106 (assembly GCF_051209435.1). NCBI lineage: Bacteria > Pseudomonadati > Pseudomonadota > Gammaproteobacteria > Enterobacterales > Enterobacteriaceae > Klebsiella > Klebsiella sp. HN106. The sequence continues at coordinate 114,041 of NZ_JBLURD010000012.1, read as the reverse complement.
TATTTTTACCGGCATTCTTTTAAATCAGAGTGCATATATTAATAACTATGTGAATCTATGTATGCTTAATATTTTGATCAATACCAAAAACGTCTACTCAAAACACGCTATAAAACAAATGGTTATGGAGTCCATCACCACAGACGAAAACGTTATCTTTGAAGATAAGTACACTCAAAGCAACATTGCACAAGCACATATCATATTCACCGAAATGGAACCTGGAGAGATCTTTTTGTGCCATGATGAGTTGAAATATAAAAAAGAAAAAAGCTTGCTATTTATTCTTCAAGAGAAAAAAAGCGTATCCTCCAAAAGTGAAATTCCTAACTGCACAAAAGATTGTTTATTTTTATACAAATCCGATTCAATTCCTGTGATTACGGGGAAAATATACATTCATATAAATTTATTTTTATTAAGAGGATATGAAGATATTGCACCAAAGGTAAATCTTTGTATCAACTGCCCATGTAAATCAATAACCCATGCGCAGTCAAAAGTAATACATGCTCTCAGTCTTGGATTGAACCAAATGCAAATAGCCCGTGAGTTAAAAGTCAACTATAAAACCGTGTACTCGCATAAAAAAAACGTTATGCATGATTTTAAAATAAAAGGCACTCAGGATCTTAATAAATTCATGCATGTATTGAATAAAAGAAAACAATTTATTTCTTAGCTATCCACTCATCTGAGGGATCTTTGCAAAACCTGTAGCCACTAATAAGAGATCGTCAATACCGCTACGCCTGCCGTCACAGGCCGGCCAGGCCCGGTGCCGGCTATACCGTCTTTTTTCAGCGCGCTCCCGAGATAAAGCCCTACAGGAATGATAGTATTCAATGCAGTAAACGCAGGCACAACCTCTATCCCGGGAGCGATTTATGCACGAAGAAGTACCACTGAAATTTTACGACATTGCGGATGAGTATTCGACGGAGTCCGCCGAGCCCGTCAGCGAGTCAGAACGTGAGCCCCTGGCGCGCTATTTTCAACTGCTGATTACGCGGCTGATGAATAACGAGGAAATCAGCGAGGAGGCGCAGGGAGAGATGGCCATACAGGCGGGGATTGATGAACAGCGGATCGATGATATCGCGGTATTCCTGAATAAATGGGGTAATGAGTAGCGGTTGACGCGGACGTTCCGCGGATTGATTGCGGCAAATGACGCATCGGCAATCGCGGCAGCGGACTTCGCGTCGGGACGTGCAATAAAGCTGGTCATGACGACCAGCTTTGAGCAAGAGTTTAGAACCGGTATCCCGCAGAGAACATAAACACCCACGGATCCAGACGAATACTGTCGTGCTGCTGCGCGCCCGCCAGCTTATAGTTGGCGGTGGTGTCGATATCCATGTACCACACCGACATGTTAATCAGCCAGTCGCGGTTAATCAGATAGTCCATCCCCACCTGCCCCGCGGCTCCCCAGGAGTCTTTCAGGCTCAGGTCAGAAATGCCCGTCTTTTTACCCGTATCGTTCACGCTTTCGTCAAAGAAAGTCGTGTAGTTGATACCTGCGCCAATATACGGACGCAGCTTGCTGCTGGCGTCGCCAAAGTACCACTGTGCCATTAGCGTCGGTGGTAAATGATGAACGGTCGCAATATTGCCGGTTGCCGCCGTTCCGACTTTGTGGCGGAACGGCGTGGCGGCCAGCAGCTCTACGCCGATGTTGTCCGTCGCCATATAGGTGAACGTCAGGCCCAGTTGAGTATTATTGCTAACGTTAAAGCCCCCCAGACTGCCTAACGTTCCGCCCGCGCCTTCTGATGGTCTGACCGTAGCCGAACCCGCACGGATAAAGAATTCCCCAGCTTCATGCGCCCAGACGCTACCGGTGGAAAGCGTGCCCAGAATAACAACCGCCGCTGCTAACTTTTTCATACCCACTTCCTCATTATGGTTATTCAGCGCAAGAATATACCCATAATGAGTTATGTTTGATCCAACATAGATCACATTAAGTGGGCAAATTTAACATTTATTGATCCAGATTAATTTTCACTTTCTCAATGCAATCAGTGATAAACGAGATGTATCAAGTTCTCCCTTGTCGCTTCTCAACAGAGGTCATCACCGATTTCCCCTTCTATTTACAAAGATATACTTAGCGCACAGGAGCAGAGACTGCTACCCAGCCGCGATTTGCGGTACAATCGCCGGCTAGTTAATACCTGCAATACTCAAGGAGAATGCATGTCTATCACGGCGAAGTCCGTCTACCGTGACACCGGGAACTTTTTCCGCAATCAGTTCGTTACTATCCTGCTGATTGCGCTGTTATGCGCGTTCATTACGGTAGTACTTGGCCATGCCTTTTCACCCAGTGAAGAGCAACTGTCGATTCTGAGTCAGGGCGATAGCCTGGCGGGCAGCGGCGGGCTGTTCGAACTGGTTCAGAGCATGACGCCGGAGCAGCAGCAAATTCTGCTGCGCGCGTCCGCAGCCTCGACCTTCTCCGGGCTGGTTGGTAACGCCATTCTTGCCGGCGGCGTTCTGCTGATGATCCAGATGGTCTCCGCCGGCCAGAGAGTCAGCGCCCTGCGTGCGATCGGCGCTTCCGCGCCGGTGCTGCCAAAGCTGCTGCTGCTGATCCTGCTGACGACGTTTGTTGTGCAGATGGGGATGATGCTGGTGGTGGTGCCGGGCGTCCTGCTTGCCATTGTGCTCTCTTTCGCGCCGATCATGCTGGTACAGGATAAAGTTGGTATTTTCAGCGCCATGCGTAGCAGTATGCGCCTGGCCTGGGCCAACGTACGCCTGGTGGCGCCGGCAATTATCGGCTGGCTGCTGGCGAAAACGCTGCTTCTGCTGTTTGCATCCAGCTTCGCGGTCCTGACGCCAAACGTTGGCGCGGTGGTAATAAATACCCTCAGCAATCTGATCTCCGCATTGTTGCTGATCTATTTATTCCGCTTGTATATGCTCATTCGTAACTAACTTAACCCGGGGCGGCGCGACCTGCCCCTACCTGAACGACGGAATCGATGTATGAAGCAGTTTCTGGATTTTTTACCGCTGGTAGTCTTCTTCGCATTCTACAAGCTTTATGATATCTACGCCGCGACGACCGCGCTGATTATCGCCACCGCTATCGTGCTGATTTACAGCTGGGTACGCTATCGCAAAGTCGAAAAAATGGCGTTAATTACCTTCGTGCTGGTCGCTGTATTCGGCGGCTTAACCATCTTTTTCCACAACGACGAATTTATTAAGTGGAAAGTGACGGTTATCTACGTCCTGTTCGCCAGCGCCCTGCTGTTCAGCCAGTGGGTGATGAAGAAGCCATTGATCCAGCGTATGCTGGGTAAAGAGCTGACGCTGCCGCAGCAGGTGTGGTCACGTCTCAATCTGGCCTGGGCGGTGTTTTTCATCCTTTGCGGGCTGGCAAATATCTATATCGCTTTCTGGCTGCCGCAGAACATCTGGGTCAACTTCAAGGTCTTCGGCCTGACCGCTCTGACGCTGGTATTCACCCTGCTGAGCGGTGTGTATATTTATCGCCATATGCCGCAGGACGACAACCATTAACCTTTCCCCCACGGTGCGCCGCCCGACGCGCCGTGTTATTCGTTTCCCCCTTGTATAAACCACTTCAGCTGAATCGATTCGTAATGTAAGATATTTCTCACAGGAGATGGCATTCCTCCTTGAACCGCCATGTGGCTAATGATGCCTGCTTTTTATTCCCGGACCGGGAATGGGCAGGCCTATCTGAATGGCTGGCACCGCGTCCGGGAAGATTCATCTTCTAAGGATCCGACGATGCGCGCATACCGCTTTTCATCACTCTCTTTGCTTTTATTCCTCGGGAAATGGCTGCTCCTCGCTTTTATCATTGCGGTGCTGGCGGGCACGGCCTCGGCATTTTTTCTTTTCTCACTGGAGTGGGCTACGGCAACGCGGGAAGCTCACCGCTGGCTTATCTGGCTCCTGCCGTTTGCCGGATTTGCCGTCGGCTGGATCTATCTGCGCTACGGTACCTGCGTGGAGGCAGGCAACAACCTGATTCTGGAAGAGATCCATGACCCTAAATGCATCATTCCCCTACGGATGGCGCCGCTGGTATTTTTCGGCACCGTTGTTTCTCATCTGTTTGGCGCCTCCGTCGGGCGTGAAGGCACGGCGGTACAGATGGGGGCCTCGATCGCCGATCGCTTCACGGCCATTTTCCGTCTTAACCACGATGCACGGTCAATGGTGCTGATGGCCGGGATCAGCGCCGGTTTCTCTTCGGTTTTCGGTACCCCGCTCGCCGGAGCGCTCTTCGGGCTCGAAGTTCTGGCTATCGGACGGATAAACTACAACGCCATTCTTCCTTGCCTGTTTGCCGCAATTATTGCCGATCGAGTCGGCATCATGTGGGGCGTGCAGCATACGCACTACTTTATTGCCAGCTTTCCCACGCTAACGCTCTGGACGCTGCTGGCAATCATTATCGCCGGCTGCTGCTTTGGCCTCGCGGCGCGCATTTTTGCCGACAGCACGCAGGCAATCGGCGCGTTGATGAAAAAACGGATTCACTACGCGCCGCTGCGGCCGTTTATTGGCGGACTGGCGATTGCCTGCGCGGTCTGGCTGCTGCACGGAGAGCGCTATATTGGCCTGGGCATATCGGTGATAGTGGACGCTTTCCAGCAACCGCTGGCACCGTGGGATAGCTTAGGCAAACTGCTCTTCACCGCCGTCTCTTTAGGTAGCGGATTTAAAGGTGGTGAAGTCACTCCGCTGTTTTATGTCGGTGCGACGCTGGGCAATGCGCTGGCGCCGCTGCTGCATATGCCGCTCGGCTTTCTGGCCGGAATAGGTTTTGTCGCCGTCTTTGCCGGGGCGGCGAATACGCCTGTTGCCTCAACGCTGATGGCGATTGAGCTGTTTGGTTCTGAAATCGGTATTTACGCCGCGCTGGCCTGCGTGGTGGCCTGGCTGGTCTCAGGCTATAGCGGTATTTATCGTTCGCAGCGTATAGCCTGCCGAAAACAGAGCGATGTGCCGACTGGCATCAGGCTGTCAGAATTCCCGGAGTGGTACCAGTCACAAAAAAGCCGACAAAAGGCCGACAAAGAGACGCCCGCCTCCTGACAATCGCACCTGGAAGCCGGTGAGGGTAAGCCCCGCCGGTTTCTCCATGATGTCTGTCACATACCGGAAAGTTGCGGCAATCGTGAGGATTTGATGGAGATTATCTTCACTTTATTGAAATGATAATAATTATCATTGATATTCTCGATCTCAATTTTTCATGACTTGATATGGATATTTATAATGAGAACGCAGAAAAATCACATAGCAACGCCCCTGGCCCTGGCCATTGCAGGCTTACTCAGCCCAGGGGTCTTCGCCGAAGAGGTGGAACAGGATACGGAGACCATGGTGGTTCACGGAACGGCCGAAGAGGCGCTGAAGCAGCAGCCGGGCGTCTCGATCATTACCGCTGAAGATATTGCTAAGGACCCTCCGGTTAACGATCTGTCAGAAATCATCCGTAAAATGCCCGGCGTAAACCTGACCGGCAACAGCGCCAGCGGCAGCCGCGGCAACAACCGGCAGATCGACATTCGCGGGATGGGACCGGAAAACACGCTGATTCTTATTGACGGCGTGCCCGTCACTTCCCGCAACTCCGTACGCTATAGCTGGCGCGGCGAGCGTGATACCCGAGGCGACAGCAATTGGGTACCGCCGGAAATGGTGGAACGCATTGAAGTTCTGCGCGGACCCGCCGCTGCGCGCTACGGTTCTGGCGCTGCGGGTGGGGTCGTCAATATTATCACCAAACGCCCCACCAACGACTGGCACGGATCGCTCTCGCTCTATACCAATCAGCCGGAAAATAACAAAGAAGGCGCCACTAACCGGGCTAACTTCAGCCTCAACGGACCGCTGGCCGGGGATGCCCTGACCATGCGTTTGTATGGCAACATTAACAAAACGGAACCCGATGCCTGGGATATTAACCGCGCGCAAAATGGCTCTTATGCGGCGGGCCGCGAAGGCGTGCGCAACAAAGATATTAACGCCCTGCTGTCGTGGAAAGTCACCCCGCAGCAGATCCTCGACTTCAGCTACGCCTACAGCCGTCAGGGCAATATCTATGCCGGCGATACGCAATACAGCAACAGTAATATGAGCCCAAATGGCCTGGTGGATACGCTGTACGGTCAGGAAACCAACCGGCTTTACCGGCAGACCTGGGGCCTGACCTACAACGGGATCTGGGACTGGGGCCAGTCGAAAGCGGGCGTCTACTACGAAAAAACCAACAATACCCGTCTGCAGGAGGGCACCACCGGTCGCGTAGAAGGGATGATCAATAGCGATGTCTACGACACCAGCCGCCTGGAGTCTTGGCGCTCAACCGCTGAAGTGAATCTTCCCTTTAACTGGCTCACAGAACAGACCCTGACTGTGGGGATGGAGTGGAACCGCGATGAACTGAACGATCCGGCTTCGATGCAGGCCACCACAACGACGGACACGCTGCCAGGGATGTCCGGCGATCCTTCGCAACGCAGCCCTAAAAACAGCGCCACGCTGACCGGTATTTATCTGGAAGACAATATCGAAGCGATGCCGGGAACCAATATTATCCCCGGCCTGCGTTTCGACTATCATAACGACTTCGGCAGTAACTGGAGCCCGAGCCTGAATCTGTCACAGGATCTGGGCGATATGTTTAAGGTTAAGGCGGGCATTGCCCGCGTATTCAAGGCGCCGAACCTGTATCAGTCAAGCGAAGGCTACCTGCTCTCTACGCGCGGAAACGGCTGCCCGATAAGTATTGCGGAAGGCAATTGCTATCTTTTAGGTAACCCGGATCTCGACCCGGAAATCAGCGTCAACAAAGAGCTCGGCCTTGAGTTTAACCTCAACGGTTATAACGCCGGCATCACCTGGTTCCGCAACGACTACAAAAACAAGATCGTCTCCGGCACCGAGGTGCTGGGTAATACCGCCAGCGGAGCGAATATCCTGCAGTGGGAGAACGGCGGGAAAGCGGTCGTCGAAGGCCTTGAAGGCACGCTGCTGGTTCCGCTCATTGCCGATACGCTCAGCTGGCGCACCAACGCCACTTATATGATCAAATCGGAAAACAAAGATACCGGCAACCCGCTGTCCGTTATTCCGAAATACACCATCAATACCCTGCTCGACTGGCAGGTGACCAGCAAGTTCTCGGCTAACGTCAACTGGACCCTGTACGGTCGACAGAAACCGCGCGAATACGCGGAAATTCGTAACGAAAACGGGGTGCTGGCCACCAATGAAGTCGGCGCGTATTCTGTCGTCGGCGTCGGCGGCAACTATCAGCTAACCAAAGACCTGCGGCTGAATGCCGGGATCAGTAACCTCTTCGATAAGCAAATTTATCGGGAAAACGAAGGCGCTTCGACCTATAACGAACCGGGTCGCGCCTATTACGCTGGCGTCACGCTCTCTTTCTAACCCCCCTCACGCCCGCTATAGCGGGCGTATTCCCCTATTCTCTCAACCTCATTTTCATAGTAGCATCCGCCTGATCGTCTTTGACCAGTACAGAGTAGAGAATGACAACAACAGATCTTGCGCCGAAGGGCGAATTGGTTTTACGCACCCTGGCGATGCCGGCGGACACCAACGCAAACGGCGATATTTTCGGCGGCTGGCTGATGTCGCAAATGGATATTGGCGGGGCCATTATGGCCAAAGAAATTGCCCACGGTCGCGTCGTGACCGTGCGCGTCGACGGCATGACCTTTTTGCGCCCGGTGGCGGTCGGCGACGTCGTGTGCTGCTACGCCAACTGCGTGAAGCGCGGCAATACGTCGATAACTATCAATATGGAAGTGTGGGTTAAGAAAGTGTCGTCTGAGCCCATCGGCCAGCGCTACAAAGCCACCGAAGCGCTGTTTATCTACGTCGCGGTGGATAATCAGGGAAAACCGCGCGCACTGCCGACTCTGTGATTCAGCCGGCCCGGGGCATCCGGGCCGATTGTTTACAGAAAACCGAGTAAAGAAAAGAAGAAGTAGCCCAGCACAATAATAATTACCGGCAGGACGTACAGCGGAAAATACTGCACCAGGATGGTGTGGCGCGGCACCACAACCCGTGCGGAAATTTGTTCGCGCGTCAGCCCTTCCGTTCCTTTAGCCTGTTCCAGAATCAGCTGATCCTCAACGCCTTCGCGCAGAAACTTCGCCTGGCGCCCCATCCGCGCCCCGGAAGCCTGTAGCGCCATGCCGACAAACACCAGAATATAGATGATCCAGAAACCTATATTCATGCCGTGCTTAAAATCCGGCAGCGGCGAGTTGTACCAGAAGAAATTGAGGAACGGCGTGTTAAAGCGCATCATCTCGATCATCACATGAGAAAAGTCCATCATCACCGCGTCGATGCCCGGTTTTTTCTCGCTGTGCTCGTACATAAACTTCAGCACGGAGATCAGCGTTGAGATAACCGCCGGGATAAATACCACCCATCCCAGAATTCGTTTAAGTACTGCAATGCGTCCAGCTTGTTGATACGTCATGGATTCCCCTTGTTAAGACGCCTATCCACTCTTAGTCTACCTTCGTCGGCGAATTTCGCCCAATAATGCGCGGTATGATATACCATGAGTGCCGATTCGTTATCTACTTACGCTACAGGAGAGGGACTTATGTCAGCCAGGCGCCAGATTCACGCCGCGATTTTTGATATGGATGGATTACTGATTGACTCCGAGCCGCTATGGGACAAAGCAGAGCTGGAGGTAATGGCCAGCCTTGGGGTGGATATTCGTCGCCGCAATGAAATGCCGGATATTCTCGGGCTGCGCATCGATTTAGTCGTCGACCTGTGGTTTGCCCAACAGCCGTGGCAGGGCCCGGACCGCGCGGAGGTCACCACGCGGATCATCAATCGCGCTATCCAACTGGTGGAAGAGGCGCGTCCGCTGCTGCCGGGGGCGCGGGAAGCGGTGGCGATGTGTAAAGCACAGGGACTGAAAATTGGCCTGGCGTCGGCATCGCCGCTGCGAATGCTGGAAAAAGTCCTCGCCATGTTTGAACTACGCGACCAGTTTGACGCCCTCGCTTCCGCCGAAATGCTGCCGTACAGCAAACCGCACCCGCAGGTCTATCTGAACTGCGCCGCCAGTCTCGGCGTCAGCCCGATGAACTGCGTGGCGCTGGAAGACTCGGTCAACGGGATGATTGCCAGCAAAGCGGCGCGGATGCGCTCTGTCGTCGTACCGGAAGCGGAAAATAGCCATGACCCGCGCTTCGTGCTGGCCGACGTCAAGCTTGCCACCCTTGAATCTTTGACCCTGAGCGACCTGCTCGGCTAAAGGCATCGCTGATGATGGGGTTGCGGCATCGCCCCATCATCACAAAATTAAAACAGCGTTTCATTTTTATTTGTCTTTTCTTCTCCCGCCCTCTATGCTTGTCCCAACGGCGTTATTTGACGCATAAAATCAGCATACAGGGGTGCATATGGTACTGAACGCCTTTGACCTTACGGGCAAGGTCGCTATCGTGACGGGTTGTGATACCGGACTGGGCCAGGGAATGACGTTGGGCCTTGCGCAGGCCGGGTGCGATATCGTCGGCGTGAATCGCCGGATCCCTCACGAAACCGCAGAGAAGGTTCAGGCGCTGGGCCGACGCTTTACCGCTATTCAGGCCGATCTGAGCCGTCAGGATCAGATCGCAGCCATTGTTACTCAGGCCGTGGCCGCCATGGGCCGGGTTGACATTCTGGTGAATAATGCCGGAACCATACGCCGCGCCGATGCGCTAACCTTTAGCGAAAAGGACTGGGACGACGTGCTTAACCTGAATCTGAAATCCGTTTTCTTTCTGTCTCAGGCGGTCGCCAGACAGTTCATCGCGCAGGGCGACGGCGGAAAAATTATTAATATCGCCTCAATGCTCTCATTTCAGGGCGGTATTCGGGTCCCGTCATACACCGCCTCCAAAAGCGGCGTGCTGGGCATTACCCGCCTGATGGCCAACGAATGGGCGGAACATCGTATTAACGTTAACGCCATCGCGCCGGGCTATATGGCTACCAATAATACCCAGCAGCTGCGCGACGATGCCGAACGCAGCAAAGAGATCCTCGACCGTATCCCGGCCGCACGCTGGGGTGTTCCGGAAGACCTGCAGGGACCGGTGGTCTTTCTTGCTTCCCAGGCGGCGGATTACATTAACGGCTATACCCTGGCGGTGGACGGCGGCTGGCTGGCACGCTGATGGTCTTGTGACAAAGAGTTACACCGTCACCTCTTCCGCACACTGTATAAAAACCCTATACTGTATGAATTGACAGTTTAGGGTGTTTATCATGACGGCGGAAGGCCACCTCCTCTTTTCTATTGCCTGTGCGGTATTTGCGAAAAATGCGGAATTAACCCCCGTGCTGGCCCAGGGTGACTGGTGGCATATCGTTCCGTCCGCCATCCTGACCTGTCTGCTGCCGGATATCGATCACCCCAAGTCGTTTCTCGGGCAACGATTAAGCTGGATATCAAAACCGATTGCCCGCGCCTTCGGCCATCGCGGCTTCACCCATAGCCTGCTGGTGGTCTTTGGCGCGGTGGCGATTTTCTCGTTGAAGGTTCCGGATAGCTGGATCGTCCCGGCGGATGCGGTTCAGGGCCTGGTGCTGGGCTACCTCAGCCATATTCTTGCCGACATGCTTACCCCTGCCGGGGTTCCGCTGCTCTGGCCCTGCCGCTGGCGCTTTCGCTTCCCTATTCTTGCGCCGCGAAAAGGTAATCAACTGGAGCGCGCGCTGTGCATGGCGCTGTTCATCTACGCCGTGTGGATGCCGCAAAACGTTGCCGAAAACAGCGCCGTTCGCTGGTCATCTGAGATGATAAATTCACTGCAAACTACCTTTCATCGCTTTATTAGTCACCAGACTGGACGATAAAGCAGCGAATTATTCAAATAGTTATAATCAATTCCATTTGAATATAAGGTACGGATTACGCCTTCTGCTACCCTTGCCGTCATAAGAGTTGGTTATTGACCAACCTGGTGATAAAAGATATCAGGAGAACGGGGATGAACTTTCCATTAATAGCGAACGTAGTTGTGTTCGCGGTTTTACTGTTGGCGCTGGCCCAAACCCGCCATAAACAGTGGAGCCTCGCTAAAAAAGTGCTGGTCGGTCTGGTTATCGGCGTTATTTTTGGCCTGGCGTTACAGCTAATCTATGGCTCCGACAGCCCGGTACTGAAGGACTCTATCCAGTGGTTTAATATCGTCGGTAACGGCTACGTTCAACTGCTGCAAATGATCGTCATGCCGCTGGTTTTCGCCTCGATTCTGAGCGCGGTGGCCCGCCTGCATAACGCTTCGCAGCTGGGTAAAATCAGCTTCCTCAGTATCGGTACCCTGCTCTTTACTACGCTGATTGCGGCGCTGGTCGGGGTGCTGGTGACTAACATGTTTGGCCTGACAGCCGAAGGCCTGGTCCAGGGCAGCGCGGAAACCGCACGCCTCAACGCCATTCAGAGTAATTATGCCGGTAAAGTCGCCGACCTGAGCGTCCCGCAGCTGATCCTCTCCTTTGTGCCGAAAAATCCGTTCGCCGATCTGACCGGCGCGAACCCGACGTCGATTATCAGCGTGGTAATCTTCGCTGCATTCCTCGGCGTCGCGGCGCTGAAGCTGCTGAAAGACGATGTCGCCAAAGGCCAGCGCGTGCTGACCGCTATCGATACGCTGCAGAGCTGGGTGATGAAGCTGGTGCGTCTGGTCATGCAGTTAACGCCGTACGGCGTACTGGCGCTGATGACCAAAGTGGTTGCGGGCTCTAACCTGCAGGACATTATCAAGCTCGGCAGCTTCGTTATCGCCTCCTATATTGGTCTGGGCATCATGTTCGTGGTGCACGGCCTGCTGCTGGCGGTCAACGGCGTGAGCCCTCTGAAATACTTCCGCAAAGTCTGGCCGGTTCTGACCTTCGCCTTCACCAGCCGCTCCAGCGCGGCGTCTATTCCGCTGAACGTGGAAGCGCAAACCCGTCGTCTGGGCGTGCCGGAATCCATTGCCAGCTTCTCAGCATCGTTCGGCGCTACCATCGGACAGAACGGCTGTGCGGGACTCTATCCGGCGATGCTGGCGGTGATGGTCGCACCGACGGTCGGTATTAACCCGCTCGATCCGCTGTGGATTGCTACCCTGGTTGGCATCGTCACCGTCAGTTCCGCCGGCGTCGCAGGCGTGGGCGGAGGCGCGACGTTTGCCGCGCTGATCGTCTTACCGGCGATGGGGCTGCCGGTCACGCTGGTGGCGCTGTTAATCTCGGTTGAACCGCTGATTGATATGGGCCGTACGGCGCTGAACGTTAGCGGCTCAATGACCGCCGGTACCCTGACCAGCCAGTGGCTGCGCCAAACCGATAAAGCTATTCTCGATAGCGATGACGATGCGGAGCTGGCACACCGCTAAGTCGATATGCCCTTCGCGTAGTCAGAAACTAAAAACCGCTGAATTTTCAGCGGTTTTTTATTGTCCCGGCTCATTCAGGCGTCGATTTCACCTTCCTGCCTCATTTGCGTCGCCCAGCGCTGCGCCGCTTCCGGCACGTTAAACGGCGGGGAGCGACGGAAACGTTCGTCGATCAGCACAAAGGCGACGTATTTACCCCGCAGAACCCAAACGTCGCGAAAACCATCCATTTTGACGGCGTGTTCCGGCGGCGCAGGCTCCACTCGAGGCACGTAGCTAATGACCTGACGATTTTGTTGGCGAAGTGGTTTCATGACAAATAAATTCACTAAATACGGCGGTAAACAGAAACCCCTATCATAGCCGAAAACGCCCGCTTTCGTCGCCCCCTGCTTGCGGTCCTTTAGTAGCAAAACTCTTATAAAAATATATTCTTGAAATGATGTTCTACAATTAGAAGGGTTTTGGTTTAGCAAAGACCATTTTCAGTAATGAAAGCAGGAGCGTGCAATGTCTGATAAACCCCATAACCCGAAATCCCATCAATCACCGGTGCATGATGACCGGGCGGCAAAACCTGGCCTGGGCGCATTAGCGCCAGAAGATCAGGATTGGCAGCCCACGCCGCACCCGACCGCGCCGGGCGAAGAGCCGACGGCGCCGGGTAGCATGAAGGCCCCGGATACGACCAGCGAAAAGCTCGATGCCCTCGAGAAACAGCGTAAAGGCGGTGAGAATGCTGCGCTTACAACCAATCAGGGTCTACGCATCGCTGACGACCAGAACTCGCTGCGCGCGGGTCAACGCGGCCCCACGCTGCTGGAAGATTTTATCCTGCGTGAAAAAATAACCCATTTTGACCATGAACGTATTCCCGAGCGCATCGTTCATGCCCGCGGCTCCGCTGCGCACGGCTATTTCCAGGCGTACAGCGATTTAAGCGACATCACCAAAGCGGCTTTCCTCTGCGACCCGCAGAAAAAAACGCCGGTATTCGTCCGTTTTTCCACCGTTCAGGGCGGCGCTGGCTCCGCCGATACGGTGCGCGACATCCGTGGTTTTGCCACCAAGTTTTATACCGACGAGGGCATCTTTGACCTGGTCGGCAACAACACGCCGATCTTTTTTATCCAGGATGCGATCAAGTTTCCCGATTTTGTCCATGCGGTGAAACCGGAACCGCACTGGGCCGTCCCGCAGGGGCAAAGCGCGCACGATACCTTCTGGGATTACGTCTCGCTGCAGCCTGAAACGCTGCATAACGTCATGTGGGCGATGTCGGACCGCGGGCTACCCCGCAGCTACCGTACCATGGAAGGGTTTGGCATCCACACCTTCCGCCTGATTAACGCGGAAGGTAAAGCGACCTTCGTACGCTTCCACTGGAAGCCGGTCGCGGGTAAGGCCTCCCTGGTGTGGGATGAGTCGCAAAAGCTGACCGGCCGCGACCCCGATTTCCATCGTCGTGACTTATGGGAATCGATTGAAGCCGGAGATTATCCTGAGTACGAGCTGGGATTACAGCTGATCCCGGAAGAGGATGAATTTGCTTTTGATTTCGATCTGCTGGATCCCACCAAGCTCATCCCGGAAGCGTTGGTTCCGGTGCAGCGCGTCGGTAAGATGGTCCTTAATCGCAACCCGGATAACTTCTTTGCCGAAAACGAACAGGCGGCCTTCCATCCCGGGCATATCGTTCCAGGAATAGACTTCAGCAACGACCCGCTGCTGCAGGGCCGACTCTTCTCCTATACCGATACGCAGATTAGCCGCCTCGGCGGGCCGAATTTCCATGAAATTCCGATTAATAAACCCACCTGCCCGTATCATAATTTCCAGCGCGACGGCATGCACCGGATGGATATTGATACCAACCCGGCAAACTATGAACCTAACTCCATCAATAACAACTGGCCGCGGGAGACGCCGCCGGCCGCTAAACGCGGCGGCTTCGAATCCTATGCCGAGCGGATTGACGGAGAAAAAATTCGCCAGCGTAGCCCTTCCTTTGGCGAGTATTACTCTCAACCCCTGCTATTCTGGCGTAGCCAGACGCCAATTGAGCAGCAGCATATTATCGACGGATTCAGCTTCGAGCTGAGCAAGGTTGTCAGAGAGTGGATCCGCGAGCGGGTGGTCGATCAGCTGGCGCATATCGACCTGCAGCTGGCTCAGGCCGTAGGTAAAAACCTGGGTATTGAGCTCACGGACGAACAGCGCAGCATTACGCCGCCGCCGGATGTCAACGGCCTGAAAAAGGATCCGACGCTAAGCCTGTACGCCATTCCCAGCGGCGACGTGAAAGGCCGGGTGGTGGCGGTACTGCTTAACGATCGTCCGGTTGCCAAAGAGCTGCTGACTTTGCTCAAGTCGCTGAAAGCGCACGGGGTACATGCCAAATTACTCTATTCACGAATGGGGAAAGTGCAGGCCGATGATGGCACCGAGCTCCCGGTAGCCGGAACCTTTGCCGGGTCGCCATCGCTGACCGTGGATGCAGTCATCGTTCCCGGCGGCGATCTGCAAAGTCTGAGCAGCAACGGTGATTTCAACTATTACCTGCTGGAAGCATACAAACACCTGAAGCCGATTCTGCTGGCAGGCGATGCACGGCAGTGCAAAGCGCCGCTGCAGGTTGCCGCTCAGGGCGAAGAAGGCATTGTTGAGACCGATGCCATTGATAGCCAATCAATGGATGAACTGATCACCCTGATGGCGGCGCATCGGGTGTGGTCGAGAAGCGCTAAAATCGCCGCGATCCCGGCGTAAAAAAAGCCCGGCAGAGATGCCGGGCTTCTCACTTCCCTTTATACATCGCGGTAGGTTCCAAGCCGGTAGCCGCGCTCGGCAATCGCATACTTCAGCGACCCGGCGGTCAGCACATCCAGTTCGGTCAGTCGCGGATAGCAGTAGGCGCTGCCCATTATCGTGTTATCCACGAACGCCGGGTGACACATCACCTCCAGCGATTTTTCCTCGCGCTGGACAGAGGCATCCAGGGTTTGCAGAAACAGCGCTTCCGAAACCCCTTCCCCGTAGAACTCGCTGGCAAATCCATCACTACTGCGCGCGGCATCCTGCGCCAGGCCTGACAGCGTCGCTAGCTGGCGGTCGATCCGCAGCGCCACGCCCTTCTCGCGGGCAAACGCCGCGACGATGGGGTAGATCTGCGCGATCATATGGACATGATGATGGCTGTCGATATGCGTCGGTTCATGGCCAAACAGCTCGACAAAACGCTGATACTGACGCTCCAGTTCGTGGGCGATGTCGTCCAGCGGCAGGCTGCCCTCTTCCGCCATCTGCCAAATCCACTTTCCAAAGCGCCCTTCGCGGGTTAGCCCCGGCATCGCCGCCAGCGGCTCGCCCAGCGTCAGGACAAAGTGCATCCCAACCGCCAGCTCCGGGACGCAGCGGCTAAGCTGGGCAGCGTGGCTAATCGCCGCGCCGTTGACCAGCGCCGTCGTGGAGGTGACCACACCGTTCTTGCAAGCTTCGATAATGCCGTAGTTTTGCCCCCTGCTGAGGCCAAAATCATCGGCATTGACGATTAACACGCGTTCCATTAGCCGCTCCCGTTACTGTTTCAGTTTTTCGATAGTCGCCGCAAAGTTTGGCAGCCACTGCTCGTGCGCGAGGATCATCTCCCGCGCCAGCTTTTCAGCATCGCGATCGGAGTGGATCAGCGGGCTCAGATTAAGCGCCAGCAGCACATCATCCAGTTTACCGCTGATAGCCGCTTCGCTGGCCGCAACTTCAAAACCTTTAATGGTGTAAATCAGCCCCAACACTTTCTCATCGAAATGCGTGATGCGCGGCGTTGGTTTCGCGCCGTCGCGGCCCAGCGTACAGGTCATCTCGACCGCCCAGTCTGCCGGGATGTTATCAACGTGACCATGATGCGGCACGTTCACGTAATGCTCGGCCTGCTTGTCATTATAAATGGCGTTAATCACTTCACAGGCCGCGTCGGAATAATACGCCCCACCGCGCTGTTCCAGTTCTTTCGGCTTAACGTTCAGATCCGGATCTTTGTACAGCTCAAATAGCTGTTTCTCAACCTTCTGCACCACCTGCGCGCGCGCGCCGCCTTTGTAGTATTCGCCCATTTCAATCGCCAGCATCTCTTTTGGCTTAAAGTAGTAGAGCAGATAGGAACAAGGGATCAGGCGCAGCGAACGAAGCAGTCCTTCGCTAAAGGGTAAATCAAAAATATTTTTCACCGAGTTAGCGCTCAATCGACCCGATGCCACGCCGTCCAGCAGCTCGTCAAAGCGTGAAACGCCGTTAACCAGTACATCGCGCACAAATACCAGATGGTTCAGGCCAAACAGATCGATATTGAGCTCATCGCTCGGGCTCAGCTGCAGAACGTCGGTGATAAACATCTTCATGCCAATCGGAATATTGCACACGCCGATAAAACGCTTGAAGCCGGTATGACGATAAACCGCTTCGGTGACCATCCCCGCCGGATTGGTAAAGTTAATGACCCAGGCATTCGGACAGACTTCCTGCACATCTTTCACAATGTCAAAAATGACCGGAATAGTGCGCAAACCTTTAAACAGTCCGCCCGCGCCGTTGGTTTCCTGGCCTAAATAGCCGTGGCTCAGCGGGATACGCTCGTCCTTCTCGCGGGCCTTGAGCTGGCCAACGCGCAGCTGGGTCGTTACGAAATCTGCGCCTTCCAGCGCCGCGCGGCGATCGAGGGTCTTGTAGACTTTCATCGGCACGCCGGCTTTTTCCACCATGCGCTGGCACAGCGCATGGATAATATCGAGCTTTTCCTGCCCTTCCGCGACGTCCACCAGCCACAGTTCGCTAATCGGCAGTTCATGATAACGCTTCAGGAACCCTTCCAGTAATTCCGGGGTATAGCTGCTGCCGCCGCCGATAGTCACTACCTTCAATTTCTGGCTCATCTTTTTCTCCCTTGCGGATAACGCGTATGCGACACCCGCTCTCCGTGTAAATACGGACAGTTAATTTGAATATTTAGACCGCGCGGACTATTCCGCGCCCGGTTAATTAATACTGGTGAGGTGTTTCCGATAGCTGCTGGGGGTAAAAGAAGTCAGCTTCTTGAATGTTTTAATAAACAAACTTGGGCTACTGTACCCCGACTCATAGGCAATATCGGTCACCGAGTAGTTGGTTATCTCTAACTGTTTTTTTGCGAAGTTGATGCGAATATCGTTAATCATCTGCATCGGCGTTTTGGCGTAATAACGCTGGGTTGCCCGAGTTAAGTACTCCTGGGTTTTCCCGGAAAGTTCAACCATATTCTCCAGCGCCCCCTCGCCAAACTTAAGCTTATCGTGCATCCCCTCCACGGTATTTTTCAGCCATTGCGGAATAACGTCTTCCGCAGGCTCTTCACGATAATGTCGGAGCCGATTCAGAGTATAAAAGGAGACCAGCTCGATAAATTCGTCAAATTCAGTTTCGCGAAAATTCAGTGATGCAATAACCGACTCAATATAACTGAGAAAAGTACTTTTAACGGCATAGACCTGAGAAGCAACCAGACCAAACGGCAGCAGCGGCAGATAGTGTTTTTCAAAGAAACTTTTGCTGATACCAACGTTCAGAATGCGCGTCGCGCCAAATTCATAAAAGCTTTGGTGGTGCGACCCCATTGGGATAAAAACGAAATCCCCGCGCTCCAGCAGCACCCGCTTGCCATTAATAACCTGATAATAGCGCCCGGTTAAAACGATGGTGTACTCGTAATAATCATGCTGGTGAAGTCCGCTTACGCTCTCCGTTTTGTTATAGATGACCACATGAAAGTTTTTGCCGTTAAAGAGTTGTTGCTCCCGGGCGGTACTGATTTCAGTGGTCATCATCTTTGGTTGCCTCATCGTGTCGATGACCTATTGTACCTTCTCGTGCAGCTCAATCAATTCGGCAACCAGCTCACGTGCCAGCATTGAGGTCATCAGATGATCCTGCGCATGCACCAGCACCAGGCTCACCTTCATTTTGCCTTCTCCCTCATCGCTCTCAATCAGCTGGGTCTGCACCAGATGCGCTTCGCTCAGCGCCATGCGCGACTGTTCCATCATGGTTTTAGCCGCCGCAAAATCTCCCTGCTTTGCCTGCTTCAGCGCGGCATAAGCCAGACTACGCGCTTGTCCGGAGTTGATAATCAGCCCCATCACCACCTCTTCGAGGTCGTTTACCGCGGTCTCTTCTGCTGCGATGTTATCCAGATCAAACATAATGACTCCCTTAATTTGCCAGACGGTACGGGAAACTTCCCGTACCGCTCGATATTAGAATTTCAGTGCGTTAGCGATATCTTCTTCGCTCTCTTCCTGCTCAATGACGCCCTGCGCTTTGTTGGAAATAACCACAAACGGCAGGTAGACCAGGGTCGATACGGCAAGGTTGAACAGGGCCAGCAGCAGAGCTGCGACGCTACCGTTAGTGTTAAAGAAGGCGCCTAAACCGGTCGGCATAGTCCACGGAGCGATGTTGGTAATCGGCGGGATGATGCCCAGGGTATACGCCGTCATGGTGATGGCCGCCAGCAGAGGCTGAATCAGAATGAACGGAATAAACATCACCGGGTTCATGATAATCGGCAGACCGAAAAGGATAGGCTCGTTAATCTGGAAGATGCCGGACGGCAGCGCCAGTTTCGCCACCTGACGATGATCCTCGCGGCGGGAAGCGATAAAGATGGCGATGATCAAGCCCAGCGTCGCGCCGGTACCACCGAGGAAAATGTAGGAATCAAGCATCGGCTTGGCCCACATATGGAAGCTCTTACCCGC
This sequence comes from Klebsiella sp. HN106, assembly GCF_051209435.1. Classification (NCBI taxonomy): domain Bacteria; kingdom Pseudomonadati; phylum Pseudomonadota; class Gammaproteobacteria; order Enterobacterales; family Enterobacteriaceae; genus Klebsiella; species Klebsiella sp. HN106. The sequence goes on along the minus strand of NZ_JBLURD010000012.1, from coordinate 94,816 downwards.
CGCCAGCGCGGCTTCAACGGAGCCGTACTGCTGATAGGTTGCGATGTTTTCCAGTGCCCATGGCGTCATAATGCCGCTATCGAGCGCCGACAGCGCCAGCGACCCGTGTACGCCGAAGAACCACAGCAGCGAGGTGAAAATAACGTATGCCCAGCCTACCACGGCACCCATTGAGGCCAGCGGCGTGGAGATAGTGTCCATGATGATCTGGTGGAAGTTCGTTCCCCAGTGGGTCAGCGCCCAGGAGATAATCCCCATAATAGACAGGATAATAAAGGCCGGGATAACCGCTGAGAATGAACGGGAGACCGAAGCCGGCACGCTGGACGGCAGCGTAATCACCCAGTTGCGATGAACGATAAAGGTGAACATCTCGGCAACGACCAGACCGATTACGATACCAGAAATAATGTTGGCACCGCCTAACCAATTCGCGCCAACGGCGTAGGCTTCCCCGACGCTATAAGGCGTAACGGTCATAAATGCCGCAACCGCCAGCAACCCGGCCGCCATTGGGTCAACTTTACGCTCTTCAGCTAAAGCCGAACCAATAAAGAAAGGCGCCATCAGCGACATAATACCTAGCGTACCGTTATAAACGTTGCCGCCGATAGCTTTAAAACCGTTCAGTGTTTCGATTGTCGAGGCATCCAGACGAATGCCCATTGAATAAAAGAATGAACCGTCGCCAAAGCTCAAAAATACGTTATTAATTAAAACAAACATGGCCCCGGCTAACGTCAATGGCATTAACTTAATAAAGCCGTTTTTAATTGCATTGACGTGAGGTTGCCTTCCTATTCTGATCGCAAACGGAAGGAGTACCTTTTCAAGCGAATCAATCACTTTACTCATAATAAATACCCTTTAAGGCCGCAATGTAATTATTGCGGCAATGATAGATGAAATTACTCTTTGACGGGAAAATAAACTCAGGGTATTTCGGACAGCAAACAGTTAAAACACACCCTCACGAAATTTTAACCATTGCCATCCGAAATATGTCGAGTTTTAAAATATAAATTATTGCGCAGCAGCTTTCTTAATGGCCGCAACGGCCGCTTTCAGAACACCTAAACCATCGATCTTACCGTACAGCACGGAATCAATAACTTCTACGGGTTTATTTGGTAGTAAACGTTGAATGTCCGGCAGCATATAGGAAATCTGTGGGCCTAATAATACGACATCAGCATCAGGTCCTTTTTCACCGGCCAGAGTCTCGGGAAATGCTTCAATAATAACCGGCACTTCATACTTCTCGGCCTGAGCACGCATTTTCGAGACCAGCAGTGATGTAGACATCCCAGCAGAACAGAACAGGTAGATATGTTTCTTTTCCATGAACGCTTCCTCAATTTGTGTGACCGGGTCTCCTGAGCGCATCGTTGATGCCGGAGAGGCGGTAAGAGATGTTTCTTTGAATTAGTATTGTTTATGCATTGAGTATACGGCATCGTTCATCGGCAGGATAATTCCTCCTTGAACAGAATTGTCTCTCATTGACCTCGCGTTTTGACTGCCCTCACATTTCCCTCAAATAATTCGCGCAATTAAATAAGCATCAGCGCTCATAAAAAAGCCCGACCAATGGTCGGGCTTTCGTAGGAATCAGCACTATGGCGGGATGTTACTTACTGTTGCGCGGGTCGGTATCGTATTCAGCGCAGGTCTGATAACCAGAATTCATCACACGGCCGGTTTCATCCAGCGCGACGAAGTAGGTTTCAATTTTACCATCGCGTTGACCCAGGATGTATGTCTGACAGGTACCGCGTGCGTGGATCATCGTCACTTCTGATGAAGGTTTACCAGCAATTTGCGCAACCTGCGCGCGGGTCATGCCTTTTTTAACGTCTTTAACCACCGGCTGGGTGAACTGATCTTTAGTACGGTCATAGGCCGTACACCCTGCCAGCATGGTTAATACAGCTGCTGCGCCCAGAAATCCTGCAAAATGCTTGTTCATATTCCATCCTCTTTTTTTTGGCGTGTAAATAAGCCTGGAATAAATATCGTTATTTTTCAAGCCGAAGGTGGAAATGAAGCGAAATTAAGATCTTTCCAATAATAAAGCCCGTTCCGTTGAGGTTGCCTGCTTTTGCTACACTCAAAATTGTGATCCTTGTCGTTTTACCGTCAAAGAGGTAGGTTAAACCTCTGCTGATTGCCATACAGATTCACTTTCCGGAGGGCGCGATGACGCTACAACAAGAGATTATTCAGGCGCTGGGCGCTAAACCCCAGATCGATGTCGAAGCCGAAATACGCTGCAGCATAGACTTTTTGAAGTCCTATCTGCAGAAATACCCTTTTATTAAATCACTGGTCCTCGGCATCAGCGGCGGCCAGGACTCCACGCTTGCCGGTAAGCTCTGCCAGCAGGCAATCAATGAGCTACGCGCCGAAACCGGTGACGACAGCCTGCAGTTTATCGCCGTTCGCTTGCCGTACGGCGTGCAGGCAGACGAGCAGGACTGTCAGGACGCCATCGCTTTTATTCAGCCGGACCGTGTATTAACGGTCAATATTAAGGGCGCCGTGCTGGCCAGTGAACAGGCGCTGCGCGAAGCCGGCATTGAGCTTAGCGACTTTGTTCGCGGCAACGAAAAAGCCCGCGAACGCATGAAAGCGCAGTACAGCATCGCCGGGATGACCCACGGCGTGGTGGTAGGTACCGATCATGCGGCGGAGGCTATTACTGGTTTTTTCACTAAATACGGCGACGGCGGCACAGACATCAACCCTCTTTTCCGCCTCAACAAACGTCAGGGCAAACAGCTTTTGGCCCATCTGGGGTGTCCGGAGCACCTGTATAAAAAACTGCCGACCGCCGATCTTGAGGACGACCGCCCCTCCCTGCCGGACGAAGTGGCGCTGGGCGTGACCTACGAGAACATCGACGACTATCTGGAAGGTAAAACGCTGGACGAGAAAGTCGCGAAAACGATCGAAGGCTGGTATCTGAAAACCGAGCACAAACGCCGCCCGCCAATCACCGTCTTCGACGACTTCTGGAAAAAATAACCCATCCCTCCCTCGCCCCGACTCCGGTTGGGGTGATTTATTGTCCTTTTCGCTCCGCTCTTCCCCTGCTATACTGGATAAATAAACAGCACCAGGAGCAATAGTGGCAAGAAGGCAATCCGCCCCGCGTCTCGAATTTGAAGCGGCGGCAATCTATGAGTATCCCGAACATCTGCGTCCGTGGCTTGAGGCTCTGCCCAGGCAGCCGGGGGTATATCTGTTTCACGGCGAAAGCGATACCCTGCCGCTCTATATCGGCAAAAGCGTTAATATCCGCAGCCGGGTGTTGTCGCATCTGCGCACCCCCGACGAAGCGGCTATGCTGCGCCAGTCACGACGCATCACCTGGCAACGGACGGCGGGCGAGCTCGGCGCACTCCTGTTAGAAGCGCAGCTCATTAAGGAACAGCAGCCCCTGTTTAATAAACGTCTGCGGCAAAACCGGCAGCTGTGCTCATTGCGCCTGGCTGACGCCCGACCGCAGGTGGTTTACGCCAGCGAGCTGGATTTCTCGCAACAAAGCGATCTCTATGGCCTTTTTGCCAATCGCCGCGCCGCGCTGCAGGCGCTGCAAAAAATTGCCGACGAGCATCGCCTTTGTTATGGATTAATGGGACTCGAGCCGCTCAACCGCGGGCGCGCCTGCTTTCGTTCGGCGCTGGGCCGCTGTGCAGGAGCCTGCTGCGGGAAGGAGAGCGTTGAAGCGCACCAGCAGCGTTTGGTGGAAAATATGCAAAAAATGCAGCTGGTATGCTGGCCATGGGCCGGGGCGATCGCGCTGGAAGAGCGCAGCGAGGATATGACGCAGTACCATATTATTCAAAACTGGCTATGGCTGGGCGCCGTAGAATCCCTGTCGCAGGCCTCATCGCTCACGCGCCTGGCGGCAAAATTTGACCATGATGGTTATAAAATACTGTGTAAACCGCTGCTTAGCGGCCGCTATAAGCTGCATCCGCTGTAAAACTGACCGTGGGCCACCTCTGTCCTGACGAACAGATCATATCGCATTCCCTGGTGATATGGCCTTGCCCGGTTTAAAAACTGCTGCCATACGCGTTTCCCGTCAGTCCGGTAAGACCTGCCGGGAAACGCACGATGCCAGCATCAGATCCCGCAGTAGGTTATCGGGGCGTCTCCCTTAATTACCAGCCTCCGCCGCCGCCTCCGCCTGAGCCGCCGCCGGATGAACCGCCACCGGAAGAGCCGGAACCGCTATAGCCTGAACCCGATGATGAACCGCCCCCTGAACCGCTGGTCGGCGAGGATATAGAGGAGGTTCGACAGAACTCGCTGAAATGATGCACGCTTTCCCAGCCAGCACCGGCAAACGCTTCCGACAGAGCGCCAGTACTACTCAGATAGTGGGCAAAGGTGTTCGCCCAGGTTTTCCCCACGCCAAGCGCCAACGCTACGGGCAGTAGTTCTTCAAAATGGGAGATCATCTGCGCAGGCGGGTAAATAATCTGATAGCGGTTCTTTTCAGCGGTGCCAAGATACAGCTTCAGTCCTTTGGCGACTGCCAGCTCATCCAACCCGCGCTGCGTATAACGAGGCGTTTTCCAGCCAACAAAAACGCACAGGGCGAACGCCATCAGCAGCGCGCCAATATATCCGGCGGGAAGTTGGGTTATGGGCAACATTCCCAACAGAAAATTGCTTCCGCCGAGCATCGCTAAAATACCAAAAGAGGCACAAAACAGTACCGGGGCGGGGCCCCAGTCGCGCCACATCTCCCGAGGATGACAAAGAAACCGCAAGAAAAAAGCCAGCAGCGAACCGCCGATCAGCATAAAAACCGCGGCCGGTATCGTCAGCAGCGCGGCCTCCGCATTAACCCAAAGACCGCACGCTACCGGAACAAGCAGCGCAATGTAGATGCAGCGCCGCAGCGGTTGCCCCCATTTACGAAAGAGTTTAGCCCGCTGTTCTTCACAACGCGTCTCCTGACGTTTACGCGCACTCTGCACTGACCGCTGATGGGCCTTACTGAGATCGATATTTTTCTGTTTGCCTTTAAATAGGGTGCTTAATAGCTGGAGATCGTCTCTGTTTAACCGTCTGTTCCCCTCAACGGGGAGGCGGGTCAGCCGTTGTTTGATGCCGGAATTTAATCGCCACGGGCTGCGGGATGGATTTTTGTCGCTCGTCAGCGTCATCCCGCGTTTCGCGACCAGCGCTAATAAATCGCTGCTAAAAGCCACATCGTCATATTTACGCCGGGTAATAAAACGCAGGTGGCCTGGCGACATGGAGGCAGGCAGCGAAAAGAGCGGCACAACAGGCGGCATTCTCAACCCGGCCTGGGTGACGTTTTTCCGCCACCAGAGCAGATAATAAACGAGCATGAACAGCAGCGGCAGCCATATCACCCAGGTTTTCAGGTTGGGGAAAAGTAGATGCACCAGCGGCGAAGCGGCCTCCGGCGCCGGAGCGCGGGCAAGTATCTCCCGCGGCCAGGTATAAACAACCGTCAGCCCCTCCCCCTTTGCCAGCGGACGCAGAGTGCGCACGCTACCGTCGGGCAGAATCGTTGCGTTGTGCTCTTTCGTGCCTGCGATCCCTGTATAAACATCAATTGAGCGCAGCCTGGCATCTTTGGCGTCAGCGTTGAGATTTGCGGCGCTATCCGGTAGCGTCAGGCTAAAGCTGGCCTTGCTAATTGGCCAGGCCCAGCCATTGCCCGTCACGTTCCAGTACAGTTCATCCCACTGGGGAAATCGGCTGAAATGGTTGCTGATTTGATAGCGAATCCGATAGTGATAGATCCCTGGTTTTAATATCTTTTCGCCGCTGCCGATACGTATCGTCAGGCTTTTTGCTGCCTCATCAAGGCTAAATGGCTCAGAGATGCCATCGCGCGACACCGATTCGATCGTATAGTCAACACGGAAGATTTTGCCATCCTGGCGGTTCCACGTGAGGGGAAGCGTGCGCAAAATCCCTCGCCGAATCTCCTTCCCCAGGGCAAGTACCTTGATATTCTCCTCAATCGCCATGCTGCCGTTCGGGCTAAAGCGCGCCCGGGAATCAAAAGAGAGGATATGTTCATACGCCGGAATAGCGCCAGCGGGGAGTTGAGAAGCATCTCTAATAATAATCGGGTTGTTTGCGGAGAATGCTGCGCTGGCAGGCAGCAGCAACAGCAATACGAACGCGCGCACTACCCGCAGAGTTATACAGAGCATTTAATCACTCCATCCGTGGAGATTGAGCTTCTTCCGGTGAGTCCAGTTCAAAGAAAGCTTGTGCTTTAAATTTAAATAGTCGCGCCAGCAGCAGGCTGGGGAAAGACTCGACCAGAATATTCAAATCGCGCACCGTACCGTTGAAGTAGCGGCGAGCCATCTGCAGCTGCTCTTCTATTTCATTAAGCGATTGCTGTAATGAGAGGAAGTTGTCGCTGGCTTTGAGTTCCGGCCAGGCTTCGCCGAGCGCGAAAATACGTCCCAGCGTAGCGGAATAGTGGCGTTCGCTGTCGGCTATCTGTTTGGTGCTGCCGACCAGTACGCTACGCTGGCGGCCCAGCTCTTCCAGCAATTCCTTTTCGTGCTGTGCGTAGCGTTTCACCAGACTCAGTAGATTGGGCGCCAGATCGTGGCGGCGCTTAAGCTGCACAGCGATGCCGCTCCAGGCCTCGTCTTTGAAACGACGCAGGGAGATAAAGCGGTTATAGGTCATGATAACCCAGACGAGGACGACAACGAGGACGGCGAGGCCGATATACATTTCCATATGCAAAATCCGAAGCGATAGCGGGCAGCAGAGTCAGGGTGACTGCGCCCATGATAACGGTTGAAGCCTCATCCTCGCATATTCGCCCCTGTCGGGTAAATCAGGTTTCATCGGCGTTTTGCCGTTGCCCCGCCGCAGATAAAAAAACCGCCGGCCCTGCCCAAAGCCTGTTGGCATTCTTGGGCAAGACCGGCGGTCTTAAGTCAGCGCGCTGAATTATTCAGCTGGTGCAGGCATTTTACCTTCCGGCGCTTTACGATCTGTCAGATGCTTCTCAAAATTAGCATTGAACTGTTTTTTCTGTTCCGGGGTCAGAATGTTGTAAATCTTGTTCTGAGTTTCCAGTCGAGCCAGCGCCATTTCTTTATGCTGGGCTTCCATTTTATCAATCTGCGCTTCCGCTTTTGCCTTATCGAAGGTATCGCTGGCAACCAGTTCATGCATCGCGCGGCGCTCATCCAGGGACGGACGCTTCATATTGTCGCGCTGGCTCTTCATGATGTCGCGAATTTGCGTTTTCTGCGCGTCGGTCAGGTTCAGACCTTTAAACATCATTTCATGTGGGCCCGCCGGGCCGCGCTTATGATGCATCATCGGCGCGGTCTCGCCTGAGGTTGCCGGAGTATCAGCCGCGTGAGCCAGGTTAGCCGCGCCAAGAGCCAGAGTAGAGGCAACAAACAGAGCTGTAATCTTTTTCATCGTTCAATCCTTACTTTGCGTTATTCTTACGGCGCGTTGCCGTGTTGACGAGATTAACTTTACGACGTTTATCGTCAATTAGTCAGAGCAAGCGTAAAACATTGAAAGTATAAGAAACAGTTTCTGACCAATTATGGAGAAAATAAGGATTATGGGGAGATAATTGCAAGAAAAAATAATTAACAGGCTGTTTTATCGAGAAATTATGAAGACTATAAACCAGCGCAGATTAAAAACAAAGCATTTATCCAGGAATAATCCGCAATCATCCGATAGCGCACAAAAAATTAAGATCTAAAGGAAAAAACAGCCGGCAAAATAAATGCCATCGCCCACCGGGGCGACAGCATATTCAGAAGCGTTCGAGCATCAGCCCGGCTCGCTGGCCAAAAGCTACGTCGGGGTTGGGAAACAGCACATATTCTGGCTCCTTAGCCGCGACATAGCGGGTTTCGCCATCTTCAGCCAGCAGCGTCCCGGCAGAAAAGGGGGTGAAGTTTAGCGTCTGCGCCGACATATGCAGCTGAAATTTGTCGCTGCTGCGGGTAATTTGCTGCACCACTCTGTAGCGCAGCGGCGAATCACCGGTAGCCAACGCCCTCTCGCCGGCCAGCAGACGCGCCAGCGCGCGCTGCGTCGCGGCAAACTGGCTGAGATCGTTGTCGCCAAAAGGAAGCGCTTTTCCCAGCTCCAGCGTGCAGGAGTGCGCGCAGAAACGTTCGCTACTGAAATGGGTAAAGGTGTCGCCCGGCTGCTGATGAAAGACCAGCGCTTCCAGGCCAGCCGCCCCCAACCAGCCCAGGAATGCTTCATCCCACGGCTTATCGCGCGCTGGCAGGACGCCAAAGCGCGTATGCAGCGATCCGCGAATAGCGGTATGTAAATCCAGGTGCCAGCGCTCACCGCTACCCGGCGCATAAAAGCGCGCCAGCGCATGCTCCAGTTGCCGGGCGCGAGCGGTTTCATCGCTGACGCTGAAAGCCCGCCAGCGCTCACCAAACATTCGATTAATATCGCTGTGCAGATAGCGTTTATTGGCCCTCAGCGCCGAAGGATTGCCGAAGACCACCAGCAACCGCCAGCGTAACGGCAACTCCCCGCTGAACAACTGACGCAGCAGTAAATCCGTGATTTCGACCGGCGCGGTTTCGTTACCATGGATCCCGGCGGACAATACCAGCGAGCGCTCGCAGGGCTCATGGGGAATGAGCTGCAGTATACCGCAGTCAATCCAGTGCCAGCGGAAGTGCGCCGTTTGGCCATGAAAATGGTGGGGCAAACGCCCAGCCAGCGTTAATGCCAGAAAGTCGTCCACGACATCTCCTTATTGCTGAAACGGATATACGGAGCCGAGGCGCAGGATTTGCGTCAGGCGGTCGAGCGCTTCGCGACCTTCGCGCAGCAGCTGCGGATCTGCAAGGTCGGCCTGGGTCAGGCGATCGCGATAGTAGCGGTCTACCCAATCATTCAAAGTGGCGAACAGCGCGTCGTCGATCATGACCGCCGGATTCACCGCTCGTCGCTCGTTCTCAGTCAGCACCACCCGAAGACGCAGGCAGGCCGGGCCGCCGCCGTTGGCCATGCTCTCGCGCAGGTCGTAAACCTGAAGCTCATCAATCGGGTTATCGCCCTCCACCAGCCGGTTCAGATAACGCCAGACGCCCGGATGCTCCTGCGCTTCCAGCGGCAGAATCAGCCGCATTCCGCCCTCGCGTTTGCTCAGCAGCTGGCTGTTGAACAGATAGGTCGCCACCGCCTCTTCTACCGATACCTGACCCGTCGGCACCACAAGCGGCGTAAAACCAGCAACCCGCTCCGTCAGCTGCTGCAGGAGCTGCGGCTGATCGACAAACGCCTGCTCGTGGCAAAACAGCACCTGCTGATTGCTTACCGCAATCACATCGTTATGAAATACGCCCTTATCAATCACCGCCGGGTTTTGACGGGCGAAAATCACTTGCCGTGGGTTGACCTGGTTGAGGCGGGCAACGGCCTGGCTGGCCTCCAGCGTCTGCCGCGCCGGGTAGCGCTGCGGGCTCTCTTCCCCACCCTGCTGACGACCGTAAATAAACAGCTGCACGCCAGGGGCGCCGTAGTCGCCGCCGAGACGGTTATGGTTTGCCGCCCCTTCATCACCGAACAGCGAGGCCTGGGGTAGCGCGCCGTGTACGGCAAACCGCTGCTCATCAGGGAAAATCGCCTTCAGCAAAGCCTCGGTGGTAGGCGCTTCGCTGGCGCGGTGGAATTTATCATTGAGGTTGGCGACGGTCAGATGCACCCGGCCGTCCAGCGAATCCGCCGATGGCGAGACCGTAGCGGCGTTGGCCACCCACATTGATGAGGCTGAACTGGCCGCCGAGAGGAGCTCCGGCGCCTGACGCGACGCTTTTTCCAGCACCTGCTCATCGCTACCGCTAAAGCCAATCTGGCGCAACAGGGGGATGTTTGGCCGCTCCTGCGGCGGGATGATCCCCTGCGGATAGCCCGCATCCGCCAGGGCTTTCATTTTTTTCAGCCCCTGCTTTGCCGCCAGCTGCGGATTTGACACCCGATAGCGGTGTTTGGTCGAAGCCTCGTTGCCGAAAGATAATCCCGCATAGTGATGGGTCAGGCCCGGCAGCCCGTCAAAGTTCACTTCCCAGGCGTTCATTGTGAGCTCTCCTGGCCAAAATCCAGACCCGGGCTGAGCGCGACCGGGAGCGACAGCTCCGGCGATTCCAGGCTGGCCATCGGCCAGGCGCAATAATCCGCGGCGTACCAGGCCCCCGGCCGATGGTTACCGGAAGCACCGGTCCCGCCAAACGGCGCGGTGCTGGCGGCGCCGGTGAGCGGTTTATTCCAGTTCACGATACCGGCGCGCGCCTCCAGCAGCAGCTGGTCGAACTTCTCGCGTTCGGCGGAGATCAGCCCGCAGGAAAGCCCGAAGCGGGTCGCGTTAGCAAGCGCAATCGCCTCATCGAAATGGTCGTAACGCCAGACGCAGAGCAGTGGGCCAAAAACCTCTTCATCGGCCACCTGCGCGACCTCGCTCATGTCGATAATACCCGGCGTCAGCAGCGACGTTTCGGCCTGTAGCAGACGCGGCTCCAGCAGCGTTTGGCCGCCGTTGGAGACGTGTGTCAGCCAGGCCTGATGCACTTTCTGCGCCGCCTGCGCTGAAATCAGTCCCCCGAGGAAAGGCTGCGGCTCTGCATCCCAGGCGTCAGGAATAAGTTTTTGTGACACTGTCACAAGACGGCGAAGAAACGCATCGCCAGCCTCACCACGCTTCACCAACAGCCGACGCGCGCAGGTACAGCGCTGGCCTGCAGTAATAAATGCCGACTGAATGGTGAGATGAACGGCGGCATCGATATCCTGCGGTTCATCGACGATCAGCGGATTGTTGCCGCCCATCTCAAGAGCGAGTATTTTTTCCGGCTGGCCGGCAAGCTGGCGATGGAGCTGAAAGCCGGTGGCAGAACTGCCGGTAAACAGCAGACCGTCGATATCTGACTGACCGCTCAGCGCTTCGCCGGTCTCCCGACCGCCCTGAAGCAGGTTAAGCACTCCGGGCGGCAGGCCGGCTTCTGCCCAAAGCCTTACCACCGCTTCGCCGCTCTGTGGGGTCAGCTCGCTGGGTTTGAACACCACGGTATTGCCCGCCAGCAGCGCCGGAACAATATGTCCGTTTGGTAAATGTCCGGGAAAATTGTAGGGACCAAACACCGCCAGTACGCCGTGCGGCCGGTGACGCAGAGTGGCTGCGCCGTCGGCCAGTGCGGTTTGCGCTTCCCCCGTACGACTATGGTAAGCGTTTACTGAAATCGCGATTTTGTTGATCATCGCGGTGATTTCCGTCGCCGCTTCCCAGCGCGGTTTGCCGGTCTCCTGAGCAATAATGGCGGTTAATTCAGCTTTGTTCACGTCAAGTAAAGCAGCAAACTTTTCTGCTATCGCTTTGCGGGCGGCAAACGGCTGGCGCGCCCACGCGGGGAATGCCCGCCGCGCCGCGCTGACCGCCAGCGCAACCTGCTCAGCATCGGCATCCCGTCCCTGCCACAGTAGCGCCTGGCTTACCGGGTTATGTTTTTGTCGGGCCGGGCCGCGACCGCTTTGCCAGTCGCCATTGATCCATAAACTCATGATTTTTTCTCCTCAGGGCACAGGCGAACCAGGCGAATTTGTTCACCGGAATGGCATTTCAGGGCATCTAACTCACGCGCGCTTAGCACCAGGCGGTCGCTATCCGGGTCCGCGTGAACGAGCATGGCGCGAAAGTGCTGGTACTGTTCATTGGCGATCAGGCATGGCGGCCACTCTCCCGCCTCGGGTTCGCCTTCAACGACGGTAACCAGCCGACTTTTGCGGATGGCCCGCACCCGGTCAATTTCGCATTCCAGCGTCGGACCGCCGTCGAAAATATCGACGTAGTTGAGATAGCGGAATCCCTCTTTTTCCAGCACCGCGCGGGCCGGGGCGGTTTGCGGATGAACCTCGCCGATAACCGCCCGCGCTTCATCGCTTAAGAAGTCGATATACAGCGGGTGCTTCGGCATCAGCGCGGCGATAAACGCTTTTTGCCCGGTGCCGCACAGATAGTCGGCGCGGGAAAACTCCATCGCGAAGAAGCGTTTCCCGAGACTCTCCCAGAACGGCGAGTAGCCGTGCTCATCAATTACGCCGCGCATTTCCGCCACGACCTTATCGTTGAAGCGTTCACGAAAGGCGGCCATAAACAGAAAACGCGATTTCGACAGCAGATAGCCGTTGCCCTCTTTTCGCCATTTTGGATCAAGGAACAGGGTACACAGTTCGCTGCTGCCGGTATGGTCGTTACTGAGAAACAGCGTCGGCAGGGCGTTATAGACGTTTAGCTCTTTCGATGCGTGGACCTGCGTACCGACGCGATAGTTGTACCAGGGGTCGTTAAGCCCTACGGCCACCTCAATGGCGCAAATTCCCGCCACCGCGCCGCTGGTGCAATCCTCCAGAACGAACACATACCCCTGTTCGCTTTTCGGCAGCTCGCCGCGCCAGGTCATCTGTGAACGTTCAATGCGCGCGGCCAGCGTGGCCTCATCGGCCGGCAGCGATGTCAGGCCGCCGCCGGTTTCGCCTGCCAGCGTCATTAACCCCGGCAGGTCACCTTTTTCGACTGGACGGATCACCATCATGATGAGACCCCCGAGAGAAAGCGTTTGCAGGCCAGCTCGAAGCGATCCAGGCCGCTATTGACTTCGTCTTCGCTGATAATCAGTGCCGGTGCGAAGCGCAACACATTGGCGCCGGCAATCAGCATCATTAGCCCTTCCTCCGCCGCCAGGTTGCTGATGTTTTTCGCCTTGCCGGCATATTCATCTTTCAGCACGCAGCCAATAAGCAGCCCCAGACCGCGAACCTCTTTAAACAGGCCGTACCGGGCGTTGATGGCGTTGAGCCGTTCGCTAAACCACTGATGGCGCTGCTTAACGCCGTTGAGAACCTCACGCGTGTTGACGATGGCAAAGACTTCCCCCGCCACCGCGCAGGCCAGCGGGTTGCCGCCGTAGGTGGTGCCATGAGTACCCACGGTCATTACGCTGGCGCAGCGTTCCGTTGCCAGCAGCGCGCCGATCGGGAAACCGCCGCCCAGCGCTTTCGCGGTGGAAAGCACGTCCGGCGTCACGCCATAGTGCATATAGGCGTACAGCTCCCCGGTACGGCCGACGCCGGTCTGGACTTCATCGAAAATCAGCAGCGCATTGTGCGCATCGCACAGCTCACGCAGGCCGCGCAGGAATTCCACATCCGCTGGTACGACGCCGCCTTCCCCCTGCATCGGTTCAACGATCACTGCGCAGGTATTGTCGTCGATCAGCGCCTTTGCCGAGTCGAGGTCGTTAAAGATAGCGTGCTGAATCTGCGGCGGCAGCGGCGCAAAATCCTGTGAATAGGCCGGCTGACCGCCCGCAGAAACGGTAAACAGCGTGCGGCCATGGAAGGCATTCTTGAATGCCACGATGCCGCTTTTCTCACTGCCGAAACGATCGTGGGCATATTTGCGCGCCAGTTTTAGCGCCGCTTCGTTGGCTTCAGCCCCCGAGTTACAGAAAAAGACCCGGTCAGCAAAAGTGGCGTCAATGAGCTGCTTAGCCAGACGTAGTACCGGCTCATTGGTATAGCCGTTGCCGGTATGCCAGAATTTCTCCGCCTGTTCGGTCAGCGCCTTAACCAGCTGCGGGTGCGCATGGCCTAGGGCATTAACCGCAATGCCGCCGGCAAAATCGATATACTCCTTCCCCTGCTGATCCCACAGGCGTGACCCTTCGCCGCGTACCGGAATAAAAGCCGCTGGCGCGTATACAGGCATCATCCATTCATCAAAGTTGCTACGCGTAATTGACTGAGACATATCGACCTCTTCCGGTAAACAAAAAGTTTAAATAATGTTAATGAATATGGTTATTACGCTGTAAATGTAGATTGCACGGTTCGTGCCAGCCAGAGGTAAAAATGCATAAATCGAGGTCGTCAACGAAATATCAATAAGTTACGAAAGACCGCTATTCACATAAAATGCATAAAAAGTGAATAAAAATACTAAAAGAGGCTTTAGCAGTGGAATAAAAAGAAAGATTATGCAGGGGTAAGATATAATTCTGTAATTGTGATCCTTGACGAAATTTATCGGCAATAATCGCCCTTTTTTGGCGCAGCGCGTTCCAGAATGGTGCACACTTTGTGCAAACAGGCTACCAACCGCTGCAATCGGCAGAATAAAGCGCCTTTGCGCAGCCAGCCCGGCGAATTTCTGCTACCATCCCTGCACTATTCACCTTGCACAGTGGCAGCGACTATGAAATTTGTCTCTTTTAATATCAACGGCCTGCGTGCCCGCCCGCATCAGCTGGCCGCCATCATCGACAAACACCAGCCCGACGTCATCGGCCTCCAGGAAACCAAAGTTCACGACGATATGTTTCCTCTCGAAGAGGTGGCAAAGCTGGGCTATAACGTCTTTTATCACGGGCAGAAAGGCCATTACGGCGTCGCGCTGCTGACCAAAGAGACGCCGATCTCGGTGCGCCGCGGCTTCCCCAACGATGGTGAAGAGGCCCAGCGCCGCATTATCATGGCGGAAATCCCGTCTCCGTTTGGTAACGTGACGGTAATCAACGGCTATTTCCCGCAGGGCGAAAGCCGGGATCATGAAACCAAATTCCCGGCGAAAGCGGCCTTTTATCAGAATCTGCAGAACTACCTTGATACCGAACTGAATAAAGAGAATCCGGTGCTGATTATGGGCGATATGAACATCAGCCCTACCGATCTTGATATCGGCATCGGCGAAGAGAATCGCAAGCGCTGGCTGCGTACCGGCAAATGTTCATTCCTGCCGGAAGAGCGCGAATGGATGGAGCGCCTGCTGGGCTGGGGCCTGGTGGATACGTACCGCCATGCGAACCCGCAGGACAACGAACATTTCTCATGGTTCGACTATCGCTCTAAGGGCTTTGACGATAACCGCGGGCTGCGTATCGACCTGCTGCTGGCCAGCCACCCGCTGGCGCAGCGCTGTATCGAGACCGGCATCGACTACGAAATTCGCAGCATGGAAAAACCCTCCGACCATGCCCCGGTATGGGCCACCTTTAAAGTCTGATGATGCCCTCTGTCAGGCTCTCCCGCCCGGAGAGCCTGAGCCATATCAAAAAAGCCGCCGTAATAGATTGTGAACGTCGGCAAACTATTATACTGTCGCGCGCACTTTTGACCGCCCGCATAAGACAGGAGAACCCAATGCAAAAGAAGCCGTCATAAAGCAGAGTATAAGCTGCTTTCTGTTGTGGTCATCCTGAGCATTTTCGCCTGTATTATCCAGCAGTCGGGTTTTGCCGAGCTGGTCACTCATTTCCACCATCTGCGCGAAATTATCCGCCAAAGCGGTGGCTTCGGGTATGCGCTCTATATCTTGCTGTTTATTATCGCTACCCTGTTTTTGATTCCGGGCAGTGCGCTGGTCATTGCCGGCGGTGTACTTTTTGGCCCGCTGACGGGAACCTTGCTATCGCTGCTGGCGGCGACGGTCGCCTCCTCCCTGTCGTTCCTGCTCGCCCGTTGGCTGGGCCGCGAGCTGCTGCTTAAATACTTCGGAGAGACGGCGATATTCCAGGCAATTGAAAGAGGCATTGAGCGTAGCGGCTGCGATTTTTTAATTCTGACCCGGTTAGTCCCGCTGTTTCCCTATAATATCCAGAATTACGCCTATGGCCTCACGGCTATTTCATTCTGGTCGTTTACCTTTATTTCCGCCATAACCACCTTGCCCGGCATATTTATTTATACGCTGATGGCCAGCGAACTTATCCGCGACGGTATCACCTCCCTTTTTGTGCTAAAGCTAACGCTTGCCGGGCTGGTGTTATTTGTCCTGATTCAGGCAGCCAAAAGATATGCCCGCTATCGGCGGATCGACACGCAACGGTGGCGAATCAACGATGAAAAATAGCCAGGCGATCTACCGGATAATCATTGGCGCTACGCTGCTGGCGGGGCTGCTGGCGTGGTGGCTGATCCCCGGCGTCAATGGGTTTATGCAGCGCAGCCTCGCCGCCTTTGCCACGCTCGATCAGCTGGCTATTGAGCAGTTTATCGACTCCTGGGGGCCGCAGGCGGCCCTGGTCTCCTTTGCGCTGATGATTCTGCAGGCGATTATCGCCCCGCTTCCCGCTTTTCTCATCACCTTCGCTAACGCTTCCCTGTTCGGCGCCTTCTGGGGCGGCGCGCTATCGTGGGTGAGCGCCATGGCCGGGGCGGCGCTGTGTTTTTTCATCGCCAGAGTATTTGGCCGCGAAGCGGTGGAAAAGCTGACCGGCAAAAGCGTATTGCAGAGTATGGATGGCTTTTTTACCCGCTACGGTAAACACACCATCCTGGTTTGCCGCCTGCTGCCCTTTGTACCTTTTGATCCGGTAAGTTACGCAGCCGGACTGACCTCAATACGCTTTCGCCATTTTATGCTGGCTACCGGTCTGGGCCAGTTGCCCGCCACGATAGTCTACTCATGGACCGGCAGCCTGCTGACGGGCGGTACATTCTGGCTGGTAACCGGTTTATCGATCCTGTTTGCGCTGGCGATCCTGGTGGTCGTCGCGAAAGCACTCTATCTTGAACAACAAAAGAGGCGTTCACGATGAGCTTACCCCCCCTGAAGTCAATTCCCCTGATTCTGCGCCCGCAGGCCTGGCTGCATCGCCGCCACTACGGCGAGGTGCTGAGCCCTATTCGCTGGTGGGGCCGCATTCCGCTGGTCTTTTATCTGGTGTCGATGTTCGTCGGTTATCTGGAACGCAAACGCTCGCCCCTCGAGCCGGTGCTGCGTTCGCTGGTCAGCGCCCGCATCGCGCAGTTGTGTTTGTGCGAGTTTTGTATTGATATCACCAGCATGAAGCTGGCGGAGCGCAGCGGCGGCAGCGATAAACTCCTTGCTGTAGCCGGATGGCGAGATAGCGCGCTATTCAGCGAACGCGAGCGGCTGGCGCTGGAGTATGCCGAAGCGGCCAGCATGACGCCTCCAGCCGTCGACGACGCGCTGCGCGATAAGCTGGCGGGACAGTTTGATGCTCAAGCGCTGACCGAACTCACGGCGCTGATCGGGTTACAAAACCTGTCAGCGCGCTTTAATTCGGCGATGGCGATCCCCGCCCAGGGGTTATGCCAGCTTCCCACCGATTCGAAACCATAAGGAGTGGTTATGCGTAGTTTGTTGGTCTTCGCTTTGCTGTTGCTTTCTCCGCTGTCCGCCAGCGCCAACTGGCAATCCACGCAACAAGAGGCTCGCGGCCAGACGGTGTGGTTTAACGCCTGGGGTGGCGATCCGGCGGTTAACCGCTATCTCGACTGGGTCAGCGAAGAGGTGAAGCGCGACTATGCCATCGATCTGCGCATCGTGCATATCGCCGATGCCGCCGACGCGGTAAAGCGCATTCAAAGCGAAGCCCGCGTCGGACGCAGTTCTGGCGGTTCTATCGACCTGCTGTGGGTTAACGGCGAGAATTTCCGCACCCTGAAAAGCGCAAATCTGCTGCAAACCCAGTGGGCGGAAACCCTGCCCAACTGGCGCTTTGTCGATACGCAAAAGCCGGTGCGCGAAGATTTCTCCATTCCTACCGACGGGGCGGAGTCGCCGTGGGGCGGCGCGCAGCTCACTTTTATCGCCCGCCGTTCGCAAACGCCCGACGCGCCCAACGATCCGCAGGCGCTGCTGGCTTTCGCCGCCGCGCACCCCGGTAGCGTTACCTATCCGCGGCCGCCGGATTTTACCGGTACCGCCTTTCTCGAACAGCTGCTGCTGACGCTGACCCCAGATCCTGACGCCCTGCGTCAGCCGCCGCAAGAGGCCAACTTCGCCGCCGCGACCGCGCCGCTGTGGCAATACCTTGACCAGCTTCACCCTCTGCTATGGCGCGAGGGCCGCGACTTCCCGGCTTCGCCCGCCCGTATGGATACCATGCTGACGAACGGTGTCCTCAGGCTGTCAATCACCTTCAACCCGCTGCACGCGCAGCAAAAAGCGGCCAGCGGCGAGCTGCCGAAAGACAGCTACGGCTTCGGTTTTAGCCAGGGGATGCTCGGCAACGTCCACTTTGTGGCGATCCCGGTTAACGCCCGCGCGACGGCAGGGGCGAAAGTTGTCGCCAATTTCCTGCTCTCACCGCAGGCGCAGCTGCGCAAGGCCGACCCGGCGGTGTGGGGCGACCCCAGCGTGCTGGATCCGGCGAAGTTAACGGCCGATGAGCGCCAGTCCTTCAACGCCGTTGTGCCGCAGGATTTGCCGCCAATGCTGGGAGAACCGCACTCGGCCTGGGTAGAAGCGCTGGAGCAGGAATGGCTGCGCCGCTACGGCACGCACTAAGGCTGCTGGCCTGGGCCGCCGTCGCGCTGATCTATCTCCCGCTGCTGCCGGCCGTTTCTCTGATGACGCTTCCGGCGCTGCGCCTGACGCTTTGGCAGTCGCTGGTTGCCGATCCGCAGTTCTGGCAGGCGCTGGCGGCGACTCTCGTCTCAACCCTGCTCTCGGTTGGCGGCGCGCTGATCATCACGCTCTCGGTTGTTGCCGCACTCTGGCCATCAAGCGGTTGGCGCCGGCTGGCAGCCAGGCTGCCGCTGCTGCTGGCGGTACCCCATGTCGCCTTCGCTACCGCCGCCCTGCTGCTATTTGCTGAAGGCGGCTGGCTCTCTCGCCTGCTGCCCTTTTTCATTCCGCCAGTTGACCGCTACGGCATTGGCCTGGGTCTGACGATGGCGGTCAAAGAGAGCGCATTTCTGTTGTGGGTGGTTTACGGCCTGTTAGGTGAGAAACGGCTGGCGGGACAGGCAACGGTATTAAAAAGCCTCGGCTACGGCCGCTGGCAGTGCCTGAAGTGGCTTGTGCTACCCGCCCTGCTGCCAGCGCTGGCGATCGCGCTGCTGGCGACCGCCGCCTGGAGCCTTTCGGCGGTTGATGTCGCGCTGGTAATTGGGCCGGGCAACCCGCCGACGCTGGCGGTGCTGGCCTGGCAATGGTTGAGCCAGGGCGATGAACAACAGCAGGCCAAAGGGGCCCTTGCCAGCCTGGTATTACTGCTGACGCTCGTCATGATGGCGCTGCTGGCATGGGGAGCCTGGCGCGTCTGGCGGCGGTGGATCCCACCGGTTCAGGGGATCCGCCGCCCGCAGCCGCGGGCGCTCATCGGGAAAAGCTTCGCGATTCTCCTGCCGCTGTGTGGCGTGCTCTGCGCGCTGCTGCTGGCGGCGACGGCGCAGAGTCGTGCTCCGCTCGGCGATAGCATCGGCAACAGTCTGTGGCTCGGTCTCTGCTCTGCGCTTCTCGGCGCGGTCGTTTGCCTGCTGTGGCTGGAGCTTGGCCCTTCCCGCTTCGGCGGCTGGATCTGGCTGCCGCTAATTTTACCGGCGCTGCCGCTGGTGGACGGGCAATATCAGCTGGCGCTGTATACGTGGCAGGACGGCGAGTGGCTTACCGTTTTATGGGGCCATCTGCTATGGGTGGTACCATGGATGCTGTTTATTCTGCATCCCGCGCGTCGCGCGGCCGATCCGCGCGCGGAGTTGGTTGCCCGAACCCTCGGCTGGCATCAGGGGCGTATCTTCTGGCTGGTCACCTTACCTGCCCTGACGCGTCCGCTGCTGACGGCGCTGGCGGTGGGCTTTTCGGTAAGCATTGCGCAATATCTACCGACGTTATGGCTGGGAGGCGGGCGGATCCCAACGCTGACCAGCGAAGCCGTGGCGCTGAGCAGCGGCGGCGATATCGCCACCCTCGCCGCGCAGGCGCTGTGGCAGTTGCTGCTACCGGCGGTATTCTTTGCTCTCACCGCTCTGCTGGCCTGGCCGATTGGCCGCTATCGACAAGGATTACGCTAATGTTGATCGTCAAAAACCTGACTCTCAGACTCAACGGGCAGCCGCTGCTGCGCGACGTCGATTTTTCGGTTGCAGCGGGCGAGATATTGACGTTGATGGGCCCCTCCGGCAGCGGCAAATCGACGTTGTTCGCCTGGATGGTGGGCGCGCTGGCGGAAGATTTCCGCGCCGCAGGGGAGCTGTGGCTGGATAATCAGCGCTGCGACAGTTTACCCACCGAGCGGCGGCGTATCGGCATCCTGTTCCAGGACGCGCTGCTGTTTGACCACTTCAGCGTCGGACAAAATCTGCGGCTGGCGCTGCCCGCTGACGTCCAGCGTTCCCAGCGCAAACCGCAGGTAGAACAGGCGCTGGAGCGCGCCGGTCTGGAGGGTTTCTACAGCCGCGATCCGGCCACCCTTTCCGGCGGCCAGCGGGCGCGGGTCAGCCTGATGCGCGCCCTGCTGGCCCGACCGCGGGCGCTGCTGCTTGATGAGCCCTTTAATCGCCTCGACATTGAGCTGCGCGCCGATTTTCGCCGCTGGGTATTCGACGAACTGGCGCGGCTGGCCATTCCGGCGCTGCTGGTGACGCACGATCGCCAGGACTCTCCCGTCGGCGGGCGCTGTTTACATATGAGCCAGTGGCAATGAAAGCCTGCGCTATCGCAAGGATTTTTCCGCTGAGAACGCCGAGAATTGCCGCTCAATTTTCTACTGTCGGGCATTTCGATGAAACGTGTTTCTCAATTGACCGCACTCGCCCTCCTGATGGGGCTTGCTGCTTCCACCTCCGCCGCTGAATCCATGCCAACGCTAACGCTCTCCACGCTGCAACAGCAGAACGGCGTCGCTATTGATACGCGTCTCAGCGCTTTCTATAACGGCTGGCCGCAAAGCGCTAACGGGCCTCAGGGTCATGAACCGCAGGCGCTTAACCTGTCAGCCAGCTGGCTTGGCGCGATGAACGACGAACAGCTGAGCGCCTGGGCTAAGCTGCACAATCTGCAGACCTCTACGCCAATTGCGCTATACGGCAACGCCGAAGACAACGCGAAAGTCGCGGCGCGCCTTCAGGCTGCTGGTTTCACTCATCTCAGCTCCCTCGGCGATGCCCTGAGCCAGGCAGGTCGCCTGCAAAAGCTGCCGCATTTTGAACAGCTGGTATATCCGCAGTGGCTGCACGACCTCCAGCGCGGCGAGCCGGTTACCGCCGCGCCTGCCGGTGAATGGAAAGTTTTTGAAGCCGCCTGGGGCGCGCCGAAGTTTTATCTGCTGAGCCATATTCCGGGCGCCGGTTATATCGACACTAACGAGGTGGAGAGCGAACCGCTATGGAATAAAGTGTCCGACGCGCAGCTAAAAGCGATGCTGGCAAAACACGGCATTCGCCATGACACCACGGTAATTTTGTACGGTCGCGACGTGTATGCCGCCGCCCGCGTGGCGCAGATTATGCTCTACGCCGGCGTGAAGGATGTGCGCCTGCTCGACGGCGGCTGGAAGACCTGGTCCGATGCCGGTCTGCCGGTTGAGCGCGGAACGCCGCCAGAACAGAAACCTGAACCGGATTTTGGCGCCCCCATCCCGGGCCAGCCGCAGCTGATGCTCAATACCGAGCAGGCTCGCGCCCTGCTGCATCGTCAGGATGCTTCGCTGGTCAGCATCCGTTCCTGGCCGGAGTTTATCGGTACCACCAGCGGCTACAGCTATATCAAGCCGAAGGGCGAAATTGCCGGGGCTCGCTGGGGTCATGCCGGAAGCGATTCCACCCATATGGAGGATTTCCATAATCCGGACGGCACCATGCGTAGCGCTGATGATATCGCCGCGATGTGGAAATCATGGAATATTCTGCCGAGCCAGCAGGTCTCTTTTTACTGCGGCACCGGATGGCGCGCCTCAGAAACGTTTATGTACGCCAGGGCGATGGGCTGGAACAACGTCTCGGTCTACGACGGCGGCTGGTACGAGTGGAGCAGCGATCCGAAAAATCCGATTGCGACTGGCGATCGCAAGCCGGAGTGATATCGCGGCTTTGATGCCGGGCGATGGATTTGCCCGGCACGTTAATGATAAAGGACGATGAAATTGACCATTAATACCGAATATATCGAAAATCTTATTCTGACATTTATGGTGGGTTTGCCCATTGTGGCTACTGTCGCCGTTGCATGGCAAACCTGGCATAAACACAAATCCGATCCCGATACTTTCGGCAAACACTGGCGCGTATGGCGCAATGCGATCCTGACACTAATTCTCAGCGCTGGGGTGGGTTTTGGCCTGGTTCTGGCCAGCCTTACAAACTAATTCACTCCTGATTCGCCGTACCACCAAGGCTGTTATTTTTTGGGTGGCGCTGATTTTTTCTTAGACTCAGGCACCTGTGCCAAGGTCGTCAGAACCCGTAGTCCGGGCAAGGCGCGTTAAGCGCCGCCCCCGGGAGCAGAGCGCAGAGTGGCAGAGTTTCCCGGAGGCGATGCGGCGCATCTGTCCGGGCTACCGGCCCGCAGACGGGCTGTAAACCCGTAGCCCGGGCAAGGCGCGTTAAGCGCCGCCCCCGGGAGCCGCGCGCAGAGTGACAGAGTTTCCCGGAGGCGATGCTGCGCATCTGTCCGGGCTACCGGCCCGCAGACGGCACTGAACCCGTCAGCCGCCGCCCGGCACAAAACCTGCTCATCACTCTTTTACCTGCTTCAGGGTCAGGTATCCGCTCCACACCCGCGTAAAGGTCGTCAGCCAGCACAGCGCGCCAAAAATCCACGCCAGCCAGGCAAACCACGCAGGGAACAGACAGCTCAGCACAAACAGCGCGATGGTTTCCGTCCCTTCCGTCAGTCCGCCAAGATAGTAAAACGATTTGTGGGCGTAGCCCGGATTGGCGATCTGATGCTTTGTCGCCAGCGCGGCAAAGGCGAGAAAGCTGCTGCCGGTACCGATAAACGCGAACAGCAGCCAGCCGCCCGCCAGCGCGTTGCTCGCCGGGTCGGCCAGAATAAAGCCAAACGGCACCAGGGCGTAAAACAGAAAATCGAGGGAAATATCGAGAAAACCGCCCGCATCGGTCAATCCGCGTCGCCGGGCCAGTGCGCCGTCGAGGCCGTCCAGCAGGCGGTTAAGCACTATCGCCGCCAGCGCCGCCTGATACCAGCCCAGGGCTAAAAACGGCAGCGCCAGTACGCCAATTGCAAAGCCAAGCAGGGTCAGACCGTCGGGAGAAACGGCTGGACGATCCAGCAGAGCGGCGGTGGCGTTGAGGGCAGGTTTCAAACGCGGATGCAGATAACGATCAAGCACGAAGTTTCTCCAGCGGATTCAGGGTTGTTTGCAGAGTACCAGGGCGGTGATAATAGGCGTTTCTTTCGTACAGAACGATGATTCACATGCTAAAAACTTTTGATGTTGTTGCCGCCATTATCGAACGCAACGGGCAAATTTTGCTGGCGCAGCGCCCTCCCCACGCGGATCAGCCGGGGATGTGGGAATTTGCCGGCGGTAAAGTCGAACCCGGCGAAACCCAGGCCGAGGCGCTGGCCCGCGAGCTCCGGGAAGAGCTGGAGATCGACGCCAGCCCGGGATGCTATATCGCCAGCCATCGGCGCGAAATTTCCGCTCGCCTGATTCATCTTCACGCCTGGTGGGTCCCTCATTTTAGCGGCGAACCCATCGCCCGCTATCACAGTCAGCTGCGCTGGTGTTCCCCGCAGGAGGCCTTTAGCTTCAACCTTGCGCCAGCGGACATCCCCCTGCTGGAAGCCTTTATCGCCCAGCGCGCCGATCTCCTCTCCCGCTAATTCTGTCAGGCAGCGGTCATCGTTTTTGATTATGACCCATGCCTGATTATAAATTTTGCTTTCCGAACAATTTTTCCTTGCTTACCTAACGATTCCCGGTGGTATAGTCGGAAAATCGGCTTTTTCAAGGGCCGAATCATAATAAATAGACGCAACCACAACCATAAGGGGAAATTATATCTATGGATCAGACGTGCACTCTGGAAGGTTTTCTCGCCCGCGTTCAACAGCGCGATCCAAATCAAACTGAATTTGCTCAGGCCGTCCGCGAGGTGATGACCACCCTGTGGCCCTTCCTTGAGGAAAATCCGCGCTATCGCCAGATGAATTTGCTGGAACGTCTGGTTGAACCGGAGCGTGCTATCCAGTTCCGCGTCGTTTGGGTTGATGACCGTAACCAGGTTCAGGTTAACCGCGCATGGCGCGTGCAGTTCAACTCCGCCATCGGCCCGTACAAGGGCGGTATGCGTTTTCACCCCTCCGTAAACCTGTCGATTCTGAAATTCCTTGGCTTTGAACAAACCTTCAAAAACGCCCTGACCACCCTGCCTATGGGCGGCGGTAAAGGCGGCAGCGATTTCGATCCTAAAGGCAAGAGCGACGGCGAAGTCATGCGTTTCTGCCAGGCGCTGATGACCGAACTGTATCGTCATCTGGGGCCGGATACCGACGTGCCTGCCGGTGATATCGGCGTAGGCGGTCGTGAAGTCGGCTTTATGGCCGGGATGATGCGTAAGCTCTCTAACAACAGCGCCTGCGTATTTACCGGCAAAGGTCTCTCCTTCGGCGGCAGCCTGATTCGTCCGGAAGCCACCGGCTATGGCCTGATTTACTTCACCGAAGCGATGCTTAAGCGCCACGGTTTGGGCTTTGAAGGCGCTCGCGTGGCGGTTTCCGGCTCTGGCAACGTGGCGCAGTACGCCATCGAGAAAGCGATGGAGCTTGGCGCGCGGGTGATTACAGCGTCCGACTCTAACGGCACCGTCGTCGACGAGGCAGGCTTCACCAAAGAAAAACTGGCGCGCCTGATCGACATTAAAGAGCGTTGCCATGGCCGCGTAGCGGATTACGCGCGCGAGTTTGGCCTGACCTATCTGGAAGGCAAACAGCCGTGGTCCGTACCGGTGGATATCGCGCTGCCGTGCGCGACGCAGAACGAGCTGGACGTCGATGCCGCCCGTCAGTTGATCGCTAACGGCGTGAAGGCCGTAGCGGAAGGCGCCAATATGCCAACCACCATCGCCGCCACCGATCTGTTCCTTGAAGCGGGCGTACTGTTCGCGCCGGGTAAAGCCGCGAACGCCGGCGGCGTCGCCACCTCCGGCCTGGAAATGGCGCAGAACGCCGCGCGCATGGGCTGGAAAGCGGAAAAAGTGGATGCGCGTCTGCACCACATCATGCTGGATATTCACCACGCCTGCGTGCAGTACGGCGGCGAAGCGAAGCAGACCAACTACGTGCGCGGCGCCAATATCGCCGGTTTCGTGAAGGTTGCTGACGCTATGCTGGCTCAGGGTGTGATTTAAGCCCACTCGCTGAATGAACCCCTGCATGCGGATTCGGTGCATAATTGAAAAACCCCGGCTTCCCGGGGTTTTTTACTGCGGGTTTTCCGCCGCAGGGCCGGCGGCGCTTTTTTTATCTTTCGCTTTGGCTCTGCCTTTCCCCTTGCTAAAGCTTTTCTTCCCCTCCCCCGGCGCCGCAATTCCGCGGAAGCGGCGTACCGGCGTGCTACGGGCCTGGTCAATAAGCTGGAACAGCGTCCCGACCAGCGGCTGCATGAAATCCTGATAACGGCACTGTTTCTCGCTGATTTGCGTCAGAATCGACTCCCAGTGGGCAGTCATGTCCGGACGCGTCGCCATCTCCGGCAACGAATGGAAAAGCGCCTTGCCGGCATCGGTAGAGTGGATATAGCGCCCTTTCTTGGTCAGAAAACCGCGTTTGAACAATAGCTCGATAATTCCGGCGCGGGTCGCCTCCGTACCGAGACCGTCCGTGGCGCGCAAAATTTTCTTCAGGTCTTTATCCTGCACAAAGCGGGCAATACCGGTCATCGCCGACAGCAGCGTGGCGTCGGTAAAGTGACGCGGCGGCTGGGTCTGCCGCTCCACCACTTCCCCTTTTTCGCACAGGAGCTCATCATCTTTAGCGACCACCGGCAGCGGCATGCCGTCGTTTTCTTCATCGCGCTCTTTATTGCCTAACAGGGTTCGCCAGCCCGCTTCTGCCAGAAAACGCGCCTTGGCCACAAACTTACCGTTGGCGATATCAAGATCGATCTGACACTTTCGGAACACCGCATCCGGGCAGAACTGCATCAGATACTGGCGGGCAATCAGGGTGTAAACCTTTTCTTCGTTGTCGCTGAGCTTCACCTGCGAACTGCGCGCGGTGGGGATAATGGCGTGGTGGGCATCGACCTTTTTATCGTCCCAGCAGCGGTTGCGGATCTCCGGGTCCACCACCGGCTGCGGCAGCAGGTCCGGCGCATGTACGCTGATGGCGTTCAGCACCGCATGTCGTCCGGCAAAATGCTCTTCCGGCAGATAGCGGCTGTCCGAACGCGGATAGGTAATCAGCTTATGGGTTTCATACAGCTTCTGGCAGATATCCAGCACGTTCTGCGCGCTAAAACCGAAGCGCTTCGCGGCTTCAATCTGCAGCGCCGAGAGGGAGAACGGCAGCGGCGCTGGCTCGGAGTCCCGCTTGTCGTTATAAGCGGTCACCGTCGCCGGCTGGCCCTCAATGCGCTTGACCACATGTTCGGCAAGCGAACGATGCAGCAGCCGTCCCTCTTCATCCTGATAGGGTTCACAGGCCTCGCTGGGGATCCAGGTGGCGACAAAACGCTCCTCCTTCGGGGTGACGATATGCGCCTTCACGTCGAAGAAGTCTTTGGCGACGAAGTTTTCAATCTCTTCATCGCGGCGTACAACCAGGCCAAGCACCGGCGTTTGTACGCGTCCGACCGATAGCACCCCTTGATAACCCGCGTTACGCCCAAGGATGGTGTAGGCGCGGGTCATATTGATCCCATATAACCAGTCGGCGCGGGCGCGAGCCAGCGCCGAGACGCACAGCGGAACGAATTCGCTATTGGCGCGCAGGCGGTTAATCGCCCGCTCCACCGCCTGCGGGTTGAGATCGTTAATCAGGCAGCGCTGCACCTGCTGGCGCTTTTCCGGCGCCAGCTGCAGGTAGTCGAGCACCTCGTCCACCAGCAGTTGGCCTTCTCTGTCCGGGTCACCCGCGTGGATCACTTCCTGCGCATCGCCAAGCAAACGCTTAATCACGTTAAGCTGTTTGGTCACCGAGGGCTTGGGCTGGAGCTGCCACTTTTCCGGAACGATAGGCAGGTCGAGCAAATTCCAGCGCGCATAGCGCCCGTCATAGACGTCAGGCTGAGCCTGCTCCAGCAGGTGGCCGATACACCAGGTGACCACCTGTCCGTTGCCGCATTCAATATAGCCATCGCCTTTGCGATGCGGTTTTGGCAGCACATCGGCAATGGCGCGGCCGAGACTCGGCTTTTCTGCAATAAACAGCCGCATGAAATCAACGAATCTCGATCATAGGGCGTCCGCCGCGGGCGGTCACCAGCTCGCCGATAGCGGTCAGCGTGATGCCATATTCAGCGGCTGCTGCCAGCACCTCGTCCTCTGCTTCCGGCGTTACCGCCAGCAGCAGGCCGCCGGAGGTTTGCGGATCGCACAGCAGATCGCGCCACTCAGGCGGCATTTCGCCCATCAGATGCCCGTAGCTGGCAAAGTTTCGCCCGGTTCCGCCCGGCACCGCACCGGCCGCAATATACTCTTCCACGCCCGGTAGTTTCGGGATACTGGCATAGGTGAGTTGCGCCTGTACGCCCGCGCCGCGGCACACTTCGCTCAGATGCCCCAGCAGTCCGAAGCCGGTGACGTCGGTCATCGCCTTCACGCCGTCAATGTTGGCGAACGCCGAGCCGACGAGGTTCATCTGGCACATGGTTTCCGTCGCCAGCCCCTGATGTTCCGGCTTCAGCAGCGACTTTTTCTCGGCAGTGGTCAGCACGCCGATACCCAGCGGTTTCGTGAGGTAGAGTTTGCATCCGGCCTGAGCGGTACTGTTTTTCTTCACCCGCTCGGTCGGAACCACGCCGGTCACCGCAAGACCGAAGATGGGTTCAGGCGCATCAATCGAGTGGCCCCCGGCCAGCGCGATCCCCGCCTGCTGGCAGGCAAAACGCCCGCCATCAACTACCTGACGGGCAATTTCCGGCGCCAGCGTATTGATGGGCCAGCCGAGGATAGCGATGGCCATTATCGGCTTGCCGCCCATAGCGAAAATATCGCTGATGGCGTTTGTCGCGGCAATGCGCCCAAAGTCGAACGGATTATCGACGATCGGCATAAAAAAGTCGGTAGTACTGACAATCGAGGTACCGTTGCCGAGATCGTAGACCGCGGCATCATCGCTGGTTTCATTCCCCACCAGCAGATTCGGGTCAATAAATTTGGCCTGGTCGCTCTGCAGGATGGTTTCCAGCACTTTAGGGGAAATTTTACATCCGCAACCGGCTCCGTGGCTGTATTGCGTTAAACGAATGGCTTGCTCGCTCATGGACATCTCCTGTCATTGCAATCCCGATATGGTAGCGCCCAAATGGCGGAGTGGTAAGTGCGACAGTCCGAAATCGCGTATGGTTGCTCATTAAGCAGACAAAAAACCGATTTTGCGATACGGGCCCGCTTTTTCGTCGTCATTTTACCCTTTACTAAAAAATGACAGAAATGTAACAACAAAAAATTCTGTTTTGTCTGGACATATAACAACGTAAGGAAGTTTTCATGAAAAAGCGTGTTCTCGCCCTTTGCCTGGCCAGTTTCTTCTCCATCAACGCTTTCGCCCTGGTTCCCGCCGGTAACGACGTCACCACCAAACCGGATCTCTACTACCTGACCAATGCGCAGGCTATCGACAGTCTCTCGCTGCTACCGCCGCCGCCGGAGGTGGGCAGTATCGCGTTTTTAAACGATCAGGCCATGTATGAGAAAGGACGCCTGCTGCGCGGCACCGAGCGCGGCAAACTGGCGGCGGAAGACGCAAACCTGAGCGGCGGCGGCGTCGCCAACGCCTTCTCGGGTGCCTTCGGCTCGCCCATTACCGCCAAAGATGCGCCGGAGCTGCACAAGCTGCTCACCAACATGATTGAAGATGCCGGCGACCTGGCCACGCGAGGGGCGAAGGAGAAATACATGCGCATTCGCCCCTTTGCGTTTTATGGAGTCGCCACCTGTAACACCAAGGAACAGGATACGCTATCGAAAAACGGCTCCTACCCCTCCGGCCACACCTCTATCGGCTGGGCCACCGCGCTGGTGCTGGCTGAGATTAATCCGCAGCGGCAAAATGAAATTCTTAAGCGCGGCTTTGAGCTGGGCGAAAGCCGGGTGATCTGCGGCTATCACTGGCAGAGCGACGTCGACGCGGCGCGGATTGTCGGTTCGGCGGTGGTTGCCACGCTGCATACCAACCCGGCCTTCCAGCAGCAGCTTCAGAAAGCGAAAGACGAATTCGCCAAACGGCAGAAGTAACCTCATCGCTGTTAAATTCCCGGAGGCGGCGCTTGACGCGCCTTATCCGGGCTACGGGTTCCCAGCCGTCCGCGGTTTGGTCGCCCGGACAGATGCGCCAGCACCGCCTCCGGGAAAGGTGTCGAGCCTGGTACACTGGCACGGCTTCCACCAGGCTCGCGCTGCGCTTAGCCGGGCTACAATCCCGGAGGCGGCGGTGAGCCGGGCCCACCCGGCATAACGAGAACGGACTCAGAAGCGCGTCACGAACGGCGCGGTATCCGGCAAAGTGATGGTGGTTGAAGCTTTGAGCTGCGGCGTTCCCAGATAAAGAAAGCCCACGATTTTATCCTGCTCGCGGCAGGCAAACCCTTCACGGACGACCGGGCTCTCGGTTAATGCGCCGCTGCGCCAGATACCATTAAAGCCCTGCGCCACGGCCGCCATCTGCATGGCCATCACCGCGCAGCCCGCCGACATCTCTTGTTCCCATCTGGGGACCTTCGGATGATCTTCACAGCGCGCCACCACGGTAATAATCAGCGGCGCGCGAAACGGCGCACTACGGGCTTTCTCAATCGCTTTCTCATCGGCCCCTGCCGTAACCGCGCCTTTTTCCAGCAACTGGCTGAAGCGCTCGCGCCCTTCATCAGCAATAATAAAGAAGCGCCACGGCTGCAGCGTCCCGTGGTCCGGCGCGCGCAGGCCAGCGCGGAGAATATTTTCCAGCTGTTCGCCAGCCGGAGCTGGATCGGTCAGACGTGAAGCGCTGCGGCGATTAACCAGTAATTCTAGAGCATCCATCTGTATAACTCCTGTGATGTCATTTTTCATAAAATTAACATGCACAAGGATTTTGTTACAGCCCAGCGGGTGATTCCTGCTGACAACCGTCGGCACTCTCTTTAGGATAGCCAGACGCGGCGGCCCCTGCGGCTCGCCCATTTTTGATAATAGTTAGGGAGAATACATGCGAACTCTTTGGCGACTGCTCGCCGGAATTTTTAAATGGACATGGCGGGTGCTCAACTTCATTCGCCAGCTCGCACTGAACGTGGTTTTCCTGGTGCTGGTGCTGGCCTGCGTCGGTATCTGGGCCCAGTTCAGCAGTAACACAACAGAGCATACCACTCGCGGCGCGCTGCTGATGGATATCACCGGCGTGGTGGTCGATAAACCTTCGGCCAGCAGCAAACTTGGGGTCATTGGCCGTCAACTGTTTGGCGCCAGCTCGGATCGCCTACAGGAAAACTCGCTGTTTGATATTGTGCAGACAATTCGCCAGGCGAAAGACGACCGCAATATCACCGGCATCGTGCTGGATCTGAAAAACTTTGCCGGCGGCGATCAGCCATCGATGCAGTACATCGGTAAAGCGCTGCGCGAATTCCGCGATAGCGGCAAACCGGTCTACGCCATTGGCAGCAGCTACAGCCAGGGGCAGTATTATCTGGCCAGCTTCGCCAATAAAATCTGGCTTTCGCCGCAGGGCGAAGTGGATCTGCATGGTTTCGCGACCAACGGCCTGTACTACAAATCGCTGCTCGACAAACTCAAAGTATCGACCCACGTTTTCCGCGTCGGCACTTATAAATCAGCGGTAGAGCCGTTTATCCGCGATGATATGTCCCCGGCAGCGCGCGAGGCGGATAGCCGTTGGATTGGCGAACTGTGGCAAAACTACCTCAACACCATCGCCGCCAACCGCCAGATCTCCGCACAGCAGCTGTTCCCTGGCGCTCA
This sequence comes from Klebsiella sp. HN106, assembly GCF_051209435.1. Lineage (NCBI taxonomy): Bacteria > Pseudomonadati > Pseudomonadota > Gammaproteobacteria > Enterobacterales > Enterobacteriaceae > Klebsiella > Klebsiella sp. HN106. The sequence continues at coordinate 63,898 of NZ_JBLURD010000012.1, read as the reverse complement.
GGGGGTCCTCGACGGTCTGCGTAAAGTTGATGGCGACACCGCCAGGTACGCGCTGGATAACAAGCTGGTTGACGAGCTTGGCACCTCTACCGAAGTGGAGAAAGCGCTGACTAAGCAGTTTGGCTGGAGCAAAGCGGATAATAACTACAGCGCGATCAGCTACTACGACTACACCGTGAAAACGCCTGCCGATAAAGGCTCCGCGATAGCGGTTATCTTTGCTAACGGCGCGATTATGGATGGCGAGGAAACGCCGGGTAACGTCGGCGGCGACACTACCGCTGCGCAGATCCGCGATGCCCGCCTCGATCCGAAAGTAAAAGCTATCGTACTGCGGGTAAACAGCCCTGGCGGCAGCGTCAGCGCCTCGGAGGTGATTCGCGAAGAGCTGGCGGCGGCAAAAGCGGCCGGCAAACCGGTGGTGGTATCGATGGGCGGCATGGCGGCCTCCGGCGGCTACTGGATCTCCACCCCGGCGGATTATATCGTCGCGAACCCCAGCACCCTGACCGGTTCTATCGGTATCTTTGGGGTAATTAACACCGTCGAAAATACGCTCGGCTCGATTGGCGTTCATACCGATGGCGTGGCCACCTCTCCGCTGGCCGATGTCTCCACCACTAAAGCGCTTCCGCCGGAAGTACAACAGCTGATGCAGCTCAGCATCGAAAACGGCTATAAGCGCTTTATCACCCTGGTGGCGAACGCGCGTAAGAGCACGCCGGAAAAAATCGACCAAATCGCCCAGGGCCACGTCTGGACCGGTGAAGATGCGAAAGCAAACGGTCTGGTCGACAGCCTTGGCGACTTTGACGACGCGGTGGCAAAAGCCGCAGAGCTGGCGAAGCTGAAAGAGTGGCATATCAATTATTATCAGGAAGAGCCGACCTTCTTCTCGATGGTGGTCGATAGCCTGACCGGTTCCGTTCGCGCGGCGCTGCCGGCGGCGGTTCAGGCTTATTTGCCTGCGCCGGTGGCCGCTGCGGCTAATGCAGTGAAAAACGAAAGCGACAAGCTGGCGGCCTTTAATGATCCGCAGAATCGCTACGCCTTCTGCTTGACCTGCGCCAACATTCGTTAATCCCACGCCGCCCCATTCCACGGGGCGGCATTTTTCACTTCATCCTTCCCGCCGCCTCTTTCCTGGCTACGCGCAGCAACGCTGGCCCCATAGTCACTATGCTCCCATAGATTTCATTGCTTGCCGCCTCGATGCAGCGTAAATGTTTTTGTGTCAGGCAAGCCATGCAATACACGAAAGCAGCCGACGCCCCTGCAACTTGCGGCGTGACGGGTATATACTGCGCCTGTCTACGTTTAACCTAAGCGATGCTATGCAGAAGAAATCTATCTACGTTGCCTATACTGGCGGCACCATTGGTATGCAGCGTTCTGAACACGGCTACATTCCCGTTTCCGGCCATCTCCAGCGCCAGCTGGCTTTGATGCCCGAGTTTCACCGTCCGGAGATGCCGGACTTCACCATTCATGAATATGCTCCGCTGATGGACTCCTCCGATATGACGCCGGAAGACTGGCAGCATATCGCCGAGGATATTCGCGATCGTTATGACCAGTACGACGGTTTCGTGATCCTGCACGGTACGGATACCATGGCGTTTACCGCTTCGGCGCTCTCCTTCATGCTGGAGAATCTGGGGAAACCGGTCATTGTGACAGGGTCACAAATTCCGCTCGCTGAGCTACGCTCCGACGGGCAGATTAATCTCCTCAATGCCCTGTACGTCGCCGCCAACTATCCGATTAACGAAGTGTCGTTGTTCTTCAACAACCGTCTCTACCGCGGCAACCGTACAACAAAGGCCCACGCCGACGGATTTAACGCCTTCGCTTCGCCAAACCTGGCGCCGCTGCTGGAAGCCGGGATCCATATTCGCCGTCTCGGCACCCCACCCGCACCGCACGGCAGCGGTGAGCTGGTGGTTCACCCTATCACGCCGCAGCCGATTGGCGTGGTGACCATTTATCCCGGCATTTCCGCCGACGTCGTGCGCAATTTCCTGCGCCAGCCGGTCAAAGCGCTGATCCTGCGCTCATATGGCGTCGGTAACGCGCCGCAGAACGGCGAATTTATTCAGGTCCTGGCTGAAGCCAGCCAGCGCGGTATCGTGGTGATTAACCTGACCCAGTGTATGTCCGGCAAGGTGAATATGGGCGGTTACGCCACCGGTAACGCGCTGGCTCAGGCCGGGGTGATTAGCGGTTTTGATATGACCGTCGAAGCCACGCTGACCAAGCTACACTATTTATTGAGTCAGGATCTGGACGTTGCGGCTATCCGTCGCGCAATGCAGGAGAACCTGCGCGGCGAACTGACCCCCGATGAGTAAGGAGAAACACATGACCCAGCGCGCGCTGCTTCTGGTCGATTTACAAAATGATTTCTGCGCCGGTGGCGCACTTGCGGTCCCGCAGGGCGATAGTACGGTTGACGTCGCCAACCAGCTTATCGACTGGAGCCTGACGCGGGGCGAAACGGTGGTAGCCAGCCAGGACTGGCATCCGGCGAATCACGGCAGCTTTGCCAGCCAGCATCAGGTTGAACCCTATACCCAGGGCGAGCTCGACGGCCTGGCGCAAACTTTCTGGCCGGATCACTGCGTGCAAAACAGCGAAGGCGCGGCTCTGCATCCGCTGCTCAAACAGCAGCATATCGCCGCCGTCTTCCACAAAGGCGAAAATCCGGCCATAGATAGCTACAGCGCCTTTTTCGACAACGGCCACCGACAGAAAACGCATCTTGATGCGTGGCTGCGCGAGCGCGATATTCGCGAACTCACGGTGCTGGGTCTGGCCACCGACTACTGCGTCAAGTTTACCGTGCTCGACGCTCTCAATCTGGGCTACAACGTCAACGTCATTACCGACGGCTGCCGCGGGGTGAATATTCAGCCGCACGACAGCAATCAGGCATTTATGGAGATGGCCGCCGCGGGCGCCACCCTCTATACCCTGGACGACTGGCTGGAAACCCACGCATAACCGGTGCCGACAGGCATTTTCCCTGTCGGCGCATTTCTCAGGCCAGCGTTGAAATCTCCTCCAGCGATATCTTGCGCGTTTCGATGCCAAAGCAGAACAGGATCAGCGCACAGAGTACCAGCATCACCCCGAGCACCATAAAAACCGTAATCGCGCCGTAGCGGGTCAGCAGGACAGCGACGCCGTAGGGAGTAAAGACGGCGACAATTCGCCCTACCGCGTTGACAAAGCCTGAACCGCGCAGCCGGAGATGCGTTGGCCACAGCTCCGGCACGTACACCGCCGAGGCAAAGCAGACGTACATATACAGGAAAAAGATCATCACCAGGCCATAGCTTAAGATGGCCCACTCTGCGGTTTGAATCGAATAGAAGTAGCCGAGCACCGCAATAATAATCAGCAGCGATGAGCCAAATAACCGCCGCGGAAAACGGTCGATAATCAGCGCGGCGATAAATATTCCCACCGGCGCGCCAATCATAATAATCGCGGTCATCAAGATTGACTTCGTCACGTCGATGCCCGAATTGACGAAAATTGTCGGGATCCACACCGTAATGGTATAGAGCGAAATATTCATGGCGATTAGCACCGTGATTGCCACCAGCGTGCGCCGCAGCATCTGGCCTTTAAACAGCAGCCAGAAAGAGCCGCTTTCCACACACACATCCGCCGTTTGATCCGCGCTTTGCCAGGCCGGTAAGGTGATGTTTTTCTCTCTCTCGATTTGCGACTCTACCTGCTGGAGATGCTTTTCAGCGGCGCTGCGCTGCCCTTTTCCGGCCAGCCAGCGGGGAGATTCAATAAAGTATCTTCCCGACAGATACCAGGCCAGCAGCATGGCTCCTCCGCCGAACAGAAACATCATCCGCCAGCTTAAAAAAGCAATCACCACGACGCCAATTGCCGCCGATAGCATAGGCGACCAGTTGCCGACAAAGGAGAGCCGGGCGGACCATTTTCCGCGTACCGCGGGCGGAATAAATTCGGTAAAGGAGGCATAGCCCACCATAATCAGCGCCCCCATTCCGCAGCCCATCAGACAGCGAAAAAAGATAAGCCAGTACATGTTGGGCACAAAGGTTGCCGCACAGGCAGAGACCCCGACGATCAGTAAATTCAGGCGAAATGCTTTACGTCGCCCGAGATAATCGCCTATAAAACCTCCGGTCAACGAACCAATAAAGTAGCCAAACATCAGCGCCGAGGTAAATGCGGCGTTGAGATAGTTATTTGACCAGCCATTGCTGACTAACTTTGCCAGCACCACGTTGCCGGAATAGCTGAGAAAACCGGTGATTAATAAACTAAAACTAATAATGCCAAAAATACGAAAATGAAATCGTGATAAAGGTAAGCGGTCTAATCTTGCGCCGATAGGGTCACATTGTTCCATCTGGATGCCTCAAATTCAGCTAAAATATAAAGTATGGCCATCGCGGCAGAATCATTTTTGCCGCGCCAGCCATCATCATTAAATTTTTATGGCATTATCCAGGTGCAAATTAAAATAATATCGATTCAGCCAATCTTAATGTTAATAAACAAGTTGAATATTATTTTCTTTACAAAATGCAATCCACTGTGCACCCGGCGCCTTATTGGTGATAAGGTAATTAATATGGCTAAAATCCACGAGCTGGACGAATGCTTTGCGATCGAATTTTGAATGATCGACCAGCAAAGCGACTTCGGTCGCCTGGCGGATCATGGTTTTCTTAATTTCCGCTTCCGCTTCGTTAGAGTCCAGCGCCCCGCTCTGCATATCCAGCCCTTTGCAGCTCATCACCATAATATCAACATGATAGCGGCTAATAATTTCCTTAGTGATCCTTCCCTGCAGCGACAGCGTATTCTTATTGAGCTCGCCGCCGGTAGATACCACGTTGATTTCAGACTGTGCCAGCTCATGAAAGGCTTCCGCCGAGTTGGTTAACAGCGTGAGATCGTTTCTCTCTTTCAACAGCTTTAATAACTCCATCGCGGTACTGCTGGAGTCGGCAGCCATGGTGGTTTTATTCTTTATAAACGGTAATGCATTGCGGGCAATGATCTGCTTCTCTTCTAAAAAAGATTTAGCGCGTTTATAAAAATGAATATTGTCAGCTAAAGCATTGGTATTTAATACAGCGCCGCCGTACGTGCGGGTCAAATAACCTTCATCTTCGAGCTTTTCCAGATCGCGACGGATGGTTTCCTCAGTGACCTGAAAAATTGCGCTTAAATTAGAAACCGCTACTTTCTTATCATTAGCCACCATTTGCTTTATGGCCTGAATCCTGTCTTTTGCCGCCACGATGACACCTCTGTTTCCTGCAAAGTCATAATAAGATTCTAGTATCGCACAGGCCATGTTTATTTTCAAAAGAACCTGTCTGAATCACAGATTTAATACTCTTTTACACAGAAACAGAGGTCCGCGTCTTATCTCTTATTTAGGATCCAGCGCTTCCGCCATTCGCCTCATCAATAATGAATCATCATCGGTCAGAGCGATGTTCAGCGCATCGACATTCTCGCGCACCTGCTCGGGCGCCGTAGCGCCGCTCAGCAGGGTAATGAGATCGCTTTGCTTTAATATCCACGCCAGCGCCAGCGCGGGGATGGTACAGCGATATTTTTCGCATAGCGGCTGCCATTGCTCAAGCATATCAATCACGCGCAGCATATTTTCCCGCTGGAACCAGACCTTATTGGCCCGCGCACCGCCGGGAACATAATCACGGCCGATAGTCCCGGTCAGTAGCCCCTGCTCAAGCGGCGAGTAGACCTGCACTACAATGCCGTTCTGTTGACAGAGCGGCAGTAGCTCGGCCTCCAGCGCCCGGTCAAGAATGCTGTACTTGGCCTGCACGATATCCAGCTCGCCGTGCTTGAGGTACTCTCTGATATGCCCGGCATCTACGTTCGCCGCGCCGATAGAGCGAATTTTCCCCTCTTTCTTAAGCGCGTTCAGCGTGGCTACGGTCTCCGCAATTGGCGTAAAGCAGGGCTCTACCGACTGCCAGTGGGTCATATAGATATCAATAGTATCGATGCCCAGCCTTTGCAGGCTGGCCTCCACCTCTTCGCGAATCGACTCGGGCGTCAGGTTTTTATACAGCTGGCGATCGCCCACCTTATTAAACAGGCTGCCCGTGCGCTCCCAGACGATACCGCATTTGGTTTCGACAACGACTTCGCGGCGCGGCAGCTGTTTAAGCGCCTGGCCAACAATCACTTCGCTGTTGCCAAAGTTGTAGCCTGGCGCGGTATCAATCAGATTGATCCCGCAGCGATGCGCCTCAACAATGGTGTCGATACATATCTGCAGATCGAGATCGCCGTTCCACGCCGGGCCGCCGCCAATGGCCCATGTGCCTAATCCCATTCGGGAAAGCGTGATATCCGTACTGCCTAAAGAAATCATTTTCATCTGCTGCTATTACCCTTCATATTCGTCGAGAAGTTGTTCAACCAGCGTTCTGTTCTTCACGCCCGTCGTGGCGCCTACGCTCAGCACCGAGATCGCCGCCGTGGCGTTAGCAAACAACGCGCACTCGCGCAGCGGTTTGCCTTCAAGCAGCGCGGTGATAAATCCCGAGGCAAAATTATCCCCTGCGCCAATGGTGTCGATGGCGGTAATGCCTGAAACCGCCGGCACTTCCAGCTTCATATCGGCACGCTTAATAAAGCAGCCTCGCTTGCCGGTCTTAATAACCACCGTTTTCACCCCGCAGTTCAGGAAGCTATCGGCGATATCATCCAGCGTCTCTTTGCCGGTGAGCAGTTTTGCCTCGGCATAATTGGGAAACAGATAATCGACGTAGCTCAGCGCCTGGCGAATATCGTTCAGAGTTTCGTTAAGCCGCGGCTTAATCATATCGGCGCAAATAATTAATCCGTGCGCTTTGGCCTGAGTGAATATCTCCGTTAACGCTTTACCATCGAGCAGCGGGCTATTAAAAATGCTCGCCAGCGACAGCAGCTTTGCCTGAGAGAAGCGGCCAAAGTCCACATCGTTAATATTCAGCTTCCACAGACTACCATTGCGGTTAGTCACAAAAGTACGCTCGCCATCGGCGGTGACCAGACCCACATTAATGGAGGTATCGATTTCGCCATCCTGCTTCAGGCTGTGGATATCAATATTCTCCCGGCGACAGTGTGCAAGAATAAAATGTCCCGCCGCGTCGTCCCCTACCCGACTCATTAATGCCGTTCGATGACCGAGTCGGGAAATAATGGTTGCCTCGTTAATTGCGTCCCCCCCGGTGGTCATGGCGATGCGTTCTAAGGGATATGAGTCAACATCAAAGATATTTTTGCTCACCGGCTGCAGGGGAATATCAACAATGGCCGCGCCTATACAAATAACCTCGATATTATCCATGTTGTCATTCCGCTTTACCGTCAGAGCCAAACAGTTTTATTTTCTCCAGCGCGCGCGTTTTGACCGCTTTGCGCACTTCGCGCTCAACGTGCAGGAACGGTTGATTCTGGTTCTCCTGCACTGCCGCCATCGCCGCCTGGCACAGTTCGGTATGAATGTTAATTTTGGAAATACCCAGCGAAATAGCCTGCTTAATATCCACGTCGCTAATGCCGGATGCGCCGTGCAGTACCAGCGGAACGGATACCGCCTCGCGCACGCGTTTCACCACCTCAAAGTTGAGTTTCGGCTCTGAGGTATAGACCCCGTGCTGGTTACCAATCGCTACCGCCAGGGAATCGCAGCCGGTGCGCTCGACGAATTCCGCCGCTTGATCCGGATCGGTATAGTGATAGCCCGCCAGCGCTTCTTCGTAGACCGTTTCATTGCCCACGTGTCCCAGCTCCGCTTCGATCGGAATGCCCAGCGGATGGAAGAAGTCCACCGCTTCTTTGGTCAGACGAATATTCTCTTCGAAATCAAAGGCGGAAGCGTCGCGCATCAGGGAGTTCATGCCATGGGCCCACGCATTGTGGATAATTTCCATGCTGCGTCCGTGGTCCCAGTGCGCAATCACCGGTACCGAGGCCTTTTTGGCCATTGAAACCATCATATGCGAAAAATCTTCAAACGAGGTATTGCCCACAAATCCGGTGCCGAAAGAGATAATCACCGGCGATGTTGACTCTTCTGCGGCATCGATAACGCCCATCAGCATTTCGGCATTCCACACGTTAAAGTGGGCAATGGCATAATGTTTATTTTGCGCATCATTTTCCCAATATTTAATATCAGCCAGCATAGTTGTTTCTCCCTTTTTAATAAATTAATGGTTAACTCTAATAACGCCTTTAATCATCTCGCGTTTGTTATTAACAGATTCCTCAAACGCGCGCTGAACATCCTCGTAGTCGTAAATGTGCGTCACCATCGACTTCACATCGAAACGGCCGGAGGAGATAGCTTCAATAGTCACCGGGTAGCGGTTGGCATAGCGGAAAACGGTCTGAATCGATACTTCGCGGTTAATTTTCAGGAAGTTAATTGCCGAATCCCCGGGGACCGTACCGACGATCATGATTTTCCCTCCACGCATGACCAGATACGGTGCCTGCTTAACGGTGATGGCCGAACCGGCGGTTTCGAATACGATATCAGCCCCCATGTCGCCGGATAACTGCTGGCAGCGCGCGACGGTGTCCTCTTTTGCGCCGTTGATAACGACTTTGGCCCCGAGCTGTTCGGCCATGGCCAGGCGTTTTTCCAGCACATCAACCACCGTGATATCAGTACCCCCCAGGCAAAGGCATGCCTGCAGGGTCATTAAACCAATACAGCCTGCGCCAAGAATGACGATTTTCTTGCCAGGCGTGACGTCCGCCAGCATTGCGGCATGCATGCCGACCGCCGCAGGCTCCACCAGCGCGCCTTCCATCGTGTCCATATTGTCGGGCAGCTTATAGGTGAAGCTCTCCGGATGGCACAGGTAGTGGGTTAACGCGCCGCGATAATTTGGCTGCGTGGCCATGAAATCAACGTCAGGGCAGATATTGTATTTCCCCTCCAGACAGTAGCGGCAGTGGCCGCACGGCACCCCGGGTTCAATATTCACCCGGTCGCCGGGTTTAAATTTGCTCACGCGGTTTCCCACCGCGACCACCGTACCGGCGCATTCGTGCCCCAGACCAATTTCCTGATGGGGATCTTTCGGCGGAATAAAGGGACCTGATTCGAAACCGTGAACATCTGAACCGCAAATACCAACGTATTCAATTTTGATCAGCACTTCATGTTCTTTGGGTACCGGAATATCAGTAGCGATGATTTTCATCATACCCGGCGTTTTTAAAATCGCTTTTGAATTATTCATTTTATTTTCCGTCAATATTATTTGCTGGTAACGGCATCAATACCGAGACTTTCGACAGAGACGCCTTTAGTTTCAATTCCGATTGTGGCGATAGCGACTGCAACAATAATGGAGACGGCCCCCAGCAGCACAAATACTCCGGTTACGCCATAGCCGTTAAGTAATACCGCTACCGCATAGGGCGCGGCGATACCGCTGATGCGCCCCACCGCGTTCGCCAGGCCTGAACCACGAAGCTTCGCTTCGGTCGGCCATATTTCCGGCACATAGACCGCTGAGGCGTAGCAAACGTACATATAGACAAACGTAATCAGGAAGAAGCCAATTAACGTGATGAGCAGCATACTGGTTTGCAGAGAATAGATATATCCCAGCACGGCGATTAATACCAATAAGCCCACACCCATAGTTTTCCGCGGTATTTTATCCATCACCAGCATGGCGATGAAAATGCCAAACGGCGCGCCGAACATACTCATGGTGTTTAAAACAATGGAGTCTTTCAGATTAATGCCCTGGGTCATAAATATCGTCGGCAGCCAGTTAATTAAAGTATACTGGACGACATTCATGGCAATCAGGACGAAGGAGCCTAAAATAACCCGCTTGAGTAATACGCCGGTTAATAAGGCTGAATAAGGAACCGCGCGCGGCGCTTTACCATCATCTTCTATTACCACTGGCGGCAATGGTTTACCGGTTTGCTGCACGACCCTCTCTTCAATGGCCCGCATCACCTTTTCCGCTTCCGCGTAACGTCCACGAGACTCCAGCCAGCGGGGCGATTCAGGGAAACTGCGCCAGGCAATAACGGTAGCAATTAGCGACAGCAGCGCCGGGATCAGCAGCTGTACGCGCCAGTTCCATTCCGCGCTGATTAACGGCGTTAATCCCATCGCAATCAGCGAACAGAGCGGATAAGACCAGTTGCCGATAAACGAGACCCGACTGGACCAGGTGCCGCGATTTCTGCCAGGCATATATTCGGTGAATCCGGCAAATAAGGTCACCAGCAGCGCGCCTAACCCTACCCCCATGATAAAACGACAGGCAATCAGAAAGATCATATTCGGCGAAAACGCCCCAATGACCATGGCAATAATATGAATCGCTTCATACAGGATGAACGCATTTTTACGCCCGATCTTATCGCCGATAATGCCGCCACCGAGCGCGCCAAGAAACATTCCCGCCGTGGTAATGGCAGAAAACGTAGCGGTCGTGGAATTATCGGTCCAGCCCAGGTCTTTTAGCTGCGCGAGTATTAACCCGCCTACGGCATTACTCCAGCAGACAAGTAATCCGAAAGCGACCATGGCAAACATTGAAGCGTGCCAGCGGCAGTCGGGCAGGCGATCGAGCCTGGCGCCGCAGTGCGGTTTTGCTATCTGTTCCATCCGGGAACCTTCCTTTAATAAATGGGTTATTCATCAAAGTCGTAAGTCATGATGACCTTAATCGCGGTTTTATCGACCATGGCATCAAAACCTTCGCGCCACTGCGACAGGCCAATGCGATGAGTAATCATTGGTTTGACTTTGATCGCGCCGCTGGCGAGCAGGCGAATGGCGTTGCGCCAGGAGGTGGAGTCGTAAGCCATATGGCCGATGATGCTTTTGTTCCAGGCAGTGATGTCGTTGATGGAGAAGTCCAGCGGTTTGAAGCCCATCCCCACGCGGACCACTTCACCGTTGGGGCGCAGCATTTCGATAGACTGTTTGAGGGCAATGTTGGCGCCTGAACATTCGATAACCAGACCGAGATTATCTTTGCCGCAAATTTCCTGACAGCGCGCAACCACATCTTCGCTCGAACCGTTGACCACCGCCGTCGCGCCCAACGCTTTAGCGATGGGGAAACGCACCGCGACGTCCTCTTCCAGCCCGACCATCACGATATTGACGGCCCCCATGATGCGCGCCATCTGTACGGCAAAGAGGCCTAGCGGACCGGTACCGAAAACCACCACGTCCTGACCGGGGAGAAATTTGGATTGTTGAGCGATAGATTTATAGGCGTTACAGATAGGATCCAGCACCGCCGCTTCTTCGTAATCAACGCCCGGCGGGATTTCCCACAGCGCGTGGCGATGAATTTTGAGGATCTCCCCCGGCACCAGGCAGTATTTCGAAAACCCGCCGCCCCAGGTATTGTTATCAAGACCTAAATTAACTTTTTCTGTACAACACAGAAAATCACCTTGTTCGCAGGCCGGACACACGCCGCAGACGTGCCCGCTATTATCAGAAACCACCCGCTGGCCCACTTTCCAGTCCTTAACCTTTTCGCCGACCCGGACGATTTCACCGGCAAATTCGTGGCCGCGAATGGAGTTGAATTGGTCGGATCCGCTATCGACGTTGTAGTGCTTCATATCCGCGCCGCAAATGGCTGCCGCCTTGATTTCAATCACCACATCATCCGGACCGCAGACCGGTTCCGGAACATCAATCATCTTATAGCCGCCAAAGGCCTTACCAAATCTTGCCAGTGCTTTCATTGCGTCTTCCTTTGTTTGTGGTTTTGCATCAGTGGGAGCAATACTTAACCACGAAATCTTTAAGGTCAACATTAAATCTTTAAAACACAGATATTGATCTGCATTTCACAACTTAGATCACAAATACGGCAAAATGGATGGCGGGGAGAGATGTGAAGGAAAGCTTATGGCGTTGGCATGGCGCGGCTTCGCTGATGCAGCGTGAACCCCTTCGCAGTTTTGGGCAATGGAAGATGCTAGCCTGTACGAGCTGTTTTTTCGCCACGCCATTTCCGTGGCGTGTTTGTTTTACTAAGTCACTTTTCTGTCAAAGAGGATTTGCTATGAAACTTTTGCCTTTACTGGCAGCTTTACCCCTGCTCTTCGCGAGCGTCGTTTCTGCTAATACCCTGATGTCCGTCGGCTACTTTAACGGCGGCGGCGACGTCACTGCCGGACCTGGCGGCAATATCGATAAACTTGACGTCCGGCAGATTACCCATCTCAACTACTCGTTTGGTCTGATCTATAACGACGAAAAAGGTGAAACCAACGCGGCCCTGAAAGACCCCGGCAGGCTGCATCAAATCTGGCTGTCGCCAAAAGTGCAGGCTGATTTGCAGAAAATCCCGCATCTGCGCCAGCAGAATCCGAACCTGAAAGTTTTGCTTTCCGTCGGCGGCTGGGGAGCGCGCGGATTCTCCGGCGCGGCGGCGACAAAAGAAACCCGAGCGCTGTTTATTCAGTCGGCGCAGGAGATCATTGAAAAATATGGTCTTGATGGTATCGATCTGGACTGGGAGTATCCGGTCAACGGCGCATGGGGACTGGTCGACAGCCAACCGGCCGATCGCGATAATTTTACCGCCCTGCTGAAAGAGCTTCGCGCGGCGGTGGGCAATAAAAAACTGGTGACCATCGCCGTGGGCGCTAACGCGGAGAGTCCGAAGAGCTGGGTGGATGTCAAAGCGATAGCCCCCTCGCTCGACTACATCAACCTGATGACCTACGACATGGCTTACGGCACCCAGTACTTCAATTCCAACCTGTACGACTCCTCTCAATGGCCGACGGTCGCAGAAGCCGATAAGTACAGCGCTGATTTCGTGGTCAACAACTATCTTGCGGCGGGTTTGAAGCCCAGCCAGATGAACCTGGGGATTGGTTTCTATGGGCGGGTACCGAAACGCGCCGTCGAGCCGGGCATTGACTGGAGCAAACCGGATGCGCAGAAAAATCCGGCAACGCAGCCTTATTTTGAGCCGCAGCAGGTCGAGCTGTTCAAAACGCTAGGCGTCGATCTGTCAAAAGATACCTACGTGAAATATAACGATATCGTGGCGAAGTTCATCAACGATCCGCAGAAGCGCTTTACTCAGCATTGGGATGATGAAGCGAAAGTGCCGTGGCTGTCGGTAACGTCCTCCGACGGTAAAGCGCTCTTTGCCCTCTCCTATGAGAACCCGCGTTCGGTGGCGATCAAAGCCGACTATATCAAGAGCAAAGGACTGGGAGGCGCGATGTTTTGGGAGTACGGCGCCGATGATCAAAACCAGCTAGCGAAACAGCTGGCCGAATCCCTGGGGATCAAACGCTGATCTGCGCGATGTCACCGCCTGCACAATAGGTTATGATAAGCACATTCCGCTGCGCCAGCTCCGGCGCAGCTTTTCATTTGCAACAGAAGGCATGGGTATTATGGCTTATATCCCGAAAAACTACGCCCGTCTGGAAGTCGGATATCGCGAAAAAGCGCTGAAGCTCTTCCCCTGGGTCTGCGGACGCTGCTCGCGTGAGTTTGTCTATTCGAATCTGCGTGAACTGACGGTACATCATATCGACCACGACCACTCCAATAACCCGGAAGATGGTAGCAACTGGGAGATGCTGTGCCTCTACTGCCACGATCATGAACACTCAAAATACACCGAGGCCGATCAGTATGGTTCAACGGTGGTGGCCGGCGAAGATGCGCAGAAAAGCGTCGGCGAAGCGAAATATACCCCTTTCGCCGATCTAAAAGCGATGATGAACAAGAAATAACGCTCAGCTGACGCTAAGCCCGGCGTTCAATTGGCCGGGCCGTTCAGGCTCAGGATTTAAACGTCGCGATAGGTTGCGGCGAAATACCGAAGTCCACTTTCAACTGCTGTTTACTCTTCATCACCATCTGTCCGTTGGTGTCGATGGTCATATGCTGCGCGTCTACGTTATATCGGGCCTGCCAGAGCATCACCAGCTGCAGACAGTTCTCTTTCTGCTCGGCTGTTAACGCCACGCCGTCGGGCCATTTTCCCAGCTCCACCGCCGTCGCCAGACGCTGATACACTTCCGGCGTCATGCCGTCGATAATCCGTTCAATTTCCATCGTTCTCCCGCCCCGTGTTGGAATAATTTGCTGAATCGTTTTTTCAACCCTTGGTTTGCTCACCATTTTCATCATTGGTGAAGCTTAAAGAGGCCGAATTAACACAAAAACGCTCACCGGTAGGCTGCGGGCCATCCGGGAAGACGTGTCCAAGGTGAGCATCGCAGTTTCCGCAGCGAATTTCCGTGCGCTGCATACCGTGGGAGTAATCGTTAAGATAGCGAATAGCGTCATCGCTTACCGGCTCATAAAAGCTCGGCCAACCGCAGCCTGAATCATACTTGGATTGCGAGTTAAACAGCGGCGCGTCGCATACCAGGCAGTGGTAGACGCCATCGCGTTTGTTGTGGAGTAGCCGCCCGGTGAACGGCGGTTCAGTACCGTGATTCTGCGTCACGTAAAACTGCATCTCGCTCAAATTTTTTTTGAGCTCGTCCGAAGAGGGTTTATTCGACATTGGCTTGCTTCTCGCTGTGAAAGGACAACTTTTTTGGCTTAATTCTAACAAAATATTAACAATGAAGCGTGCACTTTTGTTCTAAACTTAGGCGACGCCAAAAGGCAGCCACACAATTGTGATGAATATCACATTTTTATCTCAAATGACCTTTAAAATTCCGGGCGCAGCCCCCATATGGAATTGGGCTCAAAGGGAAAGTGGGATAAATCAACCGCGCAAAGGCATGCTCCGGATTGATTTGTCGCAATGATTGACACGATTCCGCTTGACGCTGCGTAAGGTTTTTGTAATTTTACAGGCAACCTTTTATTCACTAACAAATAGCTGGTGGAATATATGACTATCAAAGTAGGTATCAACGGTTTTGGCCGTATCGGTCGCATTGTTTTCCGTGCTGCTCAGGAACGTTCTGACATCGAGATCGTTGCAATCAACGACCTGTTAGACGCTGACTACATGGCTTACATGCTGAAGTATGACTCCACTCACGGCCGTTTCAACGGTACCGTTGAAGTGAAAGACGGTCATCTGATCGTTAACGGTAAAAAAATCCGTGTTACCGCTGAGCGTGACCCGGCTAACCTGAAGTGGGACGAAGTGGGTGTTGACGTTGTTGCTGAAGCAACCGGTATCTTCCTGACCGACGAAACCGCTCGTAAGCACATCACCGCTGGCGCGAAAAAAGTCGTTCTGACTGGCCCGTCCAAAGACAACACTCCGATGTTTGTTAAAGGTGCTAACTTTGACAAATACGAAGGCCAGGACATCGTTTCCAACGCTTCCTGCACCACCAACTGCCTGGCTCCGCTGGCAAAAGTTATCAACGACAACTTCGGCATCATCGAAGGTCTGATGACTACTGTTCACGCCACTACCGCTACTCAGAAAACCGTTGATGGCCCGTCTCATAAAGACTGGCGCGGCGGCCGCGGCGCAGCTCAGAACATCATCCCGTCCTCTACCGGCGCTGCTAAAGCTGTAGGTAAAGTACTGCCAGAACTGAATGGCAAACTGACCGGTATGGCGTTCCGCGTTCCGACTCCGAACGTATCCGTTGTTGACCTGACCGTTCGTCTGGAAAAAGCTGCTTCTTATGAAGAAATTAAGAAAGCAATCAAAGCTGCTTCCGAAGGCGCAATGAAAGGCGTTCTGGGCTACACCGAAGACGACGTTGTCTCTACCGATTTCAACGGCGAAGTTTGCACTTCCGTATTCGATGCTAAAGCGGGTATCGCTCTGAACGACAACTTTGTGAAACTGGTTTCCTGGTACGATAACGAAACTGGTTACTCCAACAAGGTTCTGGACCTGATTGCTCACATCTCCAAATAAGTTGAGATGAGACCGTAATCTGTAAGAGCGACTCCGGTCGCTCTTTTTTTTGCCTAAAAATATACCCGTCATACTTCAAGTTACAGATGTGTTGGCTACGCTCGCTCACCCGAATCACTTACTACGGTAAGCTCATCGGGATGAATCAGGGACATCCATGTCCCTGACCGAAGGCCATCTTCGGTTGTTCAAATTCGTTCCTGACGAATTTGTCGTTCACTTGCCACCTTCCTGCAACTCGAATTATTTAGGGTAAAAAGGATTGCGTAATGATTAATAAAATTTTTGCCCTCCCGGTTATCGAACAGCTTACCCCTGTCCTTTCCCGTCGCCAGCTTGATGACCTGGAACTGATCGTGGTTGATCATCCGCAGGTTAAAGCTTCCGTGGCTTTCCAGGGCGCTCACCTGCTCTCCTGGAAGCCCGCAGGCGAAGAAGAGGTCCTGTGGCTCAGCGGCAATACCCCATTCAAAAATGGCGTTGCCCTGCGCGGCGGCGTGCCGATTTGCTGGCCATGGTTTGGCCCATCAGCTCAGCAGGGTCTGCCGTCGCACGGTTTTGCCCGCAATCTGCCGTGGGCCCTGAAAGGCCACGATGAAGACGATAACGGCGTGGTGCTGACCTTTGAACTAAAAAGCAGCGATGCCACTCGCCAGTACTGGCCGCATGAGTTCACCCTGTTAGCGCGTTTCAAACTGTGTAAAACCTGCGAAATTGAGCTGGAAGCGCACGGCGAATTTGAAACCACTTCCGCCCTTCACACCTATTTCAACGTCGGTGACATTGCGGCAGTGAAGGTCAGCGGTCTGGGCGACCGTTATATTGATAAAGTGAAAAATGCCGAAGAAGGCGTATTAAGCAACGGCACTGAAACTTTCCCGGATCGTACCGACCGCGTCTATCTGAATGCAGAAACCTGCAGCGTCATTCACGATGATGCGCTCAGCCGCAACATCGATGTCGTCCATCATCACAACAGCAACGTGGTTGGCTGGAACCCGGGACCGGCCCTTTCCGTCAGCATGGGCGATATGCCCGATGATGGCTACAAAACCTTCGTTTGCGTAGAAACTTGCTGCGTAACCGAATCGCAGAAGGCCAGCGAAGAGAAACCTTCGCGCCTGGCGCAAACCATTCGCGTGGTGAAACGCTAACGCACTGAAGGAGCGCATACGGGTTAAAATCTAGTGCGCGTATTTCTGCCGGGCGGCGGCTGACGCTTTGCCCGGCCTGACGCACTGATTGCGATCGTATTCATGCCTGGTGGCAGCTCGCGACCGGAGCCCCGCAGAGTCGGGGCTTTTCTTTATACCCTATTCAGACCATATCCAGCGGTGTTTTTCTTCCCGGTGCCGGGTAAGCTTTTTCCAGCAGCGCCCTCTCTTCAGCGGTTAGCTCGATGTCCAGCGCCGCAGCATTTTGCTCAACATGTTCGATACTCGATGCTTTCGGGATCGCCAGTACCCCCTGATGGCTGATAACCCACGCCAGAAGCACCTGCGCGGCGGTTACGCCCCGGGCCTGCGCAATATTTTTCACAACGGTATGATTTAAAAGTCCATTGCGTAGACGGCCGGCCTGGGCCAGCGGACAGTAGGCCATCACCGGCAGCCGCTGCTGCTGGCACCATGGCAACAAATCATGTTCAATACCGCGAGAAGCCAGGTGATAGAGTACCTGGTCAGTTGCGCACTGCTCGCCGCCGTCAACCTGCCAGAGTTCTTGCATATCAGCGTAATCAAGATTCGATACGCCCCAGCGACGAATTTTGCCCTGCGCAACGAGCGCTTCCATACCTGCCACCGTCTCCTGCAATGCGTAGTCGCCGCGCCAGTGCAGAAGGTAGAGATCGAGATAGTCGGTCTTCAGACGGCGCAGGCTGGCTTCGCAGGCGCTGGCTATTTTGCGACCGCCAGCGTTCCACGGATACACTTTAGACACCAGCACCACGCGCTCGCGCTGGCCGCGAATGGCTTCGCCGACAACCTCTTCGGCGCCGCCGTCAGCATACATTTCCGCCGTATCGATCACCGTGAGCCCAAGATCGATGCCCGCGCGTAGTGCAGCAGACTCCTGAACGCGCAGCGCCGGGTTTTCGCCCATGTACCAGGTCCCCTGCCCTATGACGGAAACCGCTGGATGCTCACCAAAACTGATTGTCCTTTGTGCCATGACTGCCTCCTGTCGTTTGATTGCACCACCGTAATGCAAAACAGGGCATTACGCCCTGTTTTGATGCACAAATTGCTCTGTAATAAAGCACTATCAGAAGGAGTAAGTGATCCCGGTTGAAATCAGACCGCTCCAGGATTTGTCCACCATCGGACTATCGGTGATTTCGTCAGACAAGCGAGTGTAGCGGGCCACGCCGTATACGCTCCAGTCGCCGAGGAAACGATAGTTTGCCGACAGCTCGAGGTACGGGTTCCAGCTGCTGTCCGGATCGTAGCTGCGCATGCCGCTGCGATTCGACTCATGCTTCGAAACACCATAGTAGTACTCGTTCTGATTATCGCTATTCCATTCAACGCCAATACCCGGCGTAAGCGTCAGATTGCCGTTGGTGTAGCGATATAGCCAGGCCAGATCCCATACGATACCGTTGCTGTTATCCAGGGTGTCCCCTGACAGCGCGGTGCGCAGGAAACCGTACTGCGTATAGTGTTCGTACGCAAGTCCTGCCATCACCGTGGATTTACGTTTATCCAGACGGCGCATCTGCTCGCTATCGCTGTCGCCTGGCTTAAAGTACATCGGCGACCAGTAGGCGGTCACGGAAAGCTTATCGTTGGTATCATTCCACAGGTAAAGACCACCGCCTAAACCACGAAACCAGAAGTTATCGCTCTCGTAATTAATCACCGGCACCGGGTAAACATCAGCATCATACTGCTTGTACGGATGTTCAACGACGCCTACACCCGCCCCTAAAGTGAACTTCCCTTCAGCGTGTACGGCGGATGCTGAAGTCGCAATCAACACACCAAGTGCCAGAAGTTTGATTTTAGTCACGATCCATATTCCTGTTGTCAAATTATTAGCGCAGGCAGTTTAACGTTGTATACGTCATGCCTCAAATTCTTTACCAGTCATTACACTGAATTCACCAGATTCTCATCCTCAGATGACCATTCGCTGACAGCCGAATGACAGCGTCATGACGGCGTGAAACCAGAAGTGGAAATGAGAGGCTGCTTTTCTGGATGAGTTGTTGATAAGTCATTGAAATTGATTTTCCACGCCATGCAAGTTTTCCAAATGCATCTACGCTTTAATTTAGAAGAAGTAAATGCGGGGCACGTTATCCCGAGACTTCGCCAACCTGGCATAAGGGTTGCTGGAGAATCAGAGAGCGCTGTGCAGCTTACCTCTTCCGGGGGCTCCCACTATTCATATGAACGGCTCTCAACCTGTGCTAAAAACGAAAGGACGGCATGCCATGAATATATTCGATCACTATCGCCAGCGCTATGAAGCTGCCAAGGACGAAGAGTTCACACTGCAGGAGTTTCTTACCATCTGTCGGCAAGATCGCAGTGCTTATGCTAACGCAGCAGAAAGATTGCTGATGGCCATCGGTGAGCCGGTCATGGTCGATACGGCCCTGGAACCCAGGCTATCCCGTCTCTTTTCAAACCGGGTCGTTGCGCGCTATCCGGCATTTGAAGAGTTTTACGGTATGGAAGATGCCATCGAGCAAATTGTTTCTTACTTAAAGCACGCCGCTCAGGGGCTTGAAGAGAAGAAACAGATTCTGTATCTGCTGGGCCCCGTGGGCGGCGGTAAATCATCGCTTGCCGAACGCCTTAAGTCCTTAATGCAGCGCGTGCCTATCTATGTGCTTAGCGCAAACGGAGAGCGTAGCCCGGTCAACGACCATCCGCTATGTCTGTTTAACCCGCAAGAGGATGCGCAAATCCTCGAAAAAGAGTACGGCATTCCAAACCGCTATCTGGGAACAATTATGTCGCCGTGGGCGGCCAAGCGTCTGCAGGAATTCGGCGGCGACATTACTAAGTTCCGCGTGGTGAAAGTGTGGCCGTCAATCCTGGCGCAGATTGCCATCGCCAAAACCGAGCCCGGCGATGAGAATAACCAGGATATCTCGGCGCTGGTGGGTAAAGTGGATATCCGTAAACTGGAACACTATGCGCAGAACGATCCGGATGCCTACGGATATTCCGGCGCCCTGTGCCGCGCCAACCAGGGGCTGATGGAATTTGTAGAGATGTTTAAAGCGCCTATTAAGGTGCTGCATCCGCTGCTGACCGCGACGCAGGAAGGAAACTATAACGGCACTGAAGGGATCTCCGCCCTGCCGTTTAACGGGATTATCCTCGCCCACTCCAACGAATCGGAATGGGTTACCTTCCGCAATAACAAGAACAATGAGGCCTTCCTCGACCGCGTGTACATCGTCAAGGTGCCTTATTGCCTGCGCATCTCGGAAGAGATCCGCATCTATGAAAAACTGCTCAATAATAGCGAACTGACTCACGCGCCCTGCGCGCCGGGAACCCTGGAAACGCTGTCGCGCTTCTCGATTCTGTCGCGCCTGAAAGAGCCGGAAAACTCGAGCATCTACTCGAAAATGCGCGTCTATGACGGTGAAAGCCTGAAAGATACCGACCCGAAAGCGAAATCCTATCAGGAGTATCGCGATTATGCCGGCGTTGATGAAGGGATGAACGGCTTGTCTACCCGCTTCGCGTTCAAAATTCTGTCGCGGGTATTTAACTTTGATCACGCCGAAGTCGCCGCGAACCCGGTGCATCTGTTCTATGTCCTGGAGCAGCAAATTGAGCGTGAACAGTTCCCGCAGGAGCAGTCCGAACGTTACCTGGAGTTCCTCAAAGGTTATCTGATCCCGAAATACGCCGAGTTTATCGGGAAAGAGATCCAGACCGCCTACCTTGAGTCCTACTCGGAATACGGGCAGAACATTTTTGACCGTTATGTGACCTACGCCGATTTCTGGATTCAGGATCAGGAGTATCGCGACCCGGATACCGGCCAGCTGTTTGATCGCGAGTCGCTGAATGCGGAGCTGGAAAAAATCGAGAAGCCGGCCGGGATCAGTAATCCGAAAGACTTCCGCAACGAGATTGTCAACTTCGTGCTGCGCGCCAGAGCGCACAACAGCGGACGCAATCCAAACTGGACCAGCTACGAGAAACTGCGCACGGTTATTGAGAAGAAAATGTTCTCCAATACCGAAGAGCTGTTGCCGGTGATCTCGTTCAACACCAAAACGTCAACCGATGAGCAGAAAAAACACGATGACTTTGTCGACCGCATGATGGAGAAAGGCTATACCCGCAAGCAGGTTCGCCTGCTGTGCGAATGGTATCTGCGGGTACGTAAATCATCCTGATAGACCAGCCCGGCAGGCAACCGCTGCCGGGCGAATAATAACTGCGAAGACCCAATGACATTCAGCGCCAGGCACATTCCGGCGCTTGAATGGCCGGGGCATAGTTGGCAAATGCAGTACAGGAGGGCATATGACCTGGTTCATAGACCGACGCCTGAACGGGAAAAATAAAAGCGCCGTCAACCGGCAGCGCTTTCTGCGCCGCTACAAAGCGCAGATAAAGCAGTCGATCTCCGAGGCCATAAACAAGCGCTCGGTGACCGATATTCAGAGCGGAGAGTCCGTCTCCATCCCAACGGACGATATCAACGAACCGATGTTTCATCAGGGGCGCGGCGGCCTGCGCAATCGCGTTCATCCCGGTAACGATCACTTCGTGCAGAATGACCGTATTGAACGCCCTCAGGGCGGCGGAGGCGGTGGAGGAAGCGGTCAGGGGCAAGCCAGCGCCGATGGCGAAGGCCAGGATGAGTTTGTTTTTCAGATCTCGAAAGATGAGTATCTGGATCTGTTATTCGAAGATCTTGCCCTGCCGAATCTGAAGAGAAATCAGCATCGGCAGCTGACGGAATTCAAAACCCATCGCGCAGGCTACACCGCTAACGGGGTTCCCGCCAACATCAGCGTCGTTCGCTCGCTGCAAAACTCGCTGGCGCGGCGCACGGCGATGACCGCCGGTAAGCGCCGGGAGCTGCATGCTCTGGAAGAAGATCTGGAGAGTATTAGCAAAAGCGAACCGGCGCAGCTGCTGGAGGAGGAGCGGCTGCGCAAAGAGATTGCCGAGCTACGGGCGAAAATCGACCGCGTGCCGTTTATCGATACTTTCGATCTGCGCTACAAGAACTACGAAAAGCGGCCAGAGCCCTCAAGTCAGGCGGTGATGTTTTGCCTGATGGACGTCTCCGGCTCGATGGATCAGGCGACAAAGGATATGGCAAAACGTTTTTACATCCTGCTGTATCTGTTCCTCAGCCGGACCTATAAAAACGTTGATGTGGTTTATATCCGCCACCATACGCAGGCAAAAGAGGTCGACGAACACGAATTCTTTTATTCGCAGGAGACCGGCGGCACCATTGTCTCCAGCGCTCTGAAGCTGATGGACGAAGTCGTTAAAGAGCGCTATGACCCGGCGCAGTGGAATATCTACGCCGCTCAGGCATCGGACGGCGATAACTGGGCGGACGATTCACCGCTGTGTCACGAGCTGCTGGCGAAGAAAATCCTGCCCGTGGTCCGCTACTACAGCTATATCGAGATAACCCGCCGTGCGCACCAGACGCTGTGGCGGGAGTATGAACATCTGCAGTCGACCTTTGAAAACTTTGCCATGCAGCATATTCGCGACCCGGAAGATATTTATCCGGTGTTCCGGGAACTGTTTCACAAGCAAACCTCAAAAGCGGACGGTTAATCTCTTCCGGACAGCCAGCCTTCACAGCTGGCTGTTTTTTGCGCTTTATCCGGCCCGGGTCTGCTGTAGAGTGCCAGGGTCAATCTCCGCCATGATCAGGTCGGGCAAGCTCTCCAGCTGGTGCACCTTACCGCACTTAACGATGATCTGCCGGGCCCTATCATATCCCGGCGCCCACAGCCGATTATTCATGCGCACATCCTTATACACTGCGACCAGCGGTTTTTTCCACGCAGCCGCCATATGTACCACCGAGGTATCCGGCGAGATAACCAAATCGGCCTGCGCAATCAGCGCCATGCAGTGGTGCAGCGTTTTAAACGGATTCACGCTGACCTTCTCCGGCAGAGAAAGACGAATTTCATTGCGGTGGTCGAGCAATATAATATTGATAGCGGGATACTCTTCGCGCAGTCGGGTGAGAAGCGTGGCCAGCTGCTCCTGCGACATGCTGCGGTCCTGATGGCCGGCAAAAATATTAATGACCACATTTCGTCCACTTTTAGCCGCCAGATAATCACGCACCTCGTGTTCGACATTCTCGGGAATATGCAAGTCATAAGACTGCAGATATTTTTTGTCCAGCTGGA
The DNA here is from genome assembly GCF_051209435.1 of Klebsiella sp. HN106. NCBI lineage: Bacteria > Pseudomonadati > Pseudomonadota > Gammaproteobacteria > Enterobacterales > Enterobacteriaceae > Klebsiella > Klebsiella sp. HN106. The sequence goes on along the minus strand of NZ_JBLURD010000012.1, from coordinate 40,597 downwards.
GATAATCGGCAATGAGCGTAAAGGTCTTGCTGACGTGCCAGTTTGCACAGTCAAAATCAAAAGAGCGGGTATAGTGATTAATAGAAGGCCATTTATTAAACCCCAGCACCGAGCGCGCTTTTATCTGCCGTAACAGCAGCATCCGGTGCACCGGAATATCAAAAAGCGAGGGGTCAATAACAATATCATACTTATTATTCGCAAGCTCATTAATAACGGGCTGAGGAACGTTATGGGTAAACTTACGCAGATAAGCCGCCGAGTCGACATTCTCAGCTTCATAAATATGGCGAATATGTGGATTATCACGCATGACCTGGCTGTTCGATTTCGTTAACAGAAAATCAACAGTCATACCTGCCTTATGGAGGCATTTAACCAGCGCAGAATCAACGACAACGTCCCCTATCGCGCCTTCATTGCGCATAAGCAGTACCGTTTTGGCGGACGTTAAATCTGCTTCGCGACGCGCGCGACAATCCCACAACGCTTTTGCGATATAAACCCGCAGAATATTGCGTAATTTCTTAAAAAAATAATTGCGGCGCCGGTTGAGCTCTCTTATTTTTTTAAACTTCCGGGGAGCTACCTGCACCGCTGCGTTTTCCATCATCATAACCTCGTCACCACAATCAACAACACCTCTGCTAGTCATCCTAATGACTAATGAAAATAAGAAAAGTTCTCTTGTTATATAAAATTATCCTGTTTTTGGCGCAGGGCGAATAGTAATACGTTTCGTTATTGCAGCATATCTTATTGCATGCAAAATGAGGGAAAGGTGAAGTTAATGTGGATAAAAGGGGTGTGAAAGCCTACAATTAGCCTGCTTATAGTTTGCATGAATTCTGGTTTCAGTTTTCATATCGCTATCGGGATCGCCATACACAAAGTGAACTCTTTCTCCATTCAACACGTAATGTGGCTAAACATGCACACGCTTTTGCTAGAATCTACCGGTGACAACTGCTTAAGTTTTATCACAGCGTATCCTGATTTTTCCCCTTCATGACATGAATAGACCGTGCGCAGGTAAACTGACCTTAACGATCTGGTGAACTAACGTAATGAAATTAAAGAATAAATTACTTCGTCATTTGATTTCGGCTGGGGTAGTGGTCCTGACCTCTTCATTCCTGGTCTATGAGTTAGTCGTCAGCCATCGGGATATGTCGGAATATATGCACTATATTGTCGAAAAAGGCGAGTACGCTTTTCTCTACGATAAATATCAAAATCAGCTGGTTATCTCCCAGATCGCCCGCAAGTTAGATACCCTACCTTCTGCTGAAGTTGCTCAACAGGCATGCGACAGCGTACAAACAAAAGGCAGCGTTAGCGGTCTGAATATTACGGAGTACACCTTTCCCCTGCTTAGCGGCACGCTCAGTGCGAATCAGTCTTCCTGCCTGGCGTGGGTTAACGATCTGCCCGCGCTGCAGGCCTTTGATACCATTATCGACCATAACAGAACCCACCATGGCCAGGAAACCGGTCCTTATAAATCCGACAACAAATTACGTTACTTCATTGATTTTAAAAATAAATATGTGTATTTCCATACTCAAGTCGAGATTAAAAACCGCGCACTGGACAACTGGAACTTTCTCCACGACGGCAAATTAGGTATTACCCAGACTAACCTGAACAGCTTACTGCGCGGCCGCACGCTGATGTCCAGCATCTACGTGGACGCGGTAACCGGGCAAAATATTCTCTCGTTTTTGTCCCCGGTGTATCACCACGAAGGGCTTAAAGGGGTCGTCATGGTCGATGTTAGCCGTAAAGATATCGAAGAGCTCCTGTATACCGCTGACCGCCCGCTGGTGTGGCGTTATCTCGACATCACATTAACGGATTCGGACTCAACCTCTGAAATCATTGTTCACCGCAGCAAAACGCATCTTTTTAGCTATGCCCATTATCAACATGCGGTAGCCACAAACCTGCAGATCTCGCTGTCGCTGGACGTGATGTATTTCCTGCTCAGCTCCTGGAAGCTCTTCCTGTTTTACCTGATTTCTACCGGCGTGCTGCTTCATCTTGTTCGCATGCATTTTCGTTTGTATATCGATGTTTTTAAAGAAAATATTAGTGATTCATTAACCGGTCTTTACAACCGTAAAATTCTCTCCTCGCTGCTGGAATCGCGTATGCAAAAGCTGACGGAACAGGGAGTGAATATTGTGTTTATGGCGCTGGACTGCGACCGGCTTAAATACATTAATGATACCTTTGGGCATAACGAAGGCGACCGCGCAATTGTGATGCTTGCTCAGTCCATATCCGCCGCCATACGCAAAAGCGATTACGGTATCCGGTTGGGCGGCGATGAGTTCTTTCTGATACTGATTGATTACGCCGAAGAAGACGCCAAAAATATTACCGAGCGTATCCGCCAGCATCTGCGAACGATTGACGTCAACAAGCGCGTTAACTTCTCATGGGGCGCCTGTAGCATGGCGCCGGGAGATAGCCTGGCCGATACCATGCAAATCGCCGATGCCCGGCTGTACGAAAATAAAAAACAAAAAAAGCACGTCCATCCAGGGCGAGAGGATTAATCTTTAGCTTTAAATTTTTAAGGAACCATCAGCATGAACGCGTCTGCAGGACTCAGCATTCATCAGCAGCTGATCGCGCTGCTTAACCGCTCCCATGCCCGCTACCGGGTTGTGGAACATGAAGCCGTCGGGAAATGTGAAGCGGTGTCGAAGATCCGCGGTACCGCGCTGGGTCAGGGAGCCAAAGCGCTGGTATGCAAAATTAAAGGTCATGGCGTAAATCAGCACGTTCTGGCGATTCTTGCCGCCGACCTGCAGGCGGACTTAGCCCGTCTGGCCGAGTATATCGGCGGCAGTAAAGCCTCCCTCGCCAGCCCGGCGGAAGTGGACTCCCTGACCGCCTGCGTGTTTGGCGCGATTCCCCCCTTTAGTTTCCACCCGGCGTTGCGGCTGGTTGCCGATCCGGTCCTGTTCGAGCGTTTCCCGGAAATCGCCTTTAACGCCGGGCAGCTTGATAAATCGATCATCCTGGATACCGCCGACTATCTGCGCATTGCTCGGCCGGAATTGGCGGCTTTTCATCGCCAGCCCTGAGTCTGCTCCCGCCGTCTGCAGCCCGTTTCCGCTTTTTTGCGAGCTTCGCGGCGGGAAGATCGCCATCGGGCAGATGCCTGAAAACATCATTCTGAGATAAAAAAGCCTGTTTAGTCACGCAATTATGCGTAGAGTAAACGGGCTTCTCTTTTTTGTTTTCTGGCAAGGACCTCTGCACATGCTCGACACCACCCTGTTAATACTGCTGGGCCTGGCGGCGCTCGGCTTTGTTAGCCATAACACAACCGTGGCTATTTCTATCCTGGTGTTAATTATCGTTCGCGTCACCCCGCTTAACGCTTTCTTTCCGTGGATAGAAAAGCAGGGGCTGACCATCGGTATAATTATTCTCACCATTGGCGTGATGGCGCCAATCGCCAGCGGTACGCTCCCGCCTTCAACGCTGCTGCATTCCTTCGTTAACTGGAAATCGCTGCTGGCCATCGCGGTAGGCGTTTTTGTTTCCTGGCTTGGCGGGCGCGGCGTGGCGCTGATGGGCTCGCAGCCGCAGCTGGTTGCCGGGCTGCTGGTCGGCACCGTGCTCGGCGTCGCCCTCTTCCGCGGCGTACCGGTCGGCCCGTTGATCGCCGCCGGGATAATTTCGCTGTTTATCGGGAAGTCGTAGCCAGGCTGGCAAGATAGCGTCCCGGCGTCTGCCCAAGGCCCTTTTTAAACATAGTAATAAAAGCGGTGGTGGAGTCGTAGCCCAGGCTCTGCGCCGTCTGCTGTACCGTTTGCCCGCGAATCAGCATCTGCAGGGAGAGAATAAGCTGCAGCTGATGCCGCCAGCGCCGAAAGCTCAGCCCCGTCTCGCGCACCACCAGCCGCGCCAGATTGCGTTCACTCATGGCAAACTCCGCCGCCCACTGCGCCAGGGTTTGCCAGCGGGCCGGGTCGACGGCCATCATTTCCGCCATTTGACGAATTTTGGCATGTCCGGAGACCGGTAGCTGCAGATGCTCCTGCGGCTGCTGCGGTAGCTCATCAAACAGCACCTGCACCAGCCGGTCCATCTCCGGTTTACCGAGCCAGGCCCTGCCGCGCTGGGCCATCGCGAGGATCAGCTCGCGCACCAGCGGCGAAATCTTTAACGTACAGCAGAAATCCGGCATCGGCGCCGCATCGGGTTCGATAAATAAGAAGCAGATTTGCGCCTCCGGCGTCGCGCGATTACTGTGCGGTACCTGCCCGGGCACCCACACCGCGTACTGCGGCGGCACCATCCACATGGCGTTCTCGACTTCGCAGGTTAGCGCCCCGTGAAGGGCAAGTATGAGTTGCCCTTTACGATGCTGATGGCGCGGAATGTACTGTTCATCCGCGACAACCTGAATACGAAAAGCCAGCGCCGCCTCGTGGCCGCTGTCCGGGTCGTAGCCGTCCAGGCCGAGTCCGATCATAAAATTGTCCGATTTTAGCGATAATCTGTCATTTTAGCTTGATTTAAACATCCCACAAACAAGCTATTGTGAACGCCTCGTATTCTTGTTTGAGATCGCCATGAATTCTGTTTTACCTTCTGCCGGCCGCCGTCCTCTTTTGTTGATTGCCGGTATTCTGCTTATCGCCACGACCTTACGCGTGGCATTTACCGGCGCCGCGCCGCTGCTCGACGCCATTCGCAGCGAATATGGCCTCACTACCGCACAAACCGGGCTGTTAACGACGCTGCCGCTGCTGGCCTTCGGCCTGGTGTCACCGCTGGCTGCGGGAGTCGCTCGCCGCTTCGGCATTGAACGCAGCCTGCTGCTGGCGATGATACTGATTTGCCTCGGAATTGGTCTGCGCTCCCTGCCCTTCGTCTCGCTACTGTTTATCGGCACCGCGGTGATCGGCTGCGGTATCGCGCTGGGGAACGTACTGCTGCCGGGGTTAATCAAACGCGACTTTTCGCAGCACGTCGCCAAAATGACCGGCGCTTACTCTCTCACCATGGGTGGCGCGGCGGCATTGGGCTCGGCCATGGTGGTACCGCTGGCGCTTGCCGGACTTGGCTGGCGCGGCGCGCTATTGACGCTGATGGTTTTTCCACTGCTGGCGCTGTTTGTCTGGCTGCCGCAGTCGCGCAGACAGGCTACCGCGCCGCTGACCGGTTCGGGAGCCATCCATAACCGCGGTATCTGGCGTTCTGCGTTAGCCTGGCAGGTGACGCTGTTTCTTGGCATTAACTCGCTGGTCTATTACGTTATCATCGGCTGGCTGCCGGCCATTTTGCAAAGTATTGGCTACAGCGAAGCGCAGGCGGGTTCCCTGCACGGGTTGCTGCAGCTGGCGACCGCCGCGCCGGGACTGGCGATTCCCTTAATCCTTCATCGGTTAAAAGATCAGCGCGGTATTGCGGTGCTGGTTGCCATGATGTGCGCGGTCAGCGCGCTCGGATTATGGTTTCTCCCGGGCCAGGCGGTAATGTGGACGCTTATCTTCGGCTTTGGCTCCGGCGCGACCATGATTCTGGGGCTGACCTTTATCGGACTGCGCGCCCGCTCAGCCCATCAGGCCGCTGCGCTGTCGGGAATGGCGCAGGCGGTGGGCTATCTGCTGGCCGCCTGCGGGCCGCCGGTGATGGGTAAAATTCATGACGCCTCGGGCGACTGGCATATTCCGCTGATCGCCGTGGCGCTAATTTCTGTCGTGATGGCGGTCTTCGGCGCGCTGGCTGGCCGCGATCGGGAAATTCACGGCTAGCGGCACTCTCGCCCGGCAAACGCTGCCGGGCTTTTATTTAACGGCTCGCGGCGTGTAAAAACGCGTGAACCAGCGGCGCGGGCCGCCCCTCCAGCGCATTGCGCTCGTGCTGGAACAGCGTGGCGACAAAGAATGGATGCGTAACCAGCTCGACCGCACGAATCTCGCCGTCATCGTCCCAGCCGGTCACCCGCAGATCGCCCTGCTCCAGTTCGCGAGCAAAATCGTCGGCAATCCCATAATTACAGTGGTATCCCTCCTGAATGCTATCGCGACCGTAAGCGCGCGCGATAAGCGTATTGGCGCGCAGCTCAATATTATCCGTCTTTTCAACCAGCGAGCAGCTTAGCGGCGCGATGACCATCCGGCCTTCGGTATCGGTTTCCGCATGTGCGGCATCCTGCCAGCCCATAACGTTGCGCGCATACTCAATAATGGCGTGCTGAAACCCACCGCAGGTACCGAGGAACGGTATGCTGTTTTCACGGGCGTGGCGAATGGCGATAAATGCGCCCGCGGCGTTTTTATAGGGGCTGGCGGGTACCACCCAAATAGCATCGTAGTCAGCAAGATCCTCAGTAGATTTTATCTCACTGGTTGCCAGCCAGTCATAGCGCAACGAAAGCTCGAGGACGGCTGCAGCATCATCTATTGCCAGGGGAATCGCTTTGTGGGCAACAACATCGGGGTTGTAATCACCAACCAGGGCAATACGCAGGGGGGAGTTCATAGCAGGATCCTTATGTCAGTGCGATTATCAGGCAACACAAGGAACCTCAGATTAGCGATCTCACATGCAGAAAACAATCCTTATTTTCTCTGCGCCTGAAGACGGGCATTTTGCGCCGACTGGCGGTATGGTATAGGACAGAAGAATGGCTATGGATACACGATGAAGAGCAAAATTCTGGTTAGCGCCTGCCTGATGGGCTTTCAGGTTCGCTATAACGGCAGCCACAAGGCCCGCTTGACTGACGCATTGACTCGCTGGCAGCGTGAGGGACGGCTGGTCACCCACTGTCCGGAGCTGGCGGCCGGATTGCCTGTACCGCGACTACCGGCTGAGATCCTCAACGCCCAGGGCGCAGAGGTGATGCAAAATCGCGGGCAAATTGTTGAAAGCGACGGCAAGGATGTCACTGCTCATTACCAGTTGGCCGCCTGGCTGGCGCTAAAAGCGGCGCAAGAAGAAGGGTGCGCTGCGGCTCTGCTTACCGATGGTAGCCCCACCTGCGGCAGCCAGTTTATCTATGATGGTACCTTTAAAGGCCAGCGCAAACCCGGTGCTGGTGTTGCAGCCGCTCTGCTTCGTGAGCACGGCATTAAGGTATTTTCTGAGCAGCAGCTCCCGCAGCTGCTGGCGTGGATGGAACAAAGGGAGGGCAATGATGATTCAGTGTAAACGCGTTTATGACCCGCAGGAAACGAGCGACGGCTACCGGATACTGGTAGACCGTCTGTGGCCGCGCGGGATAAAAAAAGAAGCGCTGAACTACGATGAGTGGTGTAAAACGCTGACGCCATCAGCAGATTTACGCAAGGCTTTTCACAGCGAGACCATCGATTTCGCCCACTTTAGCCAACTCTATCGCCAGGAGCTTGAGGCTCAACGGGAGGAAGGCAAACGCCTGGCTGCCCTGGCCAGTCAACAGCCGCTGACGTTACTCTACGCGGCGAAAAACACCCGGCAAAACCATGCGCAGGTGCTGGCTGACTGGCTAAAATCGCTACAATAAACGCTACGGCTTATTCGGGTGATCGCGCCGCCAGAGCGCCCATTCATCTAACGTTTCCCCGCTGGGCAGCTTACATTCAGTGCGTACGCCCTGCGGGCTTTGGATGGGAACCTGCGTGCCGCCGAGCTGCTGACAGTAAACCGAAGCCGGGTTAGCCATCCCCACCGGATGCGCAGGTTGCGTCGGCTGAGTCTGCGTACATCCGGCCATCGCCAGAGGCAACATAGCTATCATCCACTTCATTTCTACTCCTTAATTGATCAAAACGGACTTTCGCCCTGAATCTCCACCTTTTCTCCATTTTAGCTGCACTTTTGCATCGTAGAGTAGCCCTGTTCTCGAACTGACCAGAGAACAGATCATTCCATAATCAATGAGTTTTTCCCCGTCGCCCCCGACGGGGCTTTTTTCCCACCCTCGATGCAGGTATTCTCCCGACAGATGTGTTAAATTTTGTGTATCTCTGTTAATTCTGCGCTAATTGTCGTTTCGCATAGCTTGCCGGTAGTTACGATTAGCGTTCGGGAGCCGTATTCCTCATGTCCGATTTTCTCCTCGCTCGCGTTTCACAAACGCTCGCCAATGAACACACCCTGGAAACATTGGTGCGACAGCTGCTTGAGATGCTGGAGCTTGTTACCCGAATGGAATCTACCTACCTGACTCGTATTGACTTCGAGGCGCAGCGCCAGCAGATTATGTACGCGCACAATAGCAGCGAAATGCAGATCCCTGAAGGTTTCTCCGTTCCCTGGAATGACTCCCTGTGTAAACGTGCGCTGGACGACCGCTGCATATTCAGCAACGATGTCGCCGAGCGCTGGCGTTCGTGTATCGCCGCCCAGGATTTGGGTATCGCAACCTTTTTCAGCATCCCCGTGCGCCTGACCGATGGCTCATTATTCGGCACGCTCTGCGCCACCAGCCGGGAAAGACAGCCCTATAACATTGAGGGTGAGCAGGTGATGAATCTGTTTGCCAACCTCATTTCGCACTATGTTGAGAAAGAGACCCTGGTGCAGCAGCTTCGGGCAGCAAACGTCGCGCTAGAGATGCACTCGTACACCGATGAGCTCACCGGTTTGCCGAATCGCCGCTCGTTGTTCAAGCATCTTGCCGCACAGTTTGCGCAGGCCAGAGAACGCCAGCGCAGCGTACTGCTCATTTTTATCGATCTCGATGATTTCAAGGCAATCAACGACCGATTCGGTCACCCCTGCGGTGACAGCTTTCTGATTCAGGTTGGAGAACGCCTGTTGGCCCGCGCCCGCCGCGGCGATATTGTTGGCCGCCTGGGCGGCGATGAATTTTTGCTGGTTGGCCTATGTTCCGAAGCGGAGGAACAACAGGAGTATATTGCCGCTTTACGTAAAGAGCTAACGGGGATCTATTTCCTTGGCGCGCACCGAATTAACTATCCCGGCGCCAGCTTTGGCGTGATTGAAGCCGACCCACAGGCAATGGACGTTGAGCAAGCGCTACGAAGCGCCGACGACGCGATGTATCAGGATAAAAAGTCACGTCGCCAGGGAACATTTTTTCATATTGACTAATATACGGTGAAATCCCGTATCATATTAAGCACGATTCGCACCTACAGGGGCTCAATAATGAGACTGGGTATTCTATTTCCGGTGGCTATTTTTATCGTCGCCGTTGTTTTTCTGGGCTGGTTTTTTGTCGGCGGCTATGCGGCACCGGGCGGGGCGTAATGAAGAAAAGCACCATTATTATGCTTATTGTCGCAATTGTGGCCGTGGCGGGTACGCAGCTGGGCTGGTGGTAAAACCAGGAATATTCGCCCTTCAGACTGGCAAACATTGCGGAATTTTCTTATCTACTCAATAACTTAAAAGAATAGACTCACTTCATCAGCCGTTTGCGCTTGTCGCCGTTCGCGGACAGATTTAACTGGAGAAGTGAGAAATGAAAAAATCGATCGTGTTGCCGTTAGTGCTCGCGCTTTGCACGCTATTATCGGGATGTATTGTCGACAGAGGCTATCACCACGGGCACCGTCACCATCATCACGACGACAGAGGCTGGCGATAAAGCGCAAAACATCACAAGGCGAACTTCGGTTCGCCTTGTCGCATACGATTAGTCCCGGCGGTCGGAGCCCAAAAAAAGGAATCCCAGCGGAATGGAGAACAGCAGCGTAAACACGATGCTATAAACCGTCACCATCGCCCCTTGCAGGAAAAACATTGAAGTCGTCCACTCTGAGTACGGCATATTGTACTCGCTCACCACGCCGCCAAAGGTTGCACGTCCTACCACGATAAGCGCGATGGCAAATATCGCCGCTATCGACATAAAGAACTTCTTGCTGTTTTTATTGCTGGTGAGTTTCTGCAGAATCATCCGGGTTCCCTTTTTTCTGAGCGATAATCGGCTGTATATGTAACACCAATGCAATCAAAATTGAAGGGAATTTGTTACAAAGCACAGAGAGTCAGCGGCGGGCCGGTGGCATATACCGGCCCCAACGATTACGACTGTAGCGTTGCCAGACGAGCGGCAAAACCGACAAACACGAGGCCAATCAGGCTATTACCGATTTTCGCCAGTTTCTTTTTCGTTTTTACGTAGCGCGTGACGAAAGAGCCGGAGACGATAAGGAAGCTCATGTAAATAAAGCTAATTATCTCCAGGGTCAGCGCCAGAATAAAGAACGCCAGCCCGGGCGTTCTGGCATTGACGTCAATAAACTGCACGAAGAATGAGACATAAAAAAGAATCGCTTTCGGATTCGTCAGGCTGAGGGTCAGCGAACGCTTAAGAATCGCGCTCCCCGGCTCGGAATCAGAAGACGAATGCCCATCGCGCTGCGTCAACACCGCGTAGAGCATCTTCCCGCCCATCCACAGTAGATAAATCGCCCCCAGGTAGCGGACGATATTGAATAATACCGGCGTGGTCTTGATGAGGGTCGCGACCCCGGCAAACGCCAGAAACATCAGAATGGCATCACCGATAAACACGCCCGCTGCCGCCAGATAGCCTTTTTTCACGCCGTGAGCGACGCCCGTCTTGAGGACAAAAAAGGTATTGGGACCGGGCACCAGAATGATAAAGATAGCCCCAACCAGATAGGTCAGGTAATTCAGTACACCAAACTCAGCGAACACAACGCACTCCTTCGCTTACAACAAAAATATGATCCCGCGCACGTTAACGCAACCGGGACCATTTTGAAAGCGCCGCGAGTGCGGAGGGCTTAATAGAGCGAAGTTTCGCCCAGCGGACGGGTTTTAAAACGGCGATGAACCCACAGATATTGTTCAGGGGCGCGCAGGATCTCTTTCTCGATAATCTTGTTGATATAGCTCGCCGCATCCTGTTTATCTTCTCCAGGATAGTCGCGCATCACATCGCTGATATGCAGGCTATAACCTTTGCGGTCCGCTTTACGCACCATGCTGATCGTCAGCATTTTTGCGCCCGACAAACGAGAAAGCACGTAGGTGCCGTTAGTCGTCGCCGCTTGCTGGACCGAGAAGAACGGGGCAAATACGCTCCCCTTCGGGCCGTAGTCCTGATCCGGCGCGAACCACACCGCTTCGCCCGACTTTAACGCATGCACCAGTCCGGATAAATTTCGGCGGTCGATCATCGCCTTGTTCGAGCGCAGGCGGCCGCGCGTCTGCACCCACTCCATCAACGGACTGTTATGCGGACGGTAGGTTGCCATCATGGGGCGACACAGCCCCATCGTGCGGCCACCCAGTTCAAGAGACATAAAGTGGACGCCGACAACCATCACGCCTTTCCCTTCGCTCAGCGCATTGTTGAGGTTGACCATCCCCTCGACGTCAAACCATTTTTTCACTCGCTCATCGCTCCAGAACCATGCCATACCGGTTTCAATCAGCCCCATTCCCAGAGACATGAAATTTTGCTCGATCAGCTTTTCGCGCGCCGCTGGCGACATTGTGGGGAAGCAGAGTTCGAGATTACGTCTGGCGATATGCTCACGACGTTTAAGGAAGCGCCGGGAGGCGCGTCCCGCGCTGGTGCCGATAAGATGCAAAACGGGATAAGGAAGCTGGACAATCAGCCAGAGTACGCCCAGGCCAAACCAGGTACCCCAATTACGAGGGTGAAGAAGACTTTTATTAAAAGCGTAAGACATGTTTTTTCCTGTAAACATTAGAACATGAGGTAACGCTTAAGGAAAAAACGAGTCCCTTCATCTGTCATTAGGCGGTACGTGTAGCAGTTCAGACAATAATAATCCTGTTAAATTCACTGCGGCAAGTAAAAAACTACGCCAACAGAAAAAAACACATTACCCGCACACCTGTAACAAAATGTAAAACAAAAAATGAATAAATCATTACAAATATCCACCACAAGAATGATTAACACGCTAATCATTCATCATAAGGCAGGCTGTTCTCGAAGCAGGAGAACGCTGCGCTCCCTGCAGGCAACGGCGGAGGCCGCGTCAGAACAGGGCTGTGCAGCAATGGTACCGGGATAATTTTGGTTTTCCGTTATCCTTTTAACCACGTCAGCGCTTGCGCTCTCCACTCATCTCTCTTAACGCTTTTTGATTTAACAGAAGAATAGAAGAAAGCTTCCCGAAGCCAAAGTTGAAATAAGAATCACCTTATTTTACTTTCCTGACAATAATTAATAATTATCGACAATTATCCATTTCGTCACCCTTATTTCGGACTTTTTACCTGAATTGCTTTAACCGAGCAGCAGGCAATAAAGTTTAAATGCTTTTTATGACGTTGAAAAAAGCGCAGCATTGATAAAAATCTCGGACGATTCTCGCGCTTTAGCAAGCCATTGCAGACAATTTTTAGCGCCTGTATAAAACCTTCATCTTTCATTAACCCTCGCGGCGACATCAGCGACATCGGTCCATGATGAATGCTTACGGCATCAAAGCCGCTCCGTTGGAAAAGGGTCCGCCAGGCGGCAGCGCTCAGCGGGCTGACGTTGGATTTCACGACCCCCTGCAGCTGTCGCCGGGCGTCCTCTCCCAGCGTATCATGCGTATACATGATATCGTGCGTCAGCAAACGGCCACCGGGCTTGAGAACGCGAAAATATTCTGCCACCAGTTTTTCTTTGGCTTTATCCGCATACATGGTGAGCATCGCTTCATTTATCACCACATCAAACGTCTCGTCGGCAAATGGCAGCCGACCCGCATTCGCCTCCATCACTATCACCCGATGATCCACACCTTCGCGAACGATATTTTGCCGGGCTTTCGCCAGCGCGCCTTTATCCATATCGATGGCGTAAACGGTACAGTGAAAACGCTGCGCCAGCTCAATAGAGGTTGTCCCCATATTACAGGCCACCTCCAGGACTTTATTGTCGGCGCTAAACCCTGCCTGCTTAAATAGCCACTCAGTGGCCTCAATGCCGCCGGGACGTAAGCGGGTTTTCCCCAAACTTGCCAAAAAAGTATGTCCGGCTTTTTCGCTAGCGTTCATCTGACTCTCCTTACCTCATAAGATGCATTATAAATACAACATTAAAGTGAGAGAGGGAATAATGATAATGAATTTTATTTGCATTAAGGACGAGGTTAAAGAAAAGGTGCAATGAGGAATAAAATATATTCAATGTTTAACAATTACTTATCGTTACTAAAGTTCTGTATGGCCCGTATTGCTGGCGTGACTTATTGAAATGATAACCATTCTCATATTAGCATGTGCCGTATTGATCAACTCTCCTGAACCTGGCTATGCCCTCTTCTTCCGCCATCGCCTCTCCGCTAACGCTTGCCTCGCTCTATAGCGATCATCATGGTTGGCTGAAAAAATGGCTTACCTGTAAGCTGCAATCCGCTTATGACGCCGACGACGTAGCGCAGGATACCTTTGTCCGAATTATGGCCAACGAGTCGCTGCTGACGATTCGCGATCCAAAATCCTTTCTCTGCACGATTGCTAAACGGGTGATGATCGACCTGTTCCGCCGTAACGCCCTGGAGCGTGCATGGTTAGACATGCTTTCGCAGCTTCCCCCAGAGCTCTCTCCCTCACCGGAGCTACGGCAGAGCCAGCTCGAACTGTTACAGCAGATTGATGCCATGTTGGACGGGCTTAACGCAAAAGTCCGGGAAGCGTTTTTGCTCTCGCAGCTTGAAGGGCTAACCTATGCCGAAATCGCCAGCCGCCTGGCGGTTTCCGTAAGCTCGGTTAAGAAATATATCGCGAAAGCCACCGAGCACTGTCTACTGTTTCGTCTGGAGAATGGCCTGTGAAACCGACGCTGAGCGAATCTCGTCGTCAGGCGCTGCGCTCCGCCTCGCACTGGTACGCGGTGCTCAGCGATGGATGCGTGAGTCCGCAGCAGGAGGCCCGCTGGCAGCAGTGGTATGAGCAAAACAAAGAAAATCAGTGGGCCTGGCAGCAGGTAGAAAACCTGCGACAGCAGATGGGGCAACTGCCGGGCGGCCTGGCCAGCCGTGCCCTTAACGATAGCCGACTGGCGCGTCGCCACGTACTGAAGGGTCTGATGCTTTTGCTGGTCATCGGAGGCAGCTGGCGGCTCTGGGATTCCGAACTGGCGGAGGGCCTGGGCGCCGACTACCGTACGGCGAAAGAAATACCTCGCCAGCAGCAGCTTGCCGACGGTTCGCTCCTAACGCTGAATAGCGAAAGTGCCGCCGACGTCCGTTTTGACAGACGACAGCGCATGGTTCATTTACGCTACGGCGAAATCGCCATCAGGACCGCTCACGACAGCCTGCAGCGTCCTTTCCGCGTGCAAACGCGGGAAGGCACGCTCACCGCGCTCGGTACCGAATTCACCGTCCGTCAGTTTGCCGGCGGCACCCGGCTGGCGGTACAGCAGCATGCCGTGGAGGTGGTTTTACCATCCGGCAGCGTCCAAATCGTCAACGCCGGGGAAAGCCTGTGGTTTACCCGCAATCGCTTCTTCGCCCTGGTTAAGTTCAACGACGGCGAGGATAGCTGGATCAGAGGCGTGCTGACCTTCCGCGACGCCCCGCTAAGCGAGGTGGTCGAAACCCTCGCCCGCTATCGCTCCGGGGTGTTGCGCTGCCATCCCGCGGTGGCCGAATTACGCCTGAGCGGCACCTTTCCGCTGGAGGATCCTGACGCCATTCTGAAGGTTATTGCGCAAACGCTGCCGATTTCATTACGGTTTGTCACTCGCTACTGGGTGACGCTCGTTCCAGCCTGAGAAGAAAAATCGAAAAAATTCTCATTATCTATTGTCCCTTTTCCCGGCTCGTTCGACTTATTAGATGAATATAACCATAAACGTTCGTGGAGAAGAGATGACGCCTTTACGCGTTTTACGCACACCGATGCCTCTGGTAATAGCAATCCGTTTAACGCTGCTGCCGCTAGCAGGGCTGGCTGCCGCGCCGATATACGCCGCCGCGCAGTATGACATCGCCGCCGGGGGATTAGACAACGCCCTGAACCAATATGCCGCCCGCAGCGGTATCACGCTTTCCGCCGACGCCAGCCTGACGCGCGGCAAGCATAGCCCGGGCCTGCACGGCAGCTTCGAAACCGAAGAGGGGTTACGCAGGCTGCTGAACGGCAGCGGATTACGGCTAAAGCCGCTGGGCAAGAATGCCTGGACCCTGGAGCCCGCTCCTGACAGTTCAGACTCCACCCTCACCGTCGTCGGGGACTGGCTTGGCGACGCGCGCGAGAATGATGTCTTTGAACACGCCGGCGCCCGCGACGTTATCCGTCGGGAGGATTTCGCCAAAACCGGAGCCGCCACGATACGCGAAGTGCTGAACCGGATCCCCGGCGTCAACGCGCCGGAAAATACCGGTACCGGCAGTCACGATCTGGCAATGAACTTCGGTATTCGTGGCCTCAACCCGCGGCTTGCCAGCCGTTCCACGGTGCTGATGGACGGTATCCCGGTTCCCTTTGCCCCCTACGGCCAGCCGCAGCTTTCGCTGGCGCCGGTCTCGGTCGGCAATATGGACGCCATCGATGTCGTGCGCGGCGGCGGCGCGGTGCGCTACGGGCCGCAGAGCGTCGGCGGCGTGGTGAACTTCGTCACTCGCGCAATCCCCGAGGATTTTGGCATTCAGGGCGGCATGGAAGGGCAGCTCAGCCCCACCTCTTCACAAAACAACCCGAAAGAGACGCATAACCTCGCGATCGGCGGCACGGCGGACAACGGTTTCGGCTCCGCCCTGCTTTACTCAGGCACCCGGGGCAGCGACTGGCGCGAACACAGCGCCACGCGGATTGATGATGTGATGCTGAAAAGCAAATACGCGCCTAACGAAGTCCATACCTTTAACAGCCTGCTGCAATACTATGACGGAGAAGCCGATATGCCCGGCGGCCTCTCCCGCGCCGACTACAACGCCGACCGCTGGCAGTCCACGCGTCCTTATGACCGTTTTTGGGGGCGCCGCCAGCTCGCCAGCCTCGGCTACCAGTACCAGCCGGATGCGCAGCATAAATTTAATATTCAGGGGTTCTATACCCATACCCTGCGCAGCGGCTATCTGGAACAGGGTAAGCGCATTACCCTCTCCCCGCGCGAATATTGGGTCCGCGGCATCGAACCGCGCTACAGCCAAAGCTTTATGATCGGCCCATCCGCCCACGAGGTCGGCGTCGGCTATCGCTACGTCAACGAATCGACCCACGAGATGCGTTACTACACCGCAACCACCAGCGGCGAGCTGCCCAGCACCGCCAGCCCCTACGATCGCGATACCCGTTCCGGTACCGAAGCCCACGCCTGGTATATCGACGATCGCATGGATATTGGCAACTGGACGATTACGCCAGGAATGCGCTTTGAGCACATTGAGTCTTATCAGGACAATAATCTGCTGGGCACCCGCGAACGGGTCAGCTATAACGCTCCGCTCCCGGCGCTGAATGTTCTTTATCACCTCACCGACAGCTGGAATCTTTATGCCAACACAGAAGGCTCATTCGGCACCGTACAGTACAGCCAGATTGGCAAGGCTGTACAAAGCGGCAATGTGGAACCAGAAAAAGCGCGTACCTGGGAAGTCGGCACCCGCTACGACGACGGCGCGCTGACCGCCGAAATGGGGCTGTTCCTGATTAACTTCAACAATCAGTACGATTCCAACCAGACCAATGACACGGTTACCGCCCGCGGTAAAACGCGTCATAGCGGCCTGGAAGCGCAAACCCGTTACGCCCTCGGCGAACTCTCACCCGCGCTTGATAATCTCTCGGTCTACGCCAGCTATGCGTACGTTAATGCTGAAATCCGCGAGAAAGGCGACACCTACGGTAACCAGGTTCCTTTCTCGCCGAAGCACAAAGGCACCCTTGGCGTCGATTACAGCCCCGGCAGCTGGACGTTTAACCTTAACGGCGACTTCCAGTCCAGCCAGTTTGCCGATAACGCCAATACCGTTGCCGAAAGCGCCGATGGCAGCACCGGTCGTATTCCCGGCTATATGCTGTGGGGCGCCCGCGTGGCCTATGACTTTGGCCCACAAATGGCCAATCTCAACCTCGCGCTGGGGGTGAAAAACATCTTCGACCATGCGTATTACACCCGCTCATACGACGATAACAACAAAGGGCTTTACGTCGGTCAGCCGCGCACGCTGTACCTGCAAGGATCAATGAAGTTCTGATTGATCGAGCGTTGCCGGACAGCGCTATTCGCGCCCTGTCCGGCAAGCTGGAGGAAAATCATGTTTAGCCTTGTTCGTCAGTGCATTTTAGCCCGCTGTTTGCCGCCACCGTACAGGATGAGCGCGGTCGCTTTACGCTTGATAAAACGCCGCAGCGCATCGTGGTGCTTGAACTCTCCTTTGTTGACGCGCTGGCGGCGGTCGACGTTAGCCCAACAGGCATGGCCGATGACAACGATCCGTCGCGTATTCTGGCGGACGTACGCGCACGTCTGAAGCCCTGGCAGTCGGTGGGCACTCGTGCCCAGCCCTCGCTCGAGGCCATCCGCGCGCTGCATCCCGATCCGATCGTCGCCGATAGCAGTCGCCATGCCGGAATCTACGCCGCCGAGCGTATTGCCAGCGACATGGTTAAAATCGTCCATCACCGGGCGGTAGATATCACGCCATGAAACCGTTCCGGCACGCTTTTTTTATCTGGGGATGGCCGCTGCTGGCACAGGATAACCCGCTGGTGCTACTTGATGAACCAACAACCTGGCTGGATATTAATTATCAGGTGGAGCTGATGAAGCTGATGCGCGAGCTACAGACGATGGGCAAAACCGTGTTCACCGTACTGCACGATCTGAATCAGGCCAGCCGCTACTGCGACCATCTGGTGGTGCTTGAAGGGGGACAGGTGCAGGCTCAGGGCCTGGCGGAAACGGTACTGACGCCGGAGATGCTGCGGGAGATTTTTCACCTGGAAGCGGAGATTCACCCGGAGCCGGTGTCCCAGCGCCCAATGTGCGTGGTGAAATAACCCGGGTAAGGCGTACTGCGCCCTACCCGACGTTAATCAGTAAGTGTGGAAATATTGCTGAATCACCTGCGGATTTTTCGTTTGCGTCAGCGCGGTCATCAGCAAAATGCGCGCTTTTGCCGGATTGAGAGAATCGGCCACCAGTCCCGGCTGGCCGCCATCTACCGGCACCACGCCGCTGCCGGTACGCGAGGCGCGAACCACCACGATGCCGGCTTTTTCCGCTTTTTCAATTCCTGCCGCACTGCGTACGGAGACCGACCCCGCGCCGGTACCTGCGTAAATAATCCCGTCAGCATGGTGAGCGATCGCCGCGTCATACATATATTCAGGGTCATCCTGGTAGCCATAAATAATGACCACTTTCGGCAGCGCATTCAGGTTACGGACGTCGAAAACCGAACGCACGGTGTGAATTTTGTCCACGCGGGTTTCGAACTGCGGCTTACCGCTGACGATCACGCCGAGGTAGCCCTCTTCCGGCGCCCGGAAGGTATCCAGCGTCGTGGCGTTGGTTTTAGTGACAAAACGCGCTGCCCCAATGCGATCGTTAAGGACCACCATCACCCCACGGCCTTTCGCTTCCGGGTCAGCCGCCACGGTCACCGCTTCCAGCAGATTCATCGGGCCGTCGGCGCTGATGGCCGTTGCCGGGCGCATTGCCGCCGTGAAGACCACCGGCTTATTGCTTTTTACCGTCAGGTTGAGGAAATAAGGCGTCTCGTCGAGGGTATCGGTACCGTGGGTAATGACTACGCCGTCGACATCCTCGCGGGCCAGCAGTTCATTGACGCGTTTGGCCAGCTTGAGAATAATATCGCTGGTCATATTTTCGCTACCGATATTGGCAACCTGCTCACCGTCAACGCGGGCGACTTTACTCATTTCAGGTACGGCGTTAATCAGCGTCTGTACGCCAATCGCGCCGGCTTTATACCCGGTTGTCTGGGTGTTGCTGGCCGCCGAACCGGCAATGGTGCCTCCGGTTGCCAGGATCACAATATGCGGCAGACGCGTGTCGCTGAACGCGAAAGCACTTATCGACAGTAACGCAATGGTCAGTAATGCTCTAAAATTCATAATTACCTATCCCCAAATAGATTTTAATCAAATTCGCCCGGTGATAATGCAAAGGGCTTGCCAGGATTTAATGTATTTTGCCGGGCAAAAGTGGTTAACTATCGGACAAAAAAGGATTTTTATTTCGCCAGGAGCGCGACATTGGTGCACAGATGCGCTAAAAACGGGCATCATAAAATGCAAAATCAGAAACAACTCATGCAATCTGTTCTGTCTTGATGGCATCGCGAGTAACCAAATAAGCCATAACGACGCGGGTAACCCGAGAGAGAAAAACGATGCGTATCGCCTTAAAATCAGCATTGATGCTAACAACCCGCGTCATACAAATCATTAATCCTGAACTGCAGCTGCATATGCAGCGAACGGCGCTGATCGCACTGGAGCTGGCGCAGGCATCAGGGCTTTCGCGCCCGCAGCAGCAAACGGTCTTTTGCGCCGCGCTGCTGCACGATATTGGCGTTCTGGGTGACAAAAGGGCTTTCTCCTCGCTGAACGCTATCGATAATCTCAATGACCCCCATCAGCATCGGGGAGCAGAAATGCTGGCCGGATTAACCACCCTGGCCCCAATCCTGCCGATTATTCGCGATCATCATTTTAGCCCACACCACAGGGGCAGCCTCGAACAGCATATCGTCTATTTTGCCGATGTTTTTGAGCGCCTGCTGGCCGGTGATAAAGGCGGTTCGGCTTATCAACCCGATATTATTATTACGCAATTTCGTACGCTCTATCAGGCGATCGACCCGTCGCTGTGTCAGACCTTGTGCCAGCTCGCACAAAAAGAGCATTTCTGGCTGCATCTTAATCCAGGACATATTCAGCGAATGCTGGAAATTATCGGCCCAATTAACGATGTCTATATGGGTATTGATGGCCTGAAAGATATCTGTCTGTTAATCGCCAACATTGTCGATACCTACAGTAGCTTTACCGCCAGCCATAGCCTGAAGGTTGGACAAATTTCGCGCGCCCTTGCCGCCTGGATGAATCAGCCGGAGCTGGAGTGCCGGAAGATTGAAATTGCCGGCTATTTGCACGATATCGGTAAAGTCTACATACCGCTGGCCATCCTCGAGAAACAGGGCGAGCTCAATGACAAAGAGCTGCTGCAGGTTCGGGAACACAGCTATATGACCGGCGAAATTCTTAGCGCATTTAGCGAACTCGGCGATATCGTGAACTGGGCGGCCAATCATCATGAAAAACTGGATGGCAGCGGTTATCCTCTGCATCTGAGTGGCGATTACCTGCAGCTGGCAGATCGTATCATCGCCATCGCGGATATTTTCACCGCCCTTACCGAAGACCGCCCTTATCGCCCCGGAATGAGCCGTCAGCAAGCGTTACGGCTGATTGAGTGTGATGTGACAAACGGCGCGCTGGATAAAGACGTTTACCGCGTTTTACATCAGCATGCCGAAGCGCTGCACGCTATTATTACTCACACGCTGCCCTCTTAATTTGCCGGCTCTCTGCTGGTGAAGCCGGAGCGCAGCGACAAAAAATATAATTAATTCATCTGCACGCAAGGATATATCCGGTGAGAATCGCCACCATGACCAATTGGGCCTACGGGATCACCGTCGCCCTGACCCTCGCCTCAGGCATGGCAATGCTGATGGCCTCAAGTGCGGATAATGCTGAACGCCGCGCCGTCGAACAACGTCAGGTGTTCGACCAGCTCAGTGAAGAAGTCGAAAGCGGCGCCTGGGCGCTTTCCTATATGGCGCGGCTCTATATCATCCAAAAAAACCAGGATGTGCTAAGCGAATACCGGCAGCAGGCGCAGACCATTGCCGCCATTGAACACCGGCTGGTTAAACTCAAAGATAATGGCGCAACCGCTGAAGAACTGGCGCTGCTGCGGGAGGGTTTACAGATTGCCGATGAACTCCAGGATGAGCAGCAGGCGGCGCTGGCGCAGGTTGCCCGGGGGGAAGAAAAAGCGGCGGTAAGCCTGCTTTACGGCGCGGCCTACGAACAGGAGCTTGAGCGGGTACAAACGCAGCTTGACCACTTTCGCCTGCTGCTCGAAGGCCGGGTGAATAAAATCATCGCTCAGGCCACGGAGAAATCACGTATCTGGCGTACGCTCTCTGAAGTCATGGTTGGCCTCACCGCCCTGATGTTTCTGTTTGTGCTGGGATTTATCCTTAAGCGGCGGGTGCTCTATCCCGTCGTCCGTCTGAGCGATGTGGTGCAGCGGCTGGCATCGCAGGATTATGCGGTCGAGACGCCGCAGTTTACCCAGATAGATGAAATTGGCGATATGGCCCAGGCGATTCGTATCTTTCGCGAGAACGGGCTGGCGCGGCAGCGGCTGGAACAAGAGCGCGATGCCGACTGGGCCGTCCGCGAGCTGCTGGCGCGGATGACCCAGCGTCTGCAGGGCTGCGAATCATTCGAGGATGTGATCAAGGTGGCCGAGCGCTTTGCCCCCAGCATCGCCCCGCAGATCCCCGGCCGACTCTATATCCTCGACACCGATCCCTGGCAGATGCGCTGCGTTGCGCAGTGGCTTTCTCCGCCGCAGGAAACGGATGTATTTCATCCCGATAACTGCTGGGCCGTTCGGCGCGGGCTGAGTCATCCTCCGGTTAACGGCGAGCCGGATATCGCCTGTTACCACCTGACGGAACCACAGGCCAATCAGTCGCTATGCGTGCCGCTGATTGCGCAAGGAGAAGCGATTGGCCTGCTCTCCTTCAGCAACGTCACCGCCGCAACCGCGCCTTCCCGCGCCTATCTTGAACTGATGGCCGAAGCGCTGGGTCTGGCTCTGGCGAATCAGCGTTTACGCAACGCGCTGCTGGAAAAGGCGCTGTTCGATTCATTAACCGGCCTGCGCAACCGTCACCATCTGGATGATGCTCTGCATACTCAAATGAATCTGGCGGTTCGCAACGGTACGCCGCTGAGCTGCCTGATGATCGATATCGATCACTTCAAGGCAATTAACGATAATTACGGCCACGAAGCGGGCGATCTGGTCATTAAAAACGTCGCCGCAATTATACAGCGTGCGGTGCGTGATATCGGGATGGCCTTCCGCTACGGAGGCGAAGAGTTCCTGGTGCTGCTGGGCGGAACCCATGAAGAGGCGGCAATGGCCTGCGCGACCGAGATCTATCACAGCGTTCAGCGTCTGACTTTACGCTATGGCCTTGCTGAGATTGGTCAGATCAACGTCTCCATCGGCATCGCCAGCTACCCGCAGCATACGCATAGCGACAGCCTGCTGCGCGCGGCAGACGCTGCGCTCTACCGGGCAAAAGAGTTGGGCCGGTCAAGAATTGTGAGCTTTGGGATGTTGAAGGCGGATTGAGTCGATATTCGCACCGTTATGTAAAAGGAGCCGTGCGCTCCTTTTGCCCAGTGCAATCATCAGGACAGCGTAGCAAACTTTGGCGCGCCGGATTTTCTATCCTCTTGAAAAGTAAGCCGCTTGATCCAGGGCAAAGTCATAACTCCGTCATTGAGTAAAATTCATCGCCTGATTTGAACAAGGCTATGTCGTTTTCATGTTTTTAAGGTTTACGCTGTTCTACCTACTTTTTATCCCCTTGCAGACTTTTGCGCTTAATTACTCTTCAACCTTTTTAAGGCTCAATTGCCCGCAGAGAGGCCTCGTGGAGGTCATTTTGCATGTTTACGATCATACCCAGGAAAAATGGCAGAATAATTTTGAGACCGGCGCAGGGCACAAACGCTCAGGCGATATGGAACTGATCCCCTTTGCCAACGGGGATATTCTCTTCCACTCGGTGTCAACAGATGCATTTAGCTATCTCTACAGCGGCGAAGAGAAGCTTTACCGCTGTTTAAAATTGGATGAAAGACCGCTATACCCTTCCTTTTAACCCTGCGTAGGCGACGCGATCCAACCCGGGACGTTGTCCGCAGAGTAAAAAAAACGGGAACCCATCGGCTCCCGTTTTGTTTAACCCAGAGACTGGATTACATGTTCGCGATGATCGCGTCGCCAAACTCTGAACATTTCAGCAGCTTAGCGCCTTCCATCAGACGTTCAAAGTCATAGGTCACGGTCTTGGCGGCGATTGCGCCTTCGGTGCCTTTAACGATCAGGTCTGCGGCTTCGAACCACTGCATGTGGCGCAGCATCATTTCGGCGGACAGGATGATGGAACCTGGGTTCACTTTATCCTGGCCGGCATATTTCGGCGCAGTACCGTGAGTCGCTTCAAACAGCGCGCACTCGTCACCGATGTTTGCACCCGGGGCAATACCGATACCGCCAACCTGCGCCGCCAGGGCGTCAGAAATATAGTCACCGTTCAGGTTCATACAGGCGATGACATCGTACTCCGCCGGACGCAGCAGGATCTGCTGCAGGAAGGCGTCGGCGATAACGTCTTTAACGACAATCTCTTTCCCGGTGTTCGGGTTTTTGATCTTCATCCACGGGCCGCCGTCAATCAGCTCACCGCCGAACTCTTCGCGTGCCAGCTGGTAGCCCCAGTCTTTAAACGCGCCTTCGGTGAATTTCATGATGTTGCCTTTGTGCACCAGGGTCAGAGAATCGCGATCGTTGGTGATAGCGTATTCGATGGCGGCGCGAACCAGGCGTTTGGTGCCTTCTTCAGAGCACGGCTTGATGCCGATGCCGCAATGTTCCGGGAAGCGAATTTTCTTCACGCCCATTTCATCACGCAGGAATTTGATGACTTTATCCGCTTCAGCAGAGTCTGCTTTCCACTCGATACCGGCGTAGATGTCTTCGGAGTTTTCGCGGAAGATAACCATATCGGTCAGTTCAGGATGCTTAACCGGGCTCGGTGTCCCCTGGTAGTATCGAACCGGACGCAGGCAAACGTAGAGATCCAGTTCCTGACGCAGGGCAACGTTCAGAGAACGAATGCCGCCGCCGACTGGCGTAGTCAGAGGGCCTTTGATAGCAACACGATATTCACGAATCAGATCAAGAGTTTCGGCAGGCAGCCAGACATCCTGGCCATAAACCTGGGTCGATTTTTCACCGGTGTAAACTTCCATCCAGGAAATTTTACGCTCGCCCTTATAGGCTTTCTCAACGGCAGCATCAACCACTTTCAGCATCGCCGGAGTGACGTCAACACCGATACCATCGCCTTCGATGAACGGGATAATCGGGTTATTAGGGACGTTCAGCTTGCCGTTTTGCAGGGTGATTTTTTGACCTTCCGCCGGAACTACTACTTTGCTTTCCATTAACCTCTCCTTCGAGCGCTTCTGGTTCTGCTCTTCCCTCTTCACGCTAGCCGGGCGTTGGCTTTATTCGCCCACTCCCGTCAGTGGAATATCCCGCTAACCGGAGATTTCGCGTCCGTGTCGCCTTCCTGTAATGCGAATCGGTTTGAGCAACCTTTTTGTTAATAAGTTGTAATGAGCATGTCAATACTACCTGAATGTTTGCGTCCATGAAAGGCATTCGTAATTAGGCTATAATGCGGCAATTGATAGAGTCTGAAAATACCATGCAAAAAACTTCATTTAGAAAACATCGCGTTGAGCGATTCAGCACGCAACAAGTCACCAGACAACGTAAAGAACGCCAGCCAAAAACTGTGATCTTGTTCAATAAACCATACGATGTATTGCCGCAATTTACCGATGAAGCCGGGCGCAGCACGCTAAAAGATTTTATTCCGGTTGCCGGCGTCTATGCCGCCGGTCGACTGGACCGCGATAGCGAAGGCCTGCTGGTGCTGACCAACGACGGCGCGCTGCAGGCGGCTCTCACCCAACCGGGTAAGCGCACCGGTAAAGTTTATTACGTTCAGGTGGAAGGTGAACCCACGGCGGATGCGCTGACCGCGCTCCGCGACGGCGTCACGCTTAATGACGGCCCCACTCTGCCAGCGGGAGTGGAGCGTGTAGCGGAGCCAGAGTGGCTCTGGCCGCGTCATCCCCCGATCCGCGAGCGTAAATCCATTCCTACCAGCTGGCTCAAAATTACCCTCTATGAAGGGCGCAATCGCCAGGTGCGGCGGATGACCGCCCACGTCGGCTTTCCCACGCTGCGCCTGATTCGCTATGCGATGGGAGGCTATACGCTGGATGGTCTGGCCAACGGCGAATGGCGTAAAATTGATTAACAGTAGCCTAAGGAAAAACAATGTTTAAGCCGCACGTCACCGTCGCCTGCGTGGTTCACGCTAAAGGCAAATTCCTGGTTGTTGAAGAGACGATCAACGGTAAAGCGTTATGGAACCAGCCGGCAGGCCATCTCGAAGCCGATGAAACCCTGGTTCAGGCCGCAGAACGCGAGCTTTGGGAAGAGACCGGCATTCGCGCGACGCCGCAGCACTTTCTCCGCCTGCATCAGTGGATAGCCCCGGATCGCACGCCATTTTTGCGTTTCCTCTTTACCATCGAGCTTAACGATACGTGCGCCACCGAGCCCCACGATAGCGATATCGACCGCTGCCTGTGGCTCAGCGCTGAGGAAATTCTTAGCGCGAGCAACCTGCGTTCGCAGCTGGTTGCCGAGAGCATTCGCAGCTATCAGCAGGATCCGCGCTACCCGCTGGCGCTCATCGGCGAATTTAACTGGCCGTTTACAGGGGGTGCCTCAACGGAGGACGCGTGCTAGAATACGCCGCCTCGAAGTTCAATGTAGTGAGTAATCCAATGTCAGAAAGCCAGAAAAAAGTGATCGTCGGCATGTCCGGCGGGGTTGATTCCTCAGTTTCCGCCTACCTGCTGCTCCAGCAAGGGTATAAGGTGGAAGGCCTGTTCATGAAGAACTGGGAAGAAGACGACGGCGAGGAATACTGCACCGCAGCGGCGGATCTTGCCGACGCGCAGGCCGTTTGCGATAAGCTCGGGATTGAACTTCACACCGTCAACTTTGCCGCAGAATACTGGGACAACGTGTTTGAATTGTTCCTTGCAGAGTATAAAGCCGGACGCACGCCCAACCCGGATATTCTGTGCAATAAAGAAATTAAATTTAAAGCCTTCCTCGAATTTGCCGCAGAAGATCTCGGCGCTGATTACATCGCCACCGGCCACTACGTGCGCCGGGCCGACGTCAACGGCAAGAGCCAGCTGCTGCGCGGCCTCGACGGTAATAAAGACCAGAGCTACTTCCTCTATACCTTGAGCCACGAACAGATCGCGCAAAGCCTGTTCCCGGTGGGGGAGCTGGAAAAGCCGCAGGTGCGTAAAATCGCCGAAGAGCTGGATCTCATCACCGCGAAGAAAAAAGACTCGACCGGTATCTGTTTCATCGGCGAACGCAAATTCCGCGAATTCCTGGGCCGCTACCTGCCTGCTCAGCCGGGTAAAATTATCAGCGTTGACGGCGACGAAGTTGGCGAGCATCAGGGTCTGATGTACCACACGCTGGGGCAGCGTAAAGGTCTGGGCATCGGCGGTATCAAAGACGGCGGCGAAGACCCGTGGTATGTGGTCGACAAAGATGTCGAAAACAATATTTTGATTGTCGCTCAGGGCCATGACCATCCGCGCCTGATGTCCGTGGGGTTGATTGCTCAACAGCTGCACTGGGTTGACCGCGAGCCGCTCACGGGCACGCTGCGCTGCACGGTAAAAACCCGTTACCGTCAGACCGACATCTCCTGCACCGTGAAAGCGCTGGATGATGACCGCATTGAAGTGATCTTTAATGAGCCTGTAGCCGCCGTCACGCCGGGCCAGTCTGCGGTCTTCTACAACGGCGAAGTATGCCTCGGCGGCGGGATTATCGAACAGCGCTTGCCGCTGCAGGCCTGACAGACATATCAGCCGCTGAAGGCCCCAGCCGGGTATTTGGCGGTTTACAAGGAGAATGTGTGGCGAAGAATTATTATGACATTACGCTGGCGCTGGCCGGCGTTTGCCAGGCCGCGCGTCTGGTTCAGGAACTGGCGCACCAGGGGCACTGCGATAGCGACGCCCTGCATGTGTCGCTGAACAGCATCATCGATCTCGACCCGGAGTCTACGCTGGCGGTGTTCGGTGGTAGTGAAGCCAATCTTCGCCTCGGGCTGGAAACCCTCATCGGCGTGCTGAATACCAGCAGTCGCCAGGGGCTGAACGCCGAACTCACCCGCTATACTTTAAGCCTGATGGTGCTGGAACGTAAGCTTGCCGCCAGCAAAGGAGCCATGGATACCCTCGGCAACCGTATCGGCGGTCTGCGCCGTCAGCTTGAACATTTCGATCTGCAATCCGAGACGCTGCTTAGCGCAATGGCGGGCATCTATGTGGATGTTATTAGCCCGCTGGGCCCGCGTATTCAGGTCACCGGCTCTCCAGCCGTGCTGCAAAGCCCTCAGGTTCAGGCAAAGGTTCGCTCTGCCCTGCTGGCGGGTATTCGCTCTGCGGTGCTCTGGCACCAGGTCGGCGGCGGCCGTCTGCAGCTAATGTTTTCTCGTAATCGTCTGGTTAACCAGGCCAAACAAATTCTTGCTCATTTAACCCCGGAGTTGTGATCTATGGAATTATCCTCACTGACCGCCGTTTCCCCAGTCGACGGCCGCTACGGCGACAAAGTCAGCGCGCTGCGCGGTATCTTCAGCGAATTCGGTTTGCTGAAATTCCGCGTTCAGGTAGAAGTGCGTTGGTTGCAAAAACTGGCCGCGCACGCAGCGATCAAGGAAGTTCCTGCTTTTGCTGCCCACGCAAACGGTTACCTTGATAAAATCGTCGCCGATTTTAGCGTAGAAGATGCAGAGCGCATCAAAACTATCGAGCGCACCACCAACCACGACGTCAAAGCGGTTGAGTATTTCCTCAAGGAAAAAGTCGCCGACGTGGCTGAACTGCACGCGGTCTCCGAGTTTATCCACTTTGCCTGCACCTCCGAGGACATCAACAATCTGTCCCACGCGCTGATGCTGAAAACCGCTCGCGACGAAGTGATCCTGCCATACTGGCGCAAGCTCATCGACGCGGTGAAAGAGCTGGCGGTACAGTATCGCGATATCCCACTGCTTTCCCGTACTCACGGTCAGCCGGCTACGCCGTCCACCATGGGTAAAGAGATGGCCAACGTCGCTTACCGTATGGAGCGTCAGTATCGTCAGCTGAACCAGATCGAAATCCTTGGCAAAATCAACGGCGCGGTGGGTAACTATAACGCCCATATCGCTGCCTATCCGGAAGTTGACTGGCATCAGTTTAGCGAAGAGTTCGTGACTTCTCTGGGCATCCAGTGGAACCCGTACACCACCCAGATTGAGCCGCACGACTATATCGCCGAGCTGTTCGACTGCGTCGCCCGCTTCAATACCATCCTGATTGATTTCGACCGTGACGTGTGGGGCTACATCGCGCTCAACCATTTCAAGCAGAAAACCATTGCTGGCGAAATCGGCTCCTCAACCATGCCGCATAAAGTCAACCCGATCGACTTCGAGAACTCCGAAGGCAACCTCGGTCTGGCCAACGCGGTTATGCAGCATCTGGCAAGTAAACTGCCGGTTTCCCGCTGGCAGCGTGATCTGACCGACTCCACCGTGCTGCGCAACCTCGGCGTGGGCATCGGCTACGCGCTGATCGCCTACCAGTCAACCCTGAAAGGCGTGAGCAAGCTGGAGCTGAATCAAGACCGTCTGCTGGATGAGCTGGACCACAACTGGGAAGTTCTGGCCGAGCCGATCCAGACCGTCATGCGTCGCTACGGCATCGAGAAGCCGTACGAGAAGCTGAAAGAGCTGACCCGCGGCAAGCGCGTCGATGCCGAAGGCATGCAGCAGTTTATTGACAGCCTGGCGCTGCCGGAAGATGAAAAAGTTCGCCTCAAAGCCATGACCCCGGCTAACTACATCGGCCGCGCGACCACGATGGTTGACGAACTGAAGTAAGCCTTTCGACCCTCTTTCCGCCGGGAAAGAGGGTTATTTTTCCTCCCTCTCATCTGCTCGTCGTCATCCCCCGGGTTATTAACCAGAATAGCAGCGCCAGCAGGCTAACTGATGCTCCCAGCAGGCAGACGCCTTGCCATCCTGCGCTGGCATATACCGCAGTCGTACTTATCGCTCCCAGCGCGCTGCCGAGGGCATAAAACAGCATATACAAACCGACCAGTCTGCTGTGCGCCTCAGGACGGCGACGGAAAATCATGCTCTGATTAGTGACGTGCAGCGCCTGGCCGCCGAGATCCAGCATGACAATGCCAATCAGCAGTGCCGCTGGCGACCATGCCATCAGTGATAAAGGCCACCACGCCATCAGCAATATCACCAGGGCCGCGGCGCTGGTGCGCTGGGCATATCCGCGGTCGGCCCATTGACCAGCGCGACCTGCCGCCAGTGCGCCGATCGCGCCCACCAGGCCGAGGGCGCCAATCTCGGTATGAGAAAAGCTAAAGGGTGGCGCGCTTAACGGCAAAACTAACGCGCTCCAGAAGATATTGAACGCGGCAAACATCAGTAATGCCAGCATGCCTCGCACCTGCAGGTTTTTCTCCTGACGCAGCAGCGCCAGCATGGATATCAGAAGCTGGGGATAGCTCAGTGGGCGCGATGCAACCGCCAGTACCGGCAGACGACGCCACAGGGGAAGCGCGATGCCCAACATTAGCAAAGCGGCAAAGATATATACCCCACGCCAGCCGAACAGATCGCTGATGCTTCCCGAAAATACCCGCGCCAGCAGCAATCCAATAAAGACCCCGCTTTGCGCTGCGCCCACTACCCTGCCCTGTTCAGAGGGGGCGGCCGCGCTTGCGGCATAAGCAATCAACCCCTGCGTCATGGCGGTACCCAGCAGACCAACGGCAAGCATGCTGGCTAACAGCATTACTGTCGATGTTGCCAGACTGACGGCAAATAGCGCAGCGATCAGTAATATCACCTGCGTCGCCATCAGGCGGCGGCGATTCAGCCTGTCTCCCAGCGGTACCAGCAATAACAAAGCCAGCGCGCAGCCAAGCTGAGTTGCCGCGATCGCGCCACCGATCGCGGCGTGGCCGATCGCAAAATCGCGCGCCAGGGCATCAAGGAGCGGTTGTGCGTAATAAACATTTGCCACGCTCAGGCCGCTGGCGATAGCAAACAGCAGCACCAGACTACGCGGCATGACCGTTGGCGGCCCCTCTGGCGATGGCGATAATAATGTCGCTTTCATCCTTCCCCCCTGGAGCATTCTGGTTTCAAAACAAAACTCATTGCAGTCTGGAGCATGAAGTTTTAAAATGCAACTAGTTTGCCATCTCCTCAGGAGCGCCTGTGTCCTCATCAGAAAACAGGGAAAACACAACCTGCCCCGTCGCCCGAAGTGTGGATATTATCGGCGACCGCTGGTCGCTGTTGATTGTGCGCGATGCCTTTGATGGCACCAGTCGCTTCAGCGATTTCCAGCGAAGCCTTGGTATAGCGCGTAATATTCTCTCCGACCGTCTGCACAAATTGCTAAACTCGGGTATTCTCACTACCCAATCCGCCTCAGACGGCACGGCCTATCAGGAATACGTACTGACGGAAAAAGGCCAGCGCTTGTTCCCTGTCGTCGTTGCGCTACGCCAGTGGGGAGAGCAGCATCTCTTTGCCGATGGCGAACGCCACTCGGTACTGATCGATAAACGTACGCAGCGCCCGGTTCCCGTGATGACGCCGATGGCCGAGGACGGATTACCGTTGAATTTTCATGAGGCTAAGGTACAAAAAATTAAATAAAATTCTTTATTTAACAGCTGTTTATATTAAAGGTGTATAATTAGCGCTAAGCTATTCAAATCATAAATAAAATGGAGAACGGGCATGCGCGTACTCGTGGTTGAGGATAACGCTCTGCTGCGCCATCACCTGAAAGTTCAGCTACAGGAGCTTGGCCATCAGGTAGATGCGGCGGAAGACGCAAAGGAAGCGGATTACTATCTGGGTGAACACGTTCCGGACATCGCCATTGTCGATCTTGGCCTGCCGGATGAAGACGGCCTCTCGCTGATTCGCCGCTGGCGCAGCCACGACGTATCGGTACCGGTTCTGGTCCTCACCGCGCGCGAAGGCTGGCAAGATAAAGTCGAGGTGCTGAGCGCCGGAGCGGATGACTACGTCACCAAGCCGTTTCACATCGAAGAGGTCGCCGCGCGTATGCAGGCGCTTCTGCGGCGCAACAGCGGCCTCGCATCGCAGGTGATCTCAATACCGCCATTCCAGGTAGATTTATCGCGTCGCGAGCTGTCGGTTAATGACCAGCCCATCAAGCTTACGGCGTTTGAATACACCATTATGGAAACCCTGATCCGTAACCGGGGCAAAGTAGTCAGCAAAGATTCATTGATGCTGCAGCTCTATCCCGACGCCGAGCTGCGCGAAAGCCATACTATCGATGTGCTGATGGGACGATTGCGTAAAAAAATCCAGGCTGAGTATCCGCAGGATGTGATTACCACCGTGCGCGGCCAGGGCTATCTGTTCGAACTGCGCGGATGAAAGGGCTGTTGCGGCATATTTTACCGCTATCGTTACGCGTCCGCTTTCTGCTGGCGACGGCCGCCGTGGTGCTGATCCTGTCGCTGTCTTATGGCATGGTCGCGCTGGTCGGCTATAGCGTGAGCTTTGATAAAACCACCTTCCGCCTGCTGCGCGGCGAGAGCAACCTGTTCTATATGCTGGCGAAGTGGGAAAACAACGCCATCGACGTTGATATTCCCGACAACCTCAATATGCAAAGTCCGACGGTGACGCTGATTTACGACGCTCACGGTCGGTTATTATGGGCGCAGCGCGATGTTCCCTGGCTGGTGAAGCGTATCCAACCGGAATGGCTCAAAAACAACGGCTTTCATGAAATTGAGGCCGACGTGGACAGCAGCAGCATGCTGCAGCACAACAATCATGAGATCCAACAGCAACTGAATGCCATTCGGGAAGAGGACGACAGCTCCGAAATGACCCACTCGGTGGCGATCAATATCTATCCGGCCACCAGCACCATGCCGCAGCTCAGCATCGTGGTTGTCGACACCATACCGGTGGAGCTCAAGCGCTCGTATATGGTATGGAGCTGGTTTATCTACGTACTGGCGGCCAACCTGCTGCTGGTGATCCCGCTTTTGTGGGTGGCGGCATGGTGGAGTTTGCGCCCTATTGAATCGCTGGCCAAAGAGGTGCGCGAACTCGAGGAGCATCACCGTGAACTGCTCAATCCCAACACCACCCGGGAGCTTACGCGGCTGGTCAGCAACCTCAACCGCTTGCTGAAAAGCGAACGCGAGCGTTATGACAAATACCGCACTACCCTGACCGACCTGACCCATAGCCTGAAAACGCCTCTCGCAGTGATGCAGAGCACCTTACGCTCCATGCGCGGCGAGAAGCTCAGCGTCAACGAAGCAGAGCCGGTAATGCTGGAGCAGATTAGCCGTATCTCGCAGCAGATCGGCTACTACCTGCACCGTGCCAGCATGCGCAGCGGCGGGTCGCTGCTGAGTCGCGAGCTGCATCCCATCGCTCCGCTGCTCGATAGCCTGACCTCGGCGCTGAATAAAGTTTACCAGCGCAAAGGCGTGAATATTAGCCTGGATATTTCGCCGGAAATCAGTTTTGTCGGCGAAAAGAATGATTTTATGGAAGTGATGGGCAACGTGCTTGATAACGCCTGCAAATACTGTCTGGAGTTTGTCGAAGTCTCCGTCCGTCAGACCAACGACAACCATTTACACATCCTCGTAGAGGATGATGGCCCCGGGATCCCCCACACGATGCGCAGCGCGGTATTCGATCGCGGCCAGCGCGCCGACACGCTGCGTCCCGGCCAGGGCGTGGGGCTCTCCGTCGCGCGAGATATCGTTGCCCAGTACGATGGTCGAATTCTCGCCGAAGAGAGCCTGCTCGGCGGCGCCTGCATGGAAGTTATTTTTGGCCGCCAGGCCCTGGAAGATAAAGAGAGCTAAAACAGTCGGTTTTTTAACGGCGCCTGCATCATGCTGGTGCCGCATCCGTTATAATCCCTGACAGACACCTGCTGTGGAATATAAATATGGATTATCAATTAACGCTTAACTGGCCCGACTTTATCGAACGCTACTGGCAAAAACGCCCGGTAGTGCTGAAACGGGGCTTTGCTAATTTCGTCGATCCGTTAAGCCCGGACGAGCTGGCCGGACTGGCGATGGAGAGCGAAGTCGACAGTCGCCTGGTCAGTCATCAGGACGGTAAATGGCAGGTCAGCCACGGTCCGTTTGAGAGCTACGACCATCTGAGCGAAAATAACTGGTCGCTGCTGGTACAGGCGGTCAATAACTGGCACCAGCCGACGGCGGCGCTGATGCACCCGTTCCGCGCCCTTCCCGACTGGCGCATTGACGATCTGATGATCTCGTTTTCCGTTCCGGGAGGCGGCGTCGGCCCGCATCTCGACCAATACGACGTGTTTATCATTCAGGGTACCGGTCGCCGCCGCTGGCGCGTGGGCGAAAAGGTGCCGATGAAGCAACATTGTCCGCACCCGGACCTGCTGCAGGTCGACCCGTTTGAAGCCATTATCGATGAAGAGATGGAGCCCGGCGATATTCTGTATATCCCGCCGGGGTTCCCGCACGAAGGCTACTCGCTGGAAAACTCGCTCAACTATTCGGTCGGCTATCGCGCGCCTAACGCCCGCGAGCTGTTCAGCGGCTTTGCCGATTATATTCTGCAGCGTGAACTCGGCAGCCAGCGCTACGCCGACCCGGACGTGCCGTCGCGCGAGCATCCTGCGGATATTCTGCCCGTCGAGCTGGACCGCCTGCGCGATATGATGCTGGGATTAATTAATCAGCCAGAGCACTTTAAGCAGTGGTTTGGCGAATTTATTACTCAGTCCCGCCACGAGCTGGACGTGGCGCCGCCGGAGCCGCCGTACCAGCCGGATGAGATTTACGATGCCCTGCAGCAGGGGGATAAGCTGACACGTCTCGGCGGCCTGCGCGTGCTGCGAATTGATGGTGAGGTGTTCGTCAATGGCGAGAAAATTAACTCTCCGCACCGCCCGGCGCTGGACGCGCTGGCAACCCACCTGACGCTCAATGCAGAGCATCTTGGCGATGCGCTGGAAGATCCCTCCTTCCTGGCCCTGCTGGCCGCGCTGGTCAACAGCGGCTACTGGTTCTTTGAGGACTAAGTCTTCGGTTCGCCCGGTAGCGGCTAACGCCTTACCGGGCCTGTACGTTACGCGCCTCGTTTTGCCGTTAGCTCGGCGATGCGCACAATCACCTGCACCGCCTTCTCCATGCCTTCGAGCGTCACAAACTCATGCTTGCCGTGGTAGTTATAGCCGCCGGTAAACAGGTTCGGGCACGGCAGCCCCATAAAGGAGAGCTGGGCGCCGTCGGTACCGCCGCGAATCGGCTTCATCTGCGGATCGATTTGGCAATCCACCATCGCCTGACGGGCAATCTCCACCACGTGCGGATGCGCCATCACCTTCTCATGCATATTGTAATAGCTGTCTTCGATGACCAGCTCAATATAACAATCCGGATGCAGCCCTTTGCCGACCTTTTTGGCGATCTCCATCATTTTGCGCTTGCGGGCTTCAAACTGCTTACGGTCAAAGTCGCGGATGATGTAGTGCATGTCGGCGCGATCCACCGTGCCTTTGATACTGGCCAGATGATAGAAGCCCTCATAGCCTTCGGTGGTTTCCGGCGCTTCGTCAGCAGGCACCTCGGCATGGATACGCGCCGCCAGCGACAGGGCATTGACCATCACCCCTTTCGCGGTGCCAGGATGCACATTATTGCCCACGATCTTAATCGTAACCGACGCGGCGTTAAAGTTCTCAAACTCCAGTTCGCCCACACCGCCCCCGTCGACGGTATAGGCCCAGCGGGCATCAAACGCGGCGACATCAAAATGCTTCGCCCCTTTGCCCACCTCTTCGTCTGGCGTAAAGGCCACGCGGATATCGCCGTGGGGAATCTCCTTCGCCTTCAACGTCGCCAGCGCGGTCATGATCTCCGCGATACCGGCTTTATCATCGGCGCCGAGCAGCGTTTTACCATCGGTGGTAATCAGCGTCTGCCCCAGCAGCTGGTGCAGTACCGGGAACATCACCGGCGAAAGCACCTCATCGCCAATACCGAGTGCGATATCACCGCCGCGATAGTTTTCTACGATCTGCGGATTGACGTTCTTGCCGCTGAAGTCAGGCGACGTGTCGACGTGGGAAATAAAGCCAATCGCCGGAATATCGCCCGCAACGTTAGCTGGCAGGGTGCCCATGACCGTCCCTTTTTCACTCAGCGTCACGTTCACGAGTCCCATTTCTTCAAGCTGCGCCTGAAGCAGCCGTAACAGCTTCCACTGTCCTTCCGTGCTCGGTACCTGCCGCACGCCAGGCTTCGACTGCGTGTCCAAAGAAACGTACTGCAAAAAACGCTCAAGCAATTTATCCATGTAGCCACCCTCTTCTTTTGTGACAACATTATTGATAAGCCGGAAAAGACAAATATTGCGTCAGGTCATTTTTAGCCCGGCAAATGAGAATTTAATACATTTCGAACGATAATGTTGTAAAGGTAGCTCATCATGGCGCATCAATCATTGGCGATTACAGGCGTTTGCCGTAGAATGCTCGGCCTTATTATTTTATGTGCAAACCCAAAGGTGGTTAACCACAAACCCCGCATCGGTAAGCTTTCCGCTGCGTCTACATGGGACAGAGTCAAAAATTGAATATACAACCGCGTTCGCGTTCTCCGCTGGTTCAGCTGACGGAAATTCGCAAAAGCTTTGATGGTAAAACGGTAATCTCCGGCCTCAATCTGACCATCAACAACGGTGAGTTTCTCACCCTGCTTGGCCCCTCTGGCTGCGGTAAAACAACCGTTCTTCGTCTTATCGCCGGACTGGAAACCGTCGATAACGGCCGAATCCATCTCGAAGATCAAGATATCACCCATATTCCGGCGGAAAACCGCCACGTGAACACCGTCTTTCAAAGCTATGCGCTCTTTCCGCACATGACGGTGTTTGAGAACGTCGCCTTCGGCCTGCGGATGCAGAAAACCCCGGCGGCGGAAATCGCTCCCCGCGTCCACGACGCCCTGCGAATGGTACAGCTTGAAGAGTTCGCCCAGCGCAAACCGCATCAGCTTTCCGGCGGACAGCAGCAGCGCGTGGCCATTGCCCGCGCGGTGGTTAACAAACCGCGCCTGCTGCTGCTGGATGAATCCCTCTCAGCGCTCGATTATAAACTGCGTAAACAGATGCAGAACGAGCTGAAGGCGCTGCAGCGTAAACTCGGCATCACCTTCGTCTTCGTCACCCACGATCAGGAAGAGGCGCTGACCATGTCCGACCGTATCGTGGTGATGCGCGATGGCAAAATCGAGCAGGACGGCACGCCACGCGAAATCTATGAAGAGCCGAAAAACCTGTTTGTCGCCAGCTTTATTGGCGAAATCAACATCTTCAACGCCACGGTCATTGAGCGGATTGACGAGCAGCGGGTGCGTGCCAGCGTAGAAGGCCGCGAATGCAATATCTACGTCAACTTCGCCGTTGAAAAAGGCCAGCGGCTCAACGTGCTGCTGCGCCCGGAAGACCTGCGCGTTGATGAGATCCACCACAGTAATGAAGCCGATGGCCTGATAGGCTATATCCGCGAACGCAACTATAAAGGAATGACGCTGGAATCGGTGGTCGAACTGGAAAACGGCAAAATGGTCATGGTCAGCGAATTCTTCAATGAAGACGACCCTGATTTTGACCACTCTCTCGACCAGAAAATGGCCATTAACTGGGTAGAAAGCTGGGAGGTTGTGCTGGCCGATGAAGAACACCAGTAAATTCCAGAATGTGGTGATTGCCACCATCGTGGGTTGGCTTGTGCTGTTTGTCTTTCTGCCCAACCTGATGATTATCGCCACCAGCTTTCTGACCCGCGACGATACCAACTTCGTCAAGCTGGTCTTTACGCTGGATAACTACGCGCGCCTGCTCGATCCGCTCTACTACGACGTGCTGCTGCATTCGTTGAATATGGCGTTCATGGCAACCCTGGCCTGTCTGGCGCTCGGCTACCCTTTCGCCTGGTTTCTGGCAAGGCTGCCGGAGAAGGTACGCCCGCTGATGCTGTTTCTGCTGATTGTGCCGTTCTGGACCAATTCGCTGATTCGTATCTACGGACTGAAAATTTTCCTCAGCACTAAGGGCTATCTGAACGAATTTTTATTATGGCTGGGCGTCATCGATACGCCGCTGCGCATCATGTATACGCCATCGGCGGTCATTATCGGCCTGGTCTATATTCTGCTGCCGTTTATGGTGATGCCGCTCTACTCCAGCATCGAAAAGCTCGATCGTCCGCTGCTGGAAGCGGCGAAAGATCTCGGCGCCAATAAACTACAAACCTTTATCCGCATCATCATTCCGCTGACCATGCCGGGCATTATTGCCGGCTGCCTGCTGGTGATGCTTCCGGCAATGGGGCTGTTCTACGTGTCTGACCTGATGGGCGGCGCGAAAAACCTACTGATTGGTAACGTCATTAAGAGCCAGTTCCTCAACATCCGCGACTGGCCGTTCGGTGCGGCGACCAGCATTACGCTAACGCTGGTGATGGGCCTGATGCTGCTGATTTACTGGCGCGCAGCGCGTTTACTGAATAAAAAGGTGGAGCTGGAATGATCGGTCGACTGCTGCGCGGCGGCTTTATGACCGCTATTTACGCGTATCTCTACATTCCCATTATTATCCTGATCGTTAACTCGTTTAACAGTTCGCGCTTCGGCATTAACTGGCAGGGTTTTACCACCAACTGGTATAGCCTGCTGATGAATAACGACAGTCTGCTGCAGGCAGCACAGCACTCACTGACCATGGCGGTGCTGTCGGCGACTTTCGCTACGCTTATCGGATCGCTGACCGCCGTCGCGCTGTACCGCTATCGCTTTCGCGGCAAGCCGTTCGTCAGCGGGATGCTGTTTGTAGTGATGATGTCCCCGGATATCGTGATGGCGATTTCGCTGCTGGTGCTGTTTATGCTGATCGGTATTCAGCTGGGATTCTGGTCGCTGCTGTTTTCCCACATCACCTTTTGCCTGCCCTTCGTGGTGGTCACGGTGTTTTCGCGCCTGAAAGGTTTTGACGTGCGGATGCTGGAAGCAGCGAAAGATCTCGGCGCCAGCGAAATGACGATTCTGCGAAAGATCATTTTGCCGCTGGCGCTGCCCGCCGTGGCTGCAGGGTGGCTGCTGAGCTTCACCCTGTCGATGGATGATGTGGTGGTCTCTTCGTTTGTAACCGGGCCGGGCTATGAGATCCTGCCGCTGAAGATCTATTCGATGGTCAAAGTTGGGGTATCGCCAGAGGTCAATGCGCTGGCGACGATTCTGTTGGTTCTGTCGCTGGTGATGGTCATTGCCAGCCAGATAATTGCACGTGATAAAACTCAGGGGACGTTAAAATGAAAAAATGGTCACGCCACCTGCTCGCTGCGGGCGCTCTGGCAATCGGGATGAGCGCCGCGCACGCGGACGATAGCAAAACGCTCTATTTCTACAACTGGACCGAATATGTCCCGCCGGGGCTGCTGGAGCAATTCACCAAAGAGACCGGCATCAAGGTGATCTATTCGACCTACGAGTCGAACGAAACCATGTATGCCAAGCTCAAAACCTATAAAGACGGCGCTTATGACCTGGTGGTACCTTCCACCTACTTCGTCGACAAAATGCGTAAAGAGGGCATGCTGCAGAAGATCGATAAGAGCAAGCTGAGCAACTTCGGCAATCTCGATCCTGAAATGCTCAATAAACCGTTCGACCCGAATAACGATTACTCTATTCCGTACATCTGGGGCGCGACGGCCATCGGAATCAATAGCGA
This sequence comes from Klebsiella sp. HN106, assembly GCF_051209435.1. Lineage (NCBI taxonomy): Bacteria > Pseudomonadati > Pseudomonadota > Gammaproteobacteria > Enterobacterales > Enterobacteriaceae > Klebsiella > Klebsiella sp. HN106. The sequence goes on along the minus strand of NZ_JBLURD010000012.1, from coordinate 1,808 downwards.
TGAGATCGATCCGAAAACCGTTACCAGCTGGGCGGATCTATGGAAGCCAGAGTATAAGAGCAGCCTGCTGCTGACCGACGACGCGCGCGAAGTGTTCCAGGTCGCGCTGCGTAAACTGGGCTACTCCGGCAATACTACCGATCCGAAAGAGATTGAAGCGGCCTATAACGAGCTGAAAAAACTAATGCCGAACGTCGCGGCGTTCAACTCCGATAACCCGGCGAACCCGTATATGGAAGGCGAGGTAAATCTCGGCATGGTGTGGAATGGCTCCGCGTGGGTTGCGCGTCAGGCCGGTACGCCGCTGGAAGTCGTGTGGCCAAAAGAAGGCGGCATCTTCTGGATGGATAGCCTGTCGATTCCGGCCAATGCCAAAAACGTCGACGGCGCGCTGAAGCTGATCAACTTCCTGCTGCGCCCGGAAGTGGCCAAACAGGTTGCAGAAACTATCGGTTACCCGACGCCAAACCTGGCCGCGCGTAAAATGCTGAGCCCGGAGGTCGCCAATGATAAATCACTCTATCCGGACGCCGCGACGATTCAGAAAGGCGAATGGCAGAACGATGTCGGCAGCGCCAGCACGCTTTATGAAGAGTATTATCAGAAGCTAAAAGCGGGTCGTTAATCATCTCACAGGCCGGGTAGCATTACCCGGCCTCTTCGGGAGGACCGCCGCTAGCTTCTCAGCGGATGTATTCTCGACTTTATTAGCGCTTCCTCAACGTCAAAATCGGCCAGCGAATAGTTGGTCGCCACCAGATAAAATCGTCCATCCTGCGCCGGATATTCATGTACTTTGTAGTTCGCCATTTTCGGCTGCGCAGCAGAAGCGTCTCCCCTGCCGGAACCGGCGGCGTATTTCGAACGGACCCGCAGAGAGTGGCTTTTAATATCCCGATGGATTTCGCCGTGATGCTCGTCGCCGAGGATCAGGTAGTCAACATACTCAGTGGCCATGGTGTTATTCCTTCTCTGTTGTCCGAGTTAAGAAACATGCCACAAATGTCTGTCTGATACTGTTTTGTTAATCACAACGTTACATATATGTGAAATAGACAATCAACATTATAACGGCCCTCCCACCAGACAGCGATGAGGGGCCGGATTTTAACGGTCGAAAATAACAACAGTGCTTTTACTCTGGCAACCGCGTTGTCTACGGTGAAGCCAGATTCTTTTCCCGCTGGCGGTGCCGCGCACCGGTCCGGACTACCCGACCGCGCTGGCCCCGTAGCCCGGGCAAGGCGCGGCTTTACCGCGCCGCCCCCCGGGAAGGGGGAAAGGACTACAGCAGCGCTTTCGCTTTCGCGACAACGTTGTCCACGGTGAAGCCAAACTCTTCAAACAGCTGCTCCGCCGGCGCTGACTCACCGAAGGTGGTCATGCCAACGATCGCGCCGTTCAGGCCCACGTATTTGAACCAGTAGTCAGCGATACCCGCTTCGATGGCCACGCGCGCAGAGACCGCTTTCGGCAGCACCGTTTCACGGTAAGCCGCATCCTGCTTGTCGAACGCGTCGGTGGACGGCATGGAAACCACGCGCGCCTTCACGCCTTCGGCAGTCAGTTTTTCCCGCCAGTTCCACTTCAGAGCCGGTGGCAATGAAGATCAGCTCCGGCTGGCCCGCGCAGTCTTTCAGCACGTAGCCGCCGCGGGCGACGTTCGCCAGCTGCTCTTCGGTGCGCTCCTGCTGCGCCAGGTTCTGACGGGAGAGGATCAGCGCGGTCGGACCGTCCTGACGCTCTACGCCGTATTTCCACGCGATGGCGGATTCCACCTGGTCGCACGGACGCCATGTGGACATGTT
>NZ_JBLURD010000011.1:0-183593 GCF_051209435.1 Klebsiella sp. HN106 | reverse complement strand
GGGCAGTCTACGTGCGCGTAGTGGCGAGTCGGGGTGTCATATTCAACGTGGGAAGTGTTGATGGTGATACCACGAGCTTTTTCTTCCGGCGCGTTATCGATCTGGTCGAATGCGCGAGCAGCACCACCGTAGGTTTTAGCCAGAACGGTAGTGATTGCAGCGGTCAGAGTAGTTTTACCATGGTCAACGTGGCCGATAGTACCGACGTTGACGTGCGGTTTTGTACGTTCAAATTTTTCTTTAGACACGGCTATATTCCTTACTATAGTGCTCTCCCCTTCAGGAGAGAGCACGGGACTTTGGTTTTAACCCTGCGGCTTATTTACCACGGGCTTCGATTACGGCCTGAGCAACGTTGTTCGGCGCATCATCATACTTCAGGAACTCCATGGAGTAAGAAGCACGACCTTTGGTCAGAGAACGCAGCTGAGTTGCATATCCGAACATTTCAGACAGCGGAACTTCAGCGTGGATCACAACGCCAGTCACGTTGGATTCCTGACCGCGCAGCATACCGCGACGACGGCTAAGGTCACCGATAACGTCACCAGTGTTCTCTTCCGGAGTTTCTACTTCAACCTTCATGATCGGCTCAAGCAGAACTGGTTTCGCTTTCTTAAAGCCATCTTTGAAGGCAATAGAAGCGGCCAGTTTAAACGCCAGTTCAGAGGAGTCAACGTCGTGGTAAGAACCGAAGTGCAGACGCACGCCCAGATCAACTACCGGATAACCAGCCAGAGGGCCAGCTTTCAGCTGCTCCTGGATGCCTTTATCAACGGCCGGGATGTATTCACCAGGAATTACACCACCTTTAATGTCGTTGATGAACTCGTAACCTTTCGGGTTAGAGCCCGGCTCCAGCGGGTACATGTCGATAACGACGTGACCATACTGACCGCGACCACCAGACTGTTTAGCGTGTTTACCTTCGATATCGGTAACTTTCGCGCGAATCGCTTCACGGTAAGCAACCTGAGGTTTACCGACGTTCGCTTCAACGTTGAATTCACGTTTCATACGGTCAACGATGATGTCGAGGTGCAGCTCACCCATACCGGCGATGATAGTCTGGTTAGATTCTTCATCAGTCCATACGCGGAAAGACGGGTCTTCTTTAGCCAGACGGCCCAGAGCCAGACCCATTTTTTCCTGGTCAGCTTTGGTTTTCGGTTCAACGGCGATAGAGATTACCGGCTCAGGGAATTCCATACGCTCCAGAATGATCGGCGCGTTAGGATCACACAGAGTATCACCCGTAGTAACGTCTTTCAGACCGATAGCAGCAGCGATATCGCCCGCGCGAACTTCTTTGATCTCTTCACGTTTGTTAGCGTGCATCTGTACGATACGACCGAAACGCTCACGAGCAGCTTTCACGGAGTTCAGGATGGTATCACCAGAGTTAACCACACCAGAGTACACGCGGAAGAAGGTCAGGTTACCCACGAACGGGTCGGTAGCGATTTTGAATGCCAGAGCAGCAAACGGCTCATCATCGCTAGCGTGACGCTCAGCAGGAGTATCTTTACCATCGTCCAGGATACCGTTGATCGCAGGAACGTCGACCGGGGATGGCAGGTAGTCAACTACCGCATCCAGCATCGCCTGTACGCCTTTGTTCTTGAACGCAGAACCACAGGTTACCAGGATGATTTCGTTGTTCAGAACGCGCTGACGCAGAGCAGTTTTAATCTCTTCTTCAGTCAGTTCTTCGCCACCCAGGTATTTTTCCATCAGCTCTTCAGAAGCTTCAGCAGCGGACTCGATCAGGTTCTGGTGCCATTCTTCGGCCAGTTCCTGCATGTCTGCCGGAATATCTTCGTAGGTGAAGGTTACGCCTGCATCTTCTTCGTTCCAGTTGATGGCTTTCATTTTCACCAGGTCAACAACACCGGTGAACGCTTCTTCAGCGCCAATCGCCAGCTGCAGCGGAACAGGGTTCGCGCCCAGACGGGTTTTGATCTGACCAACAACTTTCAGGAAGTTCGCACCCATACGGTCCATTTTGTTAACGAACGCAATGCGCGGAACTTTATATTTGTTTGCCTGACGCCATACGGTTTCAGACTGAGGCTGAACACCACCAACTGCGCAGTAAACCATTACTGCACCATCAAGCACACGCATGGAACGTTCTACTTCGATAGTGAAGTCAACGTGCCCCGGGGTGTCGATGATGTTTACGCGATGCGGTTCATACTGCTTAGCCATACCTGACCAGAATGCAGTAGTCGCTGCGGAGGTGATAGTAATACCACGCTCTTGCTCCTGCTCCATCCAGTCCATGGTGGCAGCGCCGTCATGAACTTCACCGATTTTGTGGTTTACACCGGTGTAGAACAGAATACGTTCGGTAGTAGTAGTTTTACCGGCGTCGATGTGCGCACTGATACCGATGTTACGGTAGCGTGCGATGGGTGTTGTACGAGCCATTTGATTCCTCGTTTATTTCTTTAGGCGTTCAGTTAAGTTATCCAAAACGGGCGACTTACCTGAAGCGCCCGCCTGGTGACTAAGACTCCGAAGGGATTACCAACGGTAGTGTGCGAACGCCTTGTTGGCTTCTGCCATACGGTGAACGTCTTCACGTTTCTTAACTGCAGTACCTTTGTTGTCTGCAGCATCAGAAAGTTCGTTCGCCAGACGCAGAGCCATGGATTTATCACCACGTTTACGAGCAGCTTCAACGATCCAACGCATTGCCAGAGCATTACGACGAACCGGACGGACTTCAACTGGAACCTGATAAGTAGAACCACCAACGCGGCGGGACTTAACTTCGACAGTCGGGCGAACGTTGTCGAGAGCGACTTCGAATGCTTCCAGTTCATTTTTACCAGAGCGCTGAGCCAGGGTCTCCAGCGCGCTGTATACGATTGCTTCTGCAGTAGATTTTTTACCATCTACCATCAGGATATTTACAAATTTAGCCAGCAGTTCTGATCCGAACTTAGGATCCGGCAGGATTTTACGCTGACCAATGACGCGACGACGTGGCATGGAAATACTCCGTTGTTAATTCAGGATTGTCCAAAACTCTAAGAGTTTAGTTTGACATTAATATAAAACGTTTGGCCTTACTTAACGGAGAACCATTAAGCCTTAGGACGCTTCACGCCATACTTGGAGCGAGCTTGCTTACGGTCTTTAACGCCGGAGCAGTCAAGCGCACCACGAACGGTGTGGTAACGAACACCCGGAAGGTCTTTAACACGACCGCCACGGATCAGGATCACGGAGTGCTCCTGCAGGTTGTGACCTTCACCACCGATGTAGGAGGTGACTTCGAAACCGTTAGTCAGACGCACACGGCAAACTTTACGCAGTGCGGAGTTCGGTTTCTTAGGAGTGGTGGTATATACACGAGTACATACGCCACGTTTCTGCGGGCAGGCTTCCAGCGCCGGCACGTTGCTCTTTGCAACTTTGCGCGCGCGTGGTTTGCGTACCAGCTGGTTAATTGTTGCCATTAAATAGCTCCTGGTTTTAGCTTTTGCTTCGTAAACACGTAATAAATCGCCTCATATAATATGAGGACGCAGAATTTTAGGGCGGTGCCGAAAAGGTGTCAAGAAATATACAACAATCCCGCCATTACCAGGACAACTGACCGGCATGTTTGACTGAAAGTCTGACGAAATCAGTATAGCTAACCCTGACGACACTGTCCGCAATTTGACCAGCCAGCCCGCGGGCTTCGATATCGTCTTGCAGAGCGTAGAGGGATATGGGGGCAGATTGCAGGATTTCAAGGAAACGGCCTTGAGCGACAGCGGCGATAACGCCGTCCGACAGCAGCAGCAGCTCGTCACCTTCTTTTATCAAACGGAGCATAGCCGCAATGTCGGCGTGCCAGGGGGATGTGCTTAATGTGTGGAGCATTCAGACCTCAGAAACGCAGTATCACGTTAAAATCGTCCAGCCGGGCGCGCAGAGCCTCTGGCTCCAGCCATTCACCGTCCACGACCCACGGCGTGGCGGAAGTCAGGCCGCGCTCGCGCGCTGAAGCCGCGCAAATCCAGCACTGTTCAATATCGTATAGCGACAGGAGTTTAAAGGTAGAGATATAATCGCGCGCCAGCACTGCGGCTGGCCGCTGATCCGGAAGGAGCTGAAATACGCCATCTCCGACGAAGAAGACGCCAATCTCTTCCGTCAGTGCGGATGTCGCCAGCAGGGCATCCAGCCCTTCCCTGCCCGATGCTGAGCCATGGGGTGCGGACGAAAAAATAAAGGCTATGCGTTTCATCAGAACTGCACCATCCGGTCGCAGGTTAAGGCAGCTTCCGCCAACGCACCTAATCCACTCAGCGTAAAGCCCGGCTGCAAATTATGCGCTGGCAAACTCAGCTGCTGCGCCTCCTGTGCATCGGTTATGCCACGGCGTAAAGCTGCGGCTACACAGATATGTAAGGAGACGCCGTGTTCATCATGTAATGCCTGCCAGGCCCGGACCAGATCAAACTCATCGCTGGCGGGGGCAGTTAGCTGATTCGCATTGTAGACGCCTTCACGATAGAAAAAGATACTGAGCAATTCGTGGCCTTCCTGCAACACGGCTCGGGCAAACTGCAGTGCGCTGCTGGCCTGCTGCGTACCATAAGCCGGCCCCGTCACCGTAATGGCAAAACGCATTATTTATCCAGCCCCTGGAAATCTCCGCTTTTGAACTGACGAATATAGAGATATACCGTGTGCTTAGAGATGTTCAGCCGATCCGCTACCTGATTAATGGCGTCTTTGATATCAAAGATCCCTTTCTCATAGAGGTTCAGAACGATCTGACGATTTTTGGCGTTGTTAGAAACGTTGCGGTCGGCATTCACCTCTTCAATAGTGAACTCAAGCGTCTGTGCAACCAGGTCGTCAACCGATGAAGCAAAGTTGACCTGTGAATTCACTTCTGTCGTTTCTGGCGGAATAAAGGTGCTCATTATTTGCGAGAACGGCACGTCAAGGTTCATGTTGATGCACAGCAGGCCAATAACCCGATGGTCACGGTTGCGGATAGCGATGGTCACTGATTTCATCAGTACGCCGCTTTTGGCGCGAGTAAAATAGCATTTGGAAACGCTGCTATCGGCCCCAGTCATATCGTGCAACATGCGCAACGCAAGGTCGGTAATTGGCGAGCCGATCTGACGGCCGGTATGTTCACCGTTGGCGATACGAATAGCGGAACATTTTAAGTCCTGCAATGAGTGCAGTACGATTTCACAGTGGGAGCCGATGAGCATCGCTAACCCGTCCACTACCGCTTCATAGGATTTAAGGATATCGAAGTCGGTCTGGTCAAAAGGACGTTGATCCAGCAAATCAAGCTCGCTGGTCTCGTTGGTTAAAAGCGACCTGGACATGGAAAAAAGCACTCCTTTTCAGGAGCCTGTCGTTATCGTCAGGGCAGGCTCATCATCATTATTAATCTATCTAAAGTAATACAGCGCCTGAGGTTCTTTCCAGTTTTAATTATATCTGCCCTCAATAAAAAAGCCGCCGCCCCTGGAGGCGGCGGCTTGAGCCAGATTACTTCTTCGCGTCAGCGGCTGGCGCTTCGGCCGCTGCTTCAGGCTTGGCGTCCGCTTTCGGAGCCGGTTTGATGTCCAACAGCTCTACATCAAATACCAGAGTGGAGTTAGCCGGGATACCCGGTACGCCGGTTTTGCCGTAAGCCAGATCCGGTGGAATGACCAGCTGAATTTTACCGCCTTTCTTGATGTTCTTCAGGCCTTCAGTCCAGCCAGGGATTACGCCGTCCAGACGGAAGGACAGCGGTTCGCCACGGGTGTAAGAGTTATCAAACTCTTTACCATCGATCAGCGTACCTTTGTAGTTAACAACAACGGTATCGCTGTCTTTCGGCGCTTCGCCCGTACCCGCTTTCTCTACTTTGTACAGCAGACCGGAATTCGCTTTTTTCACACCCTGCTTTTTCGCATAGGCATCGCGATAAGCTTTACCTTTTGCCTCATTCTCAGCAGCATCTTTTTCCATTTTCTGCTGGGCAGCGGTTTTTACGCGAGTTTCAAACGCCTGCAGAGTCTGTTCGATCTCCTGATCGGACAGCTTGCTCTTATCGGCAAAAGCGTCCTGAACGCCGGCAATCAGCTGAGCTTTATCTAATTTGATGCCCAGTTTTTCTTGTTCTTTCAGGGAGTTTTCCATGTAACGTCCCAGCGATGCACCCAGCGCATATGCAGATTTCTGATCGTCATTTTTGAATGCCGATTTGCTGTCCGTTGCAGGTGCCGCTTTCGCTTCGGTGGCTGCTTTGGTCACAGTTTCAGCAGCAAAGGTCAGCGGTGCATTCAGGGCGACGGCCATTGTGGTCGCCAGCAGCGTTACTTTAAACAGTGATTTCATCCATTTCTCCAGGGCCGGGGCATCTCACCCCAGGGTTATCATAAAAAACAAAAAACGTACTATAGAACGTTGCAGAACAAATCAACATACAGACGTACCTGAATATCGCCTCATTTCAGACTATTTTTGTATGAATTAGTTTCCTGTCAGGCGTAACGATGCTGCGTGAATGCTGAAACTTCAGTAGAATCCGCCCGCAGGATCAGACAGAAGAGGTTACTCATGCACGATAGCACTTTAGAGACTCGCCTTGCAGAGCTGGAGAGCAGACTGGCGTTTCAGGAAATCACCATTGAAGACCTCAACAAGACCGTCACCGCCCACGAGATAGAAATGGCCAGGATGCGCGAACATATGCGCCTGATGGTGGAAAAGCTGAAAGCTACTCAGCCCTCGCATATGGCTTCACAGGCAGAAGAAACGCCTCCACCGCACTATTAAGACGTAAAAAAAGCGGGTCTCCCCGCTTTTTTCTATTCCAGAACGCTAGCGCGATGGAATTAGTGGCAACCGCAGCCGCCGTTACCGCCGCAGCCGCCTTTGCCATGTTCGTGGTCATGGCCGTGACCGTGGCCACCGCAGCAACCGTCATGATCGTGGTCGTGACCGTGGTCGTGGCCGTGAGCGCCATGTACATGACCGTGTTCCAGCTCTTCCGCCGTTGCTTCGCGAAGCGCGACAACTTCAACGTTGAACTTCAGATTCTGGCCAGCCAGCATGTGGTTACCGTCAACAACAACGTGTTCGTCACCCACTTCGGTGATTTCTACCGGTACCGGGCCCTGATCGGTTTCCGCGAGGAAGCGCATGCCAACCTGCAGCTCGTCAACGCCCATAAACACGTCTTTAGGAACGCGCTGTACCAGGTTTTCGTCGTACTGGCCGTACGCGTCATTAGCGCCGACTTCTACGTCAAATTTGTCGCCCACTTCGTGACCATCCAGCGCGCTTTCCAGGCCGGAAATCAGGGAACCGTGACCATGCAGGTAGTCCAGCGGCGCGCTTACCGGAGACTCATCAACCAACACACCGTCTTCTGTACGTACCTGATAGGCCAGGCTGACCACCAGGTCTTTTGCTACTTTCATGATATCTCCTGAGCATGGGAAGAATAGTGGCGCAGATTGTAGCGGAATTCTGCAGCCGTGTACCCTTTAGCTTAAAAAAAGCCGCCCGATAACGCTAGTCCGGATGAAAAATGCCTATCACTTGCTCTTCTTTGCGAACATGCTCGCGGACCTCTTTATCCGCCTCTCGCATCTGGTGTCCACACTTAACGCACTCAACTATATCGACATTATTCTCACGCCACATCGCCAGCGAATCCTGAGCCTGGCACGCCGGGCATTTCGCCCCGGCAATAAAACGTTTACGCACAGCCATATCATTTACCTTTATTCAAATTCATCCCAGCCGTCTAACTGTCTGCTCTCTTTTTGCATCTCACGCTGAAAAATTTCCTCCAGTTCGCGCCTGGCTTCCCGCACGCGGGATATCTGCAGAGTATCACTATGAACCGGCATTAACTCACGCAACATTCGCATATCAAGACGCCGAAAATGCAGCTGCGCGCGCTGCGCCTGATGAGGGTGCATGCCTAGCGAGATAAGCGCTTTACGCCCTAGCTCGAGCGCGCTGGAGAAGGTTTCACGAGAAAACTGCGCCACACCCGCCTGCAGCAGTTCATGCGCCTCGACGCGTCCTCGCGCTCGCGCCAGGATATGAAGATGTGGAAAGTGTTGTTGACACATCTCGACCAGCTTCATGGTATCTTCCGGCTCATTACAGGTAATGACGATCGACTGCGCCTCTTCGGCTCCTGCCGAGCGCAGGAGCTCCAGCTGCGTCGCATCGCCAAAGTAGACCTTATAGCCATATTGGCGCATCAGATTGACCGCGCTGATATCGCGCTCCAGCACCGTAATACGCATTTTGTTAGCCATCAGCAGGCGGCCAATCACCTGACCAAAGCGCCCAAAACCAACGATAATGACCTGCGGTTTATCATCTTCGACCCACGGAGCCTCGCCCTCTTCTTCGGATTGATTGAATCGGCGAGAGAGTATTTTGTCGATTAGCTTCATCAACAGCGGCGTGGTCATCATCGACAATGTCACCGTCACCAGCAGTAGAGCCATTTGATCGTTCTGAAAAAGGCGCATCGAGGCGGGTAATGAGAACAGCACAAAAGCGAATTCTCCCCCCTGGCTCAGCACTCCGGCAAACTGCACCCGTTCTGCGCTACGCAGGCCGTACACCCGCGCAAGGAGATACAGCACGACGCCTTTTACCGACACCAGTATTGCGACGCTGGCCGCTACCCATAGCAGGTGGGTATAGAGCACGCCAAGGTTCAGCGCCATGCCAACGGAAATAAAAAACAGCCCGAGCAGGAGCCCTTTAAAGGGCTCAATAGCGATTTCCAGTTCGTGGCGATACTCACTCTCGGCCAGCAGAACGCCGGCGATAAAGGTCCCCAGCGCCATCGACAAACCGAGCGCATCCATAAATAAAGCCGATGCAAGAACCAGCAGCAGCGTCGCTGCGGTGAAGACCTCCCGCACGCCGGATCCGGCGATAAAACGAAACACCGGCCTCAGCAGAAAACGGCCGCCAACCAGCATTCCGCCAAAGGCCAGGACCTTCATCCCGATGGTGAGCCAATTAAAGTGGTCGTCACCTGAACCGGCAAGCAGGGGCACCACCGCCAGGGCCGGGATAACGGCCAGATCCTGAAACAGCAGTACGGAGAATCCCAGTTGCCCGGACTCGCTGCGGCTCATGCCTTTCTCACGCATCAGCTGCAGCGCCATCGCGGTTGAAGACATCGCCAGCCCAAGTCCGCCCACCACCGCTGCGCGCCATGAGAAGTCGCTAAGCATGAGCAAGCCGCCAAGAATGAGCGCGCTGAAAGCGACCTGCGCGGCGCCTACGCCGAAAATTGAGCTTCTTAGCCGCCAGAGCTTGGACGGATTCAGCTCCAGCCCAATAATAAACATCAGAAAGACGACGCCTAATTCTGAGAAGTGAAGGATTTCATCAACATCGCTGATAAACCCTAACCCCCAGGGGCCAATGGCGATACCGGCCAGCAGATACCCCAGCACGGCGCCAATACCCAGCCTCGCCGCCAGCGGTACCGCCACCACCGCGGCAAACAGAAATAACACCCCGGCCAGCAGTAAATCAGCTCCCGCCATTTGTACCTCCAGCCGTTACAGGATTAGCCAGCCAGTCGCGGTAGGCACGAGCGCGGCTTTTCAGATCGTCAGGCGATTGCCGCCGCGCCCAGTAGACGATAATCGGGCTTATCCAGTGCATGCGGCACATGCCGGCAGTCAGTTCGAACGGGCGAAGAATGTCATTTATTGGATAGCGATGGGCATCGCGTCGATAGGCGCTCTCCGGCTCCCCGGTGGTAATCACGCTACGCCAGTACTTTCCCGCCAGCTGGTTCCCTCCCGCCCCGCTGGCAAAACCACGGCTGAGCACCCTATCCAGCCACTCTTTCATCAGCGCCGGACAGCTCCAGGTATAAAGCGGATGCTGAAAAACAATCACCTCATGCTGGCGCAGGAGATCCTGCTCATGGGCGATATCGATAAAAAAATCCGGATAGTGCGCGTAAAGATCGTGCACGGTAACATTCGACAACTGTAAGGCAGGTTCAAGCAAAACCCGGTTGGCCACGGAATCCTGAGATTCTGGGTGGGCATACAGCAGCAAAACCTTCGCTGTCTGAGACATCATTCCCCTCCCGAACGTCTTCTGGCGGCCTGTGCAGCGGCTGCGTCCCGACGCAACCAGAATGACTTTGTGTATCGTCTTCATTTTGGGCTACCATTGCGGCCCGGTTGAGCGATTCGCTCCACACTACATTATCATAATGACAAATTAACATAGTCAGAACATACGGCGCCTTATGATTGTTTTCTCCTCGTTACAAATTCGTCGCGGCGTACGCGTCCTGCTGGACAACGCCAGCGCCACCATCAACCCAGGGCAAAAAGTCGGCCTGGTGGGTAAAAACGGCTGCGGTAAATCCACGCTGCTTTCGCTTTTGAAAAACGAGATTAGCGCCGACGGCGGCTCGATGACTTTTCCCGGTAGCTGGCAGCTGGCCTGGGTTAACCAGGAAACGCCAGCCCTTCCTCAGCCGGCTATAGACTATGTTATTGACGGCGATCGCGAATTCCGCAAGCTGGAGGCGGATTTGCACGCGGCCAACGAACGAAATGACGGACATGCCATTGCGACGGTCCACGGTAAGCTGGATGCCATCGATGCCTGGACCATAAGATCCCGCGCGGCCAGCCTGCTGCACGGCCTCGGTTTCAGCAATGAACAGCTTGAGAGGCCGGTGAGCGACTTTTCCGGCGGCTGGCGCATGCGTCTTAACCTCGCGCAGGCGCTTATTTGCCGTTCCGATCTGCTACTGCTTGATGAACCGACTAACCACCTCGACCTCGACGCGGTAATCTGGCTGGAGAAGTGGCTCAAAAGCTACAGCGGCACGCTGATCCTGATCTCCCACGATCGCGACTTCCTTGACCCAATCGTCGACAAAATTATTCATATCGAACAGCAAACGATGTTCGAATACACCGGCAACTACAGCTCTTTCGAAGTGCAGCGCGCAACCCGCCTTTCTCAACAACAAGCGATGTATGAGAGCCAGCAGCAGCGCGTGGCCCATCTGCAGAGCTATATCGATCGTTTCCGCGCGAAAGCGACCAAAGCCAAGCAGGCGCAAAGCCGTATCAAAATGCTCGAGCGTATGGAGCTCATCGCCCCTGCCCACGTTGATAATCCGTTCCACTTTAGCTTCCGTGCGCCGGAAAGCCTGCCCAATCCACTGCTGAAGATGGAAAAAGTCAGCGCCGGCTATGGCGAGCGCGTCATTCTCGATTCGATCAAGCTGAATCTGGTTCCAGGGTCGCGCATCGGTCTGCTGGGGCGTAACGGAGCAGGTAAATCCACGCTGATTAAGCTGCTGGCCGGCGAGCTACAGCCGCTGCGCGGTGAAATTGGCCTGGCGAAAGGCATCAAGCTTGGCTACTTTGCTCAGCACCAGCTTGAATTCCTGCGCGCGGACGAATCCCCGCTCCAGCATCTTGCCCGCCTGGCGCCGCAGGAGCTGGAGCAGAAACTGCGCGACTATCTGGGCGGTTTCGGGTTCCAGAGCGACAAAGTCAACGAAGAGACAAAGCGTTTCTCCGGCGGCGAGAAGGCGCGCCTGGTGCTGGCGCTGATCGTCTGGCAACGCCCTAACCTGCTGCTGCTTGATGAACCGACCAACCACCTCGATCTCGACATGCGCCAGGCGCTAACTGAAGCGTTAATTGATTTTGAAGGCGCCCTGGTGGTGGTCTCCCACGACCGCCATCTGATTCGTTCCACTACCGACGATCTTTATCTGGTGCACGATAGCAAAGTCGAACCTTTCGACGGCGATCTCGAAGATTACCAGCAGTGGTTGAGCGACTCGCAAAAGCAGGAAAGCCAGGCATCGGAAGAACCGAAAGAAAACGGCAACAGCGCCCAGGCGCGTAAAGATCAGAAACGCCGCGAAGCCGAGCTGCGTACGCAAACCCAGCCGCTGCGTAAAGAGATTATCCGTCTGGAAAAAGAGATGGAGAAGCTCAACGCCCAGCTGGCGCAGGCGGAAGAGAAGCTCGGCGACAGCGGCCTGTACGATCAAAGCCGTAAAGCAGAGCTTACCGAATGTTTACAGCAGCAGGCCAGCGCAAAGTCCGGCCTCGAAGAGTGTGAAATGGCCTGGCTGGATGCGCAGGAACAGCTGGAGCAGATGCTGCAGGAAGGCTAGCGGCAACATGCGCTACAGCGAGGCGGGGAAACCCGCCTGTTTACCTCTCTCTCCGCGGCTTTTTACACGTAACCTGCCTACCGATTAGCCGCAAGACCACATATTGGCTAACCTGCGTACTTCATGCGCGGTATAGTATGGATAAAGATTATTAATTGCTCTGGTGCTATGGTTGATATCACTCCTACAGAAATGACGCCCCCGGAAAACGACTCGCAGCAGTTTCATCCGATGCGCGGCGTAGGTAATCGTCATTTGCAAACCATGTTGCCGCGGCTAATCCGTCGCAAACTCCGTTTCACTCCCCACTGGCAGCGTCTTGAACTGCCGGATGGCGACTTTGTCGATCTGGCCTGGAGTGAAGATCCTTCTCAGGCACGCCATAAACCCAGACTGGTGGTATTTCATGGCCTGGAGGGCAGCCTGCACAGCCCTTACGCACACGGACTTATCCATGCGGCAATGCAGCGCGGCTGGCTGGGCGTGGTGATGCATTTTCGCGGCTGTAGCGGCGAACCCAACCGAAATAACCGCATCTACCATTCGGGCGAAACGGAAGACGGCTCCTGGTTTCTGCGCTGGCTCCAGCGCGAATACGGTTCGGCACCGACCGCAGCGGTAGGTTATTCGCTCGGGGGCAATATGCTGGGCTGCCTGCTGGCAAAAGAAGGCGACGACATTCCGGTCGATGCCGCGGTAATCGTCTCGGCTCCGTTTATGCTGGAAGCCTGTAGCTATCATATGGATAAAGGTTTCTCACGCGTTTATCAGCGCTATTTGCTTAATCTGCTAAAAGCCAACGCCGCACGTAAGCTAAAAGCCTATCCTGGCTCTCTGCCCGTCGATTTACGTCAGCTAAAAAGCATGCGCCGTATCCGCGAATTTGACGACAGCATCACCGCGAGGATCCACGGTTTTGCCGATGCGCTGGACTATTATCGCCAGTGCAGCGCCATGCCGCGCTTAAGCGATATCACGAAGCCCACGCTGATTATTCACGCAAAAGACGACCCTTTTATGGACCATCACTCGATACCGCCGCAGGAACAATTGCCGGCGAATGTCGAGTATCAGCTGACGGAGCACGGCGGGCACGTTGGGTTCGTCGGCGGTACCTTGCGTAAGCCAGAGATGTGGCTTGAAAGACGCATTCCGGATTGGCTAACCCGCTGGTTAGGAGGAAAATTATGATCATACCCTGGCAAGAGCTCGCTCCCGAAACGCTGGATAGCCTGATCGAAAGTTTTGTCTTGCGCGAAGGCACCGATTATGGTGAACATGAACGTTCGCTGGTTGATAAAGTCTCTGATGTAAAACAGCAGCTAAAAAGCGGAGAGGCCGTGCTGGTATGGTCAGAGCTGCACGAGACGGTCAACATCATGCCCCGCAAGCAGTTTCACGGCTAAGGCGGCACACACTATCGTTTATCCAGGGAGTTGTTATGTCTGCCAAACATCCGGTGATTGCCGTCACGGGCTCCAGCGGCGCGGGTACCACAACCACCAGCCTCGCTTTCCGCAAAATCTTCGCCCAGCTGAATCTGCATGCCGCTGAAGTCGAAGGGGATAGCTTTCACCGCTACACCCGCCCGGAAATGGACATGGCGATCCGCAAAGCGCGGGATCAGGGCAAACATATCAGCTACTTCGGCCCAGAGGCCAACGACTTTGGCCTGCTGGAACAGACGTTTTCTGAGTATGGGCTAAGCGGCAAAGGCCAGTCGCGCAAGTATTTACATACCTATGACGAAGCCGTGCCGTGGAACCAGGTTCCGGGGACCTTCACGCCCTGGCAGCCGCTGCCCGAGCCGACTGACGTCCTCTTTTACGAAGGCCTGCACGGCGGCGTCGTGACGCCGCAGCACAACGTCGCAAACCATGTCGACCTTCTGGTCGGCGTGGTGCCCATCGTCAATCTTGAGTGGATCCAGAAGCTTATCCGCGACACCAGCGAACGCGGCCACTCTCGGGAGGCGGTGATGGACTCGGTGGTCCGCTCGATGGAGGACTACATCAACTTTATCACCCCGCAGTTTTCGCGCACCCATCTCAACTTCCAGCGCGTCCCCACGGTGGATACGTCCAATCCCTTTGCGGCCAAAGCCATCCCTTCCCTGGATGAAAGCTTCGTGGTGATTCATTTCCGCAACCTGAAAAATATCGATTTTCCGTGGCTTCTGGCGATGCTTCAGGGTTCGTTTATCTCACATATGAACACGCTGGTGGTACCGGGCGGAAAAATGGGGCTGGCGATGGAGCTGATTATGGCGCCGCTGGTTGAACGGCTGATGGAAGGCAAGAAAATAAGCTAGCTGCGATCGCCCCGGCGGCAACATAACCTACCGGGGTCGGTTCCGTTTATCCTTCGATCACTTCATAAGAGTGAGTAATGTTTACCGCCTTCTCAAGCATCAGCGCCACCGAGCAGTATTTTTCCGCCGACAGGTCAACGGCGCGGGAAACGGCCGCGTCTTTTAACTCCTTACCGGTCACGATAAAGTGCAGATTGATATGGGTAAACAGACGCGGCGCCTCTTCGCGACGCTCCGAGGTCAGCTTAACTTCGCAGTTGGTGACGTTATGACGCCCCTTCTGCAAAATGGAAACCACGTCAATCGCGCTGCACCCGCCTGCCGCCATTAGCACCATTTCCATCGGGCTGGGCGCTTTATCCCCGGAATTACCGTCCATCAGAATCTGGTGGCCAGAAGCCGACTCACCGATGAAGGTTAACCCTTCAACCCACTTCACTCGCGCTTGCATAAATTTAACTCCAGGGCTGTAATTTTCCTGACAGATTACGCGTAGATAACAATTCTCGCAACGGAAGGCGACCTGGGTCATGCTGAAGCGAGACACCAGGAGACATGCGGCGAAAGCTATGCTAAAACAGTCTGGATGCTACAGTAATACATTGATGTACTGCATGTATGCAGAGGAGTTCACATTACAGGCTGCAGAACACTTTCAGCCGGATTCCCAGGTATAGGGATTCAATACGATTGCATGCCCGGATGCCGTGTAGTGTCGGCACCCGGAGATAGCTTATAACAGAGGATAACCGCGCATGGTGCTTGGCAAACCGCAAACAGACCCTACCCTTGAATGGTTCTTGTCTCATTGCCACATTCATAAGTACCCATCAAAGAGCACGCTGATCCACCAGGGTGAAAAAGCAGAAACGTTGTACTACATCGTTAAGGGCTCCGTGGCTGTACTCATCAAGGATGAAGAAGGTAAAGAGATGATCCTCTCTTACCTCAACCAGGGCGATTTCATCGGTGAATTAGGCCTGTTTGAAGAAGGTCAGGAGCGTAGCGCCTGGGTACGTGCGAAAACCGCATGTGAAGTGGCCGAAATCTCCTACAAAAAATTCCGTCAGCTGATCCAGGTTAACCCGGATATCCTGATGCGTCTCTCTTCGCAGATGGCGCGCCGTCTGCAGGTTACGTCGGAAAAAGTGGGCAACCTCGCTTTCCTCGACGTGACTGGTCGTATCGCCCAGACGCTGCTGAACCTGGCAAAACAGCCGGATGCGATGACCCACCCGGACGGTATGCAAATTAAAATTACCCGCCAGGAAATCGGTCAGATTGTCGGATGCTCTCGCGAAACCGTTGGCCGCATCCTGAAAATGCTGGAAGATCAAAACCTGATCTCGGCACACGGTAAAACTATCGTCGTCTACGGTACCCGTTAAGTCGGTAAAACGGCGTATTGCCTGACAATACGCCGTTTTTGTTTTCCCCTCATGTGGCGCAGGCTGATTTACCACCCGGAAGTCAACTATGCACTGCGGCAAACGCTGGTGTTGTGTCTGCCGGTTGCGATAGGGCTTCTGTTCGGTCATCTACAGCAGGGGCTGCTGTTTTCTCTTGTTCCCGCCTGCTGCAACGTTGCCGGGCTGGATACACCGCATAAGCGTTTCTTTAAACGCCTGATTATCGGCGGCTGCCTGTTTGCCGGCAGTAGCCTTATCGTTCAACTCCTTCTGCAGCGAGAAATACCTTTGCCGCTGATCCTCACGGGTCTGGCGCTCATCCTCGGCGTCACGGCCGAAATCAGCTCTCTGCACGCAAGGCTGCTGCCCGCCTCGCTTATCGCGGCTATATTTACGCTCAGTCTCGCGGGCAACATGCCGATCTGGGAGCCGCTGCTGATCTACGCGCTCGGGACGTTATGGTATGGCGTTTTTAACTGGGTCTGGTTCTGGCTTTGGCGCGAACAGCCGCTGCGCGAATCCTTAAGTCTGCTGTATCGCGAGCTGGCCAATTATTGCGAGGCCAAATACAGTCTGCTTACCCAGCATACGGACCCCTCAACATCGTTGCCGCCGCTGCTTAATCGACAGCAAAAGGTGGTAGATCTGATAACCCAGTGCTATCAGCAGATGCATATGTTGGCGGCCAACCAGCGCAGCGATCATAAACGCCTGCTGCGCGCATTCCAGGTTGGACTGGACCTGCAGGAGCATATTTCCGTCAGCCTTCATCAGCCGGAAGAGGTGCAAAAACTGGTGGAGCGCAGCCATGCGGAAGCGGTGATTCGCTGGAACGCGCAAACCGTTGCCGCCCGCCTGCGGGTGCTGGCGGACGATCTCCTTTACCATCGTTATCCTCAGCGCTTTCAGATGGATAAACAGATCGGTGCGCTGGAAAAAATCGCCTGGCAGCATCCCGATAACCCGGTCGGGCAGTTTTGCGCCTGGCATTTCAGCCGTATTGCCCGGGTTCTGCGCACCCAGCGGCCGCTGTACGCGCGTAACCTGATGGCGGATAAAACCCGTCGCCTGCCGCTGCTGCCTGCCCTGAAAAACTATCTGTCGCTTAAGTCGCCGGCCTTACGAAATGCGGCGCGTATCAGCGTGATGCTGAGCGTCGCCAGCCTGATGGGCAGCGCGCTAAACCTGCCAAAACCCTACTGGATCCTGATGACGGTTCTGTTCGTGACGCAAAACGGCTACGGCGCCACCCGAGTACGCATCGTCCACCGGGCTGCAGGAACCATTGCCGGGCTGGTCATTGCCGGACTGACGCTGCACTTTCACGTCCCTGAAGGCTATACGCTGACCGCGATGCTCTTTATCACGCTGTTAAGCTATCTGATTATCCGCAAGAACTACGGCTGGGCGATGGTCGGATTTACGGTAACGGCAGTGTATACCCTGCAGCTACTCACCCTGAACGGCGAACAGTTTATCGTTGCCAGGCTGATTGATACGCTGATTGGCTGCCTGATCGCCTTCGGGGGTATGGTCTGGCTATGGCCGCAATGGCAAAGCGGCCTGCTGCGCAAAAATGCCCACGATGCGCTGGAAGCCGATCAGGATGCTATCAGGCTGATCCTCAGCGACGACCATCAGGCCCCGGCGCTGGCCTATCAGCGAATGCGCGTCAACCAGGCGCATAACGCGCTGTTTAACTCGCTGAATCAGGCAATGCAGGAACCCGGTTTTAACTCGCACTATCTGGAAGATATGAAGCTGTGGGTTACCCACAGCCAGTTTATTGTCGAGCATATCAACGCCATGACCACCCTGGCGCGCGAGCACAATATGCTCACGCCAGATCTGGCGCAACGTTATCTGGAGTCCTGCGAGATTGCGCTCCAGCGCTGCCAGCAGCGGCTGGATTCCGATGGGCCGGGCAGCGCAGGGGATGTGAATATCATGGAGGCGCAGGATGCGGAGGTTCCTCGCGGCCCGCTCAGTACAATGGAGCAGCATCTGCAGCGCATCCTCGGGCATCTGAACACCATGCACACGATTTCATCGGTGGCATGGCGTCAGCGTCCGCATCATGGCATCTGGCTGCGCGCCACTAAGCGCTGAGCACCCGCTCAACAGCCTGGGCAAAGCGCGTCATGCCTTCAGCAATATCGCTATCATCAATCACCAGCGACGGTACAAAGCGCATCACGTCCGGTCCGGCATTGAGCACCATGACACCAGCCTCTGCGGCGGCGTAGAGGAAATCGCGCGCCTTCCCGTGATACTGCGGCTTAAGCTCGGCGCCGATAAGCAGCCCCATGCCGCGGATATCGCTGAACAGATCGAACCGCGCGTCAATTTGCTGAAGGTGCTCAACAAACAGCTCGCGCTTCGCGGTGACGCCGTCCAGCACTTCCGGTGTGTTAATCAGATCGAACGCCGCTCCGCCCACCGCGCAGGCCAGTGGGTTACCGCCGTAGGTCGATCCATGAGAACCGGCGTGGAACGCGCTGGCGATGTCATGGGTGGTCAGCATCGCGCTGATTGGGAAACCGCCGCCCAGCGCCTTGGCGCTGGTCAGAATATCCGGCGTCACGCCATAGTGCATATAAGCAAACAGCGAGCCCGTGCGCCCCATACCGCACTGAACTTCATCAAAGACCAGCAAAGCCTGATGCTGGTCGCACAGATCGCGCAAGCCTTGCAGAAATTCCGGCGTCGCTGCGGTCACGCCGCCTTCTCCCTGAATCGGCTCGACCACCACCGCGCAGGTATGATCGTCCATCACGGCTTTCACCGCGTGTAAATCGTTAAACGGCACGTGAACGATATCGGCCGGTTTAGGCCCAAAACCATCGGAATATTTCGGCTGCCCGCCAACGGAGACGGTAAACAGCGATCGACCGTGGAATGCGTTATGGAAGGCAATAATTTTGGTTTTGTACGGACTATGGCGAGTGACGGTATAGTGGCGCGCCAGCTTAAAAGCCGTTTCGTTGGCTTCGGTTCCGGAGTTCATAAACACGACGCGATCGGCGAACGTCGCATCAACCAGCTTACGCCCCAGGCGCAGGGCCGGTTCGTTGGTAAAAACGTTGCTGGTATGCCACAGCTTTTCACCCTGTTCATGGAGTGCCGCCACCAGCGCCGGATGGCAATGTCCGAGCGCAGTCACGGCAATACCCCCGGCGAAATCAACGTACTCTTTCCCCTGCTGATCCCATACCCGGCTTCCTTTGCCCTTCACCGGAATAAATTCCGCCGGTGCATAAATTGGCAAAATAACCTCATCGAATGTCGCGCGGGTGATCGCCGGTTGTTCAGTTGCCATGTCGTGCCCATCCCTCTTCGTTATGCGATAGTGATTATGATAATCTAATCACAAAATATGCATAAAAAATCAACCCATGGCAACTACAAATCACCGATTGAAGAAGTTTGCCAGCAGCTGGTGGCCCTGTTCGCTGAGAATGCTCTCCGGATGAAATTGCACGCCCTCAAGGTCGAATTCGCGGTGGCGAATGCCCATGATCTCACCTTCCTCGCTGCGAGCGGTCACCTCAAAGCATTCAGGCAGCGTTAGCGGGTCAATCAGCAGGGAGTGGTAGCGGGTCACGGTTAGCGGATTATTGAGGCCACGAAATACCCCCTGGCCACGATGGCTAATGGGGGACGTTTTCCCGTGCATGACTTTGGCCGCCCGCACGATCGCGGCGCCGAAAACCTGGGCTATCGCCTGGTGGCCCAGGCAAACGCCTAAGATTGGCGTCTTGCCGGAGAAGTGGCGAATAACCGCCAGCGAAATCCCGGACTCATTCGGCGTGCAGGGCCCCGGCGAAATAACGATTTTCGCGGGCGCCAGCGCAACAATTTCCGCTAACGTCAGCTCGTCATTACGCCTGACCTGCACTTCTGCCCCAAGTTCGCAGAAATACTGGTACAGATTCCAGGTAAAAGAATCGTAGTTATCGATAAGCAGGATCATAGCGGCTCCGGGAACAAAGAACCGCGCTATTCTACTCAGTTTCCGCAGCTTCGCTTACCACTTTACGAAATATCGTCTGCAGTGGAGAAAGGTCGCCCATTGCGCCACTCTGGTTGGCCTGGTTCCATACATCGACGGCAATATCACGCCAGTCCAGCGTATAGCCAGCATGAATAGCCAGTTGTTCAAAGAAAATGCGTTGCGCCAGGCCGTTGCCGATTCGGAAAGGATGCAGGACGTTAATTTCGCAGTAGTAATGAGCGAGACGTTCAATGAATTTATCCTGAGCAAGCCCCACCAGATAGCCTTCCTCTTCCAGGGCCTGAAAGAGCGTGTTCCCCTCTTTTTCGATATAGGCGAAATGGCAGAAACGGGTGTCGCCCTGATAGATATCCACTTCACGCAGTTGTCCCGCCCAGTCGAAAATATCCTGATAGAGCTGGCGATGAATCGCGCAGAGATGAGGCAAGCCGCGCACCAGTGGCCCGAGTTCGATGGTTGCCGCGCGTAGCGCGGTCAGCTCCCACGCCGCCTGCTCAAGGCGCTGTGCCTGGCGGATACCTAAGCGGTTACGCATGACCTGCAGACCGGAGTAAAGATAAGGATCCCGGCCCTCACCAAATTTATCGCTCATAGTGGCTCCTTAACGCCGCAATACGCGCCAGGGCTTCTTCGGGAGTAAGGTTGATTAGCGGAATATCGACGCCCTCCAGCCGCCGGCTGGCCTGAAAATTCACGTTGCGTCGATCCTCCCAGAGTCGGGATTTCTGTTTTTCGGTGAGCTTTTTCATTTAACACCTCCCTGACATGTCCGCAGTAGCCACAAGTATAAGCGGCAAAAAGCGATTTCGCAGGGAAGCGGGGAATGCGCGGGTGAGCGTTACCCGCGCAATTAAGATTACGGCAGTACTTTTGCGGAAAGAATAACGATAGGTTTGGACGGAACATTTTGATACGGCCCAACGTTGTGAGTCGGCACCTGAGAAATTTTATCCGCGACGTCCATGCCTTTGACTACTTTACCAAACACCGCATAGCCGAAATCACGCTGGCCATGATCGAGGAAGGCGTTATCCGCAATATTGATAAAGAACTGGCTGGTGGCGCTGTCCTGATCGGCAGTACGCGCCATGGCGATGGTGCCGCGCGTGTTGCGCAGACCGTTGTCGGCTTCATTTTTAATCGGCGGATTAGGCTGTTTCTGCTGCATCTGTTCGTTAAAGCCGCCGCCCTGCACCATAAAGCCCGGGATCACACGGTGAAAAGTGGTGTTGTTATAAAAACCGCTGTTCACGTACTTGAGGAAGTTATCAACCGAGATGGGCGCTTTCTGGCTATTCAGCTCAAGCTCAATATTGCCCGCAGACGTGGTCAGCAACACATGAGGATCCCCCTTTGCCGCCATGGCCGGGGAAAATGCTGAAATGGCGAAAACGGCAGCCACCGCCGCGAGAGTTGATTTGAGCATGGAAATTCCTTAACGGAGCAGAATAAAAACCGAGTGCTTTGATTCTAAAGAGCCTTTGCATCCTGGGCTAGCCTTTTACCTAATTTTACTTAGCTGAAACACTTGTAACGATGGGCCAGGCGCTCCGCCAAATAATCAAATGTGATACAAGTCACACTAACAATTGCAAAAAACTATAAATTTCAGAATAAACGTTTGCTTGAATCACGCTAACGCATAAAATCTGTCCGCCCGGCGCAGAGTCAACGCGCTTTACATTTCTATTCACAGGCCTGTCATGACTAACAGCAATCGTATCAAGCTCACATGGATCAGCTTCTTCTCCTACGCCCTGACCGGCGCGTTGGTGATTGTCACCGGGATGGTGATGGGAAACATCGCAGATTATTTTCATCTGCCCGTCTCCAGCATGAGCAACACCTTTACCTTTCTTAATGCCGGTATCCTGATCTCTATCTTCCTGAACGCTTGGCTGATGGAAATTGTTCCGCTGAAAACGCAACTGCGCTTTGGCTTTATCCTGATGATTCTGGCCGTCGCCGGTTTGATGTTCAGCCATAGCCTGGCGCTGTTTTCCGCCTCGATGTTCGTGCTTGGGCTGGTCAGCGGGATCACCATGTCGATTGGTACCTTCTTGATTACCCATATGTACGAAGGTCGTCAGCGCGGCGCGCGGCTGCTGTTCACCGACTCCTTCTTCAGCATGGCGGGGATGATCTTCCCGATGCTGGCCGCCTATCTGCTGGCGCGCAGCATCGAATGGTACTGGGTTTATGCCTGCATCGGCCTGGTCTACGTCGCTATTTTCATTCTGACCTTCGGCTGTGAATTCCCGGTCCTGGGCAAAAAAGCCCTGCAGGATAGCCAGCCGGTCGTGAAAGAAAAATGGGGTATCGGCGTGCTGTTTCTTTCCATCGCCGCCCTGTGCTACATCCTCGGCCAGTTGGGGTTCATCTCCTGGGTACCGGAATACGCCAAAGGCCTGGGCATGAGCCTTGGCGATGCGGGTAAGCTGGTAAGCGATTTCTGGATGTCGTACATGATCGGCATGTGGTCATTCAGCTTCATCCTGCGCTTCTTTGACCTGCAGCGTATCCTGACCGTGCTGGCGGGCGTGGCGACGGTGCTGATGTATCTGTTTATTAACGGTTCGCCGGAGCATATGCCGTGGTTTATTCTCACCCTCGGCTTCTTCTCCAGCGCCATCTATACGTCGATCATCACCCTGGGGTCACTGCAAACTAAAGTGTCGTCGCCGAAGCTGGTGAACTTCATTCTGACCTGCGGCACCGTGGGTACCATGCTGACTTTCGTCGTTACCGGCCCTATCGTTGCCGCCAGCGGACCGCTGGCAGCGCTGCATACCGCTAACGGCCTCTATGCCGTGGTCTTTGTGATGTGTCTGATCCTCGGCTTCGTCTCCCGCCACCGCCAGAACAACGCGGCAGCGGAATCGCACTAAGCCTCAGGCCCCTTTGTTCCGGCAAAGGGGCTATTTCGGGTAAAGAACAGCTCCTCCCCGCCCCGATCCATCTGTACCCAGGTTTGCGCCAGCTGCGTGGTAGCGATAACTCTCCCCTGGCGAATTGACCAACGAACCGGAACCTGACAACGCACAGCCTCAAACCCGTTTTCCGCAGGGAGAATCACCAGATTCGCCGTGTTCCCCGTCGCAATACCGTAATCGCTCAGGCCAAACGTTCGCGCGCTATTTTCCGTCACCAGCTTGAGTCCATCGTTAATCTGCTGATAGCCCATCATCTGACAAACGTGCAGCCCCATGTGCAGCACCTGCAGCATGTTGCCGGTTCCCAGCGGATACCAGGGATCAAAGACATCGTCATGGCCAAAGCAGACGTTAATGCCCGCCGCCATCAGCTCCTTCACGCGCGTGATGCCGCGGCGTTTCGGATAGTCGTCAAACCGTCCCTGAAGGTGAATATTGACCAGCGGGTTAGCCACGAAGTTAATGCCGGACAGTTTCAGCAAACGAAAAAGACGTGATGTATAAGCGCCATTGTAGGAGTGCATCGCGGTGGTATGGCTGGCGGTCACTCTCGGCCCAATCCCCTCTTTTAACGCCAGGGCCGCCACGGTCTCAACGAATCGCGACTGTTCATCATCGATTTCATCACAGTGGATATCTAAAGGCCGCTGATACTTTTTCGCCAGACGAAAAGCGATGTGCAGGGACTCCACGCCATATTCGCGAGTGAATTCAAAATGCGGGATGGCGCCCACCACATCGGCGCCCAGCAGCAGGGCTTCTTCCAGCAGAGCCTCACCATTGGGATAGGATAAAATCCCCTCTTGTGGGAAGGCGACAATCTGCAAATCTACCCACGGCGCGACTTCCTGCTTCACCTCCAGCATGGCTTTGAGCGCGGTCAGCGTCGGATCGGAAACGTCGACGTGGGTGCGCACAAACTGAATACCGTTGGCAATTTGCCATTTCAACGTCTTCCAGGCGCGGGCTTTCACGTCCTCATGGCTCAACAGCGCCTTACGCTCCGCCCAACGCTCAATCCCTTCAAACAGGGTACCGGACTGATTCCAGTTCGGCTCGCCGGCGGTCTGGGTCGTATCGAGGTGAATATGCGGTTCAATAAAAGGGGGGATGGCCAGCCCGCCGCGCGCATTCAGCACTTCAAAATTCTCTTTGCGCGCCTCCCCCATAGGGGTGATATCCCCGAAGCGCCCCTTGTCTATCGCTATCTGCCATAACCCTTCGCGATCGGGCAGACGAACGTTCTCAATTAACCAAAGCGGCGCTGCTGTCATATCGATGACTCCCGTAATTGTTGCTGAAATTTTACTCAACCCGCCGTGGGTATCCGTTGCTAATTTTGTACATAAAAAAAGCAAAAAGGAAAAGCCAGCGTTTTCCGTTACTTATAAAAATACTGACAAATCATAAACATACCACTTAAGTAGTAGGTAAAGGTGTAATTGATTTGCATCAATAAGTGTCGCGGCTGAATCGTTAAGGTAGGCGGTAATATAAAAGAAATCGAGGCAAAAATGAGCAAAGTCAGACTCGCTATCATTGGTAATGGTATGGTCGGCCACCGCTTTATTGAGGACCTTCTTGATAAATCCGACGCCAGCCTGTTCGATATTACCGTCTTCTGTGAAGAACCCCGTATCGCCTACGACCGCGTACACCTCTCCTCCTACTTCTCTCACCATACTGCCGAAGAGCTCTCTTTGGTACGGGAAGGTTTCTACGAGAAGCACGGCGTTAAGGTACTGGTCGGTGAACGCGCCATTACCATCAACCGCCAGGAGAAGGTCATCCACTCCAGCGCAGGCCGTACCGTTTTCTATGACAAGCTGATTATGGCAACCGGCTCCTATCCGTGGATCCCGCCGATAAAAGGTTCTGAAACTCAGGACTGCTTTGTTTATCGCACTATTGAAGACCTGAACGCTATTGAAGCCTGCGCCCGTCGCAGCAAGCGCGGCGCCGTCGTCGGCGGCGGTCTGTTAGGCCTGGAAGCCGCTGGGGCGCTAAAAAACCTCGGCGTTGAAACCCACGTCATTGAATTCGCCCCCATGCTGATGGCGGAACAGCTGGATCAGATGGGCGGCGAACAGCTGCGCCGTAAGATTGAAAGCATGGGCGTGCGGGTGCACACCAGCAAAAATACCAAAGAGATTGTCCAGGAAGGACGCGAAGCGCGTAAAACCATGCGTTTTGCCGACGGCAGCGAGCTGGAAGTTGACTTCATCGTTTTCTCTACCGGTATCCGCCCGCGCGATAAGCTGGCCACCCAGTGCGGTCTGGAAGTCGCTCCACGCGGCGGCATTGTGATCAATGACGCCTGTCAGACTTCTGACCCGGATATCTACGCCATCGGGGAATGTGCCAGCTGGAATAACCGCGTTTATGGCCTGGTCGCCCCGGGCTATAAAATGGCCCAGGTTACCGTTGACCATATCCTGAAAACAGAAAACGCCTTTGAAGGCGCGGATCTGAGCGCCAAGCTAAAGCTGCTGGGCGTTGACGTCGGCGGGATTGGCGACGCTCACGGACGCACGCCAGGCGCGCGCAGCTACGTTTATCTCGACGAAAGCAAAGAGGTCTACAAACGCCTCATCGTGAGTGAAGATAATAAAACTCTGCTCGGTGCGGTGCTGGTGGGCGACACCAGCGATTACGGCAATCTGCTGCAGCTGGTGCTCAATGCGATCGAACTGCCGGAAAACCCGGACTCGCTGATCCTCCCGGCGCACGCGGGCAGCGGTAAGCCGTCAATTGGCGTGGATAAACTGCCGGACAGCGCACAAATTTGCTCCTGCTTTGACGTCACCAAAGGCGCATTGATTGCCGCTATTAATAAAGGCTGCCACACCGTGGCGGCGCTGAAAGCAGAAACCAAAGCCGGCACCGGCTGCGGCGGCTGTATCCCGCTGGTGACTCAGGTTCTCAACGCCGAACTGGCGAAACAGGGCATCGAAGTCAACAATAACCTGTGCGAGCACTTTGCGTACTCCCGTCAGGAACTGTTCCACCTCATCCGCGTGGAAGGCATCAAAACCTTTGAAGAGCTGCTGGCAAAACACGGTAAAGGCTACGGCTGTGAGGTTTGTAAACCGACCGTTGGCTCGCTGCTGGCCTCCTGCTGGAACGAATATATTCTGAAACCGCAGCACACCCCGCTGCAGGATACCAACGACAACTTCCTGGCCAATATCCAGAAAGACGGCACCTACTCCGTTATTCCTCGCTCTGCCGGCGGTGAAATCACCCCGGAAGGGCTGGTGGCGGTGGGCCGCATCGCTCGTGAATTTAACCTGTATACCAAGATCACCGGCTCCCAACGTATCGGCCTGTTTGGCGCACAAAAAGACGATCTGCCAGAAATCTGGCGTCAGCTGATCGACGCGGGCTTCGAAACCGGTCACGCATACGCTAAGGCGCTGCGAATGGCGAAAACCTGCGTAGGCAGCACCTGGTGCCGCTACGGCGTGGGCGATAGCGTCGGCTTCGGCGTAGAGCTGGAAAACCGCTACAAAGGCATCCGTACGCCGCACAAAATGAAGTTTGGCGTCTCGGGCTGTACCCGCGAATGCGCGGAAGCTCAGGGTAAAGACGTCGGCATCATCGCCACGGAGAAAGGCTGGAACCTTTACGTCTGCGGTAACGGCGGTATGAAACCCCGCCACGCGGATCTGCTCGCAGCGGATCTGGATCGCGAAACATTAATGAAATATCTCGACCGCTTCATGATGTTCTATATCCGTACCGCCGACAAACTGACCCGTACCGCACCGTGGTTAGATAACCTGGAAGGCGGCATCGATTATCTGAAGTCGGTCATCATCGACGACAAGCTGGGACTGAACGAGCATCTGGAAGAAGAGATGGCTCGCCTGCGTGCAGCGGTAGTCTGCGAGTGGACAGAAACCGTTAACTCGCCAGCGGCCCAGGTACGCTTCAAACACTTTATCAACAGCGACAAGCGCGACCCTAACGTCCAGGTCGTGCCTGAGCGTGAGCAACATCGCCCGGCCACGCCGTACGAACGTATCCCGGTAACTCTGGTGGAGGAAAACGCATGAGCCAGTGGAAAAATATC
Organism: Klebsiella sp. HN106; assembly: GCF_051209435.1. Taxonomy (NCBI): domain Bacteria; kingdom Pseudomonadati; phylum Pseudomonadota; class Gammaproteobacteria; order Enterobacterales; family Enterobacteriaceae; genus Klebsiella; species Klebsiella sp. HN106. The sequence continues at coordinate 156,663 of NZ_JBLURD010000011.1, read as the reverse complement.
TGCAAACTCGATGACATCCTGCCGGAAACCGGCGTCTGCGCGCTGTTAGGCGATAAACAAGTGGCGATTTTCCGCCCGTATCACGGTGACCAAGTGTTTGCGATTAGCAATATCGACCCGTTCTTCGAGTCCAGCGTCCTCTCTCGCGGCCTGATCGCCGAGCATCAGGGCGAGCTGTGGGTGGCCAGCCCGCTGAAAAAGCAGCGCTTCCGCCTGCGTGACGGCCTGTGTATGGAAGATGAAAGCCATTCGGTGGCGCACTATGAAGCCCGAGTGAAAGACGGCATCGTGCAATTACGCGGTTAAGCAATTTAAGGGAGGCGCAACGCCTCCCTTTTTTTTAAATTTTTTACCTTCAATTGATGACACAACATCATCTGTGCTGCGTCGCGAAGGCTGCCAACCAGGAAGCAGCGCAAAGGATGAGGTGTTAAAGGAAATCCTATGTTTACGGACACAATAAACAAGTGCGCGGCCAACGCCGCCCGCATTGCGCGCCTTTCGGCCAATAATCCAATCAGCTTCTGGGTCAGCTCAATGATGGCGGGAGCCTATGTCGGCCTCGGCATCATTCTTATTTTTACCCTCGGCAACCTGCTCGATCCTGCGGTCCGCCCGCTGGTGATGGGCGCCACCTTTGGCATTGCGTTAACGCTGGTGATTATCGCCGGCTCTGAATTGTTCACCGGCCACACCATGTTCCTTACGCTGGGCGTGAAAGCGGGCACCATCAGCCAGAGTCAGATGTGGGCGATTCTGCCCCAGACCTGGATGGGTAATCTGCTGGGTTCGGTTTTCGTGGCGCTGCTGTATTGCTGGGGTAGCGGCAGCCTGCTGCCGGTCGATAGCAGCCTCGTGCATACCGTCGCGCTGGCAAAAACCAGCCAATCCGCGATGGCGCTCTTTTTCAAAGGCGCGCTGTGTAACTGGCTGGTGTGTCTGGCGATCTGGATGGCGATTCGTACCGAGGGCGCGGCCAAATTTATCGCCATCTGGTGGTGTCTACTGGCGTTTATCGCGTCCGGCTATGAGCACTCCGTCGCCAACATGACGCTTTTTGCCCTCTCCTGGTTTGGCCATCACAGCGATGCGTATACCCTTGCGGGAATAGGTCACAATTTGTTATGGGTAACACTCGGCAATACTTTGTCCGGTGTCGTATTTATGGGATTGGGTTATTGGTATGCTACGCCGAAATCGGAGCGCCCCGCCCCGGAAAAAACTAACGAGACTGAGAGTCTGGCTCAGTAGGCGTAATCGGTGAAGGCAGGTTGAACGCGGACAGCGCGAAACAACCGGAACGTACACGTAGTACGTGAGGATGATTCGCTACGCTCACCCTTCGGGCCGCCCTAAAGGGCGTTCAAAACTCGATGAATTTTGTGTGAGCACTGCCCAGGTTCAACCTGACAAATAAAATAGCCTGATAGCCAGATTCTAAGGCTGCTGCCAATAATTAAGAGGGAATGTCGTGGACCATTTGCCTATATTTTGCCAATTACGCGATCGTGACTGTTTGTTAGTCGGCGGCGGCGATGTGGCTGAACGTAAAGCTCGCCTGTTACTGGACGCTGGCGCCAGATTGACGGTTAATGCCCTGGATTTTGTGCCGCAATTCCAGGTATGGGCCGATGCAAACATGCTAACCCTGGTCCAGGGCGAGTTTAATCCTGCGCTGCTGGATAACTGCTGGCTGGCCATCGCTGCTACCGATAACGAAGCGGTTAATCAACAGGTCAGCGAATCAGCGGAAGAAAGGCGAATATTTTGCAACGTGGTCGATGCGCCTCAGCAAGCCAGCTTTATTATGCCGTCGATTATCGACCGTTCACCGCTGATGGTTGCCGTCTCTTCCGGCGGCACCTCGCCGGTGCTGGCGCGCCTGCTGCGCGAAAAGCTGGAGTCGGTTCTGCCATTACATTTAGGCCAGCTGGCCCACTATGCAGGTCAGCTGCGTTCAAGGGTGAAGAAGCAGTTTGCCACCGTCGGCGAGCGCCGACGCTTCTGGGAGAAGCTGTTTGTTAACGACAGGCTGGCGCAGTCGCTGGCCAACGAGGACCGCCAGGCCGTCGCGGACGCTACGGAGCAGCTGCTGACCGAGCCGCTGGATCATCGCGGCGAAGTAGTGCTGGTAGGCGCAGGTCCTGGCGACGCCGGACTGCTGACCCTCAAAGGCCTTCAGCAAATACAGCAGGCCGATGTAGTGGTTTATGACCGCCTGGTCTCCGACGACATCATGAATCTGGTGCGCCGCGATGCCGATCGGGTCTTCGTGGGAAAACGCTCGGGCTACCACTGCGTACCGCAGGAAGAGATTAACCAGATTCTGCTGCGCGAAGCCCAGGGTGGAAAACGCGTTGTTCGCCTGAAAGGTGGCGATCCGTTTATCTTTGGTCGCGGCGGCGAAGAGCTGGAAACTTTGTGTCATGCGGGTATTCCTTTCTCGGTAGTACCGGGAATTACCGCGGCCTCTGGCTGTTCCGCCTACTCCGGCATCCCCCTGACTCACCGGGATTTTGCCCAGGGCGTGCGCCTGGTCACCGGCCACCTTAAGACCGGCGGCGAACTGGACTGGGAAAACCTGGCGGTAGAGAAACAGACCCTGGTGTTCTACATGGGCCTGAACCAGGCTCCGGCGATCCGGGAAAAACTGATTGCCCACGGCATGGCGGCGGATATGCCCGCTGCCATCGTTGAGAACGGCACGGCGATAACCCAGAAGGTGGTCACCGGTACGTTAGAACAGCTGGATATTCTGGCGAAGCAAATGGCCAGCCCCGCGCTGATTATTGTCGGTCGCGTTGTCGGCCTGCGCGACAAGCTGAACTGGTTCTCAAATCACTAATCTTCCTGGCCCACTATTACCATTAATATTGGGCCATATTTTCTTTCAACATAATCTTGCCGCAAATATATTCCATAATATTTAAAAAGCAATTAAGTTAATTTAATCCTTGAAAATTTGACACCCAAAATAAAATCCTATTAAATCAAAAATAAGAAATGACTCAAAAGCCGTTTCTTATTAGCAATGGAAAGTCAAATATATTATATATCATACGACAGGGATTATCTTATGAAAAACATGCTCAGGTTCGCTGCATTAGCGGCAGTTCTCACGTCGCTCACTGCCTGCACCGGCCACATTGAAAACAAAAATAAAACATGCAGTTATGACTATCTCCTTCATCCTGCAATTTCTATTTCCAAGATGATAGGCGGCTGTGGACCCGCAGCAGATCAGAAATAAAATATCAGGTCGGATTATTCCGGCCTTTTTATATGCGGCCTAAAAACCAGTACAATTAAGAAAGTCATGATTGTGTATGAGCGATACGAATAATGACATTTCGGGCTCACTGCTTTCCGGCCAATCAACGAGTGCTCCTCGCTAATAAATGCAGAGCGTTTACAGAATCACTGCATCATATGGCATCAGCGATTACCAATGAAAAAGCCGGATGTTTTGCACCCGGCTTTTATTGCTCAACCACCGTTAATCCATCAGGGTTTGGCGACGAAACCAATCGCTTCGTAAACCGCTTTCAGGGTCACGGAAGCGCGAGCGCTGGCTTTCTCTGCGCCCTCTTTCATGACCTGATTAAGGAAGGCTTCATCACCGCGGAATCGGTGATAGCGCTCCTGCAGTTCGGTCAGCATACCGGAAACGGCTTCTGCCACCTCGCCCTTCAGATGACCGTACATTTTGCCTTCAAAATGCTGCTCCAGCTCTGGAATGCTCTGACCGGTAACCGCAGAGAGAATATCCAGCAGGTTGGAAACACCCGCTTTGTTCTGGATGTCGTAGCGAACAACCGGCGGCTCGTCGGAGTCGGTGACCGCGCGTTTGATCTTCTTCACTACCGATTTCGGGTCTTCCAGCAGACCGATAACGTTGTTGCGGTTATCATCTGACTTGGACATCTTTTTGGTCGGCTCCAGCAGCGACATCACGCGCGCGCCGGATTTGGGAATAAACGGTTCCGGAACTTTAAACACGTCGCCATAGATAGCGTTGAAACGCTGGGCGACATCGCGGCTCAGTTCCAGGTGCTGCTTCTGGTCTTCGCCAACCGGGACCTGGTTAGTCTGATACAGCAGAATGTCGGCAGCCATCAATACCGGATAGTCAAACAGACCGGCGTTAATGTTTTCCGCATAGCGCGATGACTTGTCTTTAAACTGGGTCATACGGCTCAGTTCGCCAAAATAGGTGTAGCAGTTCAGCGCCCAGCCCAGCTGCGCATGCTCAGGCACGTGGGACTGAACAAAAATGGTGCTTTTTTTCGGGTCGATACCGCACGCCAGATACAGCGCAAGCGTATCCAGCGTCGCCTTACGCAGCTGCTGCGGATCCTGACGGACGGTAATCGCGTGCTGGTCAACGATGCAGTAAATGCAGTGGTAATCGTCCTGCATGTTTACCCACTGACGCAGCGCACCCATATAGTTGCCAATGGTCAATTCACCTGAGGGCTGTGCGCCACTAAAAACGATGGGCTTGGTCATTTTTTATTCCTGATTTTCACTGTACGGTAGCCCGAAAGCGGGCAAGAGTTCATTAAATTGGTCAAAGATATAATCCGGCTCACTCAACGAAATCGGCTCGCCGTAGTTGTAGCCGTAGGTCAATCCGATAGAGCAGCAGCCGGCGGCCTTCGCGGCCTGAATATCATTGCGCGAGTCGCCAACGAACAGCAGCTCTGCGGGCGCCAGCCCCAGTTTCTCCGCGACCATCAGCAGCGGTTCCGGGTGCGGTTTTTTGTTTTTTACGTCATCGCCGCCGATAACAACGGTAAAATATTTGGCGATATCCAGCGACGACAGTATTGGCGCGACAAACTGCGTTGGCTTATTGGTCACCAGCGCCAGCGGCAGGCCTTTTGCGTGCAGCGCGCCCAGCGTATCGGCAACGGCAGGAAACAAAAAGCTCCCCTCTTCCGCCACTTCGCCATAGTAGCGATCGAACAACTTGCGCAAAATGGCCTGTTGCTCAGCCTGCGGGATATCATCATGATCGACGGAAGGTTTGCCCTGCGCCGCTCTGAGCGTCGCGCGCTCCTGACGAGCCCAGGTCAGGGCCCGCTGGATGAGTACGTCAGCGCCGTTACCAATCCAGGTCACGACTCGCTCTTCGCCCGCCATCGGGAGTTCCAGCGCATACAGGGCGTTATCAACGGCAGCGGTCAATCCCGGCGCGCTGTCCACCAGCGTTCCGTCGAGATCAAACGCCACACCGCGAATGTTGTGTAACTTATCCATGGCTAACCTTTGCTAATTCACTACGCATTTGTTCAACGACTTTTTTGTAGTCCGGCTGATCGAAAATAGCCGAGCCGGCAACAAACATATCCGCACCGGCAGCAGCAATCTCAGCGATGTTGCTCACTTTTACACCGCCATCCACTTCCAGACGGATGTCGTAGCCGGATTCATCAATGCGACGACGAACTTCACGCAGTTTATCCAGGGTATGCGGAATAAAGGACTGACCACCAAAGCCAGGGTTGACGGACATCAACAGAATGACATCCAGCTTATCCATCACGTAATCGAGGTAGCTCAGGGAGGTCGCCGGGTTAAATACCAGGCCGGCTTTACAGCCGTGCTCTTTGATAAGCTGCAGCGTACGGTCAACGTGTTCGGAAGCTTCCGGATGGAAAGTAATGATGCTGGCGCCCGCGGCGGCAAAATCAGGGATGATGCGGTCAACCGGCTTGACCATCAAATGCACATCAATCGGCGCGGTGATACCGTAATTTCGCAGTGATTTCAGCACCATCGGACCAATGGTCAGATTCGGCACGTAGTGGTTGTCCATCACGTCAAAGTGCACAACATCCGCACCCGCAGCCAACGCATTGGCGGTATCCTCGCCCAGACGGGCAAAATCAGCCGACAGAATCGAAGGGGCAATCAAATACTGCTTCATCCGCATCTCCTTGAAATTTATTTGGTCTTGGGCGGACGGTACAGAGCCAGAAGCTCGTCCACCTTCTTACGTGTACCACCGTTACTGCTGATGCTGCGTCGAACCTTCACAATATGCGTCTCAGCGGCGTTTTTATACCACTCCTGAGTGAGCGGCGTGCGATGGTTGGAAATCAGCACTGGAATACGCTTTTTCATCAGCGATTCCGCTTTTTTAGCCAGCAGCTCCTGCTGCTCCTGGCTAAAGCTATTCGTATGATAGGCCGTGAAGTTAGCCGTTGACGACAGCGGCGCATAGGGCGGATCGCAGTAAACAACGGAACGGTGATCTGCCCGCTTCATGCACTCTTCATAAGATTCACAATGAAACTCGGCATGCTGCGCCTTCTCCGCGAAATGATACAGTTCAGCTTCGGGAAAATAGGGCTTTTTATAACGGCCAAAGGGCACGTTGAACTCCCCGCGCAGGTTGTAGCGACACAGACCATTGTAGCCATGACGGTTCAGATACAGGAACAGCACCGCGCGGCGCAGCGGCTCCTGGCTCTGGTTAAACTCGTCGCGAAACAGATAATACTGTTCAGCAACGTTGTTCTCAGGCGTAAACATCTCTCGCGCCGCCGCAACGTACTCATCGGTTTGCAGTTTGACGATGTTATACAGATCGATCAAATCACTATTGATATCAGCGAGGATATAACGAGAAAAGTCGGTATTAAGAAATACCGACCCGGCGCCCACGAAAGGCTCAATCAAGCAGTCGCCCTGCGGCAAGTGCTTTTTAATATCATCAAGCAGGGGGTATTTGCCCCCTGCCCATTTCAGAAAAGCGCGATTCTTTTTCATGCTGCCTAACTAATTACACATTCTCCGGCTGTGGAGAAAGCTCCGACAGCATCCAGCGCTTCAGACTACACTGCGGCATTATTTCAGGTCAGACTGAACCTGATGCAGCGGTTTTGCCCACGGATTTTTCGCCTGTACATCTGCTGGCAGCGTAGCAACGGCACGTTTCGCTTCATCTTTTGAAGCGTAAATACCGCTCACCAGCACATACCAGGGCTGACCGTTACGCGTAGTCTCGTAGACAACATATTTCTCCAGCTTCTCTTTCTTCGCCCAACTGTTAAGGTTGTTGTAGTTAGAAGAGCTGCTGAGCTGCAGCGTATAGTGGCCGGACGGCGCAGACTTCATCGAACCAACATCGCCAGCGCTTTTACCCGTAGTCGCCGCTGTTGCTGCCGGAGCGGCAGCTGCAGTCGCAGCCGGAGCAGTAGATGCTGTCGCGGTGGTCGCCGCAGGAGCGGTAGTCGCAGCCGGTTTAGCCTGTGCAGTAGCGGTAGGCTTAGTGGTCGGCTGAGTTTTTGCCGGGGTCGTAGCGGCGACGCTTTCTGTACGCTTAGGCTGAACCGGAACCTGTTTCGGCTGCGTCGGCGCTTTCGCCGTGGCCTGCGGTTTTGGTTCGATAACCGTATGCTTACGCTCAGCCGGACGCGGCGCTGCCGCCGTCTGACGCTCGGTAGTGGCCTGACGCGGGGCGGCGCCATTGCGCAGCGGCGCAACGGTAGCAGGTTCTGTAGGCAGAGTAGAGTTGGCTACCGCGCTATCAATTTGCCCCTGCTGCTGGGTCAGCGCGTTATTCAGATCACCCTGAACCTCAACGCGCTGCTGCCCTTGTGGTTCAGCCGTCGTCTGCCCTTGAGTCGGGTTAGACGCGATGGGCGGCAGAGAGACATCCTGCGATTGCGCGTTGTTTGCCGCAGAGGAGTCCTGGGCCGCTGGCTGGGTATTATTGTCCTGATCTCCGGACAAGTTGATGCTCTTCTCGCCGGAAGCGGTTTGCTCGTTGGATGAGGATGGTGATTTCAGCGCGGAACCAACGCCAACGATCAGCAGCAGCAGAACGAGGATGCCTACGCCCATCATGATGTACTGACGGGAGGCCGGTTTTGCCGGCGCTTTCTTACGCTTACGCGGACGACGCTCAACCTGACGCTCTTCGTCATCGCCTTCGTCAGACTCTACTTCTTCTTCGTACTCTTCATACTGCTCTTCATCGCGCTCACGGCGTGCTTTGCTGCCGCGCGTCGGGCGACCATCGTCAGCATCATCAAGATCGACATCATCAAAATTGATTTGCGGATCGGCATCACGCTCTGAAGACTGACGAGAACGACCAGTACGACGATCGCTGCGATCGGCTTTCATATCGTCTTCTGGTTTTAATTCATCCATTTAACACCCCACTAAAAGGCTTATGCTCACGACTATTGCATGTCACCCGAAATGATAACGCCGCGCGAACGCGGCCAGACCTTCTTATTGTTGCGCCTGCTGAGTATCAGCAATCGCGCCAAGAACAACATCATGCGGTACTCCGCCGCGTATCTCGCTCTTCCCTATCGCGAGGGGTAGCACCAGCCGCATCTCGCCTGCCAGTACTTTTTTATCACGCATCATGTGGGGCAAATACGCGTCAGCTGTCATCTCCTGCGGCCCGCACACCGGCAGGCCTGCACGTTGCAGCAGATGGATAATTCGCTGCGTATCCTGCGGATTAAACCGCCCCAAACGCTCGGACGCATGCGCCGCCATCACCATACCGGCAGCAACCGCTTCACCATGTAACCAATTACCGTAGCCCATTTCAGCTTCGATAGCATGACCAAAAGTATGGCCAAGATTGAGTAAAGCACGTAACCCGGTTTCGCGCTCGTCGGCAGCGACAACTTCAGCTTTCAGCTCACAACAGCGACGGATACAGTACGCCATCGCTTTTTCATCCAGCGCCATCAGTGCATCAATATTATTTTCCAGCCAGTCGAAAAATTCGCCGTCAAGAATCACGCCGTACTTGATCACTTCAGCCAGACCGGAAGAGAGCTCACGCTTCGGCAGCGTTTTAAGACAGTTGAGATCGACAACAACGGAAACTGGCTGCCAGAAGGCGCCAATCATGTTTTTACCGAGAGGGTGGTTGACGGCCGTTTTGCCGCCCACCGAAGAGTCCACCTGCGACAGCAGAGTGGTAGGAACCTGAATAAAGCGCACGCCACGCTGGTAGCTGGCGGCGGCAAATCCGGTTAAATCACCGATCACCCCACCGCCGAGCGCCACTAGCGTCGTGTCGCGGCCGTGTGGTTTTTGCAATAGCGCGGTAAAAACAGTATCCATCACCGCCAGGCTTTTAAACTGCTCGCCGTCGGGAAGAATCACGCTATCGACTTTTACTCCCGCTTGCTCAAGTACGGAGCGTACGGTATCCAGATAAAGCGGCGCCAGCGTTCCATTGGTGACCAGCATAACCTGATCGCCTGATTTCAGTGGCAGGAAGGAAGCTGGATCGTTAAACAAACCAGCCGCGATGGTAATCGGGTAACTACGTTCCCCGAGGGTTACAGTAAGCCTCTCCATAACGCGACGTCCACCTCAGTTGCTTTTACTCTGACGCACTTTATTAAGCCAGAATCAATTGCTTTCCAGCATATGAATAATCTGGTTTGCTACCACTTTCGCGCTTTGATCGTCAGTGCGGATAGTGACATCAGCAATCTCTTCGTACAGTGGATTGCGCTCATCTGCCAACGCTTCCAGAACTTCGCGAGGCGGCGCATCAACTTGTAACAAAGGACGCTTTTTATCGCGCTGCGTACGGGCAAGCTGCTTTTCGATAGTTGTTTCCAGGTACACCACCACGCCGCGGGCGGAGAGACGGTTACGCGTTTCACGGGATTTTACAGAGCCACCGCCGGTTGCCAGCACGATTCCCTGTTTTTCCGTCAACTCATTGATGATTTTTTCTTCACGGTCGCGGAAGCCGTCTTCGCCTTCTACATCAAAGACCCAACCCACATCTGCGCCAGTGCGTTTCTCAATTTCTTGATCGGAATCGTAAAATTCCATGTTGAGCTGTTGGGCTAACTGGCGCCCAATAGTGCTTTTGCCGGCACCCATAGGCCCAACCAGAAAGATATTGCGTTTCTCTGCCATTTTTTCGGTACTACTAAGACTATTCGTTAATGGTAAACCCGCTTCGCAGACACCCAGCGCAGCAGGACATGAACTGAAACCTCATATGCAATAGAGCGAGAGTCAGACTAAAAATTATCTCAATACTCCGGCTGGTTTGGCAACAGAATAAATCACCGGACAAGAAAGGGAGGATTGATGTCGTACCCGACTCTCAAATCGGTACCCCTTGTATGCTAAATCCGTCCTCACGTCAAACACCTGAAACGTGTTTAGCATGAAAAACCCGCTTAATGCACTGCCAGAATACGTGGAGTGATGAAGACAACCAGTTCACGTCGTTCGTTATCCTTGCCGTCGCGGCGAAACAGCTGGCCAAACCAGGGGATGTCGCTAAGGAGAGGAATACCCTCGCGAGAAGTTTTATTTTTTTGCGCAAAGATACCGCCTAAAGCCAGGGTCTCGCCGCTTTTAACCTCTACCTGAGTTTCTATTTCTTGTTTATCAATAGCCAATACTTCGCCATTATCCTGTTTGAGCACCTGGCCCGGCGTATTTTCGCTAATTCTGAGTTTTAAACGTACGCGGTTTTGATGTAACACCGTCGGCGTTACCTCCATCCCCAGCACCGCCTCTTTAAACTCCACAGAGGTTGCGCCGCTTTCGCCGCTGGAGACCTGATAAGGTATCTCGCTTCCTTGCTTAATGCTGGCGGGCTGCATATGCGAAGCCAGCAGTCGAGGGCTGGCGATGATGTCTACCTGCTGCTTCCGCTCAAGCGCGGAGAGCTCCAGCTCCAGAAGCCGCCCGCTGAGGCGGCCGATGTTAAACCCGGCCCTTGTACTGGCATCCCCTACCGCCAGGTTGCTGCTCAAGGTGGTTAATTTACCCGAGCCTGGCGGGCTACTCGCTTCTGCCAGGCTCCATTTAACGCCCAGTTCCCGCAGGCTGGTTTCGCTCATTGAAACGATATGCGCCGCCAGCTCGACCTGACCTACGGGTACATCCATCTCCTGGGCCCATGCTTTTAATGCCGGAAGGTGCCGGACATCATCTCGAATCAACAGACGGTTGGTTCGCTTATCGACCGTCAGATGTCCGCGAGCGCTCAGCAATTTTTCGCCGGCTTTAGCCAGATCCTCCGCATCAGCATAGCGAAGGGTCACGCTATGCCCCTGCAAAGGGAGATTCTGCAGACGCTTTGCTCTTTCCGCCTCAAGGTTCATCTGCTGCGCCTTTTGCCACGCCTGGGTGTGTACGTAGAGAACCGAACCTTGCTGGGTAAGGGTCAAACCGGCGCTGTCGATCACCGATCGCAACGCCTGCAGCCAGGGTACCTCATTCAGATGAAGAGATACCGAGCCGCTGACGTCAGGTGCGATCACGAGATTTTTTTGCTTTAGCTCCGCCAACGACTGGAGTACCTGAGCCACCGGGGCATCATCGACGACCAGCGACACGGGAAGATCCTTTTTTGCCGCGTTGCCCATCAGCGGCAGGAGCAGAAACAGCAGGCTTATCCATCGCATCATTCTTTATTCCCTTTCGCAGCCAGACCCACTGTGCAGGTTCACACCCGGGGCCGGTTAATATGGTTATTTTCTCTGCCGTCAGCAGCGTCACCCGCCAGCCCGCGGGTAAAATCGTCTCCGCCCTCACCCGACGCCACTTCCCGGCGCTATCCTGCAAGATGCCAATAAGCGCCAGCGGGTCGCCGACAGCTCCGCCATAGCGCCACTGGCTAAGCTGCGCCGTCCGGCAGCGATCCACCGGGGGGCGGAACGGATCGCGTTCCACCGCCAGCAGCGGAAGTGGGAACAGCAGCCAGTACCACCATTTAAGGCGCATCTTCCGCCCCCAGATGCAAAGTCAACCGTAGAGCCTGTTTTTCCGGCTGCACAGAGAAAGCCGTAGCCCGCATCCCGCAGCGGGCAAGCCAGGAAAAGAGCGCAGGCACCGCTTGCCAGTCAGCCTCCAGCTGCATCTCGCCCCCACCGCCCATCGGCCGCCAGGCGATAAGCGCCGCCCCAGCCACCGGGGGCTCAATGGGAGAAAATGGCTGGGTCGCTGCGTCATCTATTCCGGCTGCACGTAGCGCGCTCACCAGCGGCAGCAGTTTTCGCCACTGCATCTGTATGCGCGGCGAGAGCTCCACTGGCGTTTCTGTCTGGGAAGGCAGCATGAGCCAGCGCCCGATTGCGGCAATCAGAACCAGCAGGAGAGGTATCGCTAACAGACTTTTACGCTCCGCCAGCAAGCGTTCAATGCTCCCCCGCATGTTCGTCCTCTCCAACCATGGAAAAGTGAAATAGCCAGCGCCCTTCGCTATCGCGGTGCGTTTCCCCTGCCTTTGCCGGAAGAAAACCGCTAATGTTTGCCAGCGCCTTTTCCAGCGCGGCTAACCCTTTAAGATTCAACGTTAGCCCGCTTAGCGACAGAGCGTTCTGGCGGTATTCCAGATGGGTTAACCAGGCATCTTCCGGCATACGCGCCGCTATCTCCTGCAGCCTTGGCTGCCACGCGGCGGTTTTTTCGCGCCGCAGGCGGCGCAGGCGCTGTTGATCCCTGTGCTGTAGCTGCTGACGCATGGTGCGCTCACGCTGCTGTAATGCGCTGTAAAGCTGGTTATCAGCGTTTAGCTTAACGGTTGCCAGCCAGTGAGCGGCCCGTTTGTTGAGCCGTGGGGCAAGCAGCGCCGCAAGCAGGATAAGCAGTAAACCGACGCTCACCAGGCCGCCTATGCGCAGGCGCTGTTTTCGCCGCGTTTCGCGCCAGGGAAGAAAGTTGACGATGTGGCTCATAGCTGGCGCGCTCCCAGCGCCAACCCCAGAGCAACGGTATAGCTGTCGCCACAGCTCGGCAGAGGCGGCTGCAGGCGATCGATGACGCTCCAGGCGTCAAAGCTCTGCCCGTCGCACGGCGCTGAAGTGCAGAGACGAAATGCTCCAGCGTTTACCCGGGAAACCATGTGGGGAAAAGAGGGAGCTTCGCTGCACAAACAATATCCCCAGTTCTCGGCGGTTGCCCAAAGCCAGCTCGCTTCGTCGCGCCACGCCAGCCCCTGCGTTTCAACCGGCAGCCAGGGGATAAAAGCGCTAAGCGCGCTGGCATCCGGGACAATCCCCACCACTCTTAACCTGAGGCGGGTTGCCAGCCGGCATAGCGCGTTGACGTCTAAGCGCTGCGCAGCGGTAACCCGCCAGCCATCGACCGCAGCAGATTGGGCATAATCGACGCACAGCGAAGAGGCGGGCATTTCCAGCTGCTGCGCCATGGCGCTGGTAATCCAGGTCGCCTGCTCGCTTTCTCTTAATGAAATCTGCGGACGCAGGAGCTGCTTCTGCAGCGTTCGCGCCGCCGGGAAGGCAATGCAGACTTGATGCTGCAAAGGCAGCTCCCGCCGCCAGCTTTGCAACTGGTGGGCCAGCGACTCAACGTCCACTACCATCCCCTGACGCACGGTGCCGGGCATTAATGGGATATTCCACCAGCGGCGCAGCGCCCAGCGTGAGCGCTCATGCAACAACGCGACAATAGCAATATGGTCCTGCTGAATATGCATTCCTATGCGCCAGTTTCTAAAAGCCATGCCTACGATCTCCTTATCACCCGATATGCTTCGCTATATCAATGCTCCAGGCTTGCCTTTATACTACTGCGCGTTTGTTTATAAACTGCCCAATGAAAACTAAATGAGAAATCTCCGGTGAAGTTCGTAAAGTATCTTTTTATCCTTGCAGTCTGTTGCGTACTGCTGGGAGCAGGCTCGATTTTTGGTCTCTATAAATATATAGAGCCGCAGCTCCCCGACGTCGCAACGCTGAAGGATGTGCGCCTGCAAATCCCGATGCAGGTCTATAGCGCGGATGGCGAGCTGATCGCGCAATATGGCGAAAAACGCCGTATTCCCGTCACGCTGCAGCAAATGCCGCCTGAGCTGATTAAAGCGTTTATCGCCACCGAAGATAGCCGTTTTTATGAGCATCATGGCGTTGACCCTGTCGGGATTTTCCGCGCCGCCAGCGTCGCGATGTTCTCCGGTCACGCCTCGCAGGGCGCCAGTACGATTACCCAACAGCTGGCGCGTAACTTCTTCCTGAGCCCCGAAAAAACGTTGATGCGTAAGGTGAAAGAGGCCTTCCTCGCGATCCGCATCGAGCAGTTACTCAATAAAGATGAAATTCTTGAGCTGTACCTGAACAAAATCTATCTTGGCTATCGCGCCTACGGCGTCGGCGCGGCCGCGCAGGTCTACTTTGGCAAATCCGTCGATCAGCTTACGCTGAGCGAGATGGCGGTGATTGCAGGCCTGCCTAAAGCGCCGTCAACCTTTAACCCGCTCTATTCCATGGATCGTGCAACCGCCCGCCGCAACGTTGTTCTTTCGCGTATGCTGAGCGAAGGCTACATCACGCAGGCGCAGTACGATCAGGCGCGTAGCCAGCCTATTGACGCAAGCTACCATACCCCGGAAATCGCCTTCTCCTCGCCGTATCTCAGCGAAATGGTGCGTCAGGAGATGGTCAGCCGCTACGGCGAGCAGGCTTATGAAGACGGCTATCGTGTCTACACCACCATCACCCGTAAAAATCAGCAGGCAGCCCAGCAGGCGGTGCGGAATAACGTGCTGGATTACGATATGCGCCACGGCTATCGCGGGCCGGAAAAGGTGCTGTGGAAAGTGGGTGAAACGCCGTGGGATAACCAGAAAATCATCGATACCCTGAAAAAAATCCCAGGCTCCGGACCGCTCTCTCCGGCGGTTATCACTTCGGCAAATCCGCAGGAAGCCGTCGCGCTACTGAGCAACGGAACCTCGGTGTCGCTGAATATGGAAGGCGTCCGCTGGGCGCGGCGCTTTATCTCCGATACTCAACAGGGCGCCACGCCGCGTAAGGTGAACGATGTCGTGCAGACCGGACAACAGGTCTGGGTTCGCCAGGTAGGCAACAGCTGGTGGCTGGCGCAGGTGCCGGACGTCAACTCGGCGCTGGTATCGATCAACCCGCAAAACGGGGCGATCATTGCGCTGGTCGGCGGTTTCGATTTCAACCAAAGCAAGTTCAACCGCGCCACTCAAGCGCTGCGTCAGGTTGGCTCTAACATTAAACCGTTCCTCTACACCGCGGCGATGGATAAAGGCCTGACCCTGGCGAGCATGCTCAACGACGTGCCGATTTCCCGCTGGGATGCCGGTTCCGGCTCCGACTGGCGGCCAAAAAACTCCCCGCCGCAGTATGCGGGTCCTATCCGCCTGCGCCAGGGTTTGGGTCAATCAAAGAACGTGGTAATGGTCCGCGCGATGCGGGCTATGGGCGTGGATTACGCGGCTGAGTATCTGCAGCGCTTCGGCTTCCCGGCGCAGAACATCGTGCGGACCGAATCACTGGCCCTGGGCTCCGCATCGTTCACGCCGCTGCAGGTTGCGCGCGGCTACTCGGTTATGGCTAACGGCGGTTTCCTGGTTAGCCCTTATTTCATCAGCAAAATCGAGAACGATCAGGGCGGCGTCATTTTTGAAGAGCGGCCAAAAATTGCCTGCCCACAGTGCAATATTCCGGTGATTTACGGCGATACGCCGAAGTCTGATGTGCTGGAAAATAAAGACGTTGAGGACGTAGCGACCTCGCAGGATCCGCAAAATCCCGGCGTTCCTCCGCAGCCGCAGCTGGCGCAGGCAAACCAGTCTCTGGTCGCGCAAAGTGGCGCTCCGGAGTATGCGCCGCACGTGATCAACACGCCGCTGGCGTTCCTGATTAAAAGCGCCCTCAACACCAATATCTTCGGCGAACCCGGCTGGATGGGTACCGGCTGGCGAGCAGGCCGCGACCTGCAGCGTCACGATATCGGCGGCAAAACCGGGACCACTAACAGCTCAAAAGATGCGTGGTTCTCCGGCTATGGCCCTGGCGTGGTGACATCGGTATGGATTGGCTTTGACGACCACCGTCGCGATCTCGGCCGCACCACCGCCTCCGGCGCCATCAAAAATCAGATATCGGGCTACGAAGGTGGCGCCAAAAGCGCGCAGCCGGCCTGGGATGATTTTATGAAAAGGGTGCTGGAAGGCGTACCGGAAGAGCCGCTCACGCCGCCGCCGGGCATTATTACGGTCAACATTGACCGCAGCACCGGTCAGTTAGCCAGCGGCGGGAATAGCCGCGCAGAGTACTTTATTGAGGGAACTCAACCTACCCAGCAGGCCGTTCACGAAGTGGGCACCACCATCACCGATGGCGGGGGCGAGACTCACGAACTGTTCTGACAAAAAAAGCGCCTGCGGGCGCTTTTTTCTTTGGCTGATGGTCACCATTCTAGAGACGCTGCCCGCCGCGTAGCCAGGCGGCTGGCGCCTTACCCGCCCAGGCGGTGCGGTACAGGCATTCACTCCGCAGGCAACGGGCGTTTTTTACCTGCGAGTGCGTTAAAGTCGCCCCTGAGCCTGAAGCCATTCCCGCAGCAGGAACAGCGCGCTCACGTTACGGGCTTCGTTGAAGTCTTCTTCATCAAGCAGCGTCATCAGCTGCGATAGCGGCCAGCGAACCTGCGGCAGCGGCTCTGGCTCATCGCCAGGCAGCGATTCCGGATACAGATCTTCCGCCACCAGGATATTCATCTTGCTGGAGAAATAGGACGGAGCCATGCTGAGCTTTTTCAAAAACGTCAGCTTTTGCGCGCCAAATCCGACCTCTTCTTTCAGTTCGCGGTTGGCGGCTTCCATAACGCTTTCGCCAGGATCGATCAGGCCTTTCGAAAAGCCCAGCTCATAGGACTCGGTACCAACAGCGTATTCGCGAATCAGGATTATGTGGTCATCGACAATCGGCACAATCATCACGGCTTCACGGGTAGAAGGCCGCATCCGTTCATATACGCGGCGCACCCCGTTGCTGAACTCAAGGTCCACGCTTTCAACATTAAAAAGGCGCGAGCGCGCGACTGTTTCAACGTTGAGAATGGTGGGTTTTTGTAATGATTTGCTCATTGTCATCGGTCTATGCTGTGATTACAGAGGGCATTGTGCGATACGCAGCACGGTTTCGGCAATCCAATTCGCCACTAATTTACATAGTTGCAACCTTTTCGTTTTGAAACCTATTATCACAAAGACTCAAAAGTCAATAGGTTGACCAGTATTTGAGAATATACCGATTCCTGGATTTTAACGTTTTTGATAAGGTTGTATGCTGCTGCATTGCACAATAGATGTTCCCGCTTTGACAGGATAAGTGCCGATGGCAACGGCTGTTTTACCTGCATGATGAATGGCAACCGACGATACCAATAAGAAAAGAATAACTATGATGGGATGGGCATGGGCACCTTTCTGATATTTTTGTTAGCTCTGCTAATCTGCGCATTGCTTATCGGGTGGTGGTATCGCTCGCATGCCAGACGTCGCCGCCTGCCGCTGCTGCACGCCTTTAGCGATGCCGCTACGCGCAACCTCTCCGATGAAGAGCGCAGCGCCGTAGAAAAATACCTCGAAAGTCTCAGCCGCAACCAGCAGTTGCCAGCTTCAGGCGCCAGTACCGCGCCGCTAAACCTGATGCTGAACGAACAGAGCGATACCGTTTATAGCGTTACCCGAGCGATCACTCGCTACGGCATCACCACGGACGATCTCAACAAATGGCGCTACTTCCTTGATTCAGTAGAAATTCATCTGCCCCCATTCTGGGAGCAACATATTAATGACGAGAACAGCGTCGAATTAATCTCCACCACGAGCCTACCGCTGGTGATTGCGCTTAACGGGCAGACGCTGAGCGACTATCCGCAGGAGTCCCGTGGTTTCGCCCTTGAACAAGCCCCGGCGACCCAGGCATCTATCCGCGGGGAAGAGAGCGAACAAATTGAGCTGCTCAACATCCGCCCGGAAACGCCCGAAGAGCACGCACTGAGCCGCCCCGACGGCCTTCGCGAAGCTATTCTGGCAGTCTCCGCGTTCCTGCTGTTTTATTGTAGCCTGATCGCCCCCGACGTCTTTTCGCCCTGGCTTCTCGGCGGCGGTATACTGCTACTTCTTGCCAGCGTATGGGGAATCTACGCGCCGCCGCGCAAAACGTCGCTGCGGGAAATTCATTGTTTGCGCGGTATGCCTAAACGCTGGGGGTTGTTTGGTGAAAACACCCAGGAGCATACCAACAATATTTCTCTCGGCATTATTGACCTCATCTACCCGCGCCACTGGCAACCGTGGATCGCGCAGGACCTTGGCCAGCAAACGGATATCGACATCTATCTCAGCCGCCATGTAGTCCGCCAGGGACGCTATCTGTCGCTGCACGATGAGGTTAAAAACTTCCCGCTTCAATACTGGCTTCGTAGCACGATTATCGCCCTGGGAGCACTACTGGTTGTTGTCATGCTGTGGGCCAGCGTTCCGCTAAACATGCCTTTTAAATTCACGCTGTCATGGCTAAAAGGCGCACAGACCATCGAAGCCACTACGGTCGCCCAACTGGAGAAATCGAAAATTCGCATTGGCGATACGCTGCGCCTGAAAGGCTCGGGAATGTGTAACATTCACACCCCGGGCGCGTGGACAGCAAAAGAGAACTCGCCGTTTATGCCGTTCGATTGTTCACAAATCGTCTGGAATGATGCGCCTCCCCTGCCCCTGCCGGAGTCAGATATCGTCAGTAAGGCCGCCGCGCTGATGCAGACCGTTCAGCGCCAGCTCCACCCCGAATCCGATGACGATTCGCGGGTCAGCCCGGCGCTACGCTCCGCTATTCAGAAATCCGGCATGGTGCTGTTGGATGACTTTGGCGATATCGTCACCAAAACCAACGACCTGTGCTCTGCGAAAGACGATTGCGTTCGCCTGAAGAATGCGCTGGTTAACCTCGGTAACACCCGTAACTGGGAAACGCTGACCAAACGCGCCAGCGCGGGCAAACTGGACGGGGTTAACGTGCTGCTGCGTCCGGTAAGCGCGGAGTCGCTGGAGAATCTGGTTACCACCTCCACCGCGCCGTTCGTCAGTCGGGAAACCTCACGTGCCGCTCAGGCGCTGAATAGCCCGGCGCCTGGCGGTTTTCTGATTGCCAGCGATGAAGGCAGCGACCTGGTCAATCAGCCCTGGCCAAGCACCGGATTATACGACTTCCCTGCACACCAGCAGTGGAGTGAACTACGGCGCCTGGCGAGCATGTTGATGCACACGCCGTTCCAGGCTGAAGGTATCGTCACCAGCCTTTATACCGATGCTAACGGCACGCAGCATATCAACCTGCACCGTATCCCTGACCGCACTGGCCTGTGGCGCTACCTCGGGACAACGCTGCTGCTGCTGGCCATGCTGGGCTGCACGGCGTATCACGGCATCCAGGCTTTTCGTCGCTATCAGCGCCATCGCCAGCGCCAGGAAGAGATCCAGAAATACTACGAAAGCTGCCTGAATCCGGTTCTGCTCTCCTCGCCGGACCCGCAAGAATAATTCTCTGTACGGCGGGGTGTGATACCCTGTCGCGCAATTTCCCTTCGCTGGAGACTTACCATGCATTTTGATATCGCCTGGCAGGAGGTTGATACCGTTCTGCTGGATATGGACGGCACGCTGCTCGACCTCGCTTTCGACAACTACTTCTGGCAAAAACTGGTTCCCGAAACCTGGGGCGCCGCGCGCGGGCTCAACCTGCAGGAAGCCAGAGACGCGATGCGCCAGGAATATCATGCGGTGCAACATACGCTAAACTGGTACTGCCTGGACTACTGGAGCGAGCGCCTGGGTTTGGATATTTGTGCGATGACCAGCGAGCAGGGGCCAAGGGCGACGCTACGTGATGATACCGTGCCGTTCCTTGAGGCGCTTAAAACCAGCGGTAAGCGCCGGATTTTGCTGACTAACGCGCATCCGCACAATCTGGCGGTGAAGCTAAAACATACCGGGCTGGATGCGCACCTTGATTTATTGCTTTCCACCCACACATTTGGTTATCCGAAAGAAGATCAGCGTCTGTGGCACGCTGTGGCTGAAGAGACCGGCTTCGACGCGCGTAATACGCTCTTCGTCGACGATAACGAGGCGATTCTGGACGCGGCGGCGGAGTTTGGCATCCGCTATTGCCTGGGCATCACCAACCCAGATTCCGGACTGGCGGAAAAAAGCTACGTTCGTCATCCCGGGTTGAATGACTACCGGCATCTGATCCCCTCGCTGACCCTACAGGAGAGGCCATGAAAGAAAAACCCGTCGCAGCCGTCAGGCTGGACAAATGGCTGTGGGCAGCCCGCATTTATAAAACCCGAGCGCTGGCGCGCGAGATGATTGAAGGCGGCAAGGTACACTACAACGGACAGCGTAGTAAGCCGGGAAAAGTGGTCGAACTCAACGCCACCCTGACGATCCGCCAGGGCAATGATGAACGCACTATCGTGGTAAAAGGCATTACCGAACAGCGCAGACCTGCCAGCGAAGCCGTCGCGCTCTATGAAGAGACGGCAGAGAGCATCGAGAAACGCGAGAAAATGGCGCTGGCGCGAAAAATGAACGCGCTAACTATGCCGCATCCCGACAGGCGTCCGGATAAGAAAGAGCGCCGCGACCTGATGAGATTTAAACACGGCGATAGTGAATAACTGTGGCCCGCAAGAGAGATGATTATGACTCAACACGATCAATTACACCGCTATCTGTTTGAAAACTATGCCGTACGTGGTGAGCTGGTGACAGTTTCTGAAACGTTAGAACAGATCCTGACTAACCATAGCTATCCGCAGCCGGTGAAAACCGTGCTCGCGGAACTGCTGGTCGCCACCAGCCTGCTGACCGCGACGCTGAAATTCGCTGGCGATATCACCGTTCAGTTGCAGGGCGATGGCCCGCTGTCGCTGGCGGTGATCAACGGCAACAACCAGCAGCAGATGCGCGGCGTAGCCCGCGTCCAGGGCGAGATCCCGGATGGGGCGGATCTGAAAACTATGGTCGGTAACGGATATCTGGTCATCACCATCTCTCCGGAAGAGGGCGAGCGCTATCAGGGCGTGGTCGGCCTTGAGGGAGACACCCTGGCTGCCTGCCTGGAAGATTACTTCCAGCGTTCCGAACAGTTGCCGACCCGGCTGATCATCCGCAGCGGCGAGCACGAAGGCAAACCGATGGCCGGCGGCATGCTGCTGCAGGTTCTGCCGGCGCAAGATGCGCAGGCGGCTGATTTTGAACATCTGAGCACGCTGACCGAAACCATCAAAGCTGAAGAGCTGTTTACCCTGCCAGCGAACGATGTGCTCTGGCGTTTGTATCACGAAGAGGAAGTCACCGTTTACGAACCGCAGAACGTCGAGTTTAAGTGCACCTGCTCTCGCGAACGCTGCGCCGGCGCGCTGAAAACGCTGCCCGATGAGGAGATTGATAGCATCCTCGCCGATGAGGGTGAGATCGATATGCACTGCGACTACTGCGGAAATCATTACATCTTTAATGCAATGGATATTGCCGAGATCCGCAACAACGCCTCTCCGGCCGACCCGCAGCTCCACTAATCCTCAATTCGTCAGGAGCGAGCTCTCCTCTCGTTCCTGACGTCAACCTTTTTCATCCGCGTGATGAATCGATTCCCCATGAAAGAGTTACGTAATTTTCTTTCAGGTAAGCGATTACATTCACATTTCAACAGTTTTTTTAATTACTTTTTAACCATTAAGAAACATCTACCCCCACCGACGCATCAATTCCTGAGATAATCCCCTATGCCTCGTGACAGGAGTCACAACGTTTTTCGTAAGTCCGTCGTTTGTCGAGATACGTAAATCTATGAGCCTGGTCGCGGTCTATACCCCGTAATAACCCCTACAATTTAAAGCAGTACATATTGGCTAAGGAGCAGTGACATGCGCGTTAATAATGGTTTAACCCCGCAGGATCTCAAGGCTTATGGTATCAATGACGTCCAGGATATCGTCCATAACCCCAGCTACGATACTTTGTATCAAGAAGAGCTCGCCCCCAATCTGGAAGGTTATGAACGTGGCGTATTAACAAATCTTGGTGCAATCGCCGTAGATACCGGTATTTTTACCGGCCGTTCTCCAAAAGATAAGTATATCGTTCGTGACGACACCACCCGCGATACGGTGTGGTGGGCTGATAAAGGCAAAGGCAAGAACGACAATAAACCGCTGTCAGAGGAAACGTGGCAGCACCTGAAAGGACTGGTCACCCGCCAGCTCTCCGGCAAACGTCTCTTCATCGTTGACGCCTTCTGCGGCGCTAACGCCGACACCCGCCTGAGCGTCCGCTTTATTACCGAAGTCGCCTGGCAGGCGCATTTCGTGAAGAACATGTTTATTCGCCCGAGCGATGAAGAACTGGCAAACTTTGAGCCGGATTTCATCGTGATGAACGGCGCCAAATGCACCAACCCGCAGTGGAAAGAGCAGGGTCTGAACTCCGAAAACTTCGTCGCCTTTAACCTGACCGAGCGCATCCAGCTGATCGGCGGTACCTGGTACGGCGGCGAAATGAAAAAAGGGATGTTCTCGATCATGAACTACCTGCTGCCGCTGAAGGGCATCGCTTCCATGCACTGCTCCGCCAACGTCGGGGAAAAAGAGGATGTCGCTATCTTCTTCGGGCTTTCCGGTACTGGCAAAACCACCCTTTCCACCGACCCGAAACGCCGCCTGATTGGCGATGATGAACACGGTTGGGACGACGACGGGGTATTTAACTTCGAAGGCGGCTGCTACGCTAAGACGATTAAGCTTTCAGAAGCCGCAGAACCGGATATCTATCATGCGATTCGCCGCGATGCTTTGCTGGAGAACGTGGTCGTACTGGCCGACGGCACCATCGACTTTAACGACGGTTCGAAGACCGAAAATACCCGCGTCTCCTATCCGATCTACCATATCGAAAACATCGTTAAGCCGATATCCAAAGCGGGTCATGCCACTAAGGTTATCTTCCTGACCGCCGACGCGTTTGGCGTTCTACCTCCGGTTTCTCGCCTGACCGCCGACCAGACCCAGTACCACTTCCTGTCTGGCTTTACCGCCAAGCTGGCCGGTACCGAGCGCGGCGTCACGGAGCCGACGCCAACCTTCTCCGCCTGCTTCGGCGCCGCGTTCCTTTCGCTGCACCCGACGCAATACGCTGAAGTGCTGGTAAAACGCATGCAGGCCTCCGGCGCGCAGGCCTATCTGGTCAACACCGGCTGGAACGGCACCGGCAAACGTATCTCGATCAAAGATACCCGCGCCATTATCGATGCGATCCTTGACGGTTCGCTGGACAATGCCGAAACCTTCACGCTACCGATGTTTGAGCTGCAGATCCCGACCGAGCTTCCGGGCGTGGATACTCATATCCTCGATCCGCGCAACACCTACGGATCGCCGGAGCAGTGGCAGGAAAAAGCGGAGCAGCTGGCGAAACTGTTTATCGAGAACTTCGAGAAGTACACCGATACGCCAGCGGGCGCTGCGCTGGTGGCCGCAGGGCCAAAACTCTAATCGGTTCAGCAGAAAATACAAAGCCGGGAATCACTTCCCGGCTTTTTTAACGCTCCCAATCAGGCGGATTTCTTCTTACTTGCCGACTTACGCCGCTTATCCAGATCCTTAATCAGCTTATTCACCTGCTCATCGGCAAACATCGCCTCGAGCGTGGTGGAGAGCTTGCGACGCCAGTTTGGATACTCCGTGCTGGTGCCGGGAATATTGACCGGCTCGGCCATCTCCAGCCAATCTTCCGGCTGCAGGCCCAGCAGCGCGCTGTTGCTGTCGGCAATATAGCGCTGCATACCGCGATTCAGGGTTGAGGTCATCGCCATCAGCGACGCTTTATGCCCGGTACGCTTCGGCAGACAGCCGTAGCGGTGCAGAGCATCCAGCAGCCCCTGCTTCGCCAGCTCGCGATCCTGATAAAGTCCGCGCAGCACCACCTCATCCGGATACAGGCCAAGCGATTTCCCCAGCGTCAGGTCGCCGCTTTCCCAGTAGCCGCGCAGCGTTGGCAGGTCATGCGTCGTTGCCACAGCCATTGATTGCTCCGGATACGCCTTCGGCGCACGGAAAGTCTTCTCGTGGTCATTTTCGAAATAGAGCACTTTGTAAGAGTAAACGCCGCTTTTTCGCAGCTTACCGACGATCTCAACCGGTACGGTTCCCAGATCCTCGCCGATCACCATACAGCGGTGACGCTTACTCTCCAGCGCCAGAATCGACAACAGATCGTCTACCGGATACTGAACGTAAGCACCGTGATCGGCCGTCTCACCGTAAGGGATCCACCACAGACGCAGCACCGACATCACGTGATCGATGCGCAGCGCCCCGCAGTTTTGCATATTAGCGCGCAACAGCTCGACAAATGGCTCATAGGCGCGCGCCACCATGATATGCGGGTCCATCGGCGGCAGGCCCCAGTTCTGTCCCAGCGGACCCAGAATGTCCGGCGGCGCCCCGACGGAGGCTTTCAGACAGTACAGCTCGCGATCGCACCAGGTTTCCGCTCCGCCTTCCGCAACGCCGACCGCCAGATCGCGATACAGGCCGATCGGCATGGCATCGTTCTGGCTGGTATGCCAGCACTCGGCGAACTGGGTGTAAGCGAGCCATTGCAGCCACAGGTAAAAATTCACCTCGTCGGCATGCTCGGTACAGAATGCTTTAACCTCCGGGCTATCGGTATCCTGGTAAGCCTTCGGCCACGCGGGCCAGCCCCAGCGCATCGGATCCTGCTTAACCTGCCAGGCGTGCAGCGCGTCATACGCCGCCTGCCAGTACAGACTTTCGCCCTCACGGGTCACAAACTGACGGAACTCCGCCGTCGTCTCATCATTGCGCGCGGAAAAACCTTTCCAGGCCATGCGCAGCGCAGTGAGCTTAAGAGCGGTCACGGCGGTATAGTCAACGTCATCGGTCTGGCGCGCGGCCTGTAAGGCTTGCTGCGTAGCCGATGATTGCCACCATTTTTGCGCCTCTTTGCTGTGACGGAAATCGTCTACCGCGTTGACGTCGATATAGATAACGTTGAGCCAACGGCGTGAAGAGGGGCTGTACGGGCTGGCGCTCTCCGGGTTAGCCGGGTAGAGCGCGTGAATCGGGTTAAGCCCAATAAACGCGCCGCCGCGGCGAGCGATTTCCGGCAGCATAGCGCGCAAATCGCCGAAGTCGCCAATTCCCCAGTTCTTCTCCGAGCGCAGCGTATACAGCTGCACGCAGGTTCCCCACAGCTTCTTACCATCCTTCAGCGCCTGCGGTTCATAGCAGCGCGCGGGCGCGACGATAACCCGACAGT
Organism: Klebsiella sp. HN106; assembly: GCF_051209435.1. NCBI lineage: Bacteria > Pseudomonadati > Pseudomonadota > Gammaproteobacteria > Enterobacterales > Enterobacteriaceae > Klebsiella > Klebsiella sp. HN106. Next base: position 131,513 of record NZ_JBLURD010000011.1, on the reverse strand, counting down.
GGCTGCGCTCGCCGTCCTGAGTCAGCGTCAGCGTGTGATACCCTTCCGGCAATTTTGCCGGCAGCGGCAGCGTTTCTCCGCCACGCGCCTGGCCCTGATACTGTTTCCCTTCTTCGGTGGTGAGGATCCAGTGAAACTCCCCCTGGCCCGCCACCGGCAGAGACATCTTTTTGCCATAGGTGAACACCTGCACCGCAGGCAGCGGATCAACCGTCGCCTTCACGGCAGTCGCTGTACGATGCATCGCATCAAGCAGCCGCTGCTTGGTCGCCGCAGCAATAGACTGCGGCTTACCGTGAGCATTGATGTAGCTTGGGCTTATCCCCGCCGCCAGGGCAGCGTTATCAAGGCGTTTACTCTCCATAGGCCTGTCCTTAGCGTTTTGCCTGCCAGATACGTTGCTGATAATCGCGAATCGAACGGTCGGAGCTGAACATGCCGCAGCGCGCGGTGTTCAGAATCGTTGCGCGCGTCCAGGCTTCCTGGTCGCGATACAGCTCATCAACCTGCTTCTGCGCCGCCACGTAGGCTTCAAAATCCGCCAGCACCAGGTACGGGTCGCCGCCTTTCAGCAGACTGTGCAACATCTGGTCGAAGGCATGCTTATCGCCATCGCTATATTTACCGCTCTCCAGCTCTTTCAGCACCGCATCCAGCAGCTTATCTTTCTTCCGCCACTTCAGCGGGTCGTAACCTTTGGCCTTCAGCGCTTTCACTTCTTCCACAGTATGACCGAAGATGAAGATGTTCTCTTCGCCCACCTGCTCAGCAATTTCAACGTTGGCGCCGTCGAGGGTTCCCACGGTCAGCGCGCCGTTCAGCGCCAGCTTCATATTGCCGGTACCGGAGGCCTCTTTGCCCGCCGTAGAGATCTGCTCGGAGACATCCGCCGCCGGGATCAGCATTTCCGCCGCCGAGACGCAGTAGTCCGGCAGGAATACGACTTTCAGCTTATCGCCTACCAGCGGATCGTTATTGATCGCTGCGGCAACTTTGTTGATCGCCCAGATAATATTCTTCGCCAGGTAGTAGCCCGGAGCCGCTTTCGCACCGAACAGGAACACGCGCGGTACGCGGTCGGCCTGCGGGTTCTCGCGGATTTCTTTGTACTGCGCGAGGATATTCAGCAGGTTGAGGTGCTGGCGTTTATATTCGTGCAGACGCTTAATCTGAATATCGAAAATCGCCTGCGGATTAATTTCGATACCGGTACGCCGCTTCACAAACTCCGCCAGACGAACCTTGTTGGCCAGCTTAATCTCACGATACGTCTGGCGGAACGTCGCGTCATCAGCATATTTTTCGAGGTTGATCAGCTGGTCGAGATCGTTGGCCCACTCTTTCTTCAGCGTTTTATCCAGCAGCGCGGCCAGCGCCGGGTTACACTGCTTGATCCAACGACGCGGGGTAATGCCGTTGGTGACGTTATGGAATTTGTTCGGCCACAGCTGGTGATATTCCGGGAACAGATCTTTCACCACCAGATCGGAGTGCAGCGCGGCAACGCCGTTAACCGCAAAGCCGCTGACCACGCACATGTTCGCCATACGAACCTGTTTGTCGTGCACCACCGCCAGCTTCGCCCAAACCTGCTTGTCGCCCGGCCAGGTTTTATCCACCAGCGTTTTAAAGCGGTCGTTAATCTGTTTAATGATCTGCATGTGGCGCGGCAGCAGCGCTTTTACCAGCTTCTCATCCCAGCACTCCAGCGCTTCCGGCATCAGGGTGTGGTTGGTGTAAGCAAAAGTTTTGCTGGTAATCGCCCAGGCGTCGTCCCAGCTCAGCTGGTGCTCGTCAATCAGCACGCGCAGCAGCTCCGGAATCGCAATCGTCGGGTGAGTATCGTTCAGCTGAATAACTTCATAATCCGCCAGCTCTGCCAGCTTGCGACCTGCCAGATGATGGCGACGCAGAATATCGGCAACCGAGCAGGCGCACTGGAAGTACTGCTGCATCAGACGCAGTTTTTTACCCGCCTGATGGTTATCGTTCGGGTAGAGGACTTTCGTCAGTTTTTCGGCGTCAATGCCCTGCTGTTCGGCACGCAGGAAATCGCCGTCGTTGAATTTAGTCAGGTTAAAAGGATGCGCGTGCTTAGCCTGCCACAGACGCAGCGGCTGAGCCACGTTGTTGCGGTAGCCCAGCACCGGCAGATCCCAGGCTTCGCCGGTAATCACAAATGCCGGAACCCACTCACCATTTTTAGTCACTTTACCGCCGAGGCCCACCTGTACGTCCAGCGCTTCATTGTGGCGGAACCACGGGTAGTTGCTACGTCCCCAGTCATCCGGCGCTTCCATCTGCTGCCCGTCAGCGAAAGACTGGCGGAACAGACCGTACTGATAGTTCAGGCCGTAGCCGGTGGCCGACTGACCCACGGTTGCCATTGAATCCAGGAAACATGCCGCCAGACGGCCGAGGCCACCGTTGCCCAGGCCCGGGTCGATTTCCTCTTCCAGCAGGTCGGTCAGGTTAACGTCATGCGCCTGTAGCTCATCGCTGACCTGCTGATACCAGCCAAGGTTGAGCAAATTGTTGCCGGTCAGGCGACCAATCAAAAACTCCATTGAGATGTAGTTTACGTGACGCTGCCCTGCGGCCGCTTTCGCTACCGGCTGAGCCGACAACAGCTCGGACAGCGCACCGCTTACGGCGCGCCACCATTGACGCTGGGTCATCTCGGAAGCGGACTGTAAACCAAAATGCTGCCACTGACGCGTCAGTGCAGCCTGAAACTGAGCTTTGTTAAAAGAAGTCTGTGACATAAGAAATCCGGGTCCTTTACTAAAACGTTAGCGTTAGTGTGCCGACCTCCCGGAGTCACGTCCTCATCCCGCCAGGGATTAGCCGGGGAGGAGTAGCAGGGATGAGCGAAAAGTGTGATCGTGGCCACTATTACGTTAGCTTACCGGCAAAATTATGCTGCAAAATTCGCCGCTGCGGAACCCGCAACCTGTCTCTCCTGGCGAACAAAACTTTGTTACAAGCCTGGCTGATAAAAAGGCCATAAAATGCCGTTTTGTAAATATGGCGAAATAAAAGTAAATATTCGAAGAATAAACGGAATTTAATGCAGAAATAACTCAAAAAGATGACTTATAAGAATAAGCTGACAATATTTTAATAAAAACAAACAACTACTTAGATTGTAAAAAAAGATTAGCCTGTCGTGCCTGAATTTCCCGCAAGCCCAGAAACCGCGCACGCTGCCCTCCTTTATATCAATTTCACTCGATGTCAAAATTTGTGACATAGAGCAAATTCAAGAGCATAAAACTCGGACATAACTTGCAATAAAATTCATTATGGCCGACCTTATTGGGTATTAATTACGAAGCGCAAAAAAATTCGCAATCCCTCCCTTGCACAGCGAAATGAAGAACTATGTTGATTCCGTCTAAATTAAGTCGTCCGGTCCGCCTTGAACACACTGTGATTCGTGAGCGATTACTGGCGAAACTTTCCGGCGCGAACAATTATCGTCTCGCGTTGGTGACCAGCCCGGCTGGATACGGTAAAACCACGCTCGTTTCTCAATGGGCGGCGGGGAAAAATGACCTTGGCTGGTTCTCGCTGGATGAAGGTGATAACCAACAGGAGCGTTTTGCCAGCTATCTCATCGCCGCCGTTCAGCAGGCGACCGGCGGCCACTGTGCAGCCAGCGAGGCCATGGTGCAAAAGCGCCAGTACGCCAGCCTGCCTTCCCTCTTCGCTCAACTGTTTATCGAACTGGCCGACTGGCAGCGCCCGCTATTCCTGGTGATTGATGATTACCATCTGATCACCAACCCGGTTATTCATGATGCAATGCGCTTCTTCCTCCGCCACCAGCCGGAAAATATGACTCTGGTGGTGCTGTCGCGTAATCTGCCGCAGCTGGGTATCGCCAACCTGCGCGTACGCGATCAGCTGCTGGAAATCGGCAGCCAGCAGCTCGCTTTTACCCATCAGGAGGCCAAGCAGTTTTTCGATTGTCGTCTCAGTTCGCCTATTGAGGCCGACGACAGCAAAAGGCTGTGCGACGATGTTGCCGGCTGGGCCACCGCGCTGCAGCTGATCGCCCTCTCGGCGCGCCAGAACAACACTTCCGCGCAACACTCCGCCCGTCGTCTTGCCGGTATTAATGCCAGCCATCTTTCTGACTATCTGGTCGATGAGGTGCTGGATAACGTCGATCCGCGAACGCGTAATTTCCTGCTGAAAAGCTCGCTGCTGCGCTCAATGAACGATGCGCTCATCGTCCGCGTCACCGGCGAAGAGAATGGCCAGATGCAGCTGGAGGAGATTGAACGCCAGGGACTATTCCTGCAACGGATGGACGATTCCGGCGAATGGTTCCGTTATCATCCGCTGTTTGGTAATTTTCTGCGCCAGCGCTGTCAGTGGGAGCTGGCGGTCGAGCTGCCGGAAATTCACCGCGCGGCGGCCGAGAGCTGGATGGCGCAGGGCTTCCCGACCGAGGCTATCCATCACGCCCTGGCGGCGGGCGACGCTAAAATGCTGCGCGATATTCTGCTCAATCACGCATGGGGCATGTTTAACCATAGCGAGCTGAGCTTGCTGGAACAGTCTCTCGCCGCGCTACCGTGGTCAAACCTGCTGGAAAATCCGCGGTTAATTCTCCTGCAGGCCTGGCTGATGCAGAGCCAGCACCGCTATAGCGAAGTGAATACCCTGCTGGCCCGCGCCGAGCAGGAGATGGATACGGAAATGGACACCGCCATGCACGGCGATTTCAACGCCCTGCGTGCCCAGGTGGCGATCAACGCCGGCGATCAGGACGAAGCCGAGCGCCTGGCGATGGTGGCACTTGATGAGCTGCCGCTGGCCAGCTACTACAGCCGAATCGTAGCGACCTCGGTACACGGCGAAGTGCTGCACTGCAAAGGCCAGCTGAGTAAATCGCTGGCGGTCATGCAGCAGACGGAACAGATGGCCCGCCGCCATGACGTCTGGCACTACGCGCTATGGAGCATGATCCAGCAAAGCGAAATCCTGTTTGCGCAAGGTTTCCTGCAGGCCGCCTGGGAAATTCAGGAAAAAGCGTTCCAGCTCATTCGCGAACAGCATCTGGAGCAGTTGCCGATGCATGAGTTTTTGCTGCGTATTCGCTCCCAGCTGCTGTGGGCATGGGCGCGGCTGGATGAAGCGGAAACCTCCGCGCGCAACGGCATGAACGTGCTTTCGTCCTACCAACCGCAGCAACAGCTGCAGTGCCTGACGCTGATGGTGCAGTGCTCGCTGGCGCGCGGCGATCTGGATAACGCCCGCAGCCATCTGAATCGCCTGGAGAATCTGCTTGGCAACGGTCATTACCATAGCGACTGGGTATCCAATGCCGATAAAGTCCGGGTGATCTACTGGCAGATGGTCGGCGATAAAGCCGCCGCGGCAAACTGGCTGCGTCAGACGCCCAAACCGGAATTCGCTAACAACCACTTCCTGCAGAGCCAGTGGCGCAATATCGCCCGCGCGCAGATCCTGCTCGGTGATTTTGATTCCGCTGAAATGGTGCTGGAAGAGCTAAACGATAACGCCCGCTCGCTGCGTCTGATGAGCGATCTCAACCGCAACCTGCTGCTGCTCAACCAGCTCTACTGGCAGGCCGGGCGTAAAAGCGAAGCGCAGAAAGCGCTACTGGAAGCGCTCACCCTCGCCAACCGCACCGGGTTTATCAATCATTTTGTGATTGAAGGAGAAGCGATGGCGCAGCAGCTGCGCCAGCTGATTCAGCTCAATACCCTGCCGGAGCTCGAGCAGCACCGCGCCCAGCGTATTCTGCGCGATATTAACCAGCATCATCGCCACAAATTCGCCCACTTTGACGAGAGCTTCGTCGAGCGGCTGCTGAACCACCCGGAAGTGCCAGAGCTCATCCGCACCAGCCCGCTAACCCAGCGCGAATGGCAGGTACTGGGACTTATCTATTCCGGCTACAGCAATGAGCAGATTGCCGGCGAGCTGGACGTTGCCGCCACCACGATTAAAACGCATATTCGCAATTTGTATCAAAAGCTGGGCGTCGCGCACCGCCAGGATGCCGTTCAGCATGCCCAGCAGCTGCTTAAAATGATGGGATATGGAGTCTAATTCCTGCGCGATCTGTGGAAAACTATTCTGCTTTACCTAAAACGCTAACGCATTGTTATGTCATTAAAAAAAGCCAGCGAAACGATCCCCTCGCCCCTTCGGGGAGAGGGTCAGGGGAAGAACATGCGCAAAACAGCCCTCATTCCGGCCTTTTCCCGAGACAGAAGAGAATCACCACTTTACGTTTCCGGCGATACCGCAAAGTTTAATCGCGAACCTGAATAAGATAGCCAATATCACTCGGTTCACAGGTAAATCGGATCGGCAGAAACCGCTCAACCACCGCGATATTGGTCAGCAAATGCGCCGATACTTCCGCGACGGTAAATGCACCTTCGCCCGCCAGCGCCAGCGGTAATATCAGCTGGTCGGCCAGATATTCCCCCACAGCCGCTTTGCTTGCCAGATAGCGTTTGGCCTGCGAAGCAAGCTGGTGCGCAACCTTTTCAGCACTCACGCCTTTGGAGCCAAAAGCCATAAACAGCTCCGTAAGATGTTCGCACTCCACGGTCAGCGACAGCGTATTTCCCGGCCCGGCGCCGCCCTCCAGCACGCGAATTTTTTTATCTGCCAGCGGCAGCCAGGCCTTCAGCGCTATCACTTCGCGCTCGCCAACGTGGTAAGGAACCGCCGCCAGCAGCGCTTCTGCGGTGAGGCAATTCGTTTCACCACGCGAAAGCAGCTCTAGCCCGCTGAGTGACGCACTCGGCGCCACTTCCGTTAGCGCGGCGCCGCCCCCGGCCGGATAGAAGCCATGCTTGATCAAAGCCGTACGCTGGTTTATACCCATTTTCGCCAGCAGCGGCTCCCAGACGCGGCAAATGAAATCCGCGCTCGGGGCCGCCTGATTATGCGTGCCGCCGCTGACTTCGACGCGGGCCGGGCTATCGGCAAACCAGAGCGCCGGTAACACCGTTTGCAGCACCAGCATGCAACTGCCCGCGCTGCCGATGGCAAATTTATACGCTCCGCCGCGAATCGGCCCAGGGACAAAACGCAGCCGCTGCGAGCCCAGCTCATCGCCGCTCAGCTGAGCGCTACAGATCTCGGCCGCCGCCCGTACCGCCGTGAGATGCTGGCGCAGCAGTCCCGGTTTAGCGCGACCGGCGCGGATGCCGATAATCTCAAACGGCTGGCCGGTTATCATCGACAGGCTCAGCGCCGAGCGCAAAATCTGCCCGCCGCCTTCTCCCTGCGCGCCGTCCAGCGTAATCATCCTTTTCATTACATTATCCTTTCACGCATACCACCTGACGCAGGGTATGCACAATTTCCACCAGATCGGACTGCGCGGCCATCACCGCGTCAATGTCCTTATAGGCCATCGGGATCTCGTCGATGACGTTTGCATCTTTACGGCATTCTACATGCGCGGTGGCGCGAATCTGATCCTCTACGCTAAACAGTTTTTTCGCTTTGGTACGGCTCATCACGCGTCCGGCGCCGTGGCTGCATGAACAGAACGACTCCGGGTTACCGAGTCCGCGAACAATAAAGCTTTTCGCGCCCATCGATCCCGGAATAATCCCGTACTGACCGCGCCGGGCGGATACCGCCCCCTTACGGGTAACGTAAATCTCCTTCCCAAAATGCTGCTCTTTTTGCACATAGTTATGGTGGCAGTTAATCGCCTCGCTCACCAGCGTAAAGGGTTTGTCGATGGTTTTACGCAGCGCCAGCAGCACGTTTTCCAGCATCGCTTCACGGTTGGCGCGCGCATAATCCTGGGCCCAGCTCACCGCCCGAACGTAATCCACGAAATGCTCGCTGCCTTCAGAGAAATAAGCCAGATCGCGCGAGGGCAAGTTCGCAATATGCTGCTCCATATCTTTTTGCGCCATTTCAATAAAATAGGTGCCTATGGCGTTACCAATTCCGCGTGAACCGGAGTGCAACATCACCCAAACCTGCTGCGCCTCATCGAGGCAAATTTCAATAAAGTGGTTACCGGTTCCCAGCGTTCCCAGGTGCTTGTAGTTATTGGTGTTAAGGAAGCGCGGATATTTACTGGTTAGCCATTGAAACTCCGCATGCAGCGTTGACCAGTGCGCGTCAACGTTAGCCGGTGGATTTTCCCATGCCCCCGCGTCACGACGGCCCCGCCCGGTCGTCCGTCCGTGCGGCACGGCGGCTTCAATCGCACTACGCAATTCAGCAAGGTTATCCGGAAGATCCGCCGCCGTTAAGCTGGTGCGCAGCGCATTCATTCCGCAGCCGATATCCACGCCAACCGCAGCCGGAATAATCGCACCGAGAGTGGGGATCACGCTTCCGATTGTCGATCCTTTACCAAGGTGCACATCGGGCATAACGGCAACATGGTTGAAAATAAACGGCATCTTTGCCGTGTTAATCAACTGCTGGCGCGCTTCGTCTTCCACGGGTACGCCCTTGGTCCACATTTTCACCGGGGCGTTCTGGGTGGCCATCAATTCATAATTCATTGTCTTTTCTCATTTTATTAATAGGGCGGCGACAAGTTGTGAAGCATCTTAACGCCGGCTTAACCGGAGCCGCATCATGAGAACTTGCCGGCGCGTTATAACGGCGGAACGGAACTGAAGTAGATTAGCCATCTGATTTCCTGGTTCCGTTATTCTCCATGACAGTGTCTTTGCAACCTGCGTGCCAGATTATAAAAATAAAATTATTTGTTTGATTTTTATGATTTATTTATTTTTTCCCGCGCTTCATTCAAAAAGACACTGCGTGCGGGAAGCGAAAATACGATAATTAAATATCGTCTTTTATAAGGAAATCTAAGATGCGCAAAACGGTAGCCTTTGGTTTTGTCGGTACGGTACTGGATTATGTTGGCCGCGGCAGCCAGCGCTGGGAGAAATGGCGGCCAACCTTATGCCTGTGTCAGCAGGAAACACTGGTTGTTCATCGCCTTGAGCTGCTTTACGACGCCCGTTCGCGCGGCTTGTTTGAGACCTTAAAGCAGGATATCGCCAGCGTATCGCCGGAAACGGAGGTCGTCGGCGTTGAGATGACCATCCGCAATCCATGGGATTTCGAGGAGGTTTACGCCTGCCTGCACGATTTTGCCCGCAGCCACCGGTTCCATCCTGAAGATGAAGACTATCTGATACACATCACCACCGGCACTCACGTGGCGCAGATCTGCTGGTTCCTGCTGGCCGAAGCGCGCTATCTCCCGGCGCGACTGGCGCAAACCTCCCCGCCGCGGAAAAAAGACAAGCCCCATACCCCGGGCGGCGTGACGATCATTGACCTCGACCTCAGCCGCTATAACGCTATCGCCAGCCGCTTCGCCCAGGAACGGGAAGAGACGCTTAACTTTTTGAAATCCGGTATCGAGACCCGTAACCCGCGCTTCAACCGCACGATCGAGAATATTGAGCGCGTCGCTATCCGCTCCCGTTCGCCGATTCTGCTGAACGGCCCCACCGGCGCAGGTAAATCATTTCTTGCCCGCCGCATTTATGAGTTAAAGCTGGCGCGCCATCAGTTTAACGGTCCGCTCGTCGAGGTGAACTGCGCCACCCTGCGCGGTGATACCGCAATGTCGACGCTGTTTGGCCATGTCAAAGGCGCTTTTACCGGCGCAAGGGAAGAACGGGCTGGCCTGCTGCGCAGCGCTAACGGCGGGATGCTTTTCCTGGATGAGATTGGCGAGCTGGGCGCAGATGAACAAGCGATGCTGTTGAAGGCCATTGAGGAAAAACGCTTCTATCCCTTCGGCAGCGACCAGCAGGTCAGCAGCGATTTTCAGCTCATCGCCGGCACCGTGCGCGATTTGCGCCAGCGGGTTGCGCAGGGCCAGTTCCGCGAAGATCTCTACGCACGTATTAATTTGTGGACCTTTGAACTGCCCGGTCTGCGTCAGCGCCAGGAAGATATCGAACCCAATCTCGAGTATGAAATGGAGCGTCACGCCGCGCTAACCGGCGACAGCGTGCGCTTTAATACCGAAGCGCGCCGCGCGTGGCTGACGTTCGCCACCTCGCCCCAGGCGGCGTGGAGCGGCAACTTCCGCGAACTCTCCGCCAGCGTGACCCGCATGGCGACCCTGGCGGAAAACGGTCGCATCACGGTAAGCACGGTGGAGGATGAGATTGAACGGCTGCGCTACAGCTGGAACGATCGCCGCCCCTCAGCGCTCGACGCGCTACTGGGGGCGGAGGTGGAAAATCTTGACCTCTTTGATCGCCTGCATCTACAAAACGTCATTGCCGTATGCCAGCAGGCAACAACGATTTCCGATGCCGGACGCCAGCTCTTTAACGTTTCACGCCTCGGCAAAGCAACGGTCAACGACGCGGATCGGCTGCGCAAGTATCTGGCGCGCTTTGGCCTGAGCTGGGAAATGCTAAAGGATCAGCACAGCTCCAGCTGAAGGTTGTTATCGGTAATCACCTTCAGTACTCCTGCGGGCGGCATCACATCAGTATAGACCGCATCAACCATGCTGATGCTGCCCATATTCACCATCGCATTGCGGCCGAATTTGGAATGATCAACCACCAGCATTACGTGGCGGGAGTTTTCAATAATCGCCCGTTTGGTGCGCACTTCGTGGTAGTCAAACTCCAGCAGCGAGCCATCGCTGTCGATGCCGCTGATGCCAAGAATGCCAAAATCGAGTCGGAACTGAGAGATAAAGTCGAGCGTGGCCTCACCGATAATACCGCCATCCCGGCTGCGCAGCTCGCCGCCGGCCAGAATGATGCGGAAATCCTCTTTCACCATAAGCGTATTGGCGACGTTGAGATTATTGGTGACGATGCGCAAATCGTTATGGTTAAGCAACGCATGGGCCACCGCTTCCGGCGTGGTGCCGATATCGATAAACAGCGTCGCGCCATCGGGAATTTCGCTCGCGACCTTACGGGCGATGCGCTCTTTTTCCTGGGTCTGGGTCGACTTCCTGTCGTGCCAGGAAGTATTCACCGAACTGGAAGGTAGCGCAGCGCCGCCGTGGTGGCGCAGAATCATTTTCTGATCGGCTAAATCATTCAGGTCGCGGCGAATGGTCTGCGGGCTGACGGCAAACTGTTCGACCAGTTCTTCGGTACTGACGTATCCCTGTTTTTTTACCAGCTCGATAATCGCGTCATGACGTTGTGTTTGTTTCATGAAATATCCCTGGGAATCTCTACGTTCGTTTTCGCACATTCTGCGTATCAACAAACGCCATCGCCAGCCCGGTCACCAGACCAGCCACGTGCGCACCGTTCGCAATCGACATGCCGAAAACATCAAACCATCCAGCAACTAACCATACTAAGGAGAAGAGTATCAAGCCGCGCTGTAAATAAACGCCGCTCTGCGGATCGCGTTCGCCTCGCAGCCAGACATAGCCCATCAGCGCATAGACCACGCCGGACAGACCGCCAAACCACGGGCCGCTAAACTGATGCTGTACAAAGCCGCTCAGTAAAGCGCCGATCGCGGTAATCACCACCAGCTTGCCGCTGCCGATTCGCTTTTCTACCGCCCCGCCGAGGTACCACCACCATAGCAGGTTGAACAGAATATGCATCAGCGAGAAGTGCATAAGGGCATGGCTAAAGTAGCGCCAGACTTCAAATTTCAGCGAAGGATCGTAGGGCCAGGCCAGCAGCATCATGACCGGTTGATCGCCAATGACCGATTGCAGGACAAAGACGGCGATGCAGGCGAAGAGAACGCTCCAGGTAACCGGCCCGGCGTTGTGGCGAAGCGTCGCTAAAAAAGGGAATCGCTGGTAGTGCAGCCCGCTATTGGTGTGCCCCGACTGCCAGCTGGCGGCCAGATAGCGCGGATCGGCTGGATTTTCAAGAAATCGGGCCAGTTCGGCCTGCACGCGCGCGGCCTGGCTCTCGTCAGCCAGCCAGATATCGCTCTGTGTATGCTGCTGAATAGTCAAAATAATTCCCTGCGTCGCCATATAGTCGACAAACGCCTGGGCCACGCGCGGGTTGGCAAAAGAGGTAATCATTAACATGCAGCGGTTCGCTTATTCCACACAAAGGGGGATATTATAGCCACAACCTGCGCTAACGCCTAAACTGCGCCATGCGCGACTTCCGCCGGAAAATGCCGTTGCCAGGCATCAAACCCGCCGTCCACGCTGTACACCTTGTCGTAACCCTGCTGCAGCAGATATTGCGCAGCGCCCTTGCTGCTATTACCGTGATAGCACATCACCATGACCGCCGTATCAAAGTCGTTGTCGCGCATAAACGCGCCCAGCGTATCGTTGGTCAGATGAAACGCGCCCGGCGTATGGCCCATCGCGAAGCTTTGCGGGTCGCGGATATCCACCAGCACCGCCGTCTGCTGATGCATTTTCTGGTGGGCTTCTTCTACGTTAATACATTCAAAGTGATCCATAAGCTCTCTTTTTTTCTACAGGCAGGCGACGAAACGCCCCGGATTTTAGCGCCTAGTGTACAGCCTGGCGCGAAATAAACGCCAATATGTTACACGCATCACTCTGAAATGTTTTTTTGATGTTACCAATGGCGCGATTGTTTGCTATATTGAGCGATATCGAACATTTGTGAGCTTAAACGAAAGTGTAAGAGGTAGCAGCGTGGAAACCAAAGATCTGATTGTGATAGGGGGAGGCATCAACGGTGCCGGTATCGCGGCAGACGCCGCAGGGCGTGGTTTATCCGTGCTGATGCTGGAGGCGCGCGATCTGGCCTGCGCGACATCCAGCGCCAGCTCAAAGCTGATTCACGGCGGGCTGCGCTACCTCGAACACTATGAATTCCGCCTGGTGAGCGAAGCGCTGGCCGAGCGTGAAGTGTTATTAAAAATGGCCCCGCATATCGCCTTCCCGATGCGTTTTCGCTTACCGCATCGCCCGCACCTGCGTCCGGCGTGGATGATCCGCATTGGCCTGTTTATGTACGACCATCTCGGTAAGCGCACCAGCCTGCCTGGATCAACCGGTTTGCGTTTTGGTACAGAATCAGTACTTAAACCTGAAATCGTGCGCGGTTTCGAATATTCCGACTGCTGGGTCGACGATGCGCGCATGGTGCTGGCCAATGCCCAGATGGTTGTGCGTAAAGGTGGAGAAGTACGCACGCGCACCCGCGCCATTTCAGCAAAACGTGAAAACGGTTTGTGGATTGTCGAAGCGGAAGATATTGATAGCGGTGAAAAGTTCACCTGGCAGGCGCGCGGTCTGGTTAACGCGACCGGCCCGTGGGTCAAACAGTTCTTCGACGAGGGGATGCACCTGCGTTCTCCGTACGGTATCCGCTTGATTAAAGGCAGTCATATCGTCGTACCGCGTGTACATACGCAGAAGCAGGCCTATATCCTGCAAAATGAAGATAAACGCATTGTCTTTGTGATCCCGTGGATGGACGAGTTCTCCATCATCGGCACCACCGACGTCGAATATAAAGGCGATCCAAAAGCGGTGGCGATCGATGACAAAGAGGTTAACTATCTGCTGAACGTCTATAACGCTCACTTTAAAAAACAACTCACCCGGGACGATATTGTCTGGACCTACTCGGGCGTGCGCCCGCTGTGCGATGATGAATCTGATTCACCGCAGGCGATCACCCGCGATTACACCCTCGATATTCATGATGAGAACGGCCAGGCGCCGCTGCTATCGGTCTTCGGCGGTAAGCTCACCACCTACCGTAAGCTGGCCGAACACGCGCTGGAGAAACTGACGCCTTACTACAAAGGCATTGGCCCGGCATGGACCAAAACCGCGGTGCTGCCCGGCGGCGATATCGGCGGCGACCGTGATGACTATGCGGCTAAGCTGCGCCGCCGCTTCCCGTTTATCAGTGAATCTATGGCCCGCCATTACGCCCGCACCTACGGCAGCAACAGCGAGTTGATCCTTGATAAGGCGACCTCGCTGGACGATCTGGGCGAACATTTCGGTCATGAGTTTTTTGAAGCCGAACTGCGTTATCTGGTTGAGCACGAATGGGTTCGTTCACTGGATGACGCTATCTGGCGGCGGACCAAGCAGGGCATGTGGCTCACGGAGGAACAGCAGGCGCGCATTAGCGAATGGCTGGCGCAGCACGCGGGAAAGTCTGAGCTGTCGCTGGCGTCGTAACAGCGTAAATAGTAACGGGGCCCGTAGGCCCCGTTTTTTTTATGGCAACCCCGTTACAGCCTTACCGGATCGATATGCCAGATATGGTCGGCATACTCTTTAATCGTGCGATCGGACGAGAAGTAACCCATATTAGCGATATTCAGCATCGCTTTATTGGCCCACTCCTCCGGATGACGGTACAGCTCATCCACCTTATCCTGACAATCCACGTAGCTACGGTAATCCGCCAGAACCTGATAGTGGTCGCCGAAGTTAATCAGCGAATCCAGCAGGTCGCGGTAACGTCCCGGTTCAGATGGACTAAACAGGCCGGTGCCAATCTGCGTCAGCGCCTGGTGCAGCTCTTCATCCTGCTCGTAGTAATCACGCGGTTTATAGCCATTGGCCCGCAGGGCTTCAACTTGTTCCGCCGTATTACCGAAGATAAAGAAATTATCCGCCCCAACGTGCTCCTGCATCTCAACGTTAGCGCCATCCAGAGTACCAATGGTTAACGCGCCGTTAAGCGCGAACTTCATGTTGCTGGTACCGGACGCCTCCGTCCCTGCCAGAGAGATCTGCTCGGAGAGATCCGCCGCCGGAATGATCAGCTGCGCGAGGCTAACGCTGTAGTTAGGAATAAATACCACTTTCAGCTTATCGCCAACTTCCGGATCGTTATTCACTACCGCCGCGACATCATTAATTAAATGAATAATATGCTTCGCCATATAGTAAGCCGAAGCCGCCTTTCCGGCGAAAATATTCACGCGCGGTACCCACTCAGCGTCAGGATCGGCTTTGATGCGATTGTAGCGAGTGATCACATGCAGCACGTTCATCAACTGACGTTTGTACTCGTGAATACGCTTGATCTGCACATCAAACAGAGCTTTCGGGTTGACGACCACGTTAAGCTGCTGGCCGATGTAGTTCGCCAGCCGCTGCTTGTTTTCCAGCTTGGCCTGGCGTACCGCCTGATTGACCTTCGGATAGTCGATATGCTGCTCCAGCTCCTTCAGCTGACTTAAATCCGTGCGCCAGGTGTGACCGATATTTTCATCCAGCACTTTTGACAACGGCGGATTCGCCAGCGCCAGCCAGCGGCGCGGAGTCACGCCATTCGTGACGTTGGTGAAGCGCATCGGAAAAATTTTGGCAAATTCGGCAAACAGCGACTCAACCATCAGCCGGGAGTGCAGCTCCGACACGCCGTTGACCTTGTGGCTTACCACCACCGCCAGCCACGCCATACGGACGCGACGCCCGTTAGACTCGTCGATAATCGACGTACGACCCAGCATCGCCGTATCGTTGGGATACTGCTCCTGCAGGGTCTTCAGGAAGTAGTCATTAATCTCGAAAATAATCTGCAAATGACGCGGCAGAATTTTACCCAGCATGTCGACGGGCCAGGTCTCCAGCGCTTCGCTCATCAGGGTATGGTTGGTATAAGAGAAGACCTGGCAGGTTACCTCGAACGCCTCATCCCAGCTGAACTTATGCTCGTCAATCAGCAGGCGCATCAGCTCCGGAATCGACAGCACCGGGTGCGTGTCATTGAGATGAATCGCGATTTTATCCGCCAGATTGGCGTAGGTTTTATGCAGCTGGTAGTGGCGGCTGAGGATATCTTGTACCGTCGCCGACACGAGGAAATACTCCTGGCGCAGGCGCAGTTCGCGCCCGGAATAGGTGGAGTCATCCGGATAAAGTACCCGCGACACGTTCTCGGAGTGGTTTTTATCTTCCACCGCCGCGAAGTAGTCGCCCTGATTAAATTTACCGAGGTTAATCTCGCTGCTGGCCTGCGCGCTCCACAGACGCAGCGTATTGGTGGCGTCGGTATCAAAACCCGGGATAATCTGATCGTAGGCTTCAGCAATAATCTCTTCGGTTTCCACCCAGCGTGAATGTTTACCTTCCTGCTGAATGCGGCCGCCGAAACGCACTTTATAGCGCGTATTGTGGCGCTCAAATTCCCACGGGTTACCATACTCCAGCCAGTAATCCGGGGACTCTTTCTGCCGCCCATCGACGATGTTTTGCTTAAACATGCCGTAGTCGTAGCGAATACCGTAGCCACGGCCCGGTAAACCCAGCGCCGCCAGCGAGTCAAGGAAGCAGGCGGCCAGACGCCCCAGGCCGCCGTTGCCCAGGCCCGGGTCATTCTCTTCATCAATCAGCTCTTCAAGATTCAGCCCCATCTCTTCCAGCGCGCTATTCACATCTTCATAAATACCTAGCGATAACAGCGCGTTGGATAAAGTACGGCCAATCAAAAATTCCATCGACAGATAGTATACCTGGCGCACCTCCTGAGAGAGCTGCGCCCGGTTTGAACGTAGCCAGCGCTCAACCATGCGATCGCGAACGGCGAACAGCGTAGCATTAAGCCATTCATGCTTGTTCGCGATAGCCGGATCTTTACCGATAATAAACATCAGTTTATAAGCAATAGAGTGCTTTAACGCCTCAACGCTCAGGGTGGGTGATGAGTAGCTAAAAGGTACATTCATAGCTTTGCTCCTGGTTACAGCAAGCGTTGATAAAGTTCGCGGTAAGAGTTTGCGGCAACCTGCCAGCTAAAATCCATATTCATCGCCTGGCGCTGGACGTAACGCCAGAGCGATGGGCGCGACCACAGGACGAACGTGCGTCGAATGGCCCGCAGCAGCGACACAGCGTTGCTATCTTCAAAAACAAAGCCGGTAGCCAGACCGTCGGCGAGATTCTCCAGCGAGCAGTCGGAAACGGTGTCTGCCAGACCGCCGGTGCGCCGCACCAGCGGTAGCGTGCCGTACTTCAGGCCGTACAGCTGGGTCAAGCCGCACGGTTCAAAACGGCTGGGCACCAGAATCACATCGGCGCCGCCCATAATACGGTGAGAGAATGCCTCATGGTAGCCAATCTGAACGCCGACTTTGCCCGGATGCTCGGCCGCAGCGGCCAGGAAGCCCTCCTGCAGTACCGGATCGCCAGCCCCCAGCAGCGCCAGCTGACCACCCTGCTCCAGCAGGCCCGGCAGCGCCTCCAGCACCAGGTCCAACCCTTTTTGGCTGGTCAAACGGCTAACCACGGCAAACAGCGGCGCTTTATCATCCACCTTCAGCCCCATGGCGATTTGCAGCTGACGTTTGTTCTCAGCCTTCTCTTCCAGCCGATCGCGGTCATAGCGCGCGGCCAGCAGCAGGTCGCTTTCCGGATTCCAGATGTGATCATCCACTCCGTTGAGGATCCCCGAAAGGCGGCCCTCATGCTGTCGCTGGCGCAGCAGCCCTTCCATCCCGTAAGCGAACTGCGGCTCGGTGATTTCGCGGGCATAGGTTGGACTAACCGCCGTAATATGGTCGGCGTAGTAAAGACCCGCCTTCAGGAAGGAGATCTGACCGTTAAATTCGAGGCCATGAACGTTATAGAACGACCAGGGCAGCTCAATGTCGTTCATATGCCACGAGTAGAACATCCCCTGATAGGCCAGGTTATGCACCGTAAAGACTGACTTCGCCGGGTGGCCGCGCGCCGCCAGATAGGCAGGGGTCAGCCCCGCATGCCAGTCGTGGGCGTGAACAACATCGGGACGCCAGAAAGGATCCAGGCCGCAGGCCATCTCGCTGCCTACCCAGCCCAGCAGCGCGAAGCGCAGCACGTTGTCGGTATAGGCATGCTGATTGGTATCGTGGTAAGGGCTCCCCGGACGATCGTAGAGATGCGGAGCATCAATCAGATAGATGCCCACGCCGTTAAAGTGGCCGAACAGTAAAGTGATACGCCCGGCAAACGTCTCCCGGCGCGTTACCACCTGCGCATCCGTCACGCCGCGGCGGATATCAGGAAACGCGGGCAACAGTACGCGCGTGTCAACGCCCCCGGCAATTTGCGCTGCAGGCAGCGCGCCGATCACATCCGCCAGTCCACCGGTTTTTAACAGCGGGAACATCTCTGAACATACATGTAATACCTGCATTAGCGCTCCTGTGGGTACCCCAATTTCCGCAGCATGTCGCGGGTGACCAGCACGATACCTTCCTCCGAGCGGTAGAAACGGCGTGCATCCTCTTCCGCGTTCTCACCAACAACCATACCTTCCGGTATCACGCAGGCACGGTCAATAATGCAGCGACGCAGGCGGCACGAACGGCCAACCCAAACCTCTGGCAGCAAGACTGCCGAATCAATATTACAGAATGAATTCACCCGCACGCGCGGGAACAGCACCGACTGCACAACCACCGAACCGGAGATGATACAGCCGCCGGAGACCAGCGAGTTGAGGGTCATCCCGTGGCTACCCGAGCGGTCCTGAACGAATTTCGCCGGAGGCAGAGGCTCCATATGGGTGCGAATCGGCCAGTTCTGATCGTACATATCCAGTTCCGGGGTCACCGAAGCCAGATCGAGGTTGGCTTTCCAGTACGCTTCCAGGGTCCCGACATCCCGCCAATAGGGCTCAGACTGCGGATCGGACTGCACGCAGGAAAGCGGGAAAGGATGTGCATAAGCCATGCCAGCTTTGGTGATTTTCGGAATGATGTCTTTACCAAAATCGTGGCTGGAGCTTTCATCGCTGTCGTCTTCTTCCAGAAGCTCATAAAGGTAATCCGCGTCAAAGACATAGATACCCATACTCGCCAGCGATTTGCTCGCATCGCCCGGCATCGCCGGAGGGTTAGCCGGTTTTTCGACGAAATCGATAATCTTATCGCTCTCGTCCACCGCCATTACGCCGAACGCCCGTGCTTCTTCAATAGGCACCGGCATACAGGCAACGGTGCAACGCGCGCCTTTTTCGACATGGTCGATAAGCATCCGCGAGTAGTCTTGTTTGTAGATATGGTCGCCGGCGAGGATGACGACATACTCCGCCTTGTAGCGACGAATGATGTCGAGGTTCTGCGTCACCGCGTCCGCGGTGCCGCGATACCAGTTTTCTCCCTGCATCCTTTGCTGGGCGGGCAGCAGGTCAACAAATTCGTTCATCTCTTCATTGAAAAAAGACCAGCCGCGCTGAATATGCTGCACCAGAGTATGCGATTGATACTGGGTGATGACGCCGATACGACGAATACCTGAGTTAATACAGTTAGATAACGCAAAATCGATAATACGGAACTTGCCGCCGAAATGGACAGCAGGTTTCGCGCGTTTATTGGTCAGATCCTTCAGACGGGTACCACGTCCCCCGGCAAGGATCAGCGCAACGGATTTGATCGGCAACTGACGCGCCAGCATCAATGGATCGTTCTTTTCTACCCCAACCATAATTAACTCCTTTTTTACTCCCCAGCTTGCCTGCCCTTCTCGTCGCGCCGCCGCTTCGAGACCAACCGGAAGCCCCGAGGTTACGACCTTTGAAATACGCACACTCCGTGCGCGGGCCCATGCCAGACAGCCATAGTGACCGGATTATCCTCTCCGGCGAAAGGTGGAATGGCGCGCCATTCCCCCGCGGGTAAAACCATCTCTGCCACCTCGGCGGTGGCGTTCAGCGCCATCAGCCAGCGATCGGACAATATGATCTGCATGCGCGGCGCACCGTGCTGCCATTCATCAGCGGACAGCGGCTGAGCATGTTGGTTTAACCAGCGAACGCTGCCGTCTCCCTCCTGCCACCAGCGATTATCGGTTAAAGCCGAAATACGCTGGCGCAGATGAATCAACGCGGCGGTGAACGCGGTCAGCCCGCGGTTAGTATGGTTCCAGTCCAGCCAGGTCAACGCATTGTCCTGACAGTAAGCATTGTTGTTACCATGCTGGCTGTGACCGTGTTCGTCACCCGCCAGCAGCATCGGCGTTCCCTGCGCCAGCAGTAGCGTCGCCAGAAGAGCGTGAACGCTGGCACGGCGCCGCTCAATGACGGCAAGACTCCCTTCTAATCCTTCTATACCATGATTGTTGCTGTAGTTATTGTTAGTCCCATCGCGATTCTCCTCCCCGTTTGCCTCATTGTGTTTCTGATTGAAACAAACGCAGTCGCGCAGGGTGAAACCATCGTGCGCGGTGACCAGGTTAATCGCCGCCGACGGCGCTCTGCCGTTACGCTGGAAAACGTCGCTCGAGGCGGCAAAACGCAGCGCGAAGTCGCCCAGCGAGACGTTCTGCTGTAGCCAGAATCGACGTGCGGTATCGCGGAAATGGTCGTTCCACTCAGCAAACAACGGCGGAAAGTTACCGACCTGGTAGCCCCCGGGACCGATATCCCAGGGCTCGGCAATCAGCTTCACTTCCGCCAGCCGCGGATCGTTACGAATGGCCTCAAACAGCGGCGCATCCTGACGAAACTCCGGCGTCCGCCCCATTACCGAGGCGAGATCGAAACGAAAACCGTCGACGTGGCACTCATCGACCCAAAAGCGCAGACACTGGCGCGCATACTCCACCACCCCGGGATGGCTGAGGTTGAGGGTGTTCCCGCAGCCGGTCCAGTTGTGGTAATCACCGTCTTCCCTGATCCAATAATAGCTACGGTTGTCGATTCCGCGCAGGGAGAAGGTCGGCCCTTCCAGGTCTATCTCCGCGCTATGGTTCAACACCACGTCAAGGATCACTTCAATACCTGCCGCGTGCAGCGCTTTTACCGCATCGCGAAATTCGTTTAACGCCTGCTCCGGCGCGCTGGCGTAGCGCGTATCGAGGGCAAAAATCGCCAGCGGGTTGTAGCCCCAATAGTTGCTTAACCCCATCCTCTGCAGACGCGGTTCGCTGGCGAACTGCGCCACCGGCATTAACTCTAGTGCAGTAATGCCGAGCGTGCGGAAGTATTCGATCATCACCGGATGACCCAGCGCTTTGTAGGTGCCGCGGATCTCTTCCGGCAGCTCAGGGTGCAGCCAGGTCAGCCCCTTGACGTGGGCTTCATAAATCACCGTCTGGCCCCACGGCGTGCGCGGCGGCTTATCGCCGCGCCAGTCATAATGGAGGTCGATTACCCGCGACTTCGGCGCTATTGCCGCGCTATCGCGGTTATCGGGAACGCCATCGCCGCCGTGAAGTCGCTCGTCGTCAGGCAGTCCGCCATCCACCTGGTGGCAGCAGGGATCGAGCAGCAGCTTTGCCGGATTGAAACGGTGCCCCTGCGCCGGGTCCCAGGGGCCGTGGACGCGGTAGCCGTAGCGCAGACCTGGCCCGACATCGGCGAGCCAGCCGTGCCAGATATCGCCGCTGCGTGCGGGCAGGTCGACTCGCCGCTCATTGCCCTGCTCGTCAAACACGCAGAGTTCCACCCGCTCCGCATGGACGGAAAAGAGCGCGAAATTCACGCCCTTACCGTCGTAGCTGGCCCCTAAAGGCGCGGGCTTTCCTGCCGTGAGTGCGATCATTGCGCCTCCCGCACCAGCCATACCGTCGCCAGCGGCGGCAGCGTAATGGAGAGCGAGTGTTCACGACCGTGGCTGGCGATCGGGTCGCTCTCGACGACGCCGCCGTTGCCGGTATTGCTACCGTGGTAGTGCATAGAGTCGGTGTTCAGCTCTTCACGCCAGCGGCCAGGCTGGTTGATGCCAAAGCGATACTCATGGCGCGGCACTGGCGTGAAGTTGCTGGCGACGATAATTTCGTTACCCGCCCTGTCGCGACGAACAAAGATAAAGACCGAGCGCTCGTGGTCGTCCACCACCAGCCATTCAAATCCGTAGGGGTCAAAATCCAGTTCATGCAGCGCTTTATGGTGGCGATAAGTATGGTTGAGATCGCGCACCAGCCGCTGAACGCCGTGGTGCCAGTTATCGCCGCCTTCCAGCAGATGCCAGTCGAGGCTTGTATCGTGGTTCCACTCTCGCCCTTGAGCAAACTCATTGCCCATAAACAGGAGCTTTTTACCGGGGAAGGCAAACAGCCAGCCGTAGTACGCGCGCAGGTTAGCGAACTTCTGCCAGGCATCGCCCGGCATACGGTCGAGAATCGATTTTTTGCCGTGCACGACCTCATCATGAGAGAGCGGCAGGACAAAGTTTTCGGTGTAGTTGTAGAGCATACCGAAGGTCATCTTGTCGTGATGATGTCGGCGATGCACCGGGTCCAGCTTCATATAGTCGAGGGTGTCGTGCATCCAGCCAAGGTTCCACTTGAACCAGAAGCCGAGCCCGCCGGTGGAGGAAGGACGAGACACGCCGGGGAAATCGGTCGACTCTTCCGCCATCGTCACCGCGCCCGGCGTCTGCTCGCCCAGCACGCGGTTGGTATTGCGCAGAAACTCAATGGCTTCAAGGTTTTCCCGACCGCCGAATTCGTTCGGCACCCACTCGCCCTGTTTGCGGCTATAGTCGCGATAAATCATTGATGCCACCGCATCAACCCGCAGCGCGTCAATGCCGAAGCGTTCGATCCAGTACAGCGCATTGCCGACCAGATAATTACTGACCTCGCGACGACCGTAGTTGTAAATCAGGGTGTTCCAGTCCTGGTGGTAGCCTTCGCGCGGGTCGCTATGTTCATACAACGAGGTGCCGTCAAACGAGGCGAGCGCGAAATCATCCGCCGGAAAATGGCCGGGTACCCAGTCCAGAATCACGTTCAGGCCCGCAGCGTGCGCGGCGTTGATAAAGTAGAGGAAATCCTCCCGGGTGCCGAAGCGACGAGTTGGCGCATATAGCCCGGTTGGCTGATAGCCCCAGCTGCCGTCAAACGGATGCTCATTAACCGGTAGTAGTTCAAGATGGGTGAAGCCCATCCATTTGGCATAAGGCACCAGTTGGTCGGCAAGCTCGCGGTAGCTCAGCCAGAAGTTATTATCGGTATGGCGACGCCAGGAGCCGAGGTGCACCTCATAAATCGAGATTGGCGCATCAAACTGGTTAGCCAGCTTGCGCTCCGGCGGCTGCTGGACCTTTTCCGGCAGCCCGCAGATGAGCGAGGCGCTATCCGGGCGCATCTGCGCTTCAAAAGCGTAAGGGTCGGACTTCACCCGCAGGTTGCCGTGGGCATCAATCAGCTCGAATTTATACAGCTGGCCGTTCAGCGCGCCGGGAACGAACAGCTCCCAGATGCCGGACTCTTTACGCAGGCGCATCGGGTGGCGGCGACCATCCCAGTAGTTAAACTGGCCGACGACCGACACCCGACGGGCGTTAGGCGCCCAGACCGAGAAACGCGTGCCGACCACGCCGTCCATAGTATCGGCATGCGCGCCCAACGTTTCATACGGACGCAGGTGCGTGCCTTCCGACAGCAGCCAGACATCCAGATCCTGCAGCAGCGGGCCAAAACGATACGGGTCATCGATCAGATTCTGCTGCCCGTGCCAGGTGACAGCCAACTGATAACGAAAAGGATTTTTACGACGCGGCAGAACGCCGCTAAAGAAACCGCGCGAGTCGAGGCATTCCAGCTTGCCGACTTTGCGTCCGGTTTTTGGTTCAATGACCCACACTTCGGTGGCATCGGGTAATAATGCACGAACTTCCAGCCCGGCGTCGGTGTAATGCATGCCAAGCACGGAAAAAGGATCCGCAAAATGGCCGGCGATAAGCGCATTAATCACGTCCTTATCGATACGATTAGACATGGTTTCATCCTGTTGTAGGTGTCGCCCTTTCCTGTATCTGGCGACTTTTTTTTGACCTGAACGGCGCAGCACGTTACGCGTCCCCCTGCTCCGTCCCACCTTCAGGTAAGGAGACGTCATGACTCCTTACTTAAAGCATAGCCAAGGCTGAGTTACCTCCGTTGGGAAAAATCTAACATTCGCGTTTACTCCTTGTATTACGCAAAAAAAAGGGGTGTTTCAACACCCCTTTTCTCATCTTGTGACGACTACGCCAGCTGTCTTAGCATACGGCGGAGCGGCTCGGCGGCCCCCCACAGTAGCTGGTCACCAACGGTGAACGCCGACAGATACTCCGGCCCCATATTCAGTTTACGCAGGCGCCCCACCGGGGTGGTCAGGGTGCCGGTGACGGCAGCCGGGGTCAGCTCACGCATAGTAATATCACGATCGTTCGGCACCACTTTGGCCCACGGGTTGTGCGCGGCCAGCAGTTCTTCAACGGTCGGAATAGAAACATCTTTTTTCAGCTTGATGGTAAACGCCTGGCTATGGCAGCGCAGCGCGCCAACGCGAACGCACAGGCCGTCTACCGGAATCGGTGAGGCGGTCGCGAGGATTTTGTTAGTCTCCGCCTGGCCTTTCCACTCTTCACGGCTCTGGCCGTTATCCAGCTGTTTGTCGATCCATGGGATCAGGCTGCCCGCCAGAGGAACGCCAAAGTTATCCACCGCCAGTTCGCCGCTGCGGGTCAAAGAGGTGACTTTGCGTTCAATCTCCAGGATTGCGGAAGCCGGATCCGCCAGCTCAGCCGCAACATGGCTGTGCAGCTGGCCCATCTGGGTCAGCAGTTCGCGCATATGACGCGCACCGCCGCCGGAAGCCGCCTGGTAAGTCGCCACGCTCACCCACTCAACCAGATCCTGAGCAAACAGGCCGCCGAGGGACATCAGCATCAGGCTAACGGTACAGTTGCCGCCGACAAAGGTTTTAACGCCGTTGTTCAGACCTGCGGTAATGACATCCTGGTTCACCGGGTCAAGAATAATGATGGCGTCGTCTTTCATGCGCAGCGAAGAGGCGGCGTCAATCCAGTAGCCCTGCCAGCCGCTTTCACGCAGCTTCGGGTAAATATCGTTGGTGTAATCGCCGCCCTGACACGTGACAATAATGTCCAGCGCCTTCAGTGCTTCCAGATCGAATGCATCCTGAAGCGTGCCACCGGTACTGCCACCAAAGGATGGAGCAGGCTGCCCCAACTGGGAGGTGGAGAAAAAAACAGGGCGAATGGCGTCAAAATCGCGCTCTTCTACCATGCGTTGCATGAGGACAGAGCCGACCATTCCGCGCCAGCCGATAAAACCAACATTTTTCATAACGTATTCCTGCGAGGTGTGTGCTGTTTGTTCCAGGCCAGTTTCCTACTGGTTAGTCCTTCACATTACAAAATGCAGCTAAAGTCGCAAGTGAAATTAATCAATGATTGCCAGGCAATCAGTAACGCAGCTAATTTTGCCTGGCGGCCGCCGTCACTGGCACCCCGGAATACCCGAATAATTATCAGGGAATTTAGATTGAGAAGGGAATATTTTCCGCCGCTATTTTATTGATCAAGATTATGGATTACAGCAGAAATTGGGTTGTTTTATTCTTGCGGAGAAGACCGAAAAAACCAGGCGTGGCGTGGGTTTGTGAGCCGTATGACGTTTATCGTATTTCTGATAGTGGCAGATCGGGAGAGGGTTAAAGCTAAAGGTTTTCGATATAAGTCGAGCATGAAATTAACCCGGCATCGCTTCGCTCCGCCGGGTTATCACTTTGGCGTTTAGCTCAACAGCGTAAACGCAATCATACCAACAATCGCCCCGACGGTGCCGAGGATGGTTTCCATCATCGTCCAGGTTTTCAGCGTTTGCGCTTCGGTCGCGCCGGTAAACTTGCCGAACAACCAGAAGCCCGCGTCGTTAACGTGGCTGACCACGATAGAACCGCCGGCGATACAGATAGAGAGCGCCGCCATCTGCGCGCCGCTGTAGTGCAGCTGTTCAATAACCGGCATCACCAGCCCGACTGCCGTCAGGCAGGCAACGGTCGCGGAACCCTGAATAATACGCACCGCCGCCGCCAGCACGAAGCAGGTGATGGCAATCGGCAGGCCCATACCGGTTAACGCTTCACCGAGGGCAGGGCCTACGCCGGAGTCGACCAGCACCTGTTTAAACACCCCGCCCGCACCGATGACCAGCAGGATGATGCCCGCAGGCTGGAGCGCATGACCGCAAATCTCCATCACCCGATCTTTAGCCATTCCCTGACGTACCGCCAGACCATAGATAGCCACCAGGCACGCCACCAGAATCGCGGTAAACGGATGGCCGATAAACTCAAACCATTCGTAAGCGGTAGAACCTTCCGGCACAAAGCGCGCGGCGATGGTTTTCAGGCCAACCAGCACCAGCGGCAGCAGAATCAGCGACAGGCTGAAGCCGAACGACGGCATTTTGCCTTCGCCAAGGTGTGGCTCGCTAATATCGTCCGGAATGTGCAGTTCAACATAGCGGCTGATGAAGTTACCCCACAGCGGCCCGGCAATAATCATCCCCGGGATAGCGGCGCACAGGCCAATCAGGATCATCCAGCCAAAGTCGGCATGCATCTGCGAGGCGAGCAGCATCGGCGCAGGCCCCGGTAGCAGGAACGCGGCCGCGGCGGCTACGCCAGCAAACAGCGGGATCACCAGCTTCACAAGGTTGGTGCCGGTATGGCGCGCCATTGAGAAAGCCACGCTGATCAGCAGCACGATCGCCACTTCAAAAAACAGCGGCAGCGCGCAGATAAGCCCGGCCAGACCTATCGCATAATGGGCGCGATTGTGGCCGAAAGATCTCAGCATCTTAACGGCAATCTGGTCGACCGCGCCGGTTTCATGCAGGATCTTACCAAACATAGCCCCTAACGCGACGACGATAGCCAGAAAACCCAGCGTGCCGCCCATGCCTTTTTCCATCGTCGCCGCGATCTTATCTAACGGCATTCCGGAAAAAAGCCCTGCTCCAATAGAAACCACCATCAAAGCCACGAAGGCATGCATACGCGCCTTCATGACTAAAAACAGCAGCAGCAAAACGGAGCCGACTGCTGTCAAAACAAGCGTTAATGTACTCACTAGTTACTGCCTTTGTTGATCACCTCAATGGTGCTGGCGACCACGCCTTCCAATGACTGGTCGATATCGACGATTAACACATCGCTTTCATCCGCGCCCGGTTCCTGCAGCGTCTCAAACTGCGTAACCAGCATCTGAGTCTTAAAGAAGTGGCCTTTACGCGCCTTCAGACGTTGTTCGATAACCGCAAAATCACCTTTCAGATAGATAAAGGAGAGGTTCGGGTTACCTTTACGCAGGATGTCGCGATAGCTCTTTTTCAACGCGGAGCAGACAATCAGCGACACTTTATTGGTGCGCTGCATAGCAAAGGCGGCATCGTTCAGCGCCTGCAGCCACGGGGTGCGGTCGTCGTCATTTAACGGTTCGCCGGAAGCCATCTTGTTGATATTGCTGCGCGGATGAAGAAAGTCGCCGTCGAGAAACGCGGCGTGCAGTTGATGCGCCACTTCGCTGGCGACAGCGGATTTCCCGCTGCCGGAAACGCCCATCAGGACATAGATGTGGTGATCATGGTTAGTCGTGCTCAAAGCTTCCTCCCACTGGACACATACGCGCAGCCTGGCAGCGTTTAACGGCGTGGAATACTGGCGTACAGATTAATTGTTACGGGTAACTGTTATCGGTAACATTGTCATGCCGGAGTAGTGGAGAAGCAATAACCATTCGTGCCAGATGTGAATATGTGTGATCTACTTCAAATTTGTCAGTTTAAATAGATCCGCCCGGTGACAATGTGAAACCTAAATCTAACATCTTAGGCGTCACCGCTTCACCGCGTATCCGCGCCAGCAGACGTTCAGCGCCAATCCGCCCCATACGCTCACGCGGCGTCAGCACGCTGGCCAGACGCGGCTCCATCACCTGACCAATATCGTGGCCGTGGAAACCGGCAATCGCCATATCGTCAGGGATTTTAAGCCCCAGCCGCTGGCACTCAAACGCTGCGCCGACCGCAAGGTCATCGTTGGTACAGAAAATGCCGTCAAGCTGCGGATATTCGCGACGCGCCTGGCGCATCAGCTCAATTCCCGATGAATAAGAAGAAGACTGCTCAACCATCACGCTGTAGGGCGTCATTCCGGCATCAAGCATCGCTTGCTCATACCCCTTCTGTTTGATGATAGTACGTTCATCAAGACGTGCGCCAAGATAGGCAACGTGACGGTGACCATGATTGATAATCGCCGCGGTCATCTGTCGGGCCGCTTCAAAGTTATCAAAGCCGACGGCGATATCGAGGCACGGCGACTGACTGTCCATCAGCTCCACAACCGGGATACCCGCGACTTCAATCATCTTCAGGGTTCGCGGCGTATGGGTCCGTTCGGTAAGGATCAGGCCGTCAATATTCCAGGAGAGCATCGATTCCAGGCGTTTTTCTTCCATTTCCGGCTTATAGCCGTAGTGCGCCAGCATAGTCTGATAGCCGAAAGAGTCGGTTACGCTTTCAATACCGCGCAGCACTTCCGAGAAGACCTGGTTAGTTAACGAGGGCAGCAGCACGCCAATGGCGCGGCTGGTCGCATTAGAGAGGATATCAGGGGCGCGATTAGGAATATAACCCAGTTCATCGAGAGCAACGGCAATCTTGCCACGCAGCGCTTCGGAAACCTGTTCCGGGTTACGTAAATAGCGACTGACCGTCATTTTGGTCACGCCGACAAGATCGGCTACATCCTGAAGTACGGGTCTTTTCTTTTTCATCGTCCTGACTGTGATAAACGGGAGACATTTTCTCAGTTTATCACGGACAAAGCCCAACCTTCCCGGAGAAAAGAGGGCTAACAGATTAATTTAGAGTGGATACGCAAAATCATTCAAGTTGCATTGAGGCGGCAACGCAACGAACCCCCGGAAGCGTACAAGGGGTACGCGACCGGGGTGAGTGAGGAGAGCCAACAAAAATGCGGCTTGAAGGATGACGCGTATCAGACTGGCGGCAGATCGAACAGCAGTATCTCGCTATCGCCGTCAGCATGCACGGAAATCGCCTGCTCGTCCCAAATGGCCAGGCCATCGCTGGTGGTGGCCTTCGTTCCGTTGATGGTGACTTCACCTTTCACCACCTGGATCCACACCCGGCGTTCGGCGGCAATCTGATGCACCGACTGCTCATCTTTCAGCAGGGCCCAGCGGTACAGTTCCATATCCTGGTACACTTTCAGCGAGCCTTCGCGAGCATCCGGCGACAGCACCAGCTGTTTGCCCTGAACGGCGTCAAAGCGGCGCTGTTCGTAGCGCGGAGTGATGCCATTTTTTTCCGGCATAATCCAGATCTGGTACAGATGCAGTTTTTCCGTGGCGCTTGGGTTGTACTCAGAGTGACGAATACCGGTACCCGCGCTCATGATCTGAAACTCACCCGCCGGAACCTGCTCTTTGTTACCCATGCTGTCCTGATGCTCCACGGCCCCTTCCAGCACGTAGGTCAGAATTTCCATATCTTTATGCGGATGGGTACCGAAGCCCTGGCCTGCGTCGATCACGTCATCGTTGATAACCCGCAGCGCCGAGAAGCCCATAAAGTTAGGATCGTAATAGTTCGCGAAAGAGAAAGTATGCCAGGAATCCAGCCAGCCGTGGTTAGCGTGGCCGCGTTCGTTAGCTTTGCGTAAGTAGATCATGTTGCACCCCCATATGTTTTCGATGGGATAAGTGTGGACCCAATCCCCTGGCGATCATAGAGGGTGAAAATTGACTCCTCTGTTCAAAAAATATGAACAAGCACAGAGGAGCCGGAGTTGCTTATCCTGCAAGGGTTATAGTGGCGGGAGACGGCTGCTCAAAGCCGCGTTCAAGGATCTCGATATTCGTGAGAACCTCAGATTCCTTGACGAAATTAGGCTGGCCGTTAACGAGGGTTTCATACAGCGAATCATAGACGCGGCCATAGTCGCCGGTTTCAAGCGGAACCTCTTCCCGTACGGTTTCCCCTGCTTCATTGACGTACTCCAGCAGGCCCAACGTATCGTCCGCGCCGAATCCTGGCTCACCGGGCATGATATTCGCCTTCAGGCTGGTCTCCTGCTGGTCGATACCGTATTTAATAAATGACCCTTTATGACCATGGACGATGAATTTTGGGTAGGGCAGCTTCACCAGATGGCTGGATTTAACAATCGCTTTCAGATTGCCGTAGAACAGCTGGGCCTCAAAAGTATCGTCCGGGTTGGCCTGGTTGCGCAGGCTACGAATGTCGTAAGACACATGATCCGGGCGGCCAAACAGAGCAATAATTTGGTCCATGGTATGGACCCCCAGACCATAGAACGTCCCATCCTGCGGCAGGCCAGGCTTTCCACCATCTATCGGGCGATAGTTATCGAAATGGTTTTCAATCTCGACGAGCTCCCCCAGTTTGCCGCTCTCAATGACTTTCTTCGTGGTCAGAAAGCAGGAGTCAAAGCGGCGGTTCTGGTACGGAGTGACCGTCAGCCCTTTGCTTTTCGCCAGCGCGAATAGCGTCTTCGCCTCGTCCAGAGTCGGCGTAAAAGGCTTTTCGACCAGCACATTTTTACCCGCCTCCAGCGCCCGTTTGGCATAGTCAAAATGGCTGTCCGCGTGGGTACACACGATCACCAGCTTGACCTGCGGGTCGTTAAGCACTTCATCGAGATCGCTGGTGAAGTGGATGTGCGAATACTGCGGCGCCTGCTCCTCCGGCCTGGCGCTGCGGCGGAAGATATGCGCCACATGCCAGCGGTCTTTTCGGTGCAAAACATAGGGAAGATGGTAGCGGGTGGTACTTTTGCCGAATCCAATAAATGCGCAGTGTAAAGTCATAACGCTGTCCTTAGTTAATATCGCTGCTATTAACCATAGCGCAAGCCAGCAGCGAACTTAAACCCTACATTCAGAGGGGTATATTCTGAAATGTTAAATTTACCGTTCAAAATGATTGACCCCGCAGACTAATTTCTGGATAAGAGAAACCCTCAGGAAGAGAACATTTTTTATCCAGCGCGCTGGCGGTTAGTAAGCCACATCGTCCTTCTCTTTTCCAACCCACGATGACTAAGGAGTAGCCATCTCATTCGCATGGAAAGCAAGTACTTAGCCATAAATAGCGCTCTTCTCTTCTGGCTGCTTGGCCTGCTGGCATGGTGCTTCGAATCCACGTACATGGCCTTGTTATCTGGTTCTTTCTCCCTGTCATCCTTCGTTTTTCATTTTCAATACCATCGGGTTAACCATATGTTTAAAAAGAATAAAACTATCGACGTTACGCCACAGCCAGCCAGCGTACCCGCGCCGGTCAACGACAAAGTCACCTCTGCGGCCAGGAAGCCGGATACCACGGTCATCGCCAGCGGCATGCGCTTTGAAGGAAACATTATTGCGGCGGGTAATGTCGATATCTACGGCATGGTGAGCGGCGATATCGACGCGAAAGAGAACCAAATTAAGATCATGACCGGCGGCCTGCTGGAGGGAAACATTACCTGCCGCGAACTGGTTATTGACGGCTGCGTCATCGGCCAGTGCAGTAGCGATACCATTGAAATCGATAAAAACGGTAACGTCACCGGAACGCTGGCCTACCGTACGCTGGCCATTAAAAAGGGCGGCGTGTTTTCCGGCCAGGCAGAAGTGCTGCCGCCGGTCGCGGAAAAGAACAACGTGGTGGGATTCATCACAGATACCGCGGTAGAAACGAAAGAGAGAGCGGAAGCGCATACTGCCGAAGCGGCGCAGTAACCCACATCCGGGCGCAGGCTGAAAAAAAGCAAAAAAAAAAGCCAGCACCCGGCTGGCTAAAGTAATACTGGAAGCAATGTGAGCAATGTCGTGCTTTCAGGCTTTCCGCAAGGGTCTCCCTGAACGCAAAGCAATAATAATCATTCTCATTCGCACTTGTCCACCTCTTTTTGCAAAAAATAGTCGTTGATCCCTCTTTTAAAGTCAGTGATGTTTAGAAGGACGATTAACCCATCAAGGAAAATGAAGAATGAGCGACATAGTGATACGCCATGCCGAAGCCAAAGATTACGACGCAATCCGTCAGATCCATGCTCAGCCGGAGGTATATCGCAATACGCTACAGGTTCCTCATCCTTCCAGCCATATGTGGCACGAGCGACTAACCGACCGACCGGGCGTCAAACAGCTGGTCGCCAGCATAGATGACCAGGTCGTGGGACACCTCGCCATTGAGGTTATCCAGCGCCCGCGCCGGAGCCACGTCGCCGATTTCGGCATTTGCGTGGATTCACGATGGCACAATCGCGGCGTTGCCAGTGAGCTGATTCGCACCATGATCGACATGTGCGACAACTGGCTCCGCGTTGACCGTATTGAGTTGACGGTGTTTGTGGATAACGCTCCCGCGGTTGCGGTATATCAGAAATTAGGCTTTGAAATTGAAGGGACGGGGAGAAAGTATGCCCTGCGCAACGGCGAATATGTCGATGCCTACTTTATGGCGCGGCTGAAGGGGTGAAGCTCAACTAACCCTCTCCCGGCAGGGAGAGGGTTAGTTGAGGGTAAACCTAATACCCTGCGGTTAAATCATCCGGCGAACGCGGATCGGATGCGCCGTACAGCGTGCCATCCGGGCCAACCATAATACTCTGGGTGCTGCCCATCGCCTCTTTCACCGCCACTTTCTGCCCTTTGCTCTCCAGCAGCTTCAGCGTATCCGGGCTAAACCCCTTCTCTACCCGCAGTTCGTCCGGCAGCCATTGATGGTGGAAGCGCGGGGCGTTGGTGGCTTCCGCGACGTTCATCCCAAAGTCGATGGTGTTCACCACCATCTGCAGTACCGTGGTGATGATGCGGCTGCCGCCCGGGCTACCGGTCACCAGCCAGGTTTTGCCATCTTTCACCACAATCGTTGGCGACATCGATGACAGCGGACGTTTTTTCGCCTCGACGGCGTTAGCGTCGCCGCCCACCAGCCCGTAGACGTTCGGCACGCCGGGTTTAGCTGAGAAATCATCCATCTGATTGTTCAGCAGAATGCCTGAGTTCCCCGCCACGATACCGGTGCCAAAGGTGGTGTTCAGCGTATAGGTCACCGCATCGGCGTTACCGTCCTTATCCACCACCGAGAAATGGGTAGTCTGGTTGCTTTCATAGGGGGCCAGCTTGCCGGGGCGAATCTGGCTCGACGGCTTCGCCTTATTGACATCAATCTGCCCGGCAATCGATTTAGCGTAGGCTTTGCTGGTCAGCGCCTGCCACGGCACCTTGACGAAGTCCGGATCGCCAAGGTATTCCGAACGGTCGGCATAGGCGTGCTTTTCAGCTTCGGCCATCACCTGCATGGCGTCGGCGCTGCCGAAGCCGTACTTATGCATATCGAAGTTTTCGAGGATATTCAGGATCTGCACGATATGAATGCCCCCGGACGATGGGGGCGGCATGGAGAACACCTGATAGCCGCGATACTCGCCGCTCACCGGCGTACGTTCAACCGCGTTGTAATTCGCCAGATCCGCTTTGGTGATTAGTCCGCCGTTATTCTTCATCTCCGCGGCAATCTGGTCGGCGATCGCCCCTTTATAGAAGGCATCTGGCCCCAGCTCGGCAATCAGCTCCAGGCTTTTCCCCAGCTGTTTTTGCACCAGCTTATCGCCCTTTTTCAGCGGCTCGCCGTTTTTCCAGAAGATAGCCCGGCTGTTGGCATGGTCGGGGATCACTTCGCTGCCGTAGGTTTTCAGATCGTCGGCCAGCGCATCGTTGACCGTGAAGCCCTCTTCCGCCAGCTTAATGGCCGGACGGATCACTTTGTTGAGCGGCATCGTGCCGTATTTCTCCAGCGCGAGGGAGAAGCCGGCCACGGTTCCCGGGATGCCGGAAGCCAGATGGGAGGTCAGCGATTTCTTACTGTCCGGATTGCCCTGATCGTCGAGAAACATATCGCGGGTGGCTTGTTCAGGGGCCATCTCGCGGAAGTCAATTGCCGTGGTATTACCGTCTTTGGTTCGCAGCATCATAAACCCGCCGCCGCCGATATTACCGGCCTGCGGATGGGTGACCGCCAGCGCGTAGCCCACCGCCACGGCAGCATCCACCGCATTGCCGCCCTGACGTAAAATATCCACGCCAACCTTCGTTGCCAGCGTATCCACCGAGGCAACCATCCCCTGCTGAGCGCGAACCGGATGAAAAACATCTTCCTCTACACCATACGAGACCGGAGGCGGGGCGGGATCTGCCGCGACGGTAAAACTGCCGCCCGCCAGCAGCGCAGCGATGACCACCTGACGCCAGAGCGTTGTTCTTCTCATTGTCATACTCCTGAATTGTGTTTTATCCCCGTCGATACCCGTTATACTTCAGGCCGCACTTACGCTGTCCGCGCTCGTCACCCGCATCGCTTACCTGAGTAAGCTCATCGGGAGCCACCTTCTTGCGACTCGAATTATTTAGGGTATAAGCCTGGCTGATAAGTCCTAAAAGATCATTGTTACGCCGGAAACGGAGTAGACTTAAGCGATCCCACGAAGTGAGGAGAGAACAATGAAAGCAATGTTATATCTGGCGGCGCTGGTCCCGCTGAGCGTCATGGCGCAGCCGATCAATATCGACAATAACCCCAATCAGCCGGGGTACGTGGTGCCCAGCCAGCAGCGGATGCAAAATCAGATGCAGACCCAGCAAATGCAGCAGCAAAACAATCTGAAGCAGGGTATTCAGAGCCAGTCGCGCACGCAGCAGCAGCATCTTCAGACGCAGTTGAATAACGATCGGCAGCGGGTACAGCAGAATAACAACCTGAACCGGCAGCAGCCTCTACCCAACAACAACGGTGGGATGCTGCAGCGCCAGACGACCCCGTAAGGCCGCCTGCCGCCTGTTATGCCGAAAAGCGTGGGCCGATGAGATCAATCGCATCGGTGCAGATACAGTCAACGCCCCAACGCAGCAGTTCGGCGGCACGCTGCGGTTTATTAACGGTATAGACGAGAATATGCAGGCCCGCAGCCTTCAGGTTTGCCACTCGCGCTTCATCCAGCAGCTTGTGGTTGAGATGAATAGAGACGCAGCCAAGACGCGCGGTGAGTTCGCGCCAGTCGTTGCGCCACTCATCCAGCAGTAGCCCACGCGGTAGTTCGGGCGCTGCTTCCTGCGCCGCTTCCAGCGCATCGATTTCAAACGATGAGAGCAGCGGCGGCGTCATTCCCTGCCACAGCTCACGCGCCGCCAGCGCCACCGCTTTACCGGTCACCAGGCCGGTGCCGGTGGTCGGTTTAATTTCGATATTGGCCATCATGCCGTGCTGACGGCAGCGATCGGCCACTTCGCTCAGCAGCGGCAGCGGCTCGCCTTTGAATTTGCCGCTGTACCAGCTGCCGGCATCCACTTTTAGCAGATCGTTCCACGCCAGCTCGCCCGCCACGCCCCAGCCGTTGCTGGTGCGTTCAAGATTGTCATCGTGCAGTAAAAAAATGTGCCCGTCTTTCGATAACTTAGCGTCAAACTCAATCATCGTATGGCCGTAACGAGCGCCAGTATCGATGGCCGCCAGGGTATTTTCCGGGGCCAGTTTACCGCCGCCGCGGTGGGCGACGATATGGGGATAAGGCCAGTGACTCATGCGCGTTGTCCTGTTTCACTATCAAAAAGGTGCAGACTTTCCTGCGGCAGATGCAGCCACAGAGTGCTGCCCGCCTGCGGACGCTGCTGGTGCGGCAGCCGGACCACCAGCTTTTGCGCGCCCCAGCGCCCGTGAGCAAGGTTATCGGCGCCTAAAATTTCCAGAGTATCCATCACCAGCGGTACGCCCCCTTCCGTCCGGGAGCTTAAAGCAAAATGTTCCGGACGGATACCCAGCGTCATCTTACGCCCGGCATAGCGGCGATGCTCGCCGTTAATGGGTAAAAGCATCCCGCTCTCAAGCTCAAAGCGGCTTCCGTCGTCGCTGACCCGACCGTCCAGCAGGTTCATTGCCGGGCTGCCGATAAAGCTCGCCACAAAGCGGCTGGCCGGTTTTTCATAGACTTCGACCGGCGTACCAATCTGCTCGGCAATACCTTTATTCATCACCATTACCCGCTGCGCGAGGGTCATCGCCTCTACCTGATCGTGAGTCACGTACAGCGAGGTGGTTTTCAGCCGTCGGTGCAGCTGCTGCAGCTCAAGACGCATCTGCACGCGCAGTTTAGCATCGAGGTTGGAGAGCGGCTCATCAAACAGGAATACCGCCGGATCGCGTACGATAGCCCGTCCCATCGCCACGCGTTGGCGCTGGCCGCCTGAGAGTTCGCGCGGACGGCGTTTCAGCAGGCCGTCCAGCTCCAGAATGCGCGCCGCCTCCTGGACGCGCTCAGCAATTAATCCTTTGCCCAAACCGCGAATTTTCAGACCCCACGCCATATTCTCTTCCACGCTCATATGCGGGTAGAGGGCGTAGTTCTGGAACACCATCGCGATGCCGCGATCTTTCGGTTCCATTTCGGTAACACGCTTGCGGTCAATCCAGATATCGCCGCTGGTAACCCGCTCCAGACCCGCCACCATACGCAGCAGGGTTGATTTTCCGCAGCCCGAAGGGCCCACCATCACAATAAATTCGCCGTCCGCAACGTCCAGCGTCAGCGGTTGGATCACCTGGGTTTTGCCATCCCAGCTTTTGGTTACTGCCTGTAGCTTCAGTCCTGCCATTTTATTTCTCACTATCCACTAAACCACGCACAAACGCGCGCTGCATGGCTAAAACGATGACTACCGGAGGAATCAATGTGAGCAGCATCGCCGCCATCACCTGATTCCACTGCGTGGTGCCCTGGCCGATGGCGATCATCCCTTTGATGCCCGCGACCGCGGTGCCGAGATTCACGTCGGTAATAATCAGCAGCGGCCACAAATACTGGTTCCAGCCGTAAATAAAGGTGATGACGAACAGCGCCGCCAGGTTGGTTTTCGACAGCGGCAGGACGATGTCGCGGAAAAAGCGCATCGGCGATGCGCCGTCGATACGTGCGGCCTCGATAAGCTCGTCCGGCAGGGTCATAAAGAACTGGCGAAACAGGAAGGTCGCGGTCGCCGAGGCCATCAGCGGCAGCGTGAGTCCGGCATAGCTGTCGAGCATTTTCAGGTTGGCGATCACTTCCACCGTCGGGAAAATACGCACCTCAACCGGCAGCATCAGCGTGATGAAGATCATCCAGAAGAACAGGTTGCGCAGCGGAAAACGAAACCAGACGATGGCGAAAGCGGAGAGCATCGAGACCGTAATTTTGCCCACCGTGATGCCGAAGGCCATGATGAAGCTGTTGAGCATCATCAGCCAGAACGGCGCGCTATTGGCCCCTACGCCGTTCACCCAGATAAACTTCATGTTTTCGAGAAGATGCCCGCCGGGTATCAGCGTCATCGGCGTGTCAAAGACCGCTTTACTGTCCAGCGTCGCCGCAACAAAGGCGACATACAGCGGGAACAGAATGACCGCGATCCCTAAAATCAGCATCGTGTGGCTGAAAATCGTCAGCCCGCGACGGTTTTCAATCATTGGTAGCGCACCTTTTTCTCAACGTAACGGAATTGCACCACCGTCAGAATAATGACGAGGAACATCAGCACCACCGACTGGGCGGCGGAAGCGGACAGGTCGAGCCCCGCGAAACCTTCACGGTAGATCTTATAAATCAGCGTCGTCGTCGCCTGCACCGGCCCGCCGCCGGTTGCGGCATCGATAACCGGAAAGGTATCAAAGAAGGCGTACACCAGATTCACTACCAGCAGGAAGAAACTCACCGGGGCGATCAGCGGTAGCGCCAGCCTGAAGAAGCGGCGAACCGGCCCGGCGCCGTCAATCGCGGCGGCTTCAACCAGCGAGCGGGGAATCGATTGCAGCGCAGCAAAGAAGAACAGGAAGTTGTAACTAATTTGCTTCCAGACCGAGGCGAAAACCACGAGGAACATCGCCTGACCGCTATTCTGTGCGTGGTTCCAGTCATAGCCCATTTCGTCGAGAAGATGGGTAATCAGCCCGCGTCCAGGGTTGAATAAGAAGATCCACAGCACCGCCGCCACCGCGGGCGCAACGGCATAGGGCAGGAGCATCAGCGTTTGATAGAAGCGGCTGCCGCGCACCACATAATCGACCAGTGCGGCGAAAAACAGCGAGATCAGCAGACCGCTGACGGTAACCATCGTACTGAACTTAATGGTGGTCCAGAAGGAGTCCAGGTAATACGGATCGTGGAACAGGGCTAAAAAGTTGTCCAGGCCGACAAACTGGCTGGAGAGCCCAAAAGGATCGACGCTCTGCAGCGAATACCACAGCGCTTCGCCAGCGGGCCAGATAAAGAATACGACGGTGATAACCAGCTGCGGCGCGACCAGCACATAGGGCAGCCAGCGGGATTTAAACACCGGACGGGATGATGACATAGTTAAACTCTGCGTTGTTTTCCCCTCACCCCGGCCCTCTCCCAAAAGGCAAGGAAGAGGAGTGCGCCGAACGGTCCCTCTCCGCTTTCGGGAGAGGGTGAGGATGAGGGACGGGCTAAAAGATTACGACTTCGTTGACTGTTCGAAACGGCGCAGCAGCTGATTACCGCGCTCAACCGCGGCGTCAAGCGCCTGCTGGGGCGTTTTCTTACCGGTCCACACGCTTTCCAGCTCTTCATCCACGATGGTGCGGATCTGCGGCATATTGCCCAGACGCAGCCCTTTGGTGAACGGCAGCGGCGGCTTATTCAGCATCTGACGCGTCGCAATATCCGCACCCGGATTCTTATCATAGAAACCCTGCTCGCGGGTCAGGTTATAAGCAGCGGTGGTAATCGGCAGATAGCCAGTTTTCTGGTGCCATTCGGCCGCGTTTTCCGGTTTAGTCAGGAAATCGAGGAATCTGGCGACCCCGGTATAGGTTTCTTTGTCTTTCCCCTGCATCACCCACAGGCTGGCCCCGCCGATAATGGCGTTTTGCGGCGCGCCTTTCACGTCGGCGTCGTACGGCATCATCCCTACGCCATAGTTGAACTTCGCGTACTGACGAATATCCGCCAGCGAGCCGGAGGAGGCGGTGGTAATGGCGCAGTCGCCGTTATAGAACTTCTCGGTGGATTCGTCTTTACGCCCGAAGTAGCTGAAGTCGCCTTTCTTGTTCAGTTCTTCGAGCAGGGCGATATGCTTGACCTGCTCCGGCTTGTTGAACTCCAGCACCGCGTCGGTACCGTCGAAGCCGTTGTTTTTGGTGGCCACCGGCAGGCCGTGCCAGGCGCTGAAGTTTTCAATCTGGATCCAGCCCTGCCAGCCGCTGGCGTAGCCGCATTTCATCCCGGCAGCCTTCAGCTTCGCGGTATACGCCGCCAGATCCTGCCAGGTTTTCGGCGGCTGTTCCGGATCTAACCCGGCTTTTTTAAAGGCGTCTTTGTTGTAGTACAACACCGGCGTGGAGCTGTTAAACGGTTGAGAGAGCAGGTGTCCGGTTTTCGAATCAGTGTAATAACCGGAAACGGTGGGAACGAACTGCGTTTCGTCAAACTGAATGCCCGCATCGCTGAACACCTGATAAACCGGCTTAATCGCCTTTGAGGCCATCATCGTCGCGGTGCCGACTTCATAAACCTGTAATAGCGCCGGCGCGTTGCCGGTACGGAAGGCGGCGATGCCTGCGCTCAGGCTCTGCTCATAGTTGCCTTTATACACCGGGACAATTTTATAGTCCGGGTTGGCTGCATTGAAACGTTGCGCCAGTGAATCAACTTCTTTCCCCAACTCCCCTTCCATCGAGTGCCAGAATGGGATAGTGGTTACCGCCAGGGCTTGTCCGGCAAATGCCAGGCTGAGCGCCAGTCCTAAAGCTGTATGTCGTAACGATATCATCGGTTATCTCTCTTGTTGTTCCGGATGCGCGATTTCACGCGTTTTATGTTCGCGGGGGTAACATGACATGCTCGAATGACAGAAAAATAACTATTGCATTACAAAAATATTACAATAAATTGGCAAAAACATGATGAAACGGTGAAAAAAAAGTGGCAGGGAAATGGCAAAGGAAAAAGAGAGGCGGCGCAGACTACAGATAAACGGGGATCTGTAGTTAAATAGAGTGCGTTAAAGAGCACTCTACGGCGAGCCGTCAAAAGGAAAAATATGAAGACGCTTCATAAACCTACCGAGCGCGTTTTGCTCATTCTGGAAACCTTAGCCAACGCGGATGGAATGACGCTTTCCGAGCTATCGCTCAAAACGGATATTTCCAAGGGAACCATTTTCCCGATCCTCAAATCACTGCAGTATCGCAAATATATCAGTCACGACGATCGCAACGGGATTTACACTCTGGGGATCTCCTGCGCGGTTCTGGCCAGCGCCACCGTCGAAAAAGAGTTCTGGCTGAAAACGATCAATAGCGAAATGCACGCGGTGGTCACTGAATGCAACGAAGTTTGCCAGCTCGGCATTCTGGATGACGCCTGGGTACTGTATGTTGATAAAGTCCAGGGCGATCAAACCGTGCAGCTGGTCTCTAAGGTAGGGACGCGCCTGCCGGCAATCTGCTCCGCCCTGGGCAAGGCGCTGCTGCATAAGCACCGCGACGAAGAGATTCTGGAGCTCTATCCGCAGGGTTTTCCTTCCGTTACCGCCCGCAGCGTAACGAATATGGCCCAGCTTCGTCAGCAGCTGGATATGGTTGCCGCCAACGGTTATGCCATGGACGATCGGGAAATCAACGACGATACCATCTGCTTCGCCGTCCCCCTGCAACAGAAAGGCATTATTCTGGCGGCGATCAGCGTCTCATTGCCCTCTTTCCGCGCCAGCGATGAAAAAACGCAGCAGGTGATTCGTGCGCTAAAAGAGGCCAAGGGTCGTATCGAAAGCGTGCTGAATAAGCTGCCTGATATTAAAAATTACTGATTTATTTGCCAACGGCGCCTTCGGAATTGTGATTACCCACACAATACCGATATTTAATGATCCACCGTGGCGCCCGACTATTCTGCATAATTCCCCATCTATTCATTGATTTAATCAATTATCCGCACGACTTTGGCGCCATTTGACTTCACGTCGATGGCGTGTTTACTTATGCTTAATCGCAAATACAAA
The DNA here is from genome assembly GCF_051209435.1 of Klebsiella sp. HN106. Classification (NCBI taxonomy): domain Bacteria; kingdom Pseudomonadati; phylum Pseudomonadota; class Gammaproteobacteria; order Enterobacterales; family Enterobacteriaceae; genus Klebsiella; species Klebsiella sp. HN106. The sequence continues at coordinate 90,728 of NZ_JBLURD010000011.1, read as the reverse complement.
CACAGTTTGTATATACGAACAACAAAGAGGTTTAATATGCAAAGTCATTACATCACCCCGGCAATAACGGTTTTTGATGAGCAGGGCAGGCTGGATCCTGAAGGCAACTTTCGCCTGTATGATTTCATTAAAAGCAGCGTATCGGGATTTGTCGTCATGGGCAGTACCGGTGAGTTTTTCTCGCTGGATATGAAAACATCCCGTCAGGTAATTCAAATGGCGGCAGAGTTCCCGCGCGAGGGAATAAAGGCCTATGCGGGTACCAGCCGCATGGATATTGACGAGTGCGTAGAGCTGGCTAACTATGCAGATGAGTGCGGACTGGATGGCGTCATGATTATCAGCCCGTGGTACTTCCGCCTGACTGATGAAGGCATTTATACATTTTATAGCCAGATAGCTCGCCGCACCGCCGCCAAAATATTTATTTATAACTTCCCGGAACGTACCGGCTATTGCGTCTCGCCAGAGGTCTGTTTACGACTTGCCAGAGAGTTCCCAAACATTGTCGGTCTTAAAGACACCATTCCGGACACCAATCACACGTCGCAGGTGATTCGCCAGGTAAAATCTGAACTACCGTATTTTGAAGTCTATGCCGGTTATGACAATAACTTCGCGCACAATGTCCTGGCGGGGGGCGATGGATGTATCGGCGGGTTATCCAATATTTGCCCTGAAATATTCCGCGACTGGATGCTGGCATTTAACGATAACGATTTGCAGCAAATTTCGCGGTATCAGCAAAAAGTGGATGGGTTAATGGATATTTACGCGGTTAACGATCCGTTCATTCCAACATTTAAAAAAGCGCTACAGCTGCGCGGAATTATTCAGTCCGACCGCTGCACGCCACCGTTTAGCTCACTCACAACCGGCCAGACCGAAAGTATTTTGCGGATACTTTCCCGTGCTGGTATTGAAATTAATGCCTGACCCCCACGCGGAGGTATTATGAAAACCATCACAGCTTACGACAATCCGGCCCTCAATTCCGCGATTACGAAATCATGGAAGCGCCTGGTGCCACTGATGTTTATTTTGTACTTCATCGCCTTTATCGACAGGGTGAACGTGGGATTCGCTAAAGAGGCGATGCAGGTGGATATTGGGCTCTCCAATTCCGCCTTCGCCCTCGGGGCAGGGATCTTTTTCGCCGCCTATGCGCTATTTGGCATTCCCGCAAACCTGATCCTGAATAAAATTGGCGCGCAGAAATGGTTAAGCATCACTACTGCGCTGTGGGGCGTTCTCTCTGCCCTCACCGGACTGGTGCAGACGGAAACCCAGTTTATTGTTCTGCGTTTTTTACTGGGATTAGGCGAAGCCGGTTTTTATCCCGGTATTCTGCTGCTGGCCTCCATCTACTTTCCCAATAAAGTTCGCGCATCCGTCGTCGGTATCTTCGTACTCGGCGTGCCGCTGGCGCTGACCTTAGGCTCGCCCATCTCCGGCGCGCTGCTGGAAATGCACGGTTTCCTCGGTAAACCCGGCTGGTTCTGGATGTTCTTTATTGAAGGCATTCCGGCGGTCATCATGGGGATCTTCGCCTGGTTCTGGCTCGACGATACGCCAGCCAAAGCGCGCTTCCTGAACGAAGAAGAGAAAAAGGCGCTGATTGCCCAGCTACAGCAGGAGCAGCGGCAGACGGAAACCAGCAGCGTTGGTACCGCGCTGAAAAGCCTTAAAGTCTGGCACCTGGCGCTGATCTACGGCACCATCCAGATCAGCGTGTACGGACTGATGTTCTTCCTGCCTTCGCAAGTCGCCTCGCTAATGGGTTCCACGCTCGGCTTTAAAGAGTCGCTGGTCGCCGCCATTCCGTGGGCCTGCTCCGCCGTCGGCGTCTATTACATTCCGCGTCTGGCGGACAAAATGCCGGCTCGCCGGGTACTGATTTCGGTCATCTGCATGCTGGCTGCGGCGCTGGGGCTGTTTGTTTCTGCCTGGTCCGGCCCGGTGCTCGCCATTGCCGCGCTCTCGCTGTCGGCCATCGGCTTTCTCTCCGTGCAACCCATTTTCTGGACTTTCCCGGCGCAGATTGTGTCAGGCTCGGCGCTGGCCGCCAGTATCGGCTTTTGCACCACCATGGGCGCGTTTTGTAGCTTCCTGGCGCCGCTCATTCGCGTTGAGGTCGATACCTTCTTCGGCAATGATTCGGCGGGCCTGGTCGCACTGTCGCTGATTACCGTCTGCTGTGCGCTGCTGATTGCCGCTCTTGCCGGCAGAAAAGCGACAAACGGCGTTGCGGTTACCCATCACTAAGTCCTGATGCGCTTATAACAAAGGATAAATAACATGCAGACCATCTTAAAGATTGACCCTACTGATAACTTAATCGTTGCGCTGCAGGACTTACGCAAAGAACAGCGGGTTCACTGGAACGATGAGGCCTACGTTCTGCGTAGCGATGTCAAAGCCAAACATAAATTTGCCACCGAGGATATTGCGCCCGGCGATATCGTTTCGCTGTACGGCGTACCGGTCGGTAAAGCGACGCGCCCCATCACCCGGGGCGAAGCCATCACAACGGAGAATATCAAACACTACGCGGCCCCGGTTACGCTTGACGATGTCGCCCCCTATGACTGGCAGCAGCCGGATATTTCCGCCTGGCAGCAGCGGACGTTTAAGGGAATCGTGCGTGAAGATGGCCGGGTCGCCACCGCAAACTACTGGCTGGTCATTCCGCTGGTATTCTGTGAAAACCGCAACGTTCAGCGCGTCACCGATGCGCTAAACGACGCCCTTGGCTACGCCAATAACGGCCTGAAAAATTTTGCTCGCCAGGTGACATCGGCAGGGGCTTTAAACGATACCCGACATCTGCCCTTTCCGCATCTTGACGGTATTCGCTGTATTACCGTTAATTCCGGCTGCGGCGGCGCCACCTCGGACAGCATGACGATGTGCGACGTGCTGGCCGCCTATTCCGATCATCCTAACGTTCTTGGCGTGACGGTTTTTGCTCTCGGCTGTGAAAAAGCGCGAATTGTTGATTTCAACGCCGCGCTGGCGAAGCGCAACCCGAACTTCAGCAAACCGATTATTTACTTCAGGCAGCAGGACTGGAGTAGCGAAGAGAAAATGATGCAGGATGCGTTGACCGAAACTTATAACGCGATCCGCGAAGCCCCCGTCGCCGAGCGGCAGGACGTCCCGCTCTCCCACCTCAAAATCGGCGTGAAGTGCGGCGCTTCTGACGGGTTCTCGGGGATCAGCGCAAACCCGGCGATGGGCGAAGTATCAGACCGCCTCGTCGCCCTCGGCGGCGCGTCGGGGCTGGCGGAATTCCCCGAGCTGTGCGGCGCGGAAGGGGATATCGTTCAGCGCTGCGCGACCCGGGAGCTGAAAGAGAAGTTTTTGTCGCTGATGAAAAACTATGAGCATGTCGCGAACTTCTTCGGCACCACCATCGCCGATAACCCCAGCCCGGGAAACATTGCCGATGGGCTGATCACTGACGCGATAAAATCCGCCGGCGCGGCGAAAAAAGGCGGCAGAGCGCCGGTTAGCGCGGTATGCGACTATGCCGAACCGATGGGAGAAAGCGGCCTTTCGCTGGTCTGCACGCCGGGCAACGATGTGGACGCGGTAACGGGCCTGGTCGCGGCGGGGTGCAACGTGGTGATCTTCTCAACCGGGTTGGGTACGCCGACGGGGAACCCTATCGTTCCGGTTCTCAAAGTTTCAACCAACACCGCGCTCGCAAAAAAGATGCCGGATATTATCGATTATGACTGCGGGCCGATTATCGAAGGCACGCCGCTGGCGGATATCGCCGACGGCCTGTTTGAGAAAATCATCGCTACCGCCAGCGGAACCTGGCGCACCAAAGCGGATGCGCTCGAACAGTATGATTTTATGCTGTGGAAACGCTCTCTGGAGCTGTAGGAGTCAAGTAAAACGCCCGGCAGATGCCGGGCGTTTGGTGTGAATAGCGAACCTCTTTAATATACCGTTCTGGCGTTCCTGCCGGGCGTCTTGATTACACTACCCGCCCAGATAGGCGCTGCGTACCGCTTCATTCGCCAGCAGCGCGTCGCCGGTATCCTCCAGCACCACGTGACCGTTTTCCAGCACGTAGCCGCGGTCGGCCAGCTTCAGCGCCTGGTTGGCGTTCTGCTCGACGAGGAAGATAGTCATCCCCTGCTCGCGCAGTTGTTCGATGGTATCGAAGATTTGCTGAATGATAATCGGCGCCAGGCCGAGCGAAGGCTCATCCAGCAGCAGCAGGCGCGGCTGGCTCATCAGCGCGCGCCCGATGGCCAGCATCTGCTGCTCGCCGCCGGACATGGTGCCCGCCCGCTGAACCCGGCGCTCATGCAGGCGCGGAAACAGCTCATACACCCATTTAATACGGGTCTGAAACTGGTCGCGATCGGCAAAAAAACCGCCCATCGCCAGGTTCTCTTCCACCGTCATCCGCGAGAAGACCCGGCGCCCTTCCGGCACGATCGCCACCGCTTCGCGCATGATTTTCGCCGTCTGCCAGTCGGTAATATCTTTACCGTCGAAAACCACGCGGCCGCTGGAGGCGCGCGGGTCGCCGCACAGGGTACCCAGCAGCGTGGTTTTCCCCGCACCGTTGGCACCAATCAGGGTGACAATTTCTCCCTGATTGATATGCAGACTGACGTTGTGCAGCGCCTGGATTTTGCCGTAATGCGCGCTGACGTTGTCAAAAGATAACATCACTTTTTCCATCTTATGCGTCACCACCATTATGCTTCACCTAAATAGGCGCGGATCACGTCCGGGTTGTTGCGGATCGCTTCCGGCGTACCGTTGGCCAGCGGCGTGCCCTGGTTTACCACGTAAATACGGTCGGAAATGCCCATCACCAGCTTCATATCGTGCTCAATCAGCAGGATGGTGGTGTTGTGATGGCTGCGCAGCTCGACGATCAACTCATCCAGCTCTTTGGTCTCTTTCGGGTTTAGCCCCGCGGCGGGCTCATCCAGCATCAGGATTTCCGGCTGGGTCACCATGCAGCGGGCGATCTCCAGACGGCGCTGGTCGCCGTAGGCCAGGTTACTGGCCTGGCGGTTGGCGTGTTCGAGCAGGCCAATACGCTCAAGCCAGGTCGCGGCGCGATCGAGCGCTTCGCTCTGGGCGCGGCGGAAGGATGGCGTCTTCAGCAGGCCGGAGAAAACCCCGGTTTTCAGCTGCTGATGCTGTGCCACCAGCAGGTTTTCAATCACCGTCATTTCGCGGAACAGACGCACGTGCTGGAACGTTCGCACTACGCCCATGCGGGCAATCTGCTGGCCCGGCAGCCCTTCCAGATGCTGGTCACGCAGCATAATAGTGCCGCCAGTGGGCTTGTAGAAACCGGTCAGACAGTTAAAAACGGTGGTTTTGCCCGCGCCGTTCGGGCCGATAAGCGAGACAATTTCCCGTTCCCGCAGCTCCAGCGACACGTTGTTAACCGCCAGCAGACCGCCAAAACGCATCATCAGGCCGTTTACGGATAATAATGGCTGACTCATGCCTGCTCTCCTTTTGCCTGACCGTTTTTCAGCTTCAGCTGCGGACGCGTCATCGGCAGAAGGCCCTGCGGACGCCAGATCATCATCAGAACCATCAGCGCGCCCAGCATCAGCATGCTGTACTCATTGAAATCACGCATCAGCTCGCGCGAGACCACCAGCAGAACCGCCGCCAGGATCACCGCAAACTGGGAGCCCATACCGCCGAGAACCACAATCGCCAGCACAAAGGCCGACTCGGCGAAGGTGAAGGATTCCGGGCTGACAAAGCCCTGACGGGCGGCGAACAGGGTGCCGGCAAAACCGGCAAACGCGGCGCTGATGGTAAAAGCGGTCAGCTTGATGCGCGTCGGGCTGAGGCCCAGCGAGCGACAGGCGATTTCATCTTCGCGCAGCGCTTCCCACGCGCGGCCCAGCGGCATACGCAGCAGACGGTTAATCACGAACAGACTTAACACCACCAGCAGCAGAGCGACCAGGTAGAGGAAAATGACGCGATCGGAGGGGTCGTACTTCACGCCAAAGAAGTTGCTGAACGTATCCCAGCCGCCTTCACGGGCGCTGCGGCTAAATTCAAGGCCGAAGAGCGTCGGTTTTGGGATCTGGCTAATGCCGTTCGGGCCGCCGGTTATTTCGGTGTTGTTAAGCAGCAGGATGCGCACGATTTCGCCGAAGCCGAGCGTGACAATCGCCAGATAGTCGCCGCGCAGACGCAGGACCGGGAAGCCAAGCAGGAAGCCCGCCGCCGCCGAAACCAGCCCCGCCAGCGGCAGGCAGGTCCAGAACCCCAGGCCGTAATAGTGGTTCAGCAGCGCAAAGGTATAGGCGCCGATGGCATAAAAGCCGCCGTAGCCCAGCACCAACAGGCCGGAAAGCCCCACCACCACGTTAAGACCCAGGCCGAGGATGATATAGATCATCGTCAGCGTGGCGATATCCACCGTCCCGCGCGACACCATAAACGGCCACGCCACGGCGATAACCAGCAGGGCGATCAGGAACAGCTTCTGTTTTACCGTCGAACCGTCGATAGCCGGCAGAATAAACTTCGGCCCGGAGACGTTCTTCAAGGTTTTCTGAAAAATGGGACGCAGCAGCTGGAAGAAGAAAACCACTGCGGTTCCGATAAAGATCCACTGCCAGCGGATATCGGCGGCGGTATCCACCACCAGCTTCGTGCCGTCAAGCTCCAGCTGCACGCCCATAAAGACGCCCGCCAGGATAAAGAACATAACTGCCGACAGCAGCGCCATCGCAAAATGCATCGGTTTCATACTTTTTCTACCTCCGGACGGCCCAGGATGCCGGTAGGCATCACCAGCAGAACCAGGATCAGCAGCGCGAACGAGACCACGTCTTTATATTCCGTGCTGAGATAGGCAGAAGAGAGCGCTTCGGCAATACCGAGGATCAGCCCGCCGATCATCGCGCCAGGAATGCTGCCGATGCCGCCCAGAACCGCAGCGGTGAAGGCCTTCATCCCGGCCATAAAGCCGATGTAGGGGTTGATAACGCCGTAAAACTGTCCGAGCAGAACGCCGGCAACCGCCGCCATTGCCGCGCCGATCACAAAGGTCAGCGCAATGACGCGGTCGGTGTTAATCCCGAGCAGGCTGGCCATTTTCAGATCTTCAGCGCAGGCGCGGCAGGCGCGCCCCATGCGGGAATAGCGAATAAACAGCGTTAGCGCCAGCATGGCGATAAAGGTCACCACCCAGATCACCAGTTGCATGGTGGTAATGGTCGCGGAGAAGTTGTCGCTACTGCCCACCGTCCACTGGCCGTTAAACAGGCTTGGCAGCGCGACATCGCGCGAGCCTTCCGTCAGACTGACGTAGTTTTGCAGGAAGATCGACATCCCGATGGCGGAGATCAGCGCAATCAGGCGTTTTGAGCTGCGAACCGGCCGGTAGGCCACGCGCTCGATACTCCAGCCGTAGGCGCTGGCAATCACGATAGCGCCGACGAATCCGGCAGCAACCAGCAGCCAGCTGGTATCAATACCCATCATCATCAGGGCGGCAATGATCATGAAGGAGACGTAGCTGCCAATCATATACACCTCGCCGTGGGCGAAGTTGATCATGCCGATAATGCCGTACACCATGGTATAGCCGATGGCAATCAGCGCATAGGTGCTTCCCAGCGTGACGCCGTTAAACATCTGCTGCAAAAAATAGAGAAACTGCTCGGACATAAGGTAACCTTTTTCAACCCGCCCGCTTTGCACGGGCGGTGGGATAACTTGTCTTATGGCTTATTTCGCGAGGGTGGATGACCCATCCGCGTGCCACTGGAAGACACCAAACTCAAATCCCTTCAAATCGCCTTTTTCGTCCCAATTCAGCGGCCCAATCACGGTTTTCGCGCCGTGAGCTTTCAGATCTTTGATTAAATCCAGCGGCTCCTGGCTTCCGGCCCGGTCCATCGCCTGCGCCAGTGACTGTACGGCGGCGTAGGTGATCCAGACATACGGACCGCTCGGGTCCTTCTTCTCCGCTTTGAGCGCGTCAACGATAGCGCTGTTAGCCGGGTCCTGGTCATAGCGTTTTGGCATCGTGACCAGCATGCCTTCCGCCGCATCGCCCGCGATATTGGACAGCGACGCGTTACCCACGCCTTCCGGGCCCATAAACACGGTTTTCAGCCCTACGGAACGCGCCTGGCGCAGCATCTGACCCATTTCCGGGTAGTAGCCGCCGTAGTAAACGAAGTCGATATTCTCTTTTTTCAGGCGCGCCAGCAGCGCGGAGAAGTCTTTTTCGCCAGCGGTGATGCCGTCGAAGAAGACGATATTCGCGCCGCCTTTTTTCAGGCTCTCCTGAACAGAGCGCGCTAAGCCTTCACCGTACTGCTGCTTATCATGAATGATAGCAATACGCTGCGGTTTGACGGTTTCCATGATGTATTTAGCGGCGGTCGGCCCCTGCGAGGAGTCCAGACCCGCAGTACGCATGATGTACTGATAACCGCGCTGAGTCAGCTCCGGGTTAGTCGCTCCCGGGGAGATCATCAGAATACCTTCATCTTCGTAGATATCGGATGCGGGCTGAGTGGAAGAAGAGCAGAGATGGCCGATAACATACTGGATGCCGTCATTGACGATTTTGTTCGCCACCGCAACGGCCTGTTTCGGGTCACAGGCGTCATCGTACTCTACGCCGACCAGCTTATCGCCCTTAATGCCGCCCTGCGCGTTAATGTCTTTGATTGCCTGGCGCGCGCCGTTAAATTCCATATCGCCCCACTGGGCTACCGGGCCAGACATCGCGCCAACAACGGCGACCTTAATATCTTTGGCAAAAGCCGCCTGGGACATCGCCAGTGCGACTAACCCCGCGATAACCGTTTTCGCGTTCCTTTTCATGCTGCAGAACCCCGTTCGTGATGTGGTGTAAATATTTTGTATTTTTATGGTTAAAAAGCATTCTGTGCTTTTATTAAACAACGCTACTTTTACCATTATCTTTAATGGTTTAGCGAGGTTTTTTGCCTGAATCCAGAGTAAATTCTCTATTTTTCAGGCGATTAAGCAAAGATAATATTCTGTATTTACGTGAAGATAAACAAAAAAAGTCCAGCAAACAGCATAAAATAACGATACATAAGGCGGAATAAAACGCTATATATCAGGTTAAAATTCTGCTTATTTTTCGATCCATGATGAATTGCTCTACCCTGTTCCTTCCAGGAAAACGAATCCCCTGATGACGAGGCAAAAAACGGCGCTCCGCCTGGCGGGGAATTTGGATACACTGACGCATCCGTTTTAACTGGACTCACCGAGCATGAAATTGACCATTATTCGTTTACAGCACTTCAGCGATCAGGATCGTATCGACTTAGGGAAAATCTGGCCGTCGCAGGATCTCGCGGCACTGGCGATAGATGAGAGCCATCGTATTTACGCCGCCCGCTTCAACGAGCGTCTGCTGGGAGCGGTACGTATTACGCTGAATGGCGTTGAGGGCGAACTCAGCGCGCTGTGCGTGCGTGAAGTGACCCGCCGTCGCGGCGTCGGGCAATATTTAGTGGAAGAAGCGCTAAAGGATAATCCAGAAATCACCAGTTGGCGGATTGCGGATGCCGGCGTGGAAGACCGCGGCGTGATGGCGGTGTTTATGCAGGCGCTGGGCTTTAGCGCGCAAACGGGCGGTTGGGTAAAAAATCAGTAAATCGGCGAAAGAAGGCTGAACATTCCCGGGTTGCGGCTGACGCCTTACCCGGGCTACCGACTAAAAAAGGCAACTTACGTTGCCTTTTTGCTTTTACCTTTCTCCTCGCCTATGCGAAGAGGCAAGGATCAACTGATTTAACCCAGCATTTCGCGTTGTAGAAAGGCGTCAAGACCCGAAATCCCCGAGAGCTTACATCGCTAAGTGACCGGGGTTGAGGGGCGCAGACAACGCCTCTGCGGCGGGAAGGGCCCCTTTCATTTAACCAAGAATTTCGCGCTGCAGAAAGGCGGCAAGCGCTGAAATCCCCGGGAGCTTACATCAGTAAGTGACCGGGGTTGAGGGGCGCAGCCAACGCCTCTGCGGCGGGAAGGGCCCCTTTCATTTAACCAAGAATTTCGCGCTGCAGAAAGGCGGCAAGCGCTGAAATCCCCGGGAGCTTACATCAGTAAGTGACCGGGGTTGAGGGGCGCAGCCAACGCCTCTGCGGCGTGAAGGGCCCCTTTCATTTAACCAAGAATTTCGCGCTGCAGAAAGGCGGCAAGCGCTGAAATCCCCGGGAGCTTACATCGGTAAGTGACCGGGGTTGAAGCGTGCAGCCAACGCCTCTGCGGCGCGAAAGGCGCAGGTTAAATTTATTTGGCGTCGGTCGCCGTACCGTTCGCATGCCAGGTAAACACACCGAATTCGAAGCCTTTCAGGTCGCCCTTCTCGTTCCAGGAGAGCGGCCCCATCACGGTCTCAACCGTTGCCCCTTTCAGGTATTTCGCGATTTCAGCCGGATCGTCAGACTGATTCAGGCCCGCTTCCAGCGACTGCAGCGCGGCATAGGTGGTCCACACGAACGCGCCGCTCGGATCCTGTTTCTTCGCCTTGATCGCATCCACAATCGGTTTGTTCGCCGGAACCTGGTCGTAGTTTTTCGGCTTGGTGACCAGCATACCTTCCGCAGAAGCGCCCGCGATATTAGACAGCGACACGTTGGCGACACCTTCCGGCCCCATAAACTGCGTTTTCAGGCCAGCGGCGCGAGACTGACGCAGGATCTGCCCCATCTCCGGGTGATAGCCGCCGTAGTAAACGAAGTCGATATTCTCTTTTTTCAGGCGCGCCACCAGGGTGGAGAAGTCTTTCTCGCCGGCGGTGATGCCATCAAAGAACACCACGTTGGCGCCACCCTTCTTCAGATTATCCTGTACAGCACGGGCCAGGCCTTCGCCGTACTGCTGCTTATCGTGAACAATCGCGATACGCTGTGGTTTCACGCTTTCCAGAATATATTTGGCGGCGGTTGGCCCCTGGTCGGAGTCCAGGCCGGTAGTGCGCAGAATCAGGTGATAGCCGCGAGCTGTCAGCTCCGGCGCGGTGGCCGCCGGGGTGATCATCAGCACGCCTTCATCTTCATAGATATCAGACGCCGGCTGGGTGGAAGAAGAGCACAGGTGGCCGATAACGTATTTGATACCGTCGTTAATCACTTTGTTGGCGACGGCAACCGCTTGTTTCGGGTCACAGGCGTCATCGTACTTTACCATCTGCAGCTTATTGCCTTTGATACCGCCTTTAGCGTTGATATCCGCAATAGCCTGCTCTGCGCCAGTGAACTCCTGGTCGCCGTACTGCGCTACCGGACCGGACATCGCGCCAACAACGGCCACTTTGATATCCTCGGCCATTGCCGCACCGCTCATGATTAAGGCAATACATCCTGCCAGTAACGCTTTACCCTTCATATTCATCCTGAGGCTCCCCATTATTATGGTTTTTGCATTTGTTGTGATGTTGTTTATTAGCGCATTATTCTAATTAGACACATAAGTAAAGCATATGATAGTTAGATTAGGGTCTGCCGCCTGCGCTTTTGCAGCACACTATGCTAAACATACCGTCATTCAGGAGAATTGGAAACGATAAAATTGCGGAGTATGTAACAGATAAGTGACAAATAAAAACCCGCGCCGGAATAAACCGAACGCGGTGGCATGAGCGACGGTACTACCAGCCCGCAGGCAGGTAGCCAAAGGCGGAAGCAATGGCGTAGGCGGCGCTGCAAAGATAGAGCAATACGATGAAGATCTGGATTAAAGGATGCGTAATCAGCGCCGGGCAGGTCCAACCGGGATTGATATCACCCTGCCTGCGCGAGCCTTTAAGGATCAGGATCGGCATGATAGATAAAATCACCCCGCTAAATACCCCGGCAAAATAGAGCGCATTCACGAAGGATACCATCCCACTGTAGGCCAGAATGAAAGGCGGTACGGCGACCACTAACAGCACCTTAAAGCGTTTCAACGGCTGCTCGTCGTTTCCAAGGCGAAACTGATCGAAGATATTGGTCAGGAAGCTGCCGCCCAGCCCCCAATAGGAGGTCAGCATCGCGCAGAACGCAAAAAGGTTTGCCGAGAAGAAGGCCCACTCGCCGAGCGCACGTCCCCAGGAAATGGTCGCCACATCAGAAATATTATCCAGCCCGCTTAATGCAATCACCGAGAGCGGGACCAGCGCCAGCAGGCAAAAGGTTAATAACATTCCCACCATAATGGCCTTCGGCAGTTTCTCCGGTTTATCAGCGAAACCGCGCGCCATTTCCGGCACGATATACTGCGCGGAGAAGCAGAACGCGACAACGTTAAATACCGGCACCATATACAGCCAGTTACCATCCAGCAAATAGCCGACGCTGGCGGTCTCTTTCAGCAACGTCGCGGCGACAAGTATGGTTATCATGACGACCATGCCGATACTGATAAATTTCTCGCCCCGGCCAATCGCCTTCAGGCCAAGATAAAGTACCCCGGCCGCCGGAATAAAAAACAGCGCGCTGCCGAGAGCCGGCGAGATACCGAATAACGAATGCAATAATTTACCGCTGCCGGTCATATAGGCCGTCAGCGCGCCGACGCTGTTGACGCAAACAGAGAGGAACATCATCAGCGCGCCAAAGCGGCCAACGTAGCGCTGCGACAGGCCGCTAAGCTGCAGATGCTTGCGCGTGCGCAGCGTCGACTCCGCTACGTAGAGCATGGTAATGGTCGTCAGACTACCGACCACAATCAGCCAAAACAGCAGCGGCAGAAAGCCCGCTTTGCTGGAGGCATAGGCGATGGATAGCACCCCAGCGCCGATATTGGTGCCGACGATCATCGACACGCCTTCAATGAAACTCAGGGATTTTGCAGGTACAGCGGTACGCTCCCGGCTCGTCAGAACCGAAGAAAAGGTGGAGTTGTCAGACATAATATTTTCCGTTTTATTCCGGCAGCGTGCGCTGCCGGAAAAAAGGTGATATCAGGGTGATAAACCACTCACGCTGAGCATGAATAACCAGTCTGCGGCCTCCTGTTTCTGTTCGGCTTCCGTGCCGCCGCAGCCTGACCGGACGAAAAGTTAGCGCTTCAGCACGCGGGCCAGAATATCCAGCGCTTTCGTAAACTGCGCATCCGGAATCGTTAACGGATAGAGGAAGCGAATGACGTTGCCATAGACGCCGCAGCTCAGCAGCAGCAGGCCGTTCTCCTGGGCTTGTTGCTGGATTTGACGGGTGATCTCCGCCGACGGATCCCCGGTTTGCGGATCGTTAAACTCCACCGCCACCATCGAGCCCTGACCGCGAACGTCAGCAATGGCCGGGCAGCTTTGACGCGCCTGATTCAACACCTCTTTCAGATGGCTGCCTAAGCGCTCAGCGCGCTGGCACAGCTGTTCTTCTTCAATCACGTCCAGCACCGCGTGCGCCGCCGCGACCGCCAGCGGGTTACCGGCATAGGTGCCGCCCAGGCCGCCCGGCGCAGGCGCATCCATCACCTCGGCGCGACCTACCACGCCGGAGAGCGGGAAACCGCCGGCCAGGCTTTTGGCCATCGTCATCAGGTCAGGCTTCACATCATAGTGCTGCATCGCAAATAGCTTACCGGTGCGCGCAAAGCCGGTTTGTACTTCATCGGCAATCAGCAGAATGCCGTGGGTATCGCACAGCGCGCGCAGCGCCTGCATAAACTCAGGCGGGGCAACGTTAAAGCCGCCTTCCCCCTGAATCGGCTCCAGCACAATCGCCGCCACCTGATCGGCCGCGATATCCGCTTTGAAAATGCGCTCCAGGCTCTTCATCGCGTCGGCGGTGGTAATGCCATGGGCGGCGTTAGGGTAGACGGCGTGATAAACCGAGCCCGGGAACGGGCCGAAACCAATCTTGTAAGGCGCCACTTTGCCGGTCAGCGCCATGGTCATAAACGTACGACCGTGGAAGCCGCCGCCGAAGGTAATCAACCCCGGACGGCCGGTATAAGCGCGCGCGATTTTCACCGCGTTTTCAACCGCTTCTGCCCCCGTGGTAAAAAAGGCGGTTTTCGCCGGACCGTCAATCGGCGCCAGTTCGTTAATCCGCTCGGCCAGCGTGACATAGCTTTCGTACGGGACAATCTGGTAAGCCGTGTGGGTAAAGGCCTGCAGCTGCTGTTCAACGGCGGCAACGATTTTTGGGTGGCGATGGCCGGTATTCAGCACCGCGATGCCGGCGGCGAAATCGATCACCTCATTCCCTTCAATATCCCACAGCGTAGCGTTCTCAGCTTTCTCAACAAAGTAGCTGCACATCACCCCTACGCCGCGTGGAGTCGCCTGCTGGCGACGCTGATTCAGTTCTGAACTTTTCACCGGGAATCTCCTGTCATGTGTGTCACGTTATCGCAACAAATCCGAAACTATGTCGTTTATTTACACAGGATTTGGCCCTATAATCGAGTACCAATTCAGATTATCTGAGGGATCCAATTGCGTTCGCTTATCGCAGACCTGGTGCTGGTCAGATTGCAGAAAGAAACCGATCCGCTCCTGCACAAGCGCCTTTACAAGGCGATTCGCCACGCCATTCTGGATGGTTCTCTCCCGCCCCATAGCCGGCTGCCGCCGTCGCGGGATCTGGCGGGGGAACTAGGAATGTCTCGCAACACAATTTTAACAGTTTACGAACAACTCCTGGCTGAGGGGTACGTTGTGTCCCGTCGCGGCAGCGGCACTTTCGTGGCGAAAACGCTGCCCGATATGTTTCTTCCCGCCAGCAGCGCCAACGAAAGCCATCCCGCGCAGCCCCCCAGCGGGACTCTTTCCCGTCGCGGCCAACATCTGCTGGGGCACATCAGCGCCAGCCCGCGTCAGTGGGGGGCGTTTATCCCCGGCGTACCGGACGTCAATGCATTTCCCCACCCGCTGTTCAGTAAAATTCAGGCACGCATCAGCCGCCGTCCAAAACCCGAACAGCTCAGCTATAGCTGTAACGGCGGTACCGCCGAGCTGCAGCACGCGTTGGTGGACTATCTGAGAGTAGCGCGCGGCGTTCTGTGTCAGGCAGATCAAATTCTTATTACTGAAGGGATCCACCAGGCCATCGACCTGATCACCCGCATGCTGTGCGACCGCGGCGATCTCGCCTGGGTGGAGGAGCCTTCCTACTGGGGCATTCGCCACGTGTTGGCGATGAATGAAGTGCGGGCTGAGCCGATTGTGGTGGATGCCAGCGGCCTGTGCCCGCCCGAAAGCGTAGCCGAAGCGCCGCGGCTGATCTTCGTTACGCCATCCCATCAGTATCCCCTCGGCGCGGTAATGAGCCTTGAACGCCGACAGCGCCTGCTCACCCTGGCCCATCAGCACGGCAGCTGGATTGTGGAAGATGATTACGACAGCGAGTTTCGCTTTTCCGGCCAGCCGATCCCGGCACTACAGGGCTTAGTCCCCGAAGCGCCGGTGGTCTACGTCGGCACGTTCAGTAAAACGCTCTACCCGGGGCTGCGGCTGGGCTACGTCGTGCTGCCTCGACCGCTTGCGGCTGAACTCAAAAACGCCCATGCCGAGCTCTACCGCGGCGGCCATTCGCTTATCCAGCTGGCGCTGGCGGAATTTATCAATGCCGGTCATTACTCGGCGCACATTCGTCGCATGCGCCTGCTCTACAGCCGCCGTCGCGTCTTTTTGACCGAACTGATTCAGCGGCACTGCGGAGCGCATGCGCTGTCGGACTTCAGCGACAATGCCGGACTGCATCTGATTCTGAATTTGCCGGATGAGGCAGATGACGTGACGATTGCCCGCGATGCCAACGCGCGCAATATCTTAGTGCGTCCGCTGTCGCGCTATTACCTGACGGCGCAGCGGAAGAAAGGACTGTTGATGGGGTTTGCTTCGCAGCCGGAAACGCAGATGGAGCCGGCGTTCAACGTGCTGCTTGAGTGTCTGAACAGGCACTGCCCGCAGGCGCTGACGGAGGCAGAAAAACAAAACGCCCCAACGTAATGTGGGGCGTTATCGCGGGACTGGCGCGCAGATTAGGCTTCGATAGCGGCGCGCAGTTTTTTCATGGCGTTCTTTTCAAGCTGCCGTACTCGCTCGGCCGATACGCCGTAGCGATCCGCCAGCTCCTGCAGCGTGGACTTATTGTCTTCGTCCAGCCAGCGGGCGCGGATGATATCCTGACTACGTTCGTCAAGCCCCTGCATTGCGTCGGTCAGCTTGTTCGCCGCCTGCTCTTCCCAGTTATCGTCTTCAATACCGTCGGCAAAGTTAGACGTTTTATCCTGCAGATAGAGCACCGGCGCCATCGGCTGGCTATCGGATTCATCATCCGACGACATGTCGAAGGTCATATCCTGCGCCGCCATACGTGACTCCATCTCACGCACGTCTTTGCTCGATACGCCCAGCTCGCGAGCCACCATTTCGACTTCGTCCTGGTTGAACCAGCCCAGACGCTGCTTAGTTTTACGCAGGTTAAAGAACAGCTTACGCTGCGCTTTCGTGGTCGCGACCTTCACAATACGCCAGTTACGCAGAACGTATTCATGAATCTCCGCTTTGATCCAGTGCACGGCGAAGGAAACCAGACGCACGCCCACTTCCGGGTTAAAACGGCGCACGGCTTTCATCAGGCCAATGTTGCCTTCCTGAATCAGATCCGCCTGCGGCAGGCCATAACCCGAGTAGTTACGAGCAATATGAACAACAAAGCGCAGGTGAGACAGGATCAGCTTTTTCGCTGCTTCCAGATCGCCCTGGTAATGCAGCTTTTCAGCAAGCTCCCGCTCTTCATCAGCCGACAACATCGGCCAAGTGTTAGCAGCCCGGATGTACGATTCCAGGTTACCAACGGGGGCTAAGGCTAAAGTTTGCATATCTTTGGTCATTCAAATCCTCTCAATCGATATCTTCTGGCACCATTCTGTCCTCACAGCGGAGCAACAAACATGCCAGCATTGATGAGCAACGAGAATATCACTCACATTAGTATCAGACAGTGATTTTATCCACAAGTTCCATGCAACGATGTGAATAGATTACGCACAAAATGTGACATGGTTATGAAGTTTAGGGAAGCGTCGACAGGGACTCTTTCCCTGCAGAGAGATATTCAGTGCAGGGAAAGATTATACCAGATTTTTACTACTCGGGAGTAAAGTGACGTAAATGTTGTACGGTTGCCAGCCAGGCGGCGACCCAGCCAATCATTGAGCAAACAATCAGCATCAGCAGGCACTCATCAAAGCCTAAGCCGCTGAGTTCAAACTGCGTGCCGAAGACTTTCGCCACTTCGGTGACCGCCGACGAAAGGCGCATGACCATAATTTCCGACAGGATCAGCGACAGAAACGCGCCGGAGAACCCCAGCAGCGCACCGCCGTAAAGAAAAGGACGCAGAATAAAGCCGTCGGTTGCGCCAATCAGTTTCTGCACGTTAATGGTATCGCGGCGGGCGAAAATGCTCAGACGCACGCTGTTGCCGATCACCAGGAACACCGCCGCCACCATCAGTACGCCGATCATCGCCGACACGCGTCCGACCAGCCCGGTCAGCGACGAGAGGCGCGCAAACCAGCTATCATCCATTCGGACTTCATCAACGCCCTGAACATGACTCACGCGGTCGCGCAGCGTGTTCAGCGCTTCGACACTCTGGAAATCAATTTTCGGCACGACGATCGCCACTGCCGGCAGCGGGTTCTCTTCCAGCATATCCAGCGCGCCGCCGAAGCCTGACCAGTTGCGGAATTCGCCAAGGGCTTCATCGCGCGACAGATAGTTGACCTTCTCGACGCCCTGCTCCGCCTGCAGCTGACCGACTACCCGCGCAGCGGCATCGTCATCCAGCGTTTTCTCCAGATAGACGGTGATTTGCGGCGTGGGATAATACTGCGACGCCGCGGTGCTGACGTTTTTGTAGACCATATAGCACACGCTTGGCAGGGTCAACGAAATGGCGATAACCATCACCGTCAGGAACGTCGCCAGGGGCGTGCTTTTCAGATCCTGCACCGCACCATGCCAGGCATAGCGCACCTGTTCATTGAACACGTTGCTCTTGCGGGAAGCCGGATTCGGCGCCGCCTTAGGCCGCTTCGACGTATTGCGTCCACCGCTGCCGCCCGCTCCGCCCGCATTGCGGAAACGATCGAATCGATTGCCGAACCGGCGAATGTGGTTCATTGCCTCGCGCTTATTCACCGATATGGCCTCCATGCATATGCCCCTCGCTGAGGGACAGAACGCGATACGGACGACTGGAGATAAGCCCCAGATCATGCGTCGCCATCAGCACCGTCACCCCAACGCGGTTAAACTCTTCAAACAGACGTAAGATCCCTTCCGACAGCGCTTCGTCGAGGTTACCGGTCGGTTCATCCGCCAGCAGGACCGCTGGTTTGTTAACCACCGCGCGGGCGATACCCACGCGCTGTTGTTCCCCGCCTGAAAGCTGAATCGGCAGGTTTTTCGCTTTGTCCAGCAGCCCGACTTTATCCAGCGCCGCCGACACGCGACGGCGAATGTCATCGCCGCTGGCGCCGGCGATAATCAGCGGGATCGCCACATTATCGTAAACGGTACGGTCCATCAGCAGATGGTGGTCCTGGAAAATCATGCCAATCTGACGGCGCAAAAACGGCACTTCGCGGCTCTTCAGGCGGCTAATGTCATGGCCGCCGAAAAGGATTTTGCCGGCGCTGGGCCGCTCGATACCGCAGATAAGCTTCAGCAGGGTACTTTTCCCCGCGCCGGAATGGCCGGTCAGAAACGCCATCTCACCCGCCTGCAGGTGAAAAGTCACCCCCTGCAGCGCTTGTCTCCCACCGAGATAGGCTTTGCTGACTTGTTCAAAGCGAATCATTTTTAATCCTCTCGGGCAAAAAGTGCCTCAATAAAGTCGCCCGCATTAAACGGACGCAGATCTTCAATACGTTCGCCAACACCGATGTAGCGAATCGGAATACCGAACTGATCGGCAACCGAGAAGATAACCCCGCCCTTGGCGGTACCATCCAGCTTAGTCAAAGTGATACCGGTCAGTCCAACCGCCTCATGGAACAGTTTGGCCTGGCTAATCGCGTTTTGCCCGGTGCTGGCGTCAATGGTCAGCATGACCTCATGCGGCGCATCGATATCCAGTTTTTTCATGACGCGGACAATCTTCTTCAGTTCTTCCATCAGGTGCGATTTATTCTGCAGACGACCCGCAGTATCGGCAATCAGGACGTCAATGTTGCGCGCCTTCGCCGCCTGGATGGCATCGAAAATAACCGATGCCGAATCCGCGCCGGTATGCTGGGCAATCACCGGAATATTGTTGCGCTGACCCCACACCTGAAGCTGCTCTACCGCCGCCGCGCGGAAGGTATCGCCCGCGGCCAGCATCACCGATTTGCCCTGCTGCTCAAACTGACGCGCCAGCTTGCCGATGGTGGTGGTTTTACCGACGCCGTTGACGCCAACCATCAGAATTACAAATGGCGCCTTGCCTTCTACGTTCAGCGGCTCGTCCACCTTCGCCAGAATATCGCCCATCTCTTCTTTCAGCAGGCCGTACAGCGCCTCGGCGTCGCGCAACTGCTTGCGGCTGGCGTCGTTGGTAAGATTAGTGATGATCTTACGGGTGGTTTCCACGCCGACATCGGCAATCAGCAGCTGCTCTTCCAGCTCTTCAAACAGATCATCGTCGATTTTCTTGCCGCGGAACAGACTGATAAATCCGGAACCGAGGTTCTGCTTGGTTTTTATCAGGCTGCGTTTGAGGCGAGCGAAGAACCCTTCTTTGGTGGGTTTTTCCTGCTCTAACGGCGTCACCACGGTTTCGTCCGGCACCACTTCCACGGCATTTTCCGCCGCATCGGCTGCAGCCAGCGCCTGCGCTTCCAGCTCTTCGTCAGTGATTTCGGCTTCTTCTACCGGCTCAACGATTTCCGGCTCTTCAATGACAGCCTCTTTACCCTTTTCAACAACGACAGCTTCCGGTTCGGCAATCACCTCTTCCGGCGTCAGCTCAACTATAGCTTCAGCCACTACCGGCTCGGCGATAGCTTCTTCAACTACAGGCTCAGCGACAATTTCCTCAACCACAGGCGGTTCTGCAATCGTCTCAACTGCCGGGGAGTCGACAACCGCCTGCGGCTGTTCGCTCTCCACAACCTGCCCGGTCACCTCGACCACCTCGGCGGCAAAGGCTTCGGCATCCTGGTGCTCCGTCGCCGGCGCGTCGACCGTTTCCGGCGCAGCCGCAGGCGTTTCGCTTTCCGGAGCCTGTTCTTCAACCTCTTGCTGGGCTTCTACTTTTTGTTCTGCGTCGGTTTCCTGCGCCTGTTCTTTTTGACCAAAGCCCAGCCAGGAAAAGAAGCCACGTTTTTTGTCTTTCGCCATTTGCGACTACACTCCTCGCTGTTAATTCATGGCACAGCTTCGGCCTGTTGATAGCGGAAGCTGAAAAATGATGAAATTAGTCGGATAGTCTACCACTTAACTTAACTCGCATCACCGCCCCCGGATTAAGGTTTCGTCAACCGCTGGCGATCGTTAGAATAGCAGCCCGGAAGTTGAGACTTGAGCAAAGAAATGAAGAAACCAAACCACGCAGGCAGCGGTCAGATCCGTATTATCGGCGGGCAATGGCGAGGCCGTAAATTACCGGTGCCGGAGAGCCCGGGTCTGCGCCCGACCACCGACCGGGTGCGCGAAACGCTATTTAACTGGCTGGCGCCGTCGATCGTTGACGCGAGCTGCCTCGATTGCTTCGCCGGCAGCGGCGCGCTGGGCCTTGAAGCCCTCTCCCGCTACGCGGCTAACGCCACGCTGCTGGAAATGGAACGCGGCGTCGCGCAGCAGTTGCAAAAAAATCTGGCGACTCTCAAAGCCAGCAACGGCAAAGTCGTGAATACCAATACCTTAGCGTTTCTTGCTCAGGCGGGCACGCCGCATCACATCGTGTTTGTCGATCCCCCGTTTCGCAAAGGGCTGCTTGAAGAGACGCTAAAGCTGCTGGAAAACAACGGCTGGCTTAGCGATGAAGCGCTCATCTACATTGAAAGTGAAGTTGAAAACGGGTTACCGCCGGTGCCTGTAAACTGGCATCCGTACCGTGAGAAAGTGGCCGGACAGGTCGCCTACCGTCTCTATCAACGTGAGGCACAAGGAGAAAACCATGCTGATTAACTTTGGCCGCTTGCTGATGCTGTGCGTGTGGGCGTTTTTATTGCTGAATCTGTTCCAACCGTTCCCAAAGCCGCTCAATATCTTTGTTAACGTGGCGCTGATCTTTATGATTCTGATGCACGGCCTGCAGCTCACGCTGCTCAAGGCGACGCAGACGAAAGAGATGCCGCCGCTGGGGCGCTTCGAGCAAATTCGTATTTTCATCTTCGGCGTGTTCGAACTGGTCGCCTGGCAGAAAAAGCTCAAGGCGACCCTGAAGAAGAAATAAGGCCGAATAAAAGGTTCAGGGCTCGGGCGTAAAACCCATAAACCGCGAACCTTTATAGCTCAGTACGCCCTTATCGCCGACGCTTAGCGCATGATACTGCGGCGCCTGCAGACGAAAAACCACTTCCAGCCCGCCGCTTTCCGGCCTGAAGCTTGCTTCATAACGCATTTCGCTGCCGGCAGGCGTCACCGTCTGCTGGCGCGAACGGCGATCGTTAATCACCTTCTCCCGCTTATTGCTCACCACCACCCGTTTTTGCAACAGCGGCGCGGCATCGTTATCCATTTTTTCCCGACGCTGCTGCACATAGCGATACGACGCGGCAACCGCAATGATGGCAACGGCAACCATAAAAAACAGCGGAACTTTACTCATTCACCTTGCCCCCAGGAATTATCAGGAATAAGCATACTGTGGCTTGATTATCATTGTCATCTTCCTCTGCAAACCACTACACTGAGATTCAGTACTGTAAGTACAATCACTTACGTAATGATAACAGATACAGGGACTTACTATGCTTTGGTCATTTATTGCTGTCTGTTTCTCCGCATGGCTTTACGTCGATGCGTCTTATCGTGGGCCTGCCTGGCGTCGCTGGGTGTTTAAACCCGTCACGCTGATCCTGCTTCTGTTACTGGCCTGGCAAGCGCCGATGTTTAACGCCATCAGCTATCTGGTGCTGGCGGGGCTTTGCGCCTCGCTGGTCGGCGACGCGCTGACCCTGCTGCCGCGGCAGCGGGTAATGTACGCCGTGGGGGCATTCTTTCTCTCGCATCTGCTCTACACCATCTGGTTTGCCAGCCAGCTGACGCTATCTTTCTTCTGGCCGCTGCCGCTGGTGCTGCTGATCCTCGGCGCGCTGCTGCTGGCGATTATCTGGACGCGTCTGGAAGAGATGCGGATGCCGGTGTTTACCTTTATCGCGATGACGCTGGTGATGGTCTGGCTGGCCGGGGAGCTGTGGTTTGCCCGCCCGACGGATACCGCCCTGTCCGGCTTCGCTGGCGCGGCATTCCTGCTGCTCGGCAACGCGGTCTGGCTGATCAGCCATTATCGCCGCCGCTTCCGCGCTGACAACGCGATCTCCTCGGCATTTTACTTCGCCGGGCACTTCCTGATCGTCCGCGCGCTTTATTTGTAATTAAGCGCTTGACTCTGGAGTCGACTCCAGAGTGTATCCTGCGGGTAATGAGAAAATTATCATTACCCGGAGGGTCCTATGTCGGCTCCAGAATCGCAGGATAAAAAAGTCCCACACTTCTCATCGTTAAAATTTACCCCTGCCGCGCAGCCGGCGGAAAGCTGCTGCGCGGACCACGCCTGCCGCAGCGAAACCACCGAGGAAAACGAGGCTCTGAGGCACGCACGCTTTAGTTGGCTGGTAGAAGGCATGGATTGCGCAGCCTGCGCGCGCAAGGTCGAAACCGCCGTTCGCCAGGTACCGGGGGTCAGCCAGGTGCAGGTACTGTTCGCCACCGAAAAGCTGCTGGTCAATGCCGAGGGCGATGTTGGTCCGCAAATCGAAAGCGCCGTGCGCGCCGCGGGCTATCAGCTGCGTGATGAAAACGCGCCACGGGCAGAGGAGTCCACCTCGTGGCTGCGCGAGAATCTGCCGCTCATCACGCTGGTCATCATGATGGGACTAAGCTGGGGGCTGGAGCAGTTCAGCCCGCCTCTGGGCGAAATCGCCTTCATCGCAACCACGCTGGTCGGCCTGTGGCCGGTCGCCCGGCAAGCGATACGCCTGATCAGAAGCGGAAGCTGGTTCGCCATTGAAACCCTGATGAGCGTCGCAGCCATCGGCGCGCTGTTTATCGGCGCCACCGCCGAAGCGGCGATGGTCCTGCTACTGTTTTTAATCGGCGAACGTCTTGAGGGATGGGCTGCCAGCCGCGCGCGGCAAGGCGTCAGCGCATTGATGGCGCTGAAGCCCGACACGGCAATCCGCGTGCGCGATGGCGTGCGTGAAACCGTAGCCCAGCACGACCTGCGCCCCGGCGACGTGATTGAAGTCGCCGCCGGAGGCCGCCTCCCTGCCGATGGCCAGCTACTCTCCCCCTTCGCCAGCTTCGATGAGAGCGCTTTGACCGGTGAATCCGTACCGGTAGAGCGTAACGCCGGGGAACGCGTAGCGGCCGGCGCCACCAGCGTCGATCGTCTGGTACAGCTGACGGTGATCTCCGAACCGGGCGACAGCGCTATCGATCGTATTCTTAAGCTGATTGAAGAAGCGGAGGAGCGCCGCGCGCCGATTGAACGCTTTATCGATCGCTTTAGCCGCATCTATACCCCGGCGATTATGGTCGTCGCCCTGCTGGTGGCCATTGTTCCGCCGCTGCTGTTTGCGGGCGCCTGGCTGCCGTGGATCTATAAAGGCTTAACGCTGCTGCTGATTGGCTGTCCGTGCGCGCTGGTGATCTCCACCCCGGCGGCAATTACCTCCGGGCTGGCGGTAGCGGCACGACGCGGCGCGCTGATTAAAGGCGGCGCGGCGCTGGAGCAGCTCGGCCGCGTGCGCCAGGTGGCGTTTGATAAAACCGGTACCCTGACCATCGGCCAGCCGCGCGTCACTGCGGTGATGGCGACCGCAGACATCAGCGAAAACGATCTGCTGGCGCTCGCGGCCGCCGTGGAGCAAGGCTCCAGCCACCCGTTAGCCCAGGCTATCGTGCGTGAGGCAGAACAGCGCCGGCTGGTCATTCCGTCGGCAAGCGATCAGCGCGCGCTGGCCGGATCCGGCATTGAGGCTCAGGTTGAAGGACGCCAGGTGCTGATTTGCGCCGCCGGTAAAACTCGCGATCCGCAGTACGATGAACCTATTCAGCAGATGGAGAGCGCCGGGCAAACCGTGGTGCTGGTAATGCGCGATAAGACGCTGCTGGGGATTCTGGCGCTGCGCGATACGCTTCGCGATGATGCCCGTCAGGCGGTGGATGAGCTCCATCAGTTGGGCGTTCAGGGAGTGATACTGACCGGCGATAATCCACGTGCGGCGGCGGCTATCGCTAACGAGCTGGGACTGGCGTTCCGCGCCGGGCTGCTGCCCGCGGACAAAGTGCAGGCGGTGATAGCGCTTAATGCCCAGTCGCCGCTGGCCATGGTCGGCGACGGTATCAACGATGCGCCGGCGATGAAAGCGGCGACGATAGGTATCGCGATGGGCAGCGGCACCGACGTTGCTCTGGAGACCGCCGATGCGGCATTGACCCATAACCGCCTGACCGGGCTGGCGCAGATGATTTCGCTGGCGCGCGCCACCCACGCCAATATCCGGCAGAACATCGCCATCGCTTTGGGTCTGAAGGGCATTTTCCTCGTCACCACCTTGCTCGGCCTGACCGGCCTGTGGCTAGCGGTGCTGGCTGATACCGGGGCGACGGTGCTGGTCACCGCTAACGCGCTGCGGTTGCTGCGTAAGAAGTAAGGGCAAGCCCCGGAGGCGGCGCTTGACGCGCCTTGCCCGGGCTACAGGTTAGTGCGGTCTGTTTTTTGTAGCCCGGATAAGGCGTCAGCCGCGATCCGGGGAGGCCTGGCTCAGTGGCTTTTACGAATCAGATAGCGGTACGGCAGCGCCTCGGTTTCCTGCGCCAGTAGCTCATGCTCCATAAAGCGGCAGAAACCGGGAATATCGCGGGTGGTCGCCGGATCGTCGGCCACAATTAGCAGCGTCTCGCCCACCGGCATCGTACGCACGGTCTTGCGCACCATCATCACCGGTTCCGGGCAACGAAGCCCCTGCGCATCAAGCGTATGGTCAGGGCTGGAGAAAAGTTCGCTCATTTTCATCTCACATTAACAAAACGGCCCTAGTTTACCCCCAGTTCGCCAGTACGCAAGCCAGGTTAACGTTTGCGCGAAAAACAACCATTGCATTACGCACGCAACGCAGTATCATGCAGCCGTTTTTATTGGGTTCCCTCACCCCAACTCTCTGGCCCTAAATCATTCGAGTTGCAGAAAGGCGACGACGCAGCGAATTTCCAGGAGCTTACATCAGTAAGTGACTGGGATGAGCGAGGAAAGTTAACGCATCTGCAGCTTGAAGAATAACGGGCATAAAAAGGTCACAATATGAGTCCGTTTACTACCGTACAGCGTAAAAAAGCGCTGATCTGGCTATCGCTTTTCCATCTGCTGGTCATCACTTCCAGTAACTATCTGGTGCAGCTACCGATCTCCATCTTTGGTTTTCATACCACCTGGGGCGCGTTCAGCTTTCCGTTTATTTTCCTCGCCACCGATCTGACGGTACGCATTTTCGGCGCTCCGCTGGCGCGACGCATTATCCTCGCGGTGATGATCCCGGCGCTGCTGATCTCCTACGGGGTTTCCGCGCTGTTCTACATGGGCGAGTGGCAGGGCTTTGCCGCCTTAACCAGCTTTAACCTGTTTGTCGCTCGTATCGCCGCCGCCAGCTTTATGGCCTACGCGCTGGGGCAAATCCTTGACGTCCACGTCTTTAACCGCCTGCGTCAGAGCCGCCGCTGGTGGCTGGCGCCCACGGCATCCACCCTTTTCGGTAACATCAGCGATACGCTGGCCTTCTTCTTTATCGCCTTCTGGCGCAGCCCGGACCCGTTTATGGCGGCGCACTGGGGGGAAATCGCCATCGTCGATTATTGCTTCAAGGTGCTGATTAGCATCGTATTCTTCCTGCCGATGTACGGCATGTTGTTGAATATGCTGCTGAAAAAACTGGCAGATAAATCTGATTTATCCGCATTGCAGCCAGGTTAAGAGTACTCGCGAAACGATGTGATAAGATAAGCGAATGAGCCGTTAATGGCCGTTTATCGAAAGGAAGATGTCAATGCGCAATTTGGTTAAATATGTCGGTATTGGCCTGCTGGTTATGGGGCTTGCTGCCTGTGATAACAGCGATACCAAAACGCCGACTGCCGGGGCTGCTGCGGAAAGCAACGCCAGCGGGCAACCTATTAGTCTGCTGGATGGCAAACTGAGCTTCTCCCTGCCTGCCGGTATGACCGACCAGAGCGGCAAGCTGGGCACCCAGGCCAACAATATGCACGTCTACTCTGATGCCACCGGACAAAAAGCGGTGATCGTGATTGTTGGCGACAATACCAATGAAGAGCTGGCGGTGATGAGCCAGCGCCTGGAAGAGCAGCAGCGCAGCCGCGACCCGCAGCTGCAGGTCGTGAGCAATAAATCCATTGAGCTCAAAGGCCACACCCTGCAACAGCTGGACACCATCATCTCCGCTAAGGGCCAGACCGCCTGGTCTTCCGTGCTTCTCGGCAAGGTTGATGACAAACTGCTGACGCTGCAGATCACGCTGCCAGCGGACAACCAGCAGCAGGCTCAGACCGAAGCGGAAAACATTATCAACACCCTCGTCATCCAGTAACTACTGGCCTGACGCCGCGGCCTCCGGTTCATTGACCGGGGGCCGTTTTTTTAATCGCCATCCCAGCAGCAGCGCTACCGCGACCAGCCCCGCCGTCGCCAGATAGATCGATGAAATTCCCGCCCACGCCATCAGCAGCCCGGCCAGCGGGCCGGTGATCCCCAGCGAGAGATCCATAAATACCGTATAGGTTGCCAGCGCCGACCCCTGGTTGTGCTGCGGCACCGCCTTCACCGCCACCACGCCAAGCGCCGGGAACACCAGCGAAAAACCGGCTCCGGCAAAGAAAGTACCGATTTTCGCCATCAGCGGCGTCTCCGCCAGGCCCACTAACAGCAGCCCGATAATCTCGACGACAAAACAGATCATCGCCACGTTCAGCCCACCGAGGCGATTAATTCCGTTGGGAAACAGCAGGCGAGTGCCGACAAAGGCGCAGCTAAACAGCGTCAGGGCGAAGGCCGCGCCGTCCCAGCCTTTGGCATCATAAAACAGGGTGATAAAGGTGGCGATAACGCCGAAACCCGCCGATGCGAGGGCCAGCGCCATGCCGTAGAGCCAGACGCGCCCCAGCACCGCGCGAAACGACATCGCTTTCCCCTTACCCGCTTTTACCGCCGCCCGCGGCAACGCGCACAGCACCGCCACCAGCGCAACCACCATAATCGTCAACGCCAGACCGTGCAGGCCAATCAGCGAGTAACAGAGCACCCCGAGCGGCGCGCCCATCGCCATCGCCCCGTAGGTCACAATCCCGTTCCAGGAAATAACCCGCCCGATATGCAGCGAACCGACTACCCCTACGCCCCACAGCGTTGAGCCGGTGCCCGCAAAGCTCTGCCCGATGCCGAGAATAATGCGCCCCAGACACAACAGCGCCAGACTAACCACGGGCCAGCCGCCGCATAACGCCGCCAGCAGATAGCACAGTCCGCTCAGAAAGCAGCCGCACAGGCCAAAAACAACGATTTTTTTCGGGCCCAGCAGATCGGCATAGCGCCCGGCGTGAGGGCGGCTGAGCAGCGTAGCAAAATACTGCAGGCTAATCACCAGCCCGGCCCAGAAGGCGCTATACCCCATTACATCATGAACATAGCCGGGTAATACCGCCAGCGGCAGGCCTATGGTCAGGTAGCTGGCAAAGTTAAAGATAACGACAGAGACAATCCGCAGATTGAGGCGCAATCCATTAAGCGCCGGTTCAGCGACGGTTTCGGGCATCGGGTTCCACCAGATTTTTACAACAGTGTTTCATTTCTACCACGCCGCACGTTATAAATCAGCAGCCAGATTAGGATTCCTGGCAGCAAGCCAGACGCTACACTTAATGAAAATCATAGAAAGGAAGAGTGAATGACAACCCCTCAGCCCGATAAAACGGGCATGCATATTCTGCTCAAACTGGCGTCACTGGTGGTTATCCTCGCCGGTATCCACGCCGCGGCAGATATCATCGTGCAGCTATTACTGGCATTGTTCTTCGCCATTGTCCTGAATCCGCTGGTCACCTGGTTTATTCGCCGCGGTATCAGACGTCCGGTAGCCATTACCATCGTGGTCGTGGTGATGCTGATCGTACTTACCGCGTTAATTGGCGTGCTGGCCGCGTCGGTTAACGAATTCGTCGCCATGCTGCCAAAGTATAATAAGGAGCTGACGGCGAAAGTCCTGCGCCTGCAGGAGGCGCTGCCGTTTTTGCATATTCACATGTCCCCGGAACGTATGCTGCAACGCATGGACTCCGACAAGTTAATGACATTCACTACCGTCCTGATGACTGGCCTCTCTGGCGCCATGGCCAGCGTTATTTTACTGGTCATGACCGTGGTCTTTATGCTGTTTGAAGTCCGTCATGTCCCCTATAAACTCCGCTTTGCACTGAACAACCCGCAAATCCATATCGCCGGTCTTCACCGGGCGTTAAAAGGCGTCTCGCATTATCTGGCGCTGAAAACGCTGCTCAGCCTGTGGACAGGGGGGATTATCTGGTTAGGACTGATGCTGATGGGGGTTCAGTTTGCGCTGATGTGGGGCGTGTTGGCTTTTCTGCTGAACTATGTGCCTAACATTGGCTCGGTGATTTCCGCCGTCCCGCCAATGATCCAGGCGTTACTTTTTAACGGTTATTACGAATGCCTGCTGGTTGGCGCGCTCTTTTTAGTCGTGCATATGATTATCGGCAATATTCTCGAACCGCGCATGATGGGCCACCGGTTGGGCATGTCTACGCTGGTAGTTTTCCTCTCATTGCTGGTCTGGGGGTGGCTGCTTGGCCCGGTGGGAATGCTGCTGTCGGTGCCGTTAACCAGCGTCTGTAAAATATGGATGGAAACCACTAAAGGCGGCAGTAAGTTAGCCATCCTGCTCGGGCCCGGACGCCCGAAAAGCAGGCTGCCGGGCTAGCCCTGCCGCTTCACCGGCCAGAAGATCGTCAGCACCCCGGCGACAATCAGCAGCACGCCCAGCAGCGATTGCCAGTGGAAAGGTTCATGCCAGCCGGGGAGCCAGATGGCGGCGGCCCAGACCAGAATGTAGCTCAGGCTCAGCAGCGCGTAGGCTTTCGCCAGCGGCAGCTGATG
This sequence comes from Klebsiella sp. HN106, assembly GCF_051209435.1. Taxonomy (NCBI): domain Bacteria; kingdom Pseudomonadati; phylum Pseudomonadota; class Gammaproteobacteria; order Enterobacterales; family Enterobacteriaceae; genus Klebsiella; species Klebsiella sp. HN106. The sequence continues at coordinate 61,380 of NZ_JBLURD010000011.1, read as the reverse complement.
CAGGGCAAAGTACCAGCAGACCATCGACAGCAGGTAGCCCAAAAGACCAAACGCCAGGCCAAAGGTGCCCGCCCGCAGATGCAGCAGATGGTTGAGGAAGGTAAATAGATCCGTCAGCGGCGGCAGCTCGACCATCGCGCTGCGCAGCAGCAGCTGCGCGCCGCTCACCAGTCCGACGCTGAATAACGCCCAGATTAAGCCCATCAGATGCGGCTCCCCAGAATAACGATCCCAACGACGATAAGCGCCACGCCAAACCAGTGGCGGCGTGCGACCGGCTCGCGCCAGATCCCCCATGCTGCCAGCGTCACCCAGACAAAGTTCAGGCTCAGCATAGGGTAGGCGATGCTGACCGGAATCGACTGCAGCACGCTAAGCCACAGCAGCATGCTACAGCCCAGAGAGAGCAGCGCCAGCCCCAGCCAGCCAAGAATATGGTGCCCGCGCCGCCCGGATTTGGACGGGCGGGTCGCCTGTTTCTGGCACAGCTGTCCGGCGCAGCTCAGCAGGCTGGCGAAAACCAGACAGATCCACACGCTCATTGCGGCAGGTACTGGATAAACACTACCCGCCCCAGCTCATAAGAGCTATCCGGTTTCGGTAGCGGTAGATCGGCCATACTCTCTCCTTTATCCATCAGCAGAACCAACGAGATCGGCCCCTGCTGGCGGTGCGCCGTTAACCAGTCAGCAAATTGCACCTTATCGACAAACTGGTGCTGCGCATCCGGCCAGGAGAGACCATATTTCAGCTCGCCCTGCTTGTCGAACAGGATAATATCGCTGCGCTTGAGCTCCCAGGACAGTCCGCCGGCAATACCGACGTTATTGGTCAACACGTAGCGGCTCGGCGTCAACGATTCGCTCACGATATCCACCATAAACTGCGGCTGCTTGCTGTCGATAACCCGGTCGGGAATCGCGAAACCCACCAGCAGCGCCAACCCCAGCGGGCAGCACGCGGCAAGCGTCCAGCGGCGACCGTTATTCTTCATCGCCAGCCATCCCATCAGCGCCCAACAGCCGAATATTAGCGCCGCCAGCAGGCATTTATACAGCTCAATATGGCTCCATACCGGCTTGTGCATAAAGCCCCACGGCGAAACCACCAGCACCGCTACCAGACCAATCAGGCCAAAAGCCAGGTTGATCGCGCCGTTAATTTTCAGCGCTTTCGCCCCCGCCTTTGCCGCATCCAGCGCGTAGCGCGCCATCAGAATCGACAGCGGCGCGAAACACGGCAGGATGTAGGTCGGAAGCTTACCCTTAGCAATGCTGAAGAACAGAAACGGCATCGCCACCCATCCGAGCAAATAGAGCGCCCCGCGCGACTCGTCGCGCTCGGTCCAGCCGCGCTTGAGCGCTCCCGGCAGCAGCGCCAGCCACGGCAGGCTTCCGGCAATCAGGAACGGGATGTAGTACCAGAACGGCGCTTTATGCTGGGCATCTTTTTCCGCGAAACGCTGGATATGTTCAACCCAGAAGAAGTAGCGCCAGAAGTCCGGCTCTCGTTTGGCGATGGCCAGCCCCCACGGCAGAACCACCAGCGCGCAGACGCCCACCGCCAGCCACCCGTAAGTCAGCACTTCACGCCAGCGTTTACGCGCAATGACCCATGGCAGCACTCCAACCACCGGCACCGCCAGCGCGAGGAAGCCTTTGGTCATCACCCCCATCCCGCAGGCCACGCCCAGCAAGACGTAGCCGAAGATTTTACCGCTGTGGCTTTGAGCCTGCGCCGCACCCCAGAAGCTGCACATTGCCAGCGCCAGCCACATGGTAATCATCGGGTCGAGCACCGCATAGGTGCCGATACCGTAGACCAGCAGCGCGGTCAGGAATATCACTGGCGACAAAATCGCCAGGCGTTTATCGCGGAAAATACGCCATGCCAGCCAGGCCACCAGCAGGGCGGTGACGGTAATGGAGAACACCACCCCAAAGCGGACGGCAAAATTATTATGACCGAATAGCCACTGGCCGATGCTGTTGATCCAGTAGCCGGCAATCGGCTTCTCAAAGTAGCGCAGACCGAGGAAGTGCGGCACCACCCAGTCGCCGGTCGCCAGCATTTCGCGGCTGATCTCCGCGTAGCGGGTTTCATCCGGTTGCCACAGCAGGCGGAAGTTGAGGGGGAGTAAATAGTAGAGGACAAAAAGGGCGACCAGAGAGGCGCCGTAGCGAATGCTTTTCATCAAACACCCGAATTCAGTAATTGTTCACGCCCAAGCCAGCCTTCCCGGCCGGCTAATTCACCACGAACCACCTTGCCTCGCGGCAGCGCGCTAAAATCGGCGGGCAGCAGCTGGCTTAGCGGGCAAAAACGGATCTCTTGCTGAGCGGCCATGGTCAGCAGCTCGTCAAACTGTTGCGCAAAGGCGATCCCTTCCACTTCAGCGTGGATGGTATAGACCGGGGTGCCCTTATCGCGGTGGATGCAATCCAGCAGATAGCGATTGAAGCCCGCAATATCGACCGCGCTGCCGACCACTTCATCCCAGGTGGGTAAGGTGACCGGGATCTGCACGGTCCCGGAAGCGCCGTTACCGAGCTGCGGCAGAAAAGGGGCGATTCCCCGGCAGTCGCTGTTGTAGAGGAAATCAAACGCCTCTTTGGCTTTAATGACCCGCTGATCGGCACGCCAGCCGGCAACGGCGGAGCAGGTCACCGGACGACCGATGATCCGCTCCAGCTCCAGCAGCCCGCGCTCCACCTCCAGCGTCAACTTCTCCTGCGGCCAGACTCCGCTCCACGTTTGCCAGCTATAGTGATCCCAGGCGTGCAGACCGACTTCATGCTCCTGCGCGGCGGCGCGGATAACCTCTTCATTGCCCGCGCCGATCCTGCGCCCTGGCCAGGCGGTACCTGCCAGCAGGATATCCCAGCCGTACAGCGAAGCGGCCTTTGAGCGCAGCATCTTCCACAGAAATTTCGGTTTTATCAGGCGCCATAAATGACGCCCCATATTGTCCGGCCCGACGCTGAAAAAGAAGCTTGCCTGAATCCCGTGCTGGCTCAGCAGAGCCAGCAGCCGCGGGACCCCGTCCCGCGTGCCGCGAAAGGTATCGACATCTATGCGTAAGCCGACCTGTTTCATGATTTGCCGTTGTCCGTCAATTCAACCGTGCGCAGGAAGAAGTCCAGGGTATGTTCCACGGTCTCTTCCATTTCGACCGTCGGCACCCAGTTCAGGCAGCGTTTCGCGTTGCGAATGCTGGGCTTACGGTGCTCGACGTCCTGATAACCCTTCCCGTAATAATCGCTGCTTTCCACTTCGCGGAAACCGGCAAACGGCGGGAAACGGTCGCGCAGCGGATGACGTTCAAAGCAGGCCAGCAGCATTTCCGCCAGCTCTTTGATGCTCGCTTCGTTATCCGGGTTACCGATGTTGATGATCTGCCCGTCGCAGCGGCCGTCTTTGTTCTCAATGATGCGGAACAGCGCTTCGATACCGTCGCTGATATCGGTGAAGCAGCGCTTCTGTTTCCCGCCTTCAATCAGCTTGATCGGCGAGCCTTCTACCAGGTTGAGGATCAGTTGGGTAATGGCGCGAGAGCTGCCGATACGCGCGGCGTTCAGGTTATCAAGGCGCGGCCCCATCCAGTTGAACGGACGGAACAGGGTAAACTTCAGGCCGTTCTTATCGCCGTAGGCCCAGATCACGCGATCCAGCAACTGCTTGGAGACCGAATAGATCCAGCGCTGTTTGTTAATTGGCCCGACGACCAGATTAGAGGCATCTTCATCGAAATTGTTGTCGGTGCACATGCCGTACACTTCCGAGGTCGACGGGAAAATGATGCGCTTATCGTACTTCACGCAGTCGCGGATAATCTTCAGGTTCTCTTCGAAATCCAGCTCAAACACGCGCAGCGGGTTACGGGTATATTCGATTGGCGTGGCAATCGCCACCAGCGGCAGGACCACATCGCACTTCTTGATGTGATACTCGATCCACTCGGAGTGGATGCTGATATCGCCCTCAACGAAGTGGAAACGCGGGTTGTCGAGGAAGCGGCTGATGGCGTCTGAGCCAATGTCCAGTCCGTAAATCTCGTAGTTGTCGTCCTGCAGCAGACGCTCGGTCAGGTGGTTGCCGATAAAACCGTTCACCCCGAGGATCAGCACGCGGGTACGCCGCTTAATCGCCACGACCGGTTTGCTGCTCAGCACCGCTCCGGCTACCAGCCCCAGCGCCTGCGCCAGCTGCGTACCCTGCATATAAACGCCGCGCTCGGTCTGCCCGGTGACGATTTCTAATGCCCCTTCCTGACAGGCGACGACCAGCGGCGTGACGGAAAGCACGGTCCCCGCTTTGGCGGCGGGTAGATCGTCACGTACGCGGGACTTCCAGACGATAAACTTGTTCGCGCCGGCATAGCCGAACGCGCCCGGCCATGGATCGGAAACCGCGCGCACAAGATTATGCAGGCTCCGGGCGGAGTGCTCCCAGTCGAGGCGACCGTCTTCCGGCGTGCGGCGACCGACCCAGGTCGCCTGGCTTTCATCCTGCGCGCGCTCTTCGATTTTGCCATCGCGGATCGCGGGCAGCGCCTGAGCCAGCAGGTCCGACGCCGCAGCGCAGAGTTTACGATGCAGGGCCAGCGCCGCCTCATCCTCGCCGATAGCTACGCTTTTCTGCGCTACGATATTCCCGGCATCGGCGCGGCTCACCATGCGGTGCAGCGTCACGCCAGTTTCGCTTTCGCCGTTGACCAGCACCCAGTTCAGCGGCGCGCGGCCGCGGTATTTCGGCAGCAGGGAACCATGCAGGTTAAAAGCCCCCTGCGGCGCGATATTCAGAATGTCCTCGCACAGCAGATTGCGGTAATAGAACGAGAACAGCACGTCCGGTTTTATCTCACGGAGACGTTCGATCCACAGCGGATGATTCACATCTTCCGGCGCCCATACCGGAATACCTTGTTCCGCGGCAATGCGCGCCACAGAGCCAAAGAAATGGTTTTCGCCAGGGTTATCCGGATGGGTAAAAATGGCGGCGATGTCATAACCGGCATCCAGCAGAGACTGAATACCTGCACAACCCATATCGTGATAAGCGAAGACTACGGCTTTCATGAACGATCTTCCTCTTGAGATGCCGTTTCCGGCTGGCGAACAACACGTTGAATAAAGTAGCGGGGACGGGCGCGAACGTCGTTATAGATACGGCCGATATACTCCCCGAGCAGACCCATACCGACGAACTGGGCGCCGATAAACATAAACAGCACCGCGAACAGCATGAACACCCCTTCCGCCGCCCACTGCGGGCCAAATACCAGGCGCAGCACCACCAGCAGCAGACCGAAGGCGAAGCCCAGCAGAGCGATGGCGCTGCCGAACAGGCTCAGCAGGCGCAGCGGCGTGGTAGTCAGGCAGGTCACCAGGTCATACATCAGGTTAATCAGACGCATAAAACTGTATTTGGAATCACCGAACTCGCGCTCGGCGTGCATCACCGGGATCTCCACCGCGCGACGGGCAAAAGTATTCGCCAGAATCGGGATAAAGGTACTGCGCTCATGGCAGTTAAGCATCGCGTCGATAATATGGCGGCGATAGGCGCGCAGCATGCAGCCGTAATCGCCCATCGCTTTACCGGTGGTGCGCTGAATCAGACGATTGATCATCCTGGAGGCGCTTTTACGGAACCAGGTATCCTGGCGATTCTGACGCACGGTACCGACAACGTCGTAGCCTTCGTCGGCCTTCTCCACCAGGCGCGGGATCTCTTCCGGCGGGTTTTGCAGGTCAGCATCAAGGGTGATGATCAGGTCGCCGGTGACGTGGCTAAAACCCGCCATAATTGCCGAGTGCTGGCCGTAGTTGCGGTTCAACAGTACCGCCACTACATGGCTGCCTTCGGCTTCAGCGGCTTCGGTCAGCATTCGCGCCGAGTCATCGCTGCTGCCATCGTCGACCAGCAGAATTTCATACTGCCGACCGAGCGTCGCGCAGGCGGTATCGGTACGGCGGATAAGCTCCGGCAGGCTCTCCTGCTCGTTATAGACAGGAATAACGACCGAGACCTTTTTCACGGGAGGATAGCTAAACATATCAACGTCCTGACAGCTGGTGCAGTGCGGAAATGACCCGAGTGACATCGTCGTCGGTCATATCCGGGAACAATGGGATGGAACAAATGCGCGCGCTGTTCCATTCCGTATGCGGTAATGAAACGTCGGGGAAACGCTCGCGGTAATACTTTTGCGTATGCGCGGCGCGGAAGTGCAGACCGGTGCCAATGCCCATGGCCTTCAGTTTTTCCATCAGGGCATCGCGGCTGATACCGCAGGCGGCTTCATCAACGCGGATAATAAACAGGTGCCAGGCGTGCTGATGCTCCCATGACGGCACCGCCAGCGGCCTGAAAGGCGTATCCGCCAGCTCGCGGAGATAGCGTTGCGCAATGGCGGCACGGCGCTGATTGGCGGCGGCAAGCTTGTCCAGCTGCACCAGCGCCAGCGCGGCGTTGATATCCGCCAGATTGTATTTAAAGCCCGGCGAAATCACCTCCGCCTGCGGGGCGCGGCCCAGGGTCTGCCGATCGTAAGCATCTACGCCGAGGCCGTGGAACTTCAGGCTGCGAATACGTGCGGCCAGTTCATCATCGTCGGTTACAACCAGCCCGCCTTCGGCGCAGGTCATATTTTTGATCGCATGGAATGAGAAAATGGCGGTGCCGCGCCAGCCGACGTGACGGCCTTTGTAGTACGTCCCTGCCGCGTGGGCGGCATCTTCAATCACCGGAATAGCGTGACGCTCGGCAATCGCGCGGATGGCGTCGATATCCACCGGCGCGCCCGCATAGTGCACCGGGACGATCGCCTTGGTCCGTGGAGTGATCGCCGCTTCAACCGCTTCGGGAGTAATCATCAGGTTATCGGGATCGACATCGATCATCACCGGCGTCGCGCCGAGCAGGCAGATCATGTTCAGCGTGGAGACCCAGGTCTGCGAAGGGGTGATCACTTCATCGCCGGCGCTGATACCCAGCGCCATCAGCGTAACGTGCATGCCGCCGGTCGCCGAACTGACGGCGATGGCGTGGCGGTTGCCGGTTAATGCGCAAAACGTTTCTTCCAGCGCCTGATTTTTCGGTCCGGTGGTGATCCAGCCGGATTGCAAAACTTCACGCAGCGCAGCCAGCTCTGCGTCGCCCATCGACGGGCGCGAAAACGGCAAAAAATCGCTCATCATTTTCCTGTTCTATAAATGACCCGACTAAACACGGGGTCGATAAGAAATATCCTGCACCTGCTGACTTAAACAAAATGAAAATGAAAGCAAATCAGCCCGATGCCGCGTTTCATTACTTTGTATTCAGATGTTATTAAATCTAGACAGGTTTGCTTAGGATAATATTAAGAAATTAATATTAATTAATTTATAATGATAATTATGTTTAAATTCAATCAGGTAGGAAAAAATTCAGCGTAAGAAAGGGATGTGTAGCGTTCCCGCCATATAGCGAAATAGCGGGAACGCAGTGGGGAAAAGTAAACGGAAGTTAAACCAGCTTTCAATTAGCCATTTTTAAACATGGATGACCAAATATAAAAAATCCAGTCGAATCACTAAACTATTTCAAAATTATTACAGATTGCCAGGAAAATTTTCAGGCAATTCATTAGCCGGGCAATTAATCACTTCGTCATTATCCGCGCCGCAATCGCGCACAAAAGTGATAGTGGCAAACTCATCAATCACCTCCGTCGGATACGCCGGGCCGGCTTCACGGTAGGAAACCATCAGCGGGATATGATCGTTCTGGAAGCAGACGGTTTTTTCCGGATTATTCATCACCCAGCGTGGGAAAAAGATAGTGCCGTGGAACAGTTTGTCGCCGAGGTTTACGATCAGGCTGACGTCGGTACCGGTCGGTTCGGTCCAGGAAATTTTGTAGATGCTTTCACCAACGCGAACGATGTAAGCCTGCTGATCTTTCACCCAACGATTCGCGACGATGCCGCTGTGAATGCGGTAATCCAGAGTGGTGGCGTTTTTCACGTAAATTTCGTAGTTCCAGCCATTATCATAGGTATAAACCAGATGTTTACCGATAAAACCGCTCAGGTCATGTTTGTCGAATGTGCTCATAATTTGTTCTCCTCTATTTGTTGAGAACAAGCATACTGCTTTAAAAAATGGATGAATAACGCTATGTTTGGATTAAACTCATTCACTTTTTAGATGAATCATGCACAAGACTACGCTGGAACAATGGGCGCTGCTGGAAAAGGTGGTCGAACTGGGTAGCTTCGCGAAGGCGGCGGAAGAGACCCACCGCAGTCAGTCGTCGGTGAGCTATAATCTCGCGCTGCTGCAGGAGCGCCTCGGCGTCACGCTACTCACGCCATCGGGCCGTCGCGCGGTGCTGACCCCGGCGGGTGAGCTGCTGCTTGGCCAGGTTAAACCGCTGCTGCAGGCCTTCGCTTACGTCGAAACCCATGCCGCCACCCTGCGCGACGGCACGCGGACCCGACTGGACCTGGTGGTCGACAGCATTTTTCCGCGCGAGCGGCTGTTCGCCATTCTGCGCCAGTTTCAACAGCGCTATCCGCAGACCCAGGTCAGGCTGACCGAAGTGCTGGAAAACGTTGAAGAGGAACATCCGGCCCGCAGCGAGGCGGACGTGATGGTGCTGACCCGCCGCCAGGATATTACCGGCCGCGGCGAATGGCTGATGAATATTGATTTTGTCGCCGTCGCCCATCGCGAGCATCCGCTCTCCGCGCTTCAGGGACCGCTGGATGATAACGCGCTGGCCCCCTGGCCGCTGGTGCGCATCGCCGATCGCAGCAACGATCCGCAATCCTCCCGCGATGCATGGACCTTTTCCACCATTGATGCCGCCATTGATGCGGTGCTGTACCAGGTCGGTTTCGGCTGGCTGCCGGAGGAGCGTATTCGCCCTCAGCTACAGCAAGGAGTGCTGAAGATGCTGCCGCTGGGACACGGCGCGCGGCGCGCCACGCCGCTGCATTTGATCGTTAAGCGTGATTTAACGCCCATTGATGAGCAGGTCGCCACGCTGCTGGATCTGTTCAGAACCCCCTGAGGGTCTGATAGCCCGGACAGATGCGCAGCATCGCCTCCGGGAAACTCTGCTGAACTGTGCGCTCTGCTCCCCGGGGGCGGCGCTTAACGCGCCTTGCCCGGGCTACAGGTTCATCATCGTTTGCGGGCCGGTAGCCCGGACAGATGCGCAGCATCGCCTCTACGAAACTCTGCTGCACTGTGCGCTCTGCTCCCGAAGCTGATGCTTCCCGGCTTGCGCTACGCTTAGCCAGGCTGCAGGCGGGTTCACAATCGCATACAGCCGAAAGAGACATACCATTTTCTTATACTTTCAGCCCCTATATTGATCCAGCTTACGTCGAAAGTATGATGAATTATTAAAATCGTCATACTTTCCTGTCGCTGAGAAAATGCTTTGTCTATCATCCGCACCACCCTGCTGGCGCTATTCGCCTGCGCTCCGTTGCTGGCCTGCGCCGCGCCCAATGAACTCACCACCGCATGGCCGGTCAACGTGGGGCCGCTTAATCCTCACCTCTACACGCCCAACCAGATGTTCGCCCAGAGCATGGTCTATGAACCGCTGGTAAAGTATCAGGCGGATGGCTCAGTAAAACCCTGGCTGGCCAAAAGCTGGACCCACTCGGCGGACGGCAAAGTCTGGACCTTCACCCTGCGCGATGATGTGACATTTTCCAACGGCGAAGCGTTTGACGCCCATGCCGCCGCGGAGAACTTCCGCGTGGTGCTCGATAACCGCCAGCGCCACGCCTGGCTGGAGCTGGTCAATCAGATTGTCGATGTCAAAGCGCTCAGCCAAAACCAACTGCAAATCACCCTGAAAAGCGCGTATTACCCGTTCCTGCAAGAGCTGGCCCTGCCGCGCCCTTTCCGCTTTATCGCCCCGTCGCAGTTTAAAGACAATGAGACCCTGCACGGCATTAAAGCGCCGATTGGCACCGGCCCTTGGGTACTGAAGGCATCAAAACTCAATCAGTACGACGTGCTGGTGCGTAACGATCGCTACTGGGGCGAAAAGCCGCAGATTGAAAAGATTACCGTCAAGGTGATCCCGGACCCGACGACCCGCGCTGTAGCTTTTGAAACCGGAGATATCGACCTGCTCTACGGCAACGAAGGGCTGCTGCCGCTCGACACCTTCGCGCGCTTTAGCCAGAACCCGGCATACCATACCCGGCTTTCCCGGCCAATAGAGACGGTGATGCTGGCGCTAAATTCCGCCAAAGCGCCCACCAGTGAGCTGTTGGTGCGTGAAGCGCTGAACTACGCGGTGAATAAAAAATCGCTGATTGATAACGCTCTGTACGGCACGCAGCAGGTTGCGGATACGCTGTTTGCCCCCACCGTGCCTTATGCCGACATTGGCCTGACGCCGCGCCGGTACGATCCGCAGCAGGCGAAAGCGTTGCTGGAAAAAGCGGGCTGGCTACTGCCTGCGGGAAAAGAGATTCGCGAGAAAAACGGCCAGCCGCTGCGCGTTGAACTGTCGTTCATTGGCACTGACGCCCTGAGCAAGTCGATGGCGGAAATCATTCAGGCCGATATGCGGCAGATTGGCGTGGACGTGGCGCTGGTCGGCGAGGAAGAGAGCAGTATTTATGCCCGCCAGCGCGATGGTCGCTTCGGCATGATTTTCAACCGCACCTGGGGGGCGCCGTACGATCCGCACGCCTTTATGAGTTCGATGCGCGTGCCGTCGCACGCCGATTTTCAGGCGCAGCAGGGTTTAGCCGACAAACCGGTTATTGATAAAGAGATTGGCGAGGTGCTGGAAACCACCGACGAACCCCACCGTCAGGTGTTGTACCGCGACATTCTGACCCGTCTGCACAATGACGCGGTGTATCTGCCCATCAGCTATGTCTCGACGATGGTGGTCGCCAGACCGGAGCTGGGTGCTATTCCTTACGCGCCGATTGCGTCTGAAATTCCGTTTGAACAAATTAAACCGGTGAAACCCTGATGCTACGTTACGCGCTACGGCGGATCTCGCTGCTGATCCCGATGATCTTCGCCGCCTCGGTGATTATCTTCCTCATGCTGCGCCTGGGCACCGGCGACCCGGCGCTCGACTATTTGCGTCTGTCGAACCTGCCGCCAACGCCAGAGATGGTCGCCTCGACCCGCGTGATGCTGGGACTGGATCAGCCGCTTATCGTCCAGTACGGCAGCTGGCTGTGGCAGGCGCTGCATCTGGATTTCGGCATCTCGTTCGCCACTCAGCGTCCGGTGCTGGATGACATGCTGAACTTCCTGCCCGCCACGCTACAGCTGGCGGGGGCTGCGCTGGTGTTGATTCTCCTCACCTCCGTACCGCTCGGTATTTGGGCGGCGCGGCATCGTGACCGCCTGCCGGATTTTATTGTGCGGGTTATCGCCTTTCTTGGCGTGTCGATGCCCAACTTCTGGCTTGCCTTTCTGCTGGTGATGTTCTTTTCGGTTTACCTGCAATGGTTGCCTGCGATGGGCTATGGCGGCTGGCAGCACATCATTCTACCGGCGGTGTCGATTGCCTTTATGTCGCTGGCGATCAACGCTCGTCTGCTGCGCGCCAGTATGCTGGAGGTCGCCGGGCAGCGCCATGTGACCTGGGCCAGACTGCGCGGTCTGAACGAGAAACAAACCGAACGTCGTCATATTTTGCGTAACGCTTCGCTGCCGATGATCACCGCCGTAGGAATGCATATCGGCGAGCTGATTGGCGGCACGATGATTATCGAGAATATCTTTGCCTGGCCCGGCGTGGGGCGCTACGCCGTCTCGGCGATATTTAACCGCGACTATCCGGTCATTCAGTGCTTTACGCTGATGATGGTGATTGTTTTTGTGGTCTGTAACCTGATGGTTGACCTGTTGAATGCCGCGCTGGATCCGCGCATTCGTCGCCATGAAGGAGCGTGTTCGTGAACTTTTTCCTCTCTTCGCGCGGGTCTGTTCGCCTCTCTTTACTCATCATCGCCCTGCTGGCGGTCGTTGCGCTCACCAGCCAGTGGTGGCTGCCTTACGATCCGCAGGCGATCGATCTGCCTTCGCGCCTGCTGGCACCTGATAGCCAGCACTGGCTGGGCACCGATCATCTGGGCCGCGATATCTTCTCGCGATTGCTGGCGGCAACCCGCATATCGCTTGGCTCGGTGATGGCCTGCCTGCTGCTGGTGCTGGCGCTGGGATTGATCGTCGGCGGCAGCGCGGGGCTTATCGGCGGTCGCGTCGATCAGGTCACCATGCGCATCGCGGATATGTTTATGACTTTCCCGACCTCGATCCTCTCTTTCTTTATGGTCGGCGTGCTGGGAACCGGGCTGACCAATGTGATTATCGCCATCGCCCTGTCGCACTGGGCGTGGTACGCACGGATGGTGCGCAGCCTGACCCTCTCCCTGCGCCAGCGCGAATTTGTGCTCGCTTCCCGGCTTTCCGGCGCGGGCCATGTCCGGGTGTTTATCGACCATCTGGCCGGTGCCGTGATCCCGTCGCTGTTGGTACTGGCGACGCTGGATATTGGTCACATGATGCTGCACGTCGCCGGGATGTCGTTCCTTGGCCTCGGCGTCACCGCGCCCACCGCCGAATGGGGGGTAATGATTAACGACGCGCGCCAATATATCTGGACCCAGCCGCTGCAAATGTTCTGGCCGGGGCTGGCGCTGTTTATCACCGTAATGGCCTTCAACATGGTGGGTGACGCGCTGCGCGATCGTCTGGACCCTCATCTGGTTACGGAGCATACCCACTGATGCCGCAACAAATTGAACTGCAAAACATCGCCTTACGGGCCGAGCGTCCGCTGGTGCACGGCGTTTCTTTGACGATCAAACGCGGGCGCGTGCTGGCGCTGGTTGGCGGCAGCGGCAGCGGCAAATCCCTGACCTGCGCCGCGGCGCTGGGCATTTTGCCTCCCGGCGTACGCCAGACGGCGGGGATAATCCTTGCCGACGGCCAGCCGGTTTCTCCCTGTGCGCTACGCGGCAGCAAAATCGCCACCATTATGCAGAATCCGCGCAGCGCTTTTAATCCGCTGCGAACAATGGCCGATCACGCCCGGGAAACCTGCCGGGCCCTGGATAAAGCCTCAGACGACGCCACGCTTATTGCGGCGCTGGAAGCCGTCGGGCTGGAGAACGCGCCGCGCGTGCTCAAGCTATACCCGTTTGAGATGAGCGGCGGCATGCTGCAGCGAATGATGATTGCTATGGCGTTGCTGTGCGATGCGCCCTTTATCGTTGCCGACGAACCCACCACCGATCTGGACGCGGTGGTCCAGGCACGCATTCTCGATCTGCTGGTAAGTATTATGCAAAACCGCGGCCCCGGCATGCTGCTGGTGACGCATGATATGGGGGTGGTGGCCAGGCTGGCGGACGATGTCGCGGTAATGGATAGCGGCAGCATTGTGGAACAGGGCGATGTGGAATCTCTGTTTCGCGCCCCGCGACACGACATCACCCGCGGGCTGGTGGCGGCGCATCTCGCCCTTTATGGTCTGGAGCTAAGCTGATGACATTACTGACCGCCTCGACAATTACCCATCACTACCCGGACTTAAAGGTGCTAACAGAGGTCTCTTTAGCGCTGAAAAGCGGTGAAACCGTGGCCCTGCTGGGGCGTAGCGGCTGCGGCAAAAGCACGCTGGCGCGCCTGCTCGTCGGCCTGGAATCCCCAACGCAGGGTCGCATCTGCTGGCGGGGAGAGCCGCTCTCCCGGCTCAATCGCGCTAAACAAAAGGCGTTCCGTCGGGATATTCAGATGGTGTTTCAGGACGCCATCAGCGCGGTCAATCCGCGTAAAACCGTACGCGAGATTCTGCGCGAGCCTATGCGTCACCTGCTATCGTTGACGAAAGCGGAGCAGCTGGCCCGGGCCAGCGAAATGCTCAGGGCGGTGGATCTCGACGATAGCGTGCTGAATAAGCGCCCCCCGCAGCTGAGCGGCGGGCAGCTACAGCGCATCTGCCTGGCGCGGGCGCTGACGGTAGAACCAAAGCTGCTGATCCTGGATGAGGCGGTTTCTAACCTCGACCTCGTGATCCAGGCGAGCGTTATTCGTCTGCTCAAAAAGCTCCAGCAGCAGTTCGGCACCGCCTGTCTTTTTATCACCCACGATTTACGCCTGGTTGAGCGCTTTTGCCAGCGGGTGATGGTGATGGATGAGGGGAAAATCGTGGAGATACAAACCGTGGGCGAGGCATTAACTTTTTCCTCTGACGCCGGTCGCGTGTTACAAAATGCGGTACTTCCCGCCTTTCCCGTGCGCCGAAATAAGGTTTAAGCCAGATGCAACGAATTACCATTACTCTCGATGACGATTTACTCGATACGCTGGATAGCCTGAGCCAGCGCCGTGGCTACAACAACCGTTCCGAAGCGATCCGCGATATTCTGCGCGGCGCGCTGGCCCAGGAGGCCGCTCAGGAGCACGGTACCCAGGGCTTCGCGGTGCTCTCTTACGTCTATGAACATGAGAAACGCGATCTCGCCAGCCGTTTAGTCTCCACCCAACATCACCACCACGATCTCTCCGTCGCCACTCTGCATGTGCATATTAATCACGACGATTGTCTGGAAATTGCCGTGCTGAAGGGGGATATGGGCGACGTTCAGCATTTTGCCGATGACGTTATCGCCCAGCGCGGCGTGCGCCACGGCCATTTGCAGTGCCTGCCGACGGAGAAGGAATCCCCCCACTCATAAACTGTGCGCGGCGATAAACGGCTTTTTAACTCGCGAGTGGGGCTAACGCTATCATGCTGGCTCGTTAGCCCATGCGCCTCGCAGCGGTTTTTCTCAACCATTAATAAACGACATGAATTATACGTTTGGTTAATTATTTCACTTCGCTAATAATCACGTCTCATTTAACGATCTCGTTATGGCGAGGCTCCTGCATAAACATAAGTTACCGCCCTGTTGGTATCGAGAGAGACCACTCAGGGAAATACAGGCTTCCATCGAATCAAGGTGTTGCCAAGGTAACTTCTGACGGCGTTCATGTCGGACAGATACGTTGTGCAGTGCTAAAACCAGGACGTAGGGATCTGCCTGTGCTCATCCTGTCTTGTTCGCCCCTATGAGTGATTTTTTATAGGGAATTACACCATGTCTTCCATTCAACTGTGCGCCGCACACCAGGCGAATTCGACTTTCGACGGCGACGCAATTGCCCAGTACATGCGTACCGATTTCATTACCCTGCCGGAGCATCTCAGCGTTCATGAGGCGCGAGAACTGTTCGTTTCTCAGCTGGCCAGCGATGAGATCCCCGGCCAGGTTTTTGTCGTCGCGGGAAAAAAACTGCGCGGCAGTTTATCGATTAAAAAGCTGCTGCAGGAGAGCGATACTGCGCAATCCATCCGTTATTTAATGGATAGCTGTCTGTTTCGCGTCAGGCCCGACGACCCGCGCCCGCAGGTGGTCGCCGAACTCGGCGAGCGCGGGCTCGATCTGGTGCCGGTGGTCGAAAAGGGTGAGCTGGTCGGCTGCCTGATGGAAAAAGAGATCGCTCATCTGCTGGAAGATGACGTAACCGAGGATGCTCAGCGCCAGGGGGCGACGCTGCCGCTGGAAAAGCCCTATCTGGAAACCAGCCCGTGGGCGCTGTGGAAAAAACGTTCGGTGTGGCTGCTGCTGCTCTTTGTCGCCGAAGCCTACACCAGCAGCGTGTTACAGCATTTTGAAGAGGCGCTGGAATCGGCTATCGCGCTGGCCTTTTTCATACCACTGCTGATTGGTACCGGCGGAAACAGCGGAACGCAGATAACCTCTACGCTAGTACGTTCGATGGCGCTGGGGGAAGTGCGACTGCGCGATATGGGACGCGTGATCCGCAAAGAGGTCTCAACCTCGCTGCTGATCGCCATCACGCTCGGCCTGGCGGGCTGCCTGCGCGCCTGGATGATGGGCATCGGCATGGAGATCACCCTGATTGTCAGTCTGACGCTGGTATGCATCACCCTGTGGAGCGCGGTGGTGTCGTCGGTGATCCCCCTGACGCTTAAGCGCGTCGGCATCGACCCGGCGGTGGTGTCAGCGCCGTTTATCGCCACCCTCATCGACGGTACCGGATTAATTATCTATTTTAAAATCGCCCAGTATTTTCTTGGCCTGAATTGATTATTGCACCCGGCGGGCACGTCTTGCCGGGCTGTTTTATTCCCCCACGAATATCAGCAATCGCATTAAGCAATCTCAGTAAATCTGGTGCAAGTCGATAAAAAGCGTGCCCTTTCTCCGTTAAAATAACTTTTCTGATATTCCTGCCACGCGTAATCAGGTTAAAACCCAGTTCATTTTCAAGCGCACATATGCTGGTTGTTATTAGCGAAGGGGCAATACTCAGCCGCTGCGATGCAAAGTGAATACTCCCCTCCCGAACCATAAGCATGAATATCTCCACCTGTGATTTATTCATTGCCGAAATTTCTCCTGATTAAACCTTTGGCTTACGTTTTAAGTTGTCCAGTACGCAATGTCAATCGGTACAAACGGCCCCTCCGCCCCTACAAATAAAATAAAGTGTGAAGCTGACCGCTAGCGCATTTAATTATGCATTTCAGCCATTTCATTATTAAATATCCAGTCTCGCGGCGGCGTCTGCGGATGTGAACGACATCACTATAAGTCAGCCAACCAAAAAACAAAATACTCATACTTATCAACAAATTAAAGAAAACGCGCTTGCTGAATTAATTTATGGCACACGCCATGCAATTACCTCCACGTAATCAACACTGGAGATAGTTAAATGACGTACAAAATTTTACTCCCGCAGGAAATCATGGCTGAAGGGAGAGAATACCTGGAAAGTCGCGGTTATCAGCTGATTAACGGATCAGGGATGGAAGAAGAAGATATCATTCGCGACATCGGGGACTGCGACGGTATTATCGTACGCCTTTCAAAAATGTCCGATCGCGTATTTGAGGCGGCTAAAAAGCTGAAAGTCGTTGCACGACACGGTGCCGGTTACGATACGGTCGATCTGGAGTCAGCGAAACGTCACGGCGTAGTCGTATTAAATGCGCCAATTGCTAACAGCATGTCCGTTGCCGAACTGGCCATATTTTATATGCTGCACTGCTCGCGTAATTTCAAGCTGGTACAGGAAAAGATGCTTGAAGATTATTACTGGGCAAAACTGCGCACGCCAAAAGTGGAGCTGGATGGTAAAACGCTGGGCCTGATTGGCGTGGGAAATATCGGTTCACGCGTGGCAATCAAAGCGCTGCATGGCTTTAATATGAAAGTTATCGCCTACGATCCGTATAAAACCCAGCAGCAGATCCCCGAAGGCGTAGAGCTCACCGACGATTTTGACCGTATTTTCAAAGAGAGCGACTTCGTTTCTCTGCACTGCCCGACGACCGCGGAAACCACCGATTTTGTCGGTGAGAAACAGTTTTCCATGATGAAGCCCACCGCCTACTTCATTAATACCGCACGCGGAAAGCTGGTTGATGAAAAGGCGCTGTATCACGCCTTGAGCACCCACGCTATCGCCGGAGCGGGCGTGGACGTCTTAAAGAAAGAGCCGTTTGATGCCAACGATCCGATTTTCTCGCTAAGCAATATCGTGATTGCCCCGCACATTGGCGCCGCCACTATCGAAGCGACCGACAGAGCCTCGCTCCATTCCGCGATTGGCATTGATGAAGTCTTAACCGGTAAGAAACCATCCTGGCCGGTGCCGGGTTTTTAAGGAGAAAAACATGACTATTGGTAACCGTATTTTTTTAAAACGTCCGGCCTGCAGCGTCGATCTTCTGAAAGAATTTGAACAGCTCCCGGCGGCGAATATTGCTGACACCATGAATCGTATTGCCGTACTGGGTAACGGGATTAAACGGATTTCTTCGCCGAAAAAACCGATTATGGCGGGCTTCGCCATCACCGTAAAAGTTCGTGCGGGCGATAACCTGATGCTGCACGCCGCGCTGGATATGGCGGGTGAGAACGATGTGATTGTGGTCTCCAACGAAGGCGACCGTTCGCGAGCGCTGATGGGCGAGATCATGGTGGCCTACGCCCACTGCATGAAGAAAGTCGCCGGTATCGTGCTGGACGGGCCAATCCGTGACATCGATGCGCTGTCGGTTCTCGATTTTCCACTGTTCGCCACCGGCTCCAACCCCGCAGGCCCGTTTAAACAAGGTCCTGGCGAGGTGAACACGCCGATCGCCGTTGGCGGCGTCGCGGTTTGTCCGGGCGACCTGATCGTCGGCGATGCGGATGGCGTCATTGTTATCCCCCTCGGCGACGCAGAAGCCGTACTGAATAAAGCCAAAGATTATGCAAAATTCGATGCAAGCAAAGTAGAGGCCGCGAAAAACGGCACCGCGAATCGCCTTTGGGTCAAAAAATCACTGGATGAGACAGGCGTTGAGTTTATCGACGACATGTATCGTTAATTTGATTAAATAATATCAGGCCGCGGTGCCCTGACGGGCCGTGGCTTTAAAGCAAAGGTAATAAAAATGCTTTATTTAAAACTCTTGCCCATTATCTTTTTTCCCGTTTTATTTTGGATAATACCGCACCCGGAAGGCGTCGCCGCGCCGACCTGGCATATGGTTGGCATCTATCTGGCGATGC
This sequence comes from Klebsiella sp. HN106, assembly GCF_051209435.1. Lineage (NCBI taxonomy): Bacteria > Pseudomonadati > Pseudomonadota > Gammaproteobacteria > Enterobacterales > Enterobacteriaceae > Klebsiella > Klebsiella sp. HN106. The sequence continues at coordinate 42,749 of NZ_JBLURD010000011.1, read as the reverse complement.
TGTGCGGACTGGTTTTACGTCCGTTTACCGATGCGGTCATTATGCTGATTATTCTCGGGTTTGCCTCTCTGGTTCTCGACCCTGCTCCTCTGTTTGCGGGTTTTGGTAGCCCGATGGTCTGGTTTATCATCAGCGCCTTTATTATTTGCAAAGCGTTTGTCATTACCGGTCTGGGTAAACGTATCGCCTATCTGCTGCTAAAACGCTACGGTAAAAATACCCTCACCCTGGGCTATCTGATGATGGTGACGGATACCGTACTGGCCCCGGCAACAGGTTCAAATATGTCCCGTTCCGGAGGCATCACCTATCCCATCTTCAGGAACATCGCCGAAGCGCTGGGCTCGAAGCCCGACGACGGTAGCCGGAAAATCGGCGCCTATCTGACCATCCTGATGTACGTCGTCTCAATGGGAACCTCCAGCCTGTTTCTGACGGGGATGGCGACCAACTCAATTACCGTCTCGCTGGCTAACGAGATCATGAAAGTGAATCTCGAATGGATGACCTGGTTTAAAGCCGCCATTGTGCCCGCCGGACTGGTGCTGCTGCTCGCGCCATGGATACTGTATAAAATCTACGCCCCGGAACTCAAAGTTATTGATAACGTCAACGAAATTGCTGAAAAAGGCCTGCGTGAACTGGGTCCGGTAAAGCGCGAAGAGAAGCTGTTGATCGTATTCTTTATTCTGGGCGTACTCGGCTGGATGACGGGCTCCATTACCGGCATCGCCTTTATTCCCGTCGGCCTGGCTTTCCTCGCCTGCCTGCTGCTTTTCGGCGTCCTGAGCTGGAACGACGTGGTGAGCGAAAAATCGGCCTGGCAGACCTTCGTCTGGTACGGCGCGTTTTATGGATGCGCGGTTGCGCTATCAAAAGGCGGGTTCTATGTCTTCCTGGTCGACGTTATCAAAAACTATCTTGACCTGTCGCACCTGAATGAAATCAGCGCAATTGCCGTCCTGGTCTTTATCAGCCTTGCTGTCCGCTATTTCTTTGTCTCTAATAGCGCGTTCGTGGTCTCATTCTACCCGGTACTTTTTACCCTGGGAATGACGACTCAGGCGCATCCTATGTACGTGGCGCTTTCTCTGGCCTTCTCCGCAGGCTATGGCGCATTGCTGACGCACTACGGCAACGGCGCTGGCGTATTTACGTTCTCCAGCGGCTACGTGCCGCAAAAAACATTCTGGATGCTGGGCACCATCATGGTGGTGGTCAACGTATTAATCTTCTTCCTGATCGGTATTCCCTACTGGAAGTTTATCGGCATTTAACAGGAGCATAAAATGAAACTGGATATTCTGATTAAAAACGGTCTGGTCGCCGATCTTGATAGCCGCGATTATATTAATCGCAATATTGGCATCATCGGCGATCGTATCGTTGACTTAAATGCCGTTGATGATTTGCAGGCCGAAACGGTTATTGATGCCGCAGGTTGTATCGTACTGCCTGGCTTAATCGACTTCCATGGCCATGTTTTTCATGGCGGGACCGCCATCAGTGTTAACCCTGATATCGTATGCTTGCCTAATGGGGTCACCAGTATGGTCGATGCCGGCAGCAGCGGCTGGGTAAATTATCAGCTTTTTCGCAATAGCGTGATTCATCCTGCCATGGTGAAAATCAAAAGCTATCTGAACGTGGTCAACGTCGGACTTTCTACCCTCGGAGGCGGGCCGACCGGTTATCTGGAAAATACCAATCCGGCAAATTACAACGAGGAGAAGATAGCGCAAACGCTGAATGGCAACAGAGACAATATTCTCGGCCTGAAACTACGCTACAGCCAGGATATCGCTAAAGGGAAACAGTACGCCAGCGACCCTCTTCTCTCTACCGTCTCCCTGGCGCGTAAACTGGATACCACGATTTGCGTTCACGTCACGGACTCTCTTCTCTGCGCCGATGAACTGATCCGCTATTTTAATGCCGATGATATTTACGCGCACTGTTTCCACGGCACCGGCCACTCGATTCTCAATGAACAGGACGAGGTCTATGCGGCGATAAAAGAGGCCCAGTCCCGGGGCGTTATCTTCGACTGTTCAAACGGCGTGGCCCACTTTGATTTTCACGTTGCCAGAACCGCCATGGCGCAGGGATTCTATCCTGATATCATTAGTACCGATCTCACTTTAAGAAATAGCTTACGGACGGATAAGGTCTACAGTCTGCTCCACGTCATGTCGAAATATCTCAACATGGGAATGTCCTTCTTCGATATTGTTCGCGCGGTAACCGCTACGCCGGCCCGCCTGATGAAGATGCAGGGACAAATTGGTACCCTGGCGCCCGGCGCGTTTGCTGATATTTCGATTGTTAAACTGCAAAAAGAGAAGATTGTTTTTGAAGATACTCAGGGCGTTAAAATTGAAGGCGACCGTTACATTGATAACTGCGCTACCCTGTGTAATGGTCAAATTGTCTACCGCCGCCTGCGCTTCTAATCGCTAATTATTAAGCCTTACGTCTACCTCGGCGTAAGGCTTTTATTCTGAATCGCGTATAATATGACTTCACTCATTGATTCTCCTCGCGCTCATCATATACTAAGGCTTGCCTACCCTGCTGTCTGCGAGAATAATGCATGAATAATAATGAAATTGTTATCTTTTCAGTTTCCAGGACAATAACCCAACGAATCATGAATGTCCTTATTGAAAGGAAACTCGACATCCCCGTGTATGAATTTCGTTATTCAGAAGTTCTCGACAAAGCCCATGAGATGATTCAATCCGGCACTAAGATAATTATTAGCCGAGGCGGTACCGCCGCACTCCTGCGTAGCAATATTACTATCCCCGTCATTGAAATAGCCCATGATTTTCATGGCGTTTATCGCATCTTACAAGAAGCGAATAGTAAGTCGCAAAAAATCGCCGCCGTTGGTTTCCCGCAGTTTTGCAGCGCCTTACGCCATTACCAGAACATGACCAATGAAGATTTTAAAATTTGTCAGGTTTATAATCATCACGATATTGAAAATGTTATAAAAAATCTTTCGGAGAATAATTACCATACCGTAATCGGCGGACTGACCGTTGCTGAAATGGCTCAAAAATATCACCTCAATGCTATTATGGGGGATACTGATAACATTTCCATTGAGCAGGCCATCAATGAAGCTCACAGTTTATTGAAATACATTAATCGTGAAAACAGCAAACTGATCATGAGCCACTCAGCATTGAATCAGGCGCGTGAAGGTATTATGTGCATCGATCAGCTTGGTGAAATTATCAATATCAACGCTACCGGCGTGGCATTATTCCAATGTCAAGCCGGAGATAAAATATTCAAAAAAGAAGCGTTTAAAGAGATCTACGCCAGTATTATTAATGAATTAGACATCAAAGAGCAGGCTATAGACATCAACGGCGTAACGATTCATATTTCCGTGCGCCACTTTTCTAACCGAAAAATATCTTATGCCGTTATTACGGGGCTAAGCCAGGAGAGCACGCTTTGGCAAAACAGCGTCAACAAAAAAAGTAAGCTGCGCGGTTTTTCCACAACCTGGTCTTTCGACGATATTATTGGCCAGTCGCCGGCCATCCTCGATGTTATAAAAAAAGCCAAACTTTGCGCCCGCCACGAACTGCCGATTCATATTTTAGGTGATACCGGCACGGGCAAAGAACTTTTCGCCCAAAGTATTCACCACTATAGCGCCAGAGGCCATAGTCCTTTTATCGCGATTAACTGCGCGGCCATCCCCGAGAGCATTCTGGAAAGTGAACTCTTTGGCTATGCCGACGGCGCGTTTACCAGCGCGCGGAAGGGCGGCAAACCTGGGGTGTTTGAAATGGCGATGAACGGTACGGTGTTTATCGATGAAATCAGCGAAGCGCCGCTATCGGTACAGGTTAAGCTGCTGCGCGTATTGCAGGAAAAGCAGTTTTCTCGTCTCGGCGGCGATACGCTTATTACCGCCGATTTTCGCCTGATCACCGCCAGCAATAAGGATCTGCGCCAGCTCGTCGCCAACGGTGAATTCCGGCAGGATCTGTACTACAGAATCAATATCCTTGAGTTGACGCTACCGGCCTTACGCCAACGACCGGGCGATATTATGCTGTTAATTCAGCACTTGCTTCATCAGCAGGGTAAGCAAATTACCTTTACCCCCGACGCGGTGGATTTTTTACATAGCTATCTCTGGCCCGGCAATATTCGCGAACTCCAGGCGGTGATCTACCGACTCATTGTGCTGCTCGATATAGACAGGGTGAACAAGGAGATTTTACTCCAGGTTAGTCAAATTACACCCGATGACCATCAGCAACTCGCTCACTCCCCAGCTGTGAGCGTCTCATCCGATGAAACCGATCTATTAAAGAAACAAGAGAAACAACTGATTACCAGCGTAATAGAAAAAACCGACGGAGACAGAACCAGAGCATCGGTCATGCTGGGTATTAGCCCCACCACCCTGTGGCGCAAATTAAAGCAGCATAATATCAGCGGATAAGTCGAAGCCTGCTCCGCTGATACAGAGCAGGCGGTTATTTCTGTTCCGCTAAAGCCTGCGCGCATGCCCAGGCTGACGCCCATGCCCACTGGAAGTTATAACCTCCCAGCCAGCCGGTAACGTCCATCACTTCGCCGATAAAGTAGAGCCCGGGCACCTTACGGGCCTCCATGGTGCGCGAAGAGAGTTCGTTAGTATCTACGCCGCCGAGGGTCACTTCCGCCGTACGATAGCCTTCAGTGCCATTCGGCTGGACGCGCCATGCGGTCAGCGTCTCAACCAGCGCCTGCTGCTCGCGGACGTTAAGCTGTTTCAGGGTGACATCCGGGAGTTGGCCCAGCTGCTGCAGGCACTCAACCAACCGTTTCGGCAGCTGCATCGCAAGCGTGTTTTTCAGGCTCTGATTAGGATGCGCCGCGCGCTGTTCGTTGAGGAAGTCATCAAGATGGCAATCCGGCAGCAGATTGATGCTGACGAATTCTCCCGGCTGCCAGTAGCTGGAAATTTGCAGTACCGCCGGCCCGGACAGCCCGCGGTGGGTAAAGAGCAGATTTTCCCGGAAGACGGTCCCGTTTTCCGCCGTGATGGTTGACGGCACCGAGACGCCGGAAAGCACCTGCAGCTGCTCAAGCAGCGGCTTATGCAAGGTAAACGGCACCAGGCCCGCGCGGGTCGGCAATACCTTCAGGCCAAACTGCTCGGCAAGCTTATAGCCGAACGGCGAAGCGCCCAGACCGGGCATGGATAACCCGCCGGAGGCCACCACCAGCCTGTTCGCCGCCACCGTCTCGCCGTTAAGCTGCAGCATGTAGCCCTCATCATCCCGCTCAACGCTGATAATTTCGCTACGCAGGCGAATTTGTACGCCGCCCTTTTCACACTCCGCCAGCAGCATGTTGACGATTTGCTCGGCGGAATCATCGCAGAAAAGCTGGCCCAGGGTTTTCTCATGCCAGGCAATACCGTGTTTGCTAACCAGATCGATAAAGTCCCACTGGGTGTAGCGCGCCAGCGCGGATTTGCAAAAATGCGGGTTTTGGCTGAGATATGCCGCGGGTTCGATATACATGTTAGTAAAGTTGCAGCGTCCGCCGCCTGACATCAGGATCTTGCGCCCGGGCTTTTTGCCATTATCGAGCAGCAGCACCCGGCAGCCTGCCTGCCCTGCCTGCGCCGCACAAAACATTCCCGCCGCTCCGGCGCCGATTACGATGGCATCAAACCTTTCCACACAACATTCCTCATATCCCGATTGTCGGGAATTGTAAATTTTTCACTCTGGTCGCACCAGCATGAAAAAAACAGATTTACGTACCTCATTGAAAGATATAGGAATACTCCCAACAAGGTAAAACTTAAACAGGAAGAAAATCAAAAAAAGTCTATATTTCACTTTGCCCGCGCCGCTAAAGTCACTGATAATGCGCCGCGTTCATGTCCTCAAAATGGCGTAACGTCCTATGCTACATTTATTTGCCGGTCTGGATTTACATACCGGGCTACTGTTATTGCTTGCTCTGGCTTTCGTGCTTTTTTACGAAGCGATCAATGGTTTTCATGATACCGCAAACGCTGTTGCAACTGTGATCTACACACGCGCAATGCGGTCGCAGCTTGCTGTGGCGATGGCGGCTCTTTTTAACTTCTTCGGCGTTCTGTTGGGCGGTCTCAGCGTAGCCTATGCCATCGTGCATATGTTGCCGACCGACCTGTTGCTTAACATGGGTTCAGCACATGGCCTCGCCATGGTCTTTTCCATGCTGCTGGCGGCAATTATCTGGAACCTCGGCACCTGGTACTTCGGCCTTCCGGCCTCCAGCTCGCACACCCTGATCGGCGCGATTATCGGTATTGGTTTAACCAATGCGCTGATGACCGGTACGTCGGTGGTGGACGCGCTGAACATCCCGAAAGTCATGGGTATTTTTGGCTCGCTTATCATCTCGCCAATCGTTGGCCTGGTCGTGGCGGGCGGCCTGATTTTCATCCTGCGTCGTTACTGGAGCGGAACCAAAAAACGCGCCCGTATCCACCTGACCCCAGCCGAGCGTGAAAAGAAAGACGGCAAGAAAAAGCCGCCGTTCTGGACGCGTATTGCGCTGATTCTCTCCGCCATTGGCGTTGCGTTCTCCCACGGCGCGAACGATGGTCAGAAAGGCATTGGCCTGGTCATGCTGGTTCTGATCGGCGTAGCTCCGGCTGGCTTCGTGGTCAATATGAACGCTTCCGGCTACGAAATCACCCGTACCCGCGATGCGGTCAACAACGTGGAAACCTTCTTCCAGCAGCGTCCTGAGCTGTTGAAGAAAGCGACCGGCGCTGAGCAGCTCATCCCGTCTCCGGACGCGGGGGCAGCCGCAAATGGCGAATTCCACTGCCACCCGGCAAACACCATCAACGCGCTTGACCGCGTGAAGACGATGCTGACCGGAACCGAAAGCTACGACACGCTCTCCGTTGAGCAACGCAGCCATCTGCGCCGCATTATGCTCTGCATCTCCGATACCACCGATAAAGTGGCGAAGCTGCCGGAAGTCAGTGCCGACGATAAGCGTCTGCTTAAAAAGCTGAAAACCGATATGCTGAGCACCATCGAATACGCGCCCATCTGGATTATTATGGCGGTTGCGCTGGCGCTGGGTATCGGCACCATGATCGGCTGGCGTCGCGTGGCGACCACCATCGGCGAGAAAATCGGTAAGAAAGGGATGACCTACGCACAGGGTATGTCAGCTCAGATGACCGCAGCCGTATCGATTGGTCTGGCGAGCTATACCGGTATGCCGGTTTCCACCACCCACGTGCTCTCCTCCTCGGTTGCGGGGACAATGCTCGTCGATGGCGGAGGTCTACAGAAGAAGACCGTCACCAGTATTCTGATGGCATGGGTACTCACCCTGCCCGCGGCGATTCTGCTCTCCGGCGCGCTGTACTGGCTCTCGCTGCAGATTATCTAAGCCGTCTCGGTAATAAGACAGATAAACGGGTCAGGAAACTGGCCCGTTTTTTTTACCCGCAGTGTCACTAGTGCCAGATAGCCAGGGCAATCATGCTCACCATCACCAGGCCGCAGAGGGCGCTGGTAAGGATAAACTGCCGACGAACCCGCTCGCAGCGGCGGATGAACTCATCGTCGTGATGATCGCGGTAGCGCTGAGCGTAGATATACCACACCAGGCGCATCTGTTTGCTGGGCTGTCCATGCGACGTAAAAAAACCGCCGCCGTCGACATATTGATAGAGCAAAGGGTCACAACCACGTAGCACAACAAGCAATGCACGCAGCGACGAGAAGTAGCGTGCCATATTCACTACACATACGATACACAGGGCCCAAAACAGCGCAACAGTGCTGATCATACCTCCTCCCCGGCGACCCGTCCTCGGAGGCTCCCTCCGGGACTACCGCTCCCCAATATCAAACCGACTGTACTGTGAAAGAGTGCGATTCCGATCACGTTTATTTATCCGACCGGCTCATTAAATAGTGTAGGAGATCAGTTAATTTTTTTACCACAACGTTAATCATTATCAATGCATAAGTCGGATATATTTGTTTAACTATTTGCTGAACAAGGTAGATTGACGGATCGCGAGGGGCGCTATAAGGTAGAAATATCTTCTACAATTAGGTCCTTAAGGACTACCCCCCGCGAATGTGGCACGCAGGACGCGGGCGAAGCGGCAGCGCTGGCTGTCAGGTCCAACGGTCATCGACAACTTATGGAAGGAGTAACACTATGGCTTACAAACATATTCTTATTGCAGTAGACCTGTCCCCGGAAAGCAAAGTACTGGTAGAAAAAGCCGTTTCTATGGCCCGTCCCTACAATGCAAAAGTTTCCCTGATCCACGTAGATGTGAATTACTCCGATCTCTACACCGGCCTTATTGATGTTAACCTGGGCGATATGCAGAAACGCATCTCCGAAGAGACTCACCACGCGTTAAGCGAACTCTCTACGAATGCGGGCTATCCGATCACTGAGACCCTGAGCGGTAGCGGCGATCTCGGCCAGGTGCTGGTCGATGCGATTAAAAAATATGATATGGACCTCGTGGTTTGCGGTCACCATCAGGACTTCTGGAGCAAGCTGATGTCCTCCGCGCGTCAACTCATCAACACCGTTCACGTCGATATGCTGATTGTCCCGCTGCGCGACGAAGAAGAGGAATAACAGGACGTTATTTCATTTCGCTGATGACCAACGCCCGCCCATGCGGGCGTTTTTATTTCTCACTCCCCGCCGAAAAGAAAGAATATAAATCCATAAAATCCGCAAATTGCCAGATTGATCAACCAACAAAATCGCCATTTATCCATATAATCATTCGCCAAAGCGTATAAACATCATATCATTGCGCAAAATTAAGGTTTTTAAGCGCGTTTTGGCATACGCGTGCATACTTTTTCGGACAGGACTAAAAGGCGAAGCAATATGAACTCCACCGCACCCACAGGCTTGCTGCAGCAACCTCGCCCATTCTTCATGATCTTCTTTGTGGAACTATGGGAACGATTTGGCTATTACGGCGTTCAGGGCATTCTGGCCGTTTTCTTTGTTAAACAGCTCGGCTTCTCGCAGGAACAGGCGTTTATAACCTTTGGCGCGTTTGCGGCGCTGGTATATGGCCTGATCTCCATCGGCGGCTATGTCGGCGATCATCTGCTCGGCACCAAACGTACGCTGGTGCTGGGCGCGATTGTCCTCGCCGCGGGCTACTTTATGACCGGCCTGTCGCTGCTCAAACCCAATCTCATTTTTATCGCGCTGGGAACCATTGCGGTGGGAAACGGACTATTTAAAGCCAACCCGGCGAGCCTGCTCTCCAAGTGCTATCCGCCAAAAGATGCCCGCCTCGACGGCGCCTTCACGCTGTTCTATATGTCGATTAACATCGGTTCGCTGCTGTCGCTGTCGCTGGCGCCGGTGATTGCCGATAAATTCGGCTACGCGGTGACCTACAACCTGTGCGGCGCCGGCCTGATTGTCGCCCTGCTGGTTTACTTCGCCTGTCGGGGTATGGTGAAAGATATCGGCTCTGAGCCGGACTACAAGCCGTTGAGTCTGCGCAATTTACTGTACGTGCTGGCAGGAACGGTGGTGATGATTTTTGTCTGCGCCTGGCTGATGCATAATGTAAAAATCGCCAATCTGGTGCTAATTATCCTCTCAGTGGTGGTGACGATTTTCTTCTTCCGCGAAGCCTTCAGGCTGGATAAAACCGGGCGCAATAAAATGTTCGTCGCCTTTATCCTGATGCTGGAAGCGGTGCTGTTTTATATTCTGTACGCGCAGATGCCGACCTCACTCAACTTCTTTGCCATCAACAACGTCCACCATGAAATACTCGGTTTCGCGATTAACCCAGTGAGCTTTCAGGCGCTAAATCCGTTCTGGGTGGTGGTGGCCAGCCCGATCCTCGCCGCGATCTACACACGTTTGGGCAATAAAGGCAAAGACCTGAGCATGCCGATGAAGTTCACCCTCGGCATGTTCCTGTGCGCGCTGGGCTTTTTAACTGCCGCAGCGGCGGGAATGTGGTTTGCCGATGCCCAGGGATTGACCTCGCCGTGGTTTATCGTGCTGGTCTATCTGTTTCAGAGTCTGGGAGAACTGCTGATTAGCGCCCTGGGGCTGGCGATGGTTGCCGCACTGGTACCGCAGCATCTGATGGGCTTTATTCTGGGGATGTGGTTCCTGACGCAGGCCGCCGCGTTTCTGCTGGGCGGCTACGTCGCAACCTTCACCGCCGTACCGGACAACATTACCGACCCGCTACAAACGCTGCCGATATACACCAACGTATTCAGTAAAATTGGCCTGGTGACCCTGGGCGTCACGGTGGTCATGGCGATCATGGTGCCGTGGTTGAACAGGATGATTAACACAAAGAGCGCGTAAAAACGGTGCGGTCGACGAGGTTTCCCGGATTGCGGCTAACGCCTTATCCGGGCTACAGAACCCCCAGATCGCAAGAACCTGTAGCCCGGGCAAGGCGCATCGCGCCGCCCCCGGGGAAATAGCCCTGATGCAGCTTGTTTACCCCTGCGGCTCAACCGCCGTTCCGGCATAGATATCAAAGCGATGGCCTTTGGTCACCACCGCGTTAGGGGTCGCAACATTCGCCAGCGGCGGCGCGTAGTCCGGGCGCTTAACCACCACCCGCCTGGTCGCCAGCTGACGCGCCGGCGCCAGCAGACCGTCGGCGTCTAAATCCGGCCCCACCAGCGACTGAAATACCCGCATCTCTTTCTTCACCAGCGCGCTTTTTTGCTTATGCGGAAACATCGGGTCGAGATAGACCACCTGCGGACGCGGGGTAATATCGGTCAGCGCCGTCAGGCTGGAGGCGTGAATCAGCAGCAGGCGCTCCTGCAACCACGAGCCGATTTCAGCGTCGGCGTAGCCACGCGCCAGGCCATCGTCGAGCAGCGCGGCAACCACCGGATTACGCTCCAGCATCCGTACACGACAGCCGACTGACGCCAGCACAAAGGCATCCCGCCCCAGACCGGCGGTCGCATCGACGACATCCGGCAGATAGTCGCCTTTGATTCCCACCGCTTTCGCCACCGCCTCGCCGCGGCCGCCGCCGAACCTGCGCCGGTGAGCCATCGCCCCGCCGACAAAATCCACGAAAATGCCGCCGAGCTTCGGTTCATCGCGCTTACGCAGCTCAAGATGCTCCGGCGTCATCACCAGCGCCATCGGGTTATCATCGTCCTGCTCCAGCCCCCAGCGGTCGACAAGAACAGATAAGGCGCCGTCTCCGGCGCCCGTTTCATCAATTAAACAAATTTTCACAACAGCATTAACTCTTAATACCGTAATGCTCAAGCATCGCGTCCAGCTGCGGCTCGCGACCGCGGAAGCGTTTGAACAGGACCATTGGCTCTTCCGAACCGCCGCGGCTAAGAATGTTGTCGAGGAACGACTGGCCGGTTTCGCGATTGAAGATCCCCTCCTCTTCGAAGCGCGAGAAAGCATCCGCCGCCAGCACATCGGCCCACAGGTAGCTGTAGTAGCCCGCCGCGTATCCACCGGCAAAAATGTGGCTAAAGGCATGCGGGAAGCGGCCCCAGGACGGCCCGGGAATCAACGCGACCTGCTGCTTGATTTCCGCCAGCGTTTCGAGGATTTTCGCCCCCTGCTGCGGGCTAAATTCCGCATGCAGGCGGAAGTCGAACAGGCCGAACTCCAGCTGGCGCAGAATAAACATCGCCGCCTGATAGTTCTTCGCGGCCAGCATTTTCTCCAGCAGCTCCTGCGGCAGCGGCTCGCCGGTTTCGTAGTGGCCGGAGATAAACGCCAGCGCTTCCGGCTCCCAGCACCAGTTTTCCATAAACTGGCTCGGCAGTTCGACTGCATCCCACGGTACCCCGCTGATACCGGAAACGCCGGCGGTATCGATGCGGGTCAGCATATGGTGCAGACCGTGGCCAAACTCGTGGAACAGCGTGATCACTTCATCGTGGGTAAACAGCGCCGGTTTGCCGCTGACGGGACGGTTAAAGTTACAGGTCAGATAGGCAACCGGCTTTTGTAGCGTGCCGTCAAGCTTGCGCATCTGGCCAACGCAATCATCCATCCACGCCCCGCCGCGTTTATGTTCGCGAGCGTAAAGGTCGAGGTAGAAGCTGCCGCGCAGCTCGTTATTTTCGTCGTACAGTTCAAAGAAGCGCACTTCCGGATGCCAGACGTCGACGTCAGTACGCTCTTTCGCAGTAATGCCGTAAATACGCTTAACGACTTCAAACAGGCCGTTAACCGCTTTGTTTTCCGGAAAGTACGGGCGCAGCTGTTCATCGCTGATGCTGTAAAGATGTTGCTTCTGTTTTTCGCTGTAGTAAGCGATATCCCACGGCTGCAGTTCATCCACGCCGAATTCGGCTTTGGCGAAGGCGCGCAGCTGAGCCAGTTCTTTCTCACCCTGCGGACGGGCGCGTTTAGCCAGGTCGCTCAGAAAGTCGAGCACCTGCTGCGGATTCTCCGCCATTTTGGTCGCCAGCGACTTATCGGCATAGCTGTCGAAGCCCAACAGCTGAGCCAGCTCGTGGCGCAGGGCGAGGATTTCCGCCATTACCGGGCTGTTATCCCACTTACCGGCATTCGGCCCCTGGTCAGAAGCGCGGGTGGAATAGGCGCGATACAGCTCTTCACGCAGCGCCTGGTTATCGCAGTAGGTCATTACCGGCAGATAGCTCGGGATATCCAGGGTCAACAGATACCCTTCCTGCTCTTTGGCTTCAGCCTGAGCTTTCGCCGCAGCAAGCGCGCTTTCCGGCATCCCGGAGAGCTCGGATTCATCGGCGATCAGCTTCGTCCAGCCCATGGTGGCATCGAGGACGTTGTTACTGTACTGATTGCCCAGTTCAGACAGGCGTGCGGCGATTTCGCCGTAGCGTTTCTGCTGCTCTTTGGCCAGGCCAATACCGGAGAGTTCAAAATCACGTAGCGCGTTATCCACCGCTTTTTTCTGCGCGGTATTCAGGGTGGCGTAATGGTCGCCGTCGCGCAGGTCGCGGTACGCTTTGTACAGACCTTCATGTTGCCCAACCCAGGTGCTGTATTCGGAGAGCAGCGGCAGAGTTTGTTCGTAGGCTTCACGCAGCTCAGGGCTGTTTTTAACCGAGTTCAGGTGGCTGACCGGGGAAAAAATACGCCCCAGTACGTCGTCCACTTCCGCCAGCGGCTGGCAAAGGTTTTCCCAGGTATACGGCGCCCCTTGCGCCACCGCGCGTTCGACCGCCGCCCGGCAATCATCCAGCGCTTTGGTGACCGCGGGGACCACGTGCTCGGGTTTGATTGCAGAAAAGGGCGGGAGCGAAAAAGGCGTCAGTAATGGATTGGTCATATGCGCAGTCCTGTTGAATTGGGTGAATGAAGCGCGCGTCCGGCGCTATAGCATGAGATCTAGAATGGGGGATAGTTTGCTGAATTTCAATGTCAGGCGCCGCGCGCAGGCGGGTATTACTGCGATAAATCTGGCCGTGGTAGCCATTGCGCATAAAAAAGCCGGGTTCGCATCGCGGCGACCCGGCTCGTTTCAGACTGACGACCAGCTTATACCACCATCCCCAACAGCAGGCAGCCAATCAAACCACACACTGAGATGATGGTTTCCAGCATCGACCATGACTTGATAGTCTCGCCAATAGTCAGGTTGAAATATTCCTTAAACAGCCAGAATCCCGGATCGTTAACGTGAGAGAAGATAACGCTACCGGAGCCAACGGCGATAACCATCAGTTCCGGGCTCACGCCGGTGGTGGCGATCAGCGGCGCGGCGATACCGCCCGCGGTAATGGCCGCAACGGTGGCGGAACCCAGCGCGATACGCAGTACCGCAGCAATAGACCAGGCCATAAACAGCGGAGACATATTGGATTCGTGCATGATAGACGCAATGTACTTATCCATGCCGCTATCGACCAGCACCTGCTTGAAGGCGCCGCCGCCGCCGATGATCAGCAGCATCATGGCGATAATTTTGATCGAGGAGGTCAGCGTATCGTTAATCTGCTCCATGGAACGACCGCGGTTGAGGCCGAAAGTGAACATGGCGATCAGCACTGCGATCAGCGTTGCCATCACCGGGTCGCCAAAGAATTCCGCAATCGGCAGGAAAGCGTGGCCTTTCGGCAGCACCATTTCGGCGACGGCGCGCATGGCCATCAGAATCACCGGCACCAGAGAAGTCCAGACGCTGACGCCAAAACCCGGCATCTCTTCTTCAGTGAACGTCTTCGGGTTGTGCAGGCCTTCCGGAATCGGCTTATCGATGCCTTTCAGGAAACGCGCGTAAACCGGCCCCGCAAGAATAACCGTCGGAATCGCCAGAATCGTACCGAACAGCAGGGTCTTACCCATGTCGGCATGGAAAATAGTAGCAATCGCGGTCGGGCCCGGATGCGGAGGCAGGAATCCGTGCGTGACCGAGAGCGCAGCCGCCATCGGTACGCCGATATAGAGCAGCGGAATACCGGCGGAAGCTGCGATGGTAAAGACCAGCGGCAGCATCAGTACAAAGCCGACTTCATAGAACAGCGCAAAGCCGACGGTAAAGCCGGTCAGCACGACCGCCCATTGAATATGTTTTTTACCAAATTTGGCAATCAGCGTGGTGGCGATACGCTGCGCACCGCCGCAGTCCGCCAGCATTTTTCCGAGCATCGCGCCGAAGCCCATGATCAGCGCGAGGCTGCCGAGGGTTCCCCCAACGCCATTTTTGATGGATACGATAACTTTATCCAGCGGCATACCCTGCATGAGCCCGACGGCAAGCGCCACCAGAACCAGAGCGATAAACCCGTTAAGCTTGAAACGGATCATCAGCAACAATAACAGGGCAACCCCGATAGCAACGATGACTAATGGCATGATTTACCTGGCCTTAATTTGTTATGGGTAACGTCATAGTTTCAACATTGACTTCATCCGTCCCGACCGGAACAAAAAATGTCTGACGCCGTAGAAGCTGGCTTTATCCTTACCCAGAGAAAGGATAGCTGGCTATTTTTTTATCTGTGGCGCCTGATGCGAATGATACGGGTAACATGACGAGTTTGAGAATCACCTGGGCGGTGAAAATTTCAAATATGAGACTTAAGTCATACTCTTTCCCGGGTTTCTGGCGGGTCGCTTAGCGGGGAATGTTGCGCGGTAACATGAAGAGAGTTGCCCGGCAGCGGAAAGCTGCCGGGCGGGGAATCAGTAGTAAGAGTGCTCGCCGCGCTGATGCTCGGTGAGATCGCGTACGCCTTTCAGTTCCGGGAACTCGTTCAACATCTGTTTCTCGATCCCTTCTTTCAGCGTTACGTCGACCATCGAACAGCCGTTACAGCCGCCGCCAAACTGCAGAATCGCCAGGCCATCATCGGTGATTTCCATCAGCGTGACGCGCCCGCCGTGGCCGGCCAGCTGCGGGTTAATCTGCGACTGCAGCAGATACTCGACGCGCTCCATCAGCGGGGCATCGTCAGAAACTTTGCGCATTTTGGCGTTGGGCGCTTTCAGCGTCAGCTGGGAGCCCAGCTGGTCAGTAACAAAATCGATTTCAGCGTCTTCCAGGTACGGCGCGCTAAGCTCATCGACGTAGGCGGTGAGCTGCTCAAATTTCAGCGCAGTATCGGAATCTTCCACCGCATCCGGTGGGCAGTAGGACACGCCGCACTCGGCGTTAGGGGTGCCGGGATTGATCACAAATACGCGAATTTGTGTCCCTTCTTCCTGATTTGCCAGCAGTTTGGCAAAGTGCGCTTGTGCAGCATCGGAAATACGGATCATAGCGTTGGCCTAATAGTTGACTATTTTACTGGGTTATTATACGCCCATCAGCAGGGGTCTACAAGGTACGGCATATACACCATACCTGAACCGTCGCGGCGCCGTTTCGCAAAAGCAGGCGGGATATCTCAGCGACGGTGCTTCCGGTTGTGACGACATCATCCACAATGGCGATATGGTGCCCCTGTAGCGACAATTCAAGCTGGAAGGCGTTTTTCAGGTTCTGTTTGCGCAATCTGGCGCTGAGCTGATGCTGAGTGGCGGTGCGGCGTCTGCGGGTCAGCGCATCGCTACGCCAGGCGCAGCCCAGCCAGCGGGATAGCGGTCGGCACAGCAGGTCGCTCTGATTAAACCCTCTCCTCCACTGGCGGCGCTGCCAGAGCGGCACGCTAATTATCCGGTCCGGATGAGGAAGATCCGGGCTGTGACGTATGCGCAGCAGCAGCAGACGCGCCAGAGCGGGCGCCAGCTCGGGCCGCTTATTGAATTTCAGCTGGTGAATCAGGCCGCTCAGCGGCGGTCGATAGTCATTAACCGTTACCAGCCGCTGCCACGGCGGCGGTTTTTGCAAGCAGCATCCGCAGGGCAGCGTGTTTGACTGGGCCGGCAGTCCGCACTGAGGGCATAGCGGTTCGCAGGCCAGCAGCGCCGACGCGCATCGCGAACAGATCCCCCAGCGGGCGATGGCCAGCGGCATTTGGCATAGCCAGCATAAGCTGTGTGCTGTTAGCATATTTCCCCTCATATTGGTGGAAAGAGAACAGTAACTGATGAACGCGATCGAGTGGCAGACCATGGGCGAAGGAAATTGTCATCTTGTGCTGCTGCACGGATGGGGGCTGAATGCCCAGGTGTGGGATTGCATCACGCCGCAGCTGCGCTCGCATTTTACGCTGCACCTCGTCGATCTTCCTGGCTACGGCCGCAGCGGCGGCTTTGGCGCTCTGTCGCTGGAAGAGATGGCGCAGCGGGTGCTGGAGAAAGCGCCGGAGCGCGCTATCTGGCTAGGCTGGAGCCTCGGCGGGCTGGTAGCAAGTCAGGTAGCATTATCCCATCCCGATCGCGTGCAGGCGCTGGTTACCGTGGCTTCTTCCCCCTGTTTTAGCGCTCACGACAGCTGGCCTGGCATCAAGCCCGAAGTGCTGAGCGGATTCCAGCAGCAGCTGAGCGAAGATTTTCAACGCACCGTCGAACGCTTTCTGGCGCTGCAAACCATGGGTACCGAGAGCGCACGCCAGGATGCGAGAATGCTGAAAAGCGCGGTGCTGTCGCTACCGATGCCATCATCGGAAGTCTTAAACGGCGGGCTGGAGATCCTCAAAACCGCCGACTTACGCCAGCCGTTATCTACCCTCACTATGCCGTTTTTGCGCCTGTACGGTCGGCTGGATGGCCTGGTGCCGCGTAAAATCGTCCCGATTCTCGACGCCATGTGGCCCGGCAGCACGTCGTTCGTCTTTGATAAAGCCGCCCATGCGCCGTTCATTTCGCATCCGCAGGCGTTTTGCGCTCAACTGGTCGAACTGAAGCGTGAGGTCAGTAAATATTTTTAGCGGGACGTGGTAAAAACGCAGGGTGCAGCAATACTTAGGTTGTTGCGGAGGTTGACTATTTCACGCCGGACCCGCGACCTAAAAAAACAACCTAATGGAGAGTAGAGGCTATGAAACTTGTTACAGGAATTGTTGCATCTCTGGTGATTGGCTCCCTGTCCTTTGGCGCGTTCGCCGCCAAGGAGATCCAAAAAGACGAAGTGGCTAAGATGAACCTGACTAAAATCGGTTCCATTACGACCTCAAGAACAACCTCTCCGATGGATGCAAAGCGCGATCTGTCGAAAAAAGCGGATGAGCTGGGCGGCACTTATTTCGTGGTAATTGCCGGCGAGAAGAACGAAAAAACGGTTCACGCTAACGCGGACGTCTACAAGTAAGCCAGAAAGCGGGTCTCACGACCCGCTTGCACCCGAGGGCGCAGAGGCTTCCCCGGAGGCGGCGCGTTGCGCCTGTCCAGGCTACCAAACCCAAAACCGCACAAACTCGTAGCCCGGACAGATGCGCAGCATCGCCTCCGGAAAAAACACCGGAAAACATCTCAGCGCAGCGACCACCACTCCCGCAGGCAGGCCTTGCCTTCCGGGCAGCTTTTACAGCTTCCGGAGAGGCAGCCATCGGCATCTTCGGTGGTTTTCACCGCTTTACCCATTGCTTCCAGGCGGCCCAGCATGGCGTCGATTAACGGCTGCGGCGCACGCAGGCGGGCGCTGATCTGCTTTGCTTCCATCCTTCCCTGCAGGGCGAGCATATCGCGAACTTCAATTAACGACGCCATCATCGCTCCTTAGTGGCAATCGCCAGCAGGACTCTGGCAGCAGGAAGACGGCGTTTTGCGCGTCGCCAGCAGCGAAACGTCCACCCGGCTACGCGCTCTGCGCAGCAGGCCAAAGACCACGATATTGAACAGCACCACCGCCAGAATGCATACCAGGCTGTAGCGCGGATGCTGGCTAAAGCTGACGGTCTGGTAGTACAGCGTAGAGAGCGAATAAGCGATATTCAGCCCCCACAGGACGGAGAACATCATCCAGCCGCGGCTCGACTCGCGGGCAATCGCCCCCATAACCGAGATGCAGGGAATATAGAGCAGGACGAAAATCAGGTAGCTATACGCCGCCGCAGCGCTGCCGAATTTGCTTCCCATCACGCCCATCGCACCGGTTTCCATTTCGCCGTCGCCTTTACTGGCTTCGATGGGGTTGGCCAGCACGCTCAGGCTGAACGTATCTTTCAGGCTCTGCCAGGTCTCGTCCACTGCAGCCAGCAGCTCATCGCCGAGGCTAAACGTCTGCGGATTGAACTCTTCGTTCTGGATATCTTCGGCGGTGTAGAGGGTGTTCAGCGTCCCTACCACGACTTCCTTGGCCATCGCGCCGGTGAACAGTCCGACGGTCGCCTGCCAGTTATCCTCATGTACGCCAATCGGTCTAAACACCGGGGTAATCACCCGGCTGACCGACGCCAGCGCCGAGTCGTTGATGTTATCGACGATCTTACCGCTCAGCGAGAAGCTGTTCAGCGCGCTGAGGAAGATACTGACGATAACGATCACTTTACCCGCGCGCAGCACGAAGCCTTTCAGGCGCTGCCAGGTCTGAATAATCAGGCTCTTCACGTGCGGAACGTGGTACACCGGCAGCTCCATGACGAACGGCGAAGCTTCGCCGCGCATAATGGTATGCTTCAGCATAAGACCGGTGGCAATCGCCATCACGATACCCAGCACGTACAGCGAGAAGACCGCCAGCGCGCCATTCTGGCCGAAAAAGGCGGCGGCAAAGACGGCAAAAATCGCCAGCCGCGCGCCGCAGGACATAAACGGCGCCATCATAATGGTCATCAGACGCTCGCGCGGCGCATCAAGCGTACGCGCGCCCATCACCGAAGGGACGTTACAGCCAAAACCCACGATTAACGGCACGAAGGATTTCCCCGGCAACCCCAGCGCCTGCATCAGGCGGTCCATCACAAACGCCGCCCGCGCCATATAGCCGGAATCTTCAAGGAAGGAGAGGAACAGATACATCATGCCGATTTGCGGCACCAGCGGCAGCACGGTATTGATCCCCCCGCCAATCCCCTGGGCGAGGAAAACGGTCAGCCAGTCCGGGAAATGCAGGGTATAGCCAATCCACTGAATGCCGTGGATAAAGATCGCCACGGAACCGGCGTCGAAAATGGGCTGCAACGCGCCGCCGATATTGATCGCCAGTAAGAACATCAGATACATAACGAACAGGAAGACCGGCAGTCCGAGAAAACGGTTGAGGATGACTTTATCCATCGCTGCGGTAAAGCGGCTGGGCTCGGCGGTAAGCGTGTTACTGACCGCATCGCAAATAGCAGCAATGCTTTGGTAACGGGCATCGGCGATATGCAGCGCGGGGTCATCCAGCTCTTCGCTCAGGTGCGCCAGGGCCACGTCCAGCTTATGGGCGGCATCACCGGCGTAGGCGCGGCTGTAAATATCGCCTTCAAGCATCTGTAAGCCCAGCCACCGACGCTGGCGCTGCGGGATCTCCCCGGACATGACCTGCGCCAGCTTGTCCGCTTCGCGCAGCAGCGGCTGCGGATAGTGCACCAGTTCTACAGGCTGATTTTGCTGATGGCGATCGATCGCCATTTTCAGGGCTTCAATACCGCGTCCACGGGTGGAAACCAGCGGAATAACCGGGCACCCGAGGCGGGCGGCCAGCGCGTCGACATCGATACGGATGTTCTGTTTTTCCGCGATATCGAGCATGTTCAGCGCGACGACGCAGGGGATGCCCAGCTCCAGCAGCTGCAGCGTCAGATAGAGGTTACGTTCCAGATTGGACGCATCGACCACGTTAATCAGCATGTCGGCGTCGCCGCTGAGAATATAGTGGCAGGCAATCTGCTCATCCAGCGAGGTTTGCGAGGAGATAGTGGTTAGCGAATAGGTGCCCGGAAGATCCACCAGCGTGACCTGATGATCGGTGGTGTTGAAGCCCCCCTCTTTACGCTCAACGGTCACCCCCGCCCAGTTACCAACGCGCTGACGCGCACCGGTGAGCTGGTTAAACAGGGTAGTCTTACCGGAATTAGGATTACCAATTAAACCAAGGGTTAATTTTTTCATATTCATGCTCTTAGTGCCGGTCAGGCATTATTGTGCAACCGCTTCCAGCTCAATTAACGCAAGATCCTTTTTACGTAATACCAGGCTCACGCGTCGGGTTTCAATATGGATAGGGTCGCCGAGCGGCGCCACGCGAACCACATTAAAAGATGAACCCGGCAGCATTCCGAGGGACAGCAGTTTCTGCCGATACGCCGGACTAATATCGCGGGAGAAACCAATGATTTTCCACGCACTATCAGGTGTGAATTGCATAGGACCTACTTGTGTATCGCCAACTGAAAAAGAGTTTTCCGTACGCGCCGAAGATGCGGCGCAAGGGACCGTAGCCAACGAAGAATAAAAAATATTCAATGCAAATAATGATAATGAGAATAGTTTTTATCATCAATACATATAATGCGGTCGATTGTTTTTTTAAACAGGAGATTGAGCTTTTGTTGATATTGAGCAAACTCTATTTTGTAACAGGCGTCGAAATAATAATAATTCTTAATGACCAAATGTTTAATTAAGGTTTCGATAGTTAACGAAATGAAAATAATAATCTCACCGTCCGCATTTCGCGCTTATTACGACGTTATAAGAAAATACTGATGCTTGTTTGCACAATATGGCGAATGCCGGAAGAAATGCGGCCCCTCGACAAAAGGGGCCGGAGAGTTTAGCGTTTTTTACCCATCGCCGCCGCCAGCGCGTCCATCATCGCGCTGTTGCCCGCAGGCTGCGTCTCACGACCGCGAGGTTTAGCAGCCTTCGCCGCCGGGCGGTTGCCATGAGGGCGATCGTTCCCACCGCCGCGGCGCGCGTTGCTGTCGCCGGGCTGTTCATCCAGACGCATCGTCAGCGCGATACGCTTGCGCGGCAGATCAACTTCCATCACTTTGACCTTCACGATATCCCCCGCTTTCACCACCGTATGCGGGTCTTCAACGAACTTGTTCGAAAGGGAAGAGATATGCACCAGGCCGTCCTGGTGAACGCCGATATCAACAAACGCGCCGAAGTTGGTGACGTTGGTCACCGCGCCTTCGAGGATCATCCCCGGCAGCAGGTCGTTCATCGTTTCTACGCCATCGGCAAACTGGGCGGTTTTAAACTCCGGGCGCGGGTCGCGGCCCGGTTTTTCCAGCTCTTTGATGATGTCGGTGACCGTCGGCACGCCGAATTTCTCATCAGTAAAATCAACGGCTTTCAGATGACGTAGCTCGCTGCTGTTGCCCATCAAATCTTTCAGCGCCTGCTGAGTCGCCGCCAGAATGCGCTCCACCACCGGGTACGCTTCCGGGTGCACGGTTGAGGCATCCAGCGGGTTATCGCCATGGTTGATACGCAGGAAGCCCGCGCACTGTTCAAAGGCCTTCGGCCCCAGACGGCTAACCTTCAGAAGCTGCTGGCGGTTCTGGAACTGACCGTTCTCATCGCGCCAGGAGACGATATTCTGCGCCATCATGCGGGTCAGGCCGGCAACGCGGGTGAGCAGCGGAACGGATGCGGTATTCAGATCGACGCCAACGGCGTTCACGCAGTCTTCCACCACCGCGTCCAGCTTACGCGCCAGTTGGGTCTGGCTGACGTCATGCTGATACTGGCCGACGCCGATGGATTTCGGGTCGATCTTCACCAGTTCGGCCAACGGGTCCTGGAGCCGGCGGGCGATAGAGACCGCGCCGCGCAGGGAAACGTCGAGGTCCGGGAACTCCTGCGCCGCCAGCTCGGAGGCGGAATACACGGATGCGCCCGCTTCGCTGACGATGACCTTCTGCGCGGTCACTTTCGGGAACTGCTTCTGGACGTCGAGGAAGAAGCGCTCGGTTTCACGCGAAGCGGTACCGTTGCCTATCGCTACCAGCTCAACGTTGTACTTTTCGCACAGTGCGGCAACCGCTACCGCCGCTTTGGCGGCCTGTCCGGTATGCGGGTAGATGGTATCGGTAGCCACCAGTTTGCCGGTGCCGTCAACGACGGCGACTTTTACGCCGGTGCGCAGGCCAGGATCGAGCCCCATGGTGGCGCGTAGTCCGGCCGGCGCGGCCATCAGCAGGTCGTGCAGGTTGCGGGCAAAGACGTTAATGGCTTCGTCTTCCGCGCGTTCGCGCACGGTGCCCATCAGCTCGGTTTCCAGGTGCATCAGCACCTTGATACGCCACGTCCAGCTCACCACGCCCTTACGCCAGCCGTCTGCCGGAGCGTTATTCAAGCGCAGGCCGAGATGGTCGATAATAATCTGCTCGCCGTGGCTCTCTTTTGGCGGCTCATCGAACTGCGGGTCAGCGTTCAAAGAGAGCTGCAGCACGCCTTCGTTACGGCCGCGGAACATCGCCAGCGCGCGGTGCGACGGCACGCTGGAGATCGGTTCATGGTGATCGAAGTAGTCGCGGAATTTCGCACCTTCCTCTTCTTTGCCGCTAACGACGGTGGCCACCAGATGGGCGTTTTTCCACAGATAGTCGCGCACTTTCGCCAGCAGGCCCGCATCTTCAGCAAAGCGCTCCATCAGAATATAGCGCGCGCCATCGAGGGCAGCTTTGCTGTCCGCGATGCCTTTATCAGCGTCGATATATTTGGCAGCTTCGGTTTCCGGGTCATGAGAGGGCTCGTTCCACAGCAGCTCGGCCAGCGGCTCCAGCCCGGCCTCAATGGCGATCTGCCCGCGAGTGCGGCGCTTCGGCTTGTACGGCAGATAGAGGTCTTCGAGCTCGGTCTTACTCAGCGTCCCGTTGATGGCTTTTTCCAGCGCCTCGGTCAGCTTGCCCTGCTCGCCGATGGACTTCAGGATCGCCTGACGACGGTCTTCGAGTTCTCGCAGGTAACCCAGGCGGGTTTCCAGATTACGCAGCTGCGTGTCATCCAGACCGCCGGTGACTTCTTTACGATAGCGTGCGATAAACGGCACGGTATTCCCTTCATCAAGCAGGCGAACGGCAGCTTCTACCTGTTCAGCCCTGGCCTGAAGTTCACCCGCAATAATGCGGCAGAGCGAATCATTCATCATCGGTTTAATTCATCTTTAGGATCAAAAATCAGGGGGATAGTTATACGGACTGGCACGCTAAAATGCCAGCCGCGACCCAAGCCTCTCGGAATGTTCCGCACCTATTTAGCTTTGACGTATTCAATTTCGTTCACGTACCAGGCAGCCTCGCCCGCGGGCGTGTTAACGATAGCTAAATCGCCGACCTCTTTTTTCAGCAGCGCGCGCGCCATTGGCGAATCAATGGAGATGTAGTCATTGCGGCCAAAGATTTCATCGTAGCCGACAATCCGAAAGCGCTTCGTCTCACCCGCATCGTTTTCAATCTCTACCCAGGCGCCGAAAAAGACCTTTCCTTCCTGCTGCGGCGAATAATCGACGATTTTCAGCTGTTCGAGGCATTTGGTCAGATAGCGCACCCGGCGGTCGATTTCACGCAGGCGCTTTTTATTGTACTGATAGTCGGCGTTTTCGCTGCGGTCGCCAAGGCTCGCCGCCCAGGTCACTTTTTTAGTGACTTCCGGACGTTCTTCGCGCCACAGGGTATCCATCTCTTTCTTCAGTTTTTCATACCCTTCACGGGTGATCAGCGGCGTTTTCATCGAAGGTTACGGCTCCTGATTACAAATCTTTGTGCAATGCTGCGCACAATTCGTCGCGCGTCATAATAGCAACAGGATAAATAATGCGTCTTATGCTTAAATGTATACTTAAGCTGCTGTTAAATATGCTTTGTAACAATTTAGCCTGGAATATATACCAGATTTCGCTGGTGGGCGACCCGGGCTTTTTTGAGAATACGTACTGACAATTGCAGTGAACCTTTGGGAGTATAAACAATGCAAGAGAATTATAAGATTCTGGTTGTCGATGACGACATGCGCCTGCGTGCGCTACTCGAACGTTATCTGACCGAGCAGGGCTTCCAGGTTCGTAGCGTGGCGAACGCTGAACAGATGGATCGCCTGCTGACCCGCGAATCCTTCCACCTGATGGTGCTGGATCTTATGCTGCCGGGCGAAGATGGCTTGTCCATTTGCCGCCGCCTGCGCAGTCAGAGCAACCCGATGCCGATCATCATGGTCACGGCGAAAGGGGAAGAAGTTGACCGAATCGTGGGCCTGGAAATCGGCGCCGACGACTATATCCCAAAACCGTTCAACCCGCGCGAGCTGCTGGCCCGTATCCGCGCCGTGCTGCGCCGTCAGGCCAACGAACTGCCGGGCGCGCCCTCGCAGGAAGAGGCGGTTATCGCCTTTGGTAAATTCAAGCTGAACCTCGGCACCCGCGAAATGTTCCGTGAAGATGAACCCATGCCGCTGACCAGCGGTGAATTCGCGGTGCTAAAAGCGCTGGTGAGCCATCCGCGCGAACCGCTGTCCCGCGATAAGCTGATGAACCTCGCCCGCGGCCGTGAGTATTCAGCCATGGAGCGTTCCATCGACGTACAAATCTCACGCCTGCGCCGCATGGTGGAAGAAGATCCTGCGCATCCTCGCTATATCCAGACCGTATGGGGCCTGGGCTACGTTTTCGTCCCGGACGGCTCTAAGGCATGAAACGCGTGCGCTTTTCGCCGCGAAGCTCGTTTGCCCGTACCCTGCTACTGATCGTCACCCTGCTGTTCGCCAGCCTGGTGACGACCTATTTAGTGGTGCTGAATTTCGCGATCCTGCCCAGTCTCCAGCAGTTTAATAAGGTTCTGGCCTACGAAGTGCGTATGCTGATGACCGATAAACTGCAGCTGGAAGACGGCACCCAGCTGGTGGTTCCGCCGGCGTTTCGCCGCGAAATTTACCGCGAGCTGGGCATTTCGCTCTATTCCAACGAAGCGGCGGAAGACGCAGGCCTGCGCTGGGCGCAGCATTATGAATTCTTAAGCCAGCAGATGGCGCACCAGCTCGGCGGGCCGACCGAAGTGCGGGTTGAGGTCAACAAAAGCTCCCCCGTGGTGTGGCTGAAAACCTGGCTTTCCCCCAATATCTGGGTGCGCGTACCGCTGACCGAAATCCACCAGGGCGACTTCTCGCCGCTGTTCCGCTACACCCTGGCGATCATGCTGCTGGCGATTGGCGGCGCCTGGCTCTTTATTCGTATACAGAATCGACCGCTGGTCGATCTGGAGCACGCCGCGCTGCAGGTCGGGCGAGGGATTATCCCTCCACCGCTGCGCGAATACGGCGCATCAGAGGTGCGTTCGGTGACACGTGCCTTTAACCATATGGCCGCAGGCGTTAAGCAACTGGCGGACGACCGTACGCTGCTGATGGCCGGGGTGAGCCACGATTTACGGACTCCGCTCACGCGTATCCGTCTGGCGACGGAAATGATGGGCGAAGAGGACGGCTACCTCGCCGAGTCGATTAATAAAGATATCGAAGAGTGCAACGCCATTATCGAGCAGTTTATCGACTATCTGCGCACCGGTCAGGAGATGCCGGTGGAGCTGGTGGACCTGAATGCGGTGCTGGGCGAAGTGATTGCGGCGGAGAGCGGCTATGAGCGGGAAATCGCTACCGATCTGCAGCCGGGAGAGATCCCGCTGCGCGTGCATCCGCTCTCCATCAAGCGCGCGCTGGCGAATATGGTGGTCAACGCCGCCCGCTACGGCAACGGCTGGATCAAGGTCAGCAGCGGCAGCGAAGGTAACCGGGCCTGGTTCCAGGTCGAAGAC
This sequence comes from Klebsiella sp. HN106, assembly GCF_051209435.1. Classification (NCBI taxonomy): domain Bacteria; kingdom Pseudomonadati; phylum Pseudomonadota; class Gammaproteobacteria; order Enterobacterales; family Enterobacteriaceae; genus Klebsiella; species Klebsiella sp. HN106. Next base: position 16,674 of record NZ_JBLURD010000011.1, on the reverse strand, counting down.
GATGGACCGGGAATCAAGCCGGAGCAGCGCGAACATCTGTTCCAGCCTTTCGTTCGCGGTGACAGCGCCCGAACGATTAGCGGAACCGGCCTTGGGCTGGCTATCGTTCAGCGCATCATCGATAACCATAACGGCAAGCTGGAACTTGGCTCCAGCGAACGCGGCGGATTATTAATTCGCGCCTGGCTGCCGGTGCCGATGCATCGCGCCCTGCCGGCGGTAAAACCCACAAAAGAGAGCTAATTCCGCAATCATCAGCTGGCTGCGGGCCGGTAGCCCGGACAGGTGCGCCAGCACCGCCTCCGGGGAGTCGCTTCTCACACAACACCAGCAGGAATTAAAACAGCACGGTACCGCAGCGGTAATCCAGGCGGATCTGCGGTAAACTATCGGTTATCTTGTTTAATTCCCGGAATCACCGCATCCATGCTCAGTTATCGCCACAGCTTTCACGCAGGCAACCACGCCGACGTTCTAAAACACACCGTTCAGAGCCTGATCATTGAATCGCTCAAAGAGAAAGAAAAACCGTTTCTCTATCTGGACACCCACGCCGGCGCTGGCCGCTATCAGCTGAGCAGCGAACATGCCGAGCGCACCGGTGAGTATCTCGAAGGTATCGCCCGCATCTGGCAGCAGGATGACCTGCCCGCCGAGCTGGAGCCGTATATCTCCGTGGTCCAGCACTTCAACCGTAGCGGCCAGCTGCGCTACTACCCCGGCTCTCCGCTGATTGCCCGCCAGCTGCTGCGCGAGCAGGATAGCCTGCAAATGACAGAACTGCATCCCAGCGATTTTCCGCTGCTGCGCGCGGAGTTTCAGAAAGACGACCGCGCCCGGGTTGAAAAAACCGATGGCTATCAGCAGCTGAAATCTAAGCTGCCGCCGGTATCTCGTCGTGGCCTGGTGCTAATCGACCCGCCTTATGAAATCAAAAGTGACTACCAGGCGGTGGTCACCGGAATTCATGAAGGCTACAAACGCTTTGCTACCGGCACCTACGCGCTGTGGTATCCGGTCGTACTGCGTGCGCAGATTAAGCGCATGATCAAAGAGTTAGAGGCCACCGGCATTCGCAAAATTCTGCAAATCGAGCTGGCGGTGCGTCCGGATAGCGACCAGCGCGGGATGACCGCCTCCGGGATGATCGTCATCAACCCGCCGTGGAAGCTGGAGCAGCAGATGAACAACGTTCTGCCCTGGCTACATAAAAAGCTGGTGCCGACCGGTATCGGCCATGCCACCGTCAGCTGGATCGTGCCTGAGTAACAATCACAGCAATCGGTGGAACCTGGTGATTTCAGGTATACAATCGCGCCAATCAGACATTAAGGATAAGACTCATGAGCAAGCATTATGACTATATCGCCATTGGCGGCGGCAGCGGCGGTATCGCCTCCATTAACCGTGCCGCTATGTACGGCCAAAAGTGTGCGCTGATTGAAGCCAAAGACCTGGGCGGCACCTGCGTGAACGTCGGCTGCGTACCGAAGAAAGTGATGTGGCATGCGGCGCAGATCCGTGAAGCCATCCATCTGTATGGCCCGGATTACGGTTTTGATACCACAATTAATCACTTCGACTGGGATAAGCTGGTCGCCAGCCGTAGCGCCTATATCGATCGTATCCACACCTCTTACGATAACGTGCTGGGCAAAAACAAGGTCGATGTCATTAAAGGCTTCGCCCGTTTTGTCGATGCGAAAACCGTCGAAGTTAACGGCGAGACGATAACCGCCGACCATATTCTGATCGCCACCGGCGGCCGTCCGAGCCATCCGAGCATTCCCGGCGTCGAGTACGGTATTGATTCCGATGGTTTCTTCGAACTGCCGGCGCTGCCGAAGCGCGTTGCGGTAGTCGGCGCGGGCTATATCGCCGTTGAGCTGGCGGGCGTGATTAACGGACTGGGCGCGGAGACCCATCTGTTCGTGCGTAAACACGCGCCGCTGCGTAGCTTCGATCCGCTGATCGTTGAAACGCTGGTTGAGGTGATGAACGCCGAAGGCCCACAGCTGCATACCCATGCCATTCCGAAAGCGGTAGTGAAGAACGCCGACGGCAGCCTGACCCTGGAGCTGGAAGATGGCCGCAGCCAGACCGTGGACTGCCTGATTTGGGCGATCGGTCGCGAACCGGCAACCGATAACTTCAATCTTGCTGCTACCGGAGTGGAAACCACCGATAAAGGCTATATCGTCGTCGATAAATTCCAGAATACCAACGTTCCGGGTATTTACGCCGTCGGCGATAATACCGGTGCCGTCGAGCTGACTCCGGTCGCCGTTGCCGCCGGCCGCCGTCTCTCCGAGCGTCTGTTTAACAACAAGCCGGACGAACATCTGGACTACAGCAACATCCCGACCGTGGTATTCAGCCATCCGCCAATCGGTACCGTCGGTTTAACCGAGCCGCAGGCGCGCGAGCAGTACGGCGATGAGGCGGTAAAAGTGTATAAATCCTCTTTCACCGCCATGTATACCGCCGTCACTTCACACCGCCAGCCGTGCCGCATGAAGCTGGTCTGCTTCGGCCCGGAAGAGAAAATTGTCGGCATTCACGGTATCGGCTTCGGTATGGATGAAATGCTGCAGGGCTTCGCGGTGGCGCTGAAGATGGGCGCAACCAAGAAAGACTTCGACAATACCGTGGCGATCCACCCAACCGCAGCGGAAGAGTTTGTGACGATGCGGTAACACGCGCACCGTACATGAAAAAGAAGCTCTCCGGAGCTTCTTTTTTTATCTTTACGCCACGCCGTTATTGCCGTGGCGCTTAAACGCCGGGCGCTGATTCAGCGCCATATACCAGCGCTCCACTTCGGCCATTTCCGGATGCGCGAACGGCGTCATTTTCCAGCGATGCACCGACAGTCCCAGGACGATATCCGCGAGCGTAAACTGGCTGCCGGCAACCCATGCCCCGGTTTGCTGAAGCTGCGCATTGAGGATCTGCACGCAGCGGGTCCAGGCGACAATGCTCTCTTTGATAGCCGTCGGTTCCTGAAAACGCGGGTCCTTGCGCACCAGTCCCATAAAGGCGTAGCGCCAGGCAGTATTGAATTCCGTTGCCTGCCAGTCCATCCAGCGCTCAACCTCGGCGGCAGCCTGCGGCGCCGTGGGGAGCAGGTCTTCCCGCCCGGCTTTGCGCGCCAGATAGCGGCAGATGCTGTTTGACTCCCACAGCACAAAATCGCCATCCAGCAGCACCGGGACCAGGCTATTCGGATTAAGGGCGCGAAACGCCGGAGTCTCGATGGACTGGAACCCGCTACCGTAATCCTCCTGCTGATATGCTATTCCCGCTTCTTCACAGGTCCACAGTACCTTACGCACGTTAATTGATGAGCGTTTGCCCAGTATTTTTATCATTGTCAGCAATTCCTCAATCAAAAGAGATGGTTGTTTCACAATACTGCATCGGCGGCTCATGTACAGCCGGATAATGTGTATAGTGGATTGCACGATTTTTCTCCAGGACAGGTTACCCGACATGTTGACCTCTTTTAACGTTTTAACACCGGGCAATATCCGCTTTGGGCGCGGCCTTGCTCTAAGCGCGGCCCCCTGGCTCGCCGGGCGCTCGACAAAGATTCTGCTGATTCACGGCGCCACCCCGCAGCGCGCGGAATGCTTGCTAAGCGAACTCCACGCGCTTCGGCTGCACGTCACCACACTCTCTATCGCCCATGAACCCTGCCTGCAGGATATTGAACGGGGCGTGAGTCTGGCACGGGAAAAAGGCGTCGGCGCCATCGTCAGCCTCGGCGGCGGCGCGGTCATTGATGCGGGCAAAGCCATTGCGGCGCTGGTTCCCGCGCAGGGGCCCGCGATCGAATACCTGGAAGTGGTGGGTAGCGGCCGCATATTAGAGGCCAATCCGCTGCCGTTCGTCGCCATTCCCACGACGGCCGGTACCGGCGCGGAAGTCACAAAGAACGCGGTGATTAACGTCCCCGAGCAGCAGCGCAAGGTCAGCCTGCGTGACGACCGCATGCTGCCGGACCTGGCGATTATCGACCCGTCCCTCACCGACAGCGCGCCGCGCGCGGTGACCTTAGCCTCCGGTCTCGACGCTATCACCCAGGTGATTGAGCCCTGGCTATGCACCCGCGCGAATCCTTTTACCGACGCACTCTGTCGGGAGGCGATCCCGCGCGGCATGAAAGCGCTCAGAACGCTGATGGAACAGGAGTGTCCGGATAGCCGCGATGAGATGGCGTGGGTCAGCCTGTGCGGCGGACTGGCGTTAGCCAATGCCGGACTCGGCGTGGTTCACGGCCTGGCAGGCCCGCTGGGAGGCCTGAGCAACGCTGCCCACGGCGCACTTTGCGGTAGTCTGCTCCCCTTCGGCCTGGCGCTCAACGAAGCACAAATTAGCGACGAATGCCTCCGCCAGCGTTTTGCGGATGTACGCCAGTGGCTGGCCGCTGGACTGGATTCCGATCCTGACAGCGCATGGGAGAGCCTGCGCGAGTGGAGCCAGCGCGCCGGTCTGGGTAATCTGCGCGATCTCGGCGTCCCCCGCGAAGCGCTGGAGCCTGCGGCCCTCGCCGCCAGCAGCTCCTCATCCATGAAGGCTAACCCGGTCACGTTGACCAGCGAGCAGCTGCTGGAGCTGCTGGAAGCCGCGTGGGAGTAATGGCTGAATAGCGGCAGCGCCCGGGAATTTAGATTTTGTTGCAAAACGAAATCTCCGAATTTTTCGACGCAATACGCAGCGGTTAAAACGGTTTTAATCCGGTAGATCAAAAAGTTAAAGCAAAAACTCCGAACCGATTGTTCAGAGGAAAGCGTGATCTACCGCACACTTCTCTTTTCGTTTCCCGCTGCGAATGTCTAAGCTTATTAGACAGGTCGGGCGTGCCCGGCATCCTCTACTGACGCAATCCGGAGGTCCGTACCCCTATGTTCAGCCAGAAATTACGCAACGTTGATGACGATGAGCTCAGGATCGACACCGATCCGTGCTACGAAGCCGATCCGTATGAGTTAAAGCTGGATGAAATGTTCGACGCCGAACCTGAACCGGAGATCATTGAAGGGCTGCCCGCCTCGGATGCCCTCACCCCTGCCGATCGTTATCTGGAGCTGTTCGCCCACGTCCAGAAATCGCGAATTTTCGCCGATAGTAAAACCTTCCCGGACTGCGCGCCGAAGCAGGATCCGCTGGATATCTTGATTCACTATCGTCGCATCAGGCGCACCCCCGGATTCGATTTACGCCAGTTTGTGGAAGATCATTTCTGGCTGCCGGAAAGCCGCGCCGAGGACTACGTCTCCGATCCCACGCGATCCCTCAAGGAGCATATTGATAATCTGTGGCCAATCCTCACCCGCGAGCCGCAGGATCATATTCCGTGGTCGTCGCTGCTGGCGCTGCCGCAGTCATATATTGTTCCCGGCGGACGCTTTAGCGAAACCTACTACTGGGATTCCTACTTCACTATGCTGGGGCTGGCGGAAAGCGGCCGCGAAGACCTGCTGAAATGCATGGCTGATAATTTCGCGTGGATGATCGAAATCTACGGCCATATTCCTAACGGCAACCGCACCTACTATCTCAGCCGCTCGCAGCCGCCGGTCTTTGCCCTGATGGTCGAACTGTTTGAAGAAGATGGCGTCCGCGGCGCTAAACGGTACCTTGACCACCTGCAAATGGAGTACAGCTTCTGGATGGACGGCGCGGAATCGCTGATCCCCAATCAGGCGTATCGTCACGTGGTGCGTATGCCGGACGGCTCTTTGCTGAACCGCTACTGGGACGATCGCGACACGCCGCGCGATGAGTCGTGGCGGGAAGATGTTGAAACGGCGAAGCGCTCCGGGCGCCCGCCGAATGAAGTTTATCGCGACCTGCGCGCGGGGGCGGAGTCCGGCTGGGATTACTCCAGCCGCTGGCTGCGCGATATCACCCGACTGGCAAGCATCCGCACTACCCAGTTTATCCCCATTGATCTGAACGCCTTGCTGTTCAAGCTGGAGAATACCATCGCCAACCTCTCCGGCCTGAAGGGCGACCGGGAAACCGAGGCCGCTTTCCGCCAGAAGGCCAGCGACCGTCGGGCGGCGGTGACCCGCTATCTGTGGGATGACGAAAGCGGTTGTTTCCGCGATTATGACTGGCGCCGCGAGCAGCTGGCGCTGTTTTCCGCCGCCAGCATCGTCGCGCTCTATGTCGGTATGGCGACCCACGATCAGGCCGACAGGCTTGCCGATGCGGTACGCGCCCGCCTGCTTACCCCCGGCGGTATTATGGCGACCGAATATCAAAGCGGTGAACAGTGGGATAAGCCCAACGGCTGGGCGCCGCTGCAGTGGATGGCGGTACAGGGTTTTAAAATGTACGGTCAGGATCCGCTCGGCGATGAGATAGCCCACAGCTGGCTGCAAACGGTGAATCATTTCTATAAACAGCACTTTAAGCTGATTGAAAAGTACCACATCGCCAGCGCCACTCCCCACGAAGGCGGAGGGGGTGAGTACCCGCTTCAGGACGGCTTCGGCTGGACCAATGGCGTGGTGCGCCGGCTTATTGGTCTGTACGGCGAACCGTTGTAACGGCAGACTGTTCCGGCAGTCGATGTCCTGCTATGTTCATGGCATCGACTTTTGCCGGAACCCTGCTATGCCAGAATTGATGACCCCACGTCTGCGCTGTTCCCCGCTGCAGCTTGACGACTGGCCTTTTTTCCTCGCCCTCCAGCAGGATCCCCAGGTGATGCTTTACGTCGCGGATCCTCGCCCGGTCGCCGACATTCGTGAGGCTTTTGATTCGCGGCTCCCCTTATGGTCCCCGGGCGCGGCCCACTGGCTGTGTCTGGTCGTGCGCGATCGCTTCACCCATGCTCCCCTTGGCCTCACCGGCTACCAGCATCACGCTGGCGATAGCGCTGAAGTGGGTTTTCTGTTCGCTCCCCACGCGCAGGGGAAGGGGTACGGCAGTGAATCGCTGCGCGCGCTGTGCGAGTACGCTTTGACTACGGGCGGTATCCGGCGGCTGACGGCGACCGTCACCGCGGGTAATCTTGCGTCAAAAAATCTGCTGCTAAAGGTTGGTTTTCATCAGGAAGGCGAGCTGCGTGAATGCTACTGGCTCAACGGTCGCTGGCACAACGATTGGCTTTTCGGCCTGCTGCGCCGCGAGCATAACCAGCCTGGGCCATCTGGCGAATAGGGCGCGGTTAACTTTTCCTCTACACTGCGGGCCAGCCAAAGAGGAAGAGAACATGTCCCCCATAACACCGTCGCTAAGCCCGCAGGGCCTGGACTTTATTAAACGAACTCAGGGATTAGCACTCGCCCCCTATCGGGACGAGAGCGGCCTGCGCGTGATTGGCTATGGCCACGTTCTCAACGATTATGAAACGTTCAACCACTTCACGCGCGAGATCGCGGAGACCTTGCTTACCGTCGACCTGGTGCAATGCCAGCGCCAGCTTAAGCGCAACCTGCGGGTGAGGCTTAACCCATCGCAGTATGATGCGCTGGTCTCTTTAGCCTTTAGCTGCGGCCCGGCGTCTCCGGAGCTTGATATTGTTTTAACTCACCTTAACCATCAGCGGTTTGCTGAGGCGCTGACCGCCTGGGAAAATATTCGCAGCGGCCACGAACAGCGGCGTGAAGAGTGCGCAAGATTCAAGGCGACAACCGATTAAGTTTCGCTGACGCCATTAAACACCATCGCCGCCTGGGTACGATTCTTCACATCCAGTCGGCGATACAGCGACTCCAGATGCGCCTTGACCGTGCCCGCGCTAATATTTAAGGCGCGGCTAATCTCTTTATTGGAATCTCCCGCCGCCAGCAGCTGTAAAATCTCGCGCTGACGCTGGCTTAAATGAACCAATTTATTATCCCGCGCTTCCGCCGTCATTAGCCAATCGCCCGGCAAACAGAGCAGGCCATGCATGATGCTGTTGATCGCCTGGGCGAATGTTTGCAGGCTTTCCCTGCGTTGAATGATCCCGCGCACATTCCAGGAAAGCGCGCGCTGTAGCCAGCTTTTATTATCGTCGGACACGATCAGCAGCACCTGAGTCGCCGGGAAGCGGAGCTGCTTTTCCTGCAGTAGCCAGCAGCAAAACTCGCTGTGCATATCGCCATCCAGAATGAGCAGTGCTTCAGGATTCGCCGTTAGCTTCTGCCAGAGCTGATCCGCCTGACAGGTGCCAAAAATATCAAGTTCAGGAATGTGTTGCTGGAGGCCAATTTTCATTCCGTGAATAAATATCGACTGCCTGTCAAACATGATTACCTGCATGGATTTATCTCCAACAAAGAAATGCCCGATTAAAAGAGGGGGAAGGGTAATATCAGCAAGATAAAATAAGAACTCGCTGTTTGGCCTGGGGCATTTTACCGATAGGGAGGATTATCTAAACATCATAACAATGAATAGTTACAGGCCTTATTCACGCCATTACTTATTCACAATATTTATTACATTTAAATTAAGGAAATCCTTAATGAACCAGGCAGGTAAAAATAAATATAATATTATTTTTCTATTTTAAACGAACCCGCAAACGCAGGCGATGGCAAAGCGGGGAAAGTGTGTTACGGAGTAAGAAAGCGCATGAAATGCGTATACCCCTTCATGATCCATGAAGGGGCTGGGGATTACAAAAACATTCCGCCAGAGACCTCAACGCGCTGGGCGTTCATCCAGCGCAGATCGTCGCTGAGTAGCGCGGCGATAGCATCACCAATATCATCCGGCTGCCCCACTCTTCCCAGCGCCGTTTGCCCGGCGATATGCTGATTCACCTGCGGGTTATCGCGTACCACGCCGCCGCCAAAATCGGTTTCAATGGCGCCAGGAGCAATGATATTGACCGAAATTCCGCGTTCCCCAAGCTCCTTCGCCTGATAGCGCGTCAGTACCTCCATCGCGCCTTTCATCGCGGCATAGGCCGCATAACCCGGCAGAGCAAAACGCGCCAGTCCGCTGGAAACGTTGAGGATGCGTCCCCCATCCTGCAATAGCGGTAACAGACGCTGGGTAAGGAAGAACGGTCCCTTAAACTGGATGTTCATTAATTCATCAAACTGCGCTTCGCTGGTTTCGGCAAAAGCGACGTTCAGGCCAATACCGGCATTGTTTAATAAATAGTCGAATGTCTCCCGCTGCCAGCGTTGTTGAAGCACTTCCCCCACCTTGTGTGCAAAACCATCAAAACTGGTGATATCGCCGACATTTAACGGTAATGCTGCGGCTTTTACGCCTTTTTTCTCAATTTCAGCTACCACGTCAAGCGCCGCCTGCGGGTTGCTATGCCAGGTCAGAATAATATCGGTTCCCTTCTCCGCCAGCTTCAGGGCGGCGTTTTTCCCCAGCCCGCGGCTGCCGCCGGTCACCAAAGCGATACGTTGTGTCATCAGAAAACCCCTTTTCGGTTGCGTTTGCCTCGTTAAAGAGCTTATTAGCTGCTATAAAAACAATAAATACTGAAAATTACGCTTTACTGTTTCATTAAGAGCAACAAAAGGTCTGCGGAATGGATAAAATTCACGCAATGCAGCTGTTCATCAGAGTAGCGGAGCTGGAGAGTTTTTCCCGCGCTGCGGATACGCTTGGCCTGCCTAAAGGGAGCGTTTCGCGCCAGATTCAGGCACTGGAAAACCATCTTGGCGTTCGTCTGCTGCATCGCACCACCCGCCGGGTGCAGCTGACTCAGGATGGTATGGTCTACTACGAACGCGCCAGAGACCTGCTCAGCAATCTCGATGAGCTGGACGGGATGTTTCAGCTCGATCCCTCCAGCATTAGCGGACGCCTGCGGGTCGATATGCCGGTCGCCGTGGCGAAAAAACTGGTTATTCCGCAACTGCCGGCATTTCTGCAGCAGTATCCCGGCATCGAACTGGAGCTCAGCAGCAGCGACAGGTTGGTTGACGTAATCCGCGAGGGTTTTGATTGTGTGATACGCGTCGGTACGCTGAAAGATTCCGGGCTGATTGCGCGACCGCTGGGCAAGCTCACGCAAATCAACTGCGCCAGTCCTCAATATCTCACCCGCTTTGGCTACCCGCAGTCGCTGGACGATCTCGCCGATCATGCGCTGATCCACTACGCCAGCAATCTGGGCGTGCGCCCGCTGGGATTCGAAGTGGTTAGCGATGGCGCCGTCCGCTGGGTCAAAACCGGTGGCGTTCTGACGGTTAACAGCACCGAAACTTATCAAGCCTCGTGCCTGGCGGGGCTGGGGATTATTCAGGTACCCCGGGTGGGCGTTCGTGAAATGCTGCGCACCGGGGAGCTGATAGAAATTCTGCCCCACTACCGCGCCGAGCCGCTGCCGGTTTCGCTCATTTATCCGCACCGGCGCAACCTTTCACGTCGGGTACATCTGTTTATGGAGTGGCTGGGCGGGCTCATGAAAAACTATGTTGATGAGTCCGCATGATGAAAAATCCGTATTTGTGGGAGTAGCGGTATTTTATGTCGGGTAGCAGCTAACGCCTTATCCAGGATAAATATAGATAACTATCAGTGAATTATGAATTTTCCGCGGCCCTGCGCAAACAAAATGCCGGCGAGCGATTAGCGCAGAACAGGCGGCAAACAGGAACGTATTCATGCCTCCGATGACCCCGGCACGCCTTATCCGTGATTTTACGTATATAATTTTGATGAATATCGCTGTAAAAAAGGAAGAAATAATTTATGACGCCGGAAAACGACGCCCAACGACCAGCCCAGGATCCGGGCCAGCAGCCGGATGAAAATAAAAGCGCCCTGGCTGCGATAAATGACTCCACCGTGGCGAAAAAAGCCAACCAGGCGCTAAAAAGCGTCACCGGAACGGCGGAAAAAGTCCAGCGTAACCCCATTATTGCGCACCTCATCCGCGCCGCAGAGCGTTTCAACGACAGGCTGGGCAATCAGTTTGGTGCGGCGATCACCTACTTCTCATTTTTATCGATGATCCCGATTCTAATGGTCTCTTTTGCAGCAGCCGGTTTTGTTCTGGCCTCGCATCCTACGCTGCTACAGGACATCTTCGATAAAATCCTGCTTAACGTCAGCGACCCGACGCTCGCGGCAACGCTGAAAAATACCATCAATACCGCCGTACAGCAGCGCACCACCGTCGGCATCGTCGGTCTGCTGGTGGCGCTCTATTCCGGCATTAACTGGATGGGCAACCTGCGTGAGGCAATTCGCGCCCAGTCCCGCGACGTCTGGGAGCGTACGCCGCAGGATCAGGAAAAAATTTGGGTGAAGTACTTTCGCGACTTTATCTCGCTAATCGGCCTGCTGGTGGCGCTGGTGATCACCTTGTCAATCACCTCCATCGCCGGGTCGGCTCAGCAGATGATTATCTCGGCGCTCTATCTGGACTACATCGAGTGGCTGAAACCGGCGTGGCGGCTTATTGGCCTGGCCATTTCCATCTTCGCCAACTATCTGCTCTTTTTCTGGATTTTCTGGCGACTCCCGCGCCACCGCCCGCGCCGTAGGGCGCTGATTCGCGGCACCCTGATTGCGGCGGTCGGCTTTGAGATAATCAAGATCGTCATGACCTGGACGCTACCGTCGCTGGTCAAGTCGCCGTCCGGGGCGGCATTCGGCTCGGTGCTGGGAATCATGGCCTTCTTCTATTTCTTCGCCCGCCTGACGCTTTTCTGCGCCGCGTGGATTGCGACCGCCGAGTATAAAGACGACCGCCGGATGCCGGGCAAAGCCCACGACTAAACCATCACTGGGCTGAATAAAAGACGCAAAATTCAGCCCAACCTGGCATTTCAGCAGATAAATCCAATATGTAACTTTTATTTAACCTAAACCTGGTTTTATCAACCATTATTTGAATTGTGTGAAGCATTTCATAGAACTTATTTTTCTGGCACAGAAATTATTCACTTTTTGCCTGTTTTTTAGCCTCCCCGTCCCCTTGTTACAGATTGAAATGTCCCCAAGGCTGTGGCTATATGGCCTTTCGTTCGCAAAAAATAAGAAAGATCTATGCAAGCCACAGCCACAACACTCGACAATGCTCAGGAAACCGTTCCGGTTAACTCACGCAACAAGGTCGTCGTCGCTTCGCTCATTGGCACCGCCATCGAGTTCTTCGACTTCTATATCTATGCCACCGCGGCGGTCATTGTATTTCCGCATATTTTCTTCCCGCAGGGCGATCCCGCCGCCGCGACGCTACAATCGCTGGCGACCTTCGCCATCGCGTTTATTGCCCGCCCTATCGGTTCTGCGGTATTCGGCCATTTCGGCGACCGCGTAGGCCGTAAAGCGACCCTCGTGGCCTCGCTGCTGACGATGGGGATCTCAACCGTAGTTATCGGCCTGCTGCCCGGCTATGAAACCATTGGCATTATGGCGCCGGTGCTGCTGGCGCTGGCCCGCTTTGGCCAGGGGCTGGGCCTTGGCGGCGAATGGGGCGGCGCGGCGCTGCTGGCGACGGAAAACGCCCCGCCGCGCAAGCGCGCGCTGTATGGCTCATTCCCACAGCTGGGCGCGCCTATCGGCTTCTTCTTCGCTAACGGCACCTTCCTGCTGCTCTCCTGGCTGCTGACCGACCAGCAGTTTATGGAATGGGGCTGGCGTATGCCGTTTATCTTCTCCGCCGTGCTGGTCATTATCGGCCTGTACGTCCGCGTTTCGCTGCACGAGTCGCCGGTGTTCGCAAAGGTAGCCGCCGCGAAGAAACAGGTCAAAATCCCGCTGGGCACCCTGCTGACAAAACACGTACGCGTCACCGTTCTCGGCACCTTTATCATGCTGGCGACCTACACGCTGTTTTACATCATGACCGTCTACTCCATGACCTTCAGTACCGCCGCCGCGCCGATTGGTCTCGGCTTGCCGCGCAACGAAGTGCTGTGGATGCTGATGATGGCGGTCATTGGTTTTGGCGTGATGGTGCCGGTGGCGGGCCTGCTGGCGGATGCCTTTGGCCGTCGTAAGAGCATGGTCGTGATCACGACTCTCATCATCCTCTTCGCGCTGTTTGCCTTTAAACCGCTGCTCGGCTCCGGCAATCCGCTGCTGGTCTTTGCCTTCCTGCTGATTGGCCTGAGCCTGATGGGGCTGACCTTTGGCCCTATGGGCGCGCTGCTGCCGGAGCTATTCCCGACCGAAGTTCGCTACACCGGCGCCTCGTTCTCCTACAACGTCTCGTCGATCCTCGGGGCGTCCGTAGCGCCGTATATCGCCGCATGGCTGCAGGGCAACTACGGTCTGCCCGCGGTTGGGCTCTACCTCGCCGCCATGGCGGCGCTGACGATGATCGCGCTGCTGCTGACTCACGAAACGCGTCATCAATCGCTGTAACTCTCCGTCCACTCCCCCGGCCATCCGGCCAGGGGAGTCTTCTTCCCGACTATTTTTTCATCTGCGACAAGATTGCCCGACACTGGTTCGCCTCGCCTTCGGCAGGTGATATCAGCGCCAGCAGCGCTGCTGCCGGCGTCACCAGCGTCGCCAGCGCTGCCGCTACCGCGCCGCGGGCAATCAGCGGCCCCGCCTTCACGCCCGCATTCGGCGACTTAAAGCTGCCGCGAACGTACAGCGGGGAGCGCAGGGTGATAATACGAAAGCCCTTACTCTCCGGATCGATAGTGAGGTCCAGCTGCTCCGACGCAAAGCTGGCGGTCCCGGTCACGTTGATCAGCGCGTTTTCGGTATCAAACGCGAACACCTGCGGCCGGGCGACGCCGTTGACCACGTCGATATTCGCCGCCGCGCAGTTCACCCGCACCTCATCATCGCCAAAGATCTGGCCGATAATAAAGTTACCGACGTTCAGGCCGAGGATCTCCATCAGGTTACGGCTAATCAGCCCGTCGTTCATCAGCAGCTTCAGGTTACCGTTACTGTTGCCCAGCAGCGCGGCGACGGAGTTACCGGTGCCGCGAAGCTCAACATCGCCGTTCATTTCGCCGAGCGTTTTCTGCATCATCTCCACGTTTGGCATCAGCGCTTTGAGCTTCAGGCGGCGCGCCTGCAGGTTGGCCGTCCCCTGCAGCGGTTTTTTATCCCCTTCAAGATGAATGCTGCCGGCGAGGGTACCGTTAGCCAGCCCCAGACGCAGCGGCTGCAGGCGCAGGTCGCCTCGCTGCAGGATGATGTGCGTAGAAAGGTCGCTGATGGGTAGCGTGCTGCCGTGCTCAATCCGCCGTCCTTTGAAGCGCACATCGGCATCCATTACCTGCCACTTGTCGGTTTCAAAGCGGTCATACGGCAACACTTTTCCGGCTGGCTGCGGAGAAGCTTCACCTTTACGCCGTTCAGTCTGGCTGCCTTTGCCGCCGGAATCGACGCCAATCAGCGGCCCCAGATCCGCCAGCCGTAGCTGCCTGGACTCCAGATCGCCCTCCAGCTTAGGCCGGGGTTTACCGGTGGTGTAGATCAGCGACCCGTGGATATCGCTCTCGCCAATACGGCCATTGAAATCCTGATAGGCGAAGCGTGAACCGTTTTTCTCCTTAAAGGTGGCGCGCAGATGGCCGTCGGTAGAGAAAGTCGGCGTATCCGGCAGCAGTACGCCGGTCAGATCGTAGAGATCGCCCAGCGAATCACCGGAAAACTTGAGGCGCAGATCGACGCCGCCGAGATTGAGCGGATCGCTGACCGTGCCGGTAAAAGCGACCCGGGTATTGCCGGAACGAAAATCCCCCTGCAGCGGGAACGGCGTCCCTTCGCTGCGCAGCGCCAGCATGCCGCCGATTTTGCCGTTACCGGAGAGCGGCTGCCCGTTGTAGCTCCCTTTCGCCTGCAGGCCGAAGACGTAATCGCCCACTTTCTGCGACGCTCCTTTCCCTTTTTCGCCGGTCACTTCACTAAACGCCAGCGGTTTACCGAGCGGATCAACCACGATCGTCACATCGGCGCGCGATACCTTGTCATCGATAGCAATCTTGCCGCGATCGAAAAGAATATTGTCGAGTCGGAAAGACCAGCTGGAAGGCGCCGCATCTTTCTCAGACGCTCCCGCCGAAGCCAGGTCGAAAGTCCAGTTGTTGCTCTTCTCCGACAGTCGAATCAATCGCGCGTCCGGCTGTTCAAGCTTAATCCACGGTAGATAGACCGTTTTGCTGAGCAGCGCCAGCGGGGCGAGGGTCGCCTCAACGCGCGGCAGGTGAACCATGGTGACCTGCGGGATGTCAGGCGGGTTGCCGAGGATAATATCTTCGGCATGCACGTGCGGCCAGGGTATCCAGCTTCGCCAGCCTCTTTCGCCGGGCTGGCGCTCCCACACGACGCCCAGATCGCCGCGAATCGCAAACGGACGGTTCAGCTCGGCCGACACTTTCTGATTAATCGTCGGCTTCAGGCGATTCCAGTCAAAGGTCGCCACTACAATAAAAAACAGAACGATCAGTACGACTATCGTTCCGAGGATAATAGCCACGGTTTTACGGGTTCTGGTCATCCCTTCTGCACTCCTTTTGCGTCTCGTCAGTCATGAATATAGTTGAGAAACGTCAGGTGCTCTGCCAAATGCGCTTTTCGTCACATAATCCGCGTCAGGTCAAAAAAATAATGGAACGTTGTTTTAATATCATTGACCATAAAAGCGGCCCAGCGCACACTAGGGTTAATATTGATTTAATTTCAGGTCATCACTATGTCTAAGAAAATTGCCGTCATTGGCGAATGCATGATTGAGCTGTCAGAGAAAGGCGCGGCGGTAAATCGCGGCTTTGGCGGCGACACCTTAAACACTTCCGTCTACATTGCCCGCCAGACCGACGCCAGCGAGCTGGGCGTACACTATGTTACCGCCCTGGGCACGGACACCTTCAGCCAGCAGATGCTCGAATCCTGGCAGAGTGAGAATGTCCAGACGGACCTGATTCAGCGCATGGCCGACCGTTTACCGGGCCTCTACTACATCGAAACTGACGATACCGGCGAGCGTACGTTTTACTACTGGCGTAATGAAGCCGCAGCGAAGTTCTGGCTGGAGAGCGAGCAGTCTGCGGCCATCTGCGAAGAGCTGGCGACCTATGATTATCTTTACCTCAGCGGCATCAGCCTGGCGATCCTGAGCCCGACAAGCCGCGAGAAGCTGCTGACCCTGCTGCGGGAATGCCGGGCAAACGGCGGTAAAGTTATCTTTGATAACAACTATCGTCCGCGCCTGTGGAGCAGTAAAGAAGAGACGCAGCAGGTTTATCAGCAGATGCTGGCCTGCACCGACATTGCGTTCCTGACCCTTGATGACGAAGACGCGCTGTGGGGCGAGAAGCCAGTGGCAGAGGTGATTGCCCGCACTCACGCCGCTGGCGTTGAAGAAGTGGTGGTGAAGCGCGGCGCCGACTCCTGCCTGGTAGCGATTGCCGGACAGCCGCAGCTGGAAGTCCCGGCCGTTAAGCTGGCAAAAGAGAAAGTCGTTGATACCACGGCAGCGGGCGATTCATTCAGCGCCGGCTATCTGGCCGTGCGCCTGACCGGCGGCGATGCCGAATCGGCGGCAAAACGCGGCCACCTGACCGCCAGCACGGTGATTCAGTATCGCGGTGCGATTATCCCGCGCGAGGCGATGCCGCAGTAATTTCGATGGAGTTACGCCCGCCGGCGAGAATCCCGGCTTGCGCTGCGCTTAGCCGTATATGGACACCTCCCGTTATGCAAGCCATCTCTGCATTTTGTGTAACGGGGTAAGTTGCGTTCGTATATCCGGCCTCTCTTACGATACCGTCGTATCCG
>NZ_JBLURD010000010.1:0-192629 GCF_051209435.1 Klebsiella sp. HN106 | reverse complement strand
GAATCCATGTCACTTTGAGTGCCCACACAGATTGTCTGATAAATTGTTAAAGAGCAGTGCAACGCGGCTTTCGCTCACCGTTGCGAGGTGGCGTATATTACGCTTTCCTCTTTCAGAGTCAACCCCGTTTTTCAGGATTTTTTCTCTTCAACCAACCGGCTGTTTGTGTGAAGTGATTCACATCTGCCGTGTCAGTGGGAGCGCATTATAGGGAGTTATTTGGCGGTGACAAGCGGTAAAATGCATTTTTATTTCAACCGCTCATCTTTTATACACAACGCCTATTTCTGCCGCTTTTTAATCGCATCCGGCAGGTCTGCCAGGCTGTTTAGCACCCAATCGGCAGCACTTTCCGCTTCTGGAGTGACGGGTTTACCGGTGCGTACCAATACTTTCGTGCCAACTTCCGCCGCTAAGGCCGCCTGCATATCTTCAATTTTATCGCCCACCATATATGACGCCGCCATATCAATGTGCAGGTAGTCGCGCGCCGAGATGAGCATTCCCGGATGCGGTTTACGGCAGTCGCAGGTCTGGCGAAACTCTTCAACGGTTCCCTGCGGATGGTGAGGACAATAATAGATGCCATCCAGGTCAACGCCGCGATCGGCCAGCGACCAGTCCATCCACTCCGTCAGCGTTTCAAACTGCTCTTCAGTAAACTTGCCGCGGGCGATACCGGACTGGTTGGTCACCAGCACCAGCGCATAGCCCATCTCCTTTAATTGACGCATCGCGTCAATGACGCCATCGATAAATTCAAAATTGTCGATTTCATGGACGTATCCGTGATCGACATTAATCGTGCCATCACGGTCAAGAAAAATTGCGGGTACTGACATTGCCACCGGTTTGCTCCTGATAAAGGCTAATTCGCCTAGTATCGCATGTTTCCGGACGCAAGAAAGTGCTCATTATACAGAGTCAGATTGATTTAGACGTCTGGATGCCTTAACATCCATTTCATTGACAGGCATCGCCTGGACACGGCAGAAGAAAATGCCACGGCAAACGGCTAAATGATAATAAATAACTGATGATTAAACTTTCGAATATCACCAAAGTGTTCCAGCAGGGGAACCGCAGCATACAGGCGCTGAACGATGTCAGCCTGCATGTTCCTGCCGGACAAATTTATGGCGTCATCGGCGCTTCCGGCGCGGGTAAAAGTACGTTAATCCGCTGCGTAAACCTGCTTGAACGTCCAACGCAGGGCAGCGTCCAGGTCGACGGCCAGGAGCTGACGGCGCTTTCAGAAAAAGAGCTGACTCGCGCTCGCCGCCAGATTGGTATGATTTTCCAGCACTTTAACCTGCTTGCCTCACGTACCGTGTTCGGTAACGTGGCGTTGCCTCTGGAGCTCGACAATACCTCTAAAGATGAAATCAAGCGTCGGGTGACCGAGCTGCTGGATCTCGTCGGTCTGGGAGATAAACACGATAGCTATCCGGCGAATCTCTCCGGCGGGCAAAAGCAGCGCGTGGCCATCGCCCGTGCGCTGGCGAGCAATCCAAAAGTCCTGCTCTGCGACGAAGCCACCAGCGCGCTGGACCCGGCCACTACGCGTTCGATTCTGGAACTGCTGAAGGATATCAACCGTCGCCTGGGCCTGACGATTTTGCTGATTACCCACGAAATGGATGTCGTTAAACGCATCTGTGATTGCGTTGCCGTTATCAGCAACGGCCAGCTTATTGAGCAGGATACGGTGAGCGAGGTGTTCTCTCATCCCAAAACGCCTCTGGCGCAGCAGTTTATCCAGTCAACGCTGCACCTTGATATCCCGGATGATTATCAGGCCCGCCTTAAACCTGAGGCTCTTGCCGATAGCGTGCCTATGCTGCGCATGGAGTTTACCGGTCATTCCGTAGATGCCCCGCTGCTTTCGGAGACTGCCCGTCGTTTTAATGTGAATAACAACATTATTAGCGCGCAGATGGATTACGCGGGCGGCGTCAAGTTCGGCATCATGCTGACCGAGATGCACGGCTCGCAGGAAGATACCCAGGCCGCGATCGCCTGGTTGCAGGAACATCATGTAAAAGTAGAGGTACTGGGATATGTCTGAACCAATGATCTGGCTGCTGGTTCGCGGCGTATGGGAAACGCTGGCCATGACGTTTGTCTCCGGCTTCTTCGGTTTTGTTCTTGGCCTGCCGGTCGGCGTGCTGCTGTACGTCACCCGTCCCGGGCAAATTGTCGCTAATGCGAAGCTCTACCGCACGCTTTCGGCGGTGGTGAACATTTTCCGTTCGATTCCTTTTATTATCCTGCTGGTGTGGATGATCCCATTCACTCGCGTGATTGTTGGCACGTCGATTGGCCTGCAGGCTGCCATTGTCCCGCTGACGGTTGGCGCCGCGCCGTTTATCGCCCGCATGGTGGAAAACGCCCTGCTGGAGATCCCAACCGGCCTTATCGAAGCATCCCGCGCGATGGGCGCAACGCCGATGCAGATCGTGCGTAAGGTTCTTCTGCCGGAAGCGCTTCCGGGTCTGGTGAATGCGGCAACGATTACCCTTATCACGCTGGTTGGCTATTCCGCCATGGGCGGTGCCGTCGGTGCCGGCGGCCTGGGACAGATTGGCTATCAGTACGGTTATATCGGCTACAATGCAACGGTAATGAATACCGTGCTGGTGTTGCTGGTTATTCTGGTTTATTTAATTCAATTCTCTGGCGATCGTATCGTCCGGGCTGTGACTCACAAATAACATCACACACAATACAGAATCTTACAGGAAGGAAATAACATGGCCTTTAATTTCAAAACCTTTGCGGCAGTCGGCGCGTTAATCGGTTCTTTGGCGCTGGTGGGTTGCGGTCAGGACGAAAAGGATCCAAACCACATCAAAGTCGGCGTGATCGTCGGCGCGGAACAGCAGGTTGCTGAGGTTGCGCAGAAAGTAGCAAAAGATAAATACGGCCTCGATGTTGAACTGGTTACCTTCAACGATTACGTGCTGCCTAACGAAGCGCTGAGCAAAGGCGATATTGACGTTAATGCCTTCCAGCATAAACCGTATCTGGACCAGCAGATTAAAGACCGCGGCTACAAGCTGGTTTCCGTCGGCAACTCGTTTGTCTATCCCATTGCCGGTTACTCGAAAAAAATCAAATCGCTGGATGAGCTGCAGCCGGGCTCGCAGGTCGCCATTCCTAACGATCCAACCAACCTTGGCCGCTCTCTGCTGCTGCTGCAGCAGGTTGGTCTGATCAAACTGAAAGAAGGCGTTGGTCTGCTGCCAACCTCACTGGATATTATTGAAAACCCGAAAAACCTGAAAATTGTTGAGCTGGAAGCCCCGCAGCTGCCGCGCTCTCTGGATGATGCGCAGATCGCACTGGCGGTTATTAATACCACCTACGCCAGCCAGATTGGCCTGACCCCGGCAAAAGACGGTATTTTTGTCGAAGGTAAAGAGTCTCCGTACGTGAACCTGATTGTCGCTCGCGAAGACAACAAAGATGCGGAAAATGTTAAGAAATTTGTTCAGGCTTACCAGAGTGACGAAGTTTACGAAGCAGCCAACAAAATCTTTAACGGCGGCGCAGTGAAAGGCTGGTAATCTATTCTCAGCGTAATATCATTCAGGACGGGCTTATGCCCGTCTTGTCATTTATGCAAGCACCTGATTCAATAGCGCCCTGTTTTATTATTTATTGAGGAAATACTATGCGTGCTTTACCGGTCTGTTTGTTAGCACTCATGTTAAGCGGTTGTTCCATGCTAAGCAGATCGCCAGTCGAACCTGTGCAAAGTACGGTCACTCAGCCAGCCAAATCGGAACCGGCCAAACCGAAAGCGACGCGCCCGGCCCCGGTAAGAATCTATACCGATGCAACAGAGTTGGTGGGTAAACCTTTCCGCGAACTGGGTGAAGTCACCGGTGAATCATGTCAGGCCTCTAATCAAGACTCTCCGCCCAATATCCCGACGGCTCGCAAGCGTATGCAGATTAATGCGGCAAGAATGAAAGCCAACGCTGTGCTGCTGCACCGCTGCGAAGTGACCAGCGGAACCCCGGGCTGCTACCGCCAGGCCGTTTGCCTGGGATCAGCGCTTAACGTTACGGCGCAATGAGTGCTTTTCAGTTTGCGCAGATAGGCGTTATTCGCTCGCCCTATAAAGAAAAATTTGCCGTTCCCCGCCAGCCCGGGCTGGTTAAAAACGGCGGCGGCGAATTACACCTTTTGCCTCCCTATAACCAGGCCGATGCCGTACGCGGCCTGGAAAATTTCAGCCATCTGTGGGTCCTGTTTGTGTTTCATCAGACCATGGAAGGCGGCTGGCGTCCTACCGTCCGCCCTCCCCGCCTCGGCGGTAACGCGCGAATGGGCGTATTCGCTACCCGTTCGACCTTTCGTCCTAATCCAATCGGTATGTCTCTGGTCGAGCTAAAAGGTATTCGCTGCCAGAAAGAACACGTCGTGCTTGAGTTAGGCAGCCTGGACCTGGTAGATGGAACGCCGGTCGTGGATATCAAACCTTACCTGCCCTTTGCCGAAGCACTGCCGGATGCCAGCGCAAGCTATGCTCAGGAGGCTCCAGGGGCGGAAGTAGCGGTGAGTTTCACGCCGGATACAGAAGCGCAAATTTTAACGCTGGAGCGACGCTATCCTCGTCTTAAGTCGTTTATTAGCGAAGTTCTGGCGCAGGATCCGCGACCGGCATACCGCAAAGAAGAGGAGCCGGGAAAAACCTACGCCGTCTGGCTGCTGGATTTTAACGTGCGCTGGCGGGTGATTTCGTCCGGTTTTGAAGTCTTTTCTCTCGAAGCACGCTAATTTTATTCTCCTCTCTTTTGGCATCTTTGCCACACTGGTAAACTAAACCACTTTTTTGTGTCAGGCTGGCCTCCAGCCTGTATCGATCGTCCAAATGGAACCGTAACAACATGCGTACTAGCCAATACCTGCTCTCCACTCTGAAGGAGACACCTGCCGACGCCGAGGTTATCAGCCACCAGCTGATGCTGCGCGCCGGGATGATCCGCAAGCTGGCCTCCGGGTTATACACCTGGCTGCCGACCGGCGTGCGCGTCCTGAAAAAAGTCGAAAACATCGTGCGTGAAGAGATGAACAACGCCGGTGCAATCGAGGTGTTAATGCCGGTAGTTCAGCCCTCTGAGCTGTGGCAAGAGAGTGGTCGTTGGGAACAGTACGGCCCGGAACTGCTGCGTATTGCTGACCGTGGCGAACGTCCGTTCGTACTCGGCCCGACTCATGAAGAAGTCATCACCGACCTGATTCGTAATGAGCTGAGCTCTTACAAACAGCTGCCGCTGAACTTCTATCAGATCCAGACCAAATTCCGTGACGAAGTTCGCCCGCGTTTCGGCGTAATGCGTTCCCGTGAATTCCTGATGAAAGATGCTTACTCTTTCCATACCTCTCAGGAATCGCTGCAGGAGACCTACGACGCGATGTACGCCGCGTACAGCAAAATCTTCAGCCGTATGGGGCTGGATTTCCGCGCGGTACAGGCTGACACCGGTTCTATCGGCGGCAGCGCATCTCACGAATTCCAGGTACTGGCGCAGAGCGGTGAAGATGACGTCATTTTCTCTGACTCTTCTGACTACGCGGCCAATATTGAGTTCGCCGAAGCCGTTGCGCCGAAAGAGCCGCGCGCGGCCGCCACGCAGGAAATGACCCTGGTCGATACGCCTGACGCTAAAACCATCGCCGAGCTGGTCGAGCAGTTCAATCTGCCGATTGAAAAAACCGTGAAAACCCTGCTGGTAAAAGCAGTAGAAGACAGTGAGTATCCGCTGATAGCCCTGCTGGTTCGCGGCGATCATGAACTGAACGAAGTCAAAGCGGAAAAACTGCCGCAGGTCGCCAGCCCGCTGACCTTCGCAACCGAAGAAGAGATTCGCGCGCTGGTGAAAGCGGGTCCCGGTTCTCTTGGCCCGGTTAATATGCCTGTTCCGGTGATTATTGACCGTACCGTTGCCGCCATGAGCGATTTCGCCGCGGGCGCGAACATTGACGGTAAACACTACTTCGGCATCAACTGGGATCGCGACGTCGCCACTCCTGAAGTGGCAGATATCCGTAACGTAGTGGCCGGTGACCCGAGCCCGGACGGTAAAGGCACGCTGTTGATTAAACGCGGTATCGAAGTGGGCCACATCTTCCAGCTGGGTACCAAGTACTCTGAAGCGATGAAAGCCTCCGTACAGGGCGAAGATGGCCGTAATCAGATCCTGACTATGGGCTGCTACGGTATCGGGGTGACTCGCGTGGTGGCGGCAGCCATTGAGCAGAACTTTGACGAGCGCGGGATCTTGTGGCCGGAAGCTATCGCCCCGTTCCAGGTTGCGATTCTGCCGATGAACATGCACAAATCCTATCGCGTGCAGGAGCTGGCTGAGAAGCTGTATGCTGAGCTAACCGCGCTGGGCATCGAAGTGCTGATGGATGACCGTAAAGAGCGTCCCGGCGTGATGTTCGCCGATATGGAGCTTATCGGAATTCCGCATACCATCGTGCTGGGCGACCGTAACCTCGACAACGACGATATTGAATATAAATATCGCCGCAGCGGCGAGAAACAGCTGATTAAAACCGGCGATATTGTGAATTACCTGGTACAACAAATTAAAGGTTAACGCCAAAAGAGGCTCTGGTTTCAGAGCCTCTTTTTTACAAGGATTGTAATCATGGCTAAACGACGGGCTAATCATGTCCTGCTTTTTCCCGTATCGTTCTTACTTTCTGCCTGCACGGTAGACGTCAGCCGGTCCGTGCCTTCCGCTTCCACTATTAAGCAACCATCGCAGCAATGGGCGATTAAGCTTCAGCGCCAGAGCTCGGTGGCTAATAACACGCTGACTGAAATTAACGCACAAGATCTGCTCCCCGGCGATCTCCTTTTCTCTTCCAGCATTGGCGTGACGTCCCTGGGGATTCGTGCTCTTAGCACATCCTCCGTTAGCCATGTCGCTATCTATATCGGTGATAACCAGGTTGCAGAGGCAACCGGCGCTGGGGTGCAGGTTGTGCCTCTCCGGCAAGCGATGCAGCACAGCGATAAGCTGTTTGCCCTAAGAGCGCCTGACCTCACGCCGCAACAGGCCGCTGGCATTAAAAATTTCGCCTATAAAAACAGAAACAGCGCCTATAACTATCGCGGCATTATTGAATTTGTGCCCTTTATGGTCACCAAACAGCTATGCACCCTGAATCCCTTCTCAAAAGATTTCCGCCAGCAGTGCGTGAACGGTCTGGCCAAAGCCCAACTGAGCGATGCAGCATCCGGGGACAAAAAAATGTGGTTTTGTTCGGAGTTTGTCAGCGATGCCTTCGCGAAGGCCGGACACCCGCTGACCCTGGCTCAACCGGGCTGGATTAGCCCATCAGACTTGCTTCATATGCGTGAGGGGGATGTGGCAAACTTTAAGCCCGAAACACAATTGCAGTATATCGGGCATCTTAAATTGGGAATTTATATCAAGACAAGCCGCCTCGTAGGACTCAATTAATTAACGAGAATTGCAGTCTTCTTTTTGATAAAACTTGCCGGGTGAATCCACCGCCAGAACTTTAACCGGCGCTCCCGAATCCGGATTCGCTTCCAGCGTAAAGTGCCCCTCAACCACCAGCAGCACCGGTCGAGTATCCGTACCGCGCGCAGCGGCATAATCACGCTCGAGCTGAGCATTATTGGCGACAGCCACTCGCTTGCCGGTCGCGCAATCGGTAAAGGTCGCCGCATCCGCCATATAGAAGTACATTCCGCGCATCGCCATTGGCGTGATGGGCAGACTGGCTTTGACTGATTCAAGCGTATAGTTCAGCGTCGACTCGATGGGGTTACCGTCGCGATCGAGCATTTCCAGCTTATCGCCCTTCGCCCGATAATAAGACTTCTCGCCTTTGCTGTCGGTCAGCACCAGCTTATCAGCCGTGCGCGCCCAGGTACCATATGAAGCAAAAGAGGAAGGTTCGCGGCTAACGCCCTGATATCGTTCATTCATCACCCAGGTGCCGTCTTTCTCAAGAAAGAGCGAGGTTTCAATCCCTTCGCAGTCGGCGCACGGCAGCACGCCGCGCCAGCTCTGCTGCATCGGTTTTAGCTCTTCCATCGGCGCCGGCTGTAACGTTTCCATTTCCGTACGATGGTTACAGCCGAACAGGGCAAAGAGCGAACAGGCCGCCACGACTGAAAATACGATTTTCTTCACTGTAAATTCCTTATCATCCATTCCACCGGTTCGCCATATTCTTACTGGCGAACCTTTCCACGCAGCGCTTTAACTGAGGATTTTTGCGCCTTTGAAGCCAGTCGGCGCTCTTTTGAGGCCCTGGTTGGTCGCGTCTCCCGGCGGCTCTTCTGCACTGCGGTTAATTCTTGTATTAGGGTAACCAGACGCGCAATTGCCGCTTCACGATTCATTTCCTGGCTGCGATATTCCTGAGCCTTAATGATAACCACACCCTCGGCAGAAATTAAGTGGTGGCTGGCGGTAAGCAGACGTTCCTTATAATAGTCAGGCAGGCTCGAGGCTTTAATATCAAAGCGCAAATGAATAGCCGTTGAGGACTTATTCACGTGCTGACCGCCCGCGCCCTGCGCGCGTATGCCGGAAAGTGAAATCTCGTCCTCCGCAATCGCGACGCTGCGGCTAATCGTAATCATGCGGGTGTTTGCCAGGCCGTTAAATGAATTTCCAGATTATTCTTAGCGTCAGATAACCAGATAGCGCCGTCCTGGATGGTCGCCTGCAGCGACATGGTCCGATCGGCAAAAGCGCTGAGCTGCGCCAGCTGAGTATCATCCAAATACCACACCGACAGCTTCGAAAACTGAGCCATTTTGTTCTGGTTTTGCTGCCACCAGATTTCTGCCGCCCGACTATTATAGGCGAACAGCGCCACCTGCTGGGCCCGCGAGCAGGCTTTTTTAATTCGCCGCTCGTCCGGTAGCCCCAGTTCAATCCACAGATCCACGCCCAGATGATCGTTAAGCAGCCAGAGTTCCGCTTCATCGTCGGAAGATAAACCGCGGGTAAACTGCAGACGCTCGTCGGCGTATTTAATCCACGCCAGCAGGCGCAGCATCATGCGCTCCTGGGTTTCTGACGGATGCTGGGCAAGCGTCAAACTGGCATCCAGAAACTGGTTGCGGTCCAGGTCGGCTACGTTCACCGTCGCTTTATAAATCGTCGCTTTCAGCGCCATGACTCTACTCCTGATAAAAATGGCGTACATTGTAGCGAAACTGACGGCAAAAGGCTGTCAGCAATCGACGGATCGCCTCTCATCCTGCTGATATTGCTTAAATGACTATGGTATAGTCACCTTGCTAAACAGAGTTTATCTTCGTAGGCTTAAACTTACATCCCACGGTTAAGTCAGAACGCTGACAGGAGGGCATGTGGAAAAATATTGTGAGTTAATACGCAAGCGGTATGCGGAAATAGCCAGCGGGGACCTTGGGTATATCCCGGATGCGCTAGGTTGCGTGTTGAAAGTATTGAATGAGGTTGCGGCGGATCAGGCCCTTGCTGAGTCAGTCAGGGAAAAGGCCGCATATGCGGCGGCAAACTTACTGGTGAGCGATTATGTCAATGAATGATACTTATCAACCCATCAATTGCGATGATTATGACAACCTCGAACTTGCCTGTCAGCACCATCTGGTCCTGGCGCTGGAGCTCAAAGATGGCGAACAGCTGCAAGCGAAGGCCAACGATCTTATCTCGCGCAAAAATATCGAGTATCTGGTCGTAGAGCTCGCCGGGAACGTCCGCGAACTGCGCCTGGATAAAATCGCCAGCTTCAGCCATCCGCAAATCGGTACGGTAGTCGTTAGCGAGTCCTGAATCAAAACGGGTGGCCTAGCCGCCCGTTTTCCTCCATCTCATCTGTAAGCCTTCACTTTCCTGAACTTTCCCATCGACGGTAATAAACAGACCATCGGCGGCGGCAATAAGCGTTTCGCCATAGAACAGTAGCGGAGTCGTATCGCGCCGCCAGGGCGCAACGCCCAGCTCCTGCCAGATTTTTTTCAGCTTGCGACCACCGTTGCGACCCACGATATGCAGATTACCGCTGGCACGAAAGCGAACAGTAACGGCTTCTCCCTCGCGCGGCCCGCGTAACGGCCCGCCGGACAGTAAACTCAGCTCGCCGAGACCGTCAGGCAACGGCAGCGGGCTGGCAGTATCGCGCCACTCCAGCATTGTCTCACTCTGGCCTGGAATATATCTCACCCAGTACAGACGCTGCTGGTAGCGGCGAACGGTAAACGGGCCAAGGCGCAAACAGGGAAACGCATCCTCGCGCGCCATCGCCACTTCACGCCAGATACGCTCCGGCACCTCGCGCGAAGGCATTGGCGCATTGAGCCCAGCCAGCCAGCGGCGCAGCAGCGCGGCCCGCCGAGGCGCGCTCATAGTCGTCAACGGAGCGATAGTTAACGAACTGTCCTCAGCAACCAGCGTTGCCAGCTCGGCGGCCAGCATTTCATCCAGCAGCTGTTCCTGTTCGCCGCACAGGCTGGCGCTGCGCGCCACGGCCTCGGCAAAGTGCGGCCAGCGAGCATGAAGCAGCGGGAGAATCCGCAGGCGGAGAAAGTTGCGATCGTAAGCGTCATCCTGGTTGCTTTCGTCTTCAATCCAGCTGAGCTGACGGGCCATCGCCCACTGATGGAGGGAGTCACGGCTTTCTTGAAGCAGCGGGCGCAGCAGTTTCGTCCCGGCAAAATCGGACTCGCCGGCCATCGCCGAGAGCCCGGTAGGGCCGCTTCCCCGCTTAAGGGCTAACAGGAAGGTTTCGCACTGGTCGTCAAGATGCTGCGCGGTCACCAGCGCTTCGCCGGGCGCCAGCGCCGAACGAAATGCCTGGTAGCGCGCCTGGCGCGCATGAGCCTCAATTCCCAACCCCTCATCGGCGAGCGCGACCCGCTCTACCAGAAGCGGCACCTGCCACTGCTGGCACATTTGCTGGCAGTGCGCCACCCAGTCGTCGGCGTTGGCGCTGAGCCCGTGGTGAATATGTATCGCCCTCAGGCGAACGGTGGGATCCTGCTCGCGCCAGAGCACCAGGCGATACAAAAGCACGCTCGAATCCAGCCCGCCGCTAAAGGCCACTAAAAAATGGCGGTGCGGCTGAAGCGTGTGCGCAATGTCCGGGATCATCATCATGAGAGTACTAACTGAGGTAAGCGTGTTCGGCACGTTACCCGCCAGAACACGCGCTGACAAGAATTACTGCTGATAAATCTCCAGCGGCAGCCCGTCCGGATCGTTAAAAAAGGTGAAACGCTTACCGGTAAAAGGGTCGATACGAACCCCTTCACAAGGCACACCGTGCGCCTCAAGATGAGCCACAGCGGCATCGACATCATCGACGCTAAACGCCAGATGGCGTAACCCGCAGGCTTCGGGGCGACTCGGACGCGAGGGAGGAAACGGGAATGAAAACAGTTCAATGACATATTCACCATTCAGCGCCAGATCGCCTTTCCAGGAATCACGCTCTGCGCGATAAAACTCCCCCTGCAGGGTGAACCCCAGGATGTCGCAGTAAAACGCTTTACTCTTCGCATAATCCGTCGCAATGATAGCGATATGGTGAACCCGTTTTAAACCCAGCATGGTACCACTCCTCCTGTTGAAGCCAACAACGTTACTCGCTCAGTTCATTATTGCGCAAGCGCTTAGTCATTTTTTAAGACTCGAACCCAGTACACCCCATCTTCATCGCGTTTCGCGCCGTGGATATCGGTTTCGAAGCCCGGATAGTGGCGACCAATAGAGCACAGCATGAGCAGGAAATTGAGCACCGCGCGGCTCTCTTCGGCGATCATCTCACCGGGCATCAGCAGCGGCACGCCGGGCGGGTACGGTAGGATCATATTCGCTGAAATACGCCCGACCAGATTTTCCAGTTCGATAGTTTCCACTTCACCTTTGATCTGCCGCTGCCAGGCCTGATGCGGCGTCATTTTCATCTCCGGCAGGACGTCAAAGGCGCTAAGCATCAGCTGCGAGAGCTGGTGCTGGCGAATCAGACGATGAATACCCTGCGCCAGATCCTGAATGCGCATATTGCGGTAAAAATCCGGATCTTCAGCGTACAGATCCGGCAGCATATTTTTCACTCGCAAATTGAGATCGTAAGAGCGTTTGAACTCAGTCAATCCACGCAACAGTCCCATCGCTCGGGTTTTATCTATACCAATACTAAAAAGGAACAGCAGGTTGTACGGGCCCGTTTTCTCGACGACCACGCCGCGCTCATCAAGGAATTTCGCCACCAGCGCCGCCGGTATACCTTCATTATCCATATTACCCTGCTCATCCATGCCGGGCGTCAGAATCGTCACTTTCACCGGATCGAGGTACATATGGTCGCTATCGGCATCCTGAAAACCGTGCCACTGTTCACCGGGCGAAACCGGCCAGCACTGCGCTTCACCAATCTCTTCCGGCTGCCAGATATCAAAGAACCAACCGTCAGACTCCTCGCGTAATCGCTGCACCTCTTTGCGAAAATCCAGCGCCCGCTCAATCGAACGCTGGATCAGTCGCCTGCCGGAATTACCCCGCAGCATGGCCGCCGCCGTTTCAATAGAGGCAACGATCGGGTAGCTCGGTGAGGTCGAGGTATGCATCATGAAGGCTTCATTGAAGGTATCTTCATCGTAGCTGCCTTTAATATGAATCAGCGAAGCCTGCGATAGCGCCGCCAGCATTTTGTGCGTCGACTGCGTTTCAAAGATCACTTTGCCCGGGATGCGATCGCCGCTCATCCCGCTTTTCCCCTGATAGATCGGATGGAAATGAGTGTAGGGTACCCAGGCGGAGTCAAAGTGGATTGACGGCACGTCGAGGGTCTCTTTGATCCAGGTCGTGTTATACAGCAGCCCGTCATAGGTGGAGTTAGTGATCACCGCATGAACCGGCCACCCGGCGCCGCCGGTGGCGTTGACTTTTTGTTGAATACTATCGCGGGTAAATTCACGCTTGGGTATGCCGCCGAGGATCCCTAGCGCGTTGCGCGTCGGTTTCAGCCATAGCGGCACCACATCGCTCATCATCAGTAAATGGGCCAACGATTTATGGCAGTTGCGATCGATAAGCAGGGTGCTGCCCGCCGGGGCAGAATACATACCAACAATTTTATTCGACGTCGAGGTTCCGTTGGTAACCATATAGCTCTGCTCGGCGCCGAAGGCGCGGGCAATATACTCCTCGGCCTCCAGATGCGGGCCGCTATGATCGAGCAGCGACCCCAGCTCCGTCACGGAAATAGAGACGTCTGCCTTTAAGGTATTACCGCCAAAGAAATCATAAAACAGACAACCCACCGGGCTTTTTTGATAGGCCGATCCGCCCATATGTCCAGGCGTACAGAAGGTATATTTTCCCTCCTGTACGTAGTTAAACAGCGCCCGGGTAAACGGCGGGGTGATGTTGTCGAGGTATTCGCGGGTGTATTGACCGATGCGGGTAGCGATCTCTTCCGAAAGCCCCAGCGCATATTCAAAGAACCATAGCGTCATACGCAGGTCCTGACTGCTGACGTCCATCGTCGAATGGGCGTTGATAAAGGCGTACAGCGGCAGATACTCATTTAAACGATTGATATCGCTGCACAGATCCACGCTGTACTCATCCCAATCGAAAATGACTCCGCAGATCCGCGGATTATGCTCAATAAACTGCAAAAGGTCGGCGCTATTTTGCGGCCAGATGGTCTGGAAACCTTGCCGTTGCAGGGCAGCTTCCAGTTCTTTCATCGGTTCGTCTTTATAATAGACGCCGTGGGGACCCATGATCGCAATAATATTCACGCTTTCCTCCAGGAATTGACCTAAGGAAAGCATAATAGCACCCCGCCAGCGCTTAGCGCTGGCGGATTTATCTCTATTACAACGCCTTCCACGCATCGCCCCAGGCAATGCCGGCGCCAGGCTCATAGTAAGTCGGCGCCACGTTGCACCATGCTCCTTCCGGAAGCGGTTTACACTGATACAGCGCGCCGTGGTTATTGACGATATCGCCCTCTTTCCATGTCTGGGTACTGCTCCAGGAAGGATAGCTAATGGTATCGCTATCTTTGCCACCCGTCGTTTCGTCCGCAGCAGCGGCTTTGGCTTTGACGTTCAAAGTGTAAGTTGCCGTACTGGACAACGAACCGTCGCTTACCGTCAGGCTAACCACATACTGGGCATCGCGATCTTTTTCCGGTGCGGTGAAGGTAATTACGGCTTTATCCTGTCCGCTAAGGGTCTGGCCGTCCTGAGACATCCAGGTGTAGCTTAGCTTGTCGCCGTTCGCATCGGTAGAACCTTCCGCGCTCAGAGAAACCCTGGCACCAGCTTCAATTGCGCCAATCGGACCGGCGATGCGAGCCACCGGCGCCACGTTCGTCTCCTGCGCAGGTGTGGTATCGTCGGGCTTGACCGGCGTAATATCCTCGGACTGGCCGCTGTCATCAACGATATTGACGTTGAAGTGGCTCTGCACACACTTCGCATAGTCGCCCTCTTTAAAAGCGGTATACGGCGTCTGATAGCCCACCAACTGACAGGCGTTAGTCTTGCCGTCAGCGGTGTCCGGACTCCATCCCCAATCCTCTTCCCAGTAAATCGGCAATGCGCCCGCGCCACCTTCATCGAACTGCTTCATATTCTTACAGCCGAGAACTTCGTCGTCGGCAATCGGCACTTTGAGGTAGTTTGCGAACTCTTTGTAGTAAGCAATACGGTTAAGAGACTGCGCGTTCTCTTCCGCCCCGCCGCACTCAACGCCGCCGTTGATAATCTGAATGGTTACCCCAAAGCCTTCGACCAGGCCATTTGCTTTATCATGATCGTTTGGAACCCAGGTTCCGTCGATGACGTGCAGCATAGAGGGCTTCGGCGGCTGCGGATAAACGAAGAAGAAGACGGCGCTCGCCAGGTTCATCCAGGTATCCGCCACCAGCTCCGGTTTATCCAGCAGCGGACGAACGTCGCCATCGTACATTGCATCGGAGAACGGACCATAGTTGTAGTTATAGGACAGCTGTTTCGCTCCGCGGCCGAAGTAGCTCAGGTAGTCGCCGTCTTTATCTTTACCGCATGGCCAGGTCTGCCCCTGCCAGATAGAGGGATCGCATTCGCCGTTATAGCCGCCCTTCTGACCTTCAACCCAGCCAACCTCACGCAGATAAACCAGCGCCTGACGCCATTCGGGAATATCACGCCAGCTTTCATGGCCGCCGGTCTCCTGAGCAAAGTGGGCAAACATGGTTGCCAGCGATTTACGGCAGATGGCATCGCTGTCGCGTCCGTCGGTATAGGTTCCGCACACGGCAGGGAATTTACCAATAGCTTTCAGAAAATTAGAGTAGGTATATTCTGCGGCGCGCATCGGGAACAGATATTCCCAATCCTGTTCTGAAAGGATGCTTTCAACACGCTTAACGTTCGCCGGGTTGCTCGCCAGGCCCGGTGCGATTTTCTCCACTTCGCTGTTAGGCAGGGTTTGAATTGATGATTTAACCGACTCCATCAGAGGAAAGTCGGTTAAGGCTTTTTCTTTAGCGGCCAGGTCGCTCGCCTTCATGGTTGTCGCTTCCGTTGCGCCCAGCAGCGGTGCAGCCTGTGCGGCCCCCAGGCTTAACATGATCCCTGCGGCCACGGCGCTTATCGCGACGGTTTTGTGCAATGCCATAGAACTTCTCCTTTATCCTTGTTAACGGCCTGCCGGGTTGCAATACCAGGCAGTCGCTACTGTTTTAAGGGAGAGCGGCATCATCGGCTAATCACATTAGCTCATGTTCTTCTCACGTCATCTCAATAAACAACACATAAAAAAAGGGCCGGAAAATCCGACCCTTAGCGTTGAAAAATGAGATCAATAATCAGGCGTAGCCGTAGCTCATCAGGCGTTGGTAGCGGCGGTTCAGCAGTTCTTCCTCGCCAAGCACGTCGAGGTCAGCCAGATCGGCCAACAGCTGTTCTTTCAGTGAGGCTGCCATCGCTTCCGGATTACGATGCGCGCCGCCCAGCGGTTCAGGAATGATGGAGTCAATGAGCTTCAGCTCTTTCAGACGCGGAGCAACAATTCCCATCGCTTCAGCGGCCAACGGCGCTTTGTCAGCGCTTTTCCATAGAATGGACGCACAGCCTTCCGGGGAGATAACGGAATAGGTGCTGTACTGCAGCATATTCACTTTATCACCGACGCCAATCGCCAGCGCGCCGCCGGAGCCGCCTTCACCGATAACGGTGCAGATAACCGGCACGCTCAGACGGGACATTTCACGCAGGTTGCGAGCAATCGCTTCAGACTGGCCGCGTTCTTCCGCCCCGACGCCTGGATAAGCACCAGGGGTGTCGATGAAGGTGATGATCGGCATTTTAAAGCGCTCTGCCATTTCCATCAGACGCAGCGCTTTACGATAGCCTTCCGGCGCCGGCATACCGAAGTTGCGGCGAATTTTCTCTTTGGTTTCACGCCCTTTCTGGTGGCCGATAATCATCACCGGACGCCCGTCCAGACGCGCAATCCCGCCAACGATAGCTTTATCATCGGCGTAGGCGCGATCGCCGGCCAGTTCGTCGAATTCGTCGAAAGCCAGGCGGACATAATCCAGGGTGTATGGGCGACGTGGATGGCGGGCCAGCTGGGCAACCTGCCATGCACCAAGATCGGCGAAGATCTTGCGCGTCAGCTCTACGCTCTTTTCACGCAGGCGATGCACTTCTTCATCGATATTAATATCCAGTTTCTCATCCTGACGGCTAACCGCAGTCAGAGAATCGATTTTCGCTTCCAGCTCTGCAATCGGCTGTTCAAAATCAAGGAAATTCAGACTCATAGTATTCCTGTATTAGTCAAACTCCAGTTCCACCTGCTCCGAGCCGATAAGGCCACGCAGATCGTTAAGTAAACGATCGCTCGGAGAGACGCGCCATGTTGCGCCAAAACGCAACCGCGCGCGTGCATCCGCCCTCTGATAATAGAGGTGTACTGGAATAGTTCCCGAACGGTGGGGTTCCAGAGACTGACGGAGTCGGTTTAAAAGCTGGTCATCAATTTGCCTGTCCGTCAGCGAGATAGCAAGCCCGCGAGCATATTTTTCCCGGGCTTCGTCAATGTCCATGACTTCACGAGCGGTCATTTTAAGCCCCCCGCTGAAGTCATCAAAGCTGACCTGTCCGCTGACGATAAGTATGCGGTCTTTTTCCAGCAGCTGCTGGTATTTATCCAGAGCGTCGGTGAATAGCATCACCTCCAGACGCCCGGAACGGTCATCCAGCGTACAGATGCCGATACGATTGCCGCGCTTGGTGACCATGACCCGCGCGGCAATAACGAGCCCCGCCGCCGTGGTCACTTTACCACGATCGGTCGGATGCATGTCTTTGAGTCGTACGCCGCCAACGTAGCGTTCGATCTCTTTCAAATACTGGTTAATCGGGTGCCCGGTCAGGTACAGCCCCAGGGTCTCCCTTTCGCCATCCAGCACCACCTGTTCCGGCCACGGCTGGCAGCTGGCGTAGGACTGCTCGATTTGCTCCGGCTCTTCCGCCAGCACGCCGAACATGTCCGCCTGACCGATAGCTTCGGCTTTCGCGTGCTGATCGGCAGCCTTCAGCGCGTCGCCCAGCGAATTCATTAACGCCGCGCGATGCGGCCCGAGGCGGTCAAAGGCCCCGGACATGATCAGTTTTTCCAGCACCCGACGGTTGAGTTTTTTAATATCTGTACGCGCGCAGAGATCGAACAGTTCGCGGAAATAGCCGCCCTGATTACGGGCTTCAATGATCGCCTCAATCGGACCTTCGCCGACGCCTTTAATCGCGCCGATACCATAAACGATTTCGCCATCGTCGTTAACGTGGAAATGGTACAGGCCGGAGTTAATATCCGGCGGCAGAATTTTCAGCCCCATCCGCCAGCACTCATCCACGAGGCCGACGACTTTTTCGGTGTTATCCATATCCGCGGTCATCACCGCCGCCATAAATTCAGCCGGATAGTGCGCCTTCAGCCACAGCGTCTGATAGGACACTAAAGCATAAGCGGCAGAGTGCGATTTGTTAAAGCCATAACCGGCGAATTTCTCCACCAGGTCAAAGATCTTCATCGCCAGCTCGCCGTCAACGCCATTTTTCTTCGCGCCTTCTTCGAAGACAGAACGCTGCTTGGCCATCTCTTCCGGTTTTTTCTTACCCATCGCACGACGCAGCATATCCGCGCCGCCGAGGGTATAGCCGGAAAGCTCCTGGGCGATCTGCATGACCTGTTCCTGGTACAGGATAATGCCATAGGTTGGCTCCAGTACCGGTTTCAGACATTCATGCTGCCACTGTACGTCCGGATACGATATCTCTTCACGGCCGTGTTTACGGTCGATAAAGTTATCCACCATCCCCGACTGCAGCGGCCCCGGACGGAACAGGGCCACCAGGGCGATCATATCTTCGAAGCAGTCGGGCTGCAGACGCTTAATCAGATCCTTCATGCCGCGCGATTCAAGCTGGAAGACGGCGGTGGTTTCCGAGCGCTGCAGCATATCGAAGCTTTTTTTATCGTCGAGCGGAATAGCGGCGATATCCAGTGGCCCCTCGCCGTTCTTCTCGCGGCGGGCGTTGATCATCTCCAGCGCCCAGTTAATGATGGTGAGCGTACGCAAACCGAGGAAGTCGAACTTTACCAGCCCGGCATATTCGACATCGTTTTTATCAAACTGGGTAACCGGATGCTGGCCCGCTTCATCGCAGTATAGCGGGGCAAAATCGGTAATTTTCGTCGGCGCGATCACCACCCCGCCTGCGTGTTTACCGGCGTTACGGGTGACCCCTTCGAGCTTACGCGCCATGTCGATCAGCGCTTTAACCTCTTCATCCGCCTCGTAAATTTCCGGCAGCTGCGGTTCGGCTTCAAACGCTTTCGCCAGCGTCATCCCCGGGTCTGGCGGCACCAGCTTGGAAATACGATCCACAAAACCGTACGGGTGACCAAGCACGCGGCCAACGTCGCGGATTACCGCCTTCGCCGCCATGGTACCAAAGGTAATAATCTGCGAAACCGCATCGCGACCGTACATGTCCGCAACGTGCTCAATCACCTGGTCGCGTTTCTCCATGCAGAAGTCAACGTCGAAGTCGGGCATGGAGACACGTTCCGGGTTAAGGAAACGTTCGAACAGCAGGTCGAATTCCAGCGGATCGAGGTCGGTAATTTTCAGCGCATAGGCCACCAGCGACCCGGCGCCGGAACCACGACCGGGTCCGACCGGCACGCCGTTATCCTTGGACCACTGGATAAACTCCATCACGATCAGGAAGTAACCCGGGAACCCCATCTGGTTAATCACCTGCAGCTCAATATCCAGACGCTCATCATATTCAGGACGGCGTTTTGCCCGCTCATCCGGGTCGGGGAACAGGAACGCCAGACGCTCTTCCAGACCCTCTTTGGATTTCTTAATCAGATAATCTTCGGTGGTCATATCCCCGGTCGGGAACTGCGGCAGGAAGTATTCACCAAGGCGCACGGTCACGTTACAGCGTTTGGCGATCTCAACGCTGTTTTCCAGCGCTTCGGGTATATCGGAAAAGAGCTCGCACATCTCTTCTTCGCTGCGCATATACTGCTGCGGCGAATAGTTGCGCGGACGCTTTGGATCGTCGAGGGTAAAGCCGTCGTGGATGGCCACGCGGATTTCATGAGCATCGAAGTCGCCCGGTTCAAGGAAACGAACGTCGTTGGTTGCCACCACCGGTAAGCCGCGAGTTTCCGCCAGCTTCACCGCCGCATGCAGATAAGACTCTTCATCCTGGCGGCCGGTGCGAATGAGCTCAAGGAAATAGCAATCAGGGAAATGCTGCGCATAAAAATCAACGCACTGATCCACCAGTGCCATATTGCCGCGCAGCAGACTACGGCCCACGTCGCCCATACGCCCGCCAGAGAGCAGAATTAAGCCTTCTTTTAATTCGATCAGCCAGTCGCGATCGATAATCGGGCCCGCTGCGCCATAGCCGCGCTGATAGGCTTTGGAGATCAGCAGCGTCAGGTTTTGATAGCCAGTATTATTCGCAGCCAATACCGTAAGCTGGCTCAGTTCATCGCCGAGCAGATCGCTCTGGACGTGGAAATCGGCCCCGACTATGGGTTTAATTCCGGCGCCGTGTCCCGTTCCGTAGAACTTCACCAGCCCGCAGAGGTTGGTAAAATCAGTGATCGCCAGCGCAGGCATGCCGAGCGCGGCCGCCTTTTTTACTAACGGTCCGGTTTTCGCCAGACCATCGATCATGGAATAGTCGCTGTGCACCCGCAGGTGTACGAAACGTGGTTCAGCCATCTTCAGATTCCGCGTTACTTTAGTGCTTGCGTGTCAGTTCAGGACGCCAGGCCCAGCGCGCGTTTCACCGGGCCAAAACTGCGCCGGTATTGCTCGATAACGCCATGTTCCAGCAGCTTTTGCAGATGAAAAGCGGTGGGATAACCTTTATGTTGTGCAAAGCCGTACTGTGGAAATTGCCGATCCAGCGCGGCCATTTCCGCATCGCGCGTCACTTTCGCCAGAATCGACGCGGCGCTGATTTCCGCCACCCGGCTATCGCCTTTGACAACCGCCAGCGAAGGTACGGGCAGCGGCGGACAGCGGTTACCATCAATAAGAACAAATTCCGGGGAGACGCGCAAACCCGCGACGGCGCGCTGCATGGCCAGCATGGTCGCGTGTAAAATATTCAGTTCATCGATTTCATGCGGCTCCGCCCGACCCAGGCTCCAGCACAGCGCTTTTTCTTTGATCTCGTCAAATAGCGCCAGGCGCCGTTTTTCGCTGAGCTTTTTCGAGTCATTAAGACCCACAATCGGTTTGGCCGGATCGAGTATCACCGCAGCCGTCACCACCGCGCCAACCAGCGGACCGCGTCCGACTTCATCGACTCCCGCAACCAGATGGGTATGCGGATACACGAATTCCATCATTTTGCTAACTCCAGAACTGCATCCGCCGCCTGCTCATCAGCGTTGCAGCGGATCTGCTGATGCAGCGCGCGGAAGGTTTCATGCATATCGTGGCTGGTTTTACCGTCGGCCAGCAGCGGCTTCAGCGCCTCCGCCAGCGCCTGCGGTCGGCATTCATCCTGCAGCAGCTCTTTAACCAGTTCACGCCCGGCCAGTAAGTTCGGTAACGACACGTAGTCGGTCTTCACCAGCCGTTTCGCCAGCCAGAAGGTAAAGGGCTTCATCCGATAACCAACTACCATCGGGCACTTAGCCAGCATACACTCCAGCGCAGCCGTGCCGGAGGCCAGCAGCGCAGCATCGCTGGCGATCATTGCATCGCGAGCCCGCCCATCCAGTAGGTGTACGGCCAGCTCCGGCGCCGTTTCCGCCTTGATACGCTCAAACTGTTCCCGCCGCTTCGCGTTGACCAGCGGAACGACCACTTCCAGATCGGGATAATATTCTCGCAGGATTTGCGCCGTTTTCAGGAAGTCGGCGCTGAGCATCTCGACTTCTGCCCCACGGCTACCCGGCAGCAGCGCCAGGCAGTGTACGTCACGCGCGATCCCCAGACGGTCGCGCGCCGCGTCTTTATCCGGGTCCAGCGGCATCGCATCCGCCATCGTGTGGCCGATAAACCGGCAGGGAACGTTAAATTTGTCATAAAACGCTTTTTCGAAAGGCAGGAATGCCAGAACCAGATCGGTGGATCTGCCAATTTTGAAAACGCGTTTTTGCCGCCATGCCCAAACCGATGGGCTGACGTAATGGATCGTTTTGATACCCTGCTTCTTCAGATTACCTTCGAGGGTGATATTGAAGTCAGGCGCATCAATACCGACGAACACGTCTGGTTTAAGCTCGGTAAAACGTCGGGTGAGATCGGCGCGAATGTGCAGCAGTCGACGCAGGCGTCCCAGCACTTCAACAATGCCCATCACCGCCAGCTCTTCCATCTCGTACCAGGCCTCGCAGCCTTCCGCCTGCATTAACGGCCCGGCAACGCCTACAAAACGAGCATCAGGCATACGGGCTTTGAGCGCGCGAATAAGACCGGCACCAAGAATATCGCCGGAGGTTTCTCCGGCGACCAGGGCAATCGTCAGGGGACGTGATTCAGCCATTAACGAATCAGGCCGCGCGTGGAGCGAGCAAAGAAGTCGGTAAATGTCTGCACTTCAGGATACTGTGTCGCCAGTTCGGCGATCTCGGCTTTCGCTTCATCCAGCGTTTTACCGCTGCGGTACAGTAGCTTATAGGCGTTACGAATCGCAGTGATCGCCTCACGGCTGAAGCCGCGACGTTTCAACCCTTCGATGTTAACGCCAAACGGCGTTGCGTGGTTGCCCTGAGCAATAACGAACGGCGGAACGTCTTGCGCTACGCCGGAGCAGCCGCCCACCATCACATGCGCGCCAATAATGCAGAACTGATGCACGGCAGTCATGCCGCCGATGATAACAAAATCATCCAGCGAAACATGACCTGCGAGGGTGGCGTTATTAGCCAGAATACAGCGGTCGCCAAGCGTACAATCATGCGCCACGTGGGCGTTGATCATCAGCAGGTTATCGCTGCCCACCTTCGTTAATCCACCGCCCTGTACTGTGCCACGATGAATGGTGACGCTTTCGCGGATGCGGTTGCGATCGCCAATTTCCACGCGGGTCGGTTCGCCAGCATATTTCAGATCCTGGTTAACTTCACCGATGGAAGCGAACTGATAGATCTCGTTGTCGCGGCCAATTTTGGTATGACCGTTGATGACAACGTGAGATTTCAGTACGGTGCCTTCGCCGATTTCGACGTTAGCGCCAACAATACAAAACGGGCCAATGTGGACGTTAGCGCCAATAACGGCGCCTTCTTCTACAATGGCGGTAGGATGAATAAAGGCGGTTTTATCAATCACGTATCAGGCCTCCCGGCTACGGGCACACATCATCGTTGCTTCGCAAACCACTTTCCCGTCCACCGTCGCAACGCCTTTGAAACGAGTCAGGCCGCGACGGGTTTTCTCAAAAGTGACTTCCATAATCATCTGATCGCCAGGCACGACCGGACGTTTGAAACGCGCTTCGTCAATCCCGGCAAAATAATACAGCTCGCCCGGTTCCAGTTTTCCAACGCTTTTGAATGCCAGAATGCCGGTAGCCTGGGCCATCGCTTCCAGAATCAGTACGCCCGGTAAAATCGGCTTACCAGGGAAGTGCCCCTGGAAAAACGGCTCATTTACAGAAACATTTTTTACTGCGCGTAGAAAACGACCTTCTTCAAAATCCAGCACGCGATCGACCAGCAGGAACGGGTAACGGTGAGGCAGCAGTTCCAGAATCTCTTCAATGTGCAGAGTATGAGTGTCAGTAGTCAAAATACTCTTCCTGTCTAAATATACTAAAAGGCAATAATAACACGGCCTGCGGCAATCTCATGAATGCAACAGGCCGAAAATTTAAATGTGGCTGGAGAAGCACTAATCTTGTTGATTAACCTTGCGCTCAATGGCTTTGAGACGCTTGCTCATATCATCAATATTCAGTACCAGCGCAGCGGTCTTGCGCCAGACCTTATTCGGCTGCAGCGGGATACCTGAAGAATAAACGCCTGGCTCGGTGATCGGTCGCATAACCATCCCCATACCCGTGACGGTGACTTTATCGCAGATTTCCATGTGGCCGTTGATCACGCTGGCTCCGCCGATCATGCAGTAGCGGCCAATCTTGAGGCTGCCCGCCATAATCACGCCACCAGCAACTGCGGTGTTGTCGCCAATTACCACGTTGTGCGCAATCTGACACTGGTTATCAATAATCACGCCGTTACCAATGACGGTGTCGTCCAGCGCACCGCGATCGATGGTCGTACAAGCGCCTATCTCCACGCGATCGCCGATAATGACGCGACCCAGCTGCGGGATCTTAACCCAGTTGCCGCGATCGTTCGCGTAGCCGAAGCCATCTGCGCCAATCACCGTGCTGGACTGAATCAGGCAATTCTCGCCGATCTCAATGTCGTGGTAAACGGTGACGTTGGCCCATAAACGCGAGCCGGCACCTATTTTCGTATTTTTCCCAACGAAGCAACCGGCGCCGATAACCACGTTATCACCGAGGATAACACCCGACTCAATAACGGCATTCGGGCCAATCGCTACGTGAGTACCCAGCTTCGCCGTGGCATCGATGACCGCGCTCGGCGCGATATCCTGCGCCGGCTGCGGCGTGGTATCAAGAATTTGAGCCATGCGCGCGTAGGTCAGGTAGGGATTACGCACTACCAGCGCGGCGCTGTGGGCAAAAGGCAAATCATCCTGCGTCATCACGACGGCAGATGCCTGGCAAGCGGCCAGGTGTTCACGGTACTTAGGATTTACCATGAAAGTAATATGGCCCGCTTTCGCGGACTGCATGGACGCAACGCCGGTGATGACGATATCGCCATCACCGTGTAATTCTGCATCCAACTGCTGGGCTAAATCAGCCAGTCGAATTGAAGGCATTACTTATTTAACCTGTTTCAGCACATCAGCGGTGATGTCTTTTACATCGCTGCTGTTGTATGCAACGGCATTAGAGTCAACAACCAGATCGATGCTCTGATCTTTAGCGACGCTCTGCACAGCGCTCTGGATACGAGTCACCAGCTTGCCGCGCTCTTCGTTAGAACGACGTGCACGATCCTGTTCAAAAGACTGCGCTTTCTGGGAGAAGGTCTGGCGCTGAGCCATCACGTCTTTTTCCAGTTTGGTACGGTCAGAGCCCGCTTTCATGGACTGCAGACGCTGCATTTTAGACTGCAGGTCGCCTTCCATACGCTGCAGCTCGCTCGCGCGGCCTTTAAACTCGTTTTCCAGCGTGTTCGAAACGCCTGTTTTCTGGGCAACCTGCTGGAACAGGCTGTTCATGTTAACCATTGCAATTTTATCTGCCGCCTGAGCGGAAGTTACCATTGCTAAACCCAGACCTGCAGCTAATAACCACTTTTTCACAATTAACTCCTTACCATCCCATGAGTACCCAGGGGTACCGTTATTTGCGTGGCCAGGCGATAACCTCAGTTATCGCCAATAGTCAGCGCTATACTGCAACTGCACTTACATTCCATTGTAGCCAACACAATTACCAGGTTTTACCGATGTTAAACTGGAACTGTTCAGCTTTGTCTCCATCGTACTTTTTAAACGGCTGAGCGTAGGAGAATACCAACGGTCCTAACGGCGACATCCACTGCACCGCGATACCCGCAGACATACGGATATTGCTCGGATCGCTATAGTCCGGGTAACCGCCATAAGCGCTTGAATCCCAATTCGTATCCCACACGGTACCCATATCCCAGAAGAAGGAAGTACGGACCGAGTTGGCATATTTATCGCTGATAAATGGCGTTGGGGTAATCAGCTCAAGGCTGGCCACCGCCATGGCGTTACCGCCCACCGCATCATCAGATTTACACGGTGCAGACTCGCTGCTCTTACATTCGTTATCGTAGCTGTCATCATCGTCATGACGGCTGCTGGCCGGGAAATACACTGCCTTCGGACCGATAGTGTTGGACTGGAAGCCACGCACGGTGCTTGAACCACCGGCATAGAAGTTCTCATAGAACGGCATCTCTTTGCCGCCCAGACCATCACCATAACCAAAGCGGGTTCGACCCAACATGACCCATTTATGATCGTCATCGATCGGGACATAAGTCGCGGTATCCAGCGTCGCTTTGTAGTATTCGTTATCCGAACCCGGAATCGTCACTTTACCGTTCAGGTTGACGCGTGAACCTTCGGTCGGGAAGAAGCCCCGGTCGAGCTTGTTATACGTCCAGCCGTAGTTGAAGGTGAAGTCGTCAGCACTGAACGAGTTTCTGTCGTTCGTGTTGTCCGGATACTGTCCCATCGAATTCAGGTAACGCCACATGGATACTTGAGGCTGCATATTGGACAGCTTGTTATGCACATAGCCAAGGCCCGCGCGCAGCGTGTTGTACTCGTTGAC
This sequence comes from Klebsiella sp. HN106, assembly GCF_051209435.1. Classification (NCBI taxonomy): domain Bacteria; kingdom Pseudomonadati; phylum Pseudomonadota; class Gammaproteobacteria; order Enterobacterales; family Enterobacteriaceae; genus Klebsiella; species Klebsiella sp. HN106. The sequence goes on along the minus strand of NZ_JBLURD010000010.1, from coordinate 166,657 downwards.
CGGGAAGCCCAGCGTAATATCTGTACCATAGCTCTTGTTGGTATAGTCAGACAGATCCGCATCGTTAGCATCGAAGTCGTTATAGAAGACACGACCGCCGAGGCTGACGCCATCCACGGTAAAGTACGGGTTCGTCACCGACAGTTCAGTATAGGTCTGGTAATCGTTTTTGGTGCCGTTAATTCCCACAGAATAGCCGGTACCGAGCCAGTTATCCTGCTGAACGCCGGCCTGGAAGCTTACGCCGCTTTCCGTACCGTAACCCACGCCGAAGTTAAAGCTACCGGTATTGCGTTCTTTAACTTTATAGACCACGTCAACCTGATCCGGGCTGCCCGGCACGCGCTGCGTATCGGTATCAACCGTTTCAAAGTAGCCCAGACGATTCAGACGATCTTTCCCCTGGTCGACCAGGTCGCTGCCCAGCCAGGCACCTTCCATCTGACGCATTTCGCGACGCAGAACGGCATCTTTCGAGGTATCGTTGCCTTCGAAGCGAATTTTACGCACGTAGTAGCGGTTACCCGCATCGACGTTTACGTGCAGCTTCACGGTCTTATCACTATCGTTGATTTCCGGCTGGGACTGAACGCGCGGATAGGCGTAGCCGTAGCGACCAAGGAGTTTCTTAATGTCATTCTCCATTTTGGTCACTTTGGTGCCGTTATACAGCTCGCCCGGCTCGACTTTAGTCAGCGCTTCAATTTCTGCCGAATGCCCTGCCAGGTCTCCCGTCACCTGCACGCCAGAAAGCTTGTACTGATCGCCTTCGGTAATGTTGATGGTGATGTAGATCCCTTTTTTATCCGGAGTCAGGCTAACCTGCGTGGAGTCAATGTTGAAACGAGCATAGCCGCGATCCAGATAGTAGCTGCGCAGCGTTTCGAGATCTCCCGCCAGCTTCTGTTTCTGATATTTGCGATCGCCGACCACGTTCCACCACGGCACTTCATCGCGCAGCTGGAAGGTAGAAATCAGTTCATCGGTGCTGAATGCATGATTGCCGACGATATTGATCTGCTGGATTTTCGCTGAGACGCCTTCCTGGAATACCAGTTTCAGGTCGACACGGTTACGCGGCAGCGGCGTCACGACAGCTTTAACGCTGGCGCTATACTTACCGACGCTATAGTAGAAATCCTCCAGCCCCTTTTCGATATCAGCAAGCGTGGTGCGATCGAGAGATTCCCCTACGCGTACGCCGGATGCCTCAAGGTTTTGCTTGAGCATGTCATCTTTAACCGACTTGTTGCCGGAGAAAGTGATGCTGGCAATCGTTGGACGCTCTTTCACCTGCACCAGCAGGGTATCACCATCGCGCAGAACGCGAACGTCCTCAAAGTTGCCGGTGGCAAACAGGGCGCGGATGGTATTACTGATATCATCATCGGTTACGGTATCGCCAGGACGCACTGGCATACTGAGGAGGGCCGCACCAACAGCGACACGCTGAAGGCCTTCGAAATGAATGTCCTTCACCACGAACCCGTCAGCACCGTATACGGTTGCGCTGCTAAACAGCAGCGACGCTATGAGCAACTTTTTCATCGCCATCGTTATTATGCGTTCTTCCTAACAAACTCTCTTACAACCGAGAGAAATCATTGAAAAGTGCAAGCCCCATTAACAGCACCAGCAATATTGAGCCAATGCGATAACTAAAGTCTTGAACTCGCTCGGATACCGGTCCGCCTTTCAGCTTTTCAATCGCCAAAAACAGCAGATGTCCCCCGTCAAGAACGGGAAGCGGGAACAGGTTGATTATTCCGAGGTTCACGCTGATGAGCGCAAGAAACATCAGATAATAAATCAGCCCAAACTCCGCTGACATCCCAGCCCCCTGGGCGATAGAAATCGGCCCGCTGAGGTTGTTCAGTTTGACATCACCGGTTATCAATTTGCCCAGCATCTTGACCGTTAACGACATCAGCTGCCAGGTTTTATCCGTGGCTTCAGCGATGGCGGCAAACGGCCCGTACTGACGCACTGTCTTATATTCATCAGGCAGCGGGATGACCTTAGGTACGACCCCTGCAAACCCCTCAGCTTTACCTTTGGTAGACTTCGTATCCGGCGTCAAGGTTACCGACAGGGGGCTACCCTGCCGCTCGATGTCCAGAACTAACGCCTTACCCGGATTATCACGCACCAGATTAACAAACGTCATCCACTGCGTTAACGGTTGACCATCGACTTTAACGATCCTGTCGCCCGCTTGCAAACCCGCCTTCTGCGCCGCCGAGTTAGATTGTACTTCAGCCAGAACGGTATCAATCTGCGCGCTGCGGGGCTGAATGCCTAACGAAGCAACCGGATCTTGTTTATCCGGCTCAAACGCCCAACGCTGCAGATCGAGGATTTTATCCTGGCGTTGATTGGTCCCGAAAGGGGCGACGGTAACTATTGTTTGCCGATCGCCAATCTTTGCCACCAGCGCCATACGTACTGCATCCCAATCAGGCGTTTCGATGCCATCTATCGCTTTAAGTTCCATTCCTTTTGCAATTTGTGCTTGCGCGGCAATAGAGTCAGGAGCGATATCGGCAACGACCGGTCGCACGCCGGGGACACCGATGATAAAGACCAGCCACCAGGCAAAAATGGCAAAAAGGAAGTTGGCAATCGGCCCTGCGGCAATTACCGCGGCACGCTGACCCACGGTTTTGTTGTTGAACGCGCAGTGGCGCATCTCGGGCGCCACCGGCTCAACGCGCTCATCGAGCATTTTGACATAACCGCCCAATGGGATAAGGGCGATAATAAATTCCGTTCCCTGCTTATCAAAACGGCGCCACAGCGCTTTGCCAAAGCCAATAGAAAAACGCTCAACGCGGATACCGCAGCGGCGAGCTACCCAGAAATGGCCAAACTCATGGACGGTGATCAGCACGCCCAGCGCAATAATAAAAGCAGCCAAATTCCAGAGAACGCTCAGCATAAAACCTTCCGTCAAATCGTCCTGAAAACCAACAAGAGTAGACAAGCAAACACGGGTACCGCAGCCGTCAGGCTATCGATACGATCGAGGATACCGCCGTGTCCGGGAATCAGATTTCCGCTATCTTTGATGCCAGCTTCGCGTTTAAACATGCTTTCGGTCAGATCGCCCAGTACCGAGGCCAGGGCCGCCACAACCGAACACACCAGCAGGACCGTCGGCGTCACGTCCAGATGGGCCCACCAGCCGTAAGCCCAGGAGATAACCGCAGCCGTTAACAGCCCGCCGAAAAAACCCTGCCAGGTTTTACCCGGAGAAACCTTCGGCGCCAGCTTATGCTTACCGAACATTTTCCCGAACATATAGGCGCCGGAATCCGCGCCCCAGACCAGAATCATCACGTAAAGTAACCACAGCGCACCGCTGTAATGATCGTCGGCGTAATGCCACGCTCGCAGCGCCAGCATGCCCCAAAAAAACGGGACAATGGTCAGGATGCCGAATATCAGACGGAGCGTTTTTGAATTGCGCCAGAAGGCCGCAGAAGCGGGGTAAGTCAGAACCAGAAGCAGCGCGACTATCCACCAGCCGAATGATGCCCACAGCGCTCCCTCAACCAGCGGTTGATGAACGTCATAATGGTATTCCGGCATCAGGAATAGCATCAGCGCCAGCAGCAGACCGCAAAGCACCGACAGCCAGACTCGCTGCGTCGTTGAAGTGAAACCGCTAAATTGCCCCCACTCCCATGCGGCGAGCATACAGACCACCAGCGTGACTATGGCAAAGCCCGCAGGCGGCAATAGAAAAAGCGCCGCAATAACGACGGGGATTAAGACGAAAGCAGAAATCAGGCGATACTTCAGCAAAAGTGACCCCCATCAGGCATTGCTGCCACCCGGCTCAGTGCCGCCGAAACGACGCTCTCGATTAACAAAGGCATGGAGTGCACCTTCAAAGTCCTGTTCAGCGAAATCGGGCCAAAGAACATCCGTAAAGTAAAGTTCGGCATAGGCAATTTGCCAAATCAAAAAGTTACTAATGCGGTGCTCTCCCCCGGTCCTAATAACTAAATCTACGGGAGCCAGTTCATGCATGCACACCTGCTGGCTCAGCATCTCTTCCGTGATTTGTTCGGGCTGGAGTAACCCGTCTTGTACCTGTTTGGCCAGATGACGAACGCCCTGAACGATATCCCAGCGGCCGCCGTAATTGGCGGCAATGTTCAGAGTCAAACCGGTGTTGTTCTCAGTAAGCGCTTCCGCTTTGCGAATACGTTCCTGTAAACGCGCATTGAATCGCGTGGTCTCGCCGATGATACGCAGGCGCACATTGTGCCTGTGCAGACTTTTTACTTCGCTATCCAGTGCCCAGACAAACAGCTCCATCAGCGCGCTGACTTCCTGCGCCGGGCGATTCCAGTTTTCACTGCTGAACGCGTATAACGTCAACGCTTCAATACCATTATTAGCCGCGAATGAGACGGCGCGACGAACAGACTTCGCGCCGGCTTTATGGCCAAAGGCGCGGATTTTTCCTTGCCGTTTAGCCCAGCGACCGTTGCCGTCCATAATAATGGCGACATGACGACAGCCATGCGCAGGCAACATTTCGCTGACAGTTTGATTAGCAGACAACATAACGCGTTTTAAGTCCATAATAAGGATTAGCTAAGCTACTAAACACGGGCCACCGGTCAGCGCTGGATACGCATTTTTATCCGGTGCCGGAGCTACGGCCAATCGCAGAGAACAACCAAAAGCTTTACGCAAAAAAGCCGTGTCTTGCCACGGCCACCGTAATCTTTCACACCAAAATGCAACGATCGGATGGCGCAGACTATATCACCGAAGCCATGCGCCCACAAATATCACAACGAGTATCAGAATTTGCGCTGCGCCGCTAGCAGCCGACCTGCGCTTGCCCGGGCCATAGCGTCAATAGCCAGTACTTCATCAATACTTTGCGGTTCATTTAGCGTCTGTTGATCCAAGACCGACTGATTGATTGCCGCAATATCGGTAAAGCGAATATCACCGTTGAGGAATGCCGCGACCGAGACTTCGTTTGCCGCATTCAGCGCGGTTGTCGCCGCCTGCCCCACATCAAACGCGTCCATTGCCAGCTTCAGGCAGGGATAACGCGCATAGTCCGGCGCGGAGAAGCTCAGGTTGCTCAGTTGACAAAAATCCAACGGTTTTGCTCCTGAGTTGAGACGCTTTGGCCAGCCCATCGTATGGGCAATCGGCGTCCGCATATCCGGCTCGCCGAGCTGCGCCAGCACGCTCCCATCCTGATAGCGCACCATCGAATGAATCACCGATTGCGGATGAATCAGAACTTCCATCTGCTGCGCAGATGCATTAAACAACCAGCGGGCTTCGATATACTCCAGCCCCTTGTTCATCATGGTGGCGGAGTCGACAGAAATCTTGCGCCCCATGGACCAGTTTGGATGCTTACATGCCCGATCGGGGGTCATCGCCGCCAGTTCCGAAATCGCCGTTTCGCGGAAAGGACCACCGGAGCCCGTTAGCAGAATCGACGACACGCCGTTTTGGGTTAAATCAGCGTACCCCAGATCCTGTTGAACTGTTTCCGGCATACTCTGAAAAATCGCATTGTGCTCGCTATCTACCGGTAACAAACGCGCTCCGTATCTCTGCACGGCCTCCATAAACAGACGGCCGCAGGTCACCAGCGACTCTTTGTTCGCCAGCAACACCGTTTTACTCGCGCGAATAGCTGAAAGCGTCGGTACCAGGCCCGCTGCGCCGACAATCGCCGCCATGACCTGGTCAACGTCGTCGAGCGCTGCCACTTCCGCGGCAGCCTGCTGGCCGCTCATGACCTCAGTCCGGCTACCCTGCTCGCGCAGTTTTGACCGCAGCAGTTCAGCGCTGCACGCATCATCCATTACCGCGTAACGAGGGGAGAATTCCAGACATTGTTCAACCATACGGTCGACATTTTTCCCGGCGACCAGCGCAGTGACAGAAAAACTATCTGGATTATGGCGCACCACGTCCAGCGTGCTGCAGCCGATAGAACCGGTCGAACCGAGAACGGTTAATTGCTTCATGAGGCGTCCAGAAAAGGTAGACAGGATTAAAAGCAAAACGCCGCCAGCAAACCCTTGTGCATCAATGATCGGATGGCAGAGCGGAGGCGCAGCGCCTTTGACATGGTGCCAAAGGCTACAAGGCCAGCCGTCTGAACGCAATCCCGAAAATTGAGCGTACGGTCTCCTGTACGGCGTTTCAGATTTTACGCAGGTCGATAGTCAGACCCGCGTGTCGGCAGAGAATCAGAACTGCATCAGTTCCGCTTCTTTATCCGCCAGCGCCGCATCGACTTTTTTGATAGCAGCATCAGTCATTTTCTGCACATCTTCCTGAGAACGGCGATCGTCATCTTCGCTGATCTCTTTCTCTTTCAGCAGTGCTTTTACTTTGTCGTTGGCATCGCGACGAACGTTACGTACGGCAACGCGCGCCTGTTCAGCTTCACCACGCACGATTTTGGTCAGATCTTTACGACGTTCTTCGGTCAGCGGCGGCAGCGGAACGCGGATATCGCTTCCCGCGGAGCTTGGGTTCAGACCGAGGTCGGAAGCCATAATCGCTTTTTCAACGGCCGGGCTCATGGAGCGATCGAAAACGTTGATCTTCAGCGTGCGGGAGTCTTCTACCGTTACGCTAGCCAGCTGGCGCAGCGGGGTCGGCGTGCCGTAGTATTCCACGATAATGCCATCCAGCAGGCTGGGAGAAGCACGACCCGTGCGTATTTTGCTGATTTGGGTTTTGAACGCTTCGACGCATTTCTCCATGCGTACTTCAGCATCTTTTCTGATATCGCTAATCACGTTACGAATCCTTGAAAACTTGTCTCAGACAGACCAGACGGTCGCCCACTGCAAAAGTGAGCTAAGTATAGTCATGTTTATGCTCAGCGTCCTTCAGGCTGAGGAATCAGCCGCAGCATTCCGTCCACCGAGCATGTTGAAAACCATCGGGTCAAAAACCCGAAAAAGTAAGGCCGAATATTACCCGTATTTGGCGCCGACGGGAATTACTCCGTAATTAATGTGCCTTCTTTTTCGCCCATCACCACGCGACGCAGCGCGCCAGGCTTATTCATATTGAATACGCGAATCGGCAATTTGTGGTCGCGGGCCAGGGTAAAGGCAGCAAGATCCATCACTTTCAGCTCTTTATCCAGCACTTCGCTGTAGGTCAGCTGATCGTACATGGTTGCAGAAGGATCCTTGGCCGGATCGGCGGTAAAGACCCCGTCGACTTTGGTCGCTTTCAGCACCACATCGGCTTCAATTTCAATACCGCGCAGGCAGGCAGCGGAATCGGTAGTAAAGAATGGGTTACCGGTACCCGCGGAAAGAATCACTACGCGGTTGTTACGCAGCAGGCTAATTGCTTCTGCCCAGCTGTAGTTATCACACACGCCGTTCAGCGGAATCGCTGACATCAGGCGGGCGTTCACATAGGCGCGATGAAGTGCATCACGCATTGCAAGGCCGTTCATGACCGTTGCCAGCATGCCCATGTGGTCGCCCACAACGCGGTTCATACCTGCTTTCGCCAGACCAGCACCACGGAAAAGGTTACCGCCACCAATCACTACGCCAACCTGAATACCCAGCTCAACCAGTTCTTTAATTTCCTGAGCCATGCGGTCAAGTATGCTCGCATCAATACCGAAGCCTTCTGAGCCTTGCAGAGCTTCGCCACTTAACTTAAGCAGAATACGTTTGTAGACGGGTTTTGCATTGGTAGCCATGTTTCTTTCCTGAGACTGTCAACGAATGAGATGAGTTAATTCCGGCGACATTGTACGTCGCTTTTCAGCGTGCCCACTATAGCGGTTGGCTGAATTTACACATTAGGCGCAAAAAGAAGCCGCCCTCAGGCGGCTCCTTTTGAAAATTAAGACTGCTTGGACATCGCAGCAACTTCTGCTGCAAAGTCAGTCTCAACTTTCTCAATGCCTTCGCCCACTTCAAAGCGGATGAAGCCAGTCACGTCAGCGTTATGCTCTTTCAGCAGCTGAGCAACAGATTTGCTCGGATCCATAACGAACGGCTGACCGGTCAGAGAAACTTCGCCGGTGAATTTCTTCATGCGGCCTTCAACCATTTTCTCTGCGATTTCTTTCGGCTTGCCAGACTGCATGGCGATATCCAGCTGAACCTGGTACTCTTTTTCTACCACTTCAGCGGAAACGTCTTCCGGCTTAACGAATTCAGGCTTGCTTGCAGCGATGTGCATAGCCAGCTGTTTAACCAGCTCTTCGCTCGCGCCTTTAGCAGCAACCAGAACACCGATACGCGCGCCGTGCTGGTAAGAACCCAGTACTTCGCCTTCTAGGGAAGACACGCGACGGATGTTGATGTTCTCACCGATTTTAGCAACCAGCGCAACGCGTTCTTCTTCGAACTGTGCTTTCAGAACTTCAACGTCGGTGATTTTGCCAGCAACTGCAGCATCCAGAACTTTGTTAGCAAATGCCTGGAAGCCACCATCTTTAGCAACGAAGTCAGTCTGGCAGTTAACTTCCAGAATGATGCCGTAGGTGCCATCGATTTTGGTAATGATGACGCCGTCAGCTGCAACGTTGCCTGCTTTTTTCGCTGCTTTAATAGCACCGGATTTACGCATGTTTTCGATTGCCAGCTCGATGTCGCCGTTCGCTTCAGTCAGCGCTTTTTTGCAATCCATCATGCCTGCGCCAGTACGCTCGCGCAGCTCTTTTACCAGGGATGCGGTAATTTCAGCCATTCTTTAATCCTCGGGAGATGTGATCTGCCCGGTTCCAGGAACCAGACAGATTTGAAAGTGAAAAAGGGGCCGCTAAGAGGCCCCTATTTATACACGGTACTAAATAAGGGTATGCCTTATTATTCAGCTTCTACGAAGCTTTCTTCCGCCTGAGAAGCCAGATCCTGAGAACGGCCTTCACGAACGGTAGCAGCAACAGCGCTCAGGTACAGGCTAACTGCACGGATTGCGTCGTCGTTACCCGGGATAACGAAGTCAACGCCGTCCGGATCGGAGTTAGTATCAACGATAGCAAATACCGGAATACCCAGGTTGTTTGCTTCTTTGATTGCGATGTGCTCGTGGTCAGCGTCGATAACGAACAGCGCGTCCGGCAGGCCGCCCATGTCTTTGATACCGCCCAGGCTGTTTTCCAGCTTGTCCAGCTCACGAGTGCGCATCAGCGCTTCTTTCTTGGTCAGCTTGTCGAAAGTACCGTCCTGGGACTGAGTTTCCAGGTCTTTCAGACGTTTGATAGACTGACGAACGGTTTTCCAGTTAGTCAGCATACCGCCCAGCCAGCGATGGTTCACGAAGAACTGGTCGCAGCTGTTAGCAGCGTCTTTTACCGCTTCGCTTGCAGCGCGCTTAGTACCAACGAAAAGGATTTTACCTTTGCGAGAAGAGATCTTGTTCAGTTCAGCCAGCGCTTCGTTGAACATCGGTACAGTTTTCTCAAGGTTGATGATGTGAACTTTGTTACGCGCGCCGAAGATGAAAGGCTTCATTTTCGGGTTCCAGTAACGGGTCTGGTGACCAAAGTGAACACCAGCCTTGAGCATGTCGCGCATGGAAACAGTTGCCATGTTTAAAACCTCTATAGATAAAAGTTGGGGTTATGCCTCCACGTATCCCATATTACCGACCCCAAAGGGCACCCCGGAATATGTGCCGATACGTGTGTGTTGTTACACAAAGTGAGATTTGTCGCTTCAGTCCATCTTGTGTATCTGAGAATGGAACAGAAGTCCGGCGCGCTTTATATCACAAAACAGGACCGGACACCAACTGTTGTTGACGTCGCGTGCTGTTAATGATTCTCAATTTGGCAGCAGGACGCCCGGACTGTTAACATTGCTCAGACATAATCTATTATTGTCGAAAAAATCGACACTGCTGGACACAATCCATGGCTATTTCTATTAAGACATCTGAAGACATCGAAAAAATGCGCGTTGCCGGCCGCCTGGCCGCTGAAGTGCTGGAAATGATCGAGCCCTACGTGAAACCGGGCGTCAGCACCGGCGAACTGGACCGCATCTGCAACGATTACATCGTTAACGAGCAAAAAGCCGTTTCTGCCTGCCTGGGCTATCACGGTTTTCCCAAATCCGTCTGCATCTCTATTAATGAAGTGGTGTGCCACGGGATCCCGGACGACGGCAAGCTGCTGAAAGATGGCGATATCGTCAACATTGACGTCACCGTCATTAAAGATGATTTCCACGGCGATACGTCAAAGATGTTTATCGTCGGCAAGCCGACTATTCTTGGCGAGCGCCTGTGCCGCATTACCCAGGAAAGCCTCTATCTGGCCCTCAAAATGGTCAAACCGGGAATCAATCTGCGCACCATCGGCGCAGCTATTCAGAAATACGTTGAAGCCGAAGGTTTCTCCGTGGTGCGCGAGTATTGCGGACACGGTATCGGCCGCGGTTTTCATGAAGAGCCGCAGGTGTTGCACTACGATTCTCCGGAAACCAACGTGGTGCTCAAGCCAGGCATGACCTTTACCATTGAGCCGATGGTCAACGCCGGCAAAAAAGAGATCCGCAGCATGAAAGACGGCTGGACGGTAAAAACCAAAGACCGGAGCTTGTCTGCGCAGTATGAGCATACTATTGTGGTGACAGACAACGGCTGTGAAATACTGACGTTACGCAAGGATGACACCATCCCGGCGATAATCTCGCACAACGATTGATGAAAAGCCGGCGCCAGCCGGCTTTTTTATGACGAGCACCCTGTGGGCCGCCGCAAGCGACGTTAAAAATCGCTCCCGGCGATTTTTTATGGGCGATAGTTTTTTCTTATGGTGGCGCGATGAGCAACTCTTTATCTGATACTGTCTCCCCTTCCCTGGCCGGACAGCCCGCTAATCCGGGCCGCTGGCCGCAGAGTGATTTCAACTGCGCGGCTATCAAGACGCATATCGACGCTTTCCAGCGCTGGCTGGGCGAGGCTTTTGACCAGGGCATCGTCGCAGAGAAGTTGATTGAGGCGCGGACCGAATTTATCGATCAACTGCTCCAGCGGCTGTGGATTGAGTACGGTTTCGGGTCAATTAACGACATCGCGCTGGTCGCCGTCGGCGGTTACGGTCGCGGCGAACTCCACCCGCTGTCAGATATCGATCTGCTTATCCTGAGTCGTAAAAAGCTGCCCGATGAGCAGGCCCAGAAGGTCGGCGAGCTGCTGACGCTGCTGTGGGATATTAAACTGGAAGTTGGCCACAGCGTGCGCACCCTCGAAGAGTGCCTGCTTGAGGGGCTATCAGACCTCAGCGTCGCCACCAACTTGATCGAATCGCGTCTGCTTATAGGCGACGTCGCGCTGTTCCTTGAACTGCAAAAACACATCTTCAGCGATGGCTTCTGGCCATCGGAAAAATTCTTTGCGGCAAAAGTTGAAGAACAGAATGTCCGCCATCAGCGCTATCACGGAACCAGCTATAACCTGGAGCCGGATGTGAAAAGCAGCCCCGGCGGCCTGCGCGATATTCATACTCTGCAGTGGATCGCGCGCCGCCATTTCGGCGCCACCTCGCTTGATGAAATGGTCGGTTTCGGCTTCCTGACCGAAGCCGAGCGCAACGAGCTTAATGAATGCCTGCATCAGCTGTGGCGGATTCGTTTTGCGCTTCATCTTGAGCTCAACCGCTACGATAACCGCCTGCTGTTCGACAGGCAATTCAGCGTCGCCCGTCGCCTGCGCTATGAAGGCGAAGGCAACCAGCCGATCGAACATATGATGAAGGATTTCTTCCGCGTCACTCGTCGGGTCAGCGAGCTGAACCAAATGCTGATCCAGCTGTTTGAAGAAGCGATTCTGGCGCTCACCGAAGATGAGAAACCGCGGCCGATTGATGATGATTTTCAACTGCGCGGCACGCTTATCGATCTGCGCGACGACACGCTGTTTATCCGCGAACCGCAGGCGATTCTGCGCATGTTCTTTATGATGGTGCGCAACAGCAGCATCACCGGTATCTACTCCACCACGCTTCGCCATCTGCGCCACGCCCGGCGCCATCTGACGCAACCGCTTTGCTATATTCCCGAAGCGCGGACCCTGTTCCTCAGTATGCTGCGCCATCAGGGCGCGGTTAGCCGGGGACTGCTGCCGATGCACCGCCATAGCGTGCTGTGGGCCTATATGCCGCAATGGTCGCATATTGTTGGTCAGATGCAGTTTGACCTGTTTCACGCCTATACCGTCGATGAACACACTATCCGCGTACTGCTCAAGCTGGAGAGCTTCGCCAAAGAAGAGATCCGCAGCCGTCACCCGCTGTGCGTTGAGCTGTGGCCGCGCCTGACGCATCCGGAGCTGATCTTTATCGCCGCCCTCTTCCACGATATCGCCAAAGGGCGCGGCGGCGACCATTCAATTCTCGGCGCGCAGGATGTGTTGAAATTCGCCGAGCTCCACGGTCTTAACTCTCGCGAAACCCAGCTGGTCGCCTGGCTGGTGCGCCATCATCTGCTGATGTCGGTCACCGCCCAGCGCCGTGATATCCAGGATCCGGAAGTGATCAAGCAGTTTGCCGAAGAGGTACAGACAGAGAATCGTCTGCACTATCTGGTCTGCCTGACCGTTGCCGATATCTGCGCCACCAACGAAAACCTGTGGAATAGCTGGAAGCAAAGCCTGCTGCGCGAGCTCTATTTCGCCACCGAAAAGCAGCTGCGCCGGGGAATGCAAAATACGCCGGATATGCGCGAGCGGGTGCGTCATCACCAGCTACAGGCGCTGGCGCTGCTGCGAATGGAAAATATTAATGAACAGGCGCTGCATCAAATATGGAACCGCTGCCGCGCGAACTACTTCGTGCGCCATACGCCAAACCAGCTCGCCTGGCATGCGCGCAATCTGCTGCAGCACGATCTCAGTAAGCCGATGATCCTGCTCAGTTCCCACGCCTCGCGCGGCGGCACCGAGATTTTTATCTGGAGTCCGGACCGCCCTTATCTCTTTGCCGCCGTTTGCGGCGAGCTGGATCGACGTAATCTTAGCGTTCACGATGCGCAGATCTTTACTACCCGCGACGGTATGGCGATGGATACCTTTATTGTTCTTGAGCCGGACGGAAGTCCGCTTTCCGCCGACAGGCACGAAATGATCCGCGTGGGCCTGGAACAGACCATCACCCAGCGCAGCTGGCAACCGCCGGCTCCCCGCCGTCAGGCGGCAAAACTGAGGCATTTCTCCGTCCCAACGGAGGTTAATTTCCTGCCGACGCATACCGACCGCAAATCTTTTCTGGAACTGATTGCTCTCGATCAGCCGGGTCTGTTAGCGCGCGTTGGTCAGGTGTTTGCCGACCTCGGAATTTCGCTCCACGGCGCGCGAATTACGACAATTGGTGAGCGAGTAGAAGATTTATTTATAATCGCCACCGCAGACCGGCGTGCCCTTAATAATGAGCTGCAGCAAGAAGTGCAACAACGGTTGACAGAGGCCCTCAATCCAAACGATAAAGGGTAACGTATTTTTTTAAGTAAATGGAAAGAGTAAACAATGCAGCAATTACAGAACGTTATTGAGTCCGCCTTTGAGCGTCGCGCCGACATCACGCCGGCAAACGTGGATACCGTAACCCGCGAAGCGGTTAACCAGGTGATTTCTCTGCTTGATTCCGGCGCGCTGCGTGTCGCTGAAAAAGTCGACGGCCAGTGGGTCACCCATCAATGGCTGAAGAAAGCGGTTCTGCTCTCTTTCCGTATTAACGATAACCAGGTTATCGATGGTGCGGAGAGCCGCTACTTCGATAAAGTCCCAATGAAGTTCGCGGATTATGATGAAGCGCGCTTCCAGAAAGAAGGCTTCCGCGTCGTTCCGCCAGCGGCCGTTCGCCAGGGGGCGTTTATCGCTCGCAACACGGTTCTGATGCCGTCCTATGTGAACATCGGCGCATACGTTGACGAAGGTACCATGGTTGATACCTGGGCGACCGTCGGCTCCTGCGCGCAGATCGGTAAAAACGTTCACCTGTCCGGCGGCGTCGGCATCGGCGGCGTGCTGGAGCCGCTGCAGGCTAACCCTACTATTATCGAAGATAACTGCTTTATCGGCGCGCGTTCTGAAGTGGTTGAAGGCGTGATCGTTGAAGAGGGTTCCGTGATCTCCATGGGCGTCTATCTCGGCCAGAGCACCAAAATCTACGATCGCGAAACCGGTGAAGTGTTCTACGGCCGCGTGCCGGCAGGCTCCGTTGTCGTCTCCGGCAACCTGCCGTCGAAAGATGGCAAGTACAGCCTGTACTGCGCGGTCATCGTGAAGAAAGTTGATGCCAAAACCCGCGGCAAGGTCGGAATCAACGAACTTCTGCGTACTATCGACTAAGCAGTATAAAAAGCGGGAGGCATCCCGCTTTTTTTATATATTGAGCTGGCGAAGATGGATTTTTTCGTTAATTATTCAAAGATTACGATGATATCAAAGGTACCGTTATGTACGATAATCTGAAAAGTCTTGGTATTACCAATCCTGATGAAATCGATCGCTATAGCCTGCGGCAGGAAGCCAATAACGATATTCTGAAAATCTACTTTCAGAAGGACAAAGGCGAGTTCTTCGCCAAGAGCGTCAAGTTTAAATATCCGCGTCAGCGTAAAACCGTGGTCGCCGACGGCGTGGGCCAGGGCTATAAAGAAGTTCAGGAGATTAGCCCTAACCTACGCTATATCATCGACGAGCTGGATCAAATCTGTCAGCGCGATCGCACCGAAATCGATCTGAAACGTAAGATCCTGGACGACCTGCGTCACCTGGAAAGCGTTGTCACGAATAAGATCAGCGAAATTGAATCCGATCTGGAAAAACTGACGCGAAATAAATAAGCCTGATACGGGCCAGAGTCTGGCCCTGTTTCCCTCTCTTCTCTCACTCATGCCTCATCTGCAAACTCAGTGAACCTCAGATTTTCGTCTCTCATCTCATTTCATCTCATTCTGCTATCCACATGAATTACATAATAAAATAATGACATGTATGTTCATTTTCCACCTAAAAAGGAGGTCATACTATGACACTGGAAATTGAACAAACATGTTATACCCTGCAATCTGCGCCCTGGCTGGATAATGCCGGTTTTGAAAAAGGACGCCGGCACGATCGTCAGCCGCTGGGCTTTATTCTGCCCGCCAATACGGTGCTGCAAATCCGCCAGCCGGATATGAGTAACGGTAATGCGACGCTGCGCCTGCTCTGCGACGATACCGCGGCAGAAAAAACCTGTACGCTGGCCACCGGCTGGAAAACGGTCAGCGCAGCCGTTGATACCGTCCCTTTTATCGATACGTTGTTTACCGACCAGCCCTGCGAGTTCACCGTCATCTATCAGCAACCCGCGGCAACTAAACCCCTACCCTGCTGGAAAGCGGGCCAATCTGAGGATGAATTTTTCCTTAACTGGGAAAAAAATAGATCGTCATTCGCGCTGCTTGATTTGGATGTTATCAATCTGCTGCTGCCCTATGCCGACCGCGATAATGCGATGAAAGCGGGCTTACCCGCGTTACACGCTTATTACACTCACCTTTTTAAATGCTATAACGACTGGGCTGGGTTAAGCGATAAGCCGGATTCTCCGTTGAATCAGGATATTGCCACCCGCTATTTTGTAAGAGCCGATAAACATGGCGTCGGTGCGGCTTATTACGATACCGGATGGTGCGGGCATACTTCCGCAACCATCGGCGAAGGCTGGCTGGATAACGTCACCACACAGTGGGTGATCCTGCACGAGATTGGCCACGGCTATCAGGGCAAATTTATGCAGGACACAACGCTGCCCGTCAACGAAGTGTGGAACAACATTTACGCTTCTTTCTACCAGCAGCTCACGCTGAGCCAGGACGATCATCTCTATATTGATGGCTGGCTCTATGACTATGGTCAGCAGGCCGTGCAGGAAGTTCAGCTGATGACCTGTATTAAAGACCAGACGCCCGTCGCCCGCTGGGGCCTGCGTCCGCGTCTGCAATTTCTGATGCTGATGCTGCTCAAAGCGGGAACTAAAGCCTTCCGCGCCTTCAACCAGAACTATCGTGTACTGGCCAATAGCAATGGCTTCCAGCCATCCGATCACCAGCTTGCCGATATGCTGGCTACCGCCATTGCTACCGCCGCAGGGTATGATGTCACTCCGTTCATTGCGCTAGGCGGTCTCCCCCTGGAAAACGCCACTCGGGAATATATCGCTACGCTGGCGGCAAAACCGCTTTATCCGCTATATCTTCTTCTGCCACAAAATGAATGGGATAGCGCACGTCGTCAGCTGGGGCTGGACTCTTTCGTCTGGCTGGTGGATAACAGCGAACTGGCGGCTTTAGGCAAAACAGGTACGCTATCTCTGACGCTCAATATCGACCAGCCGGATCAAATCTATGGTCGGACGCTGACTATTAAGGATAATTGCGGCACGCGTTATTCACTGATAGTCGATGATAACACCTTGACCCTGAATGACCTTCCCATCGGCGTTTACCAGATCGATCCACCGAAAGGCCGTTCACAAAAATATCGTCCGGACATCAGCCATATCGTCGTCAAAGAAGGCATCAATACGGCTACCGTCAACTACACCCGACAAAGCGATACCAGCGCGCGTAACGTGAGAATGGACTTTCTAGGTCTTGGCGATGCGCCATTTGCCCGCCTTGATATCGATTGCGAAAATCAGCAGCTTATTCTAAACGTCATCAGCGCCACGCCGCATAGCTACTACCCTGATACGCTGTATGCTAGCGTATGCGTCCTTTCCGCCAGCGGAGAAAAAGTATTTGAGCGCAAAATGAACGGCACGAAATGCGCCACCGGTAAGGAAATTATTCCCTTCGGTCCTCACTATCACTTATATATTACTCACGTCGAGCCTGGACGACTAAAAGCCTCCCCGGGATATTTAACGCTGGTCGCAGGTGAGAAATTCCAACTGATGCGCATTGATGATAATGGGCTTTATAACTTTATCCTCGACAATAATCCGGCGGATGACTTACAGGCTATTTTCGAACACAACGCTCAGACGATACGTAGCCAGCCTTCACTGCTGGCGCAGGAAGAGAGCGTAAGTAAAAACGATCTCTGGCTGCTGCTCTCTCGTATGGAAGAGCCTCAGCGCAGCAAATTGCTCAAAGAGTATGCCGACGTCCTGCCTCAGGATAATAGCGAACCGGGCGAACTGACGGGCAAAAGCGTTACCCTCAATCTCAGAGGGCAAGGCAATAAAGATTTTTGCCAGATCGTTATCGATAATCAGCAGCACGCAATGACGGTCGCCACGCGTACCGGCGCGCCGCACCCGTATTATGTTTCCCATACCTATGCCAGCATTACGGTAACCGGAGCAGACGAAACGGTGGTTTATCACCGCAGCTATACCGGAGCGACCAATAACCTGGCAAACAGCGAGACTATCGCGCTCGCTGAAAATATGATCATTGAGGTTTTCCATGATGAGCCATTCCGCTCCAGCGCCTGCAATGATACGACTCATCGCGCAGTTACGCTGAAGCAACACAACCGCTGGCGGGTAGTGAAGGATGGGCTGACGACCTGTTCGCTTATACCCGAGGAGCAGGATGAGGAAACCCCTGATGCTGAGGAGGGGGCAACAGAGCTTTACGGCGATCTCTTCACCTGGCAACTGCTCGGCGAAAATAATACCCGTTTCGCGACGATGGAGATGGATATTGGCGGCGGCGCGCTGACCTTTACCGCCAGCCCTGGGGTGCCGAATAAGCAATTTACGACGACCTATGCCACGGTAAATGTCTACAATACGCGCGGCTCGGTGGTTTATCGCCAGTCCATTAAAGGCTCATCGCAGCTTGGCGATTATATAGATACGGCAATACTCGATGAGGGCTATATCGTCGAAGTCTTTCATGCCGAAGCCGGAGATCGCTCCGTCATCATCAATCCGTTAAATGGTTATTCCTGGCCACAGCCTAATACCGTCTCCTGGCAAGTCACGACCCGCGGACTGCAGCGCCTGTAATCCGCCATCCCCACTCCCGCCTGCGGCGGGAGTGTTTTTAACGCTGCTCATCCAGCTGGAGCGCAATATACAGCAGCAGACGATCGTCAAAATTTCCTAAATCCAGCCCCGTCAGTTCAGAAATACGGTTCAAGCGATATTCCAGCGTATTACGATGGATAAATAGCGCTTTGGAGGTCGCCAACGGCTGCACGTTATGACGAAACCATGCCTGTAAAGTACGGCGCAGCAGGCCGTTGTTATCCATCGCCTTCAGGCGAACCAGCGGGCGCGCCAGCTCATTGGCCTGCCAGCCACCGCGCAGGCTATCCAGCAGGACCGGCAGCATCAAATCCTGGTAGAAATAGCTACGGCTTTCGGGCATCCGCTGCTTGCCGACCATCATCGTGGTTCGGGCGGTGCGGTACGAGCGAGCAATGCTGCCCGGCCCGGTAAAGAAATTGCCCAGCGCCACGCGAAAACGCAGCTGACCGTTCTCTTTCATCCGGCTAATTAGCTGCTCAACGCGTTTGCAGTGATCTTCTGCATCCCAGCGCCCAAAGGCATTCAGCGCGGGCTTCAGCACCACCATCTCGGTCAGCGAGACAATGGCCACCAGATTATTACGATCCGGCGTGGTCAGCGCGGTTTGCAGCTGCTGCAGTTCCGCCATCGCGCTATCGACGCCCAGCTGGCCGCTATCTACTTCAATCATCGCCACGACGCGCGGTTGATTGAGATCGATCCCCAGACGCTGCGCCCACTCAGTCAGCGCCGGCGTGTTCTCTTCCGCCTGAATCAGGTTCATGACCAGCTCTTCACGCAAACGGCTATCCTGGGCCAGGAGATGCATCAGCCGCGATTGTTCCAGCATCATCTCGGCGGTCATACAAACCAGTTCCCCGTATTTGCGCAGCGACTCCGGTTCTCCGGTCAGACCGATTACGCCAACGATCTCCCCTTCCAGACGCAGCGGCAGATTGATCCCCTGACGCACGCCGTGCAGGTGGCGGGCAACAGCATCATCAATGTCGACAACCCGTCCCTGAGAAAGCACCAGCAGCGCCCCTTCGTGCAATTCACCAATTCGCTCGCGGTCACCGCTGCCGATAATGCGCCCTCGGGCATCCATCACGTTAATATTGGTATCAATGATGCGCATCGTGCGCGCCACGATATCCTGCGCCATTTTGGTATCAAGATGCCAGCCAGCCATGTAACCCTCCCGTGAGCAGGCTACCAGCATAGAAGAGTTGGCAAAACGCCGCATTGTGCATTCGCCCAAAGCCGGGGAGAGAAGTATGGAGTTGTGGAAGATGTCACAGAACCAAAAATGGAACCCTCAGCAGAAAGAAAAAGCCCCTTCCCTCCACAAGGAGAGAAGGGGCTTTGCAGACGGCGACGAATTACTGCATCAGCAGATAAATAGTCGCATCGCCGCGCTGAATGTTCAGCGCCAGAACAGAGGGCTTGGCATCAAAGATTTTGCGCAGGTCGGCAATATTTTTCACCGGTTGCTGGTTAGCGCCAACGATGATATCGCCTTTTTTCAGGCCAATCTGCGCCGCCGGAGTGCCCGCTTTCACGTTGCTCACCACGACGCCTTTGTCCTGGCCTTTGTTGCTCATTTCCGCACCTTCAATACCGTTGAAGATCGTGCTGGAATCAACCTGATTCTGGTTGCTCTGCTGCAGCTCAACGGTCACCGTCACCGGCTTACCGTCGCGCAGCAGGCCAAGCTCGACTTTGCTGCCGATCGGCATGGTACCCACCTGGGCACGCAGAGCGGCGAAGCTGCTGATCGATTTACCGTTCAGCGTGGTAATCACATCGCCGGCTTTAATGCCCGCCTTAGCGGCGGCCGAGTTTGGCATGACCTGGCTGACGAACGCGCCGCGCTGCGCATCAACTTTCATCGCTTTCGCCAGCTCGGAATTCAGCTCGGTACCCATGATACCCAGCTCACCGCGCTTCACCTGGCCAAACTTAACCATCTGATCGGTCAGGTTTTTCACCATATTGCTCGGAATAGCGAAGCCGATACCAATGTTGCCGCCGTCCGGCGCCAGAATCGCGGTGTTGATACCGATCAGCTCACCGTTCAGGTTAACCAGCGCGCCGCCGGAGTTACCGCGGTTAATAGCCGCATCGGTCTGGATAAAGTTCTCATAGTTTTCAACGTTCAGGCCGCTACGACCTAACGCGGAGACGATCCCCGAGGTCACGGTTTCGCCCAGACCAAACGGGTTACCGATCGCTACGGTGTAATCGCCGACGCGCAGAGCGTCAGAGTCCGCCAGTTTAATCGCGCTCAGGTTTTTCGGATCCTGAATTTGAATCAGCGCAATATCAGAACGCGGGTCTTTGCCGACGACTTTCGCGTCGAACTTACGGCCATCGCTCAGCTGAACTTTAATGGTTGTCGCGTTATCCACGACGTGGTTATTGGTGACGACATAGCCTTTAGCGGCATCAATGATGACCCCGGAACCGAGGGCCATAAATTTCTGCTGCTGTCCGCCGTTACCGCCCGGCGCGCCGCCTTGTCCGCCGCCCTGACAGAACGGAGAGCTCTGGAACGGCGAACCATCCTGGCAGAATGGTGAATTATCGCCAAAGAACTGCTGGAAGTTTCGCGGCATCCGCGGCGTATTAACGGTGGTGCTCCCCTCAACGTTAATGCTCACGACCGACGGCATCACTTTTTCCAGCATCGGCGCCAGGCTTGGCATCTGCTGCGCATTAGTTGCCGAAGAAGCTGTTTCCGCCGCGCTCGCAGAGAGAGGGGACAACGCCAGACCTAAACTCAGAGCCAGGGCACTCATTGCTAACGTGGTTTTTTTCATATGTTTCAATCTCGATTTCAGATAACGAATAGTTGCTGTGTAGGTGACTATCAGAGTCATTTTATAGCGCGAAGTTCCGGAATGAAGTTTTGGTAAAAGTAAAAATTTATTGTCCGTCTTTACAAAACTCAGCCTTATTCTACGGCCATCAGGCGACGATATTCATCCCATGCATACAAGTCGGTCATTCCGCTGATATAGTCCTGAATGAGACGACAGCGATAATAATATTCCATCACCGGAAATTCCGGATTACTGCGTGAAATCTTATTTACGGCCTCGACGTAAGCCAGCCGATGGCGAGTCGAAAGTTTCTGGAACAGACGCGAAGCAATCGGTAAACTCCGCACCCGCTCTTTTTCCACCAGCAGACTAAACTCATCGAGCGATAATTTTAGCAACGGCTGGTATATATCTAACAAACCACTAATCACGCGATAACCTTGCAGTTCCAGCTGCTCAACGTCAGGATGGCTAAACACATGTTTTACCGCAACATTTTTGTATAGTTCAAGCAGCTGACTGCAATCGCTATCGTCTTCAAGCAGCGCGTGATTAAAATCGCCGCTGAAAATCTTCTCCAGGTTATCAATAAACCGACGCGCCGCGTACGGTACCAGCCTATTGAGCGTATTCACCCGTAAATACATAAAAAACTGATCTTCAGTGCTGCGACTCAGAGAATTCGCACGCGATTTCTCCCAGGCGTTTTCGACAACTTGATTAAACAAGGAGCCTTTTTCGTGAACCCCCCAGGCCTCATAGAGATGCTGATAAAGCTGCTCTACGCTGAAGATGCGTTTTTCTACCGCATCCTCAAGGTCGGCAACGCAATATGAGATATCATCCGCGGCTTCCATAATCCACGTTAATGGGAATCGATTGTAAGGAGCCAGATCCAGTTCTTTACGCAACCTCGCAACATAGCCTTCTTCGGCTAAATAATAACCAGGTTTCTTCATTAAATAATTGTGGCTGGCCGGCGGTTCCCCGCGCCACCATGCCGGACGGGTATATTTTAAAATACAGCCCACCTGCGCCCAGGTCAGATTCATTCGCATCAGCGTATGCACTAACCGAATGCCCTGCGCATTTCCCTCAAACCAGCACAAATCCTGACGAACCTTACGGCGAAGCTCATTCAGTTGGCTATCGCCTTCCTGCAGGCGCAACGCCGCAACCACGCAGCGATCGTCGGTTAACGGCTGGCTGGCCGCATCGCCGGGAAAAAGCCGCTGGCTGAACCAATCGTTAATCGCCGCCTCGCCAAAATGACCAAATGGCGGATTGCCGATATCGTGCATCAGGCAGGCCATTTCAACAATGCTCTCAAACGGCCCGGTGAGCTCATCCAGCCCGTAGCGTTCGAGCAGCTTCTGCTCTTTCAGCCGGCTCAGCACCTCTTTAGCGATATAGCGGCCCACCTGCTGAACTTCCAGGGAGTGGGTCAACCGCGTACGCACCGCAGCGTTGCGCTCCAGTGGGAAAACCTGAGTTTTTTGCTGCAGCCGGCGGATCGCCGGCGAGTTAATGATGCGCCCGCGATCGCTTTCGAAAATTCGCAGGATTTCTCGCTCCGTCTCAACGCCCTGCGGTGAACGGTAGCGGCGACGCCAGTTAATCTTGTTGCGAAAATCGATCTTAGCCATGATCTCCCCCGAGCGAGCAATAACGTTTCCTTCTAAGCGCATGATAGACTATGCCGCTAAAACCCACACATCGCGAGTAAATCTATGAAAATCGGCATTATTGGCGCAATGGAAGAGGAAGTTACCCTTCTGCGCGACAAAATCGACAACCGCCAGACTATCACTATCGGCGGCAGCGAAATCTACACCGGCCAGCTTCAGGGTATTGACGTCGCTCTGTTGAAATCGGGTATCGGCAAAGTTGCCGCCGCCATGGGCGCGACCCTGTTGATGGAACACTGTAAGCCGGATGTGATTATCAACACCGGTTCTGCGGGCGGTCTGGCATCAACCCTGAAGGTCGGCGATATCGTCGTTTCCGACGAAACGCGCTATCACGATGCGGACGTTACCGCGTTTGGCTATGAGTATGGTCAGCTGCCGGGCTGTCCGGCCGGTTTCAAAGCCGATGAGAAGCTGATTGCCGCCGCAGAGACCTGCATCAAAGCGCTCAACCTTAACGCGGTACGCGGGCTCATCGTCAGCGGCGATGCTTTCATCAATGGTTCCATTGGTCTCGCAAAAATCCGTCACAACTTCCCGCAGGCCGTCGCGGTAGAAATGGAAGCTACGGCCATCGCGCACGTCTGCCACAACTATGGCGTACCTTTTGTAGTCGTTCGCGCCATCTCCGATGTTGCCGATCAGCAGTCGCATCTCAGCTTCGACGAGTTTCTCGCCGTTGCCGCGAAACAATCCACCCTGATGGTGGAAAACCTGGTGCAGCACCTGGCCCGTGGCTAAGTCGTTTATAACGGCGCTTACCGCCCTGCTGCTGCTCGCCCCGGCGTGGCTTTTCGCCGCGCCGCGGGTGGTGACGCTCTCTCCCGCCAATACAGAACTGGCGTTTGCCGCCGGCATTACGCCAGTTGGCGTCAGCAGTTATTCCGATTATCCCCCTGAAGCCGCAAAGATAGAGCAGGTCTCCAGCTGGCAGGGGATGAATCTGGAACGTATCGTCGCCCTTAAACCCGACCTGGTGCTGGCCTGGCGCGGCGGTAACGCTGAGCGGCAGGTCAATCAGCTAAGCTCGCTCGGGATAAAAGTCATCTGGGTCGAAACGTCGACCATTGAAGACATTATCGCGACGCTTCGCCAGCTGGCGCAGTGGAGCCCGCAGCCGGAAAAGGCGCAGCAGGCGGCGCAGAATATGCAAAGTGAGTACCAGAAGCTGAAAGTCCGCTATGCCAACGTGCCAAAAAAACGCGTTTTTTTACAGTTCGGCGCCAACCCTCTCTTTACGACCAGCAAAGGCTCGATTCAGGATCAGGTTCTTACGCTGTGCGGGGGAGAAAACATTTTTGCCGCCAGCCGGGTTCCCTGGCCGCAGGTTAGCCGTGAACAGGTGCTGGCAAGGCAGCCGCAGGCTATTGTTATCGCCGGCGATGCCAGTAAACTTCCCGCCGTTGAGCGCTATTGGCAGAATCAGCTAAAAATTTCTTTTATTGCGCTACATGGCGACTGGTTTGAACGCGCGAGCCCACGTATTATCCTCGCCGCAAAACAACTCTGTACTGCGCTCGAACAGGTAAAATAATCACCTGATAACCCAGGTGCTCAGAACCTATCCCACCAGGCGCAATTGTTGCAGACAGTCTGGAACACAGCGAGGAACAACCGCAGCGTACACGCAGTACGTGAGGTTCGTCAGCGCTGACCAGGGTCAAACTGGCAAATGAAATAGCCTGATGGGGTAGACTATAAGTGGGAACTGACGATGCTTGTCTATTGGCTGGATATTATTGGCACCGCCGTGTTTGCCATCTCTGGCGTCCTGCTGGCTGGAAAGCTGCGCATGGACCCTTTCGGCGTGCTGGTATTAGGCGTGGTGACCGCAGTGGGCGGCGGAACCATTCGTGATATGGCCCTTGCTAACGGCCCGGTATTTTGGGTTAAAGATCCTACCGATCTGGTAGTGGCGATGGTCACCAGTATGCTGACTATCCTGCTGGTGCGCCAGCCGCGTCGGTTACCGAAATGGGTGTTGCCGGTACTGGACGCCGTCGGCCTGGCTGTATTTGTCGGGATCGGCGTCAACAAAGCCTTCCTTGCCCATAGCGGACCGCTGGTGGCCATCTGCATGGGCGTCGTCACCGGCGTCGGTGGAGGGATTATTCGCGACGTGCTGGCGCGCGAAATCCCGATGATTCTGCGTACGGAAATCTACGCGACCGCCTGCATCGTTGGCGGTATCGTACACGCAACGGCGCACTATACCTTCCAGGTTCCGTTAGAAAACGCGGCGATGTCAGGGATGGTGGTTACGCTGGTGATTCGGCTGGCGGCAATCCGCTGGCACCTGAAGCTGCCAACGTTTGCGCTTGATGAGAATGGACGGTAATAAAAGCAAAACGGTAACCTGAACGTTACCGTTTTTAATGTTTGCTCCCTCTCCCTGTGGAAGAAGGGGCTCACGATCGCACTATCTTTAGACGCTGAATGAGGAGCCGCAGCCGCAGGTGCTTTTCGCATTCGGGTTGGTCACGATAAAACGCGAACCTTCCAGTCCCTCGGTATAATCGACGGCGCCGCCGACCAGATACTGCAGGCTCATTGGGTCAACCACCAGGCCGACGCCCTGCTTCTCGATAGTCATATCGCCTTCGTTAACCTGATCGTCAAAGGTGAAGCCGTACTGGAAACCGCTGCAGCCACCGCCGGTGATGTACACGCGCAGTTTCAGGTTCGGATTGTCTTCATCCGCAATCAGGTCTTTTACTTTAATCGCTGCGGCTTCGGTAAACTCCAGCGGCAACGCTACGTCATCACTCATTTTATGCTCCCATTGATACTTCTGACCGGTTAAAGAATAACCCGACCTTTTGAGCCATTATCTAATACCCGAGTAAATCGTTCAAGTATTCTCCCCGCCGACAGGCTGCGCCCTGGCTTCCTGTTCCGCTTTTTGTTTTGCGAGAGTACGCTGCAGAATAGTCGAGTATAAAGGCTTACCGCCGAGGAATTGTGCCAATAGTGTTGCGCCGAGGCAGGTAATAATCATTGGCAAAATGAGCTGATAATTATCGGTCATCTCCAGCACCAGCACGATACCGGTCAACGGCGCGCGGACCGAGGCGGCAAGCAGCGCCCCCATACCGGCAATGGCAAAGGTTCCCGCATCCAGATGATACGCCGGAAACAGCGGCGTCGCTGCCATACCAAACGCCGTACCCAGCAGCGTCCCCAGCGCCAGCATCGGGGCAAAAATTCCGCCCGGCGCGCCGGAAGAGAAGCAGAGCAGCGTGGTAATCACCCTCGCGATAAAAATAAATAGCAGCAGGCCAACGGAAAAATTGCCCGCCGCGGCGATGGGGATCAGGTTAAATCCGCCGCCGGACGCTGCCGGCTGAATCAGTCCCAGCACGCCGCAGCTACCGCCGATCAGGCCGCCAATCAGCACCCATTTCTTGATGTTGCCGCCGTGAATCCGCTGGAACATATCCTGGGTACGCAGCACCAGCGTATTAAATAACGGACCCACGCAGCCAAAAATCATCCCAAGGATCAAATACAGCCACAGCGTGTTGACCGGCGCATTGCTGAGCTTACCGACCTCGATAACCGCTTTATCGCCATTGAAGATACGGAAAACGATGGTTGCCATAATCACGCCGGTAAACACGGCTTTAATGGAGATCAGGTTGTAGCGAAACTGCGGGCGCATCTCTTCAATAATAAACAGAATCCCGGCCAGCGGCGCGTTAAAAGCGGCGGAGAGCCCCGCGGCGGCGCCGGTCGCCAGAAGCGTATGACGCGCTTCCGGACTGCGCATGCGGAAGACGTCCACCACCATGCGCCCAAGATTGCCCCCAAGCTGCACCATCGGCCCTTCGCGCCCCAGCACCATCCCCGCGCCCAACGTGCCCATGCCGCCGATAAACTTCACCGGCAGCACGCGCCACCAGCGAACGGGACGCAATTCCTCCAGCGCGCCTTCAATTTCCGGGATCCCGGAGCCGCCTGCTTCCGGCGCAAAACGACGGACGAGGAAATAGCCCACCATCGCCAGCAAAGCGGAGAGGATAAAAGCCAGCGGCCAGACCAGAAACCAGTGGTCTGCCACCTCTACCAGCGCGCCAATGCGCACGTTTTGCACCCAGTTGACGCTTTTCTCAAACGCGACGCCAACCAGCCCCGCCAGCGTTCCGACAACGGCCGCCATCAATAACACCGCCAGCGGCGTTTTATCACGCTGAATCAACCGACGCACGGCATCGCTGCGGCGAACGCGTACGAACTGATGTGCTGAAGAAGAGGGATTTTCTGCTTTCATGCCATTATCAATGATTAGTAATACAAATAGAAAGAAGGGCATTCTAGCCAACCGGACAGGCTCCGTCGTCAAAAAAATGCGCTGCGCCCCCATTGTTTCAATTGGGCAAAACTTTCATAACCTTCCTGGAATAACTTAGAATAGTCGACAAAACATTTTTCACGAACCAGGACTCCGGTAATGAGCAAATCTGAAAATCTGTATAATGCTGCGCGTGAACTTATCCCCGGCGGCGTGAACTCTCCGGTACGCGCCTTCACCGGCGTCGGCGGCACACCGCTGTTTATTGAGCGCGCCGACGGCGCATATCTCTACGACGTCGATGGTAAAGCGTATATCGATTATGTCGGCTCCTGGGGCCCAATGGTGCTGGGCCATAACCATCCGGCAATCCGCAATGCGGTTATTGAAGCTGCTGAGCGCGGCCTGAGCTTTGGCGCGCCAACGGAGATGGAAGTTAAAATGGCGGCGCTGGTCACCGAACTGGTCCCGACCATGGATATGGTCCGGATGGTGAACTCCGGTACCGAAGCCACTATGAGTGCCATCCGCCTGGCGCGCGGCTTTACCGGTCGCGACAAAATTATCAAGTTCGAAGGCTGCTACCACGGTCACGCCGACTGTCTGCTGGTGAAAGCCGGTTCAGGTGCGCTGACGCTTGGCCAGCCGAACTCGCCGGGCGTGCCGGCGGATTTCGCCAAACACACCCTGACCTGCACCTATAACGATCTGGCCTCGGTCCGCGCTGCGTTCGAACAGTATCCACAGGATATTGCCTGCATCATCGTTGAGCCGGTGGCCGGTAATATGAACTGTATTCCACCGCTGCCGGAGTTTCTGCCGGGCCTGCGCGCGCTGTGCGACGAATTCGGCGCGCTGCTGATTATTGATGAAGTCATGACCGGCTTCCGCGTGGCGCTGGCGGGCGCGCAGGATTACTACGGCGTGGTGCCGGATTTGACCTGCCTTGGCAAAATCATCGGTGGCGGTATGCCGGTTGGCGCATTCGGCGGTCGCCGCGAGGTGATGGATGCTCTGGCTCCGACCGGCCCGGTTTACCAGGCAGGTACCCTCTCCGGCAACCCCATCGCCATGGCGGCAGGTTTCGCCTGCTTAAGCGAAGTGGCGCAGCCCGGCGTACATGAGACCCTAACTGAACTCACCAATCAGCTGGCACAGGGCCTGCTGGACGCCGCTCGCGATGCCGGTATTCCGCTGGTGGTGAATAACGTCGGCGGCATGTTTGGCATTTTCTTTACCGATGCGCCAAGCGTGACCTGCTACCAGGACGTGGTGAAGTGCGATGTAGAACGGTTTAAACGCTTCTTCCACCTGATGCTGGAAGAGGGCGTCTACCTGGCGCCGTCGGCGTTTGAAGCGGGCTTTATGTCTATTGCTCATAGCGAAGAGGATATCGACAATACCGTCGCCGCAGCGCGTAACGCCTTCGCGAAGCTGTAACCCTGATTGCCGGGACTGCCCAGTCCCGGCAATATCTCTGTCATCTCGCCGCAAAGCCTCAATTTGCGTGGGTTCACGCATAACAATCTGCAAGCGCGATCGCTTCGAAAGATTGTCATCATCACGCCTCGTAGAAGTCAAAATCGTCAGCGGACAAAATGAAGCCCGAAGCCGATGCTGAGCGCAAAATTAGCCGCAGGGATCGCTCAGGATGACAACGCAATCTTCTCCCACCCCGCATGATGCTATCTTCAAACAGCTACTGGCGCATACCGACACCGCCAGAGACTTTATCGATATCCATCTTCCGGCAGATCTGCGCGCGCAGTGCGATACTGGAGCTCCTGCAGAAACATATTCGGCAACGGGATCTCATGCTGCTGCTGGAGCAATTGGGGGCCCTGCTGAACACGGGATATACTACCGCCGAACAGCTAAAAGTGTTATTTAGCTACATGGGGCAGCGCGGTTATACCGCAAACCCTAAGGCTTTTTTCAATGGACTGGTAAGTCATATACCGCAGGAGGAGTCAATGGAAACGCTGAACGAATGGCTGGAAAAAAACGGCAAAGAGCTTTTTATTGAATGGGGCATTGAAAAAGGTGAAGCAAAGGCCCGACTAAAAATTGCTAACCGGATGCTGGAAAACGGAATGGAACAGTCGCTGGTCATCCAGCTCACCGAATTAACGGAAAGCGAAATCAAACAGCTGCAGGACGCCGCTATAAATCCGGCCTGAATACGTACAAAAGCGACTTATCACATCGCGATGCCCGCCGGCATCGCGATGATGAAAAGCTACCGACTCTGCTTTCTCAACAGATAGATAAAGTACGGCGCGCCGATAAACGTCGACAGCAATCCCGCCGGGATCTGATACGGAAACATCAGCATCCGGCCGCACCAGTCGGCGAACACCAGCAGCACCCCGCCAATCAGGCCGGAGATCGCCATATGCGGCATCGTACGCCGGAATCCCATCATACGCGCAATATGCGGTGCCATTAACCCCACGAAGCTGAGGGGGCCAATCGTTAGCGTTGCGGCCGCGGTCAAACATGCCGCCAGCAGCAGTAGCCCGATACGTGACGGCGTCAGCGCCATGCCGACCGCCCTCGCCGCCTCGCCGCCCAGCGGCAGAATCGTCAGCCAGCGTCGGCAAAATGGCGTCAGCGTAAGCAGAACAAGCATCACCGCGCCGCTGCGCATCACGAGTTCCGGCGTGGCGCTGTAGGTTGAGCCGGAAATCCACGTCAGGATTTGCGCCATTCGCGGATCGCCGCTGGCCTGCAGCATCATCAGCAGCATGGTAAACGCCGTGCTCAGCGCCATCCCTGCCAGCAGCATGCGATGCGGCGAGAACCCGCCGCGTCCGGCGGCAATCAGGATGATCAGCAGCGTCGCCGCCGCTCCGAGGCTACCGGCGGGCAGCAGCCAGCCAAAGGCATTCCCCGGCACAAAGAACAGCATCACCACCACGCCAAACGCCGCGCCTGAGCTGATGCCGAGCACTTCCGGACTGGCCATCGGATTACCGGTCAAACGCTGGATAATGCAG
This sequence comes from Klebsiella sp. HN106, assembly GCF_051209435.1. Classification (NCBI taxonomy): domain Bacteria; kingdom Pseudomonadati; phylum Pseudomonadota; class Gammaproteobacteria; order Enterobacterales; family Enterobacteriaceae; genus Klebsiella; species Klebsiella sp. HN106. Next base: position 136,853 of record NZ_JBLURD010000010.1, on the reverse strand, counting down.
CCCGCTACCGCCAGCATTACGCCAGCGAACAGCGCCGCCAGAATGCGCGGCCAGCGCCAGGGCATTAGCTCATCCAGTAGCGTACCGCTGGCCCAGTGCCAGCCCTGCGCATCGCGGCCGAAAGCCAGCGCAGCGACGATGGCCAGCAGCAGCAGCGCCAGCCCGCCCAGCGCGAACCACAGCACATGTTGCCGTTCAGCCTGCACCCTGGCGCCACCGTTCATCACCGGCGCGCTAATGCTGCGCAGGCGCGGCAGCAGCCATAGCAGCAGCGGCGCGCCAATCAGGGCGGTTACCGAACCGGTGGAGACTTCCATCCACACCCGGGCCAGCCAGAGGATAACCTGATCGGAGAGCCACAGCAGCAGCGCGCCAATCAGCGCCGCCAGCAGCAAGCGCGATAGCAGACGACGAGCGCCCAGCATCTTCGCCAGCAGCGGCGCGAACAGGCCGATAAAGCCAATAATCCCCACCGCATTCACCAACAGGGCGCTGATGACAATCGCCAGGGTCAACGCCCCCAGCCGTGCCAGCGAGAGCGCCAGTCCGAGGTTGCGCGCCACGCCGTCGTCCAGCCCCATCAGGGTCAGCGGACGCAGCAGCAGCAGCGTTAAAATGGCTCCGCCCAGCAGCTGCGGCCACAGTCGCTGCGCCACGCTCCAGTCGGTCTGGGTCAGGGTTCCGGTGCTCCACAGGAACATACTTTGCAGCTGATCGTGATGGAAGATCGCCATCAGTTGATTAAGCGCGCCGCAGTACAGGCTGACTACCAGCCCAGCCAGAATCAACGTCACCGGCGAGAGGCGTTTGCCCCACGACACACCAAACACCAGCGCGCCGACAATGCACGCTCCGGCAAGCGCGGCGAACTGCGACGCCAGCACGCCAGGGATCGCCCACAGCGTGGTGACCGTCATGCCCAGCTGCGCCCCGGTCGCTACGCCGAGCGTCGTCGGTTCCGCCAGCGGGTTACGTAGCACCTGCTGGAACAGCACGCCCACCAGCCCCAGCCCGGCGCCGACGAGCAACGATATAACCAGCCGCGGCAGCAGGCTGTAGTGGAACAGCATCTGAGCGATATTATCGATATTAGGCTGCCACAGCGCCTGCCCCCATTCGCTTCGCGGCAGCACCACGTTGAGGTTGAACAGCGTCAGCGCAGCAGCGACGATAAGCAGAGTTAACAGCAGAGATGTCGCCAAAGGCGAAATACGCGATCTCACACCGGGCCCCCCTGAGCGTCGGCCAGCACGCGGGCAAAATGCATCGCCGATAGCGTCGCGCCATAGAACCACACCGCCGGGACGCTCTGAAAACGCCCTGCGCGAACAAACGGCATCGCTTGCCACAGCGGCGTCGCCGTGAGCTGCGCCATCTCCCGCGCATTGCCGTGATCGAAGCAGATAACGTCGGCATCTCTGTAGGCCGCCAGCCGGTCAATACCGACGGTGACGCTGCCCCAGAAGGTGGTCTCGCCCTGCCAGGCATTTTTGATGGCAAAGCGGTCGAGCACTTCCTGGAACAGACAGTTCTGCGCAAAGACCAGCACGTGGCGGGTATCAAGCAGGGTAATCATCAGCAGCGGGCGATCGCCGCGGCGGGCAAAGCGCGGACGCAGGCTCTCCATCAGCGCGTCAAATTCTGCCAGATGGCGCTTCGCTTCCTGCTGCCTGCCGATCAGGTCAGCCATTTCGCTAAGCGACTGCTGAGCCATCATCAGCGGACGCTTGCCGTCGCTGAAGGTGAATCCTCGTCCGGGCGCAATACGCGCCAGCTTTTCCGCCGCCGGGCCGTACCCTGCCGACCAGACCAGAAACGACGGCTTCATCTGCGTCAGCAGCTCCAGATTGGGTTCGGTGCGCAGCCCAACATCAATCACCGAATCAGGCAGCGCCGGTTCATTGACCCACAGCCTGTAGTTAGGGATATCGGCAACGCCGTAGGGCGTGACGCCCAACGCCAGCAGCAGCTCTACCGGCAGCCATTCGAGCGCGACAATACGCTGCGGATCAACTTCCGCCGCCCGCGCGCCGCGCATCTGCCACAGCAGCGGCGACAGCGCCATCGCGGTCAGCAGGCGCCGCCGCGTGATGAGTGTGAGGTTTTCCATCAATAGACAAAACTTACCGGCGCTGCGCCAGCCGGATGCGGCAGGATCCCCATCGGGATACCGTAAATTTGTTCCAGAGTTTCGCTGCGCATCAGCTCTGCGGGCGTTCCCTGAGCGATCATTTCACCGCCGCGCAGCGCAACCAGATAGTCGCAGTAGCGCGCCGCCATATTGATATCATGCAGTACGGCGATCACCGTCAGCCCGCGCTGCTGGCTCAGGCGATGAACCAGCGCCAGCACATCCACCTGGTGGGCGATATCCAGCGCCGAGGTGGGTTCATCGAGCAGCAGGCAGCGGCTATCCTGGGCCACCAGCATGGCAATCCACGCGCGCTGGCGTTCGCCGCCGGAGAGGCTGTCCACCAGTCGATGGGCCAGCGGTTTTAGCCCGACCAGCGCAATCGCCTCTTCCACTTTTTCCCGGTCCGCCGCGCCAAAACGCCCCAGAGCCCCGTGCCACGGGTAGCGGCCGATAGCCACCAGTTCGCGCACCGTCATGCCTTCCGCCGGGGGCAACTGCTGCGGCAGATAAGCCACCTTGCGGGCAAAGGCTTTACTGCCCCAGCTATCGAGCGGCTGACCGTCAAGCAAAACCTCCCCGTCCGAAGGCGGCTGATGGCGGCCAAGCATTTTCAGCAGCGTCGATTTGCCGGAGCCGTTATGGCCAATCAGGCCCGTGACTTTTCCCGCCGGGAAGGTTAACGACAGAGGATGCAGCAGCGTTCGGCCGGGCACGCGGAAGGTCACGCGGTCCAGTGAAAACGTCGTATCGGAGTGCGGAATGTTTTCCTGCATAACGGAACCTGGTAAGAGGCGCGGCGAACCGCGCCCGTTAAGTGGTTAGAAACGGAAAGTCGCGGTCGCCACAACCTGACGCTCAGCGCCCCAGTAACATGCGTATTCGCTGTAGCAGCTGGAAACGTATTCACGATCGAACAGGTTATTGACGTTGACTCCGATCGACGAGCCCGGCAAACCAAAGCGCGCGAGATCGTATTTCACGGTGGCATCCATTAACGCGTAGCCCGCGACGTTGAAGGAGTCGTCTTTTTTCCCGGTCGAAGTATCGTTTTTGTAATAACTTACCGTTGAACCGACATAGCGAGCACCGGCGCCCACTGTCAGACCGCTCAGCGCGGTTTCGTGGAAAGTATAATCTGCCCACAGCGAGGCCATATTGCGCGGGACTTCTGCCGGACGCTTGCCGTTAAAGGTGGTGTCGTGCTGGTACTGAGCATCCGTATAGGTGTAAGAAGCCGTCACGTTAATATTGGCATTAACCGCCGCTTTCGCCTCCAGCTCAATCCCGCGAGAGCGGATTTCGCCCGTCTGGATACTGAATGAGGCGTTGTTCGGATCCGCCGTCAGGTTTTTATCTTTGGTCAGCTGATATACTGCGGCGGTCAGCACCACCGGCATATCCTTCGGTACGTACTTCACGCCGGCTTCATACTGCTCGCCGTGGGAAGCATCGAAAGGTTTGCCATCCCGCGACGATCCGGAAACCGGCTCAAAAGACTGGCTGTAGCTGAAGTATGGCGAGATACCATTATCAAACAGATAGTTAATGCCGCCGCGCCAGGTGAATTGCTGATCGTGATTTTTGGCGAGGGTATTCGCAGGGCGCGTCAGGGTTGAAGCCATCGCATAGTCGTAGCGGCCCCCCAGCGTCATCACCCACTTATCCCACGCCATCTGATCCTGGGCATAGAGACCGGTCTGCTCCATACGGTTCAGCACTGAATAGGGGAAGTTAACGCTCACGTTTGCATTGCCATACTGCGGGTTCTGCATATCAATCGCGGAAGCCGTCCCGTAATCCGCGTTCACATCATTGCGCATGCGCGAATAGTCTACGCCGGTTAACAGGGTGTGCCCTACCGCGCCGGTAGCGAAATCAGACTGCAACTGGGTATCAACGGTAAACGTATTAAGGTTCTCATCGGAGCGAACATACGCACGGTTGATTTTGCCTGTCGGCGTATATCCGTTGCCATAGACTGAACGATACAGAGTATGGGCGTTGGCATAACGCAGGTTCTGACGCACGGTGAAAGTGTCATCGAACTGATGCGAGAAGCTGTAGCCAACCATCTGCTGACGGCGAGACATCTTATTGTTCGCTTCGCCTTCGTTAAAGTCCGTCGGCAGCTTATGCGCCTTACCGTTGGCGTCGTAATAGGGCACCACTGTCCCTTCACGCGGCAGCCAGCCGTAATACCCGGCATACGGATCGCTCTGGAAATTACTCAGGAAAGTGAAGTCCGTTTTGTCATCCGGACGCCAGCTAAAGGAAGGAGCGACCGCATAGCGGGTTGATTTCGCCATCTGCTGCTGAGCATCCTGGCTGCGGCCTAAACCGGTCAGACGATATGACCACACGCCGTCTTCATCAATGGCATCGCTGAAATCAAAGCCCGTCTGCCACAGGTTATCGGTACCCATTTTAAATTGGATTTCTTTCAGCGGTTCAGTCGTCGGACGCTTGCTGACCATGCTGACGATGCCGCCAGGGTTGCTGTTGCCGTACAGCACCGACGTTGGCCCGCGCATCACTTCCACGCGTTCGAGGAAATAAGGGTCCATTGAGACTTCAGAATAGTTATTACCCTGCAGCTTCATCCCATCCAGATACTGGTTGGTATTCACCGTCGTTGAGGTGGTGAAACCACGAATCGTCACCACATCATAGGTGGTTGAGCTGCCGCGGGTCGAGAATACGCCAGGGGTATAGGCCAGCGCTTCTTTGACCGTCGTCGGCTGCTTCATCTCCATTTCCTGGCGGGTCACCACGGAAATAGACTGCGGCGTTTTTTCGATGGGTGTATCGGTTTTTGTTGCGGTAGCCGAATGTTTCGCCGCGATGGTCGCTGCCGGTCCCCAGGCGCTCTCCTGCGGAGCCGGAGCGGCGGTTACGGTAATGGTTTCTTCTTTCGGTTCAACTGCCGCCTGTGCATAAACAGACATGCCGCTAACCGCCGTGGCTACTACAGCTGCGATTTTACGCAGCGAGTGATTTGGCTGAGCAGTTTTAAGACGCGCCATGGGTATATCTCTGATAGAAGTTAATGATAACGTAAACGAGAATTATTATTATAACGGCTGACATAATAGGCGAAACGAGCGCGGCAAGGCAAGAAATATGCCCCCTGCGGGCTATCAAAGGATGAATAAATAACCAGACGGTAATTGTGGGGTTATAAGGCTGTTAATTAATTTACAGATATAAAAAGGCCCTCTAATACTGAGGTATTAGAGGGCCACTATTCCTGCACCCACTCAACCAACAAGGCGCCGGCTTTCAGGATGCAACGACGAGTTAATTACCGCCGAACATATCTTTAATCCAGCCCGCTACGCCATCGCTCTTCTCCTGCTTCGGCGGTTGCTGCTGATTTTGCTGCTGTTGCGGCTGTTGCCCGGACTGATTGAACGGATTATTCGCCTGCTGCTGCTGGAGCTGCTGCTGTTGAATCAGTTCGCCCTGGCGACAAAGCGCGTCCGGCGAGGTCGTCCATACCGGAAGCGAACGCATGCCGCCGCTGCAGACAAAGTTACCGCTGCTATCGACGCCCATATCCACCACATCTTCCGGCGGAGTCAGGACCAGCGGAGTCGGCGTCTGGTTAGCCAGATAGCGCTGGTAAATCGACATTGCGCCGCTGGCGCCGTACAGCTTAGTCGGCTGGTTATTATCGCGTCCCACCCAGGTAATGGTCACCTGACCGCCGTCAATACCGGCAAACCAGGTATCAACGTTGTTGTTGGTGGTCCCGGTTTTACCCGCCAGATGCAGGCCCGGATACTTCGCGCCCAGCTGACGACCGGTACCGCGCTGCACCACCTGCTGCATAGTCCAGAGCGTCATATAAGCCGCCTGCGCCGGTACCGCCCGTTCCGCCTGCGGATAGCTTTGATAGAGTACGGTACCATCTTCAGCGATCACCGAACGCAGCGCTGACAGCGGCGCGCGGTTGCCACCGCTGGCAATGGTCTGGAACGCCTGCGCCACTTCAATCGGCGTCAGGTTCAGCGCCCCCAGCAGCATAGAAGGAACCGCATTCAGCTGATTCCTGGGCGCGCCCAGCTTAGTCCAGGTATCAACCACCGCCGGCAGGCCCAGCGCCATCCCGAGATTCACCGTCGGCACGTTCATTGAACGCGTCAGCGCGTCAACCAGCATCACCTTCCCGCTCTCGCTGTAGCGACGATCGTCGTTCTGCGGCGACCACGTCTGACCGTTAGACAGACGAATCGAGATAGGCGCATCGGCGATCCAGGTATTGAGACGATACTGATTCGGCTGACTTAGCGCGGTCAGATAGGTCGCCGGTTTTGCCAGCGAGCCAATCGAACGGCGCGCCTGCATTGCGCGGTTATAGCCAGCAAACTGCGGCTCCGCCCCGCCGACCATCGCCCGTACTTCTCCGGTGAAGCGGTCGACAACCACCATCGCGGTTTCCAGATCCGGTAGCTTACGCTGTTTCTTCAGCGCCGGAATACCCTCTATCGCCGCTTTTTCCGCCGCATCCTGCGCCACGGAATCGAAGGTGGTAAAGATCTTCACGCCGGAGAGATCTTTGACTTTATCGCCCAGTTTCGCCTGCAGCTCCTGACGCACCATCTGCATAAACGCCGGCTGCGGAGAGATCACCCCACCGCGCGGCTGTACGCCCAGCGGACGCGCGCTGAGCATGTCATACAGCTCCTGATCGATAACCTGCTGCTGCTGCAGAAGACGCAGCACGAGGTTGCGTCGCTCCAGCGCCAGCTTCGGGTTACGCCACGGGTTGTAAACCGACGCGCCTTTTACCATCCCCACCAGCAGTGCCTGCTGATCGAGGCTGAGCTCTTCCACCGGACGACCAAAGTAATAGAGGCTCGCCAGCGGGAAGCCGCGGATCTCGTTATCGCCGCTCTGACCGAGGTACACCTCGTTCATGTACAGCTCAAGGATACGATCCTTGCTGTAGCGGGCATCGACGATCAGCGCCATATAGGCTTCGTTAATCTTGCGCCAGTACGAACGTTCGCTGGAGAGGAACAGGTTCTTCACCAGCTGCTGGGTCAGCGTACTCGCCCCCTGCACCGTACGACCGGCGGTCAGGTTAGCCAGCACCGCACGGCCAATGGAGTAAAGGCTGATGCCGTCGTGTTCGTAAAAATGGCGGTCTTCCGTCGCCAGCAGAGTATCCACCAGCAGATCCGGGAAGCCGTTGCGCTTCACAAACAGACGCTGTTCGCCGTTAGCCGATTGCAGCATGGTGATCAGGCGCGGATCGAGACGGAAGAAACCGAACTGGCGGTTATTATCCATGTTCTCGATGGTGTCGAGACGATCGCCATTAAAGGTCAGACGCGCGCGCACCTGGCCTTCTTTACTGTCCGGGAAATCGAACGGACGGCGGATCATCTCGATACTGTTGGCCTGTACCGTATATTCCCCCGGACGCGTCATCGCGCTCACCTGGCGATACTGCGTCGCGTTGAGCAGGCGCACCATTTCGTTTTTGCTGATCTGCATATCCGGCTCAAGGTTGACCATTCGGCCATAAACCGCCGCGGGCAGATCCCAGACTTTCCCGTCAATGCGGCTGCGGATTTTCTGGTCAAGGTAGACGCCATAGGCGGCAATCAATACCGCACAGACGACCCCAATTTTAATCAGCAGCCACAGCCAGGTGCGTTTACGACGAGGGGGTTTACCGCCTTTGCCTTTTCCTTTCCTCGGCATCGGTTTTTCATCCTCATAGTCATCATCGTAATCGTCGTCGTAGTCCTCTTCCCGAACCCGACGGCGAGTTACCTTTTGTTTTGCCGGGCGCGAGGGTCTCCCCTTACGTCCGATCGGCTCGCGGTCATCTCCCGCCATGCTTTTTCTCCGCAACTTACAGGCGTAAAGGCCTGATTCTCAATGTTTCCCCGGATGGGGGAAAGAAGAAATCTCTCAAATTGCCGCCCGAAGGTGTTGTTTTTCAGGCAACCATTTATGGACTGCGCGACGCATTATCATGTCGCTCGCATGATTTTCACTTTAAAAATTCACCATACAAATCACATTGTTACACGCTTCATCGACAGAATTATTCGGGACACGGAACGGATTGTCCAGGGAATACAGGATAGCACTAAACCGCGACATTCTTAACCAGCATTTTACATCCTAGCCGGACAACCTCAGGGAAATTGTGATGTTTTTTAACAACATAAAAATGTGCGCCCGTAACGTTCTGCTGGCCGCAGAAACAAACCGAAGCAGTAAGGCCGGAAAATATTATTTCCGCCGGAAAACAGAAACGACCCAGATGAAAGAAAATGAGATTTAAAAGAGCGCAATGATAAAAACGCGAGCCACTTAACATTTATAATTTGGCAGATTTTCTGATGACTGCCGAAAAATATTTGTTAAACTGTCAGCCAATTAATTTTTCTGCTTAATAGATTATGCGCAACTTTATTATATTTCCGCTTATGGCGGTTGCCCTGCTCTCAGGCTGTCAGCAAAATCGTCAGACAACCCTGAGTCCTGCGGTTAGCGGTGAGGCTCAGCTTGAGCAGCTTGCCTCCGTCGCCGCCGGGGCGCGCTATCTGAAGAATAAATGCAACCGCAGCGATCTGCCTGCCGATGACGCAATTAACCGTGCGGCAATAAACGTCGGTAAAAAACGCGGATGGGCAAATATTGATGATAATCTGCTGAGCCAGCGCAGCGCGCAGCTATATCAACAGCTCCAGCAGGATAGTACCCCGGAAGCCACAAAATGCAGCCAGTTTAATCGCCAGCTGGCGCCATTTATTGATAGCCTGCGCGGCAATAAATAGCGGTTATTTTAATTCCGCTCGCGCTATTTTTATTCTCCCTGCGGACTCTCCTCAATCGTCCCGCCCGGCCAGTCATCCAGCGCCGCGAGGGTAAACGTTTTACCGTTAAAGCTAAAGACGGTGAGATCCTGCTGGATCTGCTCGATAACCAGATTCGCCAGCGGCGAGTCGCCCTCCTTCCAGGATTGTCCGTTTAATACAATGCTGCGTTTCTCCGCCAGGGTGGCGTAGACGTGCGCGCTGTAGCGCAGAGGCGGCAGATGATCTTCATCGATCGGCGCCTCCGCAACGGCCTGCGTTTCTGGCCCGGCTTTAACCGGCTTGACGGCAGTTTCGACCGCCGGTTGATTCAGCGGCACTAACGCCGCATGGGCTACCGGCTGCGTTATCGGCTGCGGGACGGGTTTATTCCGCCACTGCTCGCCGCCAAACCAGCCGAGCGCAATCAGCAGCGCGGCATACAGCGGTACGGTCACGCAGGGAATTTGCACCATTTTCCCGCCCCCCGCCGGGGGACTGGACGGCGGGTACGGTTCTTGCTCACGAACAAGCACGGATTTCTCCTTAATCAGGACACGCCATCCCGGCCCGCGGTTTGTACGCCGCGGGCCGGGAGGTTAAGGTCTTACTTGCTGCTGACCGGCAGCCCCGCACCCTGAGCATCGCCCTGCGGCATTTCCAGCACCGCCACCGACCATGCCGGCAGGGTGACCGCGCCGTCTGCGGCAATCTGCACGCCGTGAGCCAGCGAATTTTCGCCCGCCGCCTGCTGGATCGCGCTCAGCTGCAGCGTCTCACCGGCAAACTCATTTAGCGTACGGCTTTCCGGCGCAGCGTTGATCGCCACCACCAGGCCGTCAAGACGGCTATCCAGACTGGCGCCCGCTTTCACCCCGTCATCCACGGTCATAATCAGCAGACCGGCCTGCTGGTCTGAACCGGTATTACGGAAATCAACGCGCTTCATCACCGCGCTGCCCTCACCTAAGGTGAACAGCGGCGAGGATTTACGCAGCTCGGTCAGCTCCTGGTAGAAGGCGGTCATCTGCTTCAGCTCCGCTTCGCCCGGAGCGGCAACCATATCTTTGACGCGTGAAATCACGTCATAGTTACTGCCGTCATCGCTGATGCGCGGCATACCAACGTTGTAGTTATTGTCCTGCAGAGAATAATCCACGCGGTTGAACCAGTCGCCGGAGTCGTAGGAGTCGCGGGTAAAGGATTTCGAGCGCAGCAGTTCAGAACCCTGCTGGTCGAAAGCGATCCCCTGCCCGAGCATCACCGTCGCCAGCGAAACAGCCTGCATGCGAACGCGGGTCGCCAGGTCGGCTTCCTGGGACGCTTTATAGCTGATCATATCCCACAGCGTCTGGTTGTCGTGCTTCGAAACATAGTTGACGACTTCCGTCGGATCTGCGGCATAGCCGCCAGGCGCGCCGTTATAGTCAATTTCGCTGCCTTTCTTCACCGCGCCGTCTTTGTCGATCATCACAAAGTCAGCAAGGTTACCGGCCATCCCCAGACGGGTCAGATCGGCCAGATGACGGACCTGATCATCGTTCAGGCTGGTGAGCTCGTTTGGTAATACGCCAGCGCCGCTGCCAACGCCCTGGTTTTGACGCAGCGCATCGCCGGAATCAAACGGGCCGCCGCCGCGCACGGAGTCGCGCAGACGATCGGAGAACGTCCCGATACCGGTGCCTTTCAGATTGATCTGCGAGGCGATTTCAAAGCGGTCGCTCTGGTTTGAATCCCAGCCTTCACCAAAGAAGTAGATGTCCGGATTCAGGGCTTTAATGCGCTCCCACGCCGAGAGAATTTGCGCTTTCGGGTGATAGCCCATCAGATCGAAGCGGAAACCATCGATTTTATAATCCTTGGTCCACACCGCCAGCGAGTCGGCGATCAGCCTGGCGAACATCCGATGCTCCGGCGCAGAGTCGGAACAGCAGGTGGCGGATTCAACGCTGCCGGTGGTTTCATTCAGACGCTGATAGTACCAGGGCACGATCTTATCCAGCACCGACGTGCGGTCGGTCGGACCCGCGGCATTGGTGTGGTTATATACCACGTCCATGATCACGTTCATCCCCAGATCCTGCTTGATCGCCTGAATCATGGTACGGAACTCTTTGATGCGCGTCGTGCCTTCCGGATCGGTCGCGTAGGATCCTTCCGGAACCGTGTAGTGGAACGGATCGTAGCCCCAGTTATAGGAGTCGGTCTGCGCCACCAGCGTATTCAGCGCCTGTACCTGCGGATTATCCTGGCTATCGCTCTGCCTGAGCTGGTTCAGCACCTCCTCCACGGTGGAGCCGCTGTCGCAGTATCCGGCGAACTCGCTGCTTTTCACCGCGCTGTTCACTTCGCACAGGCGGCTGAACGGCTGCTGAATATCGGCGACTTTGTCACTGAACTCGTTCACCGTCGCCAGATCGAAGACCGGCAGCAGCTCGATGTGCGTGACGCCTGAGGCGGAGAGCTTCTTCAGATGCTGTACCATATTGCTGTCGCCGGCGGTCAGCGCGAGATATTTACCGCGCAGTTCGGCCGGAACGGTCTGGTCCCAGGCGGAGAGATCGCGAATATGCGATTCATGGATCGTCATCTTCGCTAACTCCGCTTTTGTCTTCTGGGCATGCGGCATCGTCAGGCTATCCCAGCCGTCAGGCTTCAGGGCGCTGTCGTTGAGATCGACCACCTGGCTGTACTCCGAGTTGGTCGACAGGCTATGCGCATACGGGTCGGTGACTTCATACTGTTCAACCTTGCGCGACTGCGGGTGATAAACCGTCATCGCATAGCGGTAGAACGCGCCTTTCAGATCGCTGCCCCCCTGCCACGACCACGCGCCGGAAGCGCTGTCGCGGGTCATAGGATGGCTGCCAATCACTTTTTTGTCCGCGCTGTAGACCACCACATCCACCTGCTGAGCAGTCGGCGCCCAGACGCGGAATGTGACGCCGCCGTCGGTCAACTGCGCGCCGTAGCTCAGCGCTTCCGCCGCTTCGGCATAGGTGTCATCCAGGACGCCCGCCGTCTGCACCTGGGTGGCGGAAATCAGGATCCCGTCCTCTGCGGCGGCAATGGCGACCGTTTCGCCCTGCAGCAGCTCGTCAACGTTCGCATTGTCCGGCAGCTTAAAAGCCGCATAGCTGGAAAGATGCGGGAAACGCATGCTGACCTGCTGATTGACCGTAGTCGGCGTCAGTTTCAGGTAACGGTCGGTAAATTTGCCTTCGCCATCCGCCGCCACTTTACTGCTGTGGCTGTAGTAGAGGCGCACAATGGGCTTGTCCTGTCCGCCCGGCCACAGCAGCGTATTTTTATCGACCCAGTGGGCTTCGGCCAGCGCGACGCCAAAAGCGGCGCGGAAAGCGTTGGCGCGGGAGTCATAGACCGCGCTGTTACCGGCGATCACCGATACGGTACGATCGGTGAAGTCGCCAAACGCCACCCGCAGATCGCTATCGATCAGTTTATTGGTGCCGTCGCGAACGATGACGTTGATACAACCGCTCTCTTTGTTGAGCGGAATCACCCAGTACGGGCCATATTTATCGCTGCCGCTCGGGGTGGTGCTGACGTCATTCCAGTCCGCTACCGGCGCGCTGAGCGCATCGCAGGTTTCGTTATTCCACAGATAGAGGTTTTTGCTGCTGTAGTCCGCCGCGTTGTTGCTGGTGATGCCGGCAATATCCACCAGGTGGATGACCGCCTGGTTTTCTGCCGCCGTGGCCGCTTCGCCGGGTACGGCAACGTCAGGTAAACGTACAACGACATCCTGATTACCAGGAGTGTCGGGATTTCCAGAGGAAGAAGAAGAGGATCCGTTATCGCAGCCGCTAAGTAAAACCAGCGATCCCAGAACCAGGGCATTACGGGTATATCTGAGCATTCGATAGTCCCTATACATGCTGATTAAATTATATGAAGTGATATATACACGAAACTATTCCTGGCGCATTTAAGCACCATAAAAAAATAACGAGCATATCTTTAAAGCGTCGATAATTAGATATTCTTGCTCTCTCCGGTTCAATCATCCGTTCGCTCATTGTGTGGGGGCGTAGGCGGCCGGAGGAGAAAAAATAAAAAGGGAATGACGACCGCAATAGCCAAACTCTTTATCATTCGCAGCGACCTACGCAGATTCCCGCAATAAGCACGCTCACCATAAAAAAAAAATCCCCACCAATATCGGTAGGGCGGTACCTTTTACTGAGGGAAACAGAATGAGCAAAGGAATAAAAATGCCTAATTCCGTGATGAGATTAACAATATCAAATAAAAAAATAATTAATTACGTGCCTCATATTGTGACGTTCATCATATTATTTTTTATCTGCCAGCAGCTCGCCCAATTAACCTGGAAAATAATTCTCCCGGTAAACTTTACGGATGACGCATTAAACTCTGCCGATACGACGGTGCCCGCCGCGCCCTCCCCGGAAACGGCGCTGCCGCGCTTTACGCTATTTGGCGTGGCGGAGAAAACGCCCTCCTCCGCAAACGGCGACAACCTCGAGCAGGCGCCCGTTTCGGCGCTCAAACTGCGCGTAACCGGCCTGCTCGCCAGTACCGTTCCCTCTCGCGCCATTGCTATCATGATGCAGGGGAATCAACAGGTTAGCCTCGGGATTGGCGATAATACGCCGGGCGGAGAGGCGAAAATTGTCGCCATTTTCCCCGACCGCCTGATTGTTAATTACCGCGGCACAAATGAGGCTATCCCGCTGTTTAACGACCCGCCCGCCGCCGGCAAAAATAGCGCCGCGCCGCCAGCCGGCCAATTGGCGCAGGAGCTCCGCGCGCAGCCGCAAAATATTCTTCATTACCTCAATATTTCGCCGGTCATGGTCAACGACAAGCTCAGCGGATATCGCCTGAATGCGGGAAAAAAACCGGCGTTATTTCGCCAGGCGGGTCTCAAGGAAAACGATCTGGCGATTGCCCTGAACGGCCTGGATCTCCGCGATAAAGAACAGTCTCGCCAGGCATTAGCTCAGCTACCGGAATTAACCGAAATAACCCTTACCGTTGAACGCGACGGCCAGAAACAAGATATTTCTCTAGATCTGAGGGATGAATAATTGATCATCACCAACGTTACCCGCCCATTTTTCCTGACGCTGCTGATATTCGCCGCGCTGATATTCAAACCGGCCGCGGCGGAAGAGTTTTCCGCCAGCTTTAAGGGCACCGATATTCAGGAATTTATCAATACGGTCAGTAAAAACCTGAATAAAACGGTCATTATCGATCCCAGCGTACGCGGCACCATTACCGTACGTAGCTACGATATGCTCAACGAAGAGCAATATTATCAATTTTTCCTCAGCGTCCTCGATGTCTATGGCTTCGCGGTGATTAATATGAATAACGGCGTCCTGAAAGTCGTTCGTTCGAAGGATGCGAAAACCGCCGCGGTGCCTGTGGCGAGCGATGCCGCACCGGGTACTGGCGATGAGGTCGTCACCCGCGTCGTGCCGCTGACTAACGTCGCCGCCCGCGATCTGGCGCCGCTGCTGCGCCAGCTTAACGATAACGCCGGCGCGGGCAGCGTGGTGCACTATGAACCCTCCAACGTCCTGCTGATGACCGGCCGCGCGGCGGTGATCAAGCGTCTGTTGACCATCGTCGAACGCGTCGATAACGCCGGAGACCGCAGCGTGGTGACAGTTCCCCTCTCATGGGCCTCCGCCGCCGATGTGGTCAAGCTGGTGACTGAACTCAACAAAGATACCAGCAAATCGGCCCTGCCCGGCTCGATGGTCGCCAACGTGGTGGCCGACGAGCGCACCAACGCGGTGCTGGTCAGCGGCGAGCCCAACTCTCGCCAGCGGATCGTCGCCATGATTAAGCAGCTCGACCGCCAGCAGGCGACGCAGGGCAACACCAAAGTGATCTATCTGAAATACGCCAAAGCCGCCGATCTGGTCGAAGTGCTGACCGGCATCAGCAGCACGATGCAGAGCGAAAAGCAGGCCGCGAAGCCGGTGGCGGCGCTGGATAAAAATATTATTATCAAAGCGCACGGACAGACCAACGCCCTGATTGTCACCGCCGCCCCTGACGTGATGAACGATCTTGAACGGGTAATCGATCAGTTGGATATCCGCCGTCCACAGGTGCTGGTGGAGGCGATCATCGCCGAAGTGCAGGACGCTGACGGTCTTAACCTCGGCATCCAGTGGGCCAATAAAAACGCCGGGATGACCCAGTTCACCAACAGCGGTCTGCCAATATCTACGGCCATCGCCGGGGCCAACCAGTACAACAAAGACGGCACCGTCAGCAGCTCCCTGGCCAGCGCCCTTAGCTCCTTCAACGGCATTGCCGCCGGCTTCTACCAGGGCAACTGGGCAATGCTGCTCACCGCACTCTCAAGCAGCACCAAGAACGATATTCTCGCCACGCCGAGCATTGTCACCCTCGACAACATGGAGGCCACCTTTAACGTCGGCCAGGAAGTCCCGGTGCTGACCGGCTCGCAAACCACCTCCGGCGATAACATCTTCAATACCGTCGAGCGTAAAACCGTCGGCATCAAGCTGAAGGTAAAGCCGCAAATTAACGAAGGCGATTCGGTCCTGCTGGAGATCGAACAGGAGGTTTCGAGCGTGGCGGATGCCGCCTCCAGCACCAGTTCGGATCTCGGCGCGACCTTCAATACCCGTACGGTGAATAACGCCGTACTGGTCGGCAGCGGCGAAACGGTGGTCGTCGGCGGCCTGCTGGATAAAAGCGTCTCCGACACCGCCGATAAAGTCCCTCTGCTCGGCGATATCCCGGTGATTGGCGCGCTGTTCCGCTCCACCAGCAAAAAGGTCTCCAAGCGCAACCTGATGCTGTTCATTCGTCCAACGGTGATCCGCGACCGAGACGAGTACCGTCAGGCTTCATCCGGGCAGTACACCGCGTTTAACGACGCCCAGAGCAAACAGCGCGGCAAAGAGAACAACGACGCGATGCTGAGTAACGATCTGCTGGAGATCTACCCGCGCCAGGATACCGCCGCGTTCCGCCAGGTCAGCGCCGCCATCGACGCGTTCAATCTGGGAGGCAATCTATGATGCCCGCCGCTGAACGACGTCCGCTGCTCCCCTTCAGCTACGCCCGCGCGCACAACGTGATGCTCCTGAGCAACGGCGCAAGCTGCGAGGTTTTCTGCCTTGCCGCCACCGCGCCGCAGGCGCTGCTGGAAGCTCGCCGGGTGGCCGGGATGCCGTTCAGCCTGGAACGACTGGAAGCAGAGGCGTTCGAAAAGCTGCTGGTGCTGAGCTATCAGCGCGACTCCGCCGAGGCGCGGCGCATGATGGCGGATATCGGCAACGAGCTGGATCTGTACACCCTTGCCGAAGAGCTGCCGGACACCGACGATCTTCTGGATAGCGAAGACGACGCGCCGATTATCCGCCTGATTAACGCCATGCTCACCGAGGCTATCAAAGAGAAAGCGTCGGATATTCATATCGAAACCTATGAACGCCACCTGCAAATTCGCTTTCGCGTCGACGGCGTACTGCGCGAAATCCTGCGCCCCCAGCGCCGCCTCGCCGCGCTGCTGATCTCGCGCATTAAGGTGATGGCGAGCCTTGATATCGCCGAAAAACGCATTCCTCAGGATGGGCGCATGGCGCTGCGTATTGGCGGACGCGCCGTCGATGTCCGCGTCTCCACCCTGCCGTCGAGCTACGGCGAACGCGTGGTGCTGCGTCTGCTCGATAAAAACAGCGTTAATCTCGACCTGCTGACCCTCGGGATGCCGCCCGCGCTGCTCCAGCAGGTAGATGGACTGATCGCCCGCCCGCACGGCATCGTGCTGGTGACCGGGCCGACCGGCTCGGGAAAAAGCACCACCCTCTACGCCGCGCTAAGCCGCCTCGATGCCCGCGAGCGCAACATCATGACCATTGAAGATCCTATCGAATATGAGCTGGAGGGCATCGGTCAGACTCAGGTTAACGCGAAAGTCGATATGACCTTTGCCCGCGGGCTGCGCGCCATTTTGCGCCAGGACCCTGACGTGGTGCTGGTGGGCGAAATCCGCGACGGCGAAACGGCGCAAATCGCCGTTCAGGCCTCGCTAACCGGCCATCTGGTGCTCTCAACGCTGCATACCAATAGCGCGCTGGGCGCCATCTCGCGCCTGCAGGATATGGGCGTCGAGCCTTTTCTGCTCTCCACCTCGCTGCTGGCGGTGATGTCGCAGCGGCTGGTGCGCCGGCTCTGCCCGCACTGTCGCCAGCAGGAGCCGGCCAATGCCGATACCGCCCGCCAGATGGAGATCGCCCCCGGCACGGCGCTCTGGCAGCCCCGGGGCTGCGCCGAGTGCGGTTTTACCGGCTATCGCGGACGTACCGGCATTCACGAACTATTGCTGGTGGACGATCGCGTGCGCATGGCTATCCACCGCGGCGAAAACGAGGTGACGCTGATCCAACAGCTGGGAACGGACTATGTCACCCTACGCCATGCCGGGCGGGAAAAGGCGCTGGCGGGGATCACCAGCTGGCAAGAGGTCCTGCGGGTCACCGAACAGCAGATCGCGGAGGCCTCCTGACATGGCGCTTTTTCGCTATCAGGCCGTTGATGAAAACGGTAAAACCCGGCGCGGCGTCCAGCAGGCGGACTCCGCCCGCCACGCTCGCCAGCTGCTGCGGGAAAAGGGCTGGCTGGCGCTGGACATCGCCCCGGCAGCCGGCAGCGGCGGACAACCGCGCTTTATCCGCCGCACCAGCGCCCGCGATCTCGCCCTCGTCACCCGCCAGCTGGCGACGCTGGTCGCCGCCGCCATCCCGCTGGAAAAAGCGCTCGACGCGGTGGCCCAGCAGTGTGAGAAACCGCAGCTGAAAACCCTGATTGCCGGCGTGCGCGGCAAAGTGCTGGAAGGCCACGCGCTGGCGGAAGCGATGCGCGGCTACCCTGGCTGCTTCGACGCGCTCTACTGCGCGATGGTCGCCGCCGGCGAAGCTTCCGGCCATCTTGATGGCGTACTGAACCGGCTGGCGGACTATACCGAACAGCGCCAGCAGCTGCGCGCCCGGCTGCTGCAGGCGATGATTTACCCCATCGTGCTAACCCTGGTGGCGGTCAGCGTGATCGTCATTCTGCTGTCGACGGTGGTGCCGAAGGTTGTCGAGCAGTTTATCCACCTTAAGCAGGCGCTGCCGTTTTCTACCCGTCTGCTGATGGCGATGAGCGATATGCTGCGCGCCGCCGGTCCGTGGCTGCTGCTCGCCGCCATGCTCATGGCTCTGCTGCTGCGCTACCTGCTGCGGCAGCCGGCAAAGCGGCTGGCCTGGCACAGACTGCTGCTGCGCCTGCCGTTGATTGGCCGGGTCGCGCGCAGCGTTAACAGCGCCCGCTACGCCCGTACCCTGAGCATTCTCAACGCCAGCGCCGTTCCGCTGCTGCTGGCGATGCGCATCAGCGCGGAAGTATTAAGCAACGCCTGGGCTAAGCGCCAGCTCGAAGCCGCCAGCGACGCGGTACGCGAAGGCGTCAGCCTGCATCGCGCGCTCGAAATGACCCAGCTTTTCCCGCCGATGATGCGCTATATGGTCGCCAGCGGCGAACAGAGCGGCGAGCTCAACGACATGCTGGCGCGCGCGGCAGATAACCAGGACCGGGATCTGAGCGCGCAAATTCAGCTGGCCCTCAGCCTGTTTGAACCCCTGCTGGTAGTGGCGATGGCCGGCATGGTGCTGTTTATCGTCCTCGCCATTCTGCAACCGATACTGCAACTCAATACCCTGATGAGTATGTAATTGTTCTAATGGAGAAAAATATGCAACGACAGCGCGGCTTCACCTTACTGGAAATCATGGTGGTGATTGTTATCCTCGGCGTACTCGCCAGCCTCGTGGTGCCCAATCTGATGGGCAACAAAGAAAAGGCCGATCGGCAAAAAGTGGTCAGCGATCTTGTGGCGCTCGAGGGAGCGCTGGACATGTACAAACTGGACAACAGCCGCTATCCCACCACCGAGCAGGGGCTGCAGGCGCTGGTCAGCGCGCCATCGGCCGAGCCGCACGCGCGCAACTATCCCGAAGGCGGCTATATCCGCCGTCTGCCGCAGGATCCCTGGGGCAACGATTACCAGCTGCTAAGCCCCGGCCAGCATGAACAGGTCGATATTTTCAGCCTCGGGCCGGACGGCGTGCCGGAGAGCAATGACGATATCGGCAACTGGACGATTGGGAAAAAATAGTGCGACAGCGCGGCTTTACGTTGCTGGAGATGATGCTCATTTTGCTGCTGATGGGGGTCAGCGCAGGCATGGTGCTGCTGGCCTTCCCCTCCTCGCGCGATGATAGCGCGGCGCAGACCCTGGCGCGCTTTGAGGCGCAGCTGCGCTTTGTCCAGCAGCGAGGTCTACAAACCGGTCAGTTTTTTGGCGTCTCGGTGCATCCCGATAGATGGCAGTTTCTGGTCCTGCAAGCCCGCGAAAGCCATGAGCCCCCCTCTGTCGGCAACGACTGGAACGGCTATCGTTGGCTGCCGCTAAGCGCCGGACGCGTCGCCACTTCGGGCAGCGTCGTCGGGGACAAGCTACGCCTCGCTTTTCCGCAGGGCGAGGCCTGGACGCCGGGCGACAACCCCGATGTGCTGATCTTTCCCGGCGGGGAGATGACCCCCTTTCGGCTGACCGTCGGCGAAGCCACGGGTATCGCGTTTAATGCGCGCGGCGAAAGCCAGCCTCAACCGCAGGAGGCGCCATGAAAAAGCAGGCCGGCATGACGCTAATAGAAGTGATGGTCGCGCTGGTGGTCTTCGCCCTTGCCGGGCTGGCGGTGGTGCAGGCCACGCTCCAGCAAACCCGCCAGCTGGGGCGAATGGAGGAGAAAATTCTGGCCGGCTGGCTGGCGGATAATCAGCTGGTGCAGCTACGGCTGGAAAATCGCTGGCCCGCGCTGAGCTGGTCGGAAACCACGGTGCAGACGGCGGGCGTCAGCTGGCACATTCGCTGGCAGGGCGTGGAAACCGACCTCCCGCAGCTGCGGGCGCTGGACGTCGAGGTCCGCCATGCCAAAAGCGAAAAGATGCCCGTCTCTTCGCTGCGCACCTACGTGACGCCGCCATGATCCAGCGAGCTCGCGGATTTACCCTCGTTGAAATGCTGCTGGCGTTGGCCATCCTCGCCGCGCTCAGCGTCGCTGCGGTCACGGTGCTGCAAAATGTGATGCGCGCCGATACGCTCACCCGCGATAAAGGCGAGCGCATCCAGACGCTGCAGCAAACGTTCAGCCAGATGGCGGCGGACTTTAGCCAAATCATTCCCCGCCGCAGCCGCGACAGCGCGAGCCTGTTTTTTGCCGGACGCTTTCAGCTCGGCAGCGACGACTGGGCGATCGCTTTTAGCCGCAACGGTTGGCCCAACCCTCTGGGGCTTCTGCCGCGTTCGGAAATTCAGAACGTCAGCTACCGCCTGCGCGGCAGCCACCTGGAGCGCCTGAGCTACGACCAGCAGGACCCGCTGCCAGGTAGTCTGCCTACGGTGACCGTTATGCAGCGCAACGTGCAGGCGTTTCGTCTGCGCTTTTACGCCAGCGGCCGCTGGCTGGATGAATGGCAGCAGCCGCAGAGGTTGCCCCAGGGGCTGGAGGTCACCCTGACGCTGGAGCCATACGGCGAGATCCGAAGGCTGTTTCTGCTTACGCCGGGAGGCAGCCAATGAATACCCGCCAGCGCGGCGTCGCCCTGCTTATGGTGCTGCTGATCCTCGCTCTGATGATGGTGCTGGCGAGCGCCATGACCGAGCGCAGCGTGCGGATGTATCAGCAAACCGCGACGACCCTCGATAACCTGCAGGCCAAATGGTACGCGCTGGGGGCGGAAACCCTGGCGGCGGCGTTGCTACAACGCGACGCGCTCGACTCGCCGAACCAAACCCATCTGGCGCAGAACTGGGCCCAGCAGGGGCGACGTTTTACGCTCAATGACGGCGAGATCTACGCCACCCTAAGCGACGCGCAGGCCTGCTTCAACCTCAACGCCATTAACCAGCTCAGCGGCGACGAAAGCGTTGAAATCCCTTATCCCGCACAGGTTTTTACCCGACTGCTGGAGAATCTCGGCAGCGAGCCGCTGCGCGCCTTACAGCTGACCGCCGCCCTGCGCGACTGGGTGGACAGCGATCGCCAGCCGCTGCTGAACGGCGCGGAAGATGAAGTCTATATGGCGCAATCCCCCGGCTATCTGAGCGGCAATCAGCCGCTGCAGGATGTCAGCGAACTGCGCCTGCTGGCCGGGATGGACGCGACGCTCTATCAGCGTCTGCTGCCCTACGTCTGCGCGCCTCCGGACGAGACGCTGCAGGTGAACGTCAATACCCTGCAGCCCGCTCAGGCCGCGCTACTGTCGGCGCTCTTCCCGGCTGAACTCACCCTTGCCGAAGCCCGGCAGCTGCTGCAGGCGCGCGCGGCCACCGGCTGGAGCAGCGTCGCCGCTTTCCTGTCGCAGCCGATACTACAAAAAACCGATACCGCCGCCGCGCGTCCGTGGCTGACGGTGCGCAGCGAGCGTTTTATCGCCACCTTCAGCGTAGTGATGGGCAGCGCCCGCTATCAGCAACGTAGCCTCCTGCAAAAGCAGGGGCGAACCTTCGGCGTCGTCCAGCGGCGCTATGGAATCTATTGGGTAGCCGATGAATAACCACCATACCTCTTCCGCCACCGTGCTGATTATTCGCCTCAATCCTGATGCCGCGACGGCGATATGGCGGCTGGCCGCGCCGGGCGACGAGGCGCAGAGCGGAGAATGGCATCCTGACGCTGGCGATCCGACGCTCAACCTGCTGGCGCAACATTATCCGGCCTGGGTGCTGGTGCCCGCCAGCGACTGCGCGTTTCATCGCGTTACTCTGCCCGCCGGCGTGCGCCGAAATGCGCAGCAGGCCCTGGCGTTTTTACTCGAAGAACAGCTGGCAACAGAGGTCGAGGAGAGCCATTTTGCCCTGCTCCACCGGGATAAAAGCGATTGTGCCGTGGCGGTGGTCGGGCGGGAGAAGATGCGCGCCTGGCAGGCCTGGTGCGAACAACTCGGACTCAACGTGCTGGCACTGACGCCGGATGCCCTAACCCTGCCGCACAACCCAACCGGCTGGAGCGCCGTACGCTGCGGCGAGCAGTGGCTGTTTCGCCACGATTCGGAGAGCGGTATGGCGGTCGAAACCTCATGGCTCGGCGAACTGCTGGTTCACTGGCCTGACCTCGCGCCCATCGCCTGCTACTCGCCGCCGCCGGATATTGCCGCGCCATGGCAACCTCTGCCGACGCAGGATTTGCTGGAGCTGGCGGCGAGCAACCCGCAGGCGCGTAAAATCTGCTTATGCCAGGGCGATTTTGCCCCTGAACGCCGCCGGGCGCCGACGCCCCGACGCTGGCGCCCGGCTCTCGCCGCTGCGCTGGCGCTACTGCTGCTGTGGAGCGGGAATCGCCTCCACGACCATCTCGCGCTGGCGCGCCAGGCCGACGCCGCGGTACAGGCCAGCCGTGACTTTTACCGCCAGTGGTTCAAAAGCGAGAAAAACCTCGTCAATCCACGTCTGCAAATGCAGCAGCATCTGCGTCGGCTGGCAAGCGCAAGCGCCCGGCCGGCGCTCATCTCGCGGCTCGGCGCTCTGCAGCAAATCATTGCTGAAACGCCGGGCATCCGCCTGCGAACCCTGAGCTATGATGCCGGGCGCAACGCGCTGCAGCTGGAGATATCCGCCGTCTCATCGCAGGCTCTGGAGCAGTTCAGCCAGCGGGCGCGGGCCGGCTTCCGCGTGCAGAGCGGAGAAATGAAACCGCACGCAGAGGGTATTGAAGGGCGTCTGACGCTGGAGGATAACGATGCATAACCTGATGACCTTATGGCAACAGCGTACGCGCCGCGAACGGCATCTGCTGCTGGGCATGGGCGTGATGCTGATTATCGGCCTGGTCTATTACGCTTTATGGCAGCCCTGGCAAAGTCGCGAGACGCAGTGGCGGCAAACGCTGACCCGGGAGCAGGCCAGTCTGCAGTGGATGCGCCAGCAGACTCCCCTTCTGCAGCAGCTTCGCCAGCAGAAATCGCCTGCCGCGCCGCAAGAGCCATCAACGGTGATTATGCGCGAAGCCGCCCGCCACGGGATCGCCATCGTTCGCCTGCAGCCGCAGGGAGCTCGACTGGGCATTAGCGTGCAGCCCGCCGATTTTCAGGCGCTGATGGCATGGCTCGACGCGCTGGGGCAGGTGGGGATGACCACCGTTACGCTGACGGTGGCCGCCGTGGCGCAGCAGCCCGGCCGGGTCACCGTCACTACGCTGGTGCTGGAGCGCAGCGATGAAAAATAAAATCACTATCGGCCTGCTGCTGGCGGCGGTCTATCTCTTCTGGCTGCTGCTTAGCGCGCCGGCGAGACTGCTGGCCCTGGCGCTGCCGGAAGGCGCGCGGCTCGGCGAAACCACGGGCACCCTGTGGCAAGGAGAAGCCCGTCAGGCCAGCTGGCGCGGTTTTGACATCGCCCATTTACGCTGGGAGTTTGGCTTTTCGTCGTGGCTTCCTGGCTGGCATATCGCGTTTAGCGCCCCCTCCGGCCTGCGCGGCCAGGCCTGGCTGCACGGCCTGAACGAGTTTGTGGTGCGCGAGGGCCGACTCGTGATTCCGGCCCGGACGATCGGCCAGCGGCTGGCGCTCGGGATACCGCTGGAAGCTCGTGGCCAGGTGATGCTGACGCTACCGGAAGCCCGTTTTAACGCTGGCGGCTGCCGACAGATAAGCGCGGGCGCCGTGCAGTGGCAGGATGCGGCGCTCACCTCCCCCGCCGGTTCGCTCGAACTGGCCCAGGTTAGCGGCAAACTAAGCTGCACCCCGGCGGGCGCGCTGGCTATCGCCCTGACCCAGGATTCCCATCAGCTTAGCCTCACCGGACAGGGCGTTCTGACACCCGACGGGCGCTATACGTTTAACGGCATGCTGCAAACCCGTCAGGCGGCTCCGGCGCTGCTGACGCTGCTGGTTGCGCAAACCGGCCGTAAAGATAAGCAGGGGCGCACGCCGTGGCAGTGGCAGGGACAGTGGCTATCCGAGGAGAAAAAATAGCCGTGGAAAACATCGCATTGTTACCCGAGTTCGCCGCGCAATTCCCGTTAATCTGGGGCGGTTTTTTATTCTTGTCCGGACTGGCGTTCGGCAGCTTTTTTAACGTCGTTATCCATCGTTTACCGCTGATGATGGAGTACGCAGAGGGAGTGAATCTCTGCCTCCCCGCATCGTTCTGTCCGCAGTGCCGTCAGCCCATCGCCTGGCGGGACAATATCCCGCTGCTGAGCTTTTTATGGCTCAAGGGGCGTTCGCGCTGCTGCGGGCGACCGATTTCACGTCGCTATCCGCTGATGGAGCTGGCGACCGGCGCGCTGTTTATGCTGGTCGGGTACCTGATCCCTCCTGGCATGCCGCTGCTGGGCGGGTTAATTTTATTGTCGCTGCTGCTGATCCTCGCCGCCATCGACGCGCAAACGCAGCTGCTGCCTGACAGGCTGACTCTGCCGCTGCTGTGGGCCGGGCTGCTGTTCAATCTTACCGATCTCTTCGCGCCGCTGGCGGAGGCGGTCGTTGGCGCGATGGCCGGGTATCTATCGCTGTGGTCAGTGTACTGGGTGTTCCGTCTGCTGACCGGTAAAGAGGCGCTGGGCTACGGTGATTTCAAGCTGCTGGCGGCGCTCGGCGCGTGGCTCGGCTGGCAGGCGCTGCCGCATACGCTGCTGCTGGCTTCCGCCAGCGGCCTGATCTGGACGCTGCTGCAGCGCCTGGTAACCCGTCGTTCGCTCGAACAGCCTCTGGCCTTCGGCCCCTGGCTGGCGCTGGCGGGCGGCGGCATCTTTTTGTGGGGCCAGGTATAAAATATCCCCTGCTCGCGCTGCGCTTAGTAGGGCTACGGGTGCTGTTGGTCCGGTAGCCCGAGTAAGGCGTTTCCGCCGCAACCCGGGAACTCTCCGGCTACGAATACTTTTTGGTGCGGCGGGTCGGGGCGGTATTGGCCGGATCGTCGGGCCAGACGTGCTTCGGATAGCGCCCTTTCATCTCTTTTTGTACCTCGCGGTAGCTCCCCTGCCAGAACGCGCCTAAATCACGGGTGATCTGCAGCGGGCGCTGCGCCGGCGAAAGCAGCTCCAGCACCAGCGGCACCCGCCCCTGGGCGATAGTCGGAGTGGTCGCCTCGCCAAACATCTCCTGCATTCGCACCGCCAGCGCCGGCGGGTTTTCATCGTGATAGCGAATCGCAATGCGGCTACCGGTCGGCACCGTATAATGCGTGGGCAGCTCGCTGTCCAGCTTCTGGCGCAGCGGCCACGGCAGCCAGTTTTGCAGCGCCTGACGCACGTCCAGCGCCTTCAGAGCCCGCAGCGAATGGACGCCCGCCATCTGCGGCAGCAGCCACCGTTCAAGCGAGGCCAGCAGCGACGCCTCATCAACGGCCGGCCACGCCTCCTCCGGCAGCCACTGCGCCGCGCAGTGCAGCCGCAGACGCAGCTGCTCCGCCTCCGGCGTCCAGTTGAGCACGTTCAGTCCCTTCTCGCGGATCCCGTTAAGCATCGCCTGATGCAGCTCCTCTTCCGCCGGCTTCGCCAGCGGCTGGGTCTTGATGACCAGGCGTCCGATACAGGTGCGCCGCCAGGCCTTCAGCGTGCCTGGCGCCTCATCCCACTCGACGATATCGGAACGCCGGACCAGCGCCGGACACTGCTCAATCAGCGCGTGAATATCGACCGGCAGCGCCAGCAGGATCCGCGCATCTGGCGATGCGCTCCCCTGCAGCAGCAGCGGCGCAATCAGCCATTCGTGGCGGCTAAGGGCATCATCGGCGTCAAGCATCGCCCCCATCCCGTTAGCCAGCTGGTAGCGCCCCTCCTGACCGCGACGATGGGCGATACGGTCGGCAAAAGCGGAGGCCAGCAGCGCCGCGATGCTGTCGGCGTCGGGCTGACCGCCGCGAACCGCCAGCCTTTTCATCAGCTGCTGCGCCCGCTGCTGCCAGTTGCCCTGCTGACGGGCAAACGCCGCGCTGAGATCGCTATTGCCGCCGCGCGGCGGCTCTTCAAGGATCGCCGCCAGCTTAGCCGCCGTGGCGGCGCCATCGGCATCCTCCGCGGCCGTCAGCATTGCCGCCAGACGCGGATCGTTACCTAACGCCGCCATTTTGCGCCCGTGCGCCGACAGCCGGTCACCTTCCAGCGCAGAAAGGTTAGTGAGCAGACGCCGGGCCGCCGCCAGGTTGGTCGCAGGCGGCAGATCCAGCCAGCTGAGCTGGGCCGGGTCCTGACATCCCCACTGCAATAGCTCCAGCAGCAGCGACGACAAATCGCTTTGCAGGATTTCCGGGTCGCCCTGCGCCGCCGCGCGCTCGGCCTGCTCCTTTGCCAGCAGATGCAGGCAGATACCCGGCTCCAGACGCCCGGCTCGACCGGCGCGCTGGGTCATTGAGGCCTGGCTGATGCGCTGCGTCACCAGGCGAGTGAGCCCGGTCCGGGCGTCAAAGCGCGCGACTCGCTCCTGAGCGCTATCCACCACCAGCCGAATCCCCTCGATGGTCAGACTGGTTTCGGCGATGTTGGTTGCCAGCACCACTTTGCGCATCCCGGCTGGCGCAGGCAGTATCGCCTTACGCTGCTCGCTCAGGGGCAACGCGCCGTACAGCGGGCACAGCACAACATCGCTCGCCACCCGCTCCGCCAGCCGCTCCTGCACGCGCTGAATTTCTCCTACCCCGGGCAGAAACAGCAGCATTGAGCCATTCTCGCTACGCAGCAGCTCTGCGGCGGCTATCGCCACCGCCTCGTCAAAACGCTGATGAGTCGGCAACGGCAAAAAACGCCGTTCAACCGGAAACGCGCGCCCTTCGGAAACGATAACCGGCGCCTCCGGCAGCAGCTTCTGCAGGCGTTCATTGTCCAGCGTCGCCGACATAATCAGCAGCTTAAGATCGTCGCGCAGTCCCTGCTGGACGTCGAGCAGCAGCGCCAGCGCCAGATCCGCCTGCAGGCTGCGTTCGTGGAATTCATCAAGGATCGCCAGCCCCACGCCGCTCAGCTCAGGATCGCGCTGGATCATCCGCGTTAAAATACCTTCGGTCACCACTTCGAGACGCGTGTTCGGCCCGACGCAGCTCTCCGCGCGCATGCGATAGCCCACCGTCTCGCCGGGCTTTTCTCCCAGCAGTTCCGCCAGCCGCTGCGCCACGTTACGCGCGGCCAGCCGCCGCGGCTCCAGCAGGATTATGCGTCCGTTGATTTTACCTTCGGCGAGAATTTGCAGCGGCAGCCAGGTGGATTTCCCGGCGCCGGTTGGCGCGTTAAGCAAAACCTGCGGCGCATGCTGCAGGGCAGAGAGAAGTTCAGGGAGGACGGCGGCAACCGGCAATGAGGACACGAAGCGCTCCGGGGGTTAACATGTGAGGGCAAGCATTGTAGCATCCCGATAATTCATTACCGAGTCTCTATCATGTCCGAGCCGAAAAGGCTGTTTTTCGCCATTGAACTTCCTGGAGAAGTTCAGCAGCAGATCGTTCACTGGCGCGCCGCCAGCTTTCCCGAGGATGCGGGTCGACCGGTGGCGGCGGCTAACCTCCATCTGACGCTGGCCTTTCTTGGCGAAGTGAGCGCGGACAAGCAGCGGGCGCTGTCTGCAATGGCCGGACGGATCCGCCAGCCGGGCTTTACCCTGACGCTTGACGATGCCGGGCAGTGGCTACGTTCGCGGGTGGTGTGGCTGGGTACTCGTCAGCCGCCGCGCGGGGTTTTGCAATTAGCGAATATGCTGCGCGCCCAGGCCGCCCGCAGCGGCTGCTATCAAAGCCCGCAGCCGTTTCATCCGCACATCACCCTACTGCGCGACGCGCGCCACGCGGTGCCTATTCCGCCGCCCGGATTTAGCTGGGCGTTTGCGGTCAACGAATTTGTTCTCTACCAATCCAGCTTTAGCCGCGGACGCACCCGCTATCAGGCGCTGGAACGTTACCCTTTCGACAAGGAAAGCTGATGCTGTTCACTCCTCCCCTGCAGTCCGCCATCCTGATTAAACGTTACAAACGGTTTCTCGCCGACGTCATGACCCCGGATGGACGCGAGCTGACCCTGCACTGCCCCAATACCGGCGCCATGACCGGCTGCGCCGCGCCGGGCGACACCGTCTGGTATTCCACCTCAGATAATCCTAAACGCAAATATGCTCACACATGGGAATTAACTGAAACCGTCGAAGGCGCGACAATTTGTGTTAATACTCTACGTGCTAATACGTTGGCGAAAGAGGCGATTCTGGCAGGTAAAATTCCCGAGCTTGTAGGCTACAACACGCTGAAAAGCGAAGTGAAGTATGGTGATGAAAGCAGCCGTATTGATATTCTGTTACAAGCAGATGACCGACAAAACTGCTATATTGAAGTGAAATCGGTTACGTTGGCGGAAAAGGAATACGGTTATTTCCCCGATGCGGTCACCGAGCGCGGCCAGAAGCACCTGCGGGAGCTGATGAGCGTGGCGGCGGCTGGCGATCGGGCGGTGATACTGTTCGCGGTGCTTCATTCCGCGATCGACCGTTTCTCTCCCGCGCATCACATTGATGCCAGATACGCACAGCTATTGATTGAGGCGCAAAACAAGGGGGTGGAAATTCTCGCGTACAAGGCGGAACTTTCTACCGAGATGATGACTCTGAATAAGCCAATTACCGTGGTGTTAACCCCCGGTAAATAAACGGCTAAATAGTATTCGGGTCGCGAGCGCAAATACGCTTTTCCTCACAGGGTTGTCAAGTGTAACGTTTAGATAATTGCTATCCGGAAAAGCATCTGCTATTTATAGCGGCCTGATTTTTCCCCCAACACGGGGATCGATAGTGCGTGTTAAGGAGAAGCAACATGCAAGAAGGGCAAAACCGTAAAACATCGTCCCTGAGTATTCTCTCCATCGCTGGGGTGGAGCCGTACCAAGTGAAGCCGGGCGAAGAGTATATGAACGAAGCCCAGCTGGCGCACTTCAAGCGCATTCTTGAAGCGTGGCGTAATCAACTTAGGGATGAAGTGGATCGCACCGTAACGCATATGCAGGATGAAGCTGCTAACTTCCCGGACCCGGTAGACCGTGCCGCTCAGGAAGAAGAGTTCAGCCTGGAGCTGCGTAACCGCGACCGCGAACGTAAACTGATCAAAAAGATCGAGAAAACGCTGAAAAAAGTCGAAGACGAAGATTTCGGCTTCTGTGAATCTTGTGGCGTCGAGATTGGTATCCGTCGTCTGGAAGCGCGCCCGACCGCCGACCTGTGCATTGATTGCAAAACGCTGGCGGAAATTCGCGAAAAACAGATGGCAGGCTAATCACTTCGCTGATGCATCTCTGGCGGGAGCTTTCTCCCGCCCTGATGCTTTAGTCATATCATGAAAGATTCACACTATATCGGGCGCTTTGCCCCCTCACCCTCCGGTGAACTCCACTTTGGCTCATTAATTGCCGCGCTTGGCAGCTATCTGCAGGCTCGGGCGCAGAACGGTATCTGGCGCGTGCGCATTGAAGATATCGATCCGCCGCGTGAAGTCCCCGGCGCCGCTGAAACTATCCTTCGTCAATTAGACCACTACGGCCTGCACTGGGACGGAGAGGTACTCTGGCAGTCAAAACGTCATGAAGCCTATCGCGAGCGCCTGGCCTGGCTGCGCGAGCAGGGCCTCTGCTACTACTGCACCTGCACCCGCGCGCGTATCCACGGTATGGGCGGCATCTACGACGGCCACTGCCGGGATTTACGCCTCGGCGCGGAAAACGCCGCTCTGCGTCTGCGGCAAACTCGTCCAGTCCTTGAATTTTATGACCAGCTGCGCGGCACCATCGTTGCCGACGAGCCGCTCGCGCGCGAAGATTTTATTATCCATCGCCGCGATGGGCTGTTCGCCTATAATCTGGCGGTGGTGGTGGACGATCATTTTCAGGGCGTCAGCGAAATCGTCCGCGGCGCCGATCTTATCGAACCAACGGTACGGCAGATTTCTCTCTATCAGCATTTTGGCTGGCAGGCGCCGGATTATATCCATTTGCCGCTGGCCCTCAACGCGCAGGGCAATAAACTGTCGAAGCAAAACCACGCTCCGGCACTGTCTGAGGGCGACCCGCGACCAGAAATTGTGCGGGCGCTAACGTTTCTTAATCAGGATGTCATTCAGGAATGGCAGACGCTGAGCATTGAGGATTTACTCAAGTACGCGATAGCGAACTGGCGGCCGGAGCAAATCCAGCATTCTCAAATGCGTTCCGCTGAGCTATGATTAGCCGCTATTTTTTTGTCCTGAAGTCCGTCTGACACTACGAGGTGTACCATTTTTACCCGAGTCGCTAATTTTTGCCGTAAGGTGCTAAGCCGTGAAGAGCGCGAGGCAGAAGCCGCCGTCGAACAACTACATATGACGGTTATCCCGCGTGAGCAGCATGCAATTTCCCGCAAAGATATCAGTGAAAATGCCCTCAAGGTCATGTACAGACTCAACAAGGCGGGCTACGAATCATGGCTGGTCGGCGGCGGCGTACGCGACCTGCTGCTGGGCAAAAAACCCAAAGATTTTGACGTCACCACCAACGCGACCCCGGAACAGGTGCGTAAGCTGTTCCGCAACTGCCGTCTGGTCGGCCGTCGCTTCCGCCTGGCGCACGTGATGTTCGGGCCGGAAATTATCGAAGTCGCGACCTTCCGCGGCCATCATGAAGGCCACACCACCGATCGCATCACCTCCCAGCGCGGCCAGAACGGCATGCTGCTGCGCGACAACATCTTCGGTTCGATTGAAGAAGACGCCCAGCGTCGCGACTTTACCATCAACAGCCTCTATTACAGCGTGGCGGATTTTACCGTCCGCGACTACGTCGGCGGCATGAAAGATCTGCAGGATGGCGTTATCCGCCTGATCGGCGATCCGGAGACCCGCTATCGTGAAGATCCGGTGCGGATGCTGCGCGCGGTGCGGTTTGCGGCGAAGCTCGGCATGAGCATCAGCGAAGAGACCGCCGAGCCGATCCCACGCCTGGCGACGCTGCTGCACGATGTGCCGCCGGCGCGTCTGTTTGAAGAAGTCCTGAAGCTGCTGCAGGCCGGCGACGGATATCAAACCTATATCCTGCTGCGCGAATATAATCTGTTCCAGCCGCTGTTCCCGACCATTACCCGCTACTTCACCGAGCGCGGCGATAGTCCAATGGAGCGTATCATCAGCCAGGTGCTGAAGAATACCGATAACCGTATTCGCAACGACATGCGCGTTAATCCGGCGTTCCTGTTCGCGGTGATGTTCTGGTACCCGCTGCTGGAAACCGCGCAGAAAATCGCTCAGGAGAGCGGGCTGGCCTACTACGATGCCTTCGCGCTGGCGATGAACGACGTGCTGGACGAAGCCTGCCGTACGCTGGCGATCCCGAAACGCATCACCACTCTGGTGCGCGATATCTGGCAGCTTCAGCTGCGGATGTCCCGCCGTCAGGGCAAACGCGCGTGGAAGCTGATGGAGCATCCAAAATTCCGCGCCGCATACGATCTGCTGGAGCTGCGCGCCGGCGCCGAGAACAATGGCGAACTGCAGCGCCTGACCAAATGGTGGGGCGAGTTCCAGGTCGCTGCGCCGCCGGCTCAGAAAAATATGCTGGATGATTTGGGTGACGATCCGGCTCCACGTCGTCGCAACCGCCGTCCGCGTAAACGCGCGCCGCGTCGCGAAGGTAGCGCATGACGCTTGCTTATATCGCTATCGGCAGCAATCTGGCCTCTCCGCTGGAGCAGGTTAACGCTGCCGTCAACGCGCTGGCGGAGATTCCTGACAGCCGGGTGATAAGCGTTTCCTCTTTCTACCGTACACCGCCGCTGGGGCCGCAGGATCAGCCTGACTACCTCAACGCCGCCGTGGCGCTGGAAACCTCTCTCGCCCCAGAGGCGCTGCTCGACCACACTCAGCGCATCGAGCTGCAGCAGGGCCGTACCCGTAAAGCTGAACGCTGGGGCCCCCGCACGCTGGATCTCGATATCATGCTGTTCGGCGAGGAAGTGTTGAATACTCCGCGCCTGACCGTGCCGCACTACGATATGAAAAACCGCGGCTTTATGCTGTGGCCGCTGTTTGAAATTGCGCCTGAGCTACGTTTCCCCGACGGTTTGGCATTGCGCGATGTTCTGGCCACTCTCGGCGCAGAAAAACCCGCTAGCTGGTAATACCCCTTCATTTTTTAGCAATTACGGCGATCGTGGTAATCGGTTGCCTAAAACCATTGCCCCCCTGAATGCGGCTGCTAGAATGCCGGTTAAAATGACTTTCATCATCAGGAAACGTTATGAAACCGACCACTATCGCCCTGCTGCAGAAATGCAAACAGGAGAAGAAACGCTTCGCCACTATCACCGCCTATGACTACAGCTTTGCAAAGCTGTTTGCCGATGAGGGTATCAACGTGATGCTGGTCGGCGATTCGCTGGGCATGACGGTACAGGGCCACGACTCCACCCTGCCGGTGACCGTAGAAGATATCGCCTACCATACCCGCGCGGTGCGCCGGGGCGCGCCAAACTGCCTGCTGCTCGCCGATCTGCCGTTTATGGCTTACGCCACGCCGGAACAAACCTTCGAGAACGCCGCCATCGTGATGCGCGCGGGGGCCAATATGGTCAAAATCGAGGGCGGCGCATGGCTGGCGGATACGGTGAAAATGCTCGCCGAGCGCGCGGTACCCGTATGCGGACACCTCGGGCTGACTCCCCAGTCGGTGAACGTCTTCGGCGGTTATAAAATTCAGGGGCGCGGCGATGCCGGGCAAGTTCTGCTGGATGATGCGCTGGCGTTAGAAGCGGCGGGCGCACAGCTGCTGGTCCTGGAGTGCGTGCCGGTCGAGCTGGCGAAACGCGTCACCGAGGCGCTCACCATCCCGGTAATCGGCATCGGCGCGGGCAACGTCACCGATGGACAGATCCTCGTGATGCATGATGCCTTTGGTATCACCGGTGGTCACATTCCCAAATTTGCCAAAAATTTCCTGAGCACAGCGGGCGACATGCGCGCCGCGGTACGGCAATATGTTGCCGAAGTGGAGTCCGGTGAATATCCGGGCGAAGAACACAGTTTCCATTAAGGAGTATTGTTGTGCTGATTATTGAAACCCTGCCGCTGCTGCGCCAGCATATCCGCCGTTTACGTCAGGAAGGCAAGCGCATTGCGCTGGTTCCCACCATGGGCAACCTGCACGATGGTCATATGAAGCTGGTCGATGCGGCAAAAGCCAGCGCGGATGTGGTGGTAGCCAGTATTTTCGTCAATCCGATGCAGTTTGACCGCCCGGACGATCTGGCGCGCTATCCGCGAACCCTGCAGGACGATTGCGAGAAGCTGAACAAACGCAAAGTCGATTTAGTTTTTGCCCCTGCAGCGGCGGAAATTTATCCGCACGGCATCGAAAATCAGACTTACGTCGATGTTCCAGGATTGTCGACGATGCTCGAAGGCGCCAGCCGTCCTGGTCACTTCCGCGGCGTTTCGACCATCGTCAGCAAGCTGTTTAACCTGGTACAGCCGGATGTCGCCTGCTTCGGCGAAAAAGATTTCCAGCAGCTGGCGCTCATCCGCAAGATGGTGGCCGATATGGGCTATGACATCGAGATTATCGGCGTGCCGATTATGCGCGCTAAAGATGGGCTGGCGCTGAGCTCGCGCAACGGTTATCTCAGCGCTGAGCAGCGTAAAATTGCGCCGGGACTGCATAAGGTGATGAATAGCGTGGCGGAGAAACTGGCGGCCGGCGAACGTAATCTTGACGAGGTTATCGCGATTGCCGCTCAGGAGCTGAACGAAAAAGGCTTCCGCGCCGATGATATTCAGATCCGCGATGCCGATACGCTGTTCGACCTGACGGAAACCAGTAAGCGAGCGGTGATCCTGATGGCGGCCTGGCTCGGCGAAGCGCGTTTGATCGACAATCAGATCGTCGCACTCGCTGGCTAGACACGGGTTAAAAATCAGGCAATACTGCCAGGAATTTCCTCAAGGCGGACGTCATGTCCGCTTTGTTATCGTTAAGCTTTAAAGGTAGACGTTATGATTCGTAATATGCTGCAGGGCAAACTCCACCGCGTTAAAGTCACGCAGGCCGACCTGCACTATGAAGGCTCCTGCGCTATTGATCAGGATTTCCTCGATGCGTCCGGCATCCTTGAAAACGAGGCTATTCATATCTGGAACGTGACCAACGGTAATCGTTTCACCACCTACGCCATCGCCGCAGAGCGCGGGTCGCGAATTATCTCCGTTAACGGCGCGGCGGCACACTGCGCCAACGTCGGCGATATTTTGATTATCGCCAGTTTCGTCACCATGCCTGACGAAGAAGCCCGCACCTGGCAGCCGAAAGTCGCCTATTTCGAGGGCGAAAACGAAATGAAGCGCCAGGCAAAAGCCATTCCGGTACAGGTTGCCTGATATTTTCCATAGCTCCGGTAATCCGGAGCTATTATTTTGCAAATGCATAGCATTAAATAAATCAATATTATTAACCCAGGCAATATTATTCACCACCAAAAATACAAATAGCCAACCTAAAGAATATATTATTTCAGGTAAAGAAAGTCTTTATTTACCATATTCCACCCTAGATTAGCAACCGACGTTTTCTTACATTATTTTGTAAAAAGACTCAGTATTACGCCTCATCTAAAAGATTAGAATCCCTATACCCTGAAATTATTCAGGCCACTCCCATTATTTATGGGATAGTTTAATTTTATATGGATATATATATATATGAATAAGTTAACCATTGCGGCTGCATCAATTATTCTGGCTTTAGGCTCAGCCTCCGCATTTGCTGATGATACGGTAACCACGCCGGGCACCGATGTTGGCCTCATTACGTTTGATGGCGCCGTTTCCGACACCACTTGCACCATCACCACCAACAACGGTGTTGACGCCAGAAACGTCACCATCAGCATGCCGGTGGTGAAAAAAGCCGATGTCGAAGGCACCACCGTTGACGCAGGCGTTGGCTCGAAAGAGTTTGAACTGCACCTGAGCAACTGCCCGGACACGCTGACCAAAGCATCCGCGACCTTTACTTCCCAGCAGTTTGCCGAACTCTCTAACGGCACGCTGAAAACTGACCCGAGCGTTACCGGTCATGCTGATAACGTTAGCCTGGCGCTGTTTAACAACAGCACCACCGATACCGATCGTATTCAGGTTGGCCTGCCGAATAACAACACCCAGGTCGCTACCCTGACCAGCGGCGAAGGCGTACTGGCTTACCGCGTGGCTTACGTTCCAAGCGCCGATTGGGTTAAAGGCACCAACGATATCACCGCGGGTAAAGTGACCAGCAACGCGACTTTTACTATGTCTTACGAGTAATCGTAACGTAATGGATTATGCGTCTGCGGCATAAAGCAGGCGCATTGCAGGGAGCAGATTGTTATGCATCGTTTTACCCAACTTACGCTGACATCGCTAGTGTGCGCCAGCGCGGCGTTCAGTACATTTAATGCCTGCGCGGATATTGTTATTTCCGGCACCCGTGTGATCTACCCGCAATCAGCCAAAGACGTGACCGTTAAAATGGAAAACCGCGGCACTAAACCGCTACTGGTACAGTCGTGGCTTGATGACGGTCGCGATACCGTTAATCCGCAGGAACTGAAGCTGCCGTTTATCGTCACGCCGCCGGTATCACGTATCGACCCGTCGAAGGGGCAAACCGTGCGTATTACCTGGACCCAGCAGCCTCTGGCGCAGGATCGGGAATCGCTGTTCTGGTTTAACGTCCTTGAAGTCCCGCCAAAAGCGAAAGACGGAGACAGCCAAAACGTATTACAGCTGGCGTTTCGTACCCGCATTAAGATGTTTTTTCGCCCGGATGGTTTGCCGGGAGATCCGGCTATTGCCGCCGGTAATCTTAAATGGTCTCAGCAAGGCACCGCGCTCATTGCCAATAATAGCAGCCCTTATTATGTGTCAATGGCTAAAGCGACCGTTACCGTCAACGGTAAAAAAATAGAGGTCGATTCCCACACTATTCCACCGCTCTCGAATGAAACCATTCCGGTAAAAAATGCGCCAGCGCTGCGAGGCGGAAAAATTGAATACACCGCGATCAATGATTTTGGCGGTACCGAAAAACATCAGGCCGCCATCAATTAATTGTCACCGCTGAAGGATCTCAGCCTTTACAAAGAAATAGGGAACGCATGTTTTTTCGTCGATCATTATTGTGTACCACTATCTATATTGCACTCCAGTCCTCAGTAATGGCGGAAGAAGCTCCTTCAGTTCCAGCAGATGACATTGAATTTAACGATCAGTTTTTATTTAGTACCGGCGACAATATTGACGTCAGCCGCTTTTCTAAAGGTAACCCGGTACCGCCGGGCACCTATAAAACGCAAATCTTGCTAAACAGCAAGCCAAAGATGCTGGTGGATTTTACCTTTAACGATAATGGTACACCCCGGGCTACGCCCTGTTTTACCAGTAAGCTGCTGGCGCAAACAGGCGTTAACACAGAAGGACTGGATCTCGAATCCGCCGCCTGCATCGATATTGCACAACAGTATCCGCAATCCTCATGGAATTATGATATTGGCACCCAGGAGCTGGCGATCTCCATGCCGCAAATCTATGTCCTTAAACGCCCTGATGGCTACGTCGATCCCTCGCTCTGGCAGGACGGAATTACCGCTGCAATGGTCTCTTACGATCTTAACGCCTGGCACTCTGAAAGCGATGGCAGCGGTTCGGATTCGGTTTATGCCGGACTGAAGTACGGGGTCAACATCGGTGCCTGGCACCTGCGCGCCAGGGGAAACGCCAACTGGGATCAGGACAGCGGCAGCGATTACGCAAGCCAGGATATCTATCTGCAGCGTGATATCACCTCATTGCGCTCACAGTTTCTGGTGGGAGATTCCTATACCCGCGGCGATGGCTTCGATTCATTTAGCCTGCGGGGCGTGCGCTTTTACAACGACGATCGCATGCTGCCCGGCGGCGCTTCCACTTACGCGCCTGAGATTCGCGGCGTGGCAAAGAGCAATGCGAAGGTTGTGATTAAGCAAAGCGGCAATAAAATCTATGAAACTACCGTGCCGCCAGGTCCATTTGCCATTACCGATCTTAGCACCACCGGCTATGGTAGCGACCTGAACGTATCGATTGAAGAGGCCGATGGCAGCGTGCGCGTCTTCTCGGTGCCCTACTCTTCGGTTACGCAAATGCTGCGCCCGGGCTATGGTCGCTGGGACATCGGCGCCGGCGAACTGCGCGACAAGAGTTTAAAAGAGAAACCAGGGCTGGGTTACGCCACCGGTTATTACGGTCTGAACAACACCTTCACTGGCTATGTCGGCGTGCAGTATATGGATGTCGGCTATTACGCCGGGTTAGTGGGTATCGCCACCAATACGCCCGTCGGCGCATTCGCATTTGACATTACACACTCCACAACCGCCATTGATGACCTGGATACTCTGACGGGCCAAAGCTATCGCGTGACCTGGAGCAAGCTGATTGAAGAATCCCGCACCTCATTCAATATTGCTGCCTACCGGTTTTCCACTGAAAACTATATGTCGTTACGGGATGCGGCCACGTTAAATGACAACCTCAGGCACAACAACGACGATACGCCGCAAGAATTTACCCGTTTTCAACGGATGAAAAACCAGTTCCAGGTCAACATTAGTCAGCCGGTCTCTCTCTGGAGCAACAGTAACGGCAACCTGTATGTCAGCGGCAGCTGGGAAGATTACTGGAATAAATCCTCCTCGACCTCTCAGTACTCGGTTGGCTATAACGACTCATTTTCATGGGTCAGCTATAGCATTTCAGTCCAGCGTTCCTATAACGAATATGGCGATAAGGACGACAGCGTCTATCTCAACCTGAGCATTCCGCTGGAAAACCTGCTGGGGCGCAATAAGCGGCCGCTCGGTTTTTCTACCGTCAATATGAGCGTCAACAGCGATCTGAAGTCGAACAATAATTTCTCTACCAGCGCCAACGGCAATACCGACGACTATCGCTTCAGCTACAGCCTTAACACCAGCGCCAGCCGGTCAGATGGCTCGTCAATCAACCAGGTTGGCGGTTACGGCAGCTACAGCAGCCCGTGGGGGCCCTTAAGCCTGTCGGCTTCAGCTTCCGATGATGCCAGCCGCCAGTACTCCATGAGCTACAGCGGCGGCATGCTGCTGCATTCCGGCGGCCTGACTCTGGCCCCCAACAGCATCGGCGATACCGATACCCTGGCGCTGGTGCACGCTGCGGGAGCCAAAGGCGCTCGTTTAACCAATGGAGACGGGCAAATCAACGGTTCGGGATACGCCATCCAGCCCTATTTATCGGCTTACCGTGAGAACAACGTCGGCCTCAATATCGACACCATGGAAGAGGATGTGGAGGTAAAAAACACCAGCACGGTCGTTGTTCCCCGCAGCGGTGCCGTTGTTCGGGTCGATTTTGAGACCGATGAAGGGCGCTCGCTGTTACTTGAACTACAGCGTTCCGACAACGGATTTATCCCGCTCGGCGCGGATGTGCAAAATGAACGGGGCAAATCTATCGGTACCGTCGGACAGGCGGGAATGGCCTATATCCGCGGCGTCACCGAGAGCGGAAAGCTGCGGGTTATCTGGGGAAGCGGAAGCGGGAACCGTTGCACCGTGAACTACCGGCTCTCTGACGGTGGGGAGGATAAGAAAATTGGCCTTACCCGTCTGCTAAATAACCAACGTTGCCAGATGTAATGGCATTATTTTTACAGGGAATAGAATGAAGATAATGAGTCTGAAACAACTTTATCTGGTGGGCTGTAGCGGCATTTTGTTCGCCACTGCGTTACCGGGGCAGGCAGCCTCGCTGGATGTCACCTTTACCGCCAACCTGCGCGAAACTACCTGCGATATGGCCATTGAGGGCGGCAGCGGTGATGGCAAAAACAACACCATCCCTATCGGTACGAATGGCGTTGTGAGCCTGGATAAAATCATCAGCGGCGACAGCGCAGCGCAGGCAACCTTTAAGTTGAAAATCACCGAATGCCCCGAAAGCCTGCAATCGCTTAAAACCACCATCAGCGGGACGAAATCAGGGTACAAAGAAACCGTGATAATAAATGGCGCGACAACGGCGGATGCCGCTGACTCTCTTGGGATCGCCATCGCCAGAGCGTCAGCAACCGATGCGCCTTTCATTATTAATGCCGGTGCGGACGATGGGCGTCTGATATGGACCAGCCAGGAGATAAAAAATAAAGAAGTGCCGCTAGTCGCGACGCTGGTTGAAACGCAAGCAGGCCAGGGCGCTACGGGGACTTTTAGCGCGCTGGCTACTTTCAATTTCACCTATGAATAATCATCAGAAAAGGAACCTCTTGATGAAAAAAATCTCTTTTCTGGGCG
The DNA here is from genome assembly GCF_051209435.1 of Klebsiella sp. HN106. NCBI lineage: Bacteria > Pseudomonadati > Pseudomonadota > Gammaproteobacteria > Enterobacterales > Enterobacteriaceae > Klebsiella > Klebsiella sp. HN106. The sequence continues at coordinate 97,484 of NZ_JBLURD010000010.1, read as the reverse complement.
GTGCTATCGTCACATTACTCTTTTCTGCGCCCTCTTTCGCCGCGATAACCGGAACCAGTAGCGTTTCGGCTACTTTTACATCCACTATTGAAGCCGGTACCTGTACGGCGCAGATCCAGAACGCCAGCGGTCAGCCCGTAAGTACGCTCGATTTCGGCGATGTCTTTAAATCTGACCTGGTCAAACAAAGTCGCAGCGAACCGTTCAAAGTGGCCTTCACCGATTGTGCAGGCGTAAAGTCTGCTAAATATCAGGTTATTCCCGGAAGCGGCGGCGGCTGCTCGGGCCCCAGTTCTAACGGCGACTCGTTTGCCGGAGGCAACTCTACGGGTTTTGAAGTGTGGCAAGGAGAATCAGGAACCGGAACGTTACTGAGCTGCAATACCAAACCTTCGCAAACGCTCGCCATCAGCGGCAGTTCGCTCAACGTCGATTTTTCTTCACGCATCGTTATCGCAAAAGACAGAAAAATCGCCAACGTGACAGCGGGTAGCGTCAGCTCGCCTGTGACGTTTGTTATCACCTATCAGTAAGTAAGAGGAACAGAACCGCTATGTCATTCTGTATCCGTATTATTGCCCCAATAGGGAAGGCATTGTTGGCTATGGGAATGACTGGCGGTCTGTGCATAGCTTCTTGTTTTGCTGATGGAAATAACGAAGGACTGGACGTCACTCTGCAGGCCAATATTGTGGAGAATACCTGCCAGATTTCACTTTCCGATAATGGGACAGTGCATTTACCCATTGTTTCCCGCAGTTGGTTTTATAACAACGACGGCACCCCTCGTTTGCAGCCTGACGACGCCGCCAGCGGTACGCTCTTTAGCGTAAATGTTGAAAGCTGCTCAGGCGATGGCGCAACGGTCAATACCATGACCTTTAGTTTCCAACCGCAAAACGGGATCTGGCCTGCGGAAAGCCAGCAGGTATTTATTAATGAAACACCGGCGACGGCAGGCGGAGCGGAAAACGTGGGAATTGTTATTTTTTCTTCCCGCGATAACCGTAACGTTGTGAATAGCGACGGCAGCTCCGCTGTCGCTTTCGATGTCTCAAAAGCGGAAAGCTATTTAACCAGCTACGATTTTTATGCCCGCTATCAGAGCACCGGTACGGTAAGCGCTGGAAAAGTGACCAGCCACGTTTTAGTGGATGCGATATACAATTAATATGCTACAGGATGTAGACAAAATGCTGAAAAAAACAAAGCCAGGAACCCTATGTATATCCACCCTCACTACAGTAATAGCTTTATGCATCTTATTCTGTAGCCAGCCCGCCCAGGCGGCTATAGAGTGCCGTTTTAACAGCGGCAAAGGTGGTAGCACAACGCTGGTTAACGGAAGTTATAAAGAAATCAGGCTACCCACGCCAACCAGTGGCCAATCTCATATGATAGCCCAATTTGACACAAAGCTAACCCCGACAATTACAGGAGATTGTAGCGCAGGTAATGATGGCGAAGACTTGTGGGCTAAAACCTCGCCAAATATAACAGGACAGGGACTGTATAATTTTGCCTCTTTTCTCACTAATATTCCAGGCATTGAGTACCAGGTGCGAATAAATACAACTACCGGCTCCGGAAACATGTTTGCGCAAAACACACAAGACTTTCAAATAATTTCTTATAACGATGGGTATGAAGATAACTGGGATGAAAAAACATTTAAAGCTACAATTTACGTCTACCTAAAAGAGTCATTTAATGGCAATCCGCAAAAATTAACCTATTTAAAACCCCAGGCGGGCTTACTAGGCTGGGCGAGTCTCGGCGTTCCCTCGGATAGCAACAATCAGCCTTATGCCTTTTATGTCACGGAAGATACCTTCTCCATTCCTCTGGTTTTACCAACCTGCAGTGTGATGGCGCTTGGCGACGGAGGTACTAATGTTGCCATGGGGGATTATTTCATATCAGACTTAAAAAATGGCAATACCACTAAAGATGTGCCTTTTAACATTGATGTCAGCGACTGTACCAGCGTGGCAAAATTCACGACAAAAATGACCACCCTCAAGACAACGGGAAGTGGGGCGGATCTGCTGGGTAATACCCTGAATACAAACGCGGCTACCGGTATTGGCGTAAAAATTCTTTACAATAAAACGACTCAACTTATTCCCAACAACGCCAATTCTAATTACGTGGTAAGCGACAACACCATTCCAGGCAGCAAAACTTTCAACTTTATCGCCCGTATGGAAAGAGATGGTAACCCGCTTGTTGTTGGTCAATTTAAAGCAACTGCCGTTTTTAACATGACCTATGACTGAGATTACCCCTGCGGCTGATTGCTAATCAGCCGCGACATCGTCTCCAGCGAATCCGTTCTGAGAATATATAGCCTTTTTAATAAGAACGGATTGTCGCCCGGCTTTACCTTACCTCTCACGGTAGTCACCGCCAGATGAAAACCGGCGTCGTTCGCCGCCTGAACCGCCTTAGCGTTATAGCCGCCAAACGGATAAGAAAGATAGAGCACGTGGGGATTAAACTGCGCCAGCGCCCGCCGCGAGTGTTCAAAATCAAACAGAATATTGTGATAGCTGCGGCTGAGCAGAATCGGATGACGCCGGGCATCAACCCGATGCAGGAAATGGGTATGCGACTGCACGTCGAAGACATCCTGAATCTGTTTTAACTCGGAAATGCTCATAAACTGCAGCGAGTTCGGCGCCCATTTCTGGGGATGGCGCTTGATGCGCGATGAAATAATAAAAGCCGTAGCGTGAAAGCCATATTGCTTAAGAATCGGGTACGCATAGCGGTTGACCGATTTCAGACCATCGTCAAAAGTGATCACCACCGAACGCGCCGGAAGATTCACTTTATTACGCAGATAACCTTCCAGTTGATACATGCTCAGCGTGGCATAGCCCTGGTCGCGTAGCCAGGTCATCTGGTTGCTGAAGGCGCGAACGGAAGTCGTGGTCGAGGTATGACGAAACCGGGTGTTTTCTTCGTCACGCAGAATATGGTGATAAGTGAGTATGGGGATGCCGTTATCTTCCTGCGCATCCAGACTGCTCACCCACGCCAGGCGGTTACCGATGCGTATCTGAAACCAGGTTTGATTCAACCGATCCCGGAGCTTGCTGATAATCGGATAGCGCAAATTATTCGCCAGGGTGCCGAACGGCGCGCTGCCAGCGGAGGGGCCATCATAGACGGGCGTATCTTTCCAGGTAATGAGATTCTGGTTGCTCAGAGGCTTATGCAGGTCGCCGAGGCTATCCTCAACCCGCTGCTTGCCCTGCACTGGCCCTAGGTGGCCTTTATCGATAAAGCCGGTCGCAAAGCCAAAATTAAACTCGTAGTAATCGGCTGCGGTCGGCACTACCGCCAGTATTTGCCCTGCCCGTACGTTGCCGACGCTCACCACCTGGTTGCCAACCTGCGCCCAGATATCCGCATCTTCGGTCGTTTGCATATAGCGCGCGGGGGTGTCCTGCTGGCTTAACAGGCTGGCGGAAGCGCTGCACGCCGTAAGCAGAAGGAGTAAAACAAACATTCGGGCAAGCATGCGCATTGAACCGGTAGACAAAAACTGCCGTCATTGTAACAAAAGCGCGATCAATACCAATGCTTAATTCCCGTACGGCTCATGCAGCAGCCGGAAGGGTGGATTCTTTTGCTGCTGATGCCAGAGACTGCTCACCGCCGGGCCTCCGGCGCTGACAATGGCGTGTCGGAAGGCTTCGCTGCTCAGGTTCTGGCGCAGCAAATACATACTTTCCAGTAATGAATAGTCGATCCCGGAAATCACTTCACAGTGGGTGTGCTTATGGCTCATCAGCGCCGCCACGCGATAAGGCGCCGCGCCGGATTTATCGGTCAGGAAAATAACGCCTTCGCCGCTGTCCGTCTCATGTAGCGCATCGCACATCATACGGCTCAGCATATTGCTGCTGAGATTGCGCCAGTAGTTGACCGCCCGGCACTGCGTCAACGGCCCAAACTTTTTCTCCAGACGATCCAGCATCTCCTGCGCCAGTTCATCATGGCAGGTAATCACCCAACCTAACATCGCCTACCTCCTTAGCAGGCAAACAATTTAGCAAGGCAAGTGATGAATATCGGTGATGGCAATCAAATTGTTGGCTGGCGCTTTGCCTCAGTGAGCAGCAAAGCGCCATCGGTGGTTAAATTAGCTGCGCAGCCCGCGTCCGCGCTGGATCAGATACCAGCACAGGAGATAAAACGCGACGATAAACACGACCAGCACGCCGAAGGTCGTCGCCAGCGGAACATCGTTAATTCCGAGGAAGCCGTAGCGGAAGCCGCTGATCATATAGACGATCGGATTGAGATGCGACAGCCCTTGCCAGAAGGGCGGCAGCAGGGTCAGGGAATAAAAAACCCCGCCAAGGTAGGTCAACGGCGTCAGCACGAAGGTCGGAATAAGGCTGATATCGTCAAAGGTTTTAGCAAACACCGCGTTCAGCAGGCCGGCCAGCGAGAATAGCACGGCGGTCAGTATCAGGGTCAGAGCGACAAATACCCACGAGTGGACCTGGAACGGAACGAAAAATAGCGAAATCGCCGTCACCAGAATCCCGACGCACAGACCGCGGGCAACTCCGCCGCCCACATAGCCGGCGATCACCACGTGCGTGGGGACCGGCGCGACCAGCAGTTCTTCAATATTGCGCTGGAATTTGGCGCTGAAGAAAGAGGACGCCACGTTGGCATAGGCGTTGGTGATCACCGCCATCATGATCAGACCCGGCACGATAAATTGCATATAGGTAAAACCGTGCATCTCACCGATGCGCGAACCGATCAGATTGCCAAAAATGACAAAGTAGAGGGTCATGGTTATCACCGGCGGCACCAGCGTCTGGACCCAGATACGCATAAACCGATGGATCTCTTTGGTCCAGATGCTTTTCAGCGCGACCCAATAAAGCTGCATCATGCTGATTCTCCTTTCCGGTCATGCACCAGCGTGACAAACAGCTCTTCAAGCCGGTTTGCTTTGTTACGCATACTTAATACCTGTATTCCCTGCGCGCTCAGCTGAGTGAACACGCTGTTAATCCCCTGCTCGCGCAGCACTTCTACCTCCAGAGTCGACGTATCGACCAGACGATACTGATAGCCTTCCAGCACCGGCAGCGGGCTTTTGGGAGCCAGGTCGAGAATAAAAGTTTCTGATTTCAGCTTGGCCAGCAGCGCTTTCATCGATGTGTTTTCCACCAGCTCGCCGCGCTGAATAATGCCGATATTGCGGCACAGCATTTCGGCCTCTTCCAGATAGTGGGTAGTCAGGATAATCGTCGTGCCTTTATCGTTGAGATCTTTCAAAAATCCCCACATCGAGCGACGAAGCTCAATATCCACTCCCGCCGTGGGCTCATCGAGGATCAGCAGCTTCGGTTCATGCATCAACGCGCGGGCGATCATCAGGCGGCGCTTCATGCCGCCGGAGAGCATCCGCGCGCGCTCGTTGCGCTTTTCCCATAGGTCGAGCTGTTTGAGGTACTTTTCACTGCGGACAATCGCTTCTTTGCGCTCAACGCCATAGTAGCCCGCCTGGTTGACCACAATCTGCTGCACGGTTTCAAACGGGTTGAAGTTGAACTCCTGCGGCACCAGACCGAGCTGGCGTTTGGCGTTCACCACATCCTTTTGCAGATCGTAGCCAAAAACATTCACCTCGCCGGAGGTTTTATTTACCAGCGAACTGATGATGCCGATAGTGGTCGATTTCCCCGCGCCGTTAGGCCCCAGGAGCGCGTAAAAATCGCCCGCTTCGACCTGCAGATCGATTCCGCGCAGCGCCTGAACTCCACCGGGGTAGGTTTTCTTGAGCTGTTTTAGTTCCAGAGCAATGGTCATTAAAGGTCTCTTCTCGTGTCGCGACACGCGATGGGTTGTTTTAAAAAATGTGAGGTTACCCTATATTAGCGCAACGCACTTACTTGGTTACAGGCCCGTAAACATCCATGAACGATATAGATACACTCATCAGCAACAATGCACTATGGTCAAAAATGCTGGTGGAGGAAGACCCCGGTTTCTTTGAGAAGCTGGCACAAGCGCAAAAACCGCGCTTTCTGTGGATTGGATGTTCCGATAGCCGCGTCCCCGCCGAACGTTTGACCGGCCTGGAACCCGGCGAGCTGTTTGTACACCGTAACGTTGCAAACCTGGTGATTCATACCGACCTGAACTGTCTTTCCGTGGTGCAGTACGCGGTTGATGTACTGGAAGTCGAGCACATCATCATCTGCGGCCACTACGGCTGCGGCGGCGTGCAGGCGGCAATTGAAAATACCGAGCTTGGCCTGATCGACAACTGGCTGCTGCATATCCGCGATATCTGGTTTAAGCACAGCTCATTACTGGGTGAGATGCCCGAAGAGCGTCGCCTTGATACGCTGTGTGAATTGAATGTGATGGAGCAGGTTTACAACCTGGGTCACTCAACGATTATGCAGTCGGCGTGGAAGCGCGGACAGAAAGTGACCATCCACGGCTGGGCTTACGGCATTCACGACGGCATGTTACGCGACCTTGACGTGACCGCCGTCAGCCGCGAAACGCTGGAACAGCGCTATCGCCAGGGTATTTCCAACCTTAAAAGCAAGCACGTCAATCACAAGTAATTCACGCGCTCCTCTTAATTATTATCCCGGGCCGCCGGGATAGATAATCCGCTTTATTCGTCGAGCAGGGTCACTTTGCCGATATAGGGCAGGTGACGGTAGCGCTGAGCATAGTCAATGCCGTAGCCCACGACGAATTCATCCGGGATCGCAAAACCGACGAACTCTACCGGCACGTTAACTTCACGACGGCTTGGCTTATCGAGCAGGGTACAAATCGCCAGGGATTTAGGTTCACGTAGGCTAAGAATTTCACGCACTTTTGACAGTGTGTTGCCGGAGTCAATGATGTCTTCCACGATCAGCACATCTTTACCGCGGATGTCTTCATCCAGATCTTTGAGGATTTTGACGTCGCGGGTGGTGGACATGCCGCTGCCGTAGCTGGATGCGGTCATGAAATCGACTTCATGGGGTACCTGAACTTCACGGCACAGGTCGGCCATAAACATAAATGAACCGCGCAATAGCCCCACCAGCACCATTTCGCTGCCGCTATCCTGGTAATGTTCATTAATTTGACGACCGAGCTCAGCAATACGGGCTTTGATCTCAGTTTCCGGGATCATCACTTCTACAGTATGTTTCATAAAACTAACCATTTGATTCTTAATGTAAATCATCAATGCCGCTGCGATTGCACCGACGTTGACCGGCAAGCCACGCAGTATACCAGCAAAAAGAAATATGCGATGCAGTGATTAATAAAGCCCATTTTGTGATTCCGATCACACTTGTTAAATCCTATAATTAATTGCAGGTAAAAAATTAACAATCAAACGAGTGTCTTTCTATGGCAGAAACAAAATCTCAACAATCACGGCTACTCGTGACGCTGACGGCTCTTTTTGCAGCGTTCTGTGGCCTCTATCTTTTAGCGGGCGGAGCCTGGCTGGTCGCCCTCGGCGGCTCCTGGTACTACCCTATCGCAGGTCTGGTGATGCTGGGCGTCACCGTCCTCCTGTTCCGCGGTAAGCGCTCTGCGCTTTGGCTTTACGCCGCGCTGCTGCTTGCCACGATGATTTGGGGCGTCTGGGAGGTTGGTTTTGACTTCTGGGCGCTGACCCCACGCAGCGACATTCTGGTCTTCTTCGGCATCTGGCTGATTCTTCCTTTTGTCTGGCGTCGCCTGCCGATTCCCTCCGCTGGCGCCGTTGCCGGGCTGGTCGTCACCCTGCTGATTAGCGGCGGCATCCTCACCTGGGCCGGCTTCAACGACCCGCAGGAAGTCAACGGTACGCTGAGAGCGGATGCAACGCCAGCAGCGCCTATTTCCGACGTTGCCGATGGCGACTGGTCGGCGTATGGCCGTAATCAGGAAGGACAGCGTTACTCGCCGCTGAAGCAGATCAACGCCGATAACGTGAAGAATCTGAAAGAAGCCTGGGTCTTCCGTACGGGCGATCTCAAGCAGCCTAACGATCCGGGCGAAATTACCAACGAAGTTACGCCGATTAAAGTGGGCGACACGCTCTATCTGTGTACTGCCCACCAGCGCCTGTTCGCGCTTGATGCGGCCACCGGTAAAGAAAAATGGCATTTCGATCCGCAGCTCAACGCCGATCCCTCTTTCCAGCACGTGACCTGCCGCGGCGTTTCATATCATGAAGCCAGAGCGGACAATGCGCCGGCAGATGTGGTTGCCGACTGCCCGCGCCGTATCATTCTACCGGTCAACGATGGCCGCCTGTTCGCCATCAATGCCGAAACCGGTAAGCTGTGTGAATCCTTTGCTAATAAAGGCATTCTCAATCTGCAAACCAACATGCCTGTCACTACGCCGGGTATGTACGAACCGACTTCACCGCCGATTATTACTGATAAAACGATCGTTATCGCCGGCGCCGTGACCGATAACTTCTCGACCCGCGAGCCGTCTGGCGTTATCCGCGGCTTTGATGTGAATACCGGTAAGCTGCTATGGGCCTTTGATCCGGGTGCGAAAGATCCCAACGCGATTCCGAGTGATGAACATCATTTCACACTGAATTCACCTAACTCCTGGGCGCCAGCCGCCTATGACGCGAAGCTGGATTTGGTCTACCTGCCTATGGGCGTGACCACCCCGGATATCTGGGGCGGCAACCGTACGCCAGAACAGGAACGCTATGCCAGCTCCATCGTGGCGCTAAACGCCACCACCGGTAAACTGGCGTGGAGCTACCAGACCGTGCACCACGATCTGTGGGATATGGATATGCCGTCGCAGCCGACGCTGGCGGACATCGACGTCAACGGTAAAACCGTACCGGTAATTTACGCTCCGGCAAAAACCGGTAATATTTTTGTCCTCGATCGCCGTAACGGTGAGCTGGTTGTCCCGGCACCGGAAAAACCGGTTCCGCAAGGGGCGGCGAAAGGTGACTACGTCTCAAAAACTCAGCCTTTCTCCGATCTGAGCTTCCGCCCGAAAAAAGACCTGAGCGGCGCGGATATGTGGGGCGCCACCATGTTTGACCAGCTGGTGTGCCGGGTTATCTTCCATCAGCTGCGCTATGAAGGCATCTTCACCCCGCCGTCAGAACAAGGAACTCTGGTGTTCCCGGGTAACCTGGGGATGTTCGAATGGGGCGGTATCTCCGTCGATCCGAACCGCCAGGTGGCGATTGCTAACCCAATGGCGCTGCCGTTTGTGTCAAAACTGATCCCGCGCGGCCCCGGCAACCCGATGGAACAGCCGAAAGACGCCAAAGGTTCCGGTACTGAAGCCGGTATTCAGCCACAGTACGGCGTTCCTTACGGCGTTACGCTAAACCCGTTCCTGTCACCGTTTGGTCTGCCTTGCAAACAGCCGGCCTGGGGCTATATCTCCGCGCTGGATTTAAAAACCAACGAAGTGGTGTGGAAAAAACGTATCGGTACCCCGCAGGATAGCCTGCCGTTCCCGATGCCGATTAAACTTCCGTTCACCATGGGTATGCCGATGCTGGGCGGCCCTATTTCTACGGCAGGCAATGTGCTGTTTATCGGCGCGACCGCAGATAACTACCTGCGCGCGTACAATATGAGCAACGGTGAAAAATTATGGCAGGCCCGTCTGCCGGCGGGCGGCCAGGCGACGCCGATGACCTATGAAGTGAATGGCAAGCAGTACGTTGTCATCTCTGCGGGCGGTCACGGTTCGTTTGGCACGAAGATGGGCGACTATATCGTCGCTTACGCTCTGCCGGACGACGCGAAGTAATTCCGCTTTGCCTTCTGAGCCCCTTCCCTTGTCTTAGAGACAGGAAATAAAAAAACGCCCTTTACGGGCGTTTTTTTCAGTCGAGACCAGAGTTACTTCGCGAACTGCAGGGAAAGCAAAGAGGCTTTTGCCGCTTCCTGATACTGTTCAACTAAATCTTTGGTCATATTAAACGTCATCTGCACCGCCTTATTATCCTGCGATGTGATTAACATCATATTGAGAATTTCAGTATCCGCAGCCTGCGAATAGAAGGTGAGTAACCACCCCTTATGACCATCAACGGTAACGGCCTCGGCCTGCGGTTTTAAACTCTCCAGCATCTTAAGCATCATCTCTTTAAATGCATCGAGCTTCTCCGCTGGTAACGGATTGCGCCCTGCGGTAACCCCCAGCGATGCTTTGCCTTTCTCATCGCCATAAATGACCTGTGGACGGTTTTCGGAAGGGTATTTGAGCTTTGCCATCTCTTCAGACATTGGCGTCAGCCCCTCGGGGATTTCAACACTAAGCTTTAAATCGGGTATGTCCTTACGTTCCATCGTCATCCCGGCATGTGCGGAAAGCGTAACAAATAGCGCCAGCGATGCGGCAATCACTTTGCGGTAAATATCCATTTCAACCTCGTTGATTATTAAGCAATCGCGACAGTATATGCGTGATTTTATAAATCAACACCCTCGGTAAGGACTTTAAGAAAAGTGCCCGCCCGCCGCGCAGGGCGAACGAGCAGGAAACGTCCTCAGGCAGTCGTAAAGGCCAACATCATTCCCGTATCTTCATGTTCCAGCAGATGGCAGTGCGCCATATAGGCAAACTCCTTCGGGGCATCATGGTCAAATTTCACCAGTACTTCACTCACTGCGCCTTCCACCCGAACGGTGTCTTTCCAGCCGCTGCGATGCGCTGCAGGCGCCTTGCCGTTTTCAGATAAAATACGGAACTGGGTACCGTGGATATGAAACGGATGCAGCATCATGTCGCCCTTACCGGAAATCACCCACCGCTCATACTGCCCTTTCGCCGCCGCAAATATGGGGACATTCATATCAAATGCTTTCCCGTTGATGCGGTTAGCGTTATGGAAATCAAAATCCTTATTACCGTGCTTCATCTGCGTCATGCCGCCATGATTCATATGTTCCATGTCGCCGTGGTTCATAGTGTTCATATTCCCCATCTCGCCATGGTTCATCATCGCGCCGTGGTCCATTCCGGACATCGCCTGATCGCCGTATTTTTGCATCAGCGCCTGCATGCCCATCATATCAAGCATCGGATCCATAGAGAGCTGCAGCGTACGCTGGGTTAGCCCTTGTAAGGAAGGTAGCGCTGGCATGGCGGCAAGGACATCCGGCAGCTTACCGGAAGCCGGAATCGTCAGCGGCTGAACGCGTAATACTGGCTGCGGTTTATCGAATGGCGTAATAGCCATACCCATCTGACTCACCGGCAGCGTTATCAGATCAAAGGGTTTACCGTCCGTCGTATCCACCAGCACTTCAAACCGTTCCCCCATCAGCACCGGCAGCTCGTTAACTTTTACCGGCTCAGCAAGCAGACCGCCATCGCTTGCCACGACGTACATGGGCCGCTTATCGCTGGTAGAGAAATTTAAAGAACGCGCGTTGCAGCCGTTAAGCAGACGCAAACGCAGCCAGCCGCGAGGAGCGGCATGCTCCGGATAAAGCGCGCCGTTGGTCAGCAGCGTATCGCCAAACCAGCCAACGGCGGCGCTCATGATATCGAGCTGGTAGTCAATCTGGCCTTCCTGGGTGAATTTCTTATCCTGCACGATCACCGGCACATCATCGATTCCCCACTGCTTTGGCAAGAGCAGCTTTTCACTTTCTGCATCAGAAATGAGCACCAGACCGGCCAGCCCCATCGCCACCTGTCTGCCGGTTTTTCCGTGTTGGTGAGGGTGGAACCAACAGGTCGCCGCCCGCTGCGTTGGCGTAAACGTCACGGTACGGGAACCTCCTGCGGGAATCACCCCCTGAGGGCCACCGTCAACGACGCCGGAAACCTCCAGACCGTGCCAGTGCACGGTAGTCTCCTCCGCCAGACGATTATGAATATCGATGGTTGCCGCCTCGCCTTGCTTAAGCTGCAGGGCCGGCCCCAGCAGGCTACCGTTGTAGCCCCAGGTCGTCGCCAGGTGAGAGCCGAACTGCGTTTTTCCGGCCTGAATGGTTAAGGAGATGCGATTGCGCGCGTCAGCCATCAGCAGTTCCGGCACGGGCAAAGAGGGACGACCGGCAGCCAAAACCGCGCGGCTCCAGAGCGGCAATGCGCTGGCTACGCTGACCGCAGCGGTTAATTTAAGAAATTCACGACGTTGCATTTTTCACATCCTTTTATTCTGCAGGTGAATAAATGAGCTTAAACCCTCCACCAACGGGAAGGTCAAGCGGAAGAGTAAGAATAAAGCTCAGCGTAGTGTAAAGAAGTATGCTAACTTTGTTTGTCAGTGATTCAATGGTAGAAAAAATGAAAACGCTTTTCAGAACAATAGTGCTTGGCAGCCTGCTTACTCTCTCCGCCAATAGCTATGCATTAAGCGAGTCCGAAGCGGAAGATATGGCTGATTTGACGGCGGTATTCGTCTTTCTGAAGAACGATTGCGGTTATCAAAATCTGCCTAACACGCAGATTCGTCGCGCTCTGGTGTTCTTTGCTCAGCAGAACCAGTGGGATTTAAGCAACTACGACAGCTTCAATATGAAAGCCCTGGGCGAGGATAGCTATCGGGATCTCAGCGGAATCAAAATTCCTACCACCAAAAAATGTAAAGCGCTGGCTCGTGACTCGCTAAGCCTGCTCGCCTACGTGAAATAATCACGCTTCTGATTTAACAAGTTTAATAGCCGTTTAAATACGGCTATTGCGTTATTAGTAATAGCAATTCACTTTACAGCGACGACTAATTCATATCTCAATTCAAAAACCTCACCGATAATTCATTAAGTGTTTAACTAATTAATAAAATTAATACTAATAAACTCTAAAAAAAACAGCAGCCATATTATTGCAATCTCCTTTTTTGCACATTATTATCGCCCGATAACGACCCTTTTTATCAATGGAATGAAACCTTGAACATATCCTTATTTACCCGCATAGCACCTCTGGCCGTCATTTTATTAGTAGGTTGTCAATCAACACAATCCCGACAATCCGCCAGATTAATGAAACCTTTACCTGACGCGACATTAAATCAACAGCAAACTGAACAGCAGAGAATTGCCGAGGAGCAAGCGCGCATTGAGACTTGCCGTAAAGCGCTGGAGTCACTGAAAGAGGTGAATCCAAAGCAGGCAGCTAAATTAGGGAATGATTTCACCGCCCTGCTCAACGCCGCATCTCAATATAATTCTGTGCGCAGCAAAGTTGCAGAGCCAACTAAACAGGGTATCGACTCCATGTACCAGTTCAAATCAATCAAGCTATGCGCGGATATTGAAAAGGAACTGATCGATAGTCTGGTTAAACGCGGTGAAAATGTTCAGCCATGAACGGAAAAATAGCTATTAACTTCAATTCGATATCGCTGGCAGCAGCGCTTGTGCTGGCGCTGTCGCCATCACCCGACGCTCGCGCGGAAAAAGAGGCGCTGATACATGTTACGGCAAATTCGAATAGTGACGCGTCAGGGCCGGCATTCTTAAATTACGCTAAAGAGCAGCAGGCTCAGAAAGATCGCGCGCCTGCGAAGTCCGTTGAAGAAAAAAACGCTATTACGCAAACAACGAATAAAAAAAACGAACAGAAAGTCACTGAAGTTTCACGCCAGGCTGCAATAATTGCTCAAAAAGATAAAATCATTCGGCAACTTCGACAACAGCTTTCAGCAAAGCCAGCTACGGTTTATGCCGTACAGGACAATCAAAAAGATCTGACGGATAAAATTCGCCAGCTTGAGAAAGCATTAACGGTTGCCGTAGCAGAAAAACAACGCTTAATAGACAAAGAGCTCTCCGCCGCCGCTGAAATGAAACAGAAACTGGGGCAGCTCAATGCCACGGAAAATAAAATTCTGCTACAGGAAAAAAAGCTAGCTTCTGCGGAATCAGCGAAACAAAAGCTTGAATCACTGCTAACGGAAGCCGCCGCTGAAAAGCAAACGCTGTTAAAGAAGCTCGCGGCTGAGGAAAAACAACCGCAAGATATCGCCTCTAAGCTTGCTGCCGCTGCATCAGACAAGCAAGCGCTCGCTGCAAAGCTCGTCGCCGCAGAAACCGCACAGCGGGAACTCAAAACAAAACTGGATGCGGGAGAAACCGGCCGGCAAGCGCTGGCGGCGAAACTTGCTGCCGCAGTAGCGGAAAAGCAGGATTTGGCGGTAAAACTGGCGGCCACGGGGGTAGAAAACCGGGCGCTCACGGCAAAACTGGACTCCTTCACCATCAGCAGGCAGCAGTCAGCGCCTCAGGAAAATGCGGTCAGCCCGCAGGCAGATGAAAACAACGCCCTGCTGCAGGCCAGCGCTGATGAGATAAGCCAGCTAAAGGCCCGGCTTGCTGATGCCGAGACGAAATCAGGTAAAAACCCGGCGGCTATCGATCTTACCAGAGAGCCTCAGCAGCAGGCTTACTCTGTCGGCGTATCGATGGGCGAGGAGGCGCTAAAAGTGTTGTCCACCCGCAGTTCACAGGGCATAAAAATCAGTAAAGATACCGTTCTGCAGGGCATTCTGGATTCCTTTTCAGGGAAAATCGCCCTCGACGAGAAAGCGCGCAATAAGGCTCTGTTCGATGTGTCGAAAAAGGTCTTTCAGCATCTGCATAAGATAGAACAGCAGATGGTTAACGAAGGGAAAAAATACCAACAAAAATTCGCGAAACAAAAAGGTGTGGTATTTAAAGATGGGATATACAGCCGTATCGACTATGCCGGCGAAGGTAAGATCCTCGACAGCGATACCGTCACCGTAACCATCAAGGAGACGCTAATTGATGGAACCGTTATTAACGACATGGAAGCGGAAGGCAAAGTCTGGTCTCAGACCCTAAAATCCTATCCTCCTGTCTTCCTCGGGCCAATAAAGCGCCTGGGGAACCACGGTTCTATTACGGTGGTTATCCCTCCTGAACTCGCCTATGGTAGCGAAGGCCGGCCACCCAAAATCCCGCCCGGAGCGACCATGGTGTATTCAGTCAGAATCGTAGACGCCACGGCGGCACAGCCCCAGGCTAAAAACCCCTGATCCTCACGCCTCCTGACAGGGAGGCGTGTTTCCCTTTTCTTGAAAGGTTATGCCCCACGCTTCATTTGCTGAAATATCCACCGTGCATCATCTTCTATAGTTGGCTATGATGTTGCGCTCATTTTTAATGGGTGTAACAGGTGTTAACAAAGGAGGATCTGCCCGTGGCCGATAGCAATCTGTGGCATGAAACGCTGCACGACCATTTTGGTCAGTATTTCAGCGTTGATAACGTACTGTATCATGAGAAAACCGATCATCAGGATTTAATCATATTCGAAAACGCTGCCTTTGGCCGCGTGATGGCGCTGGATGGCGTAGTGCAAACCACCGAACGTGATGAGTTTATCTATCATGAAATGATGACCCATGTTCCTTTGATGGCCCACGGCCAGGCGAAACATGTATTAATCATCGGCGGCGGCGATGGCGCAATGCTGCGCGAAGTCTCCCGTCATCGCAACATCGAAACCATCACCATGGTTGAAATTGACGCGGGCGTAGTTTCATTCTGCCGCCAGTATCTCCCTAATCATAATGCTGGCGCGTACGATGACCCGCGCTTTACGCTGGTTATTGACGATGGCGTCAATTTTGTTAATCAAACCGCGCAAACGTTTGACGTCATTATCTCCGACTGCACCGATCCTATCGGTCCCGGCGAGAGCCTGTTCACTTCCGCCTTTTACGAAGGCTGCAAACGCTGCCTCAATCCAGGAGGAATCTTCGTTGCTCAGAACGGCGTTAGTTTCCTGCAGCAGGATGAAGCCGTCGATAGCCATCGTAAGCTCAGCCATTACTTTGGTGATGTAAGCTTCTATCAGGCGGCGATCCCAACCTATTACGGCGGCATCATGACCTTCGCGTGGGCCACGGACAATGAAGCCCTGCGCCATCTTTCCAGTGAAATCATCCAGGCCCGTTTTCACAAGTCAAACCTGAAGTGTCGCTATTACAACCCGGCAATTCACGCGGCGGCATTTGCTTTACCGCAATATTTACTGGATGCGCTATCCACCGTTAAGTAAGGGGGTGATCTAAATTGAAAAAATTGAAGCTGCACGGCTTTAACAATCTGACCAAAAGCCTGAGTTTTTGCATTTATGATATCTGCTACGCAAAAACGGCAGAGGAGCGCGATGGCTACATCGCCTATATTGATGAACTCTATAACGCCAACCGCCTGACGGAAATTTTGTCGGAGACCTGTTCGATTATCGGCGCCAATATTCTTAACATTGCCCGTCAGGATTATGAACCTCAGGGCGCCAGCGTGACTATTCTGGTCAGCGAAGAGCCGATCGACCCGCAGCTCATCGATCAGACGGAACACCCGGGCCCGCTACCGGAAACCGTCGTGGCGCATCTCGATAAAAGCCATATTTGCGTTCACACTTACCCGGAAAGCCATCCTGAAGGCGGGCTGTGCACCTTCCGCGCCGATATTGAAGTCTCAACCTGCGGAGTCATTTCGCCGCTGAAAGCCCTGAACTATCTGATTCACCAGCTTGAATCCGATATCGTCACCATCGATTACCGCGTTCGCGGCTTCACCCGTGATGTGAACGGTATGAAGCACTTCATCGATCATGAAATCAACTCCATTCAAAACTTCATGTCCGAGGATATTAAATCTTTGTATGACATGGTGGACGTGAACGTTTATCAGGAAAATATTTTCCATACCAAGATGTTGCTGAAGGAGTTCGACCTTAAGCACTACATGTTTCACACCAGGCCGGAAGATTTAACGGAAGAAGAGCGCAGGGTCATCACCGATCGGCTCTGGAAAGAGATGCGCGAAATTTACTACGCAAGAAATATTCCGGCGGTGTAACGCCCGGTGGAGCACGGAGGCTCCGCCAGACTTAGCGCTGCTGCATAAACTCCCGATAGGCAGCAACGACCTGCAAAAAATCTTCAACGCCGCAGAGCGAGAGGCTTTCTTCGTCATAGTAGCTCATCCCCTCTTCTATCTCATCGCCGGAAAAATCCAGCTGATTAGCGCGGATCATCACTTCTTCACCATCCAGCCATAGCGTGTATTCATGGCCGGCACGTTGCCAGGAACGTTCGCTGCCTTTAATGGTACGCGCAGCCTGCTCTACTTCATCCAGCAGGGTAAGGTTGCCTTTAACCTCCTCGTTGAACCAGTGGCCGAGCGCCTCATGGTCCATCGACATTCGCACCTTTACCACTCCGGTAATATCGCGCAGAAATTCGTAATCCATAGTCTTTTCCTCTGCAAGGGCAGTACGTCACCGCTGCACTGTACCCATAACGTCATTATCGCAGCAGTCAGAGAGAAAAAAAGCGTCGCAGACGGAGGGATTGGAAATAAAAATGCCCGGTGATGCAATGTTCACCGGGCATTGAAGGGATTATGTACAACGCTGACTTATTGCGTTATACCGCGGTCTGGAAAATCACCCCATCAGCCTTCTCAGTATACTGACCCAGCTGATCGAAGTTCAGGTAGCGGTAGGTATCCGCCGCGGTTTTATCCACCTGAGCAACGTAGGTCTGATACTCTTCCGGTGTCGGTAGCTTACCAATCAGCGCCGCAACGGCCGCCAGCTCCGCAGAAGCCAGGAAGACGTTAGCGCCGGTACCTAAACGGTTCGGGAAGTTACGGGTTGAGGTTGAAACCACCGTCGCACCGTCGGCAACGCGCGCCTGGTTACCCATACACAGGGAGCAGCCAGGAATTTCAATACGCGCACCGCTCTTACCGAACACGCTGTAGTAGCCTTCTTCAGTCAGCTGCGCAGCATCCATACGGGTTGGCGGCGCCACCCACAGGCGAGTCGGCAGTTGGCCTTTGTGCCTGTCCAGCAGCTTACCGGCCGCGCGGAAGTGGCCAATGTTGGTCATGCAGGAACCGATAAAGACTTCATCGATCTTCTCACCCTGCACGTCGGACAGCAGACGCGCATCGTCCGGATCGTTCGGCGCGCAGAGGATAGGCTCTTTGATATCGGCCAGATCGATCTCGATCACCGCCGCATATTCTGCATCCGCATCGCCTTCCAGCAGCTGCGGATCGGCCAGCCATTTTTCCATGCCCTGAACGCGACGCTCCAGCGTACGACGATCGCCGTAACCTTCGGCGATCATCCACTTCAGCAGGACGATATTGGAGGTCAGATATTCAACAATCGGCTCTTTGTTCAGCTTGATGGTACAGCCGGCAGCAGAACGCTCGGCGGAGGCATCGGTCAGCTCAAACGCCTGCTCGACTTTCAGATCCGGCAGACCTTCAATTTCCAGAATGCGGCCAGAAAAGATGTTTTTCTTCCCTTTCTTCTCAACGGTCAGCAGACCTTGTTTGATTGCGTACAGCGGGATCGCATGCACCAGATCGCGCAGAGTGATACCCGGCTGCATTTTGCCTTTAAAGCGAACCAGTACTGATTCCGGCATATCCAGCGGCATAACGCCGGTTGCTGCGGCAAACGCCACCAGACCGGAGCCTGCCGGGAAAGAGATACCAATCGGGAAACGGGTATGCGAGTCACCGCCGGTGCCCACGGTATCCGGCAGCAGCATACGGTTCAGCCAGGAGTGGATAACGCCATCGCCCGGACGCAGCGATACGCCGCCGCGGTTCATAATGAAGTCCGGCAGCGTATGGTGCGTTGTCACGTCAACCGGCTTCGGATACGCAGCGGTGTGGCAGAAGGACTGCATCACCAGGTCGGCAGAGAAGCCCAGGCATGCCAGGTCTTTCAGCTCATCACGGGTCATTGGGCCAGTGGTGTCCTGAGAGCCTACGGAGGTCATCTTCGGTTCGCAATAAGCGCCCGGACGGACGCCGGCAACGCCGCAGGCGCGGCCAACCATTTTCTGCGCCAGCGAGTATCCGCGGCTGCTTTCCGCTACATCTTTCGCCTGACGGAAAACATCGCTGTGCGGCAGACCCAGCGCTTCACGCGCTTTGGTGGTCAGGCCGCGACCGATAATCAGCGGAATACGGCCACCGGCGCGGACTTCGTCGATCAGCACGTCGGTTTTCAGTTCGAAGTTCGCCAGCAGCTCGCCGGTTTCGTGGTTACGCACTTCGCCTTTGAACGGATAAACGTCGATGACGTCGCCCATATTCAGGCGGTTTACGTCAACTTCAATCGGCAGCGCGCCAGCATCTTCCATGGTGTTGAAGAAGATAGGCGCAATTTTGCCGCCGAGAACCAGACCGCCGCCGCGTTTGTTCGGCACGTTCGGAATATCGTCGCCCATAAACCACAGCACCGAGTTGGTGGCGGATTTACGCGATGAGCCGGTACCGACGACATCACCAACGTAGGCCAGCGGGAAGCCTTTTTGCTGCAGGGCTTCAATTTGCTTAATCGGGCCAACGACGCCAGGCTGATCCGGGTCGATACCTTCACGGGCGTTTTTCAGCATCGCCAGCGCGTGCAGCGGGATATCCGGACGGGACCAGGCATCAGGAGCCGGAGACAGGTCATCAGTATTGGTTTCACCGGTCACTTTAAAAACGGTCACGGTGATTTTATCGGCCAGCTGAGGACGGCTCAGGAACCACTCAGCGTCTGCCCAGGATTGCATCACCTGTTTGGCATATGCGTTGCCCGCTTTGGCTTTCTCTTCTACGTCGTAGAAATTATCAAACATCAGCAGGGTGTGGGACAGCGCTTTGGCGGCAATCGGCGCCAGCTTTGCGTCGTCGAGCGCGTCAATCAGGGGATGAATATTGTAACCGCCCTGCATGGTGCCCAGCAGTTCGATAGCTTTTTCAGGGGTAACCAGTGGGGAGGTCGCTTCGCCTTTAGCGATCGCGGCAAGGAATCCGGCTTTAACATAGGCGGCTTCGTCGACGCCTGGCGGTACGCGGTTAATTAACAGGTCTAACAGGAATTCTTCTTCACCCGCAGGCGGGTTTTTCAGCAGTTCTACCAGCGTGGCCATTTGGGTTGCATCTAAGGGTTTGGCAACAATCCCCTCGGCGGCACGCTCAGCTACGTGCTTACGGTATTCTTCTAGCACGACGGTTCTCCTCGCTCTCATTGTAAAATGCGGTAGGCGATTCTCTTCACGCTCCTGTGAGACAGCAGTTTGTAGGGTAAATGCCCGATACCGCGTCGGCAGCATAGCAGGATTTTGGCGGGGTGTTAATCTGTTTACAAAAAAGCAACATTAAAAATTAGCTGAATCGTTAAGGGCAGAATATTGCAGGTTTTATGTCAGTTTAGCGGAAGATAAAATTAATTCTGTTACACATAACTGACCACAATCCCAACAAAAATCAAAAACGCAAATGCGCCCTCCTTAATACTCAGACACTTCTCCGTCGTTCGACAATAGTCAATCGAAACGGGCCAACTTTTGTGTCGGGAGTACTCATGACGCTGCCTTTCAAACCCCACGTGCTCGCCCTGCTTTGCAGCGCCGGGCTACTCGCCGCCGCGGGTACGCTGTATGTAAAAAGCCGGGAACCGCAAACCGCTGCCGAGCCCCCTGCCGTTACGCAGACGGCTCAGGCAACCGCCGCCGCTCAGCCGGTGACTACCGCCTTAACTCCCGCGCAGATAGATCAGTGGGTCGCGCCGATTGCGCTCTATCCCGACAATCTACTGTCACAGGTGCTAATGGCTTCGACTTATCCGGGCAACGTCGTGCAGGCGGTGCAGTGGTCGCAGGATCATCCGACGATGAAAGGCGATTCGGCGGTACAGGCGGTGGCAAATCAGCCCTGGGATCCCAGCGTAAAATCGCTGGTCGCCTTCCCCGCTCTGCTGGCGTTAATGGGGGAAAACCCGCCATGGGTGGAAAACCTGGGGAACGCATTTCTTGCCCAACCTCAGGACGTAATGGACTCGGTGCAGCGCTTACGCGCCATTGCCCGGCAAACCGGAACGTTAAAATCCACGCCGCAGCAGAAAATCATTACCGCCACCAGCTCCGCGGTTCCGTCAACGTCAACAACCACCGCTTCCCGCAGTAGCAGCGCCGTCACCTCCTCCGCCCCGGCGCCAGTGATTATTAAGATCGAATCCACCGATCCGAATGTCGTGTATGTGCCGGCCTATAATCCCTCGGTGGTTTATGGCGCCTGGCCTGACGCGGCCTATCCACCGGTCTACCTGCCGCCGCCTCCCGGCGAGCAGTTCACCAATAGCTTTGTAAAAGGTTTTGGTTTTAGCCTCGGCGTCGCCACCACCTACGCCTTATTCAGCAATATCGACTGGGATGACAATGACCATCATCATGATGACGATCATCACCATCACGATGATGATCATCACGGCGGCTACTCGCACAACGGCGATAACATCCATATCAACGTGAATAATTTCAACCATATCACCGGGCAAAACCTGCCGGGGAATCATGCCAGCTGGCAGCATAATCCCACCTGGCGCGGTAATATTCCGTACCCAAACGACAACATTGCGCAGCAATTCCATCAGACCACTGTTCCCGGTGGGCTGAGCGCGACCCGACATCAGCCAGTCGATCGCAACGCACAGCGTCAGGCTGCAATGACTCAGCTGCAGCAGCGTACCGGCCCGGCGTCAGCAGCAGGTCACTCGAACGCACATGCGCCTTACCGCGATGCCCAGCGTCAGGCCGCATCGCAGCAGCTGCATCAGCTGACCCAGCGCAATAACTATCGCGGCTATGACCAGGCGCAGGCGGTTAATCATAGCGCCGTACAACCGCAACATCGGGAAGCGCTAAAAACGCAAATCCAGACTTCCACAGGGCAGCAGCAGCGCCGCGAACAGTTGCGGACCGCAACGCCCGAGCAACGCCAGCAGAAGCTAAATGACCTCCACGTCAATGCACTCAGCGGTAACGACATCCGCTCTCCCGACTGGCAGTTGCAGCGGGAACGCGGCCTGCAGAGCCGTCATATCTCAGGTTTAAACAGCGAGCAGCGCAGCGCGGTCAGAGAGCACTTATCCGCCCATCGTGAACTGCGCCATCGCTGAGGATACGCAAATGAAAAAATTATTAAAAATGACGCTGCTGGCCCTGGCCCTGACGCCCGGCATGGCGCTAGCTCAGCAGCAGTTTTCCTCCCCTGATGAGGCCGCAAGCGCGCTGGCTGAGGCAATCGGCAGGCATGATGAATCTGCTCTCAACGAGCTGCTCGGCGATAGCTGGCAGCAATTTTTACCGCCGGATGGCATCGACCCTGACGCCGTCGCTCGCTTTCAGCGTGACTGGAAGGTTGGCCACCGTATCGTTCTGCAGGAAAATACCGCCTGGCTGGAGGTAGGCCGGACAGAGTGGCGTCTGCCGATACCCATCATCAAAGATAACGATGGCTGGCATTTTGATATGGCCGCGGCTGAAGATGAGATTCTCACGCGCGCAATTGGTCGTAATGAACTGTCAGCCATTCAGGCTATGCACGCTTACGTTGACGCTCAGCAGGATTTTTATCAGTTAAACCACGCCTGGGCGCAGAAGATTATCAGCAGCGACGGCAAGAAGGATGGGCTCTACTGGCCCGTCGCGCCGGGAGAGGCAGCCAGCCCGTTAGGGCCGGCCTTCAGCCCCGTTGAACCCGGGGAGGGCTATCATGGCTATCGTTTCCGTATTATCAAAGATGGGGGCAATCATGGCGTCGCCCTGCTGGCATGGCCCACGACATGGGGGAAAACCGGCATCATGAGCTTTATGGTCAACCAGGATGATCGCGTTTATCAGACTAATTTAGGTGAAGAAACGCCGAACAAGGCGCAGGCCATTTCTCAGTTTTCACCTGATAATGGCTGGCAGGCCATCGATCAGTAAAAAAGCCCGGCGCGCGATAACGCCGCCGGGCCATATCGCCGTGATGAGTTAGCCCTGATGAGGCATCAGAGACGGGTCGCCCGCAAAAGCCGGTTTAGTGCTGCTCAACGCCGCTTCGTCAGCGCTGATGCTACCGGAATTCGCCGCCCACACGCCTTCGCGAGTCTTCGTAATCTGCTGATGCTGCATATTTAAATCCTGGCCCATAGCCGCAATATGCGTACTTTCAGTACCGCCGCTGTTATCAGCCCAGGGGATAACGGCATCAGCTGCGCAGGCCATGCCCGAAACTAAGGTTGCTGCCAACAGCGTCGTCGTTAAAAATCTTTTCATCACACACCTCACATATAGTTAATTAGCTATAAGTTTACAGAGTTACTATTTTTCAAGTATTAATAAGGTATGCAATTTTATTAACAGCGACACAGTTCTAAACATCAGGCATAAAAAAAAGCGGCTCACTGAGCCGCTTCTTCATTTTGCCTGAAAGAAAAACTTACTTTTTCTTCGCTTTCGCGTTCGGCAGGTCGGTGATGCTACCTTCAAAGACTTCCGCAGCCAGGCCAACGGACTCGTGCAGAGTCGGGTGAGCATGGATAGTCAGCGCGATGTCTTCAGCGTCACAGCCCATTTCAATCGCCAGACCGATTTCACCCAGCAGCTCGCCGCCGTTGGTGCCGACAATCGCCCCGCCGATAACGCGATGAGATTCTTTGTCGAAAATCAGTTTGGTCATACCGTCAGCGCAGTCAGAAGCGATAGCGCGGCCAGAAGCCGCCCACGGGAAGGTGGCGGTTTCATAGCTGATGCCTTTCTCTTTCGCTTCTTTCTCTGTCAGACCAACCCATGCAACTTCTGGTTCGGTATAAGCGATAGACGGGATAACTTTCGGGTCGAAGTAGTGCTTCATACCGGCGATAACTTCTGCGGCAACGTGGCCTTCGTGAACGCCTTTGTGCGCCAGCATCGGCTGACCAACGATATCGCCGATCGCGAAGATGTGCGGCACGTTAGTGCGCAGCTGTTTGTCGACGCGGATAAAGCCACGCTCGTCAACTTCAACGCCTGCTTTACCGGCATCGAGGTTTTTACCGTTCGGCACGCGGCCGATAGCGACCAGAACGGCATCGTAGCGCTGCGCTTCCGCCGGGGCTTTTTTGCCTTCCATGGAAACGTAGATACCGTCTTCTTTCGCTTCAACGGCGGTCACTTTAGTTTCCAGCATCAGGTTGAATTTCTTGCTGATGCGCTTGGTGAAGACTTTCACCACGTCTTTATCGGCAGCCGGGATAACCTGGTCGAACATTTCAACCACGTCAATCTCTGAACCCAGCGCGTGATATACGGTGCCCATTTCCAGACCGATGATACCGCCGCCCATAACCAGCAGACGTTTTGGTACGGTTTTCAGCTCCAGCGCATCGGTGGAGTCCCATACGCGCGGATCTTCATGCGGAATGAACGGCAGTTCAATCGGACGGGAACCCGCCGCGATGATAGCGTTGTCGAAGTTGATCACGGTTTTGCCGTTTTCGCCTTCCACTTCCAGGGTGTTAGCGCCGGTAAATTTACCCAGACCGTTAACCACCTTCACTTTACGACCTTTGGCCATGCCAGCCAGACCACCGGTCAGCTGAGTGATGACTTTTTCTTTCCAGGTGCGAATCTTGTCAATGTCGGTTTTCGGCTCACCGAAAACGATGCCGTGTTCGGCCAGCGCTTTCGCTTCTTCGATAACTTTTGCAACGTGCAGCAGTGCTTTAGAAGGGATACAGCCGACGTTCAGGCAAACACCGCCGAGGGTGCTGTAACGTTCTACGATGACGGTTTCCAGACCTAAATCAGCGCAACGGAAGGCAGCAGAATAACCTGCGGGACCTGCCCCAAGTACCACGACCTGAGTTTTGATTTCAGTACTCATCATGACCTCTGTAATTTGTATCCGGCGGGTCTGACGCTATAGTTTTTACGCCCATGTCCACCGGGACGTTCTATCCGCAAGCATTTTACAAAATTGTTAACAATTTTGAAACAACAAACGGCAAACGATTTTGTCCTTTATTGCTGGTAACTTCAAAACGCAGAAGAGATTACCAGAAAAAAGCCGGCCGTCAGGCCGGCTTTTCGCTTACATCACCAGGCGGCGAATGTCGCTCAGCATATTGTTGATGATGGTGATAAAGCGCGCACCATCAGCACCGTCGATCACGCGGTGGTCGAAGGACAGAGAGATCGGCATCATCAGACGCGGAACAAACTCTTTACCATTCCACACCGGCTCCATCGCGGACTTGGACACGCCGAGGATAGCCACTTCCGGCGCGTTAACGATCGGCGCGAAGTGGGTAGTACCCAGGCCGCCGATGCTGGAGATAGTGAAGCAACCGCCCTGCATTTCGCCAGCGGTCAGCTTACCATCACGCGCTTTCTTAGAAATCACAGTCAGTTCACGAGACAGCTCGGTTACGCTCTTCTTGTTCACATCTTTAAAGACCGGAACCACCAGGCCATTCGGGGTATCAACCGCCACACCGATGTTGATGTATTTCTTCAGCGTCAGACGCTGGCCATCTTCAGAGAGCGAGCTGTTGAAGCGCGGCATTTGCTCAAGCGCAGCGGCAACAGCTTTCATGATGAAGACAACCGGAGTGAATTTCACGTCCAGTTTACGCTTCTCAGCTTCGGCGTTCTGCTGTTTACGGAACGCTTCCAGATCGGTGATATCGGTTTTGTCGAAGTGAGTAACGTGCGGGATCATCACCCAGTTACGGCTCAGGTTAGCACCAGAGATTTTCTGAATGCGGCCCAGTTCAACTTCTTCCACTTCACCAAACTTGCTGAAGTCCACTTTCGGCCACGGCAGCATGCCCGGGATCCCGCCACCGGTTGCCGCAGGCGCAGCTTCAGCGCGTTTAACCGCTTCTTTCACGTAAGCCTGAACGTCTTCGCGCAGGATACGGCCTTTGCGACCCGTACCTTTCACTTTCGCCAGGTTGACGCCGAACTCGCGCGCCAGGCGACGAATCAGCGGCGTTGCATGAACGTACGCGTCGTTTTCAGCGAACTCAGATTTGCCTTCCGCTTTAGCAGCAGGAGCTGCAGCAGGTTTCGCCGCCTGAGCCGGAGCTGCCGCAGGTGCAGCGGCTTCTTGCTTAGCCGGAGCCGCTGCAGGCGCTGCGCCTTCCACTTCGAAGACCATAATCAGGGAGCCGGTTGAGACTTTGTCGCCGGTGCTGATTTTGATCTCTTTCACGGTGCCCGCAAACGGCGCCGGAACTTCCATAGAGGCTTTATCGCCTTCTACGGTGATCAGCGACTGTTCAGCGGCAATCTTATCGCCCACTTTAACCATCACTTCAGTGACTTCAACTTCATCACCGCCGATATCCGGAACGTGAACTTCTTTAGAACCCGAAGCTGCCGGTGCAGCAGCAGCCGGAGCGGCTTCCGCTTTTGCCGGAGCTGCGGCAGGCGCTGCGCCCGCTACTTCGAAGATCATGATCAGAGAGCCGGTTGAGACTTTATCGCCGGTGTTAATCTTGATCTCTTTCACGGTACCCGCGAACGGCGCCGGAACTTCCATAGAGGCTTTATCGCCTTCTACGGTGATCAGCGACTGTTCAGCGGCGATGGTGTCGCCCACTTTAACCATGATTTCAGTGACTTCAACTTCATCACCGCCGATATCCGGTACGTGAACTTCTTTTGCGCTCGCGGCTGCAGGCGCAGCGGCGGCCGGAGCGGCTTCTTTCTTCTCTTCCTGCGCAGGTGCAGCGGCTGCTGCACCATCGGCGGAATCGAAAATCATGATCAGTTTACCGGTCTCGGTTTTGTCGCCGACGGAGACTTTAATCTCTTTAACAACGCCAGCCTGCGGAGACGGGACTTCCATAGAGGCTTTGTCGCCTTCTACGGTGATCAGCGACTGTTCAGCTTCAACTTTGTCGCCAACTTTGACCAGAATCTCGGTGATTTCAACTTCATCAGCCCCGATGTCCGGTACTTTGATTTCGATAGCCATTATTCTTTTACCTCTTACGCCAGACGCGGGTTAACTTTATCTGCATCGATGTTGAATTTAGTGATGGCTTCCGCAACCACTTTCTTATCGATTTCGCCACGTTTAGCCAGTTCGCCCAGCGCTGCTACCACCACGTAGGAAGCATCAACTTCGAAGTGGTGACGCAGGTTTTCACGGCTGTCAGAGCGACCGAAGCCGTCGGTACCCAGTACGCGGTAATCATCAGCCGGTACGTAAGTACGAACCTGCTCAGCGAACAGTTTCATATAGTCAGTAGACGCAACTGCCGGAGCGTCGTTCATCACCTGAGCAATGTACGGAACGCGCGGAGTTTCCAGCGGGTGCAGCATGTTCCAGCGTTCACAGTCCTGGCCATCGCGCGCCAGTTCGGTGAAGGAGGTAACGCTGTACACGTCAGAGCCTACGCCGTAGTCGTTGGCCAGGATCTGCGCTGCTTCACGCACGTGACGCAGGATAGAACCGGAGCCCAGCAGCTGAACTTTACCTTTGCTACCTGCAACGGTTTCGAGTTTATAGATACCTTTACGGATACCTTCCTCGGCGCCTTCCGGCATCGCCGGCATATGGTAGTTTTCGTTCAGCGTGGTGATGTAGTAGTAAACGTTCTCTTGCGCTTCACCGTACATACGTTCCAGACCATCCTGCATGATGACCGCAACTTCGTACGCGTAAGACGGATCGTAAGAGATACAGTTCGGGATAGTCAGAGACTGAATGTGGCTGTGGCCATCTTCGTGCTGCAGACCTTCGCCGTTCAGCGTGGTACGACCGGAAGTCCCGCCGATCAGGAAGCCGCGAGCCTGCTGGTCGCCAGCCTGCCAGCACAGATCGCCGATACGCTGGAACCCGAACATGGAGTAGTAGATGTAGAACGGGATCATCGGCAGGTTGTTGGTGCTGTAAGAAGTCGCAGCAGCCAGCCAGGAGGCGCCGGCACCCAGTTCGTTGATACCTTCCTGCAGAATCTGGCCTTTTTCGTCTTCTTTGTAGTAAGCAACCTGCTCACGGTCCTGCGGAGTGTACTGCTGGCCGTTCGGGCTGTAGATACCAATCTGACGGAACAGACCTTCCATACCAAAGGTACGCGCTTCATCGGCGATGATCGGCACAAGGCGGTCTTTGATGGATTTGTTCTTCAGCATCACGTTCAGGGCACGTACGAACGCGATAGTGGTCGAGATCTCTTTGTTCTGCTCTTCCAGCAGCGGACGGAAATCTTCCAGGGTCGGCAGCTCCAGCTTCTCAGTGAAGTGGGTCTGACGGCTCGGCAGATAGCCGTGCAGTTTCTGACGCTGGGCGTGCAGGTAAGTGTGCTCTTCGGAACCTTCCGGGAAGGTTACGTACGGCAGTTTTTCGATATCAGCATCGGCAACCGGCACATTGAAACGATCGCGGACGTAGCGTACGCCGTCCATGTTCATTTTCTTAACCTGGTGAGCGATGTTTTTACCTTCGGCGGTGTCACCCATGCCGTAACCTTTGATGGTATGGGCAAGGATTACGGTAGCTTTGCCTTTGGTTTCCTGCGCTTTTTTCAGTGCAGCATAGACTTTCTTCGGATCGTGACCGCCGCGGTTCAGGGCCCAGATCTGCTCGTCAGTCCAGTCGGCAACCAGCGCTGCGGTCTCCGGATATTTACCGAAGAAGTGCTCACGCACGTAAGCGCCGTCTTTGGATTTGAAGGTCTGGTAATCGCCGTCAACGGTTTCTTCCATCAGTTGGATCAGTTTACCGCTGGTATCTTTACGCAGCAGCTCATCCCAGCGACCGCCCCAGATAACCTTGATAACGTTCCAGCCGGCACCGCCAAAGATGCCTTCCAGTTCGTTAATGATCTTGCCATTACCGGTAACCGGACCGTCAAGGCGCTGCAGGTTACAGTTGATTACGAAGACCAGGTTGTCCAGCTTCTCACGGGTTGCGATGGTGATCGCGCCTTTAGATTCCGGCTCGTCCATCTCACCGTCGCCGAGGAAAGCGTAAACGGTCTGTTTAGAGGTGTCTTTCAGGCCGCGGTGTTCCAGATATTTCAGGAATTTAGCCTGATAAATCGCACCGATTGGGCCCAGACCCATAGAGACGGTCGGGAACTGCCAGAATTCCGGCATCAGTTTCGGGTGCGGGTAAGAGGACAGACCTTTACCGTGAACTTCCTGACGGAAGTTGTTCATCTGCTCTTCAGTCAGACGACCTTCCAGGAAAGCACGCGCATAGACGCCCGGAGAGATGTGGCCCTGGAAGTAAACCAGGTCGCCGCCGTCCTGCTCGTTGCGTGCGCGGAAGAAGTGGTTAAAGCACACTTCGTAGAAGGTTGCGGAAGACTGGAAAGAAGCCATGTGGCCGCCCAGTTCGAGATCTTTTTTCGATGCGCGCAGAACGGTCATGATGGCGTTCCAGCGGATCGCAGAACGGATACGACGTTCCAGATCCAGATTACCCGGGTATTCCGGCTCATCTTCAACGGCAATAGTGTTCACGTAACCGCCGGTCGATGCGCCAGCAGCCACTTTCACCCCGCCTTTGCGGGCTTCAGAAAGGAGTTGGTCAATAAGATACTGAGCGCGCTCAACACCTTCTTCACGGATGACCGATTCGATCGCCTGTAGCCAGTCGCGAGTTTCGATCGGATCCACGTCATTTGGTAAACGTTCTGACATGGGGGGTATTCCTTATCTATCTAATCGTTGATTAATCTGGAACCTGTCCCATTGCGCTCTTTGTTCTTCATGCTTCTGGCTGTCTCTTTGTTGGCTTCGCTACCTCACTCCAGTCGCATAGTTCACTATGCTCCCGGGGATTCGCGCGCTTGCCGCCGCGATACACCCAAAATTATTTTGAACAACTAAAAGTGCAATAAGACAGGTTCTGCGTTTAGTTGCCGCGCTCTAAAAATGGCGCTTAAGAACCGGAGTTCTCATCCTTTCGTTGCTGTAAACGACGCAGTGAGCGTTCACGACGGCTCTGCTCACGGCTACGATCCAGCAAAATTTCCTCTATGAACGCCAGGTGACGATGCGAGGCTTCACGCGCCTGCTCCGGCTCCCCGGCGATTATCGCCTCAAAAATTCGAGTGCGATGATTGCTGACCTGCGGGAGCATTTCCCGGCGGGCGTACAACAATTCAAAATTCTGGCGAACGTTCTGAGCCAGCATTGGCTCCATACAGCGTAGTAGATGGAGCAGCACAACATTGTGCGCCGCTTCGGTGACGGCTATTTGATACTGGACGACGGCATCGGATTCAGCATCAAGATCGCCCGACTGCTGAGCCCGCTCGATAGCCTGATGCAGCTCGCGAATGCGTTCGCGATCTTCATCATTGCTGCGCAGCGCTGCGTAATATGCGGCAATGCCTTCAAGCGCGTGACGGGTTTCCAGCAGATCAAATTGGGATTCAGGGTGGTCGGACAGTAGCTCTACCAGCGGATCGCTGAAGCTCTGCCACAGGCGGCTTTGTACAAACGTTCCGCCCCCCTGGCGACGAAGCAACAACCCCTTAGCTTCGAGGCGTTGAATAGCCTCACGTAGCGAGGGTCGGGAAACGTCAAACTGTTTTGCCAGTTCACGTTCAGGCGGGAGCTTTTCACCGGGGCGCAACGTCCCCTCAAGGATTAAAAACTCCAGCTGCTGCTCTATCACATCGGATAGTTTTGGTTGGCGGATCTTGCTGTAGGCCATATTCCCTGTCTCTGCCATTAGCCCGGAGTCAATTGGTCTTACCAATTCATAGTTCGTATCGCTAAAGTAACAAAGTATTCACCTTCTGTCCATACAGGTTTTGATTGAAATCATTAAACCCGGCACGTTTTAACAACCTTACAGAAATAACATTTCATAAATGTAACTTTGCACAAATGTTGCGTTTACTCACAAGGAGGTAGCATTAACTAAATGGAAACGAAAAATTACGCTATCTGAACCGATTCAACGCCTTTTTTAATGAATATAAATTCACTTAACATGAATAACAGAGAAAAAAGGAGTAGATGCGGAGTATGCTGGCATAATTTACAAATGGTTTCTTTTTGCTCGCTTCGTCATCATCCCTTCATAAAGCAGGTGCATTCAGCGGCGCTTATCACTATTCTCCATGATACGAAAGGCCTTTTCATGAATTACCCTCTCTGCCTTGCGTAAACAAATAAGTACACATACGGAATTTGATAATTACACACATACAATAATATGTGCGCTACATCACTCGGGGAAAAACGGGGCGCAGGCTCAGTGAAACTTCGCTGACTATGCTATCAGGCAGGGATGGACAGCGAAGCAGTCACCTGATGGATGACGCATACAAACATAATAACCATAACCACACACGAGGTTTCATGATGGAAGGTCAACAGCATGGCGATCGGCTAAAGCGCGGCCTTAAAAACCGCCACATTCAGCTTATTGCGCTGGGAGGCGCTATCGGTACCGGTTTGTTTCTGGGTAGTGCATCCGTCATCCAAAATGCAGGTCCCGGTATTATTCTGGGCTACGCAATTGCCGGTTTCATTGCCTTCCTGATCATGCGTCAGCTGGGCGAGATGGTGGTAGAAGAGCCGGTAGCCGGTTCATTTAGTCATTTCGCCTATAAATACTGGGGCGGCTTTGCGGGCTTTGCTTCCGGATGGAACTACTGGGTTCTCTACGTTCTGGTGGCCATGGCCGAGCTGACCGCGGTCGGGAAATACGTTCAGTTCTGGTGGCCGGAAATTCCCACCTGGGTTTCTGCGGCTATTTTCTTTATCGCCATCAATGCTATCAACCTGACTAACGTCAAGGTGTTTGGCGAAATGGAGTTCTGGTTCGCGATCATTAAAGTTGTCGCCGTTGTGGCGATGATCCTGTTCGGCGGCTGGCTGTTGTTCAGCGGCAACGGCGGTCCGCAGGCTACCGTACGCAACCTGTGGGAGCAAGGCGGGTTCCTGCCGCACGGCTTCACCGGGCTGGTGATGATGATGGCGATTATTATGTTCTCCTTCGGCGGCCTTGAGCTGGTGGGTATTACCGCCGCAGAAGCAGATAACCCGGAGCAAAGTATCCCGAAAGCGACCAACCAGGTTATCTACCGCATTCTGATTTTCTATGTAGGATCGCTGGCCGTTCTGCTCTCTCTGCTGCCGTGGAGCCGCGTGACCGCCGATACCAGCCCGTTCGTCCTTATCTTCCACGAACTGGGCGATACCTTCGTCGCTAATGCCCTGAATATTGTGGTATTAACCGCAGCGCTTTCCGTTTACAACAGCTGCGTATACTGCAACAGCCGTATGCTGTTCGGTCTGGCCCAGCAGGGGAACGCGCCAAAAGCGCTGATGAGCGTCGATAAACGCGGCGTGCCGGTTAATACGATCCTCGTTTCCGCGCTGGTCACCGCGCTGTGCGTACTGATTAACTACTTCGCGCCGGAATCCGCGTTTGGTCTGCTGATGGCGCTGGTGGTTTCTGCGCTGGTGATCAACTGGGCGATGATTAGCCTGGCGCACATTAAATTCCGCCGCGCTAAGCAGCAACAGGGCGTGGTCACCCGCTTCCCGGCGCTGTTTTATCCGTTAGGCAACTGGATCTGCCTGCTATTTATGGTCGGGGTGCTGGTTATTATGCTGATGACTCCGGGTATGGCGATTTCCGTCTATCTGATCCCGGTGTGGATTGCCGTTCTCGGCGTCGGTTATCTGTTCAAGCAGAAAACCGCCAGCGCCGTTAAAGCATAATCATACATCACCTGAATCTGTGCCCGCCCGCCGCTGGCGGGCACAGCGCATTGTTATCTGCTTCACACTTTCCTCGTCATAACCCATTTATCCATATCGTCGACCCTATCCTGCAACGCAATCATCTCTTACCCGACTAATAATCCTCTCCATACCGCAACGGGGAGATCGTCGCTATGAATGGCAATAAGCTTTCAGTTAAAGAGAAAATAGGCTACGGAATGGGCGATGCCGGATGTAATATTATCTTCGGCGCCATCATGTTGTTTGTTAACTATTTTTATACGGATATTTTTGGTCTCGCACCGGCGCTGGTCGGGGTGCTTCTGCTTTCCGTACGCGTTATTGATGCCGTGACCGACCCGATTATGGGGGCAATGGCAGACCGTACCCGCAGCAAATATGGCCGTTTTCGCCCGTGGCTCCTGTGGATCGCCTTCCCGTACGCGCTGTTCAGCGTCCTGATGTTTACCACCCCGGAATGGACGTACAATAGCAAGGTTATCTATGCTTTCGTCACCTACTTCCTGCTCTCTCTGACCTACACCGCGATCAACATCCCCTACTGCTCATTGGGTAGCGTGATTACGAACGACCCGCAGGAACGCGTGGCCTGCCAGTCATATCGTTTCGTATTGGTCGGCATCGCTACCCTGTTGCTCTCCCTGACGCTGCTGCCGATGGCGGACTGGTTCGGCGGCGAGGATAAAGCCAAAGGCTACCAGATGGCGATGACCGTGCTGGCGATTATCGGTATGTGCATGTTCTTGTTCTGCTTCGCCACCGTCCGTGAACGCGTAAAACCCGCAGTCCAGACCAACGACGAGCTGAAAAAAGATCTAAAAGACGTCTGGAAAAACGACCAGTGGGTTCGCATCCTGCTGTTAACGCTGTGCAACGTCTGTCCGGGCTTTATCCGTATGGCTGCGACTATGTACTACGTCACCTGGGTTATGCAACAAAGCACCCACTTCGCCACGCTGTTTATCAGCTTCGGGGTTGTCGGAATGATGATCGGCAGTATGCTGGCTAAAGTCCTGACCGACCGCTGGTGCAAACTGCAGGTGTTTTTCTGGACCAATATCGTCCTGGCGATTTTCTCCTGCGCGTTCTATTTCTTCGACCCGCACGCCACCATGATGATTATGGTGCTCTACTTCCTGCTGAACATTCTGCACCAGATCCCGTCGCCGCTGCACTGGTCGCTGATGGCCGACGTTGATGACTACGGCGAATGGAAGACCGGTAAGCGCATCACCGGCATCAGCTTCTCCGGCAATCTGTTCTTCCTGAAAGTCGGCCTGGCCATTGCCGGCGCGATGGTTGGCTTCCTGCTCTCCTGGTACGGTTACGATGCCGGCGCGAAGCAGCAAAGCGCTTCCGCGATTAACGGTATCGTATTGCTGTTCAGCGTTATCCCCGGCGTCGGCTATCTGATTACCGCCGGCGTGGTGCGTATGCTGAAGGTAAACCGCGAATTTATGCGGCAAATTCAGTCCGACCTCGAAAAACGTCGGATTAACTACAGCGAGCTCAACGACTATCAGGAACTGAAAACCGGCGAACATGTAAGGAAAGCATAATGAAAAACTGGCCGAACCCATTTATTGAACAACGCGCGGACCCTTATATTCTGCGCCATCAGGATAGCTACTACTTTATCGCCTCGGTACCGGAGTATGACCGTCTGGAAATCCGTCGCTCAGCCACCCTTGAAGGCTTGCGCGACGCGCAGCCGGTGGTCGTCTGGCGTAAGCCGGACAACGGCCCAATGAGCCAGCTCATATGGGCCCCGGAGCTGCATAAAATTAACGGCAAATGGTATATCTACTTTGCCGCCAGCCACACGCACGATCTGGATGCGCTGGGTATGTTCCAGCACCGCATGTTCGCGCTGGAATGCGCGGACAGCGACCCGTTAACCGGTAAATGGCAGGAAAAAGGCCAGATTAAAACGCCGCTTGATACCTTTGCGCTGGATGCCACGACTTTCCGCCATCAGGGTAAGCAGTGGTATCTGTGGGCGCAAAAAGATCCTGAAATTAAAGGCAATACCAACCTCTATCTGGCTGAACTGGAAAATCCGTGGACGCTAAAAGGTCAGCCGGTCATGCTGAGTCAACCCGAGTTCGACTGGGAGTGCCGAGGTTTTCTGGTGAACGAAGGCCCGGCGGTACTGTTCCATGGCAACAAGCTGTTCGTCAGCTATTCCGCCAGCGCCACCGACGAAAACTACTGCATGGGCCTACTGTGGATAGACGTCAGCGCCGACCCTCTCCGCCCGGAAAACTGGCATAAAGCGCCGCAGCCGGTATTTCGTACCAGCTATGAGAATCGTCAGTATGGGCCCGGCCACAATAGCTTTACGCAAACACCGGAGGGAGAAGATGTGCTGGTGTACCATGCGCGCAACTACACCGAAATCGAAGGCGACCCGCTGTATGATCCGAATCGCCATACGCGCCTGAAGCTGATTCGCTGGCAAGAAAACGGGATGCCTGATTTTGGCATCCCGGCAGCAGAGACGAATTAAAAGCGGAACCTGCCCGCCAGCGGGCAGGTGCTTAAATCAACGTACCGTAAATCGTCAGCAGCGCCATAATCACGACCACCACCAGCGATGTTTTTTTCGCCATTGAGACTGCCGCCTTCGGCGTTGCCACTTTATCCACATGCGGCTCGCGCGCAAGTGAATACTGCGCCAGGCGCGTCAGCACCTGATACTGCGAAGAGTGGCGGTCGCCCAGCGAAGCAAACCACGCAGGCAAAGCCTTTTCCCCGTGTCCAATCAGCGCGTAGACCACGCCGACCAGACGTACCGGAACCCAGTCGACTACGTGCAAAATGCCGTCAATCCCCGACTGTAAGCGATGACGCGGCGTCTGATAACGCGCCAGCCAGGTCTGCCAGGCCCGCAGCGTACAATAGGCCACCAGAGTTAGCGGCCCCCACGGTCCGCCGACAACGAACCAGAACAGCGGAGCGAGATAGTAGCGGTAGTTAATCCACAGCAGCGCGTTTTGCAGCTCGCTCAGATATTCACGCTGGTCGCAGCCGGGCGGCACGCCGTGGATCAGGGTGAGCTCGCTGGCCATCGCATCGCAGGCGCGGCTATCGTCGCGCGCCGCGGCTTTCAGATAGGCGTGATAGTGCAAACGCACTTTACCTGCGCCAATACACAGCAAACCAAGCAGGATCCAGAACACCAGCAAAGGAACGTTAAACAGCTGCCCTTGCAGCAGGCGCTGAATAACATACACGACCACCGCCGCCGCTGCCGTCATCAGTACGGTGGTCAGCAGGGAATAATGCTTAACCCGGCGAAACAGCACTTCCAGCCGGTGATCGAGCTGCCAGTGCTCGCCAAGCTTAAACAAACGCTCGGCTATAAGTACTAACAGCGTAGTGAACAACGTCATGGCATCTCCTTATTCTGACGACGGGGTTAACAGACTGCGAAATTTAGCCCAGTCAAAGGCCGGACCGGGATCCGTTTTACGCACGGGCGCAATATCGCAATGGCCGGTGATATGGTCAGCTATCGCCGGATAAAGCAAGATAAGCTGACGGGTAACCGCAACCAGTTGCTGATACTGCGCGTCGGTATAGGCCAGCGTATCGGTCCCTTCCAGCTCAATACCGATGGAAAAATCGTTGCAACGTTCTCGGCCGCGGTAGCTGGAAACGCCCGCGTGCCAGGCACGCTTATCAAAAGGGACATACTGCACGATTTCACCATCGCGGCGAATCAGACAGTGTGCCGAAACGCGAAGATGAGCTATTTCAGCAAAAAAAGGGTGCGCATTCGGATCGAGCGTCCCGCTGAACAGGGCATCAATCCATGGCCCGCCAAACTCACCTGGCGGCAGGCTAATATTATGCACCACCAGCAACGAAGGGGTTTCATTATCCGGGCGGCTATCGTAGTGCGGCGAAGGAACCCGACGCGCTTCTACCAGCCATCCCCCGTTCAACTGCATGTTGATCTCCTTATTACTAGCTTATGCATTCGCGGCACCGTAGCCATCGCATCCCCGGCATCATTTGCGCTCTTCTTCAGATGGCTAACACCAAAAACTCAACGCTGAAAACCACCGGCGAAATGAAGCGGATGTGGTACGGAAACGTCGTTCAGGTTAGCATGTTTCCCACTTCTGAATCTTATCTATCTGGAGCTTTCTCATGACGCCTCGTCGCTACAATCCCGACCGCCGCCGTGACGCGCTGCTGGAGCGTATTAATCTTGATATTACCGATGCCGTGGCCCAATCCCTGCGGGAAGATTTAGGCGGCGAAGTGGATGCCAATAATGACATTAGCGCCCAATTATTGCCGCAGGACGCACGCTCGCACGCGGTAGTGATCACCCGTGAAGACGGCGTATTTTGTGGTAAACGCTGGGTGGAAGAGGTCTTTATTCAGCTTGCGGGCGATGATGTTAACTTCACCTGGCATGTTGCCGATGGCGATGCGGTAAAAGCCAACCAGCCGCTGTTCGAGCTGGAAGGCCCTTCGCGTATTTTGCTTACCGGCGAACGTACCGCGCTTAATTTCGTGCAGACACTCTCCGGGGTGGCAAGCGAAGTTCGTCGCTATGTCGACCTACTGGCCGGCACTAAAACTCAGCTGCTCGATACACGCAAAACGCTGCCTGGACTGCGCACGGCGCTAAAATATGCCGTTCTTTGCGGCGGCGGCGCCAACCATCGTCTGGGTCTCTCCGATGCCTTTCTGATTAAAGAGAACCATATTATCGCTTCCGGCTCGGTACGGCAGGCGGTAGAAAAAGCGTTCTGGCTGCACCCGGATGTTCCGGTAGAAGTCGAAGTTGAAAACCTTGAAGAGCTGGATGAAGCGCTGAAAGCCGGTGCCGACATTATTATGCTCGATAACTTCACTACCGATATGATGCGCGAGGCGGTCAAACTCACCAATGGCCAGGCAGCGCTGGAAGTCTCCGGCAACGTCACATTCGACACCATTCGTGAATTCGCTGAAACCGGCGTCGATTACATTTCCGTAGGCGCATTGACCAAGCACGTCCGCGCTCTTGATCTCTCTATGCGTTTCCGCTAATTCCCTCGCCCCGGTTTGCACTTCATGCCGGGGCGCACTTTTGCGAACCGACTCGCACGCCAGTAATCTCTCACTGCAACCCGCAAAAAAAGCCTGGAAGCCTGCTTCCTTAGGCGCGATCCGCTGCTCGTATCGCAGAATAAACCCCGGCAAAGTGCTCCCGAGGATAACAAGGAGCAACTTATGGACAAACAACGTGGTTTTACTTTAATCGAACTGATGGTGGTCATCGGAATCATCGCGATACTCAGCGCAATCGGCATTCCGGCTTATCAGAACTACCTACGAAAAGCAGCGCTTACCGATATGCTGCAAACCTTCGTCCCTTTCCGCACCGCCATTGAGCTTTGCGCGCTTGAGCACGGCGGCATAACCACCTGCGATGGCGGCAGCAACGGTATCCCTTCGCCCGCGACTACTCGCTATGTCTCGGCCATGACCGTGGCGGCAGGCGTTGTCACGCTCACCGGACAGGAAAGTCTCAATGGCTTAAGCGTCACGATGACGCCGAACTGGGATAACGCTAACGGCATTACCGGCTGGCAGCGCGTGTGCAATATTACCGGTGATAGCGCACTCAAGCAGGCCTGTGAAGACGTGTTCCGTTTTAACTGAGGCCGCAGCAATGAAAACTGAACAATTAATACCTCTCTGCCAGCGCTATCACGCCTTGCTGCTTGATAGCAATGAACACACTATCGCTATCGCCGTGGTTGATTCCCCTGCCCCGGAGCTGCTGGAGGCGCTACGTTTTGCGACTCAGAAAAGGATTGATATCGAATGCTGGAGCCAGGATCGGATGGACAAGCGGCTGCAGGCACCGGGAATAGCAACGCTTGCCCCGCCTGTCGAAGCTTCAGCCAGCATCGTTGAACAGGTCAATAATCTTCTGGAACAAGCTCTGCG
Organism: Klebsiella sp. HN106; assembly: GCF_051209435.1. Lineage (NCBI taxonomy): Bacteria > Pseudomonadati > Pseudomonadota > Gammaproteobacteria > Enterobacterales > Enterobacteriaceae > Klebsiella > Klebsiella sp. HN106. The sequence goes on along the minus strand of NZ_JBLURD010000010.1, from coordinate 58,984 downwards.
CCAGCGCGCATCGGATATTCATATCGAACCAGGCGAACAGCAACTGAGAATTCGCCTGCGGGTAGATGGCGTACTACATTCTCTGACGCCGCTGGCCCCGGAACTTGCCGCACCTATTACCGCCCGGCTTAAGGTGCTCGGCAATCTGGATATTGCCGAACATCGAACGCCGCAGGACGGCCAGTTCACCCTTACGCTCTCAGATCGTCCGATCTCGTTTCGGATCGCTACGCTTCCCTGCCGTGGAGGAGAAAAAATCGTTCTGCGCCTGTTACACCAGGTCGAGCAGACGCTGGACCTCGAAGCGCTGGGGCTCTCTTCACAACAGCTTGCCGCCTTTCGCTCGGCGCTTAACCAACCTCAGGGACTGATACTGGTCACCGGTCCGACGGGAAGCGGAAAAACCGTCACTCTTTATAGCGCGCTGCAGGCGCGAAATCGTGATGAGGTCAACATCTGTAGCGTGGAAGATCCGCTGGAGATCCCCATCGTGGGAATGAATCAAACGCAGATTAACCCACGCGCGGGGCTCACCTTTCACAGCGTGCTGCGCGCCCTGCTACGTCAGGATCCCGATATCGTTATGGTGGGAGAGATACGCGATGCTGAAACCGCGGAAATTGCGATAAAAGCAGCGCAAACCGGGCATCTGGTACTCTCAACATTGCACACCAATTCAACGTGTGAAACGCTGGTTCGCCTGCAGCAGATGGGCGTTGCGCGCTGGATGGTCTCATCCGCGCTCTCGCTGGTTGTCGCTCAACGCCTGGTACGGAAACTGTGCCCGCACTGCCGCCGTGAAACCGGCAGTTCGACCAACGTCCCGCATAGCCTGTGGCCGCGATCGCTTCCTCAGTGGCAGGCTCCGGGCTGCCAGCACTGCTATCACGGCTACTACGGTCGCCTGGCACTCTTCGAACTGCTGCCGGTTAATACCGCACTGCGGCAGGGGATTACCCAGGGCCTTAGCGCTGAGGAAATCGAAACGCTGGCGCGGGAATCCGGCATGATGACGCTGTTTGAAAGCGGCTGTCTGGCTGTAGAGCGTGGGATGACAAGTCTGGAAGAAGTGGTACGCGTTTTAGGGATCCCGCATGGCGACTAAACGACTCTGGCGCTGGCACGGTATCGATGGTCAGGGGATGCCCTGCCAGGGAACGCTCTGGCAGGATAATCGCCCTGAGGCATTGCAAAGCCTGGAGCGAGAGCGAATCATCCCGCTTACGCTGCGCCGCTGTAGTGTGCAAAAGTCCCTCTGGCATCCACGCTACAGCGGTGAGGTTATTCGCCAGCTGGCCGCCCTTCTCCAGGCCGGTCTTCCCCTTGCTGAGGGGCTTGGACTGCTGGCGCAGCAGCAGCCTAACGCGCAGTGGCAGGCATTGCTGCAAACCCTGGCTGAGGATCTGGCGCAAGGCATTTCGCTTTCAGGCTCCCTTGAAAAATGGCCCGAAGCTTTTCCTCCGCTCTATCTGGCAATGATCCGCACCGGAGAACTTACCGGTAAACTGGAGCTATGCTGCGCGCAGTTAGCTCATCAGCAGCGAGAACAGCGACTGCTTAGTGAAAAAGTCAAAAAGGCCCTGCGCTATCCTCTGATTATTTTGTCCCTGGCGCTACTGGTGGTGATGGGAATGCTGTGCTTTGTTTTGCCAGAGTTTGCTGCCATTTATCAAACCTTCAATACCCCGCTACCGCTGCTGACCCGCGCGGTCATGGGCATTGGCGAAGGGTTAACTCACTATTGGCCATTGCTCGCTGCGCTGCTCGTTTTACCTGCGATACTCAACCGACTGATTTGCCAGAGGCCCGACTGGCTGCTGTATCGTCAGAAACTTCTCCATAAGCTGCCGGTGTTTGGCAAACTGCTGTGCGGTCAGCGGCTTAGCCAGATATTTACCGTACTCGCATTGACGCAAAGCGCCGGTATCAGCTTTCTGCAGGGCCTGCAAAGCGTGGAAGAAACCCTGAGCTGTCCGCTATGGCGACAAAGGCTGCAGCAGGTTTCCCGGCAAATCACTCACGGCGCGCCCATCTGGCAGGCGCTCACTGACAGCGGAGGATTCACGCCGCTCTGTTTGCAACTGATACGTACCGGTGAAGCTTCGGGTTCGCTGGATACCATGCTGGAAAATCTGGCTCGCCATCACAGTGAGCAGACGCAACAGCAGGCGGATAACCTGGCCACCTTACTGGAACCGATGATGCTGGTCGTTACCGGAACGATTGTCGGCGTGCTGGTAGTCGCGATGTATTTACCCATTTTTCATCTGGGCGACGCCATTAGCGGGATGGGGGGATAGCGCTGGCGCAGTCGCGCCAGCGAGTTGCGTTACAGGCTGTTGAACACGCGGTTCTCTTGTTCCTGTACGCGAATAAAAGTCGTGCGTTTAGTCAATTCTTTCAGGCGTGAAGCACCAACGTAGGTACATGCGGAACGCAGGCCGCCAAGGATATCGCGCGCGGTATTTTCAACCGGGCCGCGCAGAGGCAGCTTAACGGTTTTGCCTTCAGCCGCACGATACTGCGCTACGCCGCCAACGTGACGGGTCATCGCCGACTCGGAGCTCATACCATAGAACAGCATAAATTTTTCGCCGTTCTCTTCAACTACGGTACCGCCGCTTTCTTCGTGACCGGCCAGCATACCGCCAAGCATCACGAAATCCGCGCCGCCGCCGAATGCTTTAGCCACATCGCCCGGCATAGTACAACCGCCGTCGCTGATAATCTGCCCGCCCAGGCCGTGCGCCGCGTCGGCGCATTCAATTACGGCGGAAAGCTGCGGGTATCCGACGCCAGTTTTTACGCGAGTCGTACATACGGACCCCGGACCAATGCCAACCTTCACAATATCGGCGCCAGAAAGAACCAGCTCTTCACACATTTCACCGGTCACAACGTTACCCGCAATAATAGTTTTCTGCGGCCAGGCTTCGCGAGCTTTGGCCACAAACTGCACGAAGTGCTCGGAGTAACCATTCGCCACATCAATGCACACAAAGCTAAGCTGCGGGTTCTGCAGCAGTATCTGCTTCGTTTTTTCGAAATCCGCATCGGAAGTGCCGGTTGAGACCATGACATGCTGCAGGACATCCGCAGAAACGCCCTGAACAAACGCCTGCCACTGTTCAACGCTGTAATGCTTATGAACTGCGGTCAGAACGCCAAAAGAAGCCAGCGCTTTGGCCATAGCAAACGTGCCCACCGTATCCATGTTGGCGGCAATGATCGGCACACCAGACCAGGTCTGGCCAGAATGTTTGAAAGTGAATTCACGTTCCAGCTGTACGTCAGAACGGCTTTTGAGGGTAGAGCGTTTCGGGCGGATAAGAACGTCTTTAAAACCAAGCTTCAGATCTTCTTCAATACGCATGTGCGAATTCCTGGGGTTAATTGCATTATTGTGAGAGCACAACTCCAGTGACGTTATCATACGCACGAATCATGGCCGCGCAAGACTGCGATTTTCACTTTTTTTACGCTACAATCGTATAAATTTACCTGGTGAATAGACAAAAGCGAACCTGCGATATTTAATCGCCAGCGTATCATTTTCAACCACTTGATTTACATGTGTAAAAAGAATCAGAATGCGTGGTGACAGCAGATTATCGGTTCGATATTACGTCGATAAAACAGCTGCGGCGTCGCTGTCATGTCGTAAATAACGGCGCTGCTTGTTGAAAATATGCATGTAGTCAGTTTCAGGATCGAGGTGTATGACGTACACGGTGGCGTTAACAGGCGGCATTGGCAGTGGTAAAAGTACCGTAGCCGATGCGTTCGCACAGCTCGGCGTTAACGTTATTGATGCTGACATTATCGCGCGCCAGGTGGTGGAGCCCGGTACACCGGGGCTAAGCGCTATTGCTCAACGCTTTGGTGCGCAGATGCTCAACGAAGATGGTACCCTGAACCGTCGTGCTCTGCGCGAGCATATTTTTGCTCATGACGAGGATAAGCGCTGGCTAAACGCGCTGCTGCACCCGCAAATTCAGCAGGAAACGCGTCGGCAGATACAGCTTGCCACCTCGCCTTATATTCTCTGGGTTGTACCTCTACTGGTCGAAAATGGTTTGTCCGCCAAAGCCGACCGCGTACTGGTTGTCGATGTGCCAAAAGAGACGCAAATTGAGCGTACGATGCTTCGCGATCGGGTCAGTCGGCAACATGCGGAACATATTCTTGCCGCTCAGGCGACGCGCGAGCAGCGCCTTGCCGTAGCGGATGATGTTATTGAAAATATGGGTTCACCTGATGTCATAGCATCAGCTGTCGCCCGCCTGCATGCAAAGTATCAACGTCTGGCATCGCAGGCCGCCTCACAGGAAAAACCGTAATGCATACCCCTGTTCTTTTTGAACATCCGCTTAATGAAAAGATGCGCACCTGGCTACGCATTGAGTTTTTACTTCAGCAGTTATCCGTTCATCCGGCGATTACCACTCATGCGGATGCGCTGCATTTCTTCCGCAATATCGGCGATCTTTTAGATGTTTTAGAACGCGGTGAAGTCCGTACCGATCTGATGAAAGAGCTGGATCGCCAACAGAGGAAACTGCAATCCTGGGCAGAAGTACCTGGGGTCGATCAGGATCGCATCAATGAATTACGCCAGCAGCTAAAACAATCCGGCAGCACATTAATGTCCGCCCCGCGGATCGGCCAGTATCTGCGAGAAGACCGTCTGATCGCCCTGGTGCGCCAGCGCTTAAGCATCCCAGGTGGCTGCTGTAGCTTTGACCTCCCGACGCTGCATATCTGGCTGCATATGCCGCAGGCATACCGCGATGAGCAGGTCGGTAAGTGGCTGACCAGCCTTGAACCTTTAACGCAATCCTTGCTGCTTGTTCTCGATCTCATCCGCAACTCGGCACCTTTCCGTAAGCAGACCAGCCTGAACGGTTTTTATCAGGACAACGGCGAGGACGCCGACCTGCTGCGTCTGCGCCTGGATCTTGCCAGCCAGCTCTACCCGCAAATTTCAGGTCATAAGAGCCGTTTTGCCATCCGCTTTATGCCGCTGGACAGCGAGCACGGTATTGTGCCGGAACGTTTTGATTTTGAACTGGCCTGCTGTTAAGGTGCGAAAATGTCAGAAGAGATAACCGTTAATTGCCCAACCTGCGGCAAAATTGTGATCTGGAATGAGCAGAGTCCACATCGTCCGTTCTGCTCCAAACGCTGTCAGCTCATTGATTTAGGCGAATGGGCGGCGGAAGAGAAACGCATCCCGAGCAGCAGCGATCTGTCAGATAGCGATGGCTGGAGTGAGGATAAAGAGTAAAACCGGGCTAGCCCAAAGATACCTTGCCGGATCGCGGTCTCGCCCGGTCCGGCTTAACTCCCGGCCGCTAGTTTTGCTATCACGGGTTCATTTGCCGGAGGAAAATCTTCGGCGACGAGCGCGCTTTGCGCTATCCAGCGCCCTGGCTGCCCCTCTTTCCCCCACGGCTCGCCATCCCAGCTTTCCACCAGCCAGAACCACAGCGTTATATGACGGTCGGGAAACTGATACTCCAGCTTATCGAACAGGCTGGAAGCTCTCACTGTAATACCCACTTCTTCCTGTAGTTCACGCACTAAGGCCTGCTCTGACGACTCGCCCTCTTCAATTTTCCCACCAGGAAATTCAAGCTTATTCGCCATATGCGCGTCGGCAGCTCGCTGGGTGATGAAAATTTCGCCTCGCGCATTGCGGATAATACCGACGGAAATCTGTAGTGTTTTCATTGTGCTTCTTCCATAAAAAAGGCGCAGATATCTGCGCCCTTGTATTCAACGTTGTTGAGCTTAGCTCAGACGACCGTGGCACTGCTTATATTTTTTACCAGAGCCGCACGGACAAGGATCGTTACGGCCCACTTTACGCTCGCCGGTTTGTTCAGCCAGCGCGGCCGCAGCTGCGCTCTCATCGTCCTGATGGCTCAGCTGTTGCATCTGCGCCAGACGCTCAGCGTCTTCACGACGCTGCTGCTCCATCGCTTCCACCTCTTCCGGCATCCGCACCTGAACTTTGCTCAGCGTGCTGATCACTTCGTATTTTAGTGATTCCAGCATTGCAGCAAACATAGAGAATGATTCACGCTTATATTCCTGCTTCGGATCTTTCTGCGCATAGCCGCGCAGATGGATACCCTGACGCAGGTAGTCCATCGCCGCCAGATGCTCTTTCCACAGTGAGTCCAGCGTTTGCAGCATGACGCCTTTTTCGAAGTGACGCATCATCTCAGCGCCAACCACTTCTTCCTTACGCTGATAGGTTTCAATGGCGCTCTGCAGAATGCGCTCGCGCAGCGTTTCTTCATGCAGCTCCGGTTCTTTATCCAGCCACTCTTTGAGCGGCAGATCGAGGTCGAAGTCATTTTTCAGACGTTCCTGCAGTCCTTCCACATCCCACATTTCTTCCAGCGACTGCGGAGGAATATGGGCATCGATAGTGGCTTTAAATACGTCTTCACGAATGCTGTTGATCGTTTCGCTCACGTCGGTCACGTCGAGCAGTTCATTACGCTGGGTGTAAATAGCGCGACGCTGGTCGTTGGCCACGTCATCATATTCCAGCAGCTGCTTACGGATATCGAAGTTGCGGCTCTCGACTTTGCGCTGGGCATTGGCAATCGCCTTGGTCACCCAAGGATGCTCGATAGCCTCACCCGGCTTCATACCCAGTTTACGCATCATGCCGGACACGCGGTCAGACGCGAAGATGCGCATCAGGGCATCTTCCATCGACAGATAGAAACGGGAAGAACCCGCATCCCCCTGACGACCTGAACGGCCGCGCAGCTGGTTATCGATACGGCGAGATTCATGGCGCTCGGTCCCGATGATATGCAGACCGCCGGCGGCCAACACCGCATCGTGGCGAACCTGCCAGTCGGCTTTGATCTGAGCAATCTGTTCCGGCGTCGGGTCTTCCAGCTGGGCGACTTCCGCCTGCCAGCTACCGCCGAGCATGATATCAGTACCACGGCCCGCCATGTTGGTCGCAATGGTCACTGCTGATGGGTAGCCCGCCTGAGCAACGATGTCCGCTTCGCTGGCGTGGAATTTCGCATTCAGCACGTTGTGCTTGATGCCCGCTTTCGTCAATTCTTTGGAGACCACTTCTGATTTTTCGATTGAAATGGTACCCACCAGCACCGGCTGACCCGCAGCGGTACGCTCTTTAATATCTTCGATAATGGCCTGAATTTTTTCCGCTTCGGTCATATAAACCAGGTCCGCCATGTCTTTACGAATCATCGGGCGGTTGGTCGGAACCACAACGGTATCCAGCTTGTAGATCGAGCTAAATTCAAACGCTTCGGTATCGGCGGTACCGGTCATTCCTGCCAGCTTCTCGTACAGGCGGAAATAGTTCTGGAAGGTAATTGAAGCCAGCGTCTGGTTCTCGTTTTGAATCTCAACGCCTTCTTTCGCTTCCACCGCCTGGTGCAGGCCATCAGACCAGCGACGTCCCTGCATCGTACGGCCGGTATGCTCGTCGACGATGATAACTTCGCCATCTTTAACGATATAGTCAACATCACGGGTAAACAGCACGTGCGCGCGCAGCGCCGCGGTCACGTGGTGCATCAGCATGATATTGGTCGGAGAGTACAGCGACTCGCCTTCATCCATAATGCCTTCATTGACCAGCAGCTCTTCAATCAGCACCAGACCGCGTTCGGTCAGGTTAACCTGGCGCGCTTTCTCATCAACGGAGAAATGCCCTTCGCCGGTAAAGGTCTCGGAGTCTTCTTTTTCCTGGCGGATCAGATGCGGGATGATTTTGTTCACTTTCTTATACATTTCCGAACTGTCTTCAGCCGGGCCAGAAATGATAAGCGGGGTACGTGCTTCATCGATGAGGATGGAGTCGACTTCATCCACCAGCGCATAGTGCAGTTTGCGCTGTACGCGTTCTTCAGGGCTGAACGCCATGTTGTCGCGCAGATAGTCAAAGCCATATTCGTTGTTGGTGCCGTAAGTAATATCGGCGGCGTAGGCTTCGCGCTTGGCTGGCGCAGGCAGGCCAGACATGTTAATCCCAACGCTCATACCGAGGAACTCAAACAGCGGACGGTTGTTCTCCGCATCACGCTGCGCCAGATAGTCGTTGACGGTGACCACGTGAACACCTTTGCCGGTCAGCGCATTAAGATATGCTGGTAAGGTGGCGGTCAGGGTTTTACCTTCACCAGTGCGCATTTCCGCAATGCAGCGCTCGTTGAGGACCATGCCGCCCAGCAGCTGAACGTCAAAGTGACGCATGCCGAAGACGCGCTTACTGGCCTCACGTACAACGGCAAAGGCTTCCGGGATCAGGCTCTCAAGGCTTTCACCTTTTTCCAGACGCGCGCGGAACTCAGCGGTTTTCGCTTTCAGTTCGTCATCGGAAAGTTTTTCCATGGCCGGTTCCATGGCGTTGATAACGTTGACGGCTTTGCGCATACGACGCAGCGTACGGTCGTTACGGCTACCGAATACTTTAGTTAATAATTTGATTAGCATAATAAAATCTCAAACGCCCCGCAGTGCGGAGTCACAAAAAATGGAATGGTCCGTATTTGTTTCAGCTGAGACGTTGAGGCCCGGCGCGTATGCCCGTAACCTGGCTTATCCAGGTACAGACGCGAAACGCACATTGGGAGAAGGTGGGATTGTATGCCACCAGGTGAACGATGACCGGAGGTTTACTCTCCTGCGTCAACAGCGCGCTAAGCGTATCGAGGAGCGCGAGATGCTGCGCCTGCAGCGGTGAAGACTCCTCAGCTACCGGCAGCGCCTGCGGCGCCATCGCAAAAGAGAGATGGCGGATGACCGTACGAATGGCATGCTGATGCCAGTAATCAACGGTAAAATTTGGCCGACGACTGGAAGACTCCAGCAGCGCGAGCTGAGAAAAATTGACTTTAGCAGGGTTGTGGTTGCTGGAAGTTGTTTTTGCCGGCGACGCGGTCTCATGCTCATGGCCGTTGCTAAGCGCAGGCAGGCCAAGGCTAGCCGCGACCATCCCCAACAGGAGATGCGGCCAGAAATACCTTCTGCCAAACTGTCGCCAGCGCGTCAGCAATCCACTCACTTAACTTACCTTTTGTTGGTAACAACCCTGAGAAATATTTTGCGTCCAAATACTAACATTAATACGCCATCACGGCAGCAGGAATGAGGGCTCGGGCGGGGTAAAAACGTCTAAAAAAGGAACGAACGCGCAGTAAAGACGGGTAAAACTGGAAGCTGGGTGCAGCGGAAACGCAAAAAGAAAACGACTGGTTCCCTGGCCGGAGAGAGTACCAGGTTACCAGTCGAATTTACTACAGGATCTGGCTTATGCCAGAACCAGTGTCGGCGCGCGGAACGCCAGCGGCATCTCTGCGTCGTCCTCGAAGGTCACATACTCCCAGGCTTCCTGTTTTGCCAGAACAGCCTGCAGCAGTTTGTTATTCAACGCATGACCGGACTTGTACGCCGTAAATGCACCGATAATATTGTGACCGCACATAAACAGGTCGCCAATCGCATCCAGCATTTTATGACGGACAAATTCGTCTTCAAAGCGCAAACCGTCTTCGTTCAGTACGCGATAATCGTCAACAACGATGGCACAATCGAAGCTGCCGCCCAGGCACAGGCCGCGGGACTGCAGATATTCGATATCGCGCATGAAACCAAAGGTACGCGCACGGCTAATCTGGCGCATAAACGCATCGGCCGAGAAGTTCATTGCGTAGCGCTGGCTGCTGGAGTCAATCGCCGGATGGTTAAAATCAATGGTGAAGTCCAGTGAAAAACCATTATACGGTTTGAATTCAGCCCATTTATCGCCATCTTCGACGCGAACGGTCTCTTTGATACGCACAAATTTCTTAGCGCAGTTCAGTTCATCGATGCCGGCATCCAGCAACAGATAAACGAACGGAGCCGCACTACCGTCCATAATCGGGACTTCCGGGGCATCGACTTCAATAATAATGTTGTCGATACCTAAGCCAGCCAGGGCAGCATTAAGGTGCTCAACCGTCGATATCCGCACGTCATGCTCGTTGACCAGGCAAGTACAGAGCATGGTATCACGCACAGATTTGGCATCAGCCGGAAAATCAACCGGTGGATTCAAGTCGGTGCGACGATAGATGACCCCGGTATTTGCCGGCGCAGGGCGTAACGTCAGGGTGACTTTCTTGCCGGTATGCAAACCGACGCCAGTCGCCTGAACGATACGTTTAAGAGTCCTTTGTTTGATCATCGTATAATCTCGCCAAGTTACCTATCCAACCGAAGTGTACTATACATTCGGCAGGCCAGTTTAGCACAAAGAGCGCAGATGCCCAACTTCCAGCCAATTCTTAATCGGCTTGCTTACGCAGGAAGGCTGGAATATCCAGATAATCCGGCTCTTTTGCGGTTTGCGGCGTATTGTCGTTTACCACTTTCGAAACCGGTTTCTGCTCTTGATTCAGTGGGGACATGCCGTGCTGCTGGTAACGATCCATCACCGGCTGCTGAACCTGCTTGTTGGTGACCAGGGTAATTTCCGGACGTTTGTCCATACCGATACCGGTGGCAACCACGGTTACGCGCAGTTCGTCGTTCATATCCGGGTCCAGAGAGGTACCGATAACCACGGTCGCGTTATCCGAAGCAAATGCACGGATCGTGTTACCCACGGTTTCGAACTCATCGAGACGCAGATCGAAGCCAGCGGTGATGTTAACCAGGACGCCGCGGGCGCCGGATAGATCGATATCTTCCAGCAGCGGGGAAGAGATAGCCATTTCAGCCGCTTCTTCCGCACGGTCTTCACCGCTCGCTACGCCGGAGCCCATCATCGCATAGCCCATTTCAGACATCACGGTACGTACGTCCGCAAAGTCGACGTTCATCAGGCCTGGGCGCGTAATCAGTTCAGCGATACCCTGCACCGCGCCTTTCAGCACGTCGTTAGCCGCACCGAAGGCGTCAAGCAGCGAAATACCGCGCCCCAGAACTTTCAGCAGCTTATCGTTCGGGATGGTGATCAGAGAATCCACGTGCTTGGACAGCTCGGTGATACCCTGCTCGGCGAATGCCATACGCTTCTTGCCTTCAAAATTGAACGGCTTAGTCACGACGGCAACGGTCAGGATGCCTAAATCTTTGGCGACTTCAGCAACCACGGGCGCAGCACCGGTTCCGGTCCCGCCGCCCATACCTGCTGCGATAAACACCATGTCGGCGCCATCAAGAGCGGCACGCAGCGCTTCACGGTCTTCATCCGCTGCGTTACGGCCCACTTCCGGGTTTGCGCCTGCGCCCAGCCCCTTGGTAATACCGCTGCCGATCTGGATAGTCTGGCCAACAGCCGTTTTGCGCAGTGCCTGCGCGTCGGTGTTCACCGCGAAAAATTCAACACCCTCAATGCGCTCGCGCACCATGTGCTCAACGGCGTTACCGCCGCCGCCACCGACGCCGATGACTTTAATCACCGCGTCGTTGGTCAGTTCCATAGGTTCAAACATAATTTCTCTCTCCGTTGTGCCTGTCGCCTGAGAACGCTAATTTTCTGCGTTCTCTTAAAAAATTAAAACTCTTTTCGCAACCAACTGTTGAGTCGTTTGATCCACGACCCGACCGTTACGCGTTTTTCCACTTCTGCTTCACCACTGAGATGAGATTCCTTCCCGTAGTGCAGCAGCCCAACCGCCGTCGAGTAATACGGTTCCTGGGCATAATCCGTTAATCCGGTAATGTTCAGCGGCGCGCCAATTCGCACCTGCGTGTGAAACACGCGCTGCGCACAGGCGGCAAGCCCTTCAATTTGCGCCGCACCGCCGGTTAATACAATCCCTGCCGCCAGATGATGCTTGACGCCCTGCTGACGAAGCTGTTCCTGCAGTTGCAGAATCTCTTCATTCACGAGGTTGAGCAATTCGGTATAACGCGGCTCAATAACCTCTGCCAGAGTCTGACGCTGCAGGCTGCGGGGTGGACGCCCACCCACGCTCGGCACTTCGACGTTTTCATCTTTACCAACGATGGAGCCCAGCGCGCAGCCGTGGCGCACTTTAATGGCTTCGGCATCGCTCGGCGGCGTACCGAAAGCGTAAGCAATATCGCTGGTCACAACGTTCCCCGCATAAGGGATCACTTTGGTATGACGCAGCGCGCCGCCGGTATACACCGCGATATCCATTGTACCACCGCCGATATCCACCACGCAGACACCCAGTTCACGTTCATCTTCCGTTAAAACGGAATAGCTGGCGGCTAAACCAGCGAAAATGAGCTGGTCGACTTTCAGACCGCAGCGCTCCACCGCTTTGACAATATTTTTCGCCATATCGTTATGGCAGGTAATCAAATGCACTTTTGCCTGCATACGTACGCCAGACAGGCCGACGGGGTTTTTTATCCCCTCCTGGTAGTCAATAGCGTACTCTTGCGGAATAACGTGCAGAACGCGGTGTTCATCGCGCACGCGAACCGATTTGGCGGTATGCACCACGTTCTCGACGTCATCCTGAGTGACTTCTTCTTCAGAAATCGGCACCATACCAATTTCATTTTGACAGCTGATATGCTTGCCTGAAAGCGCCAGATAGACTGACGAGATCTGGCAATCCGCCATCAGTTCGGCCTGGTCAATGGCGCGCTGTACGCATTTCACCACGGATTCCAGGTCGTTCACTCCGCCTTTATCCATACCACGCGATGGGCAACTGCCCACGCCAATGATATTAATCATACCGTCGGGCAGAACTTCCCCTACTAAAGCGGCAACCTTAGCGGTGCCAATCTCCAGTCCAACTACCAGTTTTCTGTCCGTCGCCTTGATCATTGTTGTTCTGCCTGTGCCTGATTCTGTTGTTGATTAGTTTCCTCTGCGGGAACCGGTACCCAACCGACTGCCGCTCCCGAGTCATAACGCAAATCAACGTAGCTTATCCGTTTGCCGTCGGTCTGCGCCTGCTGCTGAAGAACCGGGTAGAGTTCCATAAAGCGCTGAAGCCGTTTCATGGTGTCGCCTCGGCCAAGATTGAGCTTAATATCGTTATTAAGCGTCAATTGCCAGGAGCGACGCGCGGTCATTGCCGCCACTTTCAACGTGAATTTATCCTTTGCCAGCACCTGCCCCATGTCACGGTACCCCTGAAGAACTTCGTTCTCACTACCTTCCGGGCCGTATAACATCGGTAAATTCTGTTTACTGGTGCGATCTGACGGCACGCTGAAAGAATTGCCTTCGACGTCTACCATATGCTGATCATTCCAGCGCGCAATCGGCACATATTCAACCAGATGAATCTTCAATTCGTCCGGCCATTGCTTTCTGACGCTCGCCTGCTTAATCCACGGCAGGCGTTCAATCTGGCTTTGAATAATATTGACGTCCTGAGTCATAAAGGTGCCCGGCGACCCCAATGCCAGTATCGCCTGACGGATATCATCGTTGCGCGTGTAGTGACGCTCTCCGGTGACGACCATCTTCGACAGCGGTAACCGCTGTGCATCTTCCATCCAGCCCAGAACCATCCAACCGCTGACCAGCACGGTACAGAGCACCGCCAGCAGGAAGAAAATACCTGCCAGACGAGAGCCATTACTTCGACGCGAAGAAGATTCTTCTTCCTCTTCGTGGTTCCGCGTATTCAGCGCAGCCTGCGACATATCACCCCGCCAGGTCCAGAATTCGTACAACAAGCTGCGAGAAGCTCATCCCTGCCTGACGCGCCGCCATCGGCACCAGGCTGTGGCTGGTCATGCCAGGAGAGGTGTTAGCTTCCAGCAGATAAAACTGGCCATCGCTGTCCAGCATCACGTCAATTCTTCCCCATCCCTTGCAACCAAGGCTATCCCAGGCTTTTTGCACCAGAGCCTGGATTTCTGACTCACGCGCGGGATCTTCGAAGCCTGGGCAGAAATATTGCGTCTCATCAGAGAGATACTTTGCTTCATAATCATAGAAGGTTCCAGCCGCCTGGATACGTATTGACGGCAAAATTTCTTCTCCGACCATAGCGACGGTAAATTCCGGGCCACTGAGCCATTTTTCAATCAGAACTTCATCATCATGCTGAAAAGCCAGCGCCAATGCATTTTGTAATGCGCAACTTTCGCTGACTTTTGACATACCGACGCTGGAGCCTTCCCGGCTCGGCTTAACAATCAGCGGCAGTCCGAGAGCCAGGAGTTGCTGTTCAACGTCAGCAGAAAGCCCTGCCTCGAACTGTTTACGGGTTAGCGCAACCCACGGCGCAACCGGCAGTCCGGCGCCCTGCCACAGTAATTTGCTGCGCAGCTTATCCATTGAGATCGCTGAAGCCATCACCCCGCTACCGGTGTAGGGAAGTTGAATCAACTCCAGCAGCCCCTGCAACGTACCATCTTCACCGCCGCGACCATGCAAGGCAATAAACGCTTTCTTAAAGCCCATGTTTTTCAATTGGGTAATATCAACGTCGCGCGGGTCGACCGGGTGCGCATCAACGCCGGCTTCACGCAGGCCGGCGAGCACCGCAGAACCTGAATTGAGAGAGACTTCACGTTCAGCGGAGGTTCCGCCAAAGAGGACCGCGATTTTATCAGCCATGGCGCTCCTCCTGCGTTTTTTGCGGTTGCAATTTGATTTCCGCCAGGTGACGGGCGATTTTACCGATATTTCCCGCCCCCTGCACCAGCACCAGATCGTTGCCGGTCAATACTGATGCCAGCATCTCTGCCGCTTGCGCCGGATCGGAAACCAGAATCGGGTCGACTTTTCCGCGGCCGCGAATCGTACGGCACAGCGAGCGGCTATCAGCGCCAGGAATGGCGGCTTCGCCAGCAGAATAAACGTCCAGCATCAGCAGAGCATCAACCTGGGTCAGTACGTTGGCAAAATCGTCGTACAGGTCGCGCGTACGGGTAAAACGGTGCGGCTGAAACAACATCACCAGATTTTTATCCGGCCAGCCCGCTCGCGCCGCTTTGATAGTGGCATCCACTTCCGTAGGATGGTGGCCATAATCATCGATCAGCATCGCGGTTCCCGTTTTACCGTTAACCTCAGCTAACGGATATTCGCCGAGGAAATCAAAACGACGCCCGGTACCCTGGAAGCTTTCCAGCGCGCGCAGGATCGCTTCATCATCAATGCCCTCTTCCGTCGCAACGGCCACCGCTGCCGCTGCGTTAAGCGCGTTGTGGCGACCCGGTGCGTTCAGCGTCACCTGAATGACGTCTTTATCCTGACGGACCAGGCGGAAATGCCCCTGAGCGCCGACCTGACGATACTCTTCCACGCGAACGTCAGCATCATCGCTAAAACCGTAGGTGGTAAGCTGGCGACCAACGCGCGGCAGCAGCTCGCGAATCACCGGATCGTCCACGCACATCACCGCGCGTCCATAGAACGGCAGGTTATGCAGGAAGTTGATAAACGTCTGCTTCAGGTTTTCGAAGTCGCCGTGGTAGGTATCCATATGATCGGCTTCGATATTGGTCACGATAGCGACCATCGGCTGTAAATGCAGGAACGAGGCGTCGCTTTCATCCGCTTCGGCAATCAGGTAACGGCTGTGTCCAAGGCGCGCATGCACGCCAGCGGCTTTCACCAGGCCACCGTTCACGAAGGTCGGATCAAGTCCAGCCTCTGCATAAATACTTGAGACCATCGCCGTAGTTGTGGTTTTGCCGTGCGTGCCGGCAATGGCAATGCCGTGGCGAAAACGCATCAGTTCCGCCAGCATTTCAGCGCGACGAATAACTGGAATACGCGCTTCGTGAGCGGCGACGATTTCCGGGTTATCCGCAGAAATCGCGCTGGAAACCACGACAACGCTCGCATCGCGCACGTTTTCAGGGCGATGATTGAAATAAATCGTGGCGCCAAGCTGAGTCAACTGTTGGGTCACCGGATTCGGCGCCAGGTCGGAGCCGCTAATCTGATAACCTTCATTGGCCAGAACTTCGGCAATACCGCCCATGCCGGCACCGCCAATGCCAACAAAGTGAATGTGCCGGACGCGACGCATCTCGGGCACTATGGAACGCAGTTTTGCCAGATCTTGTGTATTCATTCTTTACGCCATCAACTTCTTTATTCGGACGGTGATCATCACCGCGATTAGCGCGCCAGTGCTGCGGCGCTCACTTCTTCCGCTACCCGTTCGGTAGCATCCGGAATCGAGGCTCTACGCGCTCGCTCCGCCATATCCAGCAGCGTTTCGCGATCCCAGCCCGCCAGGGTTTGCGCGACGGCATCCACGGTAAACTGCGGCTGCTCGAGGATCTTCGCTGCTCCTGCCTTCTCTAACGGCAGGGCATTCCAGTACTGCTGACGATCTTTGTGCTGGAAAGGCACAAACAGCGCCGGTAAACCCGCGGCGGCAATTTCGCTCACCGTCAGCGCCCCGGAACGACACACGACAACATCGGCCCAGGCGTAAGCCGCCGCCATGTCGTCAATAAATTCGGTCACTTTGTGCTGCGGCTGCCCGGCATCGGAATAGGCCCGCTGTACGGTTCCCTGCCCACCTTTACCGCTCTGGTGCCAGATGGTGACAGTAGAGCCCAGCTTCGCCGCCACCTGCGGCATCGTCTGATTGAGCACGCGAGCGCCCTGCGAACCGCCGACGACCAATACGCGAATTGGCCCCTGACGCCCGACTAAGCGCTGTTCCGGCAGCGGGAGCGCCAGCACATCGGTGCGAACCGGGTTGCCCACAACATCGGCATGCGGGAAAGCGCCGGGGAATGCCTGCATCACTTTTTTGGCAATTTTCGCCAGCCACTTATTCGTCAGACCGGCAATTCCGTTCTGTTCATGCAGGACCACCGGGATCCCCAGCGACCATGCCGCCAGTCCGCCGGGGCCGGACACATAGCCGCCCATTCCCAGCACCACGTCCGGTTGAAAACGCTGCATAATCGCCCGCGCCTGGCGCCAGGCGTTGAATATCCTAACCGGCGCCAGCAGCTGCGCCTTCAGGCCTTTGCCGCGCAGGCCGGAAATCTGAATGAAGTCAATTTCAATGCCGTTCTTCGGCACTAAATCCGCTTCCATACGATCCGCGGTACCCAGCCAGCGAACCTGCCAGCCCTGGTCCATTAAATGGTGCGCAACCGCCAGCCCCGGGAACACGTGTCCTCCGGTACCGCCCGCCATCACCATTAACCGCTTTTCCTGACCGCTCATCGAACACCCCGTGTAAACGCCTGGGCTTTTTCCAGACGCGTTTCATAATCAATTCGTAACAGCAACATGATGGCCGTCGACATAATCAGCAGGCTCGAGCCACCGTAGCTGATCAGCGGCAGCGTCAGGCCTTTAGTTGGCAGCATTCCCGCTGCCGCGCCGACGTTAACCAGCGCCTGAAAGCTGAACCAGATCCCAATGGCGCAGGCCAGAAAACCGGAGAAACGGTGGTCAATCTCCAGCGCTTTGCGGCCAATGGACATGGCGCGAAAAGCGACGAAGAATACCATTAAAAGTGCGAGTACCACACCGATATAACCGAGTTCTTCACCGATAATGGCGAAGATGAAATCGGTGTGCGCCTCGGGCAAATATTCGAGCTTCTGGACCGAGTTACCCAGGCCCTGCCCCCACATTTCACCGCGGCCAAAGGCCATCAGCGACTGGGTGAGCTGGTAGCCGCTGCCGAATGGATCTTCCCACGGGTTCCAGAAAGAGGTCACGCGGCGAATACGGTACGGTTCAGCCAGAATCAGCAGTACGACTGCCGAAAGCCCCATCCCGATAATCGCGATAAACTGCCACAGCTTGGCCCCCGCAAGGAACAGCATGGCCAGAGTCGTGACAAACAGCACCACAACGGTACCGAGGTCAGGCTGCGCCAGCAGTAAAATCGCCAGCACGAAAATCACGCCCATCGGCTTTAAGAAGCCGCGCAGGTTGTTACGCACTTCGTCGCCTTTACGCACAAGGTAGTTGGCGATATAGCAGAACAGCGACAGCTTGGTGAACTCCGCAGGCTGGATACGCAGCGGCCCCAGCGCAATCCAGCGCGAGGCCCCGTTAACCGAGCTGCCGACCACCAGAACAATCAGCAGCATGACGATAGAAGCAATCAGCATTGCAGTACTGTGGCGCTGCCAGAACTCCATTGGCAGGCGCAGCGTCACCATCGCCAGCCCTAGCGCCAGCAGAATGTATAAGCCATCGCGCTTGGCAAACAGAAACGGATCGTTCGCCAGACGCTGGCCTACCGGCATCGACGCCGAGGTCACCATGATGAAGCCGATTGCGGCCAGGCCAAAAGTCAGCCACAGCAGCATCCGGTCATACATCACCAGGCTATCGGTATCTTTTTGCCGTGAGCCCATCACCCAGCCTTTCAGCGCGGCGAACAGCCATGCGAAAATAAACATTCCCGGCAGACGCGGCAGTCTTAGCCGTGGCATTTTCAGGCGCGGGAGTGATAAACGCATCAACCTAACTCCTTCGCGAGGCGAGCAAAGATGTCGCCGCGTTGTTCAAAGTTTTTAAACTGATCGAGGCTGGCGCACGCGGGAGACAGCAGCACCATATCGCCCGGGACAACCTGCGGCGCAATCTGGCGCATCGCCTGCTCCATCGTTTCCGTTTGCACAGCGACATCCGGGCGCAGCGCCGCCAGCTGCGCGCCGTCGCGTCCGAAGCAGTACAGGCGAATGTTGTCGCCGGTCAGGTAACGGCTTAACGGCGTGAAATCAGCGGATTTCCCGTCTCCGCCCAGCAGCAGATAGAGCGTTCCATCAAGATGCAGCCCATTGAGCGCCGCTTCGGTACTGCCGACGTTGGTGGCTTTAGAATCGTTGATCCAGCGCACGCCGTTGTGCTCCAGCACCAGTTGGAAACGATGCGCCAGCCCGGCGAATGTGGTTAGCGCTTTCAGGCTGCTGGCGCGCGGCAAACCCGCGGCGTCAGCCAGGGCCAGGGCCGCAAGAGCGTTACTGTAGTTGTGCTGGCCGCTAATCTTCATCTCTTTGACGTTAAGCACTTTTTCGCCTTTGACGCGCAGCCAGGTTTCGCCCTGCTGGCGGTTCAGGTGATAGTCGCCAACGTCAACGCCGAAGCTGATGCAGCGCTCGTCCGCGCCGCGTACCGGCATGGTTAACGCATCGTCGGCATTGACGATACAGGCCCGCGCATTCTCGTAAATTCGCAGTTTGGCGGCGCGGTACTGCTGAAGCCCCAGCGGATAGCGGTCCATATGATCTTCGGTGACGTTCAGGATCGTCGCCGCTACCGCCCGCAGGCTGGAGGTAGTTTCCAGCTGGAAGCTTGAAAGCTCCAGAACATAGAGTTCGCGTTCAGGATCCAGCAGCATCAGCGCCGGCAGGCCAATATTGCCCCCAACGCCAACGTTCATACCCGCTGCTTTCGCCATTTCTCCCACGAGGGAAGTCACGGTGCTTTTACCGTTAGAACCGGTGATCGCAACGACAGGCGCCTGCGCCTCGCGGCAAAACAGTTCGATATCGCCGACAATTTCCACCCCAGCATCCGCCGCGGCGCTCAGGGAAGGATGCGCCAGAGCGATACCCGGACTGGCGACAATCAGGTCTGCCGTCAACAGCCAGTCTTCATTAAGACCGCCAACATAGCGCTCAACAGCTTCCGGCAGTTTATCCAGCCCCGCCGGCGCAACGCGGGTATCCATCACCCGCGGCGTCACGCCGCGAGCCATGAAAAAGTCCACGCATGACAGGCCGGTCATACCCAGCCCAATAATGACGACTTTTTTACCCTGATAATCTGCCATGATTAACGTACCTTCAGCGTCGCCAGGCCAATCAGCACCAGCATCAGCGAAATAATCCAGAAACGCACGATAACGCGCGGTTCCGGCCAGCCTTTCAGTTCATAGTGATGGTGAATCGGCGCCATGCGGAAAATGCGCTGACCGCGCAGCTTGAAGGAACCGACCTGCAGAATCACCGAGAGCGTTTCCACCACAAATACGCCACCCATAATCACCAGCAGGAATTCCTGGCGCAGCAGCACGGCGATAATACCCAGCGCGCCGCCGAGTGCCAGCGAACCCACATCGCCCATAAAAACCTGTGCCGGATAGGTGTTAAACCACAGGAAGCCCAGACCCGCGCCAACAATCGCGGTACAGACGATCACCAGTTCACCAGCGTGACGCAAATAAGGGATATGCAGGTAGTTGGCGAAGTTCATGTTACCGGTCGCCCAGGCCACCAGCGCGAAGCCGGCGGCAACGAATACGGTTGGCATAATCGCCAGCCCATCGAGGCCGTCGGTCAGGTTGACCGCATTACCGGTCCCAACGATAACAAAATAGGCCAGCAGGACGTAGAACAGGCCCAGCTGCGGCATCACGTCTTTAAAGAACGGCACCACCAGCTGAGTCGCCGGCGTATCTTTACCCGCCATATACAGCGCAAAGGCAACGCCCAGCGCAATCACCGACATCCAGAAGTACTTCCAGCGAGCAATCAGACCTTTGGTATCTTTACGCACCACTTTGCGATAGTCATCGACAAAGCCGATGATGCCGTAGCCAACGAGAACCGTCAGTACGCACCAGACGTAGGGGTTGGATGGGTAAGCCCACAGCAGAACGGAGACAACAATGGCGGTCAGGATCATGATCCCGCCCATGGTTGGCGTACCGCGCTTACTAAAGTGAGATTCCGGGCCATCGTTACGTACAACCTGGCCAAAGGAGAGTTTTTGCAGACGGGCGATCATGCGCGGGCCCATCCACAGCGAGATGAACAGCGCGGTCAGCAGGCTGACAATGGCGCGAAACGTCAGGTAGGAAAAGACGTTAAAGCCTGAATAATATTTGACCAAATGTTCGGCCAGCCATACTAACATGTTCCGTTCTCCTGTAATGCGCGTACTACCACTTCCATGGCGGCACTACGTGAACCTTTCACTAAAATGGTCATAATTTTATGTTCTGCGGTAAGCTCGCGCAGGCGAGTCACCAGCGCGGCCTTCTCGCTAAAATGTTCGCCAACTCCGCTGGCGCCGCTGATTTCTGCGCTCAGCGTACCGACGCTCAGTACGCGATCGAGCCCGGCCGCTTTTGCCGCTTCGCCCACTTGACGATGGCACGCCTGGCTTTCCGCGCCGAGTTCAGCCATATCGCCGACGACCAGTACCCGATAGCCCGGCATCTCAGACAGCACCTGTACCGCGGCGGTTAGCGAGCCAACGTTGGCGTTATAGGAATCATCCAGCAGGAGCTGGCTGTCAGTCAGTTGGATCGGGAATAAACGCCCTGGTACTGCTTGCAGATCTTTCAGACCCGCTTTGATCGCCTCATGCGTCGCACCAACCGCCATTGACAGCGCCGCTGCGGCCAGCGCATTAGCGATGTTATGGCGCCCCGGGAGCGGTAGCAGGACATCAACGCTGCCCGATGGGGTTTGCAGGGTAAATTCAGTCCCATGCGACGTCACGTGTACGTTGGTTGCGGTGAAATCGCTGTTGGCGGCATTCGGCGAAAAACGCCAGGTTTTACGCTCGCCAATTACGCTTTGCCAGTTCAGCCAGTCATTATTGTCGGCGTTCATAATCGCGATGCCGTTGAGCGGCAGGCCGGTGTAAATTTCGCCTTTAGCTTTCGCCACGCCTTCCAGAGAGCCAAAACCTTCCAGGTGGGCAGCGGCCAGGTTATTCACTAACGCGGCTTCGGGGCGGGTCAGACTAACGGTCCAGGCAATTTCGCCCTGATGATTAGCGCCTAACTCGATGACCGCGTAGTCATGTTCCTGGGTGAGGCGCAGCAGCGTTATCGGCACGCCGATATCGTTGTTCAGGTTACCTGCGGTATACAGCGTATTCCCGCACTGGCTCAGAATCGCCGCGGTCATCTCTTTGACCGAGGTTTTTCCGGAAGATCCGGTCAGCGCGACTACGCGCGCCGGAACCTGCTGACGCACCCATGCGGCCAGTTCGCCGAACGCGAGGCGCGTATCCTTCACCACTACCTGCGGTAAATCGCAGGCCAGCTGACGACTGACCAGCAGCGCGCCCGCGCCGGCAGCTTTCGCCTGTTCGGCAAAATCGTGAGCATCAAAACGCTCGCCTTTTAGCGCCACGAACAGGCAGCCCGCCGTGACTTTACGGGTATCGGAGGTGACGTCATCAATCGCCACATCGCGGCCGTGCAGCTCGCCGCGCGTGATGTCGGCGAGCTGGCTGAGAGTCAAGCGAATCATGCTACCGTCCCCAGCAAACGCGCCACGGTGACGCGGTCAGAATAATCGAGCCGGCGATTGCCGACGATTTGATAGTCCTCGTGGCCTTTGCCCGCCACCAGAACGACGTCGTTTTCTTTCGCCTGCATCACTGCATTCGTCACCGCTTCCGCACGCCCCTCCACCGCTCTGGCATGGCCCGCGTCCAGCATGCCGGCCAGAATATCGTTAATAATCGCCCGCGGCTCTTCAGTGCGCGGGTTGTCATCGGTGACAACCACAATATCGGCAAACTCTTCGGCGATAGCGCCCATTAGCGGACGCTTGCCTTTGTCGCGATCCCCGCCGCAGCCGAATACGCACCACAGCTTACCGCTGCAGTGCAGACGCGCCGCCTGCAGCGCCTTTTCCAGCGCATCGGGCGTGTGGGCATAATCAACGACCACGGTCGGTTTACCCGGCGCGGCGAACACTTCCATACGCCCGCATACCGGCTGCAGGCGCGCGGTGGTTTTCAGCAGATCGGCAAGCGGATAACCCAGCGCCAGCAGGGTGGCTAACGCCAGCAGCAGATTGCTGACATTAAAGGCGCCCATCAAGCGGCTTTCTATCTCGCCGTTACCCCAGCTGGAAGCAAACTGAACGGTTGCGCCGCTGTCGTGATAGTTCACGGCAGTGGCTTTGAGCCAGCGGCCACGGCAGTTCGGGTTAATGTGATCTTCCATTGATACGGCAACCGCATCCGGCAGTTTCGCCAGCCAGCGGCGACCGACTTCATCGTCCGCATTAACAATCGCCTGACCGCAATGGTGAGTTGAGTAGAGCAGCCATTTTGCCGCTTCGTAATGCTCCATATCACCGTGGTAATCAAGGTGATCGCGGCTCAGGTTGGTGAAGACCGACGCGGCAAACTGCAGCGCGGCGACGCGGTGCTGCACCAGGCCGTGAGAGGAAACTTCCATCGCGGCGAACGTTGCCCCCTGCCCTGCCAGGCCAGAAAGGATGTGCTGAACGTCAACAGCCGAACCGGTGGTGTTTTCCGTTGGGATAACTTTCCCCAGCAGGCCATTGCCTACGGTTCCCATTACCGCACTGGTTTCGCCAAGCAGCTGCGCCCATTGCGCCAGCAGTTGCGTCGTGGTGGTCTTACCGTTAGTTCCGGTGACGCCCACCAGGCGCAGTTGTTCTGAAGGCTGATGGTAAAAACGCCCGGCCAGCGCGGATAAGCGCTCGTTGAGTTGGCTGAGATAGATAACCGGCACCCCGTGCATTTCACGGATCTCGCCGTCATGGGCCTCATCTTTGGCCTCAGCAATAATGGCAGCAACACCTTGCGCTATCGCCTGCGGGATATAACGACGCCCGTCCGCCTGATGACCTAAAACCGCGACAAAAAGATCGCCAGAAGCAGCCACCCGGCTGTCCAGCGTCATTTCTCGCAGAATTCGCTCCGGCGCATTTGGCACCCACGGAGCGAGAAGGTCGCGCAAATTACGATCTGCCACCTGTTCCCTCGCCTTGATTAATCACTAATTCACTTTTTTCAGCCGTTGCCAGCGCATCCGGTTCAATGTTCATGGTACGCAGCACGCCGCCCATGATGGCACCGAAGACCGGCGCGGAAACGGCGCCGCCGTAGTATTTGCCCGCCTGCGGATCGTTGATCACCACCACCAGCGCAAAGCGCGGATGGCTGGCGGGCGCAACGCCTGCGGTGTAAGCAATATATTTGTTGATGTAGCGGCCATCCGGCCCTACTTTTTTCGCCGTACCGGTTTTAATGGCGATGCGATAGCCTTTGATCGCCGCCTTCACGCCGCCGCCGCCGGGCAACGCCACGCTTTCCATCATGTGAACAACGGTACGAACGAGTGATTCCGGGAAGACGCGCTCGCCCGGAACCGGTGGATCAACTTTGGTAATCGACAGCGGGCGATAGATGCCGTAGCTGCCGATCGTTGCGTAGACTCGCGCTAACTGTAACGGGGTTACCATTAGCCCATAGCCGAAAGAAAAGGTGGCCCTCTCTATGTCAGACCACCGTTGTTTTTGAGGGTATAAGCCACTGCGTTCTCCGACCAACCCCAAATTGGTCGCTTTTCCAAGCCCAAAACGTGAGTAAGTATCTACTAACGCTGAGGACGGCATCGCTAACGCCAGCTTAGAAACACCGACGTTACTCGACTTCTGTAGCACCCCGGTCAGGGTCAATTCGCTGTAGCGCGCCACGTCTTTGATTTCGTGGCCGTTAATTCGGTAAGGTATGGTATTCAGCACGGTATTTTCGTTAACAATGCCGCGCTGAAGGGCCGTCATCACCACCATCGGCTTCACCGTTGAACCCGGCTCAAACACGTCGGTAATGGCGCGGTTACGCATGGTATCTTTAGACGTGCCGGCGAAATTATTCGGGTTGTACGAAGGACTGTTAGCCATTGCCAGCACTTCGCCGGTGTTGACGTCGACCAGAACCGCTGTGCCTGACTCCGCCTTGTTGAACGCCACTGCATTGTTCAGTTCGCGATAAACCAGCGCCTGGAGGCGTTCATCGATGCTCAGCGCCAGGTTATGCGCGGCCTGGCTATCGGTGGACGAAATATCTTCTATTACCCGGCCATAGCGGTCTTTACGTACGATACGCTCGCCGGGCTGGCCGGTGAGCCACTTATCGAAGCTCTTCTCAACGCCCTCAATCCCCTGGCTATCAACGTTAGTGAAGCCAATGAGGTGAGCGGTTACTTCGCCCGACGGATAGTAGCGGCGGGACTCTTCCCGCAGGTGAATCCCCGGCAGCTTCAATTTACGGATGTAGTCGGCCATATCGGGGTTCACCTGACGCGCCAGGTAGATGAAACGCATCCGTGGGTTGGTATTGATGCGCGATGCCAGCTGATCCAGCGGCATATTCAGCGCATCGGCCAGCGCCTTCCAGCGGTTGTCCAGGGTGACGCCGCCCGCTTCATGCAGCTCTTTCGGGTCAGCCCAGATCGCTTTTACCGGTACGCTCACCGCCAGCGGACGGCCGGAACGATCGGTTATCATTCCGCGCGCGGTAGAAACTTCCTGCACGCGCAGAGAACGCATATCGCCCTGGCGTACCAGCATGTCCGGGCTAATCACCTGTAGCCAGGCCACGCGGCCCAGCAGGAAGCCCAGCGCCAGCAGAATACAGCCGCACAGCAACGCAAAACGCCAACTGATAAAGTTGGCCTGTTCTTCCTGACGTTTTGCTTTTGGCGTTTTCGGCGCTGCTTTCATGCGTCGCAATAATCCTTATTTCTGTACAACGATATTTTCTTGTGATGGATCGACGTGCTGCATCTGCAGCTTCTCGGTCGCGATCCGCTCAACCCGACTGTGATCGCCGAGAGCATTTTCTTCGAGGATCAGGTTGCGCCATTCAATATCCAGCGCGTCGCGTTCCAGAACCAGTTGTTCGCGCTGCGCCGTTAAGAGGCGAGTATGGTGCGCCGTTGTCACCACCGTAATCGCCGTAATAATGATGCAAATGAACAGGCAGAGTGGCAGCTTCCCGAACCGCAGAAGGTCGTCTCCGATCACGCCAGGCAAAGCATGGCGCTCGTTGCTTCCTATCGACCCTTTAACCTTGCTTAGGGCTTCTGTCACTCTGCCGATCATGCGTTCGTCCTCTCTGCAATACGCAGAACTGAACTACGGGCACGAGGATTTTCAGCTACCTCTTTTTCACCCGGCATCAACTTGCCTAATGCTCTTAGCTCACGGCCGCCCAGTTTTTTAAGCTGCTCTTCGGTCATCGGTAACCCAGCCGGAACCTGCGGACCGCGGCTTTGCTCGCGCATAAAACGCTTCACAATACGGTCTTCCAGCGAGTGGAAACTAATAATTGAGAGCCGCCCGCCCGGGGCCAGCACGCTGAGCGAGCTTTTTAGCGCCTGCTCTATCTCCTCCAGTTCACTGTTTACCCAAATGCGCACCGCCTGGAAGGTACGGGTCGCGGGATGTTTGAATTTGTCTTTCACCGGCGTTGCCGCCGCAACGACCTCCGCCAGCTCTTTGGTGCGCGTCATCGGTTCGATGCGGTTACGTTCGACGATGGCGCGGGCAATACGTTTACCAAAACGCTCTTCACCAAAAGTTTTGATGACCCAGGCGATATCGGCTTCGTCGGCGGTTTGTAGCCATTCAGCGGCAGATTGGCCGCGCGTCGGATCCATACGCATATCCAGCGGGCCATCACGCATAAAAGAAAAGCCGCGTTCAGCGTCATCCAGCTGCGGCGAGGAGACGCCAAGATCGAGCAAAATACCGTCGATCTTGCCGGTCAGGTTGCGCTCGCCTACATAGTCGGCCAGCTGAGAAAATGGACCATGAACGATGGAAAAGCGGGGATCATCGATAGTTTTCGCGACGGCGATAGCCTGTGGGTCACGATCGATCGCCAGCAGGCGTCCCTCCGCACCCAGTTGGGAGAGGATCAGACGCGAGTGACCGCCGCGGCCGAAGGTACCATCAATGTAGATACCGTCAGGACGAATATTCAGGCCGTTAACGGCTTCATCCAGAAGTACCGTAGTGTGTTTATAATTTTCCATCATTTTACAAAGACAAATCCTGCAGGCGCTCCGACAGTTCCCCGGAAGCGGACTGCTCAGCGTCGATATCTTCCTTGACCCGTTGATACCAGGTCGTTTCATCCCACAGCTCAAACTTATTGAACTGCCCGACCAGCATCACTTCTTTTGTCAGCCCGGCATGTTGCCGCAGCACCGGGGCTATTAATAGCCTCCCGGCGCTATCCATCTGACATTCGCTGGCATGTCCCAAAAGCAAACGCTGTACGCGCCGCTCGGTGGGGTTCATGCTCGATAAACGCGATAATTTTTGCTCGATGATTTCCCACTCAGGCAAAGGGTAAAGCAGCAGGCATGGGTGATGGATGTCAATGGTGCACACCAATTGACCGGAAGCGTCCTCGATCAGCCCGTCGCGGTAGCGCGTCGGCACGGCCAAACGGCCTTTACTGTCGAGATTGACTAACGTTGCCCCACGGAACATGCCAGCCTCACCCCTTTTCGCCACTTTACCCCACAAATTCCCACAAGAAGGAGTTTACGGAGCGGAGGAAAAGCTTGTCAAGCCAGCACGAATGCCAACAGAGCTCAAAAACCCATTATTTACAGCCGATATTCGCCCTGAGGAAAAATCAACCAACAAACGAGGCAAATTAACGTTATGAATATCGGTAAGAAAACAACCAACAAACTTGTAACAGTTAAAAGCAGCAAAATATCTTCTGAGGGAAAATATAAAGTGTCAGTTTGCGACGCGAGCGGCATTTTAGGCCATTCTGATGACCGTTAACAGCACCAGTTTTCATTGGGGAGGCTCTCTTACTGCGGGGTACAGCGCTTTTGGCGAGCATAAGCGTGAGGAAATGAGTGTTAATTCAGCAACTCATCCGCCGAATGTAACAAAATAATACAAATAAATACGCTAATCCTTTTATCGGTTAATTAAACCGCTAAATAAATGGCGCTAAGAATAGAATTAAAAGAGATGTCAGGAAGATTAAGGATTTGTCTGAAAGATCCTTAACCCTGCAATTTTTACGTCATTTATCCAGATTATCGCCAGACGCGTCTCCGTCTGGCGAATTTGCTACGAATAATCCTGGTATTGCGCTCAGCGACGGTTCAGGCTGCCGCGACGATAAAGGTTGCGCCGTATGCGGCTTAAACCCGGTTTGGGCTTCCGCGGTTCATCAAGGCTGGCGAGCACGATCTCCAGCACGCGTTCCGCGACATCGCGGTGGCGCTGAGCCACGGCCAAAACGGGGCACTGGAGGAAATCCAGCAGCTCGTTATCGCCAAAAGTGGCAATGGCCAGTTCAGAAGGCAGCTTCCCTTCCCGGCGCAGCGTGACGTCCATCACCCCCTGCAGTAACGGAAATGAAGTTGTAAATAGCGCCTGAGGCATCGGATGAGTTTCCAGCCACTTTTCGAAAAGCTGGGCCGCGGCTTCTCGCTCATAGCTATTTGCATAGAGGAAATGTACCTCTCGGGGATCGTCCTTCCACGCCGTACGGAATCCCTGCTCGCGCAGGAAGCTCACGGAAAGCTCCGGCAAAGCGCCGAGATACAGCACCGTTTCAGCGGGAAACTTACGCAGCTCCGCACCAAGCATTTCGGCATCATCCTGATCGGCGCCAACTACGCTGGTGAAGTGTTCTCGATCGAGAGCGCGGTCGAGGGCGACAATCGGGAAAGGATCGTTAGCCCAGCGCTGATAGAACGGATGTTCAGGCGGTAATGAGGTGGAAACGATAATCGCGTCGACCTGTCGCTGCAGCAGATGCTCAATACAGCGCATTTCGTTATCCGGCTGATCCTCGGAGCAAGCGATCAATAGCTGATAGCCGCGCTGGCGCGCCTGACGCTCCAGGTAATTAGCGATGCGCGTATAGCTGGTGTTTTCCAGGTCCGGGATAACCAAACCGATAGAACGCGTACGTCCTGCACGCAAGCCTGCAGCAACCGCGTTGGGGTGATAGTTGTGCTCACGAACGACCGCCATCACCTTCTCAACAGTTTTATCGCTAACGCGATACTGCTTCGCTTTACCATTAATCACATAGCTAGCGGTCGTTCGCGAGACGCCGGCCAGCCGGGCGATTTCATCCAGTTTCACAATTGCCCCTTGGGTAATAAGTACAGAACATAACCATTCTTCAGGTACGAGCTCGTTTTTATAACATCTAAGCGCAGAAAAGTAAGCGCAGCAACCGCTTTAGTCCACAGTTCCCACCGAATTCGCAAAAAAATAGCCCGGCACGCTGTGTCGGGCTATTTTTACGTCAGTTTCAGGGCTCAACGCATGATTTTGTCACCGCGAGATAAACCAACCACGCCCGAGCGGGCGACTTCAACAATTCGCGCCACGTCGCGCAGAGAAGCCAAAAACGCATCCAGCTTGTCGCTGGTTCCCGCCAGTTGAACAGTATAGATAGACGGCGTGACATCGATAATTTGCCCGCGGAAGATTTCCGTATTGCGTTTCACCTCATCGCGTCCATAGCCGCTCGCCTGCACTTTCACCAGCATAATTTCACGCTCTACGTGCGCGCATTGCCCAAGCTCGTTAACGCGCAGAACGTCGACCAGCTTATGCAGCTGCTTTTCGATCTGCTCAATGGCTTTCTCATCACCAACGGTTTGAATCGTCATGCGGGAGAGCGTCGGATCGTCCGTCGGCGCTACCGTCAGACTTTCAATATTATAACCACGCTGGGAAAAGAGGCCGATCACGCGGGATAAAGCACCCGATTCGTTCTCCAGTAATACTGATAATATCCGGCGCATAATCAGGTCCTCTCCGTTTTGCTCAGCCACATCTCGTCCATACCGCCGCCGCGGATCTGCATAGGGTATACATGCTCACTGCCATCAACCGTCACATCGACAAAAACCAGTCGATTGTTACGCACCTGCGCCAGCGCCTCAGCGAGTTTCGCTTCCAGTTCCTGCGGGTCGCTAATACGAATGCCCACATGGCCATAGGCTTCCGCTACGCGGGCAAAATCAGGCAGTGACTCCATATAGGATTGCGAATGGCGGCCCGAATAGAGCATATCCTGCCACTGCTTCACCATCCCGAGGTAGCGGTTATTCAGGTTCAGCACCAGCACCGGCAGCTCGTACTGCAGCGCGGTGGAGAGCTCCTGGATATTCATCTGGATACTGCCATCGCCGGTGACGCAAATGACCGTCTCTTCCGGCAGCGCCATCTTCACGCCAAGCGCAGCAGGAAGGCCGAACCCCATGGTTCCCAGACCACCCGAGTTGATCCAGCGCCGCGGTTTATCGAAAGGATAATAGAGAGCGGCGAACATCTGATGCTGACCGACGTCGGACGTTACGTACGCATCGCCGTTAGTCAGCCGCCAGATCGTTTCAATAACCGCCTGCGGTTTAATCTTGCCGCTTTGCGTGTCGTATTGCAGGCAGTGACGCGCGCGCCACTGTTCAATTTGCTGCCACCAGTCGCGAATTTCATCGAGTGGCTGCTGTGTCTCCTCGTGTTCGAGCAGCTCCAGCATCTGTTCCAGCACCAGGCGAGCGTCACCCACAATAGGCACGTCGGCAGGAACGGTTTTGGATATCGAAGTCGGATCGATATCAATATGCAGCACCGTAGCGTTCGGACAGTAGCGGGCCAGGTTATTCGTCGTACGATCGTCAAAGCGCACGCCAACGGCGAAAATCACGTCGGAATTGTGCATGGTCATATTGGCTTCATAGGTCCCATGCATGCCCAGCATCCCTAATGCCTGCTGGTGAGACGCAGGGAAAGCGCCCAGCCCCATCAGCGATGAAGCTACCGGTAACTTCAGTTTCTCTACCAGCGCGTATAGCTGCGGTTCACATTGCGCATTGATCGCCCCGCCCCCTACATAAACGACCGGTTTTTTTGCCGCTATCAGCGTCTGCAGCGCTCGCTTAATCTGCCCTTTATGACCGGACGTCGTCGGATTATAAGAACGCATGCTAACCGTATCCGGCCAGCTGTAGGGCAGTTTTTTAGCCGGGTTGAGAATATCTTTCGGTAAATCCACGACGACCGGACCAGGGCGCCCGCTGGCGGCCAGCCAAAACGCTTTTTTCAGTACGCCGGGAATATCTTCGGTTTGCTTAACCAGAAAGCTGTGCTTTACCACCGGTCGGGAGATGCCAACCATGTCGCACTCCTGGAAAGCATCGTAACCGATTAAGGAGGTCGCGACCTGGCCGGAAAGAATTACCAGCGGGATGGAGTCCATATAAGCCGTCGCAATGCCGGTGATGGCGTTGGTCGCCCCCGGGCCCGAGGTCACCAGTACCACTCCGACTTCGCCCGTTGCGCGAGCAAGACCATCCGCCATATGAACGGCCGCTTGCTCATGACGGACCAGAACGTGATCGATTCCGCCAAGGGTGTGTAACGCATCATAGATATCGAGGACCGCGCCCCCGGGATAACCGAACACCTGCTTGACGCCCTGATCGACCAGCGACTGGACGACCATTTCGGCTCCTGACAACATCTCCATGGTTTGCCTCCCGGCTTATTGTTTTTAACGACAGCGGAATCCGATTTCCGCGCGCTCGCACAAGACGAAGCGCAATAGCTTCGCATTGAGATGAATAGACTGCATGCCGTTACCATAACTGCTCGCTTACGGGCAGGCAATTGGCGAGCGTCGGCGCTTGACCGACATTAAAAGAATAAAAGAAAGATTCGCAGGTAAAACACGGTGAAAAACTTCGGCGATAAGAAAATATGATAGTCAATGCTCGGGGAAAATAACCAACAGCAGCAAATCATCCATTTTTTATCTGACCGTGTTGGTTACCGAACAATGCAAACAGAATAAAATTCTGCATTTAGTGATTTTTGTCACACAAAGCAGGAGCCGAAGCCCCCGTTTGTATTGCGACAGTTTAGCGCTGGCAGATACTCACCAGCAATTCTTCCATCCACTGATGGCCTTTATCGCGGCCTGCCGCTTCATGCCAGGAGAGATAGCAGGTACGGCTATTGACCTTCAACGGTAGAGGTAATATTTGCAAATCCAGCTTATCGGCGAACTCGCTGGCCAGCCAGCGCGGCGCGATAGCGACCATATTGGTTTGGGAAACAACGTTTAATACGCTAACCATTGCGTTGCCTTGATAGGCAATACGAGACTGTTTATCCGCAGTGTCATACCATGGCTGACTAAATGATGCGTAACGATCAAGAGCGACAACGGCGTGCTCCTCCTGATAAATATCATTTTCCATCAGCGGACCGGAAATACGCGGATGCTTGCGACTTGCCACCAGTACCATTTCATCTTTAAATAAAGGTACGCAGGCAAACTCAGGACGACGAAACTCTTCATAACCAATAACGAATTCAATTTCCTGATAGCGTAATTGATGTTCTGTGTTTTGATTCAATGCCGATTTAAAGACCAAATGAATGTTGGGCGCAATCTCGCCAACTTTGTTGAAAATAACCGAAGTTAAAGCGTTATCCAGCGGGCTGCACACGCATAAATTAAAGACCCGCTCGCTGCTGAGCGGCTCAAAGCCCGAGCCCGGTAATTCGTTTTGCACCAGCTGCAGAGCCTGCCGTACGGAACCAAATAGCTGGAAAGCCCGCGCCGTAGGCTGGATGCCGCGCCCATAACGAACAAACAGCTCATCATTAAACATCACTTTCAGGCGCGAGACCGCATTGCTGACCGCCGGCTGGGACATTCCCAGAGAGTGCGCCGCACGGGTGATATTTTGCTCCTGCATTACCGCATCAAATACGGTTAGCAGATTGAGGTCGACCATCCGCAGCTGGGGTTTTGTGTTTTCTACCTCAGAGGTCGACTTATATTCAGTACCTTCATTTAACATATTTAACTCCACTGTCACGCTAAATTCCCTTTGCCAAAGTGCAGTAATTAATTCTCAGAATATCATTTATCATGCATATGACATTTACAAAAGGGCAAAGATGAATTTTAGGAATATATCAAGGTTATGAGTGGCGACGAAAAGTCTGCATTTGAAAGTACCCGCGACCACTTAAACCATATTGTTTACTTGATAAAATCAAGTGTACCCATAAATATCAAAAATAAACAATAACAGCAGTGGTTAACTTTAACTTAAGCATTATTAAAATATCAGCTTAAGCCATCCTTAAACTTCACATTTTATTATCATTGATAATGAACCATCATATTCACAAACACATTCACAAAACAAATAAGTTTATAATTTTCATCAGGATATCATCCTGCGCGACAGCGATATCCATGAAGATTCGATTGAAAATAAAAATTATCAAATGGTGAAAATAACTCAACATGAAGTGATGTCCAAAAAAGGATCATCGGCCAAAAAGCGCGATCGTCAGCACAATTAGCTAATGCGCCTGTTAGGTAAAAAGACGTTTTCTACGCCCGGGGGTTGACATCAAAACCCATATCCAGTAACTCTAAAAGCATAACGATTTCATCTGGAGCATGACGCAATGATTCGCAGCATTCGCTTTCTCAGCCTACTACTACTAAACGCATCCATTTTGCGCGGTAGGCTGTTGGGCGACGTTCATCGTTAAGTCATCTTCCAGCAAGACTATAAAACCCGCGCCAATGCGCGGGTTTTTTTATGCTCGCTAGCAAGGCGCCAGGACACAGACCAAGGATCTAAACCATGAGCCAGCAAGTCATTATTTTCGATACAACCTTACGCGACGGTGAACAAGCGTTACAAGCCAGCCTGAGTGTGAAAGAGAAACTGCAGATTGCTATGGCCCTGGAGCGGATGGGCGTTGACGTGATGGAAGTCGGTTTTCCGGTTTCATCCCCGGGCGATTTTGAATCCGTGCAAACCATCGCACGCACCATCAAAAACAGCCGCGTTTGTGCGCTGGCCCGCTGCGTTGAAAAAGATATCGACGTTGCGGCGGAATCGCTGAAGGTCGCGGAAGCCTTCCGTATTCATACCTTTATCGCCACCTCGCCGATGCACATCGCGACCAAGCTGCGCAGTAATCTGGATGAAGTGATTGAACGCGCTATCTATATGGTTAAGCGCGCCCGCAACTACACTGACGACGTTGAGTTTTCCTGTGAAGATGCTGGCCGTACGCCGATTGCCGATCTGGCCCGCGTCGTCGAAGCCGCGATAAATGCCGGCGCAACGACCATCAATATCCCTGATACCGTCGGCTACACCATGCCGTTCGAATTCGCCAATATCATAACCGGCCTGTACGAACACGTTCCCAATATCGATAAAGCCATTATCTCCGTCCATACCCATGACGATTTGGGTATCGCGGTGGGTAACGCCCTCGCCGCGGTCCATGCCGGCGCTCGCCAGGTTGAAGGCGCAATGAACGGCATCGGCGAGCGCGCGGGTAACTGCTCGCTGGAAGAAGTGATTATGGCGATTAAAGTGCGCAAAGACATTATGAATGTGCACACCCGCATTAATCACCAGGAAATCTGGCGTACCAGCCAGACCGTCAGCCAGATCTGTAATATGCCGATTCCTGCCAACAAAGCGATCGTCGGTACCGGCGCCTTCGCCCACTCTTCCGGTATTCACCAGGATGGCGTGCTGAAGAATCGCGAAAACTACGAAATCATGACGCCAGAATCTATTGGTCTGAACCAGGTACAGCTGAACCTGACTTCCCGCTCCGGCCGCGCGGCGGTGAAACATCGTATGGAAGAGATGGGCTATAAGGACAGCGACTACAACATGGATCACCTGTATGAAGCGTTCCTGAAGCTGGCGGATAAAAAGGGTCAGGTATTTGACTATGACCTGGAAGCGTTAGCCTTTATTAACAAACAGCAGGAAGAACCGGAGCATTTCCGTCTGGATTACTTCAGCGTGCAGTCCGGTTCCAGCGACATCGCAACCGCCTCCGTGAAGCTGGTCTGCGGCGAAGACACCAAAGCTGAGGCCGCCAACGGCAACGGACCGGTTGACGCCATCTACCAGGCGATTAACCGCATCACCGGCTATGAGGTTGAGCTGGTCAAATATGACCTGAACGCCAAGGGTCAGGGCAAGGATGCGCTGGGCCAGGTGGACATCGTGGCAAACTACAACGGCCGCCGCTTCCACGGCGTTGGCCTGGCGACGGACATCGTGGAATCCTCCGCGAAAGCGATGGTTCACGTCCTGAACAATATCTGGCGCGCCGCTGAAGTCGAAAAAGAATTGCAACGCAAAGCTCAGAATAAAGAGAACAATAAGGAAACCGTGTAATGTCGAAGAATTACCATATTGCTGTTTTACCAGGTGATGGTATTGGCCCGGAAGTCATGAACCAGGCAATGAAAGTACTGGAAGCCGTTCGCAACCGTTTTGATATGCGCATTACCACCAGCCAGCATGACGTTGGCGGTATCGCCATCGATCGTCAGGGCACTCCGCTGCCTCAGTCTACCGTTGAAGGCTGCGAGCAGGCTGACGCAATTCTGTTCGGCTCCGTTGGCGGACCGAAATGGGAGCATCTGCCGCCCGCTGAGCAGCCGGAGCGCGGTGCGCTGCTGCCCCTGCGGAAACACTTTAAATTATTCAGCAACCTGCGTCCGGCTAAGCTGTATCAGGGGCTGGAAGAGTTTTGCCCGCTGCGCGCCGATATCGCCGCCAACGGCTTCGACATTTTATGCGTGCGTGAACTGACCGGCGGCATTTACTTTGGCCAGCCGAAGGGTCGCGAAGGTAGCGGTCAGCATGAAAAAGCATTTGATACCGAGGTATACCACCGCTTCGAGATTGAGCGTATCGCGCACATTGCCTTCGAATCCGCCCGTAAACGTCGTCACAAAGTGACTTCTATTGATAAGGCTAATGTCCTGCAGTCCTCTATTTTATGGCGTGAAATCGTTAGTGAAATCAGTAAGCAGTATCCTGACGTTGAGCTGTCGCATATGTACATCGACAACGCCACCATGCAGCTGATTAAAGATCCGTCTCAGTTCGACGTTCTGCTGTGTTCCAACCTTTTCGGCGACATCCTGTCTGACGAATGCGCCATGATTACCGGTTCGATGGGCATGCTGCCGTCAGCCAGCCTCAACGAGCAAGGCTTTGGTTTATATGAACCAGCAGGTGGCTCCGCGCCGGATATCGCCGGCAAAAACATCGCTAACCCTATCGCGCAGATCCTCTCGCTGGCGCTGCTGCTGCGCTACAGCCTGGATGCCGACAACGCGGCCACTGCGATTGAGAACGCGATCAACCGCGCATTAGAAGAAGGCGTACGTACCGGCGATTTAGCGCGCGGTGCGGCGGCGGTCAGTACCGATGAAATGGGCGATATCATTGCCCGCTATGTCGCTGAAGGGGTGTAATCATGGCGAAGACGTTATACGAAAAATTGTTTGATGCTCACGTCGTTTATGAAGCGCAAAACGAAACCCCGCTGCTGTACATTGACCGTCATCTGGTTCACGAGGTGACCTCGCCGCAGGCGTTTGACGGCCTGCGCGCCCATAAACGTCCGGTACGCCAGCCGGGTAAAACCTTCGCCACGATGGATCACAACGTATCGACGCAAACTAAAGACATTAATGCGTCCGGCGAAATGGCGCGTATCCAGATGCAGGAGTTGATTAAAAACTGCAAAGAGTTCGGCGTTGAACTGTATGACCTGAATCACCCTTACCAGGGCATCGTGCACGTGATGGGGCCGGAACAGGGTGTGACCCTGCCGGGCATGACCATCGTCTGCGGCGACTCCCATACGGCAACCCATGGCGCATTCGGCGCGCTGGCATTCGGTATCGGCACCTCCGAAGTCGAGCACGTTCTGGCAACGCAGACGCTGAAGCAGGGCCGCGCCAAAACCATGAAGATTGAGGTCAAGGGTAAAGCAGCCCCGGGCATCACCGCCAAAGATATCGTTCTGGCGATTATCGGTAAAACCGGCAGCGCCGGCGGCACCGGTCATGTTGTCGAATTTTGCGGCGAAGCCATCCGTGATTTAAGCATGGAAGGCCGTATGACTCTGTGCAATATGGCGATCGAAATGGGCGCGAAAGCGGGCCTGGTAGCGCCAGACCAAACCACCTTCGATTACGTGAAAGGCCGTCTGCACGCGCCGAAGGGCCAGGATTTTGACGAAGCCGTCGCCTGGTGGAAGACCCTGACTACCGATGATGGCGCGACGTTTGACAGCGTTGTCACGCTGCAGGCGGAAGATATTGCTCCGCAGGTCACCTGGGGCACCAACCCAGGGCAAGTGATATCCGTCACCGACATCATCCCGGACCCGGCATCGTTCAACGACCCGGTAGAGCGCGCAAGCGCGGAAAAAGCGCTGGCCTATATGGGGCTGAAATCTGGCGTACCGTTAACCGAAGTAGCGATTGATAAAGTCTTTATCGGTTCCTGCACCAACTCGCGCATCGAAGACTTACGCGCGGCCGCCGAGATCGCTAAAGGCCGTAAAGTGGCGCCGGGCGTTCAGGCGCTGGTCGTTCCTGGTTCCGGCCCGGTGAAAGCGCAGGCCGAAGCGGAAGGTCTGGATAAAATCTTTATTGAAGCCGGTTTTGAGTGGCGTTTACCCGGCTGCTCTATGTGCCTGGCGATGAACAACGACCGCCTGAATCCGGGCGAGCGCTGCGCTTCCACCAGCAACCGTAACTTTGAAGGCCGTCAGGGCCGCGGCGGGCGCACCCATCTGGTTAGCCCGGCCATGGCAGCCGCGGCGGCCGTTACCGGTCATTTCGCCGATATCCGTAGCTTGAAATAAGGAAACCCTCATGGCAGAGAAATTTATCAAACATACCGGCCTGGTGGTTCCGCTGGATGCCGCGAACGTCGATACTGATGCAATCATTCCAAAACAGTTTCTGCAGAAAGTCACGCGTACCGGTTTTGGCGCCCATCTGTTTAACGACTGGCGCTTCCTGGACGATAAAGGCGAACAGCCTAACCCGGAATTCGTGCTGAACTTTCCGGAGTATAAAGGCGCCTCTATCCTGCTGGCGCGAGAAAACTTCGGCTGCGGCTCCTCCCGCGAGCATGCGCCGTGGGCGCTGACCGATTACGGTTTTAAAGTCGTCATCGCGCCCAGCTTCGCCGATATATTCTATGGCAACAGCTTTAACAATCAGCTGCTGCCTGTCACGCTGAGCGAAGAACAGGTTGATGAGCTCTTTAAGCTGGTCCAGTCTCAGCCCGGCATTAAGTTTGAAGTCGATCTGCAAGCCGAGGTCGTGAAAGCTGGCGATAAATCATGGAGCTTTAAAATTGACGCTTTCCGCCGCCACTGCATGCTTAACGGCCTGGACAGCATCGGTCTGACCCTGCAGCACGAAGAGGCCATCTCGGCCTATGAGAAAAAACTGCCGGCTTTTATGAATTAAGGCGAACCGCCATTGCTATCTCAGCCCGGACGAACATCCGGGCTTTTTTCTGCCGATGAAAATGCGATCTAGCGCACATATATAATATCCAGACTGATTTGATAGATAGAAAATTTTGCCGATAAAAAAATAAATCATTATCAATTGGGCATCTATTCAATCATTCCCCTACTTTTTTTGTGTCATTCCACAAGTACAAGTAAAAATTCGATTGAAATATTTAAGATAAAAACATGAATATGTGAATCGAATGTTAATCCCATAGAGTCCCCCTATAGCTCCACGCAAAAAAAAGCATTATTTTTCTATTGGACGCCTCGTTATCTTTCCCCACAGAGAAATATTAACTTTGGACCGGCCAGGATCGCCCAATAGCGGCCATCAGGCATCCAGTGGAGAGAGCATATGAGCCACTACCCCCATCTTTTTTCCCCGTTGACCATTAACGGGATGACAATAAAAAACCGCATCATTATGCCGCCAATGGGGACCAACCTGGCGAGCCTGAACGGTGAAGTCACTCAGGAACAGATTGACTACTATGAGCTACGCGCGCGGGGCGGCACAGGACTCATCACTATCGAGAATATTTGTATCGATTTTCCATTCGCTTCTAATGGCACAACCCAGCTGCGTATCGATAACGATCAGTATATTCCGCGCCTGTTCAAATTAACCGAAACCTTACATAAACACGGCGCCTGCGTCGGTATTCAATTAAACCACGCTGGCGCATCGGCCTATGCATATCGCCTGAACGGCGAAATGCCGCTTTCCTCTTCCAGCACGCCGTCCAAAAAGAACGGTAATATTCCCCGTCCGATGACGCACGACGAGATATATCATGCCGTCGATAAGTTTGGTGATGCTGCGGAGCGCGTTCGCCGCGCTGGTTTCGACTGTGTGGAAATTCACGCCGGCCACTCTTATTTAATTAGTCAGTTTTTATCACCGCTGTTTAATAAGCGTACCGATGAATTTGGCGGCAGCGTAGAGAATCGCGCCAGAATATTAACCTTAATCGTCGATAAGGTACGCGCCTGCGTTGGTCCGCGTTTCCCGGTCAGCCTGCGTATTAGCGCCGATGACTTCCTGGAGGGCGGGAATACGCTCGAAGATTCCTTGCGGATCCTCGAATTGTGCCAGGAGAAAGTCGATATTATCAACGTCTCCGCCGCGCAAAACGACAACCTGAATTTCCAGATTGACCAGATGTCTCTGGAAGATGGCTGGAAGCGCTATCTCTCCCGTGCGGTACGCGACAAATTCCACAAGCCAACGGTAATTGCCGGCAATATCCGTACCCCGAAAGTCGCTGAAGATATTATCGCCAGCGGCGATGCTGACCTGATAGCCATTGGCCGCGGACTGATCGCCGAGCCGGAGTGGGTACAAAAAGTGCAGAGCGGTAACGAGCGTTTGATGCGGAAATGCATCTCCTGCAACATCGGCTGCGCGGATCACCGCATCGCCCGCTCCCGCCCTCTGCGCTGCTCGATTAACCCGGATATTATCCACGGCGATGCCTATAAACAGCAGCGCGTTATCCGCGATACCAACGTCGTGGTTATCGGCGCGGGTACGGCGGGAATGGAAGCGGCCTGCACCGCGGCGGAAGTCGGCTGCCATACCTGGCTGCTGGAAGAGAAGCACAGCATCGGCGGACTGGCCAGCGAGATCTCCCTGCTGCCGGAGAAAAAGCGTATCGCCGATTTTCCGCAGTTTATGAAAAACCGTATCGCCTCGCTCGATAACCTGATGCTGCAGGTCGGCAAGCGCGCCACCGTGGCATCCGTTTCCGCTCTTCGCCCGGATTTAATCGTCAACGCAACCGGTTCAGTTCCTCTGCTGCCGCCAATTGAAGGACTGCGCGAGAACATCGATGTCGAAGGCGGAAACGTCTTCTCCATCACCAACATGATTCATCATCTGGACCAGTTTGCCGATGCTACAGGTAAACGCATCGCTGTCGTCGGCGCAGGCGCCGTAGGTCTGGATGTTATTGAATACTTCTCCGCGCGCGGCGCCAGCGCCGTGCTTATCGAGATGCAGGACGCGCCGGGACGCGACCTGGACATCATTACTAAAAATGCCATGTTGACCATGCTCGATGAACATCACGTGGAACAGCACATGCGTACGCAGCTGGTTGCCGTCACCCCAACGCATTTCACCGTTAAAAATGCGGATGGCACCTTTGACATTCCTTTTGATTACGGCTTCGTCTGCCTGGGAATGCGCGCCAATACCGCCGGTCTCACTGAGATTGAACAATGGGCCAGAGCCAATAACGTAAAAATAATGAACATCGGCGACAGCCTGATGGCCCGGCGAATCATTGATGGCGTGCGCGAAGGGCGCAACGTGCTGGACACCCTTGAAGATATGGGCGCTCTCGGCAACCGCGAATCGACAAAAATTCCATTTCTAACATATTGAGGACTTTATCATGGCAGAACGTATTACTGGACACACCGAGCTGATTGGCCTGATTGCGACCCCGATTCGTCACAGCATGTCGCCGACTATGCATAACGAAGCCTTTGCCCATCTGGGACTGGACTACGTTTATCTGGCGTTCGAAGTAGGTAATGAAGAGCTGAAAGATGTCGTACAGGGTTTTCGTGCATTAAAACTGCGCGGCTGTAACGTCTCCATGCCGAACAAAACGGAGATTTGCCAGTATCTGGACAAACTCTCGCCGGCGGCAGAACTGGTTGGCGCGGTGAATACCGTGGTGAACGACAATGGCGTCCTGACCGGCCATATCACCGATGGCACCGGATATATGCGCGCGCTCAAAGAAGAAGGCATTGATATCATCGGCAAAAAGATGACCGTTCTGGGCGCTGGCGGTGCGGCAACCGCGCTCTGCGTTCAGGCCGCGCTTGATGGCGTCAAAGCGATCTCCATCTTCAACCGCAAAGATAAATTCTTCGCCAACGCAGAACAGACCGTTGCCAAAATCCGTAATAACACCAACTGCGAGATCCACCTGTTCGATCTGGACGATCATGACAAACTGCGCGCGGAAATCGACAGCAGCGTCATTCTGACCAACGCCACCGGCGTGGGGATGAAACCGTTTGAAGGCCAGATGCTGCTGCCTGACGACAGCTTCCTGCGCCCGGACCTGATCGTTTCTGACGTGGTCTACAACCCGCGCAAAACTTATCTGCTGGAAGTGGCTGAGAAAAAAGGCTGCCGCACCATCAACGGTCTGGGGATGATGCTCTGGCAAGGCGCGCGCGCTTTTGAAATCTGGACAGGCAAAGAAATGCCGGTTGAACACGTCAAAAATATCCTGTTCTAAGGATGGGCGCGATGAAAAATCAATATGTCCCAACGGCAGCTGGGCTATATCTTAACTATCTGATCCACGGTATGGGGGTTTTGTTAATTACCCTCAATATGGCGAATCTGCAGGAACAATGGGGAACCGACGCTGCCGGCGTCTCCATCGTTATCTCGTCGCTCGGGATCGGTAAGCTCGCCACGATCGTGACAGGATTCCTGTCCGACCGTTTTGGTCGTAAACCCTTTATCTATCTCGGCATAGCCAGTTATGTGGTGTTCTTCCTCGGTATTCTGCTGACGAAAAACATCTATCTGGCCTACTGCTGCGGCATTATGGCGGGCCTGGCGAACAGCTTCCTCGACTCCGGTACCTATCCGGCGCTGATGGAGTCTTTCCCTAACTCCGCCAGCCGGGCTAATGTGTTGATCAAAGCCTTTGTCTCTGCCGGGCAGTTCCTGCTGCCGTTCATTATCGGTGCGCTGATATGGGCGAATATGTGGTACGGGTGGTCGTTTATCATCGCTGCAGCATTAATGATCCTGAGCGCGGTCTACCTGATAAAAATGCCTTTCCCGGATCATCGGGCGAAAAAGGAAACCGCAGAGAAATCAGTGACTGCCGCCGCCGCTCCGCAGGCGGACTCCGGCAAACTGGATATGGTCATCTTTACCCTGTACGGCTATATCGGTATGGCGACTTTTTATCTGGTAAGCCAGTGGTTAGCGCAGTACGGCGAGTTCGTTGCCGGCATCCCTCACGAGTCGGCTATTAAACTCTTGAGCGTCTATACTGCCGGTTCACTGACCTGCGTATTCGTCACTGCGGCTTTTGTTAAAGAGGTATTCAGCTCAGCCGTCGCTATGATCATCTACACTTTCCTGTCGATGATTTCACTGCTGATCGTTTGCCTGTTCCCGACGCCAATGATTGTGACCGGCTTTGCCTTTATCATCGGCTTTGCCGCCGCAGGCGGCGTGCTGCAGATAGGCGCGACCATCATGGCCATGAGCTTTCCGAACGGGAAAGGCAAAGCCACCGGGATCTTTTATACCGCAGGAAGTCTGGCCAGCTTTACGATCCCGCTAATTACGGCAAAACTGTCGAAGATTGGTATCGCCAGCATTATGTGGTTCGATCTTCTGATCGCTATCGTCGGCTTTGTGATCGCCCTGTACATCGGTTATCGTCAGCTTCAGGTTCGCGCCGCTGCAAAAACATCCCGCGTTGCAGCAACCGCCTGATGGTCAATGACAAAAAGAATAATGGATACCAACATGACTAAAGCAGTAACAGTAAAAAACATCACCTTCCAGGAAGGGGAAACCTTAATCTGCGTACCGCTGATCGGCAAAACGCTTGCCGAGCTGCAGACTAACGCACGCGCGCTGGCTACCGCTGGAGCCGATATTATCGAATGGCGCGTCGATCACTTCACCCAGGTCAGAGAAACTGAGCAGGTTCTGCTGGCGCTGGGCGAAATTCGCCAGCTGCTGAAAGAGATTCCTCTGCTGTTTACCTTCCGCAGCAAAAAAGAGGGTGGCGAAACGGAAATCAGCGACGAAGCCTATTTTGAGCTGAATCGCCAGGCGGCCGTTAGCGGTCTGACCGACGTGATTGATATCGAGCTGTTCAACGACGAAGCGCAAATTCGCTCGCTGGTGAGCGATGCCCACGCTGCGGGCGTTAAAGTTATCATGAGCAATCACGATTTTCATAAAACGCCAGCTCAGGAAGATATCATCTACCGTCTGCGTCGCATGCAGGATCTTGGTGCTGACCTGCCGAAGATCGCGGTTATGCCACAGTCGCCGCAAGATGTTCTGACCCTGCTTTCGGCAACGCTGACGATGAAAGAGAAGTATGCCACTCGCCCATTAATCACGATGTCGATGGGTAAATCCGGCGGCGTGAGCCGGGTAACCGGCCGTTTGTTCGGTTCAGCAATGACCTTTGGCACCGTCGGTCAGGCTTCTGCGCCAGGGCAAATCGCCATTACCCAGCTGCGTGAGCTGATGGATATTCTTTCCTGATGAAACCATCGCCCGGAGGTCACCCTCCGGGCATCTTGTTATCTGATTTTTTGGCTGTCATTAATAATGACATCTTTAAATGACTGAATGGCCGGGGAAAGTACCCGCTCCTTCATGGTCGCCAGATAGATATAACGCGGAGGAATGGCATTTTTGATCGTCAGGATATGCACGTTGTAATACGACAGCGCGGAAATTCTCGGCATAATCGCAATACCGTAATCAATACTAACCAGCCCCGCCATCGCCGTATCCTCATCAACGTAGCAGGCAATATCCGGAACCAGTTTTTGCTGCATAAACACGTTATCAATAAAAGGTCGCAGACCGCTATTTTCTGAAAAATAGATATAGGGGTAGTGGATCGTCTCCACCAGGTCGACTTCATTTTCATAAAGCCTGGCCAGAGGATGATTTTTGCCGTCACTACGACCAGTTCTTGTTGAATAATAGGAATAAAGTCAATATCCGGTTCATCCGCAATATAGGAACAAATAGCCAGATCGCTTTTTCCGGCTTTCAGTTCCTGGAGAAGGGTTAACGAGGTTCCCTGAGTAAAAGAAAATGTCACATTGTGACGAGATGGTGACAGCGAATATTTGTTAATTAACTGCGGAACAACATATTCGCCCATGGTATAAATAAATGCAATGCGAATATTTTCTTTGTTCTCAGCGCTATTTTTTTGCAACGTCATACGGCCATTTTCTAACGAGGCCAGCGCATCTTCCACGTAGGGCAGAAAGCGCCTACCATTCTGCGTAATCTTGACATTGCGCCCTTTCCTGGCAAATAGCGCCACTCCCAGCTCTTTCTCCAGTTCAGATATGGCATGGCTGAGGGACGGTTGGGTGATAAAAAGGCTGGAGGCAGCTTCAGTGTAATGCTCAGTTTCTGCCAGTCGCTTAAAATAATAAAGTTGCTTTAGGTTCATTATTTTTGCTCGTATAATATAAAAATAAAACTAATGTGCTTAATATACCATACAAGCTATCTATGATGAGCCGGAAAGGAGAAATATCGGAGTCATATCAAATATTGTTTTACCATTTCGTTCCAGGGGTAACAAGGCA
The DNA here is from genome assembly GCF_051209435.1 of Klebsiella sp. HN106. Taxonomy (NCBI): domain Bacteria; kingdom Pseudomonadati; phylum Pseudomonadota; class Gammaproteobacteria; order Enterobacterales; family Enterobacteriaceae; genus Klebsiella; species Klebsiella sp. HN106. Next base: position 14,557 of record NZ_JBLURD010000010.1, on the reverse strand, counting down.
TGACCAATCATCGATAGAGTCAATACTTAAGCAGAGTATTTCTGCATGCATAAATACATGCAAAAATATTTTAAACTTTAAAGGAACTCTCTATGAGGACACTCAATGCTCAGGAACGGCCGATTTTGCCGTCGGCCACGCAAAAGCGAACTAAAACGCGAATTGTAATTTTAATGTTACTATCGATCGGGACGATGATAAATTATCTCGATCGTACTATTTTAGGTATTGTTGCACCTAAGTTAACGAGCGAAATCCATATCGACCCGGCGATGATGGGTATCGTTTTTTCCGCTTTCGCCTGGACCTACGCGCTGGCGCAAATTCCCGGGGGAATGTTTTTAGATCGCTTCGGTAATAAATTAACTTACGCGCTTTCTATTTTCTTCTGGTCAACCTTTACCCTATTACAAAGCTTTTCCGTAGGCTTAAAATCATTGCTGCTGCTGCGATTAGGTTTAGGCATCAGCGAAGCCCCCTGCTTTCCGGTGAATAGTCGGGTCGTGAGTAAATGGTTTCCCCAGCATGAACGCGCTCGGGCAACGGCGACTTACACCGTCGGTGAATATATTGGGCTGGCCGCATTCTCCCCGCTACTTTTTTTAATTCTGGAGCATCATGGCTGGAGAACGCTATTTTTCCTGACCGGCGGTTTGGGCATTGCATTCACTTTTGTGTGGTGGAAATTTTATCATGAACCGCATCAATCAAAGACTGCAAATAAAGCAGAGCTGGAATATATCGGCGTAGAAAATACGGCTAGCGCCGATGAAAATATCCCGTTTAACTGGCCCGATGCCAAACGCCTGCTGTGCTGCCGACAGATTATCGGCGCCAGCCTGGGGCAGTTTGCCGGTAACACCACGCTGGTTTTCTTCCTGACCTGGTTCCCCACTTATCTGGCTAACGAACGCCATTTACCGTGGCTTCACGTGGGTTTCTTCGCCTCCTGGCCGTTCCTGGCCGCGGCTATCGGTATCTTTTTCGGCGGTTGGGTATCCGATAAAATCTTAAAGAAAACCTGTTCCGTAAATATTAGCAGAAAGCTACCCATTATTTCCGGGCTGCTGCTTTCGAGCTGCATCATCATTGCTAACTGGGTCGAGAGTAACACCGCTGTTATTATTATTATGTCGATCGCTTTTTTTGGTCAGGGCATGGTTGGACTCGGCTGGACGCTTATTTCAGACATTGCGCCTAAAAACATGGGCGGACTCACCGGAGGGATCTTCAACTTCTGCGCAAATATGGCATCAATTATTACCCCGTTAATTATCGGGGTCATCATATCCATGACCGGTAATTTTTTCTACGCGCTGATTTATATCGGTTTAACCGCGCTAATTGGCGTTATCGCTTATATTTTTATTATCGGCGATATAAAAAGGATCGTGTTGAAATAACCCGCCGGGACGCTGCCCCGGTAGCCAGCCGGGGCGGTAACGACAATCAGATATCTTTCACCCGGCTGGTCATAAATAGCGTCACCAGCGAGATAGCGGCAATTGTCCAGTAGACGCTGGCGTGCCCATAGCTTTGCGACAGTGCGCCCTGAATCACCCCGGCCAGAATCACCCCGGTAGAGATACTGTTGGTAAACAGCGTCGTCGCGGCGCCCGCCCGTCCGGGCATCAAATCCTGAAACCACAGCATGCCAATGCCGGCAACAATGCCGATAAACACGGCATTAAACAGCTGTAACACCAGCAGCGCCACGCGGTCGTGAAACAGAATCAGACCGATATAAAACAGCACGCCCGCCGCCACCGCAGTCACCATCATCTTGCGTTTCCCCCAGCGCTTAACGTAATAGCCCGCCAGGATCATCGCCGGGATCTCCAGCCCGGCGGCGGTGCCCATCAGAATCCCCGCGAGGCTATCGGGAAGGCCAAGATCGCTACTGATCCACAAAGGCATATCAATGATATACATGGTGTTGCAGGTCCACATCAGCGTCGAGGCAATAAACAGCATGCGTACGTTTTTATCGTGCCATCCTCCGGCCTGTACCAGAACTTCAGCGCCTTCCGAGGGTTGTTCAACGCGGGCGACCGAGGGCAGCTTGAAAGCAATCAGCGCCAGGCTAATAACAAAGATCCCGGCAGCAATCGAAAACATGGTGGTGAAGCCGTAGTTCAGCGCCAGCATAAAGGCCAGCGGCGGGCCAATAACCCATGCCAGAGAGAGCTGCGCACGCATTATCGAACTGAACATCACCACTTCACGCGCCGAGCTATCAGCATATTCCCGCGCGAGAGCAAAAAGCTGCGGCATCGCGGCATTCGCCACGGAGGCCAGCATAACCCCGCAGGTAATCAGCGTCAGATAGTGGCGATTAAAAGCAAACAGCAGCGCGTTTCCCACCGCCATCAGGCAGCAAAACATAATCAGCCGTCGGCGATCGCCCCGACTATCGGAGCGCTTAGCCAGCGCCAGGCTGACCAGTATGCCGGCAATGGCGTTAACCGTATAGAATAGCCCTACCCAGAAAGGCTGCGCGCCCACTTCGCGGCTGAGAAATAAGCTGAGCGTCGGCGCCTGCAGCGCGCCTGCGATTCCCATCATGAAAGCGACAAGCATAAAAGCGGCGTAAACGCCGTTAAGACGTCGACCCATCGTCATTAACCACAGCATGAAATATCCTTAAGCACGCGAAGAAAACGAAAAAAGCCAGCAGAAGTTTTCTGCTGGCGGGTGATTCTATACTCTATGGATTTCGAGTTGCGGGCAGGCGGCCAGAACGTAAGTCCCTGGGAACATAGATAACTATGTGACCTGGGCGAGCGGGCGCAGCCAACGCACCTGCAGCTTGAAAGACGACGAGTATAACACCAATACTCAGTCACACATGATGTCTGCAAGTCAATGATCAGAGGCCTGCGACGTAACTCCCCACTGCATCAGTTCGCCGAGAATTTCCTGCTGTCTTCCTGCCATCAGGCGGGCCAGCCATGACGCATCCTGCGTCGCAGAAAAGTAGCGTTGGTAGAACTGTTTAATGGTTGACCCCATCATATTCACCTCCTCGCTTCATCGACGTTGATTATTGACTTAATATAGGAAGTAATAAATTGCTGAGTTTTTATCAGGAGTTCCCCTTTTATGTCTTCCGGTCGTTTACAACAGCAGTTCATCCGCCTGTGGCAGTGCTGCGACGGCAAGTCGCAGGAGACAACGCTGAATGAACTGGCAGAGATGCTAAGCTGCTCGCGTCGTCATATGCGTACCTTACTCAACATGATGGAGGCGCGCGGCTGGCTGACCTGGGAGGCGGAGGCCGGACGCGGCAAGCGTTCCCGGCTCGCTTTTCTCTATACCGGTCTCGCGCTGCAGCAGCAGAGGGCGGAAGATCTGCTGGAGCAGGACAGAATCGATCAGCTGGTGCAGCTGGTTGGCGATAAAGCCGCCGTCCGCCAAATGCTGGTTTCCCATTTAGGCCGCAGCTTTCGCCAGGGTCGGCATATCCTGCGCGTGCTCTACTACCGGCCGATGAAAAATCTGCTGCCCGGCAGCGCGCTGCGCCGCTCGGAAACCCATATTGCCCGGCAGATTTTTAGCGCCCTGACGCGAGTAAATGAGGAAAATGGGGAACTGGAAGCCGATATTGCTCACCATTGGCAGCAGATCGCGCCGACCCACTGGCGTTTTTTTCTGCGTCCAGGCATTCATTTTCACCATGGGCGTGAGCTGGAGATGGAGGATGTCATCACCTCCCTGCAGCGCAGTAACACGCTGCCGCTCTTCTCTCACATCGAGCGTATCGACTCCCCCACCGCCTGGACTCTCGACATTCATCTCAGCCAACCCGACCGCTGGCTACCGTGGTTGTTAAGCCAGGTACCGGCCATGATCCTTCCGCATGAGTGGCGTACGATGGAGAATTTCTCCAGCATCCCCGTGGGGACAGGGCCTTACTCGGTTGTGCGTAATAATCAGAACCAGCTCAAAATTCACGCCTTCGATGACTATTTCGGCTACCGGGCACTGATCGATGAAGTGAACGTCTGGGTTCTGCCGGAAATCAGCGAAGAGCCCAACGGTGGGTTAACGTTACAGGGCACCACGCAAAGCGAAAAGGCGGTGGAAAGCCGTCTGGAAGAGGGGTGTTATTACCTGCTGTTCGATGCCCGTAGCCCGCTCGGCGCGAACAGCGCGGTACGCCAGTGGCTAAGCTATGTATTCCAGCCCGCTAATCTGCTCTATCACGCGGGCGAGCACTATCAGGGCAACTGGTTCCCGGCGTATGGCCTGCTGCCCCGCTGGCATCATGCGCGCAGCCACGCCTGTGAAAAACCGCCCGGTCTTGAAACGGTCAGGCTGACCTACTACCAGGACCACGTCGAGCATCGCGTGATGGGCGGGATCATGGCGACGCTGCTGGCCGAGCATCAGGTTAAGCTGGAGATCCAGGAGCTGGAGTATCAGGAGTGGCACCGCGGTGAGGTGGTCAGCGACGTATGGCTCAACAGCGCCAACTTTACGCTGCCGATCGATTTCTCCCTGTTTGCCTGGCTGTATGAAGTTCCCCTGATTCGCAATTGTATCCCCATCGACTGGGAGCAGGACGCCGCTCGCTGGCGCGCGGGTGAGCTGAATCCGGCGACCTGGAGCCAGCAGCTGTTGGCCAATCAAACCGTGGTGCCGCTCATTCACCACTGGCTGATGATCCAGGGGCAGCGCAGTATGCGCGGCGTACGTATGAACACGCTCGGCTGGTTTGACTTTAAATCCGCGTGGTTCGCGCCGCCGGAGCCGTAATGCTTTCAGTCCGCTGACAAAATCATTACACTAACTGCCGTTCTCAACGGGGTGCTAATAAACATACGCAATCTCATTCAAGTTGCTTCAACGCGCGGTTAGCGCGGAAACAACCCGAAGATAAAGCGTATGGGCTGAGAAAATACCCGTCGAACCTGATCCGGATAACGCCGGCGAAGGGATTTGAGGCCCTCTCAAAATCCTTTGCCACCCCTTTTTCTGAGGTGCAAAGTGTTGAAAAAATTACTCCCCCTGCTGGCGCTGGCCGCCGCGCCCGTTTTTGCCAAACCGCTGCTCACCGTTTATACCTACGACTCATTCTCCGCCGACTGGGGCCCTGGCCCGGCGGTTAAAAAAGCCTTTGAAGCCGACTGCGGCTGCGAGCTGAAGTTCGTGGCGCTGGAAGATGGCGTCTCGCTGCTCAATCGTCTGCGGATGGAAGGCAAAAACAGCAAAGCCGACGTAGTGCTGGGGCTGGATAACAACCTGCTGGAAGCGGCTTCGCAAAGTAAGCTGTTCGCCAAAAGCGGCGTCCCTGCCAGCGCGGTGAACGTACCCGGCGGCTGGAACAACGACACCTTCGTCCCGTTCGATTACGGCTATTTCGCCTTTGTTTACGATAAAAACAAGCTGAAAAATCCGCCCAGGAGCCTGAAAGAGCTGGTTGAGGGCGAGCAAAAATGGCGGGTGATTTATGAAGATCCGCGTACCAGCACGCCGGGTCTGGGCCTGCTGCTGTGGATGCAAAAAGTCTACGGCGATAAAGCGCCGGAAGCCTGGCAGAAGCTGGCGGCGAAAACCGTCACCGTCACCAAAGGCTGGAGCGAAGCCTACGGCCTGTTCCTGAAAGGCGAAAGCGATCTGGTGCTGAGCTACACCACCTCCCCGGCTTACCACATTATCGAAGAGAAGAAGGATAACTACGCCGCGGCAAACTTCGCTGAAGGACACTATTTGCAGGTCGAAGTCGCCGCCCGCACCGCGGCCAGCAAGCAGCCGGAACTGGCGGAAAAATTCCTCAAATTTATGGTATCGCCGGGCTTCCAGAATGCGATCCCCACCGGCAACTGGATGTATCCGGTCACTCAGGTTGCGCTTCCGCCAGGCTTTGACGCGCTGATGAAACCGCAGACGACCCTCGAATTTACACCGCAACAGGTGGCCGCCGAACGTCAGAACTGGATTAGCGCATGGCAACGCGCCGTCAGCCGCTAGCTTTCGGCTGGCTCCTGCCGGGACTCACGGCGGCCATCGTTCTGGTCGTCGTGGCGCTGGCCGCCTTTCTGGCGCTATGGTTCAGCGCCCCGGAGACCACCTGGAAAGCGCTTATCAGCGACGGCTATCTCTGGCACGTGGTGCGTTTCTCCTTCTGGCAGGCCTTCCTTTCCGCGCTTTTTTCGGTGCTACCGGCAATCTTCCTCGCCCGCGCTCTGTACCGGCGACGTTTCCCCGGGCGCACGCTGCTGCTGCGCCTTTGCGCGATGACCTTAATCCTGCCGGTACTGGTGGCGGTCTTCGGTATTCTGAGCGTCTACGGTCGTCAGGGATGGCTGGCTGAATTATGCAACGCGTTCGGCTGGCAGTGGGAATTCTCGCCCTACGGGCTACAGGGGATCCTGCTGGCGCACGTGTTCTTTAATATGCCGATGGCTACGCGCCTGCTGCTGCAGACGCTGGAAAATATCCCCGGCGAGCAGCGGCAAATCGCCGCCCAGCTCGGCATGCGCGGCTACGTCTTTTTCCGGCTGGTTGAATGGCCGTGGCTGCGGCGGCAAATCCCGCCCGTTGCGGCGCTGATCTTTATGCTCTGTTTCGCCAGCTTTGCAACCGTGCTGTCGCTGGGCGGAGGACCGCGGGCCACGACGATCGAGCTGGCGATTTACCAGGCTCTCAATTTCGACTACGACCCGGCGCGCGCGGCGATGCTGGCGCTTATCCAGATGATCTGCTGTCTCGGGCTGGTGTTGCTTAGCCAGCGCCTGAGTAAAGCGCTCGCCATCGGGGCCAGTCATATCCGCGGCTGGCGCGATCCCGACGACCGGCTATATAGCCGGCTGTGCGACACGGCGCTGATCGGCGCTGCGCTTTTGCTGCTGCTACCGCCGCTGCTGGCGGTGATAGGCGACGGGCTGAACAGCAATCTGTTTAGCGTGCTGCAGCAGCCTGCGCTTTGGCAGGCGCTGTGGACATCGCTGCGTATCGCCCTTGCCGCCGGACTCTTAAGCGTCATCCTGACCATGATGCTGCTGTGGAGCAGCCGTGAGCTCCGCGCCCGCCGTCGCCCTCTCGCCGGTCAGGCGCTTGAGCTGAGCGGCATGCTGATCCTCGCCATGCCGGGCATCGTGCTGGCCACCGGTTTCTTCCTGCTGCTCAATAATAGCGTGGGCCTGCCGGAATCCGCCGACGCCATCGTTATTTTCACCAATGCGCTGATGGCGATCCCCTACGCGCTTAAGGTGCTGGAAAACCCGATGCGCGATATCGCCGCCCGCTACGGTACCCTCTGCGAGTCGCTGGGGATGCACGGCTTTACCCGCCTCCGGGTGGTCGAGCTTCGCGCTTTAAAACGGCCGCTGGCCCAGGCGCTGGCCTTCGCCTGTGTGCTGTCGATTGGCGATTTCGGCGTCGTAGCGCTGTTCGGCAACGAAGATTTTCGTACTCTGCCCTTTTATCTGTATCAGCAAATTGGCTCTTATCGCAGCCAGGACGGCGCTGTCACCGCCCTCCTGCTTCTGCTGCTGTGCTTTTTACTCTTTAGCGTGATTGAAAAACTTCCGGGACGCGATGCTAAAACTGAATGATGTGACCTGGCTTTATCAGCATCTGCCGATGCGTTTCACGCTTGCCGTCGAACGCGGTGAGCGCATTGCGGTTCTTGGCCCCAGCGGCGCCGGGAAAAGTACGCTGCTGAACCTGATTGCCGGTTTTCTGCCGCCTGCCAGCGGCAGTATCGAGATCGATGGTCAGCCCCATACCTACACGCCGCCCGCGCGTCGCCCGGTATCGATGCTGTTTCAGGAAAATAATCTGTTTAACCATCTCACCATCCGCCAGAACATTGCTCTGGGAATGCATCCGGGGCTCAAGCTGAACGCGACGCAGACCGCCCGCCTGCAGGCCATTGCCGGACAGATGGGAATCGACGCCTTGTTAGAGCGGCTGCCGGGCGAGCTTTCCGGCGGCCAGCGTCAGCGTGCGGCGCTGGCGCGCTGTCTGGTACGCCAACAGCCGGTACTGCTGCTGGATGAGCCCTTCTCCGCGCTCGATCCCGCGCTGCGTCAGGAGATGCTGACCCTGGTTGCCGACATCTGCCGGCAACAGCAGCTGACGCTGTTAATGGTCTCGCACAGCGTGGAAGATGCTGCGCGTATCGCGCCGCGGTCGGTGGTCGTGGCTGAGGGACGGATTGCCTGGGATGGTGAGACCGCCGCGCTGCTCAACGGCAGCAGCAGCGCCTCGGCGCTACTGGGAATTAGCGCAAAATAACCTTATGCAGGATGTCGAGATAGACCGGCATCAGCGGATGACGGAAGGCGAGCACCAGGGCCGCGACGGCGGCGCATACCATCAGCGGCGCGATCCACAGCAGGCGCGAACGCGGCAGAAAGCGGGTGAGACGATCGCCGGCGCTTTTGGCGCTGCGCCACAATCGCCAGCACAGCCACGCCGCCAGCCACGCCAGCAGCGCCGCCCCCAGCAGCAGCCACTTAAAGCTGGCGCTATTCTCATCGGCCGGAATATCAATTGCCGCCCCGGCTAGTATCCCCGGTAAGAAGTAGAGCGGCGGCCATAGCAGGCAGCCGATGATATTCGGCGGGATAAATTTCGCGACCGGCAGATCCAGCATCCCGGCGACCATCGGCACCAGCGGGCGCGTTGGCCCGACAAAGCGGCCAATCAAAATGGTAAACATGCTGTGCTGATGCAGCGCATGTTCGGTTTTATCCAGCAGCGCTTTGTTTTTCTTTAAAAAAGACCAGCGATGCAGCGGCTTTTTAAACCGCCAGCCAAGCCAGAATGAGATCCAGTCGCCGAGCAAACAGCCGATAATCCCCGCCAGCCACGCCTGCCAGAAGTTAACCTCTCCGCTGCCGATCAGCGCCCCCAATCCGGCCATCATCACCGTTCCCGGTAAGATAAGCCCCACCAGCGCCAGCGACTCGAGGAAGGCGACCAGCAGAACGGCTATCAGGGAATAGACCGTCGATTGAGTAATAAAGTGTTCCAGCAATGCTTGCATAATGTACCCGGTTTAAAAACGAAGCACGGATTCTCCGGAGCCGTTCATACTTCGTCAAGCCATCATTTGTTTGTATAGTTTACTGGCTGTGTTAAAAATCCGGGCCATCATTTCACTTTCTTTACTTTTTATTCACACCCAGCGCGAAACTCGCTCGGGCTGGCGCCGGTGCATTTCTTAAACACGCGCGAAAAGTAGAGCTGGTCCTCAAAACCGACGTTACGGCCAACGGTAGCGATCGGCATCCGCGTCGTGCTCAGCAGCAGCTTGGCCTGGCTAATGCGCTGATCCTCCCGCCACCCCAGTACGCTGATCCCTAACTGCTGGCGGAACAGATGCGACAGGCGCGACGGCGACAGGCACACGTGCTGGGCGACGCTGGCAATGTCGAAATGGCTGTCCGCCAGATGATCGCTGATGTACTGGCAGGCATCGCGCACCCGGTTATCCAGCGGCGGATGCAGCGATTCATTGATGGCCTCCATACGGCGCAGCAGCAGTTGCTCCATAAGATTGATCGCCAGCAGCTCGGAATAACGCCCCGCGCCCTGCCCGGCCTCCACAATCTGCCCGAACAGCTCGCCAAAGCGCGCCTGCCACTGCTCATCCGGGCGGAAAAAGCCGGTCTGGGCAAAAATCGTTGGCCAGTTAAGCCATTCATGCCAGTAGGCGCGCGGCCGGAAATAGACCCACTGGTGATACCACTCGCGGGCATCGGGATGGCGGCCGTAGTGGTGTATCTCTCCCGGCGGAAACAGCAGCATATCGCCGGGGCGGCAGATAAACTGCTCCCCGTGGTTATTGATCACCCCTTCGCCGCGGATCGTCAAATTAAGGATATAGCCCTTCATGCCCAGCGGACGGTCAATAAAGAAATCCAGATAGCCGTCGGCCTCAATCGGCGTCAGGCCCGTCACCAGATGGGCATTAAAAGAGTAACCCGGCAACAAAGGATCGTTTTGCGTTTCAGCCATAAACTCTGCTCTCCCGGAGACATTAAGGACACCAATTGTCCATACCTTGCATTTTATCCTCAGGCTGAAGACCCGTACTGCGATGCGCGTTAGAAATCGGATTAAAACCCGCCTCATCTCGGCAAAAACTGAGCATGGCGCACAATTCAGGCGCTTTGGGCACATAACTGAAGTGTCTATAAAGACGGCAGGAAAGTCCACATTGAATATTTGCACGGCGTCACACTTTGCAGCTTCACAGCAATATAGTCCATAAGATTAGCGAATACGGCCTGACGGTTTTCAGCCCAGATATCTACTGTTGCACCATGAATGATTTTTAGCATGGAGTAACAGTATGGCAATTGCGATTGGCCTCGATTTTGGCAGTGATTCAGTACGCGCCCTGGCGGTAGAGTGCGCGACCGGCGAAGAGCTCGCCGCAAGCGTCGAGTGGTATCCGCGCTGGCAGGAGGGGCTATTCTGCGATGGCCCGAACAACCAGTTCCGCCATCATCCACGCGACTATATCGAATCAATGGAAGCCGCGCTGAAAAGCGTCCTCGCCGCCCTTAGCGCCGAACAGCGCGCTGCCGTCGTAGGTATCGGCGTTGATAGCACCGGCTCAACGCCCGCGCCCATCGACGCTGACGGCAACGTGCTGGCGCTGCGCGATGAGTTCGCCAACAACCCCAACGCCATGTTCGTGCTGTGGAAAGACCATACCTCGGTGGAGGAGGCGGAGGAAATTACCCGCCTGTGCCACCAGCCCGGCAAAGAAGATTACTCCCGCTATATCGGCGGTATCTACTCCAGCGAATGGTTCTGGGCCAAGATCCTCCACGTGACTCGCCAGGACCGCGCCGTCGCCGAGGCCGCCGCGTCGTGGATTGAGCTGTGCGACTGGGTGCCGGCCCTGCTTTCCGGGACGACGCGCCCGCAGGATATTCGCCGCGGCCGCTGCAGCGCCGGGCATAAATCCCTTTGGCATGAAAGCTGGGGCGGCCTGCCGCCAGCCGGGTTCTTCGATGAACTTGACCCGATAATTAACCGGAACCTGGCCTACCCGATGTTCAGCGAGACCTGGACTGCGGATCTGCCGGTCGGCACGCTGACCGCCGAATGGGCCGCGCGTCTGGGCCTGCCGCAAACCGTCGCCATCTCCGGCGGCGCATTCGACTGCCATATGGGCGCCGTCGGCGCCGGAGCGCAGCCAAATGCGCTGGTTAAAGTTATCGGCACCTCCACCTGCGACATTCTGATCGCCGATAAACAGAGCGTTGGCGAGCGCACGGTAAAGGGCATTTGCGGCCAGGTTGATGGTAGCGTCGTGCCTGACTTTATCGGTATGGAAGCGGGGCAATCCGCCTTTGGCGACATCTACGCCTGGTTTGGCCGCATTCTCGGCTGGCCGCTGGAGCAGCTGGCGCAGGCCCACCCGGAACTTAAAGAACAGATCAAAGCCAGCCAGAAACAGCTGCTGCCCGCGCTGACCGACGCATGGGCGAAAAATCCGTCTCTCGACCACCTGCCGGTAGTGCTGGACTGGTTTAACGGGCGCCGTACGCCGAATGCCAACCAGCGTCTGAAAGGGGTCATTACCGATCTGAACCTCGCCACCGACGCCCCGGCGCTGTTCGGCGGGCTGATTGCCGCCACCGCCTTCGGCGCCCGCGCCATTATGGAGTGCTTCACCGAACAGGGGATCCCGGTCAATAACGTGATGGCGCTCGGCGGCATCGCGCGCAAAAACCCGGTGATCATGCAGGCCTGCTGCGATGTGCTGAATCGCCCGCTGCAAATCGTCGCGTCCGATCAGTGCTGCGCGCTGGGCGCGGCTATCTTCGCCGCCGTTGCTGCCGGCGTCTACCACGATATTCCTGCCGCGCAGGAGCAAATGGCCAGCCGGGTGGAAAGCACCCTGCAGCCTCGCCCGGCGCAGGCGCAACGTTTTGAACAACTCTATCAGCGCTACCAGCAGTGGTCGCTCAGCGCGGAACAACGTTACCTCCCTTCGACTGCAAAAGCGGAATCCGCGCCGCAATCTCAGGCAGCCTTCACCCATTAAGGACATGAAAATGACAATTTTTGATAATTATGAAGTGTGGTTCGTTATCGGTAGCCAGCATCTGTATGGCCCTGAAGCGCTACGCCAGGTGACAAAGCACGCAGAACATGTGGTGAACAGCCTGAATGCGGAAGCCAAACTGCCGTGCAAACTGGTGCTTAAGCCGCTGGGTACCACGCCGGATGAGATCACCCATATCTGTCGCGACGCAAACTACGATGATAAGTGCGCCGGGATGGTGGTGTGGCTGCATACCTTCTCACCGGCGAAAATGTGGATCAACGGCCTCACGATCCTGAATAAACCGCTGATGCAGTTCCATACTCAGTTCAACGCGGCGCTGCCGTGGGACAGCATCGATATGGACTTTATGAACCTGAACCAGACCGCCCACGGCGGCCGCGAATTTGGCTTCATCGGCGCGCGGATGCGTCAGCAACACAGCGTGGTAACCGGCCACTGGCAGGATAAAGAAGCCCATCAGCGCATCGGCGCATGGATGCGTCAGGCGGTTTCGAAACAGGATACCCGCCACCTGAAAGTGTGCCGTTTCGGCGATAACATGCGTGAAGTGGCGGTCACCGACGGGGATAAAGTCGCCGCGCAGATTAAGTTTGGTTTCTCGGTTAACACCTGGGCGGTGGGCGACCTGGTACAGGTCGTCAATGCGGTCACCGATGGCGAAATCAGCGCCCTGGTCGATGAGTATGAAAGCAGCTATCGCCTGACGCCAGCGGTGCAAATCCACGGTGATAAGCGGCAGAACCTTCTTGATGCCGCGCGCATTGAGCTGGGGATGAAGCGCTTCCTGGAACAGGGCGGCTTCCACGCCTTTACTACCACCTTTGAAGATTTGCACGGCCTGAAACAGCTTCCGGGTCTCGCCGTACAGCGTCTGATGCAGCAGGGCTACGGCTTTGCGGGCGAAGGCGACTGGAAAACCGCCGCCCTGCTTCGCATCATGAAGGTGATGGCAACCGGTCTGCAGGGCGGCACCTCCTTTATGGAGGATTACACCTACCACTTCGAGAAAGGCAACGATCTGGCGCTGGGCTCGCATATGCTGGAAGTCTGCCCGACCATCGCTACCGCGGAGAAACCGATTCTCGACGTCCAGCCGCTGGGCATCGGCGGGAAAGCCGATCCGGCGCGCATCATCTTTAACACCCAGACCGGCCCGGCGATCGTCGCCAGCCTGATCGATCTCGGCGATCGCTATCGTCTGCTGGTGAACACCATTGAGACGGTGAAAACGCCGCACGAGCTGCCGAAGCTACCGGTGGCCAATGCGCTGTGGAAAGCCCATCCGGATCTGCGCACCGCGTCCGAGGCCTGGATCATTGCTGGCGGCGCGCACCATACCGTCTTCAGCCATGCGCTGACCCTTGATGATATGCGCCAGTTCGCAGAGCTACAGGATATCGAACTGACCGTGATTGACAACGAGACCCGCCTGCCCTCCTTCAAGGATGCGCTGCGCTGGAACGAAGTGTATTACGGTTCAAAACGCTAAGAGATCGTCCCCTCACCCTTACCCTCTCCCATAAGGAGAGGGTACCGCTCGGGCGCGAAACTGCTTTTCTCCCCTACCCTTGAACCGGGAAGAAAAGTTCGGGCACGGGACGGCTTCCTCCCTGGCCCTCCGGGAGAGGGTCGGGGTGAGGAGAAGCTGACTCGCCAGCTATTCGGAGCACATTATGTTAGAAGATCTTAAACGCCAGGTTCTCGAAGCCAACCTGGCCCTGCCAAAGCACAATCTGGTCACTCTCACCTGGGGCAACGTCAGCGCCGTCGACCGTGAACGGGGCGTGCTGGTGATTAAACCCTCAGGCGTCGACTACAGCGTCATGACCGCCGAGGATATGGTGGTGGTCAGCCTGGAGACCGGCGAAGTGGTTGAAGGCCAGAAAAAACCCTCGTCTGATACCCCGACCCACCGTCTGCTGTATCAGGCATTCCCGACGCTGGGCGGTATTGTCCACACTCATTCGCGTCACGCCACCATCTGGGCGCAGGCCGGACAGTCGATTCCCGCTACCGGCACGACCCACGCCGACTATTTCTACGGCGCGGTTCCCTGCACCCGGCTGATGACCGACGACGAGATCAACGGCGAGTACGAGTGGCAAACCGGCGAAGTGATCGTCGAAACCTTTCGTGAAAAAGGCATCGATCCGGCGCAAATGCCCGGCGTGCTGGTGCACTCTCACGGGCCGTTTGCCTGGGGTAAAAACGCCGAAGACGCAGTGCATAACGCCATTGTGCTGGAAGAGATCGCCTATATGGGCATCTTCTGCCGCCAGCTGGCGCCGCAGCTGCCGGAGATGCAGCAGACGCTGCTGGATAAACACTATCTGCGCAAGCACGGCGCGAAAGCCTATTACGGGCAATAAACCCGCGCTCTCCCCGGCTCGCGCTGCGCTTAGCCGTATATGGACACCTCCCGTTATGCAAGCCATCTCTGCATTTTGTGTAACGGGGTAAGTTGCGTTCGTATATCCGGCCTCTCTTACGATACCGTCGTATCCGGGCCATGAT
>NZ_JBLURD010000009.1:0-199976 GCF_051209435.1 Klebsiella sp. HN106 | reverse complement strand
AATCTTCCGTGTGTGAATTAAGGCCGGCTTGAATTTTCCAGCTCTGATGAGCGTGAAGCGTCAGGTGGTGCTGAAGTCGATGAAGAGCTGGCAGCCCTGCGCGAGCAGTACAAAAGTATCTTCGGCAAACCTCCGCATAAAAATGCGGGTAAGGCGAAACTCCGGCAGGAGATCGAAAAATGGCGTGAAGAGCAGGACTAAAACCCACCACTGATGGTGGGTTTTTTATTGGGAGAAATACCGATGTTTAATCAGTTTTTTGTTCCCTCTGCCGTCATGCCTTCCTCCGGAAAAAACTCTGTAAAAATCACGGCTCAAATCGTGGCTAACTTCCGCGCGTACTATCCCGCTTTTGCGAATACCGACCTGTGGCCTGATGACATTGTTATTCGGGCGCTGGAAGAGGCTGACGCAGAAACGGGGCCGCGCTGGGGGAAGTACAGAGCTAAAACCGCATCAATAAAAGCACGTGGGATGTACGCGTATGCGGCCCACAGGCTTCTTATGTGGAAGCGAGCGGAAGAGGAAGAGGATGCTGGGGCACTTTACGCGGTTTCAGCAAAGAATGTCGGTGATGAATCGACCTCTTTTGCCGTTCCATCGGTAACCACCGATGACCTGGTTCTGAATGGCGACCTTCCAATGACGCAGTACGGCGTTGAGTTTTTACGTCTGCGGCGTCGGGCCAGTGCGGGGCCAGCCATCGTATGAAAGTTAAAACCGAAGTACGTGGCGGGGAAAAACTGGCGAAAAAGCTCAAACAAATTCAGGACCGTCTGACCAGTAAAAAGCGGGTTCTGATTGGATTGCCGGCAGGGAGCGGAGTTTATGAGGACGGCGCACCGATAGCCGTTATCGGAGCCGTTCAGGAGTTCGGTTCCGCTGACGGTCGTATTCCTGAGCGTTCATTTCTGCGCGTGCCGCTGCGCCAGAACGTGGACAACATAAAAAAGGGGTTCGCTTCGCTATCCCGCCAGGTAACACGGGGGGAAATTTCAGCCTTTCAGATGCTGGATCAGATGGGTGCGCGTACTGCGGGTTATTGCAAAGAGGCGATTGAAACAGGGATTGCACCCGCTAACGCTCCGTCAACGATTAAGCGCAAAGGCTCCGCAACGCCGCTTATCGATAAAGGCATTCTGAAAAACGCGATCACCCACGTTGTGGAGGACTGAATATGTATGGGAATGGGCTGGACATGCGCGGCCATGTCGATTCGACCTTCAAATCCAAGATAGAGGGGGGCATCTGGTTAATTCGTAAGGAGGGGGATTACAGCGGCCCTGGCGGGGTGTGGCAGGAAACGGAAACCGAACGGGAAGAGCTGAAGCGCGTAAACGTCCAGCCTGGCAAATGGCGGGAAATAAACCTGCTGGTGGGCGAGGGTGGCGTGGCGGTCATCAGTGACTTCAGAACGGTTCATATCAACGATGGCAAAACGTATCTCATGCCGGATGAAAGCGGGCAGTATACCGACCAGCTTGAATTCAGCGACGGGGTAGTAATGCGGCGCTGGCGAGTAATGACCGCTGACAATCGCCAATGGCGTAATTTCTGCCGCGCCGTCGTTCAGGTCATCAGGGAGCCTGTTACATGAGGGAGATCAGCGAACTCCACGAGCTGTTGCAGGGGCTTGTTTCGATATGCGCAGGTCTGGACAGGGGGAGAATCATTCTCGCTGACCAGGGCAGAGCACCACCAGCAGGAGGCACGCTCTACGCAACGTATAACCCTATCCCCGTTCGGGCCTACGGACAGCCTTCACAGCGCCTTGAGTATATCGACGCACTGGAAGAGCACGATGAAGCCCTGGGTGATAAATGGCAGGATCTGGAGGAAATAACAGCGTCATCAATGGAAATGATTCTGTCCGTGAATTTCTTCAACGAGGGCGCAGCTCAGGCGGCGATGATGCTGCATAACGCGAACTTCCGCACCCCTGTCAGCGACTACCTGTTTATCCATCAGCTGGGCTTCCGCTACGTCAGCAATCCCCGAAATCTCAGCACGCACTTTCAGTCAGGCATACAGCCGCGCTGGCAAGCCGACATTCATCTTTTTGTGGATCACGAAGTCAGCAGCAAGGTTTTACGCGCTGCAGGATTCTCCATCGAACATTACATAGAGGAGTAAGGCCACATGGCGTACTCAGTAGACAATATTATTCCGGTCAACGTAATTATCGGAGCGGCGGGCCTGGGGTACGCCGATTTCACAACGGCTTTTGTTTTTGCCGATGCGTCAGACCTCCCAAAAGACGAGCCAGCCATTCTGACTGAAGGCGGCGAAAAGCTGGAGACCGAAAAGGGAGAAGCTATCCTGCCGGAAATCGTGCCCGTAACGGCGCGGGGAGAAGATTTTCCGGTAGATACTTTCCGCGACTATTCAGGCGCAGCGGACATCGGAAAAGATTTCGGTACGGAGTCAGAAATTTATCTGATCGCTACCCGCTATTTTGCGCAAATTCCCCGACCTTCATCACTCACCGTCTGGATGAAAAATCCGGAAGATGAAAGCCTGATCGCCACGGTGAATAAAGCGAACGAAGCCGCCTGGCGTTACAACTATTTTTTCAAAACTGAAGATTTCAGTGATGAAAATTTGCTGGTGCTGAGCGACTGGAGCGACACGACCGATCACCCTGTCTGGTACACCAACACGGATGATGAAGTGATCGACCAGAACGAGACTGACGATATCGTTTCTCGCCTGGCGAAAAAGGGTAACCGTCATATGCTGGTGGGCTGGCGGGCTCCTGAAGCGGTAGAGATTGACCCGTCACAGGCTCACTCAATGGTTCAGGTAGCCGCCACGTTCGCTAAATTCCGTCCTAACGGCCTCAACACGGCGATTACGGCAGAGTATCAGGTTTTACCTGGTATCGACGGCGACGAGCTTACTACGAGCCATTACAACGCGCTGAAGGCTAAAAAGGCGGTGTTCTTCACGCCGGTTGAGCTGGCGGGACAGAAAGATAGCTGTCGCGTTATCAACAGTCTTTCAATGTCCTCTTACGGGGAATTCATTGATGACGTGATTAATATCGACGTGCTGAAAAATCACCTTCAGGTTGATGGCTATAACCACATCGCCAACGTCGGCACGAAGCGGCCCTTAACGCCACGCGGTTATGAAAGCCTGTTGAATGTCCTGACGGACACTCTCAAGCGCTTCTATAACAACGGCGTGCTGGGAGAGGGAACCTATACCGATGAACGGACGGGTGAAGAGAAAACCGCAAAATTCGGTTACGTCATTCTGTCGAAGGCTGAAGACGTTCTCTCCTTGACCAAAGCGCAGCGCAAAAAGTGCGAATTCCCGCCAACAAAAATCCTCGTCATTCTGTCGCGTGCAGGGCATGTAGCAGAGCTGAACGTAACAGTGGAGTAATGGACTATGACAATGAAGAACTACGGCGCCAGCCACGCTGACCTCATTATCAACGGGCTTCCGATTGACGAGTTCGGGGATACGGACCCGCCGATCACCATTGAAGATATCGACCCTCGCGCCACCCTGAAACGCGGTATCGGAAAAACCTCCGTTCGCCTGGACGGGCCGACACGACCTAAGCGTTTATCAGTGAGTTTGATCCCTGGCTGCGATCAGGTCCGTCAGCTGTTAGCGCTTGAAAAGTCGGGCGTGGATTTTTTCTTTACCTTCCGGCAGCGCGGCACCGATGAAACCGTTGAAGCGTTTGATGGGGTAATGACTCAGCGTGGCGGGCTGGGGCGCGGAGGTAAACAGAGCGCCAGCGACGAAACGTTTACCTTTGAGTTTGCAGATAGTGAGGAAACCTAGTTGTCATAACTTACTGAATTCTAGATACTATCTCTTTCTTTGAGGGAGATAGTATATGTTAAACAATAATCCATTTGATAAAGATCTTCTACAGGCAATTAATGACTGGCAAATAGATTATAATCGAAAAAGAGCAGCGGCTTTGAAAGAAAAAGCTAAAGGCTTGCCTTTGAAATATAAAACTTGCACCCATGCCTGTTATAGGAAAATAGAACTTAACCAAAAGGGGGTTTTCTCCTTAGTTGGAAAAGCAAAGTTAAAAGAGAAAATATCATCTTGGAGTTCGTCTGTAGAAGTTGTAAAAGTATTCAAGCGAGGAGTGACACTAAAAAATGATGAGCAATCTTTCATTGTAAGTTATAAACCGACTGCATCCGAAGTTATTATTAATCTTGAGGTGGTATATCAATGCCCATTGTTTCATTCTGCATTGAAGAAACATCAATCTTCTATAAAAAACTTCAATAGAGGTATTGGTGCTTATGGCGCAGGGCAAAAAGAAATAGTTTTGGAAGTTGAGTTTATTACACGTGATAACATCTATATGATGGGAGGGCGATCATCAGACATTAATATGATTTTTGCTAATCAAGTTATCGGCTGGTTACCTGATGGCTCTACAATTGCCGTATATGATGATTGTAAGTCATTTTGTATTTTCAAATGGATTGACCCAGCGCAAACAGTTAGTGCGTTAGATAAGACGTTGCAGCGTTCAGGTCAGATCATTCCATATAATGTATTTTCTAAAGGATACGGTTTATAGAATGGCACGTAAAATAGAGATTGAGATTAATAACGAAGTTTATGTTGGTGACACTTCGCCAGCACGGGATCAAGTAGAGATGTTGAGCATTGCAACTCAAAACGGTTTACTCCCCTACCTTACAAAAAATGTTAAAGACATGACGATCGTTTCCGGTATCGCTGGGTTAAACACTATGACCTTTGAGCGGCTTAAAGAATTGGTTATTCGTAAAGGTGAATTCAAACGTGCTTCGGATAATGTTCCGTTGAGTGAAAATCTTTTTCAGGATCAGGTTCATTTCTTCCTTCTACTTTTGGGGCGTGCGCTTGCTGAGAATGTTGGCCCTTTCTGGAATCTCAGCAGCGACGAAAACACCGACGAACCGACAGAAGCGCAGTAACGCGGGTTGACTGGTTTTTATGGCGTCCTTGTACGGGTATGGGGCAGCTTTGCCCGCCCCTTGCTAAGTGGAGTGATATGACTGACGGCACCTATAGCCTTGAGGAAATTCAGTTGATGCACGATGCTATGGACGACATTTACGATGCTGCTGAGAAAGCAAAAGCTTAGTTTAACCACTCGTTTAGTAAGTGTTTAGGATTGGGCTGATAATTCAAGAGACAATATTCTTTTTCATGGAGGATATATGTCTTTTAAAGCGTCGCTTAAAAATATCGTATCTACTTTATTTCTTATTGCTGTTCTTCTTTTTTGTTTATTTTTAGTGGCTCTACTGCTCAAAGATTTATACACGGATAAAATAAACGGCAATATTGAAGTTATCCTTGTTATTCTGTTTTTATTGGCGGTCTATCTATTGCCTTCCATTAATGCGTTTAATAGATGGCATAAAGATAAAAAAGCGGTGCTAGCACTTAATTTATTTTTGGGCTGGACGGCCATTGGATGGATCGGATCTTTGATTTGGTCATTTACTGGACCGAACTTAAAAAAAGAGAGGTTAAAAGAAAGTTATACTTCTAAAACCTGTCCGCACTGTGCAGAGTTAGTAAAGATAGATGCTAGGATATGTAGATTCTGCCAACGAGAGCTTTAAACATACATTAAACCGCTTCGGCGGTTTTTTTATGGAGTCAAAATGTCACAGGCAAACGCATCTGATGTCATTGATAGTATATTCGTATCTCTCGGAATAGATTTAGATGACAAGAGTTTTAAAGCCGCGACCAATACGGTAAATGGCCTAAAATCTGGTTTGGTTCAGTTAGGAGCTGCGGCGGGCGCTGGTATAGGGTTTAGTTCGGCAACATTTGGATTGGCGAATAAAATTCAAGAGCTGGAAAGGCTGGGCAAGATTACCAACTTTACTACAAAGCAAATCGAAGGGTTACAATTTGCTTTGAAAAAGGTTGGTGTTTCTGATGACAGTGCAGCTTACTCAATAGTCCAAAAAATCCCTTCATTGCAGCAAGCGGCACGTGAAGGGCGTTTAAATGATCAGGCTTATTGGAACGGGGCTTTTAACCCACAACAGTTTTCTAATCTTACTGGTCAGGACGCAATTGAATATCTGATAGAGTCATACTCCAAAATGAATGCCGATCAGCAACGCACTTTAAGAGGCGGGATTGGTATCGGAGATAATGATCCGCTCACTCGTTTACTTGAAACTGGAGTTAAAGGTTTCAAAGAAATTAATGAGCAATTCGAAAGGATGCATAAAGCTATTGATCCGGCTCTTTCTGAAAATGCTAGAAAACTTAATGACGAATTGTCGGTTTTATCGTTAAATTTTGAAAATCTGAAAAAAGCCATTGGTGGCGACCTTATTGGTCCATTGTCCAGCCTAACGGCAATCGTTAATGATTTAATGCAGAAGTATCCAGATGAAGCTAAGTATGCCAGCTATGCGGCTGGTATAGGCGGCACTGCGATTGTCTGGAAGACAATAGGCGCTCTATTTGGAAAGCAAGCGGCTACCTCATTCGGTGCTGGTTTATTGGCCCATCCAGTGATAGCAACAATCCTTGGGGTTATTGCCCCTGGCAACCCTTTTGTTGATTCAGAAGATGCTAAAGCTATGAGCGACCCCATTAAAAACTGGCAAAAAAGAAACCCAGGACAACCTTTGCCGACTGGTACCGTGGATTGGAAAGAACAATATCTTCAGCAATTAGAACGGGGCGGTGTTTCGAAAAATGAGCAAGACTTCCTCGATGTAATTTCTCAGGCTGAGGGAACGTCTAACTATGGCAATAATGGCTATAACACGCTGTTTGGCGGTTCTCAGTTTTCAGACTACAGCGATCATCCTCGTCAATATTTTGATCACAATGGAACTCGAACATCAGCGGCTGGCCGTTATCAAATAACAGCTCAGTCATGGGATGACGCAGTAAAAGCGTTAGGCCTTACTGATTTCTCCCCTGCCAACCAGGATAAAGCGGCTCTTTGGCTGGCGCAGCGTGCGGGCCAGGGTGAAAACATTCGCAATGGGAACATCACCGGAGCAGCTAACGGGCTTCGGCAGGTCTGGACAGGCCTGAATTCTTCGGCTGGACACAATGTGCTGGCAGGATATTACGCAAGCGCAAACAGCATTCCCCAACCAACCAATTTTTCAGGTGGTGCTGGCGCCCGTTCCATGACTATGGAAAACAACATTGTTATCCATGCAAGTGGTGCGAATGCTGATGAAGTAGCTGATCTTGTCTTCGGGCAAATCTCGGATAAAACCAGTCAGGCGACAGCGCACCTCTCTACGGATAAATTCTGATGGCAATAACAGGACTGTTTACTCGAAACAGGCCGCAGATCGGAAACCTCTATTTTGATGCTCTTCTTAAAGAAAGTACCGAACTGCGTACTGAAGTAAGCGATTTCCCTCTGGAGACCGCTGAAACTGCACAGGACAACGCTGTAACCCGCGCGCTGGATATCACAATGGAAATTGGTGTTTCGGACAACTGGTTCCGCGGCCTCATTGCACAACAGGAAGAGCTGGCGCAGCCCCTATTTGATATCGGAGGTGGTTTTACTGCTGGTGTTGCTGCATCGCTAATGTCAGGGCGCACAGCTGCGCTATCAGGGATTGCGGCAAGCGTAGGGCTGGCCGTATACCAACACAGCCAGGGAACGACACGTTCCCAAAGCTTGCTTGAACAGTTACGCACCATTCAACGCAATCACGAAACGTTTGATCTCGTAGCCAGTAAAGGCGCGTCCTATCGAAACTGCCTGATAACGAATACCCGAACCGAAATCGATAAGGAAACAGAGGGTGGGCTGATCATCGTTGTGGATATGAAACAGTTAACGATTATCCATGACACGGTTGAAGAGACAAACGCCAATTTACCCTGGGGCGATAGCGTGACCACACAAGGCCAGGCTGAGTTTGCTGGGGGGGAAGTTATCACTCAGGCTGTGGAGGTCGTATGATCATCATTCCTCTCTCCAGTGGCTACGCTTTTCAGCGCTTCCGCGTTCAGCTTGGATCTCACTATCTGGTTTTCAGGCTGCGCTGGCTCACTCGCTTCGAATATTTCTGCGTGGATATTCTTGAAAATGGCGAGCCGGTAGTTCTCGGACGTGCGCTACATCCTGACGTTAATTTGTTGGCTGGCCTGAATACCGATATTGGCGCGTTGTACTTGCGAGGTGAAAGCCCAACAGTCAGCAATTTAGGCATAACCAATAAACTGGAGTGGATAGCCAATGAGTAGGTTTTTCGGACGAAACTATCTCCTTGAGATAACCACCACCAGCGGGGAAGTGCTGAGATATGAACCACCAATCGAAACTCGGTTCCTTGTCGATAATTTTCCGCAACATGCCAACGCGACAGCCGGCATTACCGTTTTTGGTATTTCTTCCAGGGCACGCGAGCTGATACAGCTGCGCGATGATGCAAAAAACAATTATGGAACGGTCATCCTCAAAGCTGGTTATGGCGATGATATAGGAGTGATTTTTACTGGGCGCATCAACAATGTGCAGGTTGCGAAGGATGGCGTTAATACCTGCATAAAACTGTATTGTTCCGCGTCGTCAACAGAATGGGATGCCTCTTCATACCAGACATGGGGTGATAACACTCCGTATCAGGAAGTGATCCGAGATATTGCCGAAGGGCTGGGCGCTCCTGTTGAGTTCGTGGGTGATTTCTCGGATCTGCCTGTTTTATTACGTGGCCGTAATGCAGGGGGAAAACTTTGCCGTGTTCTGCTGGACGAACTAAAGCAGTTTTTCGGGTTCTGGTGGCTCCATACTCCCACGCGCACAATCATTATCCGCGATGGTGCTGCGCGGGAATGGGTGGAGCATGACATTTCAGCGCTGAACGGTATGGAGGGCGCACCGCGCTGGTATGCGAGTTCACTTGAGGTTGACGTAAAGCTGAACTATCAGCTTCAGCCAGCGGACGTGATGAACGTTACCTCTCGTTTCTGGACCCTGAATTTCAGCCTTGCCTATTTCTCTGACCTCCAGAACCTGGCTGAAACGCAGCGCAAGACAGGCAAGTTTACGATTCTTCGAACAACCCACGAAGGTTCGCTCTGGGGCAATACCTGGAAAACTACAGCCATTTGTTTATGGCGGGGGAGCTGATTTTGAAAGATACAAACCCTTTTCTCACCATGCTTATGCAAATCAGGCCGCAGCTCCTTTGGGATCTCATGTTCTGCTTGCCTGGTAAAGTGACTGACTATGATCCAGACCTCCAGCGTGCCGTTGTGGAAATAGGTATTCAGCGCCATGAGGGAGGGGGAGTGTTTAACACTCTCCCTGAGATTAAGCACGTACCCGTTCAGTTTGCTGGCTCTCCTGAATGGTCAGTGTTTCATGAGCTGCCGGAAGGCACTGAAGGACTCATTCATTTTTCGCAGCGTTCCGTTGACTACTGGATCGAACAGGGCGGGCCCGTTCGTCCTCTCGATGCTCGCATGTTCGATGCGACCGATGCCTTTTTTGCTCCTGGCTACCGCTCCCGCGCAACATGCATTTCTAGACTGCCCACTGAAGGTATCGGAATGAGCAACGCCAGTGGCTCTGTGCGGCTTCATCTTTCTGATGGTGGGATTAACCTCAAAGTGGGGAGTCAAACGCTCTCTCTGTCGTCTGACGGGCTTACGCACAACGGGAAGAATATCGGCTCAACGCATAAACACGGAGGTGTTGAAAAGGGCGGGAACATAACAAAAGAGCCGGAATAAAGTTACACAATAGATTCAAAAAGAACAAAGCCCCCGAAACGTTACCAGCGGTCGGGGGCTTTTACTTTCCAACGTTTTTAGGCAACGAGGAACATGTGATTGATTTTAGCAAACTGATACGGGAGTTGCGACAGATGGGTGAAAAATTAGCCGACTGGAAATTCCTTTTAATATGGACCGTTTTCTTTCTCTTTGGGCTATCCAGCCTGATTACAGCTGTGCGCTGGTGGTAGGGGGGGCAAGTGATACGCAATTTCTCAGACGGCGATATCGTGACAAGTGGCGATCACTTCGTTACCGGCAAAGAAGAAACCAGACTGGCCTGTTTTTGCAGGCTTCGTCTTTTTTTGGGGGAGTATTTTCTTGATGCCACTGATGGTACGCCGTGGTTTCAGAGCATCCTCGGTAAATCCTCGCGCGATATCGCTGAAGCCAACATAAAACAGCGCATTCTTTCCACAAAGGGAGTGCTGGCGATCAACACCTTCGATATGGACAGCGATACCAGAAAACGCACGTTCACGATTAGGGCCACGCTGACCGACATCAACAACGAACAGTTTGAATTCCTGTACGACAAGGATCTCTGATGGCTGAAATCACGAAAGACGGAGTGACGGGAACGACCCTCCAGGAATACAAAGACGAGATCACAGAGAAGTATCTCGCAATAGACAGCGGCTGGAACCTCTCGCCAGAAACGCCTGACGGCATGGCGATTGCTATCTGGGCCGAACTTTTCGCCAACCTTGATGAAGAGGTTATTAATGCTTATCACGCGGCAGATCCTAACGCGGCGATGCGCCAGCAACTTGACCGTATCGCCGCGTTTGCAGGTTTGCAGCGCCAGCCAGAAAGCTTTTCAACGGACGTTGTGGAATTCGAAGGCGATGGGCTGATCGAGGTACCGGCCGGAATAAAGGTCCGTCACCGTATATCGGGTACGCTCTGGACAACTGATGCGAAGGTTATTACCAATACCAGCGGGAAAGCATCCGTCAGTGTTACCTGTACGACCCCAGGAGCTGAAAGCGCTAACCCAGGCACTTTAACCATCATTGCTTCGCCAGTGGCCCGTATACGCTCTGTGACGAACACTCAGGGCGCAAGCCTGGGTAAAACTGAAGAAAGCGATAACGCATTTCGGGTGCGGCGAAATTACTCTGTGGCGCTGCCTGGTAACAATCAGATCGATAACATCAAAGCCGCGCTGGATAACGTGACGGGCGTTAAGCAAACACTCGTTCATGAGAACGTGGAAAACGAGACTGATGAACACGGCGTTTACGGTCACTCGATGGCAATCTTTATCGACGGTGGCGAGACTGACGATATCGTGCTGGCGATGGCCACCCATAAAAACCCCGGGTGTGGCCTGAACCGTTACAACGTTTTCCCGAACAAAATTAGCGTGGACACGTTTACGCCGAAAGGCCAGCCCGTAAATATCACCTTTTTCCGCCCTGAATATGTTGCTGTTTATGTGCAGGTGGATATCAAAACCAGCACGCTGGGTGAGGACGAAAAGCAGAAAATCAAAGAGGCAATAGTGGATTACACGCTTGTTGGCTTTGATGAAACAACGGGCTTCGCTAAGCAAGGTTTTCGCATTGGCGAAGCGGTCGCAGCTGGTCGGCTCTATACCCCAACAAACTACTTTGTCGGTGCCGATGATTACGTGAGTAACATCACCATAGGTACGGCTGCAGGAGAGGTAAACAAGGGCGTCATTCCGGTTAAGTTCAACCAGCTAGGCGTTTTCAGTACGGAGAACATCACGATCAATTATGTCTGAATTCAGCGATAAGGCGAAAAGCCGAATTTACTGGGAGTACAAAAACGCCCCGAAGCTTATCGAGTGGATTTTGTCTCTCCCTGACGTGGCCCAGAGCAGAATTGTCGAACAGATAGAGAAGGTCCGTAACATCCTCGATATTGATAAAGCGGAAGGTGAGCAGCTCAATATCTGCGGCCGAATTGCAGGGTACCGAAAACGGCCTGTAGGGCGCTTTTACCCTGGCTGTAAGGTGGAGGAAGTGGACGATGTTCTTTATCGAAAAATGATAAAGGCCAAAATCTGCAAGAACAACGGGATCGCCACGATAGACGATGTAAAAGCCGCTGCCGATTACATCCTTGACGTTAAGGTCACGGTTCTGGATGCGCAGGACATGACAATGCGGCTGGTGTGGCATGAGGACACCGTAAGCGTTGCTGTGCAACAGCTGGTGGAAGACTACGATTTGATCCCCCGTCCTCAGGGGGTGGGAATGCGAAAGCACCGCGTCATTAAACGTAAACCTTTCGGCTTTGGTCGTCACTTCAACAATTTCGGAAACGCTGCATTCTGGTACGGCGACGGCAGACCACCAATCTATTACTACGGCTCAATCAAAATTAGCTGGGCTGATGGGATGCTGTCAGGGCAAATCATCGTTAACGAACTCGACGTTTCAGACCAGGACGTGACGGTAGTCATTATTGGTTCTGACGGCGTGCAGCGCGTACAGCGTGCCGTTACTGATTCTAAGGGCAAATTCTCCCTATCATCCATCACCCCACCAGCAACGGTAGTTGCTCGCGCACTTCTGGTCACTCTGGACTGTGAAGCGCTGGAACTCGAATCTGAGCCTCTTAAAATAAATTAATCAGGAGCCAAAAATGGCAAATAAAAAATTACCTGGCGGACGCAAATCCGCGGGGCGGGTTTCTACGTCTGCACAAAAACTGGTTGCATTAAAAGCAGGGGCAACTGGCATAGCGATTTCTGAGTTGCCAGCTGCGGAAAAATTATCGGGAGTGGAACGCTTTCCTGTCGTTCAGGATAAAGAAACTCGCGGCGCATCTGTAGAGCAGATTAAAGAGCTGATTCCAGCGGGGAAAACAGGCGACTCCGCTTATGAGTTGTGGGTGGCTGCCCAACCAGAAGGCACAGACACCAGCGAAGGTGCCTTCTTTGAATCAATGACGGGTAAGCCAGGCAAAGACGGAGAGGATGGGGCTGACGGTCTGTCTGCATACCAGATATGGGCGCAAGCGCAGGAAGAGGGGGCCGATACCTCACTGGACGCGTATATCTCATTCCAGGCGGGAAAAGAGGGCGCTCCCGGAAAAGATGGGACAGAGGTTCTTATTGGCTCTGAAGACAATAACGCTCTTGTTAATAACAACGATAGCGCCGATGGCTCGCTTGGTTTGAAAGTGCTTGTGTCTAAAGATATTCAGAATGAATTGTTCATTCTTGAAGATGAAACTAATCCGGGTTTATATGCCCGTCCGATTAGTGCGATGTTATTTGCAGAAGATGATTCAATTAAAAAAACTTCTGCATATGAAGGTAACCCGAAAAACGCAGCAATTAGCGTTAGAGTGAGCGCGAAAGCTGGAAACTCGCTACAGCTTGTTAAAAGTGCCACAGAAGGCGGTCTATACGTCCCTGAAAAAAGCGTCTCCGTTGATGAAGATTCTATTAGCGGAACGGGGAGTTCAGATAATCCGTTATCAGTGAACATTTCAAAAGAAACAGGTAATGCGTTATCAGTGTCTGATAAAGGTTTATGGGCAAAAGACACCATTTCTTCACTTGTTCGTAGTGCGACTAGCTTCAATTTCTCAGTTAGTCATCCTGATGTTAAAACCGCAGAATATGCATGTGGACCGCTTGGAAAAGGAGTGTATTTTAAAACCACCCTGCTTATCCCTTCTGGGGCAGACTATAATATGGTTAACCAGATATTTCTTGATAGGCTCCCATGTCTGGCAGATGGTACTTTAGTACCTTATAACGTATGGTGTGCTGGCGTAAACGGGAATAGTCGGGTCCCAACATGGCTGATTTGTCAAGAGAGACCAACACACACATTGATACTCTCAACTGGTGTTATTGCACCAATTACAAGAGAGACAGGTAAGGACTCTGGCCTTCCTGATTATCCTGAGACTGATGCTCAGTCAGTCAATTATATACTCTTCTCATGTTTACAATTCTACTCCAAGCAATCATAGGGACAAAAATGGACCAGAAATTTTTTCGTGTCCCCTGGGCTGCCAGCGGGGACCGCGCCAGCATTTCCGAAAGTACGAATTCTGATGGCACAGTAAGTTACCCTGAGGGATGGGGAGAGGACTACCAGAAGGACATGCTGACAGATGCCAATGCAAAGCCGGTTGAGCGCGATGTTATGAACGGCGTTCTGAACGCAATCACCGGCGCTATCCGGCAGTATCAGACGAACGGATACCCGGAGTGGATTACCAGCGCTAACAATAACAGCGTTGCGTTCGGCTATGACGCTGGCGTAGTGGTTTCTTATAACGGCGCGCTTTATCTGTCGCTGATGGCTGGCAATACCGCAACTCCCGGCGCTGATGCTGCTAAATGGCAACCGTATATTCAGCGTGAGGCTACAGAGGCGGAAGCGCTGGACGGTACCGGCTCAACGCAGGTGATGACTCCACGGCGCACGAAAGCACTGGCTGATAGTCTGGATGAAAAACTGTTTACGTCTATTAAGCCTTATACAGTACCGGTCGGCGGAGGGATGTTGTGGTTTACCCCAATACCGCCTGATGGCTGGTTGGAGGCCAACGGGCAGACATTCAATACAACAGAGAATCCAAAGCTGACTACTGTTTATCCATCTGGGCGATTGCCTGATATGCGTGACCGCTATCCAAAGGCAGCAAGTGATAAATCACTGATCGGGACTAATGGCGCAGGAACATCGCTGGAGCATTATCATCTGACGTCGAAATTTGCTGGCACCAGCGGATCGGAGGGCGATGATATCTATCTCCCGTTACGAGGGGATAACTGGGGGAGTGAATCCTATCCAGGCCAGGGAGTTTTTGGCAATCTGAATCGCGTGAAAAGTGAACAGGTGCCAAATCAGCAATCAGGAAACACAACAGGAACATCGAACTGGCGTAACGCTGACGGAACTGCCAGGGCGCCGGTTGCGGAGCCTGACCACACATTTTGCATGATTATTATCAAAACCGACCAAGCCGAAGCTGATGCAGGAGAGGCCGGGCCGACAGGCATTATTATTACACCTGCTACAGACAGCATCGAAGCAGGGAAGGCGCGTCAGTTTTCAGCTATTGTTGTTCCCTCGAATATCGGGGGTAATTACCCGGTATCCTGGGCTGTATCTGATACGTCGCTGGGCTCCATATCCAGTGCCGGGCTGTATACTGCAAACCCCGGAGCGAGCGGGACGCAGACGATTATCGCCTCTATTTCAACGGGGCTTACTTCAACCGCTGTTATTACGCAAAGCGTGTGGCTAACCAGCATCACAATCGGCAGCATTCCATCGGAGCTGCTCGCCGGCAATACATACAACGTCCCGATCACATACTCACCAACCGGGTACACAGAAACTGTCCTGGCGTCATCGTCAGATAGTAGCGTCGCTGCGCTGAGCAGCACAGGTGTGCTGGACATATACAACGCGGGGACAGCGACGCTCACACTCACGGGCGCAAGTTCAGGCGTAACGCGTTCCGTGACAGTCACGGCGACGGAAGTTGTGGCGCCAGAGGTTTACCTTGCGATCAGCAAAAACTTTTCTGAGATCAAGGAGGCGGGCACAGCAGCACAAACGGCAGCACGCGTAAATCTGGGGCTTGGTTCACTGGCTACGAAAAATAGCCTGGGAGCTGGTGACGTCGGCGCCGTACCGCTTGCCAGCGCATCACTACCCGCAGGAACGGATCTGGACTCCGTAACCGCTGCAGGCGAGTATTTCCAGAGCGTGACGAGCAACGCTACAACGGCTCTGCACTATCCTGAGGCGGTAGCAGGAGCGCTTAAAGTTGTTGCTACTGGTGTGAGTGCAGGGGCTTGCCGCCAGTTCTACTGGCCGTACAGCTCAGGTAAAGAATACCGCCGAGCGGGATTCGGAACTCCCATCGCTTTCACTGAGTGGTCTGAACACTAAATTTTTCAATAAATCAGTGGGGTGAATCTCACTGAGTAAAACCCCCTTGATCTGCTTCAATGCATAAATATACTGTATGTATGAACAGTATTTTGAGGGGTGGAGTATGCCACGTCGCTATGACATTGAAGCAGCTTTCCGTAGTGCAATTGAAATTGACCCTCGTGGGCGGCGTACAGTCACAACGAAGCGGTTTGTTGAGGAACTCGCAAAAGTGAACTGGATGTGGTCAGGAAGTCAGGCAAATAATTGGATTGAGCATTATGTGACGATTTTTCGTGATGTCTCTCGTGAAGAAGGCGAGAACAGAACATTCGAACTGAACAGCTATGGGAGATTTTAGCTATGGCCTTTCCATCGCCAGCTCAAGACTACATAGAACGTCCGATTTCACTCGATGAGAAGTTGATCAGACACCCTGCTGCGACCTATTTTGTTATTGCTGACAATACAAATTACCAGGCTGGAATTTTGCAGGGAGCAATTTTGGTGATCGATGCTTCGTTAAAACCATGCGATGGAACATTGCTGGTTTGCGCTGTAGATGGTGAATTTAAAGTTAGGCGTTATCGCACAATCCCACGGCCTCATCTGGAGGATTTAAGCTCCGGTAAGAAGGAAGCTTTACCAGATGACACCGATGGCTATTCAGGATCACGGGCAATTTTTGGAGTAGTGACGTACATTATCAACAATGCTCGTTTGGGGGAGTTTGACGACTGTCCTGTGATGTAAAGTGTTAGAATACTATCTCTACAGAAGTCCTTAAGTTGTTGAAATTTCTAATGGTGAAAGTAATGTATTAGAATTCATGAAATCGCTATGTATTTGATTTATAAATATATTTCTGCGGTCTTGAAAACCGGCGACCCGAAAGGGTTCTAGAGTTCGAATCTCTACGCTTCCGCCAAATAAAACAAGGGGTTACCGAAAGGTAACCCCTTGTTGCTTTGGGGTGTTGGAATACTGTTGGAATATTCTGCGGTTCCAGCCCATAAAAAACCCGCTGAAGCGGGTTTTTTTATACCTGTTTTACTGCAATGGGTGCCCATCTGAGAGATGAGCTTCATTTCGCTGATTCATTCCCTGTTTTAGGGCATCAGCAACAGAGTCGGTCACGACTTCCTCTGCTCCCATCGCATACCTCAGACGTAGAGCGCCGCCTTGCCGATAGATGAGAACAAATGCATCTTGCGAACCACAACGGCTTTTGCGGCTTCCATTGGCCTGATAAATAAGCTGTTAGGTTCGTGGCTGCCTGATTTCAGCTCTTCTTCCAGAGCAACAAAAAATGCTTTTTTCATGTCGCTGGAAATATTGATTTTTCCGACCCCGTGCTGGATAGACTCGGCGACTTCTTCATCCTTATTTCCCGATCCGCCATGAAGAACCAGCGGGATGGTTAACCGCTGTTTAATGGATTTCAGCCTTTCGATATCTAGTTTTGGCTGCATTCCTGCAGGATATAAGCCATGCGATGTACCAATCGCGACCGCCAGCGTATCGACCCCGGTCTCGTTGACAAATTGCTCAGCCTGCTGCGGATCGGTATACAGTATTTCGCCATGCCCGCCTTCGCCGCTGCCTTGTGCCACGCCGATGGTACCCAGTTCAGCTTCAACGGAAACACCTGCAGCATGAGCGACTTCCGTCACGCGGTGTGTGATAGCGATATTGTCTTCCAGCGGGTGCGCTGAAGCATCAATCATCACCGAGGTATAGCCGGTGCGAATCGCCCGCATAACCTGCTCCAGAGTCTGCCCATGATCCAGGTGAATGACGACCGGTACCGTTGCTTTGATAGCCAGTTCACGAAGATAGAAAATAAAATCATCGCCGGTGAAATCATGTTCATCAGGATGAATTTCAAGAATAACCGGCGAACGCAGCTTTTCTGCAACATCAATAACCGCTCTGGCGAATTCGGCAGAAGCAATATTAAAAGCGCCAATACCAAATTTATGTTGCTGAGCTACAGATAATAAATCTTTCATATTCATAAGCATGACTACATCTCCTGTACAGTTTCAGGGCTGTCTTTTTTAATAAAACGCAAAATAATCGCGGTGAGTAACGCGCCGGCGGCGATGGCGACGATATATCCCACAACGTGGGTGATCACATTGGGAATAAACATGACGAATATGCCGCCGTGTGGGGCTCTGGAGGCACATCCCAGAGCCATGGAGAGCGCGCCTGCCAGCCCGGAGCCGGCGACGATAGCGGGAATAACGCGTAGCGGATCGGCTACGGCATAAGGGATAGCGCCTTCAGTGATAAACGACAGGCCGAGAACATAGGTGACTTTGCCGGTGTCCCTCTCCTGACGGGAGAATTTCCGCCCGAACAGCGTGGTGGCGAGCGCAATACCCAACGGCGGTACCATTCCTGCCGCCATACAGGCCGCTATAGGTTCGTAGATCCCTGTCGACATCAAGCCAATTGCAAACATGCAGACAGTCTTGTTAAGGGGACCGCCCATATCAAACGCCACCATCATGCCTATCAAAAGGCCCATAATTGCTGCGTGGGTATTGCCCAGGTTTTCGAGGAACGCTGTCAGTGAGTCGAGAAGAAACTTAATCGGTTCGCCAATCACCAGCACCATTAACGCCCCGGTAATAAAAACGCTCAGCAATGGCACGATTAAAATAGGCTTCAGGCCCGCTATCGATTTAGGAAGGTTGATATATTTGACGATGAGCAGCGTGGCGTATCCGGCCAGAAAACCCGCCAGCAAAGCCCCCAAAAAACCTGACCCTGTCTGAATGGCCATCATGCCGCCGACCGCGCCCGACACTATCCCCATATTGCCGCTAATCGATTTACTTATTCCGAGCGAGAGAACGGGTAGCATCAGCGCAAAGGCCGCACCACCGCCAATGTCAGAGAGCATTTTCGCCAGCGGGTTAAAATTTTCATCTCCCGGCGTTGCCGCAGTAATACCAAATGAGAAGCTCAGCGCGATTAAAATACCGCCGGCAACGACGAACGGGATCATCAGGTTAACGCCGGTGATAAGATGAATATAAATTTGAGACACCAGTGATTTATCTTTATCTTTATCTTTTTTCGGCGATTCCTGAGCATCGTCTGCCGCCAGGTGTCGTTGTGGCTGTAATTTACCGGTGACAATCTCGTCCAGTAATCCTGCAGCATCCTTTGCGGCGCGAGTCACCGAGACGCGGATTATATTTTTGTTATGGAAACGAGAGAGATCGATGACCTTATCCGCGGCGATTAAAACAATATCTGCTTGTTGAATATCCTCCTCGGTAAAAATATATTCACTGTCTACGGCACCATGCGTTTCAACGAGTAAAGGGATGCCTTTTTTAAGGGCGTTCTTTTTAAGATTGGCTTCTGCAAGGTAAGTATGTGCAACGCCTGTTGGACAGGCGGTAATGGCAATTATTTTCATATTATTCTCCTTGTGAGGATACTACTCTCCGGTATTGTTAATAATTAAGCGGTAGAGTTCCTCTGGCGAACTGGCATTAATTAGCTTTTCAACAACCTCATCGTCACCCAGGGCGATAGATATACGAGCGAGAACTTTTATATGTCCCGCTCCGCTGTCGGCTTCTTTTACCGCAAAAAGAATAACCAGCTTAACATCTGAACTATCCATGGTTTCCCAGTCGACATTATCCTTCAGTTTTGCGACGGCTATCCTTGTTTCATTGACCCAACAGGATTTGCCATGAGGAATGGCTATTTGGTTTTCAAAACCAGTCGATCCCAGGGCTTCACGAGCCAGGACATCTTTAATAAAACCTTGTTTATTATCAATGATGCCTTCATCGCACAGCGCCTGAGTCAACTGCTCAATGACGTCGATTTTACTTTTTGCCTGCATCTCAGTAATAACGCAGGCCTTACTTAACAGATCGCTGATTACTATTTTATTTAACATATTCACTCTCCTGAGTCTGGCGTTTGCTGAATAAGGCTTCGGTCACCCGAATGATGTCTTTCGCAGAAAATAGTGCGGAAACATAGGCAACAGGGATCATCATTTCCTCTATTCGGATGGTGGATATGATTAGGTCGCACTTTTTTTCAGCTAACGTCTCCTTTAATCGACTGCCGGGAACAATGTCGATAATCTCCCAGTCGGGGAAGGCTTTGGTAATCCGGCTGTACAGGAGCTGAGATGTACCGACTCCGCTTGAACAGACAAGGATGATTTTCTTATTTTCTTTAATCTTTTCGATTGCCGCCTGGATGTATACCGTTAAATAGGCGACTTCATCCTCAGAGGGGGGATCGTGTTTACTGTAATTATTGATTTGCATAGTTGCGTTTCTGACCGCTAAAAATACCGGAGAGAGTTCTTTTTTAATCTCATCCAGCAAAGGGTTATGAATAATGATGCGGAAAGCCAGACGGTTCAACATCGGCTTAATATGCATAACCAGAGCGTTCAAGAGCGGCTGATCGGAGATTAAATCACATTTAAGCAGCTGCGAAAGTAGACTGGTTAACTTAATGGCATAATGTAACGCTTCCTGGTCCTGCACTCCTCTGTCAGGATGGACGGCATGAACGGGATGCTTGCCGGATGAAACAAGATATTGATAAATATAATTAATCTCGATTTGCGGGAACCTGAGCGTATATTTCTGCTCAAGCCATGCGATAGCTTTTTCAGCAATCTGCCATTCCTTGTTGTCATGCACTGGCGCAGCTTCATCAGCCGGGCAAACGATTCTCTTCTCCAGACGTCTGATGGTGACCAGTAAATGTGAAAACAGATTGGTATAGTAGGGCTCGCTAATGGCGCAGGTTAATTCATCCTCGATAAATGCAATCAAATTGATACAGTTGGCCACGTTGTCTTTACCAAATTCTTTGATAAGCTGTACGCGAGAGAACCTATCGATTCTGCTATCGGTCATGTGATAGTTACATAAAACGCTATGAGTAATGATCTCCTTAAGCGCCATGCGGATGTCATAGTCATTACCGTCAATAAACGTACCGGTATGGTTCTTTATCATTCTAAGGGAGAAACACTCTAGCCATTTTTCAATTTTAATTAGGTCTTCCACAATGGAAGAGCGACTGATGAAGTATTTCTCAGCTAAAAAGCTGATAGATAATGGCGTGGGAGAATGCGTCAGCAAATCGGTCGCAATGCCCACCAGCCGCTTGTTTTTAAGTATGTTTACAACCTGCGCATCCCCGGAGATAAGGGGGAGGGGAACAACGTCGTTCGCCTCAAGCTTCAGGCCCAGACCGGGTTTACTGAGTACAGAATGACCTTTATCAGTGAAATAAAGGTTAATAGCTTCAACATCTCGTCTGAGCGTACTGACTGAAATATTGAGTATTTTTGCCGCCCGGGAGGTGGCCAGCCAGCCACTTTCCTGCGTTAAATGATTGATTAATGATATTTGTCTTTTACTGAGCACTTTCATTATCCGCTCCTACAAAGATAAGTTGGCGCCTTAATGACGTTAGTTATAGCGGCTGGCATGACAAAGGGAAATACCAGGAGATGAACATATGTAAACCATCATAATGAACAGCAGGCAACAAGGCAGATACATCATTATACGTGGAGATATGTAAGAAATTGTCCCTGATGGAAAAGAATATAATATCTGAATAACACGCTGTGGGGATGATATGATTAGAATGTTCTTTTTGTTAATTCTTTATGTTGATCTTTTACAAAAAGAGCGCAAACCTCAATGAAGCTAAAACTAAAGCTATTATTAAAATTGATAAAGTGATCCAGGGGGATTTTGCGGTTTTAAATAAAACGACAGCGATCGCTACAGAAAATATCACCACCACGGTACTATGAATCTCAGTTAAATCTAAAGCATAAAAGGAAGGGATATGGCAACAATAAAGGATGTTGCACAACTTGCGGGGGTTTCAACCGCGACGGTTTCGCGCGTTATTAATCAAACCGCCTGGGTTGAACCGGTAACGCGTGAGCGTGTTGAAAAAGCGATGCGTGAACTGAATTATCATCGCAATGCCGCGGCGCTGGCGCTGGCGAAACGCAGCGGCGATATGCTCGGGTTATTGACCGGCAACCTTGCCGATCCCTTTTTCGCTCGCCTCGCCCGCGGCGTCGAGGAGGTCTCACGGCAGGAACAATTCCGCTTGATGGTATGCAGCGGCGGGCATGATGAAGGGATGGAAAAAGCCGGGCTGGATTTTCTAATCAACCAGGGCTGTGAGGCGATCGTGGTCCATGCGAGCAGATTGGCGGAAAAGGAGTTGCTACGTTATGCCGCCCATTTCCCCGCGATGGTGGTGGTAAATCGCTATATTGCCGGGATGGCCAATCGCTGCGTCTGGCTGGAGAACTGCGAGGCCTCAAAAAAGGCAACGCTGCATTTACTTGAGCAGGGGCACCGCTGTATTGCCTGCGTGACGAGCGACTTACCGATAATCGATCGCCGCGAGCGGCTGGAAGGCTATCGTCAGGCGCTAGCGGAATACGGCATTACCCCGGACAGGAGCTGGGTGATAAGCGTTCCTTTTAACGAAGAAGGCGGCGAACACGCGGCGCATCAGCTTCTTAACTGCGGGATCTCTTTTACCGCGGCGGTAACCTTTAATGATGTGATGGCGGCCGGCATCATGCGTATCCTGCATCTGAAAGGCATTACGCTACCGCAGCAGCTTTCAATAGTCGGGTTCGATGATGTGGTGATGGCGCGTTATCTCTATCCGGCGCTGACAACAATGCATTACCCGGTTGAGCGAATGGCGCGTTGCGCTTCGCAGCTGGCGATCCAGCTCTTTAAAGGCGCCATCCAGCAGCCCTGCGTCAATAGCTTCGCTGCGGAGCTGGTGGTCCGCGATTCCGTTCTTCCTCCCGGGAGCGGTAGTTAAATCGTCAAGCCTCACAAGTGTGACCGGCTTCAAATTTAATAGTCTCATGTAATCGCTTACATGAAGGCGAACGGAGGATCACAGTCAGGCAAAAGGGGGGGCAGTTACCCTTGAACGACCTTACAGACTGGAGTTCTAGTTATGAATGCCTCTCAAAAGCAGAAAAAAACGCTCTCATTTGGCCTGGCCACCGTCCCTATTTTAGCCATGCTAATGCTGTTAATTATTGGCTACGGCATCATGGGGTTGCGAATCGAACCGCTACTGCTCTGTTCCGCTGCCGTAGCCGCCGTATTAGCCTTATGGCAGGGCTTTACGTGGGAAGAGATCATTAGTTCGGTCGTGGATAAACTGGCGAAAGCGATGCCAGTCATTATGATCCTCATCTGCGTTGGCGCTTTAATTGGCACCTGGATGTTCAGCGGCACTATTCCTTATATGGTGTATTGGGGGCTTAAATTAATCAGTCCTGAGTATATTCTAATTGCTGCATTCTTTTTGACCAGCGTCGTCTCGGTGTGTACCGGAACATCATGGGGATCGGCGGGAACGGTGGGGGTGGCGCTGATGGGGGTCGCGGCCGGGCTGGACGTCTCCCTGGCGGCGGCTGCCGGGGCGGTGGTATCCGGGGCTTACTTCGGCGATAAAATTTCACCGCTGTCTGACTCCACCAACTTCGCCGCCATTGTCGCCGATACCACGCTCTTCGAGCATATTCAGCATTTACTATGGACCACAATCCCCAGCTTTCTGCTTGCCGCGGCGGTATATCTTATCGCCGGTCACAGCAATATGCTGGGCGAGGTCGCCACGCCGCAGCGGGTCACCGATATTGTCAATGCGCTGGAGTCGCTGTACCGCTTTAATATCGTTTTGATTTTACCGCCCGTCATTGTTCTGTGGGGAGCAGTTCGCAAAAAACCGGTCATTCCTTTAATGCTGGGCGCCTGCGTGTTAGCCCTGATTCTCGGCGTCGTGATGCAGGGGCTTAGCCTTAAGCAGGGGTTGGATGCCTTTATTGACGGTTTCAACATCTCCATGTTCCCGCAGGGGAGCGAAGGCATCATTGCTGATGTGCCGCGACTGCTCAACCGTGGCGGTATGTTCTCTATGATGAGCACCATTCTGCTGGTATTTTGCGCTTTCTCCTTTGCCGGCGCTTTAACCTTAACGGGGGCGCTCAACATTATTATCAACCGCCTATTGACGGTTATTCACAGCGTCGGTCAGCTCATCGCCGCCACCATTGGCACCACTATTCTGGTAACTGGCGCAACGAGCGATGGAAAACTGGCTCTTCTGGTTCCCGCTGAATTATTCAAAGATGCCTACCGGCGTATGGGGCTGGATACCAAAAATCTTTCTCG
The DNA here is from genome assembly GCF_051209435.1 of Klebsiella sp. HN106. Taxonomy (NCBI): domain Bacteria; kingdom Pseudomonadati; phylum Pseudomonadota; class Gammaproteobacteria; order Enterobacterales; family Enterobacteriaceae; genus Klebsiella; species Klebsiella sp. HN106. The sequence goes on along the minus strand of NZ_JBLURD010000009.1, from coordinate 176,077 downwards.
AACCATCGAAGATGCGGGCACCGTTATTGAGCCTTTATTACCCTGGACCTCTGCCGGGGTCTATATGGCAACGACGCTGGGAGTGAGCACCCTGGATTTACTGCCCTGGGCGGTTCAGTGCTATGCCGCTATCTTCTTTGCCTTATTTTTCGGCTTTACCGGAATCGGTATCGCGAAAACCTCCCCAGCCGCAGAAAATGCAACGAATATGCTGGCCACAGAACAGGAAGGGAAGCCAGATGGACTTTAATAAAATAATTGATCGCCACCATACCGGATCGCTGAAATGGGATTTTATGACGCGCTATTTTGGCGAAGAAGCCACTGAACTGTTGCCGATGTGGGTTTCCGATTTTGACTTTAGCTGCCCGCCGGACGTTCAGAAAGCCTTAGTTCAGCGTATTGAACACGGTATTTTTGGTTACAGCGAACGACCGCAAACCTACTATGACGCATTAATCTCATGGTTCTTAACGCGGCATCAGCTGGCTATAAAACCAGAGTGGATATGCAGTATTGAAGGGGTGGTTCCCGGATTATCCCTCCTCGTGCAAATGCTGAGCCACCCCGGTGAAGGGGTGGTGGTTCAGGGACCCTATTATGGATCTTTTGCCAAAATTATTTCGCTCAACGGTAGACGCCTGCTGGATAATCCGCTGTATGAGGAGCCTGACCAGGGCTACAGAATGGATCTCGATCATCTGGAAAGGCTGTTTCGTACAGAGCGCCCGCCGCTAATGATCCTCTGTAATCCGCATAATCCAACCGGTCGGTGTTGGTCAGCTCTGGAACTGAGCGAGTTGCTCCGGCTGTGTGAAGAGTATGATGTTATTTTAATTTCCGATGAAATCTGGGCCGATTTACTGCTTCCAGGGGAAGCATTTACTTCGGTCTTGCATTTAGAGGAGCGCTGGCATTCGCGCGTGATATCCGCCACCTCCGCCAGTAAAACGTTTGGTTTATCTACCCTACGCATTGCGAACTTTCTCATACCGTCGCCGGCGCTGCGTGAACAATTTATGCGCCGTCTCGATGCTCATGGACTGGACGTCTTCAATGCGTTGTCCATTGAAGCGAGCACAGCTGCGTGGCAACACGGCGCTCCCTGGCTGGATGAGCTACTGCGCTATCTGGCAGAAAATCGACGGTGGTTTATTCAGCAGGTTGAGCAATATCTACCGTGGGCGCGCATCATCCCTGCTCAAGGGACGTACCTGCTATGGATAGACTGCAAACGGCTGGGACTGGACGATGAACAGCTGAAATGGCTCATGGTGGATGTTGCGGGTATTGCCCTCTCAATGGGAAACAGCTTTGGCGCAACCGGCAGCGGTTTTATCCGCCTTAATCTCGGGTGTCCGCGCGCGTACCTCGAAAAAGCGGTGGAGGGACTGAAACGCATTGCTTTTACAGCATAAATAACATTGCCTTCGGTGAGTCCGTCTAAGCGAAGTTCCTGTCGCCCGTTTTAATGCGCAGGTGCTGAGAGTCTGTCCTCCCCCTGTCAGGGTTAAAACGGTGCATTCCTGCTTACAAATGCACCGTTTCCTTTTTTGCGATCGAACAAATCGCGATGCCAATTAAAATTAACAGCGTGCTCAGTAAGTGATAGAGGTGCGGCCGGGTATGTAAAAACAGAATACTCAATATCCCGCCAGACAGCGGAATAAGGTGAGTGTAAATTTCACCACGAGTCGCGCCAATGGCGGCGATGCCTTTGTTCCAGAACAAATAGGCCAGCCACGAGGGGAAGATAACCAGATACGCCAGGCCGGTGAGGAAAGAGATATCGTGGTACGCGGCGAACGAGGTGGCGGGGTGTCGCCATAGCCAGAAAATGACCACCGGAAGCAGAATCAGGGCGCCGATAAGTGAACTGACGGCGACGAAAGCGTTGGCGGGAATACGCCGATCTTTATTACGCAGCAGAGAGCAATAAACCGCCCAGCTTAGCGCAGACCCCATGGCCCACAGGTCGCCCTGGCTAAATCCTTTGAGTCCCTCGGCGTTGGTCAGATTGCCGTGCAGCAGAAGCAGCAGTACGCCTGCGGTGCTAAACGCAACACCGCACCAGTTACGCGCTGAAACCCGGTCATGGAAAATCAGACGGTTAATCATCAGCACCATGCAGGGGGTCGCCGACATATAAATTGCGGCGTTTAGCGCGGAGGTGGTCTGCAGACCGATATAGAGGGTTAGCGGGAAACTCACCTGCCCACACAGCGTTAAAATCAGCAGCGTCGATGCATTTCCACGCAATAAACGCCAACTCTCGCGGATTTGACGTTGATAAAGCCCTACCAGCAGCATGGCGGTTAGCGCCCACCTTGCTTCCGTCATAACAATCGGATCTGCGCCCTGAACGAGAATATGCCCTACAACATAATTCCCTCCCCAAAACAGGGCTGCCAGCGTAAGTAACAGGTAGGGCATGCTGATTCCTTGCATCGCTTTAAACTGTACTACATGGTAACTACGTTTTTTTTAAAACATCAATTAAATTAGACGTTTTTTAAAATTTTCATGAATAATCAATGGGTAGCGGCGCCATTCAGGATGGCTATCATCATTACTATCCCTTCCGCAGGTGCTGGCTTTAACCACCTTGAGAAAATATCGCGAAAAAACTGATAGAGACGCGCCTTATCCGCAGGCTCTCTTCACTGGCAGCATGAACGATACGCACTGTACACTCTTATCTTTTTAATTGCTGAAGTCGCTCGCCGTTAATTTAAAACGAGGTTTGCGTTCTTTGCCGGTGGCTTAAGGTATTACGACTCTAAACGGGAGCATTTATTGTTGTAAAGAGATATACCAGTGGGAGGGGTTATAGCAATACTCGGGGGGCGTCATTTGGGGGGAGTTATCGAAAGCATGAAAATAGCAGAATGACGCGATTATCTCAAAAACTCTCATTATAAATAACCCCGACGTGATGTCAGGGTCATTAAAGCAGGAGCGCGCTTTAAACAGCGTAGACGTTACCCGCTGAAGGACCCTTCTGGCCATCTTCAATGGTGAATTCGACTTTCTGGCCTTCGCTCAGGGTCTTAAAGCCACCGCTCTGGATAGCAGAAAAATGGACGAAAACATCCTTGCTACCGTTGTCCGGAGTGATGAAACCAAAACCTTTTGATTCGTTAAACCATTTTACTAAACCAGTCATTTTATTAGACATTGATAATACCTCAACATATCTGAGCCTTACGGCGAAAAGGGTTTTCGCACAGAATCTAATTAATAACGATAAGGAGACTCAAAAGGAAGAATTATCAACGGATAACACTTAAGATGAGGACTGCTTTACTAAACCGCTTTATTATGTCTGTATGCTAAACCGACCCCTCATTAGTCACACACATCACTATAGATAGCAAGACTTATTTCCAGGTAAATATCCTGATAAAGTTTTTTTGCCGCGCAAGGATATCTGGATGGCTAAAAATTGATTTGCTTATTATCGCTATCCGTGCATTAATGACCTAATCTGTGCGCGATAAACGAACATCAAACTCTACTGAGCAGTTCTCATGACCAGGCGCTATCGCTGATATCCCCTCCTTTTGAGTCCAAAATTTGATCCTGTACGTTTCTCTCAATTTCATGCTGTGTAACTGGAGGGAGTATGTCCTCAAGAATTAAAGGTCTGGTGAAGTGGTATAATGAATCGAAGGGGTTTGGTTTCATCTCTCCTCTTGATGGCAGCAAAGATATCGCCGTTAATTACTCAGCGCTTCACGGCGATAACTTTAATACCCTCTTTGAAGGGCAAAAAGTTGAATTTGCCATACATCGCGGTGATAAAGGTCCAGCGGCGACGAAAGTTATTCTGTGCGATAAAGAGATATTTTAGAACGATGACCATGAGAGGAGAGGGCATCGATTGTGCCATCTCGACGGCTGCGGTTCGCCGTGGCAGAAGCCATCCCTAACTGACAGAAAAATTATCTCTCCCGGCCACTAAAGCGGCCTGTGATGCTGCCAGGCAGAATGCCCTGATAAACGTTCACATGGCTGAGAGTGAATTACCGACCAGCAAACCGGCCGGTAATTAACGAAGTGTGGTGAGTGAACTGACGGAAGCTTAGCGAAATAACTTACTGCTTCGCCGGGATAATCAGCACCTGACCCGGATAGATCTTATCGGGATGCGTCAGCATCGGTTTATTGGCTTCAAAAATACGCTGATAGTCATTAGCCGAGCCGTACATCGCTTTTGAGATGGCGCTCAGGGTATCGCCGGATTTCACCGTGTAATAACGGCTTTCCGCTCCGCTCTGCGTCACATTAACGCTATCATTGACCTGGCCTACCCCGGTGACGTTACCCACCGCCACCAGAATTTTTTCTTTATCTTCCTGTGAGCCGACGTCGCCCGTTATCGTTGCGGTGCCATCGTCCGCGACATCAATATTCACTTTTTCAGCGCCGGGCAGGTTAAGGTTATCAATGTGTTTTTTCAGCTTTTCGGCCCGATCTTCCTTGCTGCCGCCAGATACCGCATCCCAGATTTTCTCGCCCGCGTCTTTCACAAAACTTAATAATCCCATCGTTCCATACCTCCATTACTGCTTCATGATTAATATTTTCATCAGACCCAATAATCCAATATCCAATATAGATAAGTGCAGGATGCCTCCACCGTAGCGGCAACGTCTTAAAGAAGCGCAACCTGCCATTGAAGTATATGCAATAAGCGTCAAAGTGCAGGATATTTGCCTTAAATTCTCCGCGATGGTGCGGCATCAACGCTAGTCATCACGGCCATTATGCGATCCGTTTTGCAACGATATCGGTACCGTAGCAACGCCTTGCCAGGCTGCGAAGAGAGCATAGATAAGGGCTGTAATGCTATTTTTTGCCAGGAGGAGACATACTGAATGCCTTAGCTAAAGCATGTTAGGATGGCGACTCGTTTCCTCTTAAATAAGGATGTCAGCATGAGCAAGGTGGTACGGAAAAATTATCCTCAACTGGGTGAAGTCAAGGCTCCCTACGTTCACTCGGTAACGCACGGAAACACGCTCTATATTTCAGGGTTAACCGCGTTCGGCACGCAGGCGCAGCAGGGGAGTATCGCCGCCCAGGCGGAGGAGATCTTTAAGCAGATCAGAACCATCGCTGACGCAGAAGGCGTTGATTTTTCATCCCTGATTAAAGTCACTATTTTTATAACCTCATTTGCTGAGATCGACGCATTACGCCGGGTTCTCTATCAAAACTACGGTGACCATCTGCCTGCCAGCTCTCTCGTTGAAGTCAGCCGCCTCTTTTCACCCGACCTTAAAATTGAAATTGAAGCGATTTTCGGCCTCTGAAGGACCGCCCATGGCCGGGAGGCGGCAAATAGCTTTATCAATTTATTTGAAGTATTCGGTTAAACAAACGATATTTATTCTCACCTGGTTACGCGTAGAGTAGTGGGATACGCGGCAGACACGCTTGTCATAAGGCGCGCTCTACCGACGACTCCCTGCAAACCAGGAAACTTCGTCATGAAAAAGATTGGCTTTTTATCATTTGGTCACTGGACGCCGTCGCCGCAGTCCGGAACGCGTGCAGCCGCTGATGCGCTGTTACAATCCATCGACCTTGCCGTCGCCGCCGAAGAACTGGGCGCGGACGGCGCCTATTTCAGGGTGCATCATTTTGCTCGCCAGCTTAGTTCCCCGTTTCCCCTGCTGGCTGCGATAGGGGCGAAAACCAAAAAAATTGAAATCGGCACCGGCGTGATCGATATGCGTTATGAAAACCCGCTGTATATGGCAGAGGATGCGGGTGCGGCGGACCTCATCTCCGGTGGCCGCCTGCAGCTGGGTATCAGCCGCGGCTCTCCGGAGCAGGTTATTGATGGCTGGCGCTATTTTGGTTACGTCCCGGGCGAAGGCGAAAACGAGTCGGATATGGCGCGTCGTCACACCGAAGTGCTGCTGGACGCCCTGCGCGGAGAAGGTTTTGCGAAACCCAATCCGCAGCCTATGTTCCCCAACCCGCCGGGGCTGCTGCGTCTGGAACCGCATTCCGAAGGTCTGCGCGAACGAATCTGGTGGGGCGCCGGTTCGAATGCTACCGCGAAGTGGGCGGCAACGCTGGGTATGAACCTGCAAAGTTCGACGCTGAAGGATGATGAAACCGGGGAACCGTTTCACATTCAGCAGGCGAAACAGATCCGCGCCTATCGCGAAGCCTGGGCACAGGCGGGCCATACCCGTACGCCGCGCGTCTCGGTTAGCCGCAGCATTTTCGCCCTGATGGACGATCGCGATCGTCTCTATTTCGGTTCAGGCCGTGACGAGAGTGATTCGATCGGTTTCCTCGATGAGAAAACCCGCGCTATTTTCGGTCGCAGCTACGCCGCAGAGCCGGACAAGCTCATCACGCAGCTGAAACAGGATGAGGCCATCGCCGAAGCGGATACGCTGCTGTTGACGGTACCGAACCAGCTGGGCGTGGAATATAATGCGCATGTCATTGAGTCGATTCTGAAGCACGTTGCGCCGGCAATGGGCTGGCGCGATGCCTGAGTTAGTCGCGGTCGATGCCCCGCCGGCAATCGCTGTGCGGGGCGAAATCGTCTACGGGATCCTCTTCGGCTGTAGCTGGTAGGTCCAGGCGGTCACTCGCTGACCCTCATCGGTGGTGACTTCAACAGCAACGCGATCGTAGCCCTCTTCGAACGCATCCAGCATGGCCCAATGGGCCTCGAGATTCGCCGACAGAAACAGAAAGCCGGGCACCCGGGGGCCGTTTTTGTCGAGAACAATGCCCGGAAAATCTGCCGCCGCTCCCCAGCCGCGTTCATAAAAGGTGCCGGTGACGTAGCCTGGCTGCCACTCTCCGCCAATGTTGTCCATAATATGGGCGTTAGAGTGGCCCGGGCGCAGCGTGCCGTAGACAAATAAGCGTTCCATTATCCCTCATTAACTCAAGCGTTGAAGACCCAAACGGGCAGAACAGGCCATAAAATACGAACTCTGGCCTGGGTTGGCAAGGCGCCCCGCAGAGCGCCTTATCTGTCAGGGCGCTGGCCCGAACATCTCCCGCAGCTGCTGTTCGTCGGGCATGCCGATGACCTGCTGGAGCTCATTCTGCTCATTCATGTAATAAATAGCCGGCGTCGCGCTGGCGCCCAAATCATCCATCAGTTTTTGATGATGCTGAAGAAGATTAAAGGTGTCGCGTGGAGTAACGCCCTCAAAATGCGGCACTTTTTTGCCGCCTGAAAGCTCATACTCTCGCCACGCGGCGGCCGGATCGCGCGCGTTCAGGATTGCCGTAGCGTATCGGCCGCTTTTCGGGTTGAGAAAAGCAACGAGCAGGGTATTTAGCTGGACCTTGCCCGCTTTTACCCACGGCTGCGCCGCCGACCAGAACGCTTTGCACCAGGGGCAGAAAGGATCGGCAAAGACAAAGATTTTTCTGGCAGCCGAATCCGCACCTTCCTTCAGCGGACGAGCATTATTCAGCGTCTGCCACATTTTGCGGCCTGAAGGGGTATAGATGGCTTCCTGAAAATAGGCCTCGCTAAGGTTTTTACCTTTTTCGTCATACAGATATCCAGAAATCACGTGCTTTCCGTCCGGCGTCAAAAACAGGGTCACCCCCATATCCTGATACTGGCCGATCCACCCTTTTACCCCGCCGGGCGAATCGATCTCTTTAATCAGGGCGATCCCTTGCTGTTCGCCAAAATTTTTCACTATCTGAGGGAGAGCTTCCCCGGCAGATGCCAGGCCCGGCATTATCCAGGCCGCCAGCAGTAGAATGTATTTCATCTCATTATCTCTGAATTCCGGGGGGCCACCCCGGAGAGGGTTACTGTTTTTTCAGCGCGTCGCTGACCATGGCGTCAAATTGCTCCCAGGGGATCCAGCCCGACAGCATCTCGTCGCCGACGATTGTGGCTGGCGTACCCTGAATGCCGAGCTTTTCGGCCACCAGCAGGCTTTGCTTAATCGTCGCCAGGCTTTGTTCATCCGGCGTTGCTACGCTGACCCCGGCCTTCGTCTTGGCTTGCTCAATGCTAGCGCCGTCGTGATATCCCTTTTTTGCCATCAGGATATGGTTAAATTTCACAAACTGTTCAGGATGCGCACGCCACAGAGTTAGCGCAGCCCTTGCCGAAGTCAGCGAACTTTCAGAACGCCAGGGCAGAAATTTAAAGACCACGGCAACATCCGGATATTTCTCGACAATCTTCTGCAGATACGGGTCAAACTTTTTGCAATACGGGCAGTTGTGATCCGTAAAGACGACCAGCGTCAGCTTCGGTCGCTGCGCGCCGATACGCGGCGAGTTGGGATCGTGAAAGATAACATCGCCGTACTGAGTAAGAACCTGCTGAAGCTGTTCCTGCCCGGCAAGGGCATTCTGCCGATCGAGCTTTTCGGCGGCGGCGATCAAGATTTCGGGATGATTAAGCAGCGTCTCCTGCACCAGTGCCTGGACGCGAGCCTCCTGCGCAGGGGTAAGCGGCGAAGATGCCAGTGTCGGCAAAGAGGCCGAAAGAAGAGTGAAAGCAAGCAGCGTTTTTTTCATCGTAAATTAACCTTTGGCACGGCTGAGGGCGTTGAGGACGGTTTGTTTATCGAGCAGCGGCGACAGTATGTCGCCTTGCGGCTGGCCTGGGCCGTAGACCTGATTAAACGGAATGGCGTAGCGATTTCTGCTTTGCAGGAAACGGGCGATCGGTTCGGAGGGCAGACTCCAGTCCCCGCGCAGCGCTACTACGTCGGGCTGGGAGAGCGCGCTAATGATGGCGGGCTGATTTAATACCCGATGTTCATTCACTTTGCATGTCACGCACCAGTCGGCCGAAATATCGACAAAGACCCGTTTGCCCGCCGCCAGCGCGTTCTGGATAGCCTCCTCGCTAAGGGGCTGCCAGCGGATCGGCTGAGCCATTGCCTCCGTGGTAGCGCGCGCGGGTTCTCCTGCCAGCAGGCCGCGAAGCTGGAAGCCGGCAAACGCCGCCAGCGCAATAATCACCAGCCAGAAGGCAGATGTCGTACGCTTATGGGTTACCCGTAGGGCGGCCAGCGCCGCCAGGGTAAGAACCAGCGCAATAATGCCGCCGGGGGTCTCACCCAGATGGAGGCCCAGCAGCGTCGTCAGCCAAAAACTGGAGGCCAGCATCATGAGGCCGAGCGCCATTTTCAGTGAATTCATCCAGCGACCGGGGCGCGGGATCAGAGCGGCCGACCTGGGCAACAGGGCGACGAATAGCCAGGGGATGGCCATACCCAGCCCGAGCGCCAGGAAAATTAGCCACAGTTCCTGCAGTGGGGCAGCAAGCGCAAAAGCGACGGCGGTCCCCAGGAAGGGGGCAGAGCAGGGGGTCGCCAGCAGCGTGGCAAAAATGCCTTCACAGAAACTGCCCGCCATGCCGGTGCCGCCGGCGGTCGCCATCCGGTTAACGGCTGATGACGGTAGCAGCACCTCGAAGACGCCAAACAGGTTGAGCGAAAAGATAAACGTAACGGCAATCATTAAGCCGATAAACCAGGGGTTCTGGAACTGGATCCCCCAGCCCAGGGACGCGCCGGTAAGCTTCAGTATCGTTACCATCAGCGCCAGCAGGACAAATGAGGTCAGAATACCTGCGCTGGTAGCAAGAAAACGCCGCCCGATCGCGCGCTTATCTGACCCGGACTGCAGCACGGCGCTGAGCTTCATGCCCATTACCGGCAACACGCAGGGCATCAGGTTAAGAATTAATCCGCCGATCAGGGCAAAAAGCAGCATCTTCCAGAGGCTAACCGTTGAGGTTGGCGCAAGATCTGCGCCGATCGTCAGACTGGTCTGCTGCGCCTTTGCGCCATTTGTCAGCACCAACGACAGCGCTTCCCCCGCAAGGGTTGCGGGCTCTTCCCCCCATTCATCGGTTACCGGTACCGTTACCTTGAGGCTGGCGCCCTCGGTACGGAGGCGCGGAGCGCCAGCGATTATCCCGCCCTCCATGGGATCAAAAAAGATAGCGGGGTTTTTCCACTCACCGACCGTGGTGGCGGTTATCACCAGGTCGCTGCCGACCCGATGCGCGGCGAGATCGTCCGACACGCCTTTATCTGCCGGAATGGTTCGCATCGCCTGTGCAAAAGCCTCCTGAAAACCGGCAGTGGCGGGCTGACTCAAATCCAGACGCAGCCTGTAGTCGGTTAACAAACAGACGTTGCTGCAGGTGGATAGCGTGAGCGTACCGTCCAGCAGGTCGCCGGGAACGGCGGTGATGATTATCGGGATAACGACCCGCTGATGGTAGCCCTGGGTCGTCAGACCGGAAATCTCGAACCTTGAGGGAACCGGCCAGTACCACTGCGCCTGTTCACCGTTATGCCAGACGATTTGCGGGGCGACGCCGCCCTCACCCGGCGAGCGCCAGTAAGTTTTCCAGCCGGAAGCCAGCTCAATAGAGAGCAGGGCGTCGATCCGATCGTTCTCTTTCTCCGCCTGGAAGCGGACCCGGGCGTGGTCGTTCTGTGGGGATGTCAGCCATCCGGTGTCTGCCGCATGAGCAACGCTCGCGCAGGTCAGCAACAGGAAGACGAGGCCCCTGAAGATATTCAGCATTATTTTCTCCGTGAATTAAAAAATTAATCGTTTAAAAAAACGATTTTTTCATTCACGGAAAACGCAGTTTTTGAGATGAATTCGTAGCGTGGGCGGCCGAACGGGATCGTCCCGGAAGACCCAGGCACGTGCCGCGGCAGTCAGCTGAAGCAGAGTAAGGAACAGAATGATGGCCGGTAAGGCGCCATCGAAGAACAGCGGCTGCGCGCAGAGCAGAGATTTGGCGCTCAGCTGACAGGGAGAGGGCCCTTGCTCAGCTTCATCCGCTGACGGCTGCTGCGACAGTGCGCTGACGGCGGGTTCCTGAACCTGGCGCGCGGCGTTGTCCAAAAAATGGTGTACATAGACCGCCCGCTGAACAAGGCAAATAGCCATGACCAGGCAAGTCAATACCAAAAACCATTTTCCAGGAAGCTGACGATTGCGCATAGGTGACCCGTACGTTTCAGAACCGAGGATCATAAACAATACTTATCAATGTTCAAGAGGGTACCGTGTAAGGTTTTGTCTGTCTGCTTAACGGGGCGGCGACTTTCCAGCAGATAGCGCTGTCACAGGGATATTTCATGCATTTATATTATTTACATGGCTAATTATTCTCGATACCATGCGCGCCGCTCATCGTTATCGGCACGCCGCTGCTGACGTTGAGCGATTAGCATCTGACCGCCATTAGCTCATCAGGAAGAGCGAACGACGTACGTTGTAGGGAACGGGGTTCGAGGCCTCGATGGCGGCCCAAATCCGATTTAGCCCACTGATTAACATTGCACACCTGGCAACCGCCGACCGTCCGTCAGCCTTTCCCGGTCATGACGCGCGCTAAAGATGCTAGCGCTGAAATTAACGATTTCTTTATCACAGTCCGATAATCGCTTTATGACGATTACTGCATTGAGGTGACCATTACGCGTGTAATAGTTTCCGTTGTCAGTTATTCATCGCGAAGGAATGTTAATGAAAAGTATTATTGGTTACCGCCGGTAAATTAATATCTGGATTTTGGTTTTTTCTGCGATTTACCTAAGAACATCTTAATAATTTCAATGAGAATTAACTTATTCGGATTAAGTCGCGTATTTTTCAGAAATTTCACCACTTTTTATATGGTATTCTCTTTTGTTCAAGGAGTGAACGAAAGGAAAAATAATGCTTTACCGCTATGCCGTTTTCTCCAGAAAACACAACACGTTTCATATTCTTCTGCTGTTTACCATTTTACTAATAAGTTTCGTCCATTTGAGCGTGCTGCTGGAAACCGATAACACATGGCTACTGTGGCCGATGATGATTTATCTGCCTGTTTTTTTGCTTTGGCGAAAGGTCTCAGTGTTACGAAGCAGGATCGCTGATTAATGTGCTGGTGGAGTTCCCTACATGAGTGAAAATACAATATCTAAACCAACCTCTGAACCGAAAGTCCTGCAGCCCGTATTACGGAAAGTCGATCTTAACCTGCTGACTATTTTCGATACCGTTATGCAAGAGCAAAGCTTAACCAAGGCGGCACAAACGCTCGGCATGTCTCAGCCAGCGGTGAGCAGCGCGGTATCGCGCCTCAAGGTGCTGTTTAAGGATGAACTGTTTGTCCGTAACGGTCGTGGGATTAAACCGACCGATCGCGCCTTTCAGCTATTCGGCTCGGTTCGACGCGCTCTGCAGCTGGTGCAAAATGAGCTACCGGATACGCTGTTCGATCCGCTGGACTGCGAACGTATTTACCATCTTTGCGTCTGTAGCCCGCTGGATAACTATCTGACACCGCTTATTTTTAATAAAGTGAGCGAGATTGCGCCTCGGGTCAGTCTCTCCTTTAAATCTACCCTAAGCCAGCAGGTCATCAACCAGCTTCGCTATCAGGAAGTTGAATTTGTTCTCGATTACAACAAGTTCAACCACCCGGAGTTCACCAGCATCCCGCTGTTCAACGATCGCATGGTGCTGGTGGCCAGGCGGAATCATCCGCGTATTGCATCGCCGTTGACCGAGCAGGATATTTATCGTGAGCAGCACGCTACCGTCGCGCTGGATCGCTACGGCTCATTCAGCCATCCCTGGTATAGCTCTGAGGAACAGCAGGCCTGCGTCGCATTCCACGGAAACGCCATGGTCAGCGTGCTGAGCGTGGTGTCGCAAACCAATATGGTGGCCATCGCGCCTGAGTGGCTGGCCAAAGAGTTTGAAGAACAGTTTGCGCTCCAGCTGCTGCCGCTGCCTTTAGAAATGAACAGTCGCACCTGCTATCTTTCATGGCATGAAACGGCGGCCCAGGAGAGGAGCCACCGCTGGATGGCGGAATTGCTGATTAACATTTGCCAGCGTTAATGCTATTGCAAAAAATGCCTGGTGGCACGCCAGGTATTTTATGACTCCTTAATCAATCCTGGAACAGAGAAATATAATCATATCTGATTTTTTCGCTTCCTGGCGGCATAATTATCTGACGAAATGCGCTATCTAAATATTATTCATCTTTAAAACTACATTTAAATATCTTTTTGCAGAAAATTTATCATTTCTCAGGCAGGGGCCACCGACGATTTCTATACTCTGATTATCCAACCGGGCGGCGACCTCAAGCAGAGGATGATGTTAATGGGCACAAAGATAACCATCGCCGTGGCGAGTGCTGCCCTGATGGCTGCGTCGACGGCCGCAGAGGCTGATGAAATCACTCTTTATTCGGTTAATACCGGCTCCTGGATCTATCATCTGTCAAACAATCACGGCCAGTACACCGAGGGCTTTGATAACCAGTTTGCCTCGGTTGAACGCAAGTTCTCCGCGGATTCGAAGTACAGTCTGCTGGTCGGGACGATGAAAAACAGCTTTGACGATCGCTGTATTGCGCTCGGGGTACGCCGCGACTGGGCGTCGTTGGGCAACGGCTGGGTATTTAAGGGGATTTATGGCTACGTCGGCGAATTTTTCTTCGATGCTTTTGAGGACTGCGGCGACCATGGCTCATATAAGGATTTTAAAGATGCGACCGGCATTGGATTTTCTCCCTATATTTACCATGGTCTCCAGTATAACTTTACCGATTATTTCGGCATCGAAAGCGGAATTATTCTCCCGGCCGTTTTTGTCATCAGCGTGCAGTGGAGTTTTCGTTAATACTGCATACAACATTCGCCAGCCGCGATGTTTTTCATGTATCGCGATAACGCCTTTACTTCATAAGATTATTGCTTGAGGCAATGGAGCCTGTTAAATCGTACTTATTCGTCATTAACCCTCGGTGCCCCCGCTGGCCTATGATTGATTGTATTACGGGCAGGTCACAGGCCAACGCCGCCGGGCTATAAATCAATGCACAAATTCGCTGACCGGCTGCGCGAGCAGCACAGGGCTATCTGCTGCGCGCTGGCGGATTTCTCTGCCTCCGACTGCACGGTATCGCGGTGGTCGACGATGCCTTCAATAACCGGCGTCAGGCAGGCGCCGCAAATCCCCATTTCGCAGGAGAGGGGGACGGCGATGCCGTTCTCCTGGAGGACCTGAGCGATGGTTTTATGCGCGGGTACCGGCCAGCGTTCGCCCGAGGAGGCAAGGATCACGTTAAAGGTGTTTTCCTCTGCGCACGCCGCTGGCGTGGCGACAGGCTGAAAGGCTTCGCTATGGATCAGCTTTTCCGCCCAGCCCTGTTCAATGGCGACCCGGCGCGCGGCGGCCATAAATCCCTCTGGCCCGCAGAGATAAATCGGATATCCGGTATGCGTCTTGTTCAGCGCGGCGGCTAAATGCTGCCGGGCGCTGTCTCCTTCGCAAGAGCTGTGAATCACCACGCTTTCGGCGCGGAATCGCCGCTGCAGTTCGCGGACAAACGCCCCCTGGGCGCGATATTTCAGGTAATAATGCAGCGTAAACGGTACGCCTTCTGCCTCCAGCCTTAGCGCCATGGCATACAGCGGCGTAATCCCGATGCCGGCGGCCAGCAGCGTCACCCGCTCTGCCGCCTGCAGAGGGAACAGATTGCGCGGAGGGGAAATCAACAGCGTCTGGCCGGGGCGCAGCTGCTGATGAATGTAGCGCGAGCCGCCGCGGGATGCGCTGTCGAGGGCCACGCAAATCAGATATCCGTCAGCGACGCTATCATGGCCGGTCAGCGAATACTGGCGGATAATGCCGCACGGCAGATGAACGTCAATATGCGCGCCGGGCTGCCAGGCAGGGAGCGTCTGACCCTCCGGCGCCACCAGCCTGACGGCGAGGCTCTGGCTTCCCTGACGCCAGAGGCCGTCGACAATGACCTGTAATACCTCATTCATAGTGCTGCTCCACTTACACGAGGAAAAAATCGCCGAAGCCCATTTTCTTCAGCCCGCGCCGATAGGCGATGGAGCTGCGGTCGGCAGGAATATGCGCTTCCAGCGTTAAATCGAGCGGCAATCTTTCCGTGCGCTGGGTCTCTACCATCATGCGGTCTTCCTCAAAGACGCGCAGGTTAAAGGCGTGGACGTCTTCCACCGGTACGTGCAGATCGAAATTGCGCGCGATGGGCGCGAACATACGGGTAATGCGCGAGGATACCGGCGAGGCGGCGTTCATAATCACCAGCCTGGCGTCCTCGGGGAAATGAATCGTCAGGGTGGCGGTAAACGGCAAATGCATTTCAAAATGGCGCAGCCACTGGAAGCCTTCCGGCGCGCGAAATTCGGTGCTGGCGGGATAGTTGCCGACTGAACTCCAGTAATCGGCGATAAACCCAAACGCCGTTTCCTGCGGGTTGTAGTCCGGCACCACCTGGTTATTGGGGTCGGCGAAAGTCCCGGTATGGATCCAGGCAAAATGGGCAACATCAAGAAATCCCTCGACCTGGCGACCCGCAAAACCGTTGACCTCAAAAGCCGGGCAGTTGATTTGCTGAAAGCCATCGTCGTGCCAGTGCGGCATCACCGGCAGCGGCATCGGGTCTTGCGGATCGAAGGCCAGGCAGGTCCAGATCAGGCCATAACGTTCTTCTACCGCAAAGCTGGTGAGGTTGAGTTTCGCCGGTACCGGCTGGTCGGGGCTGGAAGGGATACGGTTGCAGCGGCCATCCTCACCGAAGCGCAGGCCGTGGTACGGGCAGACAATCCCCTCTTCATCGTGAAAACCGAGCGTCAGCGGTACGCCGCGATGGGGGCAGACGTCGCGTGCAACGACCACCTGGCCCTTAATACGATAGATGACCAGCTGTTCATCAAGCAGGGTGGCTTTCACCGGGGCGGGGCCAATATCGCAGGCGCGGGCAACCGGGTGCCAGCATTTTGCCAGGCGCAGCCAGTCCTCTGGCGCAAAGGTGCAGTGGGCGGGTGGGGTAGGTTGTGGTCTGTTCATGGCTTCTCTTCCTGCTCACAAAAATATTTGTTTAATTGTTGTGAGTTTATTGTTGCCATATTAGGGTGTTGACATCCATCAGCAAGAATTCATTCAGCTGTTGCAAAAAAGAGAACAGGTCCACGATGAGCCCATTTTCACGTTTCGCTATCTATTTTACCGAAGTGGCGCGCAGCGGTAGCCTGCGGCGGGCCGGGGAGAAACTGCATATTTCCGCTTCGGCTATCAACCGGCAAATTCTGCAGGCGGAAGAGGATTTCGGCACGCCGCTGTTTGAGCGTCTGCCGGAGGGGCTACGCATGACCACCGCCGGCGAGCTGCTGTACGACAATCTGCTGCGCTGGCAAAAGGAGTTTCAGCTGACGCGGCAAAAGTTTGATGAGCTGCAGGGGCTTAAACGCGGCTCCGTCAGCCTCGGCATGGTGCAGGCGCTGGCGGAAGGGAGCTTTGCCGCCGCGCTGGCGGACATTATCAGCAGCTGGCCATGGCTGGAACTGGAGCTGCAGGTGGCGGATAGTCATAGCGTCAGCCAGAAGGTACGGCAGGCGGATCTCGATTTCGGTCTGATTCTCGATCCCGAAGGTCAGGCGGGGCTTAGCGTGCTGGCTTTTGCCGAACTGGAGATGGGGGTGGTGATGTGTCCGGATCATCCTCGGGCGCAGGCTAAAATGCTGTCTTTGGGCGAGCTAAGCGAGGAGCGGCATATTCTTCCCGGCGCGCCGCTGATCGTCCACGAGCGGGTCGCGATGCTCTATCGCCATTATGATTTTTCCCCGACGAACAGCATCAGCTGCAACGATATTCGGTTGATTAAGTCGCTGGTGCTTAAAGGCGGCGGCGTGACCCTCCTCAGCCGTCTGGACGTGCTGGAGGAGATCGCGCTCGGCCAGCTGGCGTTTGTCCCGCTGCGCAACCGTCTGCTGCGGCCGCTTACCCTGGCCCTGTGCGCCGCGCCATCACGCCAGCTTTCACGTCCGGCGCAGATGGCGATCCAGAAGCTGACCGCGGTGATGGAGGCGATACAGGGCGGGACAGCGGCTTCCCTCCCGTCTGCGTAAACTGCCCGGCCTGCAATTCTCTGCGGCCTGCTTCCCCGGCGTCTGCTCACCGGTAGCCCGGCTAAGGCGTTTACGCCGCGAGCCGGGAAGGGGGCTGATACCGGGATCTTTACCCCAGCGGGCCGCCCTGAATGGTTTCGCACAGGCCGTTGATAATTCGCTCTCCGGTTTCGGATTTCAGCTCCTGATACCAGGCTTCCGTCAGCGCCATATCTTTACCGTGGGTCACATCGCAGCGCTTACGCGCCTTCAGCACCAGGTCGCGCACCCGGTCGCAGCGCTGCGCTTCGTACTGACGCAAAACCCCGCTGATATCGCGGCTCTGGCTGAACAACTCCCCCAGCACCACCGCATCCTCCAGCGCCGCGCAGCCCCCCTGGCCGATATCCGGGGTGGTGCTGTGTCCGGCATCGCCCAGTAGCGCAACTCTGCCGCGAACCAGCTTGGCGAACGGTTCAATATCGTGGATTTCAATACGGTTGGTGGTCTGCGGGTCGAGGGCGGCGATCAGCGTCTGCACCTGCGGCGCCCAGCCGCTGAAATAGCGGCTGAGATCCGCCCGCAGGGTGCTGCGGTCCTCGGCCAGCCCCGCCGGGAGCGGGACATCAAAGAAAAAGTAAAATCGCCCCCCGGAAACCGGCATCAGCGAAACGCGTTTCCCTTCTCCGACGAAGGTCGTCCACTGATTGCCGGGCGCAATCGCTTCATCAATATTGACCAGACCGTTCCAGTTAACGTAGCCCGCGTAGCGGCGTTCCGGCGTATAGCCGAGCACGTGCGGGCGTAGCGCCGAATGGCTGCCGTCGGCGGCAATCAGAAAATCGCCCTCCGCCATCGATCCGTCGGTAAACCAGACCCGAACGCCGTCGGCGTTTTCTTCGCAGCGGGTAACGCGTTTACCAAACTGCACTGCCTCCCGTCCCCAGAATTTGAGCATTTCGCGCTGCAATTCGGCGCGGGAAACCGGGCAGGGGCGTCCGCCGGTGCGCGCAATCAGCGGAGCGAGGCTAAATTGAGTCAGCGTCTCTCCCCGCAGATACTCCTTGTAGGCCAGAAAATGCATCGGTCCGCCGTAGTTTTCGATAATATCGCCCATGCCTAAATGCTTCATGCACTTGACGCCGTTAGGCCAGATGGAGATGGCCGCGCCCACCGGCTTGATTTCTTTCACCGCTTCAAACACTTCACAGTGGATACCGGCATTTTTTAATGCCACCGCCGCGCTCAGGCCGCCGATTCCGCCGCCGATAACTAATGCTTTCATTTCCTTCTCCTTTACATACGTCGTTATTGGCTTGAGCAATTTGCGTACCACTTTGGCGCAGGCGCTGATTTCGCCGATTCGGGCTCCCCGCTACCGTGCGGTTGCACAACGTTGGTGCGCAGAGCGGCTTTTATTGCCTTTTTATGAATCAATAATTTCTAAATTTTCAATTGAGAATCTAATGTTTCATAGGCGCGCCGAGGTCATATAGCGGGAACGTCGCGAAAAGGATGTGTTATCTGTTTGAAAAAAATGAATAAAATTAAATGTTGCTCAGATGTGAGTGAGTTTGGCCTGTTTTGTGCACCCGTTCCCGCACGCTTATTCGCAACGGGATGAAACGATCATGTCAGATGAAAAAAACGGCGGCTTACTGTACGGCCTTGAGCAGCGGATCCCGCCGCTCCCGGCCTTTTTTAGCGCCTTACAGCACGTACTCGCCGGGCTGGTAGGCATTATTACGCCGCCGCTGATTATCGGCGCGGCGCTGGGGCTGGGGGAGTGGCTGCCCTATTTGATCAGCATGTCCCTGCTGGCTTCCGGCATCGGCACTTTCCTGCAATCCAACCGCCTGTGGGGGATCGGTGCGGGCATGATCTGTATGCAGGGAACCAGCTTTGCGTTCCTCGGGGTGGCGATTGCCGGCGGTATGTGGGTAAAAGGGCAGGGCGGCACGCCGCAGGATATTATGGCCATGCTGTTTGGCGTCAACTTTGTCGCCGCGCTGGTGCCCTGCCTCGTCAGCCGCTTTATTGAACCGCTGAAGCGCATTTTTACCCCGGTGATTACCGGCAGCGTGATTGCGCTGATCGGCATTAGCCTGATCAAAGTCAGCGTGATTAACTGGTGCGGCGGTGAGCAGGCTAAAGCCTTTGCCAGCACGAGCAATATTGCCCTCGGCGCGGTTACGCTGGGAACCATCGTTCTGCTGAGCTGTGCGAAAAACCGCTGGCTACGCCTCTCGTCGGTGGTGGTGGGGATGGCCGTCGGCTGTGCGGCGGCGGCGCTGAGCGGCTCGTTCCAGCTTAAAGGCGTCGGCGATGTCTGGTTTCGCTTACCGCAGCTGTTCCCGTTTGGTTTCCAGTTCAACAGCGCCATTTTTTTGCCGATTGCCCTGGTGTCGCTGGTGTGCATTCTTGAGGCGGTGGGCGACCTGACGGCCAACTGTCTCATCTCTCAGCAGTCGATAGATAACGAAGCCTTCCGTTCACGGCTGAAAGGCGGCATTCTGGCTGATGGCATCAGCTGCATGGTGGCGGCGATGCTGTGCGCGTTCCCCAATACGACCTTTGCGCAAAACAACGGCGTGATTCAGATGACCGGCGTCGCCAGCCGCTACGTTGGCCGCTACATCGGGGTGATTTTGATTCTGCTGGGCCTGTTTCCGCCATTCGGCGAGATACTGCGCCAGATCCCGGCGCCGGTGCTGGGCGGCGCGACGATGGTGATGTTTGGCTGCGTTGTGGCGGCGGGGATCCGCATTATCACCCAGAAACCGCTGACCCGCCGCGATATGCTGATCGTCGGTCTGGCCTTTGGTTTTGGTCTCGGCATTGAAGCGGTCCCGGCGTTTCTGACCCACTTCCCGCCGATCGTCGGCAACCTGTTCGGTTCCGCGGCGACCAGCGGCGGGCTGGTGGCGATTGTCCTGAATCTGATTATCCCGGAAGAGAAACCGGCCGCGGCGGCGGCCACAAGGAGTACTGATGATCGCGCTGAATCACTTTAATCAGCTGAGCGGCGAACAGGCCGTCGCCGTGCTGGAACCCTGCGTGGCCGTCTCTGGCTGGGCGGCCACGCTGGCAGCCGGTCGGCCATGGCGCAGCCGCGCGGAACTGCTGGACGCCGCCCAGCGGCTGATGGCAGGTTGGGGGGAAGCGGAGCTGGCTGAGGCGCTGAACGCCCATCCGCGTATCGGCGAAAAGCCCACCGGGCAGCAGGCCCATGCGGCGCTCTCCCGCCAGGAGCAGGGGAGCGTTGATGACCGTGATGCTGCGCTGGCGCAGGCGCTGAAAGAGGGTAACACCCGCTACGAGGCGCGGTTTGGCCGGGTCTTTTTGATTCGCGCCAAAGGGCGCAGCGGGGAGGAAATCCTGGCGGCGCTGTCGCGTCGGCTGCACAACAGCGATAGCGCAGAAGTACGGGACGCGTTAGCCCAGCTAGGCGAAATTACCTTGTTAAGACTGAAAGGAGCGATTGGCGAATGAGCACCTTAAGCACCCATATTCTCGATATTTCCACCGGCCGACCGGCGCAGGGCGTAAAGATTACGCTGGAGTGCGAAGGCGCGCAGGTTGCCTGCGGCGTCACCGATGATAACGGCCGCATTGGCGAACTCGGTGCCGGGCCGCTGGCGCCAGGACATTACCGGTTAAGCGCGAAAATTGGCGCGTGGTTTGCCGCCGGCGGGCGCGAGACGCTCTACCTGAGCGCGCAGATTGATTTCGTCATCCGCGAGGAGGCGGATGAGCACTATCATTTACCGTTTTTAATTGCCCCCGGCGGCTGGTCCACCTATCGCGGCAGCTAAATGGCCCCGGCGGCGCTACGCCTGGCAGGGCTACAGGTTCTGAATTTCCCCGGAGGCGGCGCTGCGCGCCTGTCCGGGCTACGAGTTCGGCACTGCCTGTGGTCTGGCAGCCCGGACAGGCACAACGTGCCGCCTCCGGGAAAGGGACTACTCCGCAGCCGCATCTCCCCATACGCGCTCGCCGTTCACCCACGTCTCGCTGATATTACGCTCATCGCCCAGGGTCATCAGGACGAACAGCTGCTCATAGATATCCTTGCAGCGCCCGCCGCGTAACCTTTGCAGCGGCGTGACCGCCGGGTCGATAACCACAAAATCGGCCTCTTTACCGGGCTGGAAATTACCAATCTTCTCATCAAGGCGCAGGGCGCGCGCGCCGCCGAGGGTCGCATGGTAAAACGCTTCGCTGGCGCGCAGACGATAGCTTTGCAGCTGGCTGACCTTATACGCCTCGCCGAGGGTGCGCAGCATACTGAAGGTGGTGCCCGCGCCAACATCGCTACCGATACCCATCCGCACCTTGTTCTGCCAGCAGGCCGGTAAACGAAACAGCCCGCTGCCGAGGAACAGGTTTGACGTCGGGCAGAAGGCCAGCGCCGAACCGGTCTCGTGCAGGCACTGCCACTCCGCATCCGCCAGATGAATACCGTGGGCAAATACGCTGCGCTCGCCGGTCAGTCGATAGTGATGATAGACATCCAGATAGTGTTCATGCTCCGGCCAGAGGCTTTTAACCCACGCCACTTCATTGAGGTTTTCGCTCAGGTGGGTATGCAGCCAGATATCGGGAAACTCTTCCCGGAGCTGCTGCACCGCCGCCAGCAGCTCCGGCGTTGAGGTCGGCGCGAAGCGCGGCGTAATGGCGTATCCCAGACGGCCGCGCTGGTGCCAGCGCTGAATCAGTTCGCGGGTTTGCCGGTAGCTCTGCTCCGCGCTTTCGCTCAGATATTCCGGTGCGTGGCGGTCCATCATCACTTTCCCGGCGATCAGGCGCATATTGAGGCGCAGCGCTTCGTTAAACAGGGCATCCACCGATTCAGGGTGCAACGTACAAAAGACCAGCGCGGTGGTGGTGCCGTGGCTCAGCAGCTGGTTGACAAAAAATTGCGCGATCTCCGCGGCGTAGTCGGCATCGGCAAACTGGCTCTCCACCGGAAAGGTATAGGTGGTGAGCCACTCCAGCAGCTGCTCACCAAATGCGCCGATCATCTCGGTTTGCGGATAGTGGACGTGGGCATCGACAAAGCCCGGCAGCAGCAGCTTACCGCGCAGGTCGCGATAGCCCTTCTGCGGGTGCAGAAAGCGTTCGCCCTCCTGCCACGGCAGCAGCGCCTGAATGCGTCCGTCGCGAAGAAACAGCACGCCATCCTCCAGATAGCGCGCCTGGCGGGCGATATCGTCGGCGCTCTCGGCAACCTCGGCGATATCGAAAAATGCGCCGCGAACCGCGGCATGGTAGTCAAACATCATAGCTGCCCTGTGGGTAAGCGAAAGGATAGGTGGATAGAGCAAGATTGATGCCAGGTTGTGCGGGCGGAAAGTCGCCGCGACGTGACGCCGCGGCGGGGATGCAGGGTTACTCTTTCTGGGCGAGAGGGCTGAAACCAGCGGTGGCGCCGACGCGTTCGTCGCGGGCGATCCAGCGATAGGCCGCGCCGCTCAGGAAGACGCCGATAAACCAGCTAAAGTTAGCCACTTCGTGCAGGGCCGGAATAAAGCTGATGATCAGGCCAATGGCGACGGAGGGCACCAGCGCGGCGATCGCTTTCGGGTTAAAGCCGTTGCGGTACCAGTACTGGCCCCTGGGCGTGTCGTCAAACAGGTCGTTAACGGAAACCTGCCCGCGCTTAATGATGTAAAAATCCACGATCAGGATGCCGAACAGCGGGCCGATAAACGCCCCCAGCACGTCGAGGGTGTAGTGGATCAGCTCCGGCGAGTTAAACAGGTTCCACGGCGTCAGCAGAATAGACCCTACGGCGGCAATCATCCCGCCGGTGCGGAAGCTGATTTTCTGCGGCGAACAGTTAGAGAAATCGAAGGCCGGAGAGACAAAGTTGGCCACAATATTAATCCCGATGGTGGCGGTGATCATGGTCAGCAGGCCAATGGCGACCGCCAGGTCGTTGCCTACGCGGCTCACGGTCTCAATCGGGTCGGTGATCATGCGGCCAAACAGCGACTGCGTGCCGGAGACAATCACCACGGTCACGATGGAGAACAGCAGGAAGTTAAACGGCAGGCCCCAGCGGTTGCCGCGGCGGATCTCGCCCATGCTTTTGCCATAGCGCGAGAAATCGCCAAAGTTGAGCAGCGGGCCGGAGAAGTAGGAGACCACCAGCGCGGTGGCGGTGATCATCTGCCAGGTCTGCTCCCCGGCGCTCAGCGATTTGCTGGCGAGGGTAAAGGAGATCCCGTCAAAACCGGTTTTGTATACAATCCATCCCGCCAGCGCCAGCATCACCACGTAGACCGCCGGGCCGGCGATATCGATAAAGCGCTTGATGGCGTTCATCCCGTGCCAGAACACCATCGCCTGCAGCAGCCACATGGTGGCGAAGCAGAGCCAGCCCAGATGCGACAGGCCCAGGAAGCTGGATGCGGTGAGGGTCGACAGCGACGGCCAGAACTTCAGCAGCACCAGCATCAGCGCGTTAGCGGCGAGATAAGTCTGAATACCGTACCACGCGAAGGCGATAAGCCCGCGGATCACCGCCGGGATATTAGCCCCAAAGACGCCGAACGCCTGACGACAGATCACCGCGTAGGGCACCCCCGCCATCTGGCTGGGCTTTGCCACCAGGTTAGCGCACAGCTGAACGATACAAATTCCCACCAGCAGGCACAGCAGCACCTGCCAGCTCGCAAGACCAAGCGTAAAGAAGCTCGCCGCCACCACGTAGCCTCCCATGCTGTGCACGTCCGACATCCAGAAAGAAAAGATGTTGTACCAGCTCCAGTTCTGGTCGCGCGTCGGCGCCAGATCCTCATTGCAAAGCCGTGGGCTGTATCCAGCGTGGGGATCAGCGGCCTTAACCTGATGCATCGCTTGTGTATTTGGCATGAAACCTGCTCCTGTAAATGAACACCCGTTGAAATGGATTGCTGGTGTCGTTGCAGGATTTGGGCCAAATAGTTAATTTTGTATACAAGAAATCAGTTTTATGTATACGATTCGGTGTCAAAAAGTAAAATTTGGAGTGGTTAATGAACAACCAACAACGGCTGCAGGCCGCGCCAGAGCTGCATGACAAAGACGAGTCCATCTTTCAGGCGCTGATGACCGCTATCGTCGAGCATCAGCTACCGCCGGGCAGCAAACTGCCGGAGGAGGCGCTGGCGGAGGTGTTTGGCGTGAGCCGTACCGGGATCAGAAAAGTGCTACAGCGACTCGCAACCGTGCAAATGGTCATCCTGACGCCCAAACGTGGTGCACAGGTTGCCAGCCCGACGGTTGAAGAGGCGCAGGCGATCTTCCGTACCCGCGCGCTATTGGAAGTGGCCAACCTGCCGGATGTGCTGGCCCGCTGTCAGCCGCCGCACCTGGCGGCGCTGGAAGCCATCACCCGCCAGGAACAGCTGGCCCACGAAAGCCATGACGGCCCGGCGGCGATTCGCTATTCCGCCGAGTTTCATATTCAGCTGCAGGCGATCTCCGGCAATCAGGTGCTCACTGAGATGGTGACCCGCCTGAGCCAGCGCTCTTCATTAGTTATCGCGGCGTGGGGATCGCCGTGGCGGCAGGGCTGCCGCTGCGACGATCACGAACGGCTGATCCAGCTGCTGCGCGATAAAACGCTGCAGCCCCTGAGCGACGCCTTAAGCCACCATTTTGAACATATTGTCGCCAGTCTCTGCTTTGAGCGTTCTGGCGTGACCCTGCCTGATTTTGCCCGGCTGTTTGCCGGCTATAAGGAGCCGTAATGGCCGCCGTTTGTATACAAGTGATCAATCCCAACACCAGCCTGGCCATGACGGAAAGCATCGGCGCCGCCGCGCGGGCGGTGGCAGCGCCGGGAACCGAGATTCTGGCGGTCTGCCCCGGCGAAGGGGTGCCCTCGATAGAGGGCCACTTTGATGAAGCCATCGCCGCTGTCGGCGTGCTCGAGCAAATTAAGGCCGGTCGCCAGCAGGGCGTTGATGGTCATGTCATCGCCTGCTTTGGCGACCCCGGGCTGCTGGCGGCGCGCGAGCTGGCGCAGGGACCGGTGGTGGGAATCGCCGAAGCGGCGATGCATATGGCGACGCTGGTGGCCACCCGTTTCTCCATCGTGACCACGCTGCCGCGCACCCTGATCATCGCCCGTCATCTGCTGCACCAGTACGGTTTCCATCACCACTGCGCCGCCCTGCACGCCATTGATTTACCGGTGCTGGCGCTGGAGGACGGTAGTGGTCTGGCGCAGGAGAAGGTGCGCGCGCGCTGTATTCAGGCGCTAAAGGAGGACGGCTGCGGGGCTATCGTACTGGGATGCGGCGGGATGGCGACGCTGGCTCAGGAGCTGACCCGCGAGCTGCGCGTACCGGTAATCGATGGCGTCAGCGCGGCGGTCAAAATGGTTGAGTCGCTGGTGGCGTTAGGCCTGTCGACCAGCAAGCAGGGCGATTTAGCCTTTCCGGAAAGCAAGGCGTTGAGCGGCAAATTTCAGGCATTAACCCCGTTTTAAATGAAAGAGGTGGCAGATGGTATTTTTGGCAGAAGATTACCCGCGCGACCTGCGCGGCTACGGCGGACAGCCGCCGCACGCGCGGTGGCCGAACAACGCGCGCATCGCCGTGCAGTTTGTGCTGAACTATGAAGAGGGCTCGGAAAACCACGTGCTGCACGGCGATGCCGGTTCTGAACAGTTTCTGTCCGATATTATCGGCGCCGCCAGCTATCCTGACCGGCATATGTCGATGGATTCGCTGTATGAGTACGGCAGCCGCGCCGGTTTCTGGCGCATCCATAATGAGTTCAGCAAACGGGGATTGCCGTTGACCGTGTTCGGCGTCGCGATGGCGCTGGCGCGGCATCCCGAGGTGGTCGAGGCGATTAAGAGGGCGAACTATGACGTGGTCAGTCACGGCTGGCGCTGGATTCATTACCAGAATATGCCTATCGAGCAGGAGCGGGAGCATCTTCATAAAGCCGTGCAGGTATTAACCGACCTGTTTGGCAAACCGCCCACCGGCTGGTATACCGGGCGCGACAGCCCCCATACCCGCCAGTTGGTGGTGGAGCACGGCGGTTTTGATTACGACAGCGACTATTATGGCGACGACCTGCCGTTCTGGAGCGAAGTGGCCTGTAGCGACGGTTCGCGTAGGCCGCACCTGATCGTGCCTTATACCCTCGACGCTAACGATATGCGCTTCGCCACTGCCCAGGGGTTCAATACCGCCGAGCAGTTTTATACCTATTTAAAAGACAGCTTCGATGTGCTGTACGCGGAGGGGGCCAGCGCGCCGAAGATGATGTCCATCGGTATGCACTGTCGCCTGCTGGGGCGCCCGGGCCGCTTCCGGGCGCTGCAGCGCTTCCTTGATTATGTGCAGCAGCACGACCTGGTTTGGGTCTGTACCCGTCAGCAGATTGCCGACCACTGGCGCGACGTTCATCCGTTCAGGGGGTAAAGTCGTTCCCCGGGTAAGCGCAGCGCAACCCGGGAGCATAGCGCAGAGTGGCATCATTTCCCGGAGGCGATGCTGCACATCTGTCCGGGCTACTGGATCGCAGACGTTTGCGGACCCGTAGCCCGGGTAAGCGCAGCGCAACCCGGGGGATACCGGGAAATGCGCAGGGCTTAACTCATCAAACTGACCTGAGCGGCGACGATGCGCCAGCCAAAGGGGAAGCGTACCCAGGTCTGCTGCTGGCGACCGATGCGCTCGCTGCCTGCGCGGGTGAATTCGGTGCTACACACCGCGTAATCCTCGCCAAAGGTGGTGATGATGGTATGCCGCAGCTCGCGCTGCAAACCCGCTGCCGGACGGGCGGCGCGAAAGGCGCGGATTTCATCGATGCCGTAAAGATTTTCCCCGGCCCCCAGCCGCACCGTGCGCTTATCGTGCCAGAACAGCTCATCCAGCACCGCGATGTCGTTGCTCACCAGCGCTTCCTCATAGCGGTAAAACGCCGCCGTCACCTCGGCGAGAACCAACGGGCGATTAATCTGTTCTGGGCTCATCATGCGGCGATCTCCACCGGGCGGGCGTCGGTGATGCCCATCTCTTCCAGCGCCCGCGCCGCGCGCAGACAGGCTTGTTCATTAAAGGGCGCGGCAATCAGCTGCAGGCCAATCGGCTGACCGTTCGCTGTGCGCAGCGGCACCGTGACGACCGGCAGGCCAAGGAAGGAGATGGGTTGGGTCAGCATCCCCATGCTGGCGCGAATCGGCAGCAGCTGGCCGTCGATCTCCATGGTCTGCGCGCCGATGAGCGTCGCGCTGCACGGCGTGGCCGGGGCGATTAGCACATCGGCATGAGCGAACAGGCCTTTGAACGCCTGCTGCGCATAACGGCGAAAGCGCTGAGCCTGGAGATACCAGGAGGAGGGGATCATCGCGCCGGCCAGCAGTCGCTCGCGGGAGTTCGGCTCAAAACGTTCGGGCTGGCTCCGCAGCGCGGGCAGGTACTGGTTACCGCCCTCGGCGGCGCTGATAATAAACGCCGCCGAGCGGGCCAGTTCGGCCTCCGGGAATATCAGCTCCTCATGCGCCTCAAGGGCGTGGGCAACGCTGGCAACCGCCGCACGGGCATCGTCATCGCACCATGTCGTAAAATAGCCGCCGAGCGCGGCGCAGCGCAGGCCATCGAGACCACGCGGCAGCAGATTAGCCGTACGCTCGCTGGCTTTATCGGCCTGAAAACTATCGCTCGGATCGCGCCCCTGCAGCGCATCGTAAACTGCCGCAAGATCGCCGACGCTGCGGGCAAAAGGACCGATATGGTCAAGGCTGGCGACAAAGGGATGACTGCCGGAGCGCGACAGGCGGCCAAAAGTGGGCTTAAGGCCAAAGATCCCGCATAGCGAGGCCGGGACGCGAATGGAGCCGTTGGTATCGCTGCCCAGCGAGAAATTCACCAGCCCGGCGGCCACTGCGGCTGCCGACCCGCCCGAGGAGCCGCCGGCGATCCGCGAAAGATCGTGCGGGTTATGCGTCGCCCCGTAGTGGCTGTTTTCCGTGGTAAAACCGTAGGCGTAGGCATCCATATTTAGCATGCCGGATAATAATGCGCCCGCGCTGTGCAGCTGGCGCACCGCCCAGCTGTCGGCTACGGCGGCAGGGCGATCGCTCAACAGCTGCGCCCCGGCAAGGGTGGTATGGCCGGCGACATCGAACAGATTTTTCACCGCGTAGGGAACGCCTGCCAGTGCGGGCAGGGGCTTTTTTTCCCGTCGCAGGGTGTCGATATTCTCCGCCTCAGCGAGCATGCGCTTTCCGCTGACGTGGGTCCAGGCGTTGATCTGCGGGTTAACGCGAGCGATATTCTCCAGGGTGTGGCGGGCAATCTCTTTGGCGCTGAGTTCGCCGGTGGCCAGCGCGCGCTGGATTTCGTGAATGGTCATTTCAGGCAGCTTCATGCTTTATAGACTCCGGCGATTTCGACGCGCTCGTCGAGGGGAAAGGCCATCAACGGCCCGGCCATGGCGGCAATGCGGCTAAACTGCACTCTGAGTTCTGCGCGCCGCGTATCGTCCAGCTCCAGCGCCAGCAGCTGTTCCATTTGCGAGAGCCAGGCGTCCCATTCGTTCTGCGATGTTGTCATTATCAGCTCCTAATATCCGGCGGCGGAGCCGTTGCTGCGCGGATCGCTGGCCCCCTCAAACAGGCCGTTGGGATGACGTACAATCGCTCCCGCATGGCCCATGGCTTCGCTGAAATCGGCCAGCACTGCAACCTCGTGCCCCAACTGACGCAGGCGGTCAACGCTTTCGGCGCTGAAGCGGCCCTCCAGCTTGAGCGAGTCGGAAGTCTGCCCCCAGGTGCGCCCCAGCAGCCAGCGCGGTCGGGTGATGCTTTCCTGCAGCGGCGCGTTTTGCATGACGTAGCGGGTGAAGATAGCGGCCTGGGTTTGCGGCTGGCCGTCGCCGCCCATGGAGCCGTAAACCATCACCCGGCCATCGTTCAGCTTTGCTGCGGCCGGGTTGAGGGTGTGAAACGGCTGTTTACCGGGCGCCAGCGCCAGCAGGTGGCTCGGGTCGAGGCTGAACGATGCCCCGCGGTTCTGCCAGACAATGCCGCTCTCCGGCAGCACCACGCCGCTGCCGAATTCGTGGTACAGGCTTTGGATAAAGGAGACCGCCAGCCCGCTTTTATCGATCACCCCCATCCAGACGGTATCGCCCGGGCCTTTACCTGCGCCCCACGGAGCCGCCCGCTGGTCGTCGATGTTATCCGCCAGCGGCTGCAGCGCCGCCGGTGTCAGCAGGCTCTGAATATCAACATCAAGGTGGCGCGGATCGGTGATGTGCGCGTCGCGCAGACCGAAGGCCAGCTTGGTCGCCTCCACAATACGGTGGACGGTCATCGCATCGTCGGCGTCGGCCATCGCCAGCCTGTCGGTGATGCCGAGGATCGCCAGCGAAACCAGCCCCTGAGTCGGCGGCGCGAGGTTCCACAGTTCGCCGTGTCGATGCGCCAGTCTGAGCGGCTGGGGGCGGCGAGCGCGATGCTGCTGCAGGTCGCTAAGGGTGACGGGCAGTCCGTACTTTTCCATCCCGCGGGCCAGCTGCTCCGCCAGCGGCCCGCGATAGAAGCTATCCAGGCCTTCTTCGGTTAATCGGCGCAGGGTGTTCGCCAGCGCCGGCTGCAGAAAGCGGCTCCCGGCCTTCGGCGGCTGGCCGTCCACCAGAAAGGTTTCAGCGAAGCCGGGCTGGTCGCGCAGTTCACTGAATTTATCGGCGCTCGCGCTGGCCTGCGACGCGGTAACCGGGATACCGTTCGCGGCGTAGCCGATGGCATCTTCCAGCAGACGCGTGAGCGGCAGGGCCGCGCCGGTTAACTCGCGCGACACCTTAAGCGCTTCGTCCCAGCCGCTGACGGTGCCCGCCACGGTCAGCGCCGCCTGCGGACCGCGATGGGGGATCTGCGCGAGGCCGGCGTAGGCCTGCGGCGTCGCTAACGAACCCGCCGCGCCGCTGGCGTCAATGGCGATGGGGTCGCCCTCGGGCGGCACGATAAGCCAGAAACCATCGCCGCCGAGGCCGTTCATATGCGGATAAACCACCGCAATGGTCGCGGCGGCGGCAACCATGGCTTCGATGGCGCTTCCGCCTTCGCGCAGTACCGCCAGCGCGCTTTGGCTGGCCAGATGATGGGGGGCGACCGCCATCCCGTGGGCGGCAACATGACTTTGCATGAATTTTCCTCAATTAAGCGACTCGTCCGCTGAGGGTTGCAAAAGCTGTTCCATATCTGAACGTAAAGTTTCACCTGTTGCCGACAACGCGCTTTTTTTGGCGGGACTGGCATGCATTATGAATGCGGATACGGTTATGATGCGGTGAAACGAAAGTTACAGAGGTCTTATGCAACAGCTTGATGAACGACTGAAAGAGCAGTACCCGTCATTATCGCCGCAGGAGCAGCGGGTGGCGGATTTTATTTTCGATCATTTTGATGACCTGATTAGCTACAACAGCGCAGAGCTGGCGCAGCTTAGCGGCGTGTCAAAAGCCACGGTCAGCCGGCTGTTCAAGCGCCTGGGCTATGAGAAGTATAAGGATATGCGCGATGAGCTGCGTACCCTGCGCCAGAGCGGTATGCCGCTGACCGACAATCGCGATGCGGTACAGGGCAATACTCTGCTGGCGCGCCACTATAAACAGGAGATGGCCAACCTGACACAATGGGTTAACGCGCTGGATGTTCAGCAGTTCGCCGAGGCGATTCAGGCGCTGGTCGCCGCCCGGCGTATTGTGATTGTCGGCATGCGTAATGCTTATCCTGCGGCGCTGCATCTGCGTCAGCAGCTACTGCAGGCGCGCGGGCAGGTACTGGTGCTGCCGCAGCCCGGACAAAGCCTGAGCGAGGAACTGGTGGATCTCAGCGCCGACGACCTGGTGGTGGTGATGGCATTCCGCCGCCGCCCGCGAATCATTCGCCCTCTGCTGCAGCAGCTACAGAGCAGCGATATTCCGGTGCTGCTGATGTGCGAGCCGCAGGCCCACGGTCTGTTTCCGCTGGCGCGCTGGCGGCTTTGCGCGCCGCTGGATAGCGTGTCGGCCTACGACAGCTACGCGTCGGTCAACAGCCTGATCAATCTGCTGTCGAACGCCTTTTTGCACGAAATTCTCGATAAAGGTCGCCCGCGCATTCACGATATTGCCACGCTTTATCAGCAGCTGGATGAGCTGGAACAGCGATGATGGGGCGCCAGTGTGGTGCTTTGCATGGTTTTGGTGCGATGAAATATGCAGGAATCAGCGCCGCTGGTTCCTCTTTACTCTTCTCTTTCTCTTGTTTTACTGGCCTTTAAGCGAAGCGTTGCCGATGGCGCAGTGCATAAATTTATCTGGCACATTAGTTGCAGAAGTGACTTTAAAGAATCTTTTGTTTCATGCTAACGTAACGGGTAAATATCATGAAGAAACTGTTGATCGCGCTGGCCGGGGCCGCTTGTCTGTTAACCAACCTCTCGGCGGCGAAAGCTGACCAGCTGCAGGATATCGAAAAACGCGGCGTGATCCGCATTGCGGTGCCGCAGGATTTCCCGCCGTTTGGCTCGGTGGGCACCGACCTTCAGCCGCAGGGCTACGACATCGATATGGCGCGCTATCTTGCCAAAGAGATGAAGCTCAAGCTGCAGCTGGTACCTGTGACCAGCGCCAATCGCGTGCCTTATCTGCAAACCGATAAGGTAGATCTGGTGATTTCCAGCCTGGGTAAAAACGCCGAGCGCGAGAAGGTGATCGATTTTAGCCGGGCCTACGCGCCGTTCTTTCTCGGCGTATTTGGCGCGAAAGGCGCTGAGCTGAAAGACCCGGCGGCGCTGAGCGGTAAAAGCGTTGGCGTAACCCGCGGCGCGGTGGAAGACATGGTGCTGACCAGCGTGGCGCCGAAAGAGGCGCAGATTAAGCGCTACGAAGACAACAACACCACGCTGTCGGCGTACCTTTCCGGTCAGGTGCAGTATGTGGCTACCGGTAACCTGGTGGTGGCGGCCATCGCCCGGCAGAACGCCGATAAAGCGCCGGTGCCGAGCTTTATGCTGAAAGATTCGCCGTGCTTTATTGGTCTGAAAAAGAACCAACCGGCCCTGAAGGCGAAAGTGGATGCGTTGATTGAGCAGGGGGTAAAAGACGGCACTCTCAACGGCCTTTCCGAGAAATGGCTGAAAGCGCCGCTGCCTGCCAGCCTCGGCGCATAAGGTCCGGGCATGACGGAGCAACTTCATTTCTCTGCGCTCTGGCCGCACTGGCCGGAGCTGCTGGCGGGGCTGTGGGTGACCATCCAGCTAACGGTACTGGCGACGCTCGGTGGCCTGACGATTGGCATCTTCGGCGCCGCCATCCGCAGCGGGCGGCCCACGTGGTTCAGCCGGATTTGGGGCGGGTATGTCGAATTGATTCGCAACACGCCATTTGTGGTACAGCTGTTTTTTATCGTCTTCGGCTTACCGAACCTGGGGCTAAAGATGACGGCGGGCGAGGCCGCGCTGCTGGCGATGGTGGTCAATCTTGGGGCCTACAGTACCGAGATCGTGCGCGCCGGTATTCAGGTCACGCCGAAGGGGCAGTGGGAAGCAGGGCGCGTGCTGGGGCTGACCCGGACGCAGACCTTTATTCAGGTGATTCTGCCGCCTGCGCTGCAGCGCATTTATCCGGCGCTGGTGAGCCAGTGCATCATCGTCATGCTCGGTTCGTCGGTAGTGTCGCAGGTCTCTTATGAAGAGCTGACCTTTGCCGCTAACCTGATCCAGTCGCGCACCTTCCTCAGCTTTGAGGTCTACCTGGTGACGACAGGAATTTATTTGGTGCTGTCGATAACGATGCGCCAGCTGCTGATGGCGGCAGGACGAAAATGGCTGGGAGTGCAGGCATGATGACCACCTTTACCGATTGGGACATTGTTCGCAATCTGCTGCTGGCCGGGCGCTGGACGGTGCTGCTGTCGCTGGTGGCGTTTCTCGGCGGCGCGCTGGTCACGCTGCCGCTGCTGCTGCTGCGCATGACCGGCGGGCGCCAGATAAAGCGCCTGATCCGCGGCTATGTTGAGCTGTTTCAGGGAACGCCGCTGCTGATGCAGCTGTTTCTTGCCTTTTTCGGCGTGGCGCTGTTCGGCATCGACGTTTCGGCGTGGACCGCGGCATCGCTGGCGCTGACGCTGTATACCAGCGCGTTTTTGCTCGATATCTGGTTTGGCAGCATCCGCGCGCTGCCAAAAGGGCAGTGGGAAGCATCGCGCTGTCTGGGGCTGAGCTTTGGCCAGACGCTCTATCGGGTCGTTGCGCCGCAGGCGCTGCGGATCGCCATCGCCCCGACGGTGGGGTTTGCCGTGCAGGTGATTAAGGGCACGGCGCTGGCGTCGATTATCGGCTTCGTTGAGCTGACCAAAGCGGGCACCATGCTGACCAACGTGACGTATCAGCCGTTTAAAGTCTTCGCGCTGGTGGCGCTGGGCTATTTCATTCTGTGTTATCCGCTGTCCCGCTACAGCCGTTATCTGGAGAACAAATTCAATGCCTCTCATCACCATTAATCAGATGCAGAAG
The DNA here is from genome assembly GCF_051209435.1 of Klebsiella sp. HN106. Taxonomy (NCBI): domain Bacteria; kingdom Pseudomonadati; phylum Pseudomonadota; class Gammaproteobacteria; order Enterobacterales; family Enterobacteriaceae; genus Klebsiella; species Klebsiella sp. HN106. The sequence continues at coordinate 142,635 of NZ_JBLURD010000009.1, read as the reverse complement.
TATTACGGCGATAATCACGTGCTCAAGGGCGTCGATCTGGATATCGATATGGGCGAAGTGATCTCGATTATCGGCCGCAGCGGGTCCGGCAAAAGTACGCTGCTGCGCTGCATCAACGGCCTGGAAGGCTATCAGGATGGCAGCATTAAGCTCGGCGGGATGACTATTACCGACCGCGACTCGCAGGCGCGGGAGATCAGCCGCTCTATCGGCATGGTGTTCCAGAACTTTAACCTGTTCCCGCATATGACGGCGCTGGAAAACGTGATGCTGGCGCCGCGTCGGGTGCTGAAGAAGAGCGCCGCCGAGTGCCGTGAACTGGCCCAGCGGATGCTGGAAAAGGTCGGGCTTGGCGACCGGCTGGATTACTACCCGTCCAGTCTTTCCGGCGGTCAGCAGCAGCGCGTGGCGATTGCCCGCGCGCTGGCGATGTCGCCAAAAGTTTTACTCTGTGACGAGATCACCTCGGCGCTGGATCCCGAGCTGGTTGGCGAAGTGCTTAAAGTGCTGGAGCAGCTGGCGGCGGAGGGCATGACGCTGATTCTCGTGACCCATGAAATGAATTTTGCCCGCGAAGTGGGCGACCGCGTGGTGTTTATGCATCAGGGGCGCGTCTGGGAGCAGGGGGACAGCAAAACGCTGTTCGCTAACCCGCAGACCAGCGAACTGAAGCAGTTTATTTCATCCGTGCGCGGCTTAAATCAATAAGGAATCAAAAATGGACATGACACAGTTTCCGCAACTCAATCCGCCGGCGCGTCTGCTGATGGGGCCAGGCCCGATTAACGCCGACCCGCGCGTGCTGCGCGCCATGTCGAGCCAGCTGATCGGCCAGTACGACCCGGCGATGACCCATTATATGAACGAAGTGATGGCGCTCTACCGCGGCGTATTTCGTACCGAAAACCGCTGGACGATGCTGGTGGATGGAACCTCAAGGGCCGGGATTGAGGCGATCCTGGTTTCGGCTATTCGGCCGGGGGACAAGGTGCTGGTGCCGGTATTTGGCCGCTTCGGCCATCTGCTGTGCGAAATCGCCCGCCGCTGTCGGGCGGAAGTGCACACCATTGAAGTGCCGTGGGGTGAGGTGTTTACTCCGGACCAGGTGGAGGATGCCATCAAACGTATTCGTCCGCGCCTGCTGCTGACGGTGCAGGGCGACACGTCGACCACTATGCTGCAGCCGCTGGCGGAGCTGGGGGAGATCTGCCGCCGCTACGACGTGCTGTTTTACACCGACGCCACCGCTTCGCTGGGCGGCAACCCGCTGGAAACCGATGCCTGGCAGCTGGACGCGGTCTCGGCGGGGATGCAAAAATGCCTCGGCGGCCCGTCCGGCACCTCGCCGATTACCCTCAGCGCGCGCATGGAGGAGGCGATTCGCCGCCGCAAATGCGTCGAAGAAGGGATTCGCACTGATGCCCACCGCGACGGCGACGAGGAGATGATCTACTCCAACTATTTCGATCTCGGCATGGTGATGGACTACTGGGGACCGGAGCGCCTTAACCACCATACCGAGGCCACTACCGCGCTGTTCGGCGCCCGCGAGTGCGCGCGTCTGATCCTCCAGGAGGGGCTGGATAACGGCATTGCCCGCCATAAGCTGCACGGCGATGCGCTGCTAAAAGGCATTCAGGCGATGGGGCTGGAGACCTTCGGTGACCTGAAACACAAGATGAACAACGTGCTTGGCGTCGTCATCCCACAGGGGATAAACGGCGACCAGGCACGCAAGTTGATGCTGGAAGATTTCGGCATTGAAATCGGCACTTCGTTCGGCCCGCTGCACGGCAAAGTGTGGCGTATCGGCACCATGGGCTACAACGCGCGTAAGGATTGCGTGATGACCACGCTCAGCGCGCTGGAGTCGGTACTTAACTATCTCAAATTCCCGACCACTCAGGGCGCCGCGATGCAGGCCGCGTGGGATCACTATCGCAGCGAGAGCGCGCAATGAGTCAAGCACAACGCCAGCAGGCGGATATGCAGCAGGCCGCGGCCAGGGTGTTGGCCCGCGCCGATGAGCTGGCGGCGATCAGCGAAACGTCGGACGCCCTGACCCGGGTTTATCTCTCTCCACAGCATCTTGCGGCTAACCAGCGGGCGGCGCTGTGGATGACCCAGGCCGGGATGACCGTCTGGCAGGACAGCGTCGGCAATATTTGCGGTCGCTATGAGGGTGAGCAGGAGGGCGCGCCGGCCATCCTGCTGGGGTCGCATCTTGATACGGTGCGCAACGCCGGGCGCTATGACGGTATGCTCGGCGTCCTGGCGGCGATTGAGGTAGTGCATCGCCTGCATCAACAGGGGCGACGGCTGAAAAAAGCCATTGAGATTGTCGGCTTTTGCGATGAAGAGGGGACGCGTTTCGGCATTACGCTGCTTGGTAGCCGCGGGCTGACCGGTACCTGGCCTGAGAGCTGGCTGGCGCAGACCGATGCCGATGGCGTCAGCGTGGCGCAGGCGATGGTGCTGGCCGGGCTGGATCCGGCGCGCATTCACCTGGCCGCCCGCCGCCAGGAGGAGATCGCCGCGTATCTGGAACTGCATATCGAGCAGGGGCCGTGCCTGGAGCAGGAAGGACTGGCCTTAGGCGTAGTGGAAGCGATTAACGGCGCGCGTCGGCTGAACTGCCGCTTTACCGGCGAGGCGGGACACGCCGGGACCGTACCGATGAGCCATCGGAAAGATGCGCTGGCCGCCACCGCCGAGTGGATGGTGCTGATAGAGTCTCTGACCCGCGAGCAGGGCGGAAACCTGGTCGCCACGGTGGGCACGCTGCGCTGCGCGCCCGGCGCGGTTAACGTTATCCCCGGCGACGTTACGCTGACTCTGGATATTCGCGGGCCGCACGACCAGCCGCTCGATGCGCTGCTCGAGACGCTGCTGACGGGGGCACAGGCGATTGCCGCCCAACGCCAGCTGCAGTTTAGCGCGGAAGAGTTTTACCGCATTGCCGCCACCGCCTGCGATAGCGGATTGCAGCAGGTACTGAGCGAGGCGGCGCAGGCGGTGCAGGGGCGTTCGCTGACCCTGCCGAGCGGCGCCGGACATGACGCTATCGCCATGGCTGAACGTTGGCCGTCCGCGATGCTTTTTGTCCGCTGTAAAGGCGGCATCAGTCATCATCCTGCCGAGTCGGTCACCGCCGACGATGTGGCGCTGGCGATTGAGGCCTATTTTCGCGCGGTGACGGCGCTGGATGCCGGGAAGTAAGCGCCGGGCGGCCCGGCGCGGTGCTTGCGCGGGCTGTCCCGTCGCGGTACGGTCCCCCACCGCTGGCGATGGGGCACAGTTTTATTTTTTGCCGTTCGGTTTCAGCTGCTCACCGGGTCTGAGCCTGAACAGCTCGTCATCTCGGGTGGAGTAGCGCACGGTTCCGTCAGCCATCCGATAAGCGCCTTCCGTGAATCCAGCGCCGTTCAGGAACGGAGCGACCGCGTCCGGCGTGTTGCGGAAGGCGGCTTCCAGGGCGAGAAGCGCATAGGGGGCGATACTATCGATACTGGCATATTCGGCCTCAGGATCATCGACAAAAAAGCCGTTGAGGCGCTGCTTGTTGATGATGTTCGCGCCGATGCGATCCGCCAGCGTCAAATAATCCCGCTGCCCGGTGGCCTGCCACAGGTCGATAAGTGCGAAAATCGCATACGGCTGATGGTTCTCCGTTTGGCTATTCAGCCTGCGGTTTGCGCCGCCGGGTTCACCGATATCGCCTAACCCCTGGCCTTTCGCGATGCCGCGGGCGACCTTCCAGATGGCATCATCCGGTTCAAGCGTCCAGGCGCGGGCATAGGAGAGAAGAAATTCATTTCCCGCCGGATAGGCTTTGAGTACCGTCCCTTTTTTTCCATAATAGCCATCGCGTTTTAACGCGTAGTCGGAGAGATCCGTGCCGTTGGCCAGCATCGGGCGGAAGGTATTATTCTGCTCATCGTAAGCGTAGGTCGCGAAGGCCTTGAGGCCATCAAGAGTCCATTTTTTGAGATCGTCACCGTCTTTGCCGAGCGATTTTGCCAGGGCAAGCTGCATCAGCGCATTTTCTGAATAGAGCGTACTGGTTCGGCCCTTAAGCAGCATATTGCCTTCCAGCGCGTCCGGGCCCAGTTCCGGGCCAAACTGACGCTGCGCGCGGTCGCCGTATTTCGAATGCGTGTCGCTGTCATCGCTGGTATCGGCGCGTTTTAACGGTTGGGTAAACTGGTATACGCCCAGCCCGGTCTTCTTATCTCGCGGCAGAACGTACTGTTCGGCCAGCCGTTTTGCCCACGTCAGTGCGCCAGCGTCACCATCGTATTGATACAGCAGCGATGCGGAGTAGATCAGGTCGTTGCCGGCATTGAGGAAGCTCAGACCTTTGGTGGCGAAAAAGGGCGGCTGTTGGACAAAATCACTTTGCCAGAGCGCGCCCATCGGTTTGCCGTACTCCCCGTGGCGGCTGGTTTCCAGCGTTTTCCAGTCGTAAACATGGGCATTCCAGAAAGCCTTGATAAAGCGCGCGGTCGCCTGGTCATCGACGGCAAACATCATGTCGTAATAGGGATAGGCATTCTTAAGTTCATGAACCCGCTCTTTTTCACTTGGGCCTTGAGGCTGCAGCGTTTTTAAATCAACAAAACGATGCCCTCCCCATAGCAGCAGCCCGCTCGCATCCTGATAGTGGTCAAAGTAGTAGCGTATATTCTCCGCGACCCGCTGTTTATATTTTGTTTCGCCGGTCAGGTTGCTTAACCCTACCAGCACCCGCATCAAGTTTTGCTGGGCAGAGAAGTTCGACAGCACGGTCACTTTACCGTCCGGAAATACCCATTCCATTTGTTTGCCGGTGCGTGGGTCCACGCCATTAGCCAGCAGGGGAGAGTGATGCCCGTACCGATCGCTTGCTTTGTCCAGCACGACGTCGGCGAACTGCTTTACGCTGCTCAGGCGCTCGTTCTCCTGGGCACCCGCATTCAGTGAGAAGAGACTCAGAACGCCCAATGCCAGGGTGATTTTTGCAATCTTCATTATTTTCCTCTTAATGAAAATAAGGGTTTAATTAAACCCTTATTTATTTTTTATCTGACTGACAGGACGTTATCAGAAGGAATATTTCACGCCAACGCGATAGCGCGTTTGGCGTTCATCGGTGGATTTACTACCGGAAACGTTGCCGATGGCCATATAAGGAGACCAGTTTTTATCAAATTTATAGGTCAGCTTAAAATCATGGGTCCAGTCATAGCTTTCGTTATCCGCTAAAATAACCCCGGCGGAGTTGGCTTTTTTATAGTCCAGCTCATAATCCAGTTGATAATCTTTGAGGAATTTCCAGGAAATAACGCTGGTCAGATTATAGCCGTTCTCCGAGGTGTCTTTAGACGTGCCAATATTGCCTGAATTGCGCTTGTAGTAAGGGCGATAGCGCAATGAGGCGCTGAGATCGTCGGTCAGATTCGCTTTACCGCGCAGATAGGGCCGATAGTTATTTGAGGACGAACTGGTATCCAGAGAGAAGCCGGGCTCAATCTGGAAGGTCTTATTTATTTTATGCACGTAGCTCGCCACCACTTCGGTGCCGTTACTCACGGTTTCATCATAGGCTTTATTTTTATCTTGCGAACCTTTCCATTTTCCTTCCAGCGATAAGCCAAAGCCATTGGCAAAACGGTGAGACATCAACAGACGATCTTTATGATTGTTCCCGGCTTTGTCATTCGTTTCATGACGATAATCAAAGGTCACCGCGTGAGCAGCAATACTGATGAAAGGAATTGTGACTAATAATAATGAGCGAAACATAGGGTGCCTCTACTTTTTTTATTTTCCAAAGGTACAAGAAATGACCTGCCGTAAAGCAGGCAGAACGATACAAATGAAATTTTTAAATGGTTGTGTGGTGCCGGGTGCCTCCCGGTGAATCAGGCGCTGACTTCCTGATCCGTCTATAAAAACGAAACGTCGATGAGGGTATTCCTCTATTCAGCATGACCCCGCCGCTTAGGGGGATTCACCACACATTATTCTTTATTCCCCGGTGATGACGAATTTGCACTGCTTGTGATTTTATTGAAAATAACTTTTACACAAAATGAAATGATGTTTTGAGATCGAGATCTGAATATTTAAAAGAGTGATTAAATAATTTTTATGACATTTATAAAGATAATCCTAAAGAAAATTAACATTTATAATCATGTGGTTGCGGTATTTTTGGTGTTTTTTCTTCTGGTCTATATACGGCTTTAATTGAATTAACGGTAATCTTATTCCTATATTTTTAAGGGTTTATTTTGTTAAAAATTAAAAAATACTCCGGCGGTATCAATGGTTAAATCGGGGCTAATGCTTGCGATGTGCTTTAGTTAAACGAAAGCTAAACGGATAGGCTCGCGGTATTGATCTGCCTGACTGACGACATAACACTCACAAAAACGCGTCCATGTGGAAGGATAATAAAAGACGGTGACCTCGGGGCTACAATATGACCATTTATGGAAAGGATCGTGTATTTATTTATGGAGTAGAAAAGATACTGCAGGCGCTTAGCGATGAGGCGGGAACGGAGGCAGAGAGCGATGCGGCCTGCATGTACGTCACCCATGGGATGGATATTCAGGAGATCTATGCTCTTTTCTTCCGCCACCCGCCGGAGCACTACGCCATCTTCATCACCTCCGAACGCCATTTTGAGGCGATCAACTGCCTGTTTCCGGGCCTGTTAAAGCTCTGTTTAGCTGAGCGGTTGACGGTAGACGAGCTGCATCAGGCGTTAAGGGTGATGCGCCTGTTCTCGGCGCAGAACCAAAGCGTGGCCTATCTGCCCGCCAGGTTGAATTTTACCCATGCCGAGCGACAGATTATGCGGCTCAGTTTGCGCGGCCATTCTCTGGATGATATTGCCCGTATCCGTGGGGTTAGCCCCTCTACGGTCAGCGTCCAGCGTACCCGGCTGATGAAGCGTATGGGAACCAAAAGCCTGCAGGAGCTATGCTCCCTCTATGCGGCAATGCGCGCCAGCGATCGCTCACGCACTCCGGCTAAGCTGAATGAGGATCGCGGTTATTGATTAATGCAGCCCGTTGGGTAAGCGCGAAAGGCGAACGCGAGATAATATTGTTTGCCCGTCAGGCGCCAACGTACCGCCCGCAGGTTGTTGCGGGCATACCGTCAGTAAACAGGAGAAAGAATGGCTGTCGATCGCAATGGCGACATTGCCCTGCCAATAGTGAACGCAATGCAGCCCGAATTCGCCCGCGTAGTGGACGGGGTCGTGGCAACGCTAACCCGGTGCTTCCCTGAACTGATGCATAGCCTTTATGTTTACGGTAGCGTGGCGCAAGGACGAGCAACGCCCGACAAGTCCGATCTCGACATGAGCGTGATATTCCACGATCGCCCCGATCGGGCCACAGCGGCGCGGCTCGCTGAGATTAAGCGTGAACTGGAAAAGAGCTATCCGGTTGTCAGTAAAATCGATTTTGATTGCGGTGTGCTGCCGCAAGTCCTGCACCCGGATCATACGCTGAGCTGGGGATACTGGCTTAAACATCATTGCGTCTGCGTGTACGGCGAAGATCTGAGCCGCCGGTTTGCTCCCTTTAAACCGGCAAAAGCTATCGCCGTTGCCGTAAATGGGGATTTCCTGCCGGTACTGGAAAAATTCATGGCACAAATACGCTCATCCGCGGATAAGAATGAAGGGTTACAGCTGCAGCGCGCTGCCGCACGCAAAATCATCCGCGCAACCAGTATCCTGCGTAGTGAGTACGACAAAGACTGGCCGGACACCCTTGCTGAGCACCATGGTAAGCTCATTGCCCGCTATCCTGAAAAAGCTGATGACATGGATTACCTGCTGGCAGTGAGTCATGAACCTCAGGGAGACCTGGCCGACTTTGAAAAAAGGATTCTGGCTTTTGCCCGCTGGCTTAACGTCGAGTTTCATCGTCGTCAAAGCTGAGCTGAAAAGCGCCCTGGCCTCATGCTCTGCTAACCATAGCCGTGATATAAAGTCCGCATCCCCAGGCCAGGTGCGTAAGCACGCTCAGCAAGCGAGCCAGCCACGGGCGAGGTGTTTGTGACGCCGCAATGCCGAAGCCCAATGCGGGTTGAAGAATCAAGAACGGCGCAAATAACGTTAGCACGCCTGCCAGCAGGCCTGCCGTCAGCGTCGGCTCGTTTAACCAGACGGTTCCGTTCAATGCCAGCGGGACAAAAGCAAAAATGGCCCCGGTCAGGTAGTGAAACACCCAGCCGATAACGCTCTCTCCACGCAATGCCGGCGTGGAAGCGATGGTATTATGGCAAAGCTTTCCTCTGAAAAGCCATGCAATCCAGCGACCCACCAGCGCATAGTTTAGCGGCGGCAGCTTGAGCAGGTATTTTTGGCCGAATGACCAGAGATCCATTATCAGCGTCGCGCCAATACCCGTTATGACCGTTTTTACTACCATCATCGTCTCCAGGGTGTACTCCTTTTCCAATGCATGTCAGGCTGGTAGCCAGTGTGCAACTTGAAGTGAGGTTTAAGTCAACCATGAAAGCCCTCGATATCCGGGAAATTGCCGATCTTTCTGGCATAAATCCCTCCGCGCTGCGTTATTACGAAAAAAAAGGATTAATTCAGCCTGTTGGCCGTAACGGTTTACGACGGCAATATCACCAAAATGTGCTCAATAAACTGCAGCTCATTACGTTGGGGCAGGCGGCAGGGTTTACGCTGGATGAACTTGCCGCGATGTTTGGTTCGCAAGCCGGGGTCACGATTGACCGGGGGCTGCTCCTCCAGCGGGCGAAAGAGATTGATGCCACCGTGCGCAAGCTGCAGCAGTTAAGCCGCGGGCTGAAGCACGCAGCGCGCTGCACGCAGCCGGAGCCTGTTCATTGTGAAGAGTTCAAAAGAGTGGTGGCGAAAGGGTTGAGGCTGGTTGGCTGATTAATTACTTCAGACTGTGATGAGAGCATAATAATGGACAAAAATTTTACACTTGAGCAAATCGAAATCATTAATCGCGTGGTTTTTGCGCGCGTCGAACAAATGAAAGAGCAAGTGACTGACCTTATTGCGCAGACAGAGCGCGATGCGCACCAGCAGCTGGCGGATTGCGGGATTGATATGACCGATTTCTGTCCGGCTAATCAGCACTTTCTTATGATGACAATCGTCCAGGCGCTGATAGATCGGGTGCACGGCGGCGACAGGGCCCTTGCCCGGAAGATAATAACCATGGAGGCGAAGAGACTGAACGTCAGCGTTAACGTTGAAGCTGATAGTTCGAGATAGCCTTGAGGCTGAGTCTGCGGCGGACCAGAGCGTTATAAACTGCGTCAGCACTGCCTTGTTTGCATAGCAGAGTCAGCCCCTTCAGCATCGGCCATCGGGCTAAAAATGGAAGACCGCTCCCGGAGTCCAGAAAAGGCCTTTCCCCCAGCACCGATTGCCACATCCTCGTAGCGTTAACTCTTTATTATTCGCGCCACTGACTTCGTCGCCATGGATTGGTAGTAGGTTGGAACATTCCGCGGGGTCAGTCCACTCTCTTCTGCTCGCTGCTGCGCATCGTCAGGCTGCGCGCCTTTAAAGTTCGCTCAATCGCTCTGCGCTGTTATGCTAAAAGTCTGGCAAGCCGCGCTGTTAAGAGACCTGACCATGCCCGAACGCGAGAAAAACATCCATATTCAACCCTCATCTTCAATCTCCCGCACCCATATTCTACCGGCGCTGCTGGCGATCGTCGCCGTGACCGGACTGTGCGCGTATATCTCGTCGCCGCTGGGGCCGTGGCGCGAAATTTTGATTAATCCCGGAATGTATATCGATCTGCTGGCGCTGCTATTTCTGCTGTTTATGCTCTGGAGCTCCACCAAAGTGCGCATGAATCACGTGGCGGTAAACTGGGTACGCTACGGACTGCTGCTGTGGATTGCCGGCGGTACGTTCGATCTGATGGATGAAATCTTTCACCAGCCGCGCTGGATGGGGTACTACTGCGAAGATCTGCTGCGCCTGTCCGGCATGCTGCTGAGCGCAGTCGGGGTCTACAAAATTATTGAGCGCATCAATCTGCTGTACGTTGATGCGCGTTCCCAATCATTAAAGGATGAGCTGACCCAACTGCCTAACCGTCGCTTCTTTATCGACACCATCCGCGAGAAGGAGGGACGCAGGCTGGGGCTAATGATTGTCGATATCGATTACTTCAAGAAAATTAATGACACCTGGGGCCATCTGGTGGGGGACGAAGTCCTCTTTGCTCTCGGTAAGCAGCTGGCTAAGCTCACCAGCGATAAGGTGCTGCCTTCGAGGATTGGCGGCGAAGAGTTTGCCATTATTGTCGACGGAATGACGGCGCAGGAAGTGGATGAACTGGCGCAGGCTATTCTGCAAAACGCCCGGGCGATCCTGATCAACCACGACTATCCGCTGTCGATCAGTATCGGCGTTGGTCTGCGTAACAAAGGGGAACCGCAAAACCTGTTCATTAAAAAGGTCGATGACGCCCTCTATAAGGCCAAAAATAACGGTCGCGGGCGGGTCGAGTGGGCCGTCTGAGTCAGCCCTGCTGCGCGCTGCGGCAGTGGCGACGATATTCTGATGGCGAACGCTCGGTGTAGCGTTTAAACACCCGGCAAAAATAGTTGCTGTCGACGAACCCGCAGTTGTGGGCGATCTCTTTTACCTTGAGATCGTAGCCGCGCAGCAGCTTTTTGGCCTTTTCCAGGCGTACGCTGGTGAGAAACTCATTAAAACCGACGGAGCCGGATTTCTGGAAAATATGCGACAGGTAATTGGGCGTAATATGAAAGCGTTTCGCCACCGACTCGCGGGTCAGAGGCTGGCTGAGATGCTCTTCGAGATAGTCCTGCACCGCCAGAAACAGATCGCGACTGCGGCTGACGCGCATCTCCAGCCCCACCAGCTGTTCAAGGCAGTGGCTTAACAGGGCCGCGACCACCAGCCTGGCGGTCACCGGATCCGGCTGCAGGCAGATTTCATTAAGCGATAGCAGCAGATAGGAGCCGACGCGCGGCCCGAGGCGGGCAACGTTCTGCTTTTCCGTGCGCAGCTGCTTGCCGTCCCAGTACTGAACGCAGAATCCGAGCTTCTGGCGGCCAAAGAGGATGCTTAACGTCGATGCCGGCCCGGTCCACTCCGGCAGCGTCCACTTGCCCGCCTGAACGTAGAGCACCTGCGAGGCGGAGAGCATCGTCTCCGACAGCGGCAGTCCGCTCTCCTTAAGCTCGCCCTCAAGCACAATTTCCAGCCGCGGAAAGGGCACTTTAAACGCCAGCGCAGGCTCGGAGATATCCGGGTCGGGGAATCTGACGTGCAGATTATCTTTCTGATTTACTAAACGATTTAAAATATCCGCCAGATCGTCAATCATTCCGTACGCCTTAGAAGAGAACAATTATCTTGTTGATTATAATCTATTTTATCAGTGGTGATTTGTTCTGTGTCAGGCTGGGTCGCGAATGTTTGCCCTACAGAAAGAGGAAAAAAGCTGGATTTTGATAGCCATCACACTTTTCTTCCTCGCGTACGCTTGTCCAGTTTTTCGTAGTTTTGGCCTCATGTATTCCCGGTCGGTGCAGATTAGAGTTTGTTTTGTGTTATCGATAAGTTAAGGAATAGAAATATGGAACAACAATCTGCGGTTTATCTGGATGCGCTGGGGGCGAATGTTGCGCTGAGCCCGACAATGAAACAGGAACTGGATACCCTGGGCTACACCGTCGTGCATAACGTGGTGGACGCGGAGTGGCTGGCGGCGATGCGCGAGCTTATCGACGCCATCGTCGAGAGAGAGGGCGACAGTCTGGCCATTGAACACCACCAGGAAGCGACCGCCACGCGCATTGCCAACCTGATTAATAAAGGGGTGATTTGGGAAAAGGTCTGGTCGCATCCGCTGATACTTTCCGCCTGCCGGTATATTTTTCAGGGCGATTTTAAAGTCTCCAGCCTGAACGCGCGGGAAGCGTTGTTTAACGGCGGCCATCAGCCGCTGCATGCGGACTGGAAAAAACCGCGTCCTGACTTTCCGAAAGTACATCTGGTGAATACGATATGGGCTATTGATGACCTGAGCGCTGAAAACGGCGCACCGCGCATTATTCCCGGCACCCATTTGCGTCCGGAGCTGCCGGAAGAGGTGCTGGACGACCCGGAGCTGGCGCATCCTGATGAAGTGGTGTTCGCCGCGCCGGCGGGCAGCGTGATGATTTATAACGCCCACGCCTGGCACGGCGGGACGCGCAACCGCGTCGGCAGCAGAAGGCGGGTGCTGCACGGCTTATATATCGACAGAGCGGATACCGCGCAGCAGGATCAGCAGCGCTGGCTGACGCCGGAAACCGCCAGCCGTTTGACCCCCGCGCAGAAATGGCTGCTGGGGGTGGCGTAAATTAAATTGCCGAAACACGGTGTTCCCGGAGGCGGTGCTGCGCACCTGTCCGGGCTACAAAATCGCTGAGCACCGGTAGCCCGGACAGGCGCATCGCGCCGCCTCCGGGATTTCCCGCTCTCAAGGGATCTCAATATAAACCACCGGCTTTTTCATAATGCATTTAACCGCTTCGACAATCTGCTGCGGCTGCAGCAGAAAAGTTTTGATGCTGGTCTTAATGGTGCGGATGCCGTTGAAGCGTCTGGCATCGTCAATTTCAATATCCGTCACCAGCAGAACGACATCGGCATGGGCAATATCGTCAGCGGTAATTTTGTTCTCAACCCCCAGCGCGCCCTGGGTTTCGATTTTGATATTCCATTTCTCATGGTGGCCGACCTTTTCCAGGCGTTCGGCCGCCATATAAGTGTGAGCGACGCCGCTGACGCATGCCGTGACGGCAACGATATTGAAATCCATAGCATCCTCCAGGCGTTATCCGCCAATGGTCACGCTAAAACCGGCCCGTTCGGCCAGCGTCCTGAATGGCTGAATCTCAGATTCTGCAGGGGCCTTAATCATCGACATCGACCATTTTTTTCCCAGTAAATGATATTTTGGTTCGCCGAACTGATGGAACGGCAGAAGATGAATTTCGCGCAGCTTAAATGGGGCCAAAAACGCCAGGATCTGGCGGAAATTCTCTTCGTTAAGCGTAAATCCCGGAATCAGCGGCACCCGGGGAATAAGCGGGATTTGGGCTTCGACCAGACGGGTGAAGTTATCCAGCACCCGCGGCATATTCATCCGCAGCTGCTCCCGGGCCAGCGTTTCATCCATGATTTTCAGGTCGAACAGCACTTCGTCGCACGCCTGAGCCAGCGGAAAAAAGCGGCTGAACGCGGTATCGCCCGCTGTTTCAATCGCCGTTCTGATCCCCCATTCGCGCAAGCGGCGCAGAAAACGCGCGGCAAATTCGGCCTGCATCAGGACTTCGCCGCCCGACAGGGTCACGCCGCCGCCCGAGGCACGGAAGAAGATCTCATCCTTCAGCACCTCTTTAAGCAGATGATCGAGGGTAACGTCGCGGCCAATCTGCTCCCACGCGCCGGAGGGGCACTCGACCACGTCCTGCTGGCAGCGCGAGCAGCGCAGGCACTTGCTCTCCCGGCGTACGGTCTGAATTTTCGGCGAGATCGACTCCGGATTAGCGCACCACGGACAGGTATGCGGGCAGCCCTTAAAAAACACCACGGTGCGGATCCCCTGACCGTCATTCAAAGAGTAGCGCTGGATGTTAAAAATGCGCGCCTTATCGGCGCGCGTTTCCATGACCTCACAGCTGATGCGCGGTGCGGCGGATAATGTCATCCTGAATCTCCTGCGACAGCTCAACGAAAAAGGCGCTGTAACCCGCAACGCGCACCACCAGACCGGCAAAATCCTGCGGCCGCTGCTGGGCTTCGCGCAGCGTATCGGCGTTGACCACGTTGAACTGAATATGCTGTAGCCTCAGCCTGGTGAATGCCTGCAGGAAGTCGGCCAGCTTATTCAGGCCGCTGTCGCCGGCAAGCGTTGCCGGGGTGAATTTGACGTTCAGCAGCGTACCGTTGGAGAGCAGAAAGTTATCCAGCTTGCTGACCGACTTGAGCACCGCGGTCGGTCCCTGAACGTCCTGGCCGAGCATCGGCGACAGCCCGCCGTCCGCCAGCTGTTCTCCCGCCAGGCGTCCGTCCGGGGTGGCGCCGACGACCGAACCGAGCGGCACGTGGGCAGAGACGGTATAGGAACCCGGCGTAAACTGACCGCCGCGCGGGTTCTGGTATTGTTCTACCTCTTTGCAGTAAAAGCGCAGTAGATCGGCGCTGATGTTGTCCACTTCGTCAATATCGTTGCCGTATTTCTCGAAGCGGTTGATCAGGCGAGCGCGAATTTTTTCCCCTTCCGGCGTCTGGAAATTGGCTTTCAGCACTGCGATAAGTTCAGCGAAGCTGAGCCGTTTCTGCTCAAAAACCATCCCTTTTAGCGCGTGCAGCGAGTCGCTGAGGTTAGCAATGCCGATGCCCTGGACCCCGGAGAAGTTATAGCGCGCGCCGCCTGCGGTAATATCCTGGCCGTGCTGCACGCAATCCTCAATAAAAGAAGAGAGCAGGGGAACCGGCGCCCAGTCGCGGTGGCCGATATCGCAAATGTTGCTGCCTTCCACCATCAGCTTAATGTAATAGCGAATCTTGTCGCGGATCTGGTTAATCAGCCCATCCCAGGTGATATCAGGATTGCTTTCGTTTTCCAGCATCACGATTTCCATCACCTTCAGCAGGTTAAACATGGCGATATCGTGCAGGCCGTAGGTGCGCCCCGGGATCGACAGCTCAACGCAGCCAACCACCGAATAATCCCGCGCGTCCTCCAGCGATACGCCGCGGTTGAGAAATGCCGGGATCACCACTTCATCATTAAAGATTTGCGGAATGCCGGTACCGAGGCGAATGGTCTCGGCGGTTTTGCGCAGGAAAGGACGATCGATGAGCTCGTTGACGCGTACGCCAAGGTTCGGCTGCGGCAGTCGAACGTTCTGGTAGGCGTCGAGGGACAGAAACGACAAAATATTAACCGCGCTGCGTCCGGTCTCGGTCAGGCCGCCGAGCAGCGCGGTATAGCCGGTCGGGAACCCTGCAAAGTAGCGCGCGCTGCTGGTGGAGCGCAGCAGAACGATATCGTTGCACTTCACCCACAGCGACTCCAGCAGCTCCTGAAGAAACTGCGGATCCTGGCCGCGATTCAGCGAAGCCTGATAGTACGGCAGCATGTACTGGTCAAAACGTCCCAGCGAGATGGAGCTGGCGTTGGATTCATACTGCAAAATGATGTTCATATACCAGAAGAGCTGGCAGGCCTGCCAGAAATCTTCCGGGCGGTGTACCGCATTATGGCGGGAGATGTTGGCGATGGTCTCCAGCTCTTTGCGCCGCTGTTCATCAGCACAATCGGCGGCCATTTCATCGGCAAGGGCCGCATAGCGTAGAATATGGCGCTGGGAGGCTTCCAGCAGGATCAGCACCGCCTGATAAAAACTGTTCTGCGGGTGCTGCTGACGCACCGCCTTAATCTCCTTCACCAGCGCGGCGAGGCCGTTTTCCAGCAGGCGAGGGTAGTCGATAATGATATGTCCCTGGCCCTTATCGGTCTGGTTGACGCTAAAAATCTGCGTGCTGACGGCGTTTTTGACTTCATCGGTCATCTGGGCGTTGATGAAGTCCTTCATCGAGCGATTTTCCCAGTAGGGGAACAGCTCTTCGCGATAGATGCGCTTGTCTTCTTCGCTGATATTGAAACGGTCCTGCGGGCGGGTCGGGAACTGGTCCAGCTCCTTGAGCAGCCAGTAGGGGTCCATCTCCGGGGACATAATTCCGGCGCGCGGCTTGATGGTCCGGTTGCCGGCAATCAGTTCATCATCACGAATCGAAATCTGCACATGATCGAGGATCCATGCGGTCGCTTTCGCCCGGCGGATCATTACCGGCTCACCCTCCGTCTGTTTATGGCTGGCGGTGTAGAGCAGCGCCCGCTCGAGTGAGATTTCGCGCGGGTTGGCGAACAGACGATCTTTTAAGCGTTGAGTGCGATTGGTCATGACAAACTCCATGTTATTTTGCGGGGCGCAGGGCGCGCCCCGGGCATTCAGTCAGGCATTCTGTGAAAGGTGGCTGTCGATTTTGTTCATAATGGCTTCGGCGCGCTTCACGGCATCGCTGATGTTGACGCGCACGATGGTTTTACCGGCAAAGCGTTCTTCAAACTTAATGCCGATATCTTTGGTCAGAATCACCATATCGGCGCTGGCGACGTCTTCTGCGGTCAGCTCGTTCTCAATGCCGATGGAGCCCTGAGTCTCGACTTTGACCTGCCAGCCTTTGGCTTTAGCGGCGCTCTCCAGCGATTCGGCGGCCATATAGGTATGGGCAACGCCAGAGGGGCAAGCGGTAACGGCGATAATTTTGGTCATACGATATTCCTTCCACTGTTTCAGTTAATTTCGAAATCAAGATCCATCTCGTCATCGGCTTTGGCGTCTGACGTTTTCTTTTTCGCCAGGGCTTTGAGCAGAATGACGCAGGCGGCGCTGACGATGGCGCCGACCGCCAGACCGGCAACAAACCCGCCTTTACCTTCGACGACCGGCAGAACGATGAGCCCGCCCCAGCCGGCGTAGCACTGGGCGCCGAGCAGCGCGGCGGTGACGCAGCCGGCGGCGGCGCCGATCATATTGGCCGGGATAACGCGCAGCGGGTCGGCGGCGGCGAAGGGGATCGCGCCTTCGGTCACGCCAACGCAGCCCATCACCAGCGCGGCTTTCCCGGTTTCGCGCTCTTCCGCGGAGAAATATTTACGCCCAATCAGCGTTGCCAGGCCCATGCCCAGCGGCGGCACGGCGATACCGACGGCGGCGATGGCCACTACGCTGTAAACGCCCTGAGAAACGCAAATCAGCATGAAGGCGTAGGCGACTTTATTCACCGGACCGCCCATGTCGAAGGCCAGCATCAGGCCCATAATGATGGCGAGAATAACGATGCTGCCTTCGCGCATGCCCTGCAGCCAGCCGGTCAGACTGGCGGTCAGCGCGCCAATCGGCTCGCCGAGACCCCACATCATGATCCCGGCGGTTATAAAGGTGCCGATAATCGGGATAACGAAGATGGGCATCACCGAGCGCAGCACCTTGTGCACCGGGATTTTCTTCAGGTAGTAAACCACCAGCCCGCCAATGATCCCGGCAATCAGCGCCCCGAAGAAACCGGCGCCGAAGCTGTTGCCGACCCAGGCGCCGATGGCGCAGGGGGCCAGCGCCGCGCGGTCGGAGATGGAGTAGCCGATATAGGCCGCCAGAAATGGCACCATTAGCGTCAGACCGGCGACGCCGATATCAAACAGTTTTTTCAGGTTAGGGTCGGTGGCGGCATCGGGCACCGCGCCCTTGCCGTACAACATGACGGAGACTGCCAGCAAGATCCCACCGGACACGACAAACGGGATCATATGTGAAACCCCGGTCATGAGGTGCTGGCGGGTATTTTTTAATATTTGCACCAGTTCGTTCATTGTTTTTCTCCTGAGCGCTGCGTGGCCCGTGACTGAGTTGATGTCTCAACATTAGAAAAAGGGCGGCGCATAAAATAGTAGAGAAAAAGTGCATTTACTGGATATTTGTAAGGCGAGGGGAAAATTGCGATCCACCTCAAATCTTAGTTCTGGTGGGTTTTTGATGCCCTTCACGAGGCGATTTGTGACCACGAGCATAAAAAAGATTCAGCCATACAATTATCCAGTAATTACCACTTTTATCGTGTAGTGGCGTGCGGCTTCTTTCTTTACCTTTTGGCTAATACGCATTATTCAGGAGGAAGGCGATGGCTCTGGTAATTGAATTCATATGTGATTTGCCCAACGGCGTACATGCGCGTCCGGCAAGCCTGGTAGAAACGCTGTGCAATACTTTTTCATCTTCAGTCGAATGGGTAAACACCCGCACAGAAGGACGCGGAAACGCCAAAAGCGCGCTGGGGATTATTGGCACCAATACCTTAAAGGGCGACCGCTGCCAGCTTGTTGTCAGCGGTGAAGATGAACAGCAGGCGTTTAATACACTGACGGCGTTCATCACCGACGAGTTCCCGCACTGCGATGCGCCGCTGCCGGCGGCGGAGCAAATGGCCGTTCAGCCGGTTCCTGAATCCCTCTCGCGTCTTAATCCTACCCTGTTTCACGCGCTGCCGGTCTGCGCCGGCAGCGCGGGCGGCAGGCTCACCCATCTTAAGTCCCTCGACCTGCGCGATTCAGGCGCGCTGCCTGCAGCGGGCGCAATCGAACAGGAACAGGCGGTGCTGGACAGGGGCCTGACCCTGCTGGTGAAAAATATTGAGTTCCGCCTGCTGGATAACGACGGTACCGCCAGCGCGATCCTTGAGGCGCATCGCTCTCTGGCCACCGACGCCTCGCTGCGCCAGCATCTGCTGGACGGGCTGTTGAACGGTCTGAGCTGCGCTGAAGCGGTGGTCGCGACCGGCGAACATTTTTGCGCCCAGTTCAGCGCTTCCGGTAATAGCTATTTGCAGGAGCGGGTGCTGGACGTGCGCGATGTGTGCTTCCAGCTTCTGCAGCATATCTACGGTGAGGATCGTTTTCCGGCACCGGGTAAGCTGACCGAAGAGGCCATCTGCCTCGCCGATGAACTCACCCCGAGCCAGTTTCTTGAACTGGATAAAACGCTGCTTAAAGGCCTGCTGCTGCGCAGCGGCGGCACCACTTCACATACGGTGATCCTCGCGCGTTCGTTCAATATTCCTACCCTGGTGGGCGTCGATATGGAGGCGCTGCTGCCGTGGGTCGATCGCCGGGTACAGATTGACGGTAACGCCGGGCTGGTGGTGGTGAATCCCGATGAAGCGGTGGCGCGCTACTATCAGCAGGAGGCCTGGGTACAGGCGCAAATCCGCCGCCAGCAGCAGGCCTGGCTGGATAAAGAGGGCCGAACGGAAGACGGTATTCGTCTGGAGGTGGCGGCCAACATCGCCCATTCGGTAGAGGCGGCGGCGGCCTTCAACAACGGCGCGCAGTCGGTAGGACTGTTCCGCACCGAGATGCTCTATATGGACAGGCCCAGCGCGCCGTCGGAAAACGAGCTGTATAACATCTTTTGCCAGGCGCTGGAGCCGGCCAACGGGCGCAGCATTATCATCCGCACCATGGATATCGGCGGCGACAAGCCGGTGGCCTACCTCAACATCCCGGCGGAGAATAACCCGTTCCTCGGCTACCGGGCGGTGCGTATTTATGAGGAGTATCAGGCGCTGTTCCGCACTCAGCTGCGGGCGATTCTGCGCGCTTCCGCGCACGGCGCGCTGAAAATCATGATCCCGATGATCTCCTCGATGGAAGAGATATTATGGGTCAAAGAGCAGTTGGCGGATGCTAAACAGTCGCTGCGCAGCGAACATATCCCGTTTGATGAAAAGATCCCGCTGGGCATTATGCTTGAGGTGCCGTCGGTGATGTTTATCATCGATCAGTGCTGCGAAGAGATTGATTTCTTTAGTATCGGCAGCAACGACCTGACCCAGTACCTGCTGGCGGTGGATCGCGATAACGCCAGGGTGACGCGCCACTACAACAGCCTCAATCCGGCTTTTCTGCGCGCGCTGGATTACGCGGTTCAGGCGGTGCATCGTCAGGGGAAATGGATTGGCCTGTGCGGCGAGCTGGGGGCTAAAGGTTCGGTGCTGCCGCTGCTGGTAGGGCTGGGGCTGGATGAGCTGAGCATGAGCGCGCCGTCGATTCCGGCAACCAAGGCGCGTCTGGCGCAGCTTGACAGCCGCGCCTGCCGTCAGCTGCTTAACCAGGCGATGCAGTGCCGTACTTCATTAGAGGTGGAACATCTGCTGGCCCAGTTCCGCATGACCCAGCAGGACGCGCCGCTGATTACTCCGCAGTGCATTACGCTGAATAGCGACTGGCGTAGCAAAGAGGAGGTCATTAAGGGCATGACTGATAATCTGCTGCTGGCCGGGCGCTGCCGCTATCCGCGTAAGCTGGAAGCCGATCTGTGGGCTCGCGAAGCGGTGTTCTCTACCGGTTTAGGCTTTAGCTTCGCCATTCCACACAGTAAATCTGAGCATATCGAGCAGTCGACCATCAGCGTCGCCCGTCTGGCGCAGCCGGTAGCGTGGGGCGACGACGAGGCGCAGTTTGTGATTATGCTGACGCTTAATAAGCATTCGGCGGGGGATCAGCATATGCGTATTTTCTCGCGGCTGGCGCGGCGCATTATGCATGAAGAGTTCCGGCAATCGCTGGTGACGGCGCAGAGCTGCGAGGCGATCGCGACGTTGCTGCAGCGCGAGCTGGAGCTGTAATTCGGTCCGGAGAATCTCCCCGGTGGCGCTTGCGCTTACCGGGGCTACGGGCTTCCAGCGATCTGCGGGGCGGTAGCCCGGGTAAGGCGTTTACGCCGCGACCCGGGATATCCGGGCCCGGTGCTTGAGGGAGGCTGTCCGGCGACCATTGCCGAAAGCGGCGCTTACGCGCCTGTTCGGGCGACCTGGTGTCCGGCAATAGCCTGACAAATGGCCTCGCCCACCTGCTGGGTGGAGGCGGTGCCTTTCATATCCGGCGTCTTTGGTCCGCTGGCAATGGTCTGCTCAATCGCCGCGAGAATGCCGTCATGGGCGGCCTGGTAGCGAGCGTCACCGTTGCCGAGGAAGTCGAGCATCATCGCGCCAGCCCAGATGGTGGCAATCGGATTGGCGATATTTTTGCCGTAGATATCCGGCGCCGAACCGTGTACCGCCTCAAACAGCGACGGAAAGGTGCGATCCGGGTTGAGGTTTGCCGATGGGGCAATGCCGATGGTGCCCGTACAGGCCGGGCCGAGATCGGAAAGGATATCGCCGAACAGATTAGAGCCAACCACTACGTCAAAACGCTCCGGCTGCAGCACGAAACGGGCGCACAGAATATCAATATGCTGCTTATCCCATTTCACCTCCGGGTATTGCTGCGCCATCGCTTCGACGCGCTGGTCCCAGAAGGGCATGCTGATGGCGAGGCCGTTAGATTTGGTCGCCGAGGTCAGGGTTCTACGCGGGCGGCTTTGCGCCAGCTCAAAAGCGTAGCGCAGGATGCGGTCAACGCCGCGGCGGGTAAACACCGACTCCTGAATCACCACTTCATGTTCGGTTCCCGGATTCACATGGCCGCCAAGAGCGGAATATTCCCCTTCGGTGTTTTCACGAACCACGTAGAAATCGATATCGCCGGGCTGTTTACCCGCCAGCGGGCAGGGGACGCCGGGGAACAGGCGCACCGGACGCAGGTTGACGTACTGGTCGAATTCGCGGCGGAACTTCAGCAATGAGCCCCAGAGGGAGATATGATCCGGGACGATATCCGGCCAGCCGACCGCACCGAAATAGATCGCATCAAAGGTTTTCAGCTGCGCGTGCCAGTCCTCGGGCATCATAGTGCCGTGTTGGGCGTAATAATCGCAGCTGGCCCACTCGAAGTGCTCGAAGCTTAACGCCAGCCCCCAGCGTTCGGCGGCGGCCTGCAGTACGCGCACCCCTTCCGGCAGCACTTCTTTACCGATGCCATCGCCGGGGATGGCGGCAATACGTAAGGTTTTATTCATCGTTATTCTCAGTTTGAGGTAAGGAAAATTGACTTCATCTCTATCCTATAATTGACTAATTCATAATTAATCCCGTCAACTGGTGAAACATAAAACACGAATCATGAATAATCTTCCGCTGCTGAACGACTTACGCGTCTTTATGCTGGTGGCCCGCCGCGCCGGTTTTGCCGCCGCTGCGGAAGAGCTCGGCGTCTCTCCGGCATTTGTCAGCAAACGCGTATCGCTGCTGGAGCAAACCCTTAACGTCCAGCTGCTGCACCGCACTACCCGGCGAGTGGCTATCACCGAAGAGGGCGAGCGCATCTACGAATGGGGGCAGCGCATTCTGCAGGATGTCGACCAGATGATGGATGAGCTCTCCGATGTGCGGCAGGTGCCGCAGGGAACGCTGCGGATCATCAGCAGCTTTGGCTTTGGTCGGCGGGTGGTCGCGCCGGCGCTCTCCGAGCTGGCCCGCCGCTACCCGCAGCTGGAGATCCGTTTCGACGTCGCCGACCGGCTGGTAGATTTGGCTAATGAAGGGGTCGATCTGGATATTCGCGTCGGCGACGATATTGCGCCCAACCTGATAGCCCGCCAGCTTGCCAGCAATCATCGCATCCTCTGCGCCTCGCCGGCGTTTGTCGCCCGCCATCCCTCGCCGAAACAGCTGAGCGACCTTGCCGCGCTGCCGTGTCTGGTGATCAAAGAGCGCGACCGGCCTTTTGGCGTCTGGCAGCTGCGCGATGATAAAGAAGGTGAGCACGCCATCAAAGTGACCGGGCCGCTGTCGTCAAACCACGGTGAAATCGTCCATCAGTGGTGCCTCGACGGGCAGGGGATTGCGCTGCGCTCATGGTGGGACGTAAAGGAGAATATCGCCAGCGGCAATCTGGTACAGCTGCTGCCGGAGTACTATCAGCCCGCCAATATCTGGGCGGTATACGTGTCTCGGCTGGCGACTTCGGCCAAAATTCGCACCACCGTGGAGTTTTTACGCCACTACTTTCAGCAGCGCTTTCCGCAGCAGTGCGGGGCGGCGATATTGCCGACGGCGGGCGCCGTCGGCCGGGGGGATTAAACGCCGAGCCGATCGCGCAGGCTATAGTAAGCCGCGCCCATGGCGGTAAACGGAATGCGCAGGCTGCGTCCGCCGGGGAACGGGTAGTGCGGCAGCTTCGCGAAGGCGTCAAAACGTTCGGCGTCCCCGCGCAGCAGCTCCGAAATTAGCCGTCCGGCGAGGTGGGTACAGGTGACCCCGTGGCCGCTGTAACCCTGCATATAATAGATATTGTTATCGAGGCGGCCAAACTGCGGCATCCGTGAGAGGGTCAGCAGGAAGTTGCCGGTCCAGCGGTAGTCGATTTTCACCCCCTTCAGCTGCGGGAAGGTTTTCAGCAGCTTCGGCATAATCAATCGCTCAACGTCGTCCGGATCTCGCGCGCCGTAGACCACGCCGCCGCCGTACAGTAGACGGTTATCGGCGGTCAGACGGTAGTAATCCAGCAGATAGTTACAATCCTCCACGCAGTAATTTTTCGGGATCAGCGAGCGCGCCAGTTCCTCGGACAGCGGTGCGGTGGTGACCACCTGGGTGCCGCACGGCATGCTGCGTTTCGCCAGCTCCGGCTCGATCTTATCGCCGAGATAGGCGTTACCGGCGACGATCACGTAGCGGGCGGTCACTTGTCCGCGCGCGGTGGTCACCACCGCCGGGCTGGTGTGCTGAATGCGGGTAACCGGTGATTGTTCGTACACCCGGCCGCCGTTTAGCCGAATGGCGTCAGCTTCGCCAATTGCCAGGTTGAGCGGATGGATATGGCCGCCGCTGCGATCCAGCAGGGCGCCGGTGTAGCGGTCGCTGTCGACTTCGCGGCGAATAGCGCTGGCATCCAGCAGCTCCAGCTGGGTATTGCCGTAGCGCTCCCAGTTGGCTTTCTGCTCTTCCAGAGTTTCCAGCTGTTTATGATTCATCGCGACAAACAGCCCGCCGGGGCGATAGTCGCAGGCAATCTGATAGCGCTGGATGCGCTCGCGAATAATATCGCCGCCTTCAAACATCATGCTGCCGAGCATTTTCGCCGCGTCCGGGCCGTAGGTTTTCTCGATGACGTCGATATCGCGGCTATAGGAGTTAACTAACTGGCCGCCGTTGCGTCCGCTGGCGCCGAAGCCGATGCGCGCGCCTTCCAGCAGCACCACATCGTAGCCCATTTCGGCCAGATGCAGCGCCGAAGAGAGGCCGGTATAGCCGCCGCCGACGACGCAGACGTCGCAGCCGATCGTTTCTTCCAGCGCCGGGAACGGTTCATAGCGGTTGGCGCTGGCGGCGTAATAGCTGGTGGTATGTTCGGTCATGATTAAGACTCCAGGGCAATCCAGATAGTTTTCAGTTCAGTGAATTTTTCCAGCGCATGCAGCGACTTATCGCGTCCGTTGCCGCTCTGCTTATAGCCGCCGAACGGCACGGTCATATCGCCATCGTTGTAGTTGTTTACAAAGACGGACCCGGCTTTCAGACGGCGGCTGATGCGGTGCGCGCGGGAAAGATCGCGGGTCCAGACCGCCGCGCCGAGGCCATAGCGGCTGTCGTTGGCCAGCGCCAGCGCCTGCTCTTCGGTTTTAAAACGGGTGACCACCAGCACCGGGCCGAAGATCTCCTCCTGGCTGAGCGCGGAGGCGGGATCGACGTCAACGAAAATGGTCGGGCCAACCGCCGCGGGCCACGGATTTTTGCGTCCATCCAGCAGCAGCGTGCTATGCGCTTCGCCGGCGCGAATAAAGCTGTGGACGCTATCGGCGTGGCTGTTGTCGATCAGCATGCCCATGGCGGTATTCGGGTCGAGCGGATTGCCCGGCTGCCAGCCTTTGGCCTGCTCTTTAAGGAGATCGAGAAACCTGTCGGCAATGCTCTCCTCAAGCAGCAGGCGGGTTCCGGCGATACAGACCTGGCCCTGGTTGTAAAAGATACCGCCGGCGGTAGCGTTAACCGCTTTTTGCAGATCCGGACAGTCGGCAAAAACGATATTGGCGCTTTTACCGCCCGCCTCCAGCCAGACGCGTTTCATATTGCTGTCGCCTGCGTCCTTCAGCAGCTGTTTACCCGTGCGGGTAGAACCGGTAAAGGTAATCACTTCGACGTCAGGATGCCGCGCCAGCGCCTGACCGGCTTCATGGCCGAAACCGCTCACTACGTTGAACACGCCGTCCGGCAGTCCGGCCTCTTTCGCTAAGCCCGCGAGTCGCAGGGCGCTGAGTGGGGATTTTTCCGACGGTTTGAGCACTACGCTATTGCCTGACGCCAGCGCCGGGCCAAGTTTCCAGCAGGCCAGCAGCAGCGGAAAATTCCACGGTACCACCGCCGCAATCACGCCAATCGGTTCGCGGACGATCATGGCCAGTTCGTTGCCGCCGGTAGGGGCAACTTCGCCGTAGACTTTATCGATAGCTTCGGCATACCAGCGAATCGCGCGGGCGGCGCCGGGGATATCGTCGCGCAGGCTGTGACGGATCGGTTTGCCGGTGTCCAGGGTTTCCAGCAGCGCCAGCTCTTCGCAATGGGCCTCCATCAGGTCGGCAAACTTATTCAGGACCGCTTTACGCTGGGCAGGAGAGGCCTGCGACCAGTCGCCGCGCTCGAATGCGCTGCGGGCGGCCTGGACCGCGCGATCGACGTCGGCCTTTTTGCCGCGCGCGACTTCGGCGAGCGTTTGCTGGGCGGCAGGGTCGATGGTGGCAAACACGCTGTTATCGGCGGCGGCGCTGTATTCGCCATTAATAAATAACCGCGTTTCAATCGCGATGTTCTTTGCTTTTTCTTGCCAGTAAGCCAGGTTGTGAAAATCCATCATGACTCCTTAATGACATAATCGGAAAAAAAGTGGTGATTTCAGACCTTCAGGGCGCAGGGCGTCCCCGGGGTTGAGTACCGTTTAAATTGCCCATTAACAGGCGTGAATTATCCGGGGCCAGCGGAAAACGTTTTTCCGCATTGCGCAAGGTGAACTGCGTTATCTTCGCACCGCCGGAATTCACCCCGGGCGGCGCAGGCCTGAAGAAAACCTGAGAAAGGCTCAGGCTAATAAATCAGAAGGTGGTGGGAGTATGGGCGCTGATAATTCGGCAGATACCTGCCGAAGTGTTGCTGAAGCTATGCGGTATGCCGGTGTTAATGGCATAACTTTGCCCAGCCACCAGGTGATACGCCTGACCGTTAATGGTCAACACGACTTCACCCTCCAGTATGGTGCCTATCTCTTCACCCTGATGCTTGATCCTCTCCCCGGTTGTGGTTCCAGGCTGGTACGTTTCAAATATCATCGCCAGCGTGCGGTTCGGATTGCCATTGTGAACCAGCTTCATCGATACCCCCTGGCTGCCGATTTCAATCAGATCGTCCTGATTGATAACCACCTGCGGTTCAGCCGGTTTTTCTGGTTCAGAAAAGAATTCCGAGAGCGACAGCCCGTAGACTTTCAGCAGCTTTTGCAGCGTGCTGATGGCAGGACTGACTTTGTCCTGTTCTATGGTGCTGATGGCACTATGTGTTAACCCAGACAGTTCGGCGGCACGACGCTGTGAGAGACCCAGCTGTTGGCGGATCGCTGACAAACGTTTCCCTGGCGCCAGTCCGTCATCGCTCATATTTGCATTTCCTTAACGGTAGTGGTCAGAGTCGCTGTTTTTCAGCGATATAGTTCTGACAGGCGGTGATAAAACCTTCAAACAACATTCGCGACAGGGCGTATTCGCTACTGTTCCATTCAGGATGCCACTGCACGCCGAGGGCGAAAGGATGGTCGTTAACGCTGACCGCTTCCGCTAGCCCGTCCGGAGAACGCGCTTCCACGCGCAGCCGTGGACCCGTCATTTTTGCTCCCTGCCCGTGTAACGAGTTTACCCAAAACGTGTTGCAGCCCGGTATTAACTGAGAAAGTAATCCTCCCTCCTGAACCTGAACTTCATGCGAGGGCGCGTATTGCTGCTCGACGGGAAGTTCGGGGTCTTCGCGGTGCTCAAGAAGCTCAGGCTGCTCGAACAGACGACGATACAGAGTCCCGCCGGTGGCGACAACCAGTTCCTGTAGTCCACGGCAGATGGCGAAAATGGGGATGCGCCTTTCGAGCGCGGCGTTAATCAGCGCCATGCTCAGAAGATCACGCCCGGGATCGGCGTCAGGCTCATCGCCGTTTTCACCATAAAGGTGCGGCTGTACGTTGCTCGGGCTACCGGGCAGATAAATGCCGTCCAGTTTTGGCAGTAGCGTAGCAAGCAGTTCCGGCTCGGCCAGCGCGTGCGGCAGGGCAATCGGTACGCCGCCGGCGTGAACAATCGCGTTCAGGTACTTCTCTTGCAGAGTCTGGGTCTGGTGACCCTTAAGCCTGTTTCGGCACATCACTACGCCAATAACTGGCTTGTACATTATATTTTCCATGATCGCCCTCACAAAGTGGACTAAATTATGACCGGGTTAGCGGGTAAAACGGCCATTTCGTTCAATATTTTCTCAATCTAGCAGCGGATATTGCCCTTTGCAAACTTAATTTAACATTTGACAAACAATTTGTTTGCATACACATTCGAAGGGTGGACATTATATTTAACAGTGCAATTCAGGGTCCGAAACTACAACAACGGCGGTGAATCATGGAAACCAATATCGTAGAAGTTGAGAATTTTGTTCAGCAGTCGGAAGAGAGACGGGTCAGCGCATTCACCTGGGAAGTGAAGCGCTACCTTGAGCGTTACCCCAATACGCAATACGTTGATGTGCTGTTAACCGATCTGAACGGCTGCTTCCGCGGTAAGCGGATCCCGGTCTCCAGCCTGAACAAGCTGGAGAAGGGCTGCTATTTCCCGGCTTCGGTATTTGCCATGGATATTCTCGGCAACGTGGTGGAAGAGGCGGGGCTCGGCCAGGAGATGGGCGAACCAGATCGCACCTGCGTGCCGGTGCTGGGGACCTTAACCCCGTCCGCGGCGGACCCGGAATACATTGGTCAGGTTCTGCTGACCATGGTTGATGAAGATGGCGCTCCCTTTGACGTTGAGCCGCGGAACGTTCTGAACCGCCTCTGGCAGCAGCTGCGCCAGCGCGGGCTGTTCCCCGTGGTAGCGGTAGAGCTGGAGTTCTATTTACTTGACCGCAAGCGCGACGCGGAAGGCTACCTGCAGCCGCCTTGCGCGCCGGGAACCGGCGATCGCAATACCCAAAGCCAGGTTTACTCCGTCGATAACCTCAACCATTTTGCCGACGTGCTTAACGATATTGATGAGATCGCTCAGCTCCAGCTGATCCCCGCCGACGGCGCGGTGGCAGAAGCTTCTCCCGGCCAGTTTGAAATCAACCTCCACCATACCGATAACGTGCTCGATGCCTGCGATGATGCGCTGGCGTTAAAACGTCTCGTGCGTTTAATGGCGGAGAAGCATAAGATGCACGCCACTTTTATGGCGAAACCCTATGAAGAGCACGCCGGTAGCGGGATGCATATCCACATCAGCATGCAGAACAACAAAGGCGAGAACGTGCTGGCTGACGCCGACGGTGAAGATTCCGCGATGTTAAAACGCGCGCTCGCCGGGATGATCGATCTGATGCCGGCATCGATGGCGCTGCTGGCGCCGAACGTGAACTCGTATCGCCGTTTCCAGCCGGGAATGTATGTGCCGACTCAGGCGTCGTGGGGGCATAACAACCGGACGGTGGCGCTGCGCATTCCATGCGGCGATCGGCACAACCATCGCGTCGAGTATCGGGTGGCCGGGGCGGATGCCAACCCGTACCTGGTGATGGCGGCGATTTTTGCCGGCATCCTCCACGGGCTGGATAACCCGCTGCCGTTACAGGAAGAAGTGGAAGGCAATGGCCTTGAGCAGGAGGGGCTGCCGTTCCCGATTCGCCAGAGCGATGCGCTGTGGGAGTTTATGCAAAACGACCACCTGCGCGAGCGGCTTGGCGAACGTTTCTGTCACGTTTATCACGCCTGTAAAAATGACGAATTACTGCAATTTGAGCGTCTGATCACAGAGACTGAAATTGAGTGGATGTTGAAAAACGCCTGATTTTCGCCCCGCAAGGGGCGCTTTAGCATTATCACGAGTAGCATCATACGGCCTGAGCGGAGCCTGGTCGGACGTTTTTGCTGGGAGCCCAGCCATTCCCGGATGCCGCATTAAGGAGCGCAGGCGGCAACGGGGCTTCAGTTAACGACACAGTGTGTAACGAGGTAGGAAATGATGCAGATGTTTAAATATCCGCAGGGAGAAGGGGGCCGTCATGGCCGCATGGAATGCGCCGCTACCGCCGCTCGTCGGTTCTTTTTACCTTTTGATTTGCCATTAACCCCGTTGCGAAGCAGATTGGTTTCCCGGTCTCTACGACCGCAAGCCCAGGCGTGCAGCGGGGGAAATGGCCATGGCTATTAATCCCTCTCTCGACAACGCCTCCGGGGCTGGAAAACCGCGCCTGCGCAAATCCCTCAAGCTGTGGCAGGTGGTGATGATGGGCCTCGCCTATCTGACGCCGATGACGGTTTTTGATACTTTCGGCATTGTTTCCGGCATCAGCAACGGCCACGTTCCGGCATCCTATCTGCTGGCGCTGGCCGGCGTGCTGTTTACCGCCATCAGCTACGGCAAGCTGGTGCGCCAGTTTCCCCAGGCGGGCTCAGCCTACACCTATGCGCAGAAATCGATCAGCCCGCACGTCGGCTTTATGGTGGGCTGGTCGTCGCTGCTGGATTATCTGTTCCTGCCGATGATCAACGTGCTGCTGGCGAAGATTTATCTTTCCGCGCTGTTTCCGGACGTGCCGCCCTGGGTATGGGTGGTGACCTTTGTCGCGATTCTGACGGCGGCGAATCTGAAAAGCGTCAATCTGGTAGCGAACTTCAACACCCTGTTCGTGCTGGTGCAGATCTCGATTATGGTGGTCTTCATCGTGCTGGTGGTGCAGGGGCTGCATAAAGGGGAAGGGGTGGGCACCGTCTGGTCGCTGCAGCCTTTTATCAGCCAGAATGCGCACCTGATCCCGATTATTACCGGGGCGACGATCGTCTGCTTTTCATTCCTCGGCTTCGATGCGGTGACTACGCTTTCCGAAGAGACGCCGGACGCCGCGCGGGTGATCCCGAAGGCGATCTTTCTGACCGCGGTCTATGGCGGAGTGATTTTCATTGCCGCTTCGTTCTTTATGCAGCTCTTTTTCCCCGATATCAGCCGTTTTAAAGATCCGGATGCGGCGCTGCCGGAGATTGCTCTCTACGTCGGCGGCAAGCTGTTCCAGTCGATCTTCCTGTGCACGACGTTTGTGAATACGCTGGCCTCCGGCCTGGCGTCGCACGCCAGCGTTTCACGACTGCTGTACGTCATGGGCCGCGATAACGTTTTCCCGGAGCGTATTTTTGGCTACGTCCATCCGAAGTGGCGTACCCCAGCGCTCAACGTGATCATGGTGGGGATTGTCGCGCTGTCGGCGCTGTTCTTTGACCTGGTCACCGCCACGGCGCTGATTAATTTTGGCGCGCTGGTAGCATTCACCTTCGTTAATCTATCGGTGTTCAACCACTTCTGGCGGCGTAAAGGCTTTAACAAAACGTGGAAGGATCGCTTTCACTATCTGCTGCTCCCGATGGTCGGCGCGCTGACGGTGGGGGTGCTGTGGATTAATCTGGAAGCGACATCCCTGACGCTCGGTCTGATATGGGCGGGGCTGGGGTTACTCTATCTGACTTACCTGACCCGCCGTTTCCGTAAACCGCCGCCGCAGTTTGACGGCGCTAAAGCGGAACAGGCCTGGGAATCGTAACCATTTTTTACGTCGACACAAAGGCAGGCGAAAGCGCCTGCCTTCTTTTTTGTCATTCTCGTTTGAAATCAGGCGGTCGGTAAGAAATAGCAGGGGCAAAAGGTAAGAATAGTGAGGATGAATTATTTCTTTTTCTTATGAGTTGGCAGTTGCGCGGAGCGCCGATCTTTGACGTAGGAGACCAGGCTGTAGATCGCGACTCCCAGCAAAACCACCGCGACGATAAAGAGCAGGATACCTGACATAGATTAACCTAATGTTATGTTTAACATGGAGAAAAAATACCGTGATATCGGGATAATAGCATCGGGATATTTCTTAAAGATGACCCGATGAGTCGGACGAGAATAGACAGCCAGTCGAGCAATGAAATTATTATTTACATGAATAAATGTGAAGAGTAAAGCTCGACGGTGATGAAAAAATGAACGGAGTAACACTCGTTTAAGCGAATTTACAGACCACGGCCCGGCAGGCTGCTACCCTTGGCCCGCTTAAATAGGGGGCGAGAGTAATCAATGGTGAATAAGCATATCGTCGGGCTGGCTGGACTGCTGCTGATGGCGACGTCAGCAAGCAGCCAGGCCGATTCCGGCCATCAATCTATCCATGAACGCGTTGTCGAACGGATTTTAAAACCCTGCGAAGGAAAAAAAGCCGGAGATAAAGTGGTCATCGTTGACCATCACGGCGGCGAGCATGAGGCTATCTGCACTCTGGCGGCAGTACCGCTGCCGCAGTAATCCTGTTCCCTGATTTTGCGACCCTCGGTCATCGCGGAAAGCGTATTTCTTTCCGTACTTTGCGAGCCATTGCCCGGAAAAATGTCATAAATTTGTCACAATCATGGCGATGATAATCACTGACTGAGGATGAAGGGATGAGAAAAAGTCTACTCGCCGCCGCTGTGGCCGGCGCTGTTTTACTGTCCGCTGGCGTTCAGGCGCAGGAACCGGCCGCACCGGAAGGGTACCAGCTTCAGCAGGTGCTGATCATGAGCCGCCATAACCTGCGCGCGCCGCTGGCGAACAACGGCAGCGTGCTGGAGCAATCCACGCCAAAGTCCTGGCCAGAGTGGGATGTCCCCGGTGGACAGCTGACCACCAAGGGCGGAGTGCTGGAAGTCTACATGGGGCACTATATGCGCGAATGGCTGGCGCAGCAGGGAGTGGTGACCAGCGGCGAATGCCCGCCGGAGAACGCGGTCTACGCCTATGCCAATAGCCTGCAGCGTACCGTCGCCACCGCGCAGTTCTTTATCACCGGCGCGTTCCCCGGCTGCGGCGTGACCGTACATCATCAGGAAAAAATGGGCACCATGGACCCGACGTTTAATCCGGTGATCACCGATGATTCCGCCGCCTTCAGCGAAAAGGCCGTACAGGCGATGGAGAAAGAGCGGCAGGGGATGCAGCTGAGCGAAAGCTATAAGCTGCTGGAGGAGATGACCGACTACCGTAACTCCCCGTCCTGTAAAGAGAAGCAGCAGTGCTCGCTGAGCGACGCGAAAGATACCTTTAGCGCTAAATATCAGCAGGAGCCGGGCGTTTCCGGGCCGCTTAAAGTCGGCAACTCGCTGGTTGACGCCTTTACGCTGCAATATTATGAAGGTTTCCCGAAAGACCAGGTGGCGTGGGGTGAAATTAACAGCGATAAGCAGTGGCAGGTGCTGTCGAAGCTGAAAAACGGCTATCAGGACAGTCTGTTTACTTCGCCGGAAGTGGCGCGCAATGTGGCCAAACCGCTGGTGAAATATATTGATAACGTTCTGGTAGGGGACGCGGCGAAGTCGGCGAAAGTGACGCTGCTGGTGGGGCACGACTCTAATATCGCCTCGCTGCTGACGGCGCTGGATTTTAAACCTTATCAGCTGCACAACCAGTACGAACGCACGCCCATCGGCGGCAAGCTGGTGTTCCAGCGCTGGCATGATAAGAGCGGCAATCGTGATTTGATGAAGATCGAGTATCTGTACCAAAGCACCGAGCAGTTGCGTAATGCCGATGCGCTGACCCTGCAATCGCCGCCGCAGCGGGTAACGCTGGCGCTGAACGGTTGTCCTGTGGATGACAACGGCTTCTGCCCAATGGATACCTTTAAAAAGGCGATGGCCGAGGCGACAAAGTAGCAGAGCATAAAAAACCCGGAGCAATCCGGGTCTTGCTGCCGATGTTTAGCCGGGTGTTGTCGCCTGGACTGGCGCAACGCGCCGCCTCCGGGAAGCTCATGCAATAAATCCAGGAGGCGGTACTGCGTACCTGTCCGGGCTACACGTTCTTGCGTTCGATGGTTTGTTCGCCCCAGAACAGCGAGTCTTTGTCGGTTTTGGCGAAGGCGCGGGGCAGGACTTCATCGCTGCCTTCTTCCCAGATTTTCTCCGCCAGCTTTTCATCATAATTGGCGAGTTCAAAAATTGCCTCGGCAATTTCAGGAGATGTATTGCGCAGACTTGCCCATTCACCCACGCGGTGGGCCTTTGCTTCTTGATTCGGCATGCTTTTCCTCCTGCTGAAGATTAACCGTGTAATTTAACTGCCAGACCTGCAACGTGTTGACCCTGATAGCGGGCAATGGCCAATTCTTCTTCACTTGGCTGACGCGATCCGTCTCCGCCGGCAATGGTGGTGGCGCCGTAAGGCGTGCCGCCGCGAACCTGCGAGACATCAAACAGCTCCTGAGCGCCGTAGCCAATCGGCACAATGATCATCCCGTGGTGGGCAAGGGTGGTCCAGGTGGAGGTGATGGTCTGTTCCTGACCGCCGCCGGTACCGGTTGAGCTGAATACGCTGGCCAGTTTGCCGTACAGCGCGCCGGATGCCCACAGACCGCCAGTTTGATCGAGGAAGGTGCGCATCTGCCCGGACATGTTGCCGAAGCGGGTAGGGGTACCAAAGATGATGGCATCGTACTCAGCCAGCTCCTGCGGTGTGGCAACGGGGGCGTTTTGTGTTTTCCCGCCTGCTTTGGCAAAAACCTCTGCCTGCATGGTTTCCGGCACGCGCTTCACGACCACTTCCACGCCATCGACTTTGTTAGCCCCTTCGGCGACGGCATGCGCCATGGTCTCGATGTGTCCGTACATTGAATAATAAAGCACCAGAATCTTAGCCATTTGCATCACTCCTCGGTTGCGTTATGCGCCAGCCAGACGACTGGCTACCTTTAAAGATAAGATCTCTGGCGAAGAGTGCAAATGTAACAATCATTTGTTTGATTTATAACAAAAATGCAAAAAATAGCGGCTGTTGCAAAAAGATACATCTTTGGCGGCGCTATTTTAGGCTGTCATAAGAGTTGCTTAGCGCAGAATGTGCGCCATAGCGGCGGTTGTTATCAGAAATCTATTTCAGGATATGACTATCTGCCTACAGCCGCTTCTGTATTCGCTAACCTTAACAGTACGCGATCGGAAAATGGGATCGCGGAGGCTAAGGCCTTTTGTTTCACCTAATGCAGCATGATGTCTAACCTAAATGGAGGTCAGTAATGGCAAACCATCGTGGCGGTACCGGCAACTTTGCTGAAGACCGTGAAAGAGCATCAGAAGCAGGTCGTAAAGGTGGCCAGCATAGCGGGGGAAACTTTAAAAACGATCCTCAGCGCGCTTCCGAAGCTGGTAAAAAAGGGGGAAAAAACAGTCACGGCAGCCGCGATAGCTAGCGCCGTCCTGATTGTCTGCCGATAGGGGTTAATCTCCAGAGCAAACCCCATCGCCCTCACCGCCGACGTGTAGTCGGCGGTTTTTTTTATCCCGATGCATGCAGATGCCGCTAAGCGGAAGTAGCCCCCGCCCTGCGGCTAATGCCTTAGCCGGGCTACGGGTTGGCGCTGTTTTGTCGCCCCGGTAAGCGTAGCGCGACCGGGGATTTCCCGGTACGGGTCTGCTGGCGTTGCACGCTTTCATACCGGGGTGACGTTGGTTTGCCCGGCCTCACGCGGACGGCGGTTAAGCAGAGCGTGGAGCAGAATCGCGCCGAAGGTGGCCGTGCCGATCCCGCCGAGGGTAAAGCCACCGAGCGAAAGCGCAAAATCGCCCGCCCCCAGCACCAGCGTCACTGCCACCATAATCAGATTCGCATTCTGGCTCAGATCCACCCGATTCTGTACCCAAATTCGCGCGCCCGCGACGGCAATCAGGCCAAACACCACGATCGATGCGCCGCCGATCACCGGTCCCGGAATGGTATGGATCAGTGCGCCGAATTTCGGTGAAAACCCAAGCAGCATCGCAATCAGCGCCGCCGCGACGAACACCAGCGTCGAGTACACTTTGGTGACCGCCATCACGCCGATATTCTCCGCATAGGTAGTCACGCCGCTGCCGCCAACCGAGCCGGAGAGCATCGTTGCCAGCCCGTCGCCGACGAACGCGCGGCCCATATACGGGTCCATATTGCGCCCGGTCATCCCGGCAACCGCCTTCAGGTGGCCGAGATTTTCCGCCACCAGAATTACCGCCACGGGAGCGATCAGCATCATTGCCTGGCCGTTAAAGGTCGGGGCGGTCAGCTGCGGCAAACCGAACCACGCCGCCTGCGCAAGCAGGCTAAAATCCAGCGGCTTGCCCAGCCCGAGGCCGTTGGCCAGCAGCGCGTAGAGGGCGCAGGCGATAATCAGCCCGACGAGGATCAGCAGCCGCTGCAGCATCCCGCGGGTAAACACTGCCACCAGGCCGATACAGAGCACGGTCAGCACCGCCATCCAGCCGTCGAACGGCGTCGCTGATACGCTGCGAACCGCAATAGGGGCCAGATTAAGACCAATCGCCATCACCACCGCGCCGGTGACCACTGGCGGCATCAGCCGCTCAATCCAGCGGGTACCGAGTTTCATCACTACCAGACCAATCAGGGTATACACCAGTCCGCAGAGGATAATTCCGCCCAACGCGACGCTAAGGTGCGGGTTAAGCCCCTGGCCGTTGAAGCCGGTGACGGCGATGACCACGCCGACAAAGGCGGCGCTGGAACCAAGGTAGCTCGGCACGCGCCCGCCGGTGACCAAAAAGAACAGCAGGGTGCCGACGCCGGACATCAGGATCGACAGATTAGGATCTAACCCCATCAGGATTGGCATCAGAACGGTTGCGCCAAACATCGCCACCGCGTGCTGAACGCCCATCACCACGGTTTGCCCGACCGACAGCCGTTCATCGGGGGCCACGACGCCGGACGCGGCGGAGGGGGAGGTTAACTGCCAGCGAGGAAAATCGAAGAGAGCCATGATGAGATCCTGGGTTTAGGGTTAACAGGCTGGACGCATCAGCGTGTGGTAGCCGCGATCGAACCACATCAGTCCACGCGGTTCCGGATGGCGAACAATCGCCGCCACTTCGCAAAACAGAATGTCGTGCGTCCCGACGCTGACGATCTGGCTGATGCGGCAGTCGAAGCTGACCAGCGCTGCCTCCAGACGCGGGCAGCCGGTCGCGCCGGTTTGCCAGTCGGCGGCGGCGAAGCGCTCCGCCATCGGCGTTTTACCGCCGAAAAGGTTCGAGAGTCCTTCCTGACCGGCCGCCAGGGTATTAACGCACAGCGCCTGATGCTGGCTGAAGATCGGCCATACCGAGGCTGAACGATTCAGGCAGACCAGCAGCGTGGGCGGCGCGTCGGTGACGCTGCAAACCGCGCTGGCGGTAAATCCTGCGCGGCCTGCGGGACCATCGGTGGTGATAATGTTCACCGCCGCTCCGACGTGGGCCATGGCGTCGCGAAAGCTTTGTTTATCGGCAAGAGACATGCGGGCTCCTTATACCAGCTGGCAGGCATCATCAAAGGACAGACGCGGCAGGCGCGCGTACAGTTTACCGGGATCGCCGTAGCCGATATTAATCAGCAGGTTGCTTTTCCAGGCGCCGTCGGCAAAAAACGCCGCATCGACTTTTTCGCGGTCAAAACCCGACATCGGACCGGTATCCAGGCCCAGCGCGCGGCAGGCGAAAATCAGGTATGCCGCCTGCAATGAGCTGTTGCGAAAGGCGGTCTCCTCCGCCATTTGCGAACTGGAGGTAAACCAGCTGCGGGCGTCGCCGTGGGGGAACAGCTCCGGCAGCCGGTCATAGAACGCGCGGTCCCAGGCGACAATAGCGGTGACTGGCGCCTGCAGGGTCTTCGCGATGTTGCCGCTCGACAGGGCCGGGCGCAGCTTCTCTTTACCTTCCGGGGTGCGGACGAAAACGAAGCGCGCCGGGGAGCAGTTGGCGGAGGTCGGCCCCATTTTCAGCAAGTCGTAGAGTTCGCGCAGCTGCGCGTCGCTGACCGGCTTATCCAGCCAGCCGTTGTGGGTTCGGGCCTCGGTGAACAGCGCGGCGCAGGCGGCCGGGCTAATGGCTTCGCTCATAGGTTCTCCTGGGGTACGGGCAGCATCGCGGCCAGCCCGTCGCATAAAATAGGGTTAAAGGTGGCGCTATCGGTGACGTTGCAGGCGTGGCCGCCCCAGGCCATTTCCACCAGTTGGCTGTCGGGGATTGCCGCCTGCAGCAGGCGGGAGCAGGAGGCCGGGACCAGCAGATCGTCAGCGGCGCTGATAACCAGCGTCGGGCAGACGATGGCTGCCGCCCGGCGCGAAAAGTCGGCCTGCTTGAGAGCATTCAGCCTTTTCAGCAGATTCTCTTTGCCCTGGAAATGGCTGATGGCGAGCGCGTCTTCGGCCTCCAGACGCGGTAGGCGAGAAGCCATCCACTCCGCCGGATAGAGGAACAGCGGCTGCGCTTCTACCCACGCCTGCGCGCCGCCCGCGTGCAGCAGGCGCTCGCGCACCAGGAAGCAGCGGCGAGTATGCGGGGAGAGCGTCAGCCAGCCGTTCACCAGTACCAGGGCGCTTATCGCTTCGGGATGGTCCAGCGCGAGCTGCAGGCCAATCAGCGCCCCCAGGGCGTGGCCGACCAGCGCAAAGCGCCCAATACCCGCCTCCAGCAGCGCCGCGTAGAGCTCCTGCGCCATCTGCGCCATGCTATAGCCGGCGGGCAACGGGCCGCCGTTTTCGCCGGTGCCGTTGTGGTCATAGCTCACCAGCTGGTAGTGCGCTTCCAGCGCCGAACGCTGCGGCAGCCAGTAGCCGCCCGCGCCGCCGAGCCCGGCGCTCAGAACCACCACCGGCGCGCCGGGATAAGGCGCCGGGGAGATATTCAGCTTCATCATGCCGGTTTCCCGATATGGGCGACGGTGGCGATCTCCACCAGCGCTTCGGGCTTCACCAGCCCGCACTGAATGCAGAAACGCGCCGGTTTGTCGCCGGGGAAGAACTCCGCGTAGACTTCGTTAATCGCGGCGTAGTTTTTCCAGTCGGTGATAAAGATGCTGTTGAAGGTCACATCCGCCATACTGCCCCCCGCCGTCTCGATAACGCTCCTGATGGTTTCCAGCACGTGGCGGGTTTGCGCCTTTGGGTCGCCGATGTAAACCACGTTATTTTGCTTATCGAACGGCAGGGTGCCGGAGACGTAAACCACGCCGTCGGCCAGCGTGCCGGGAACAAACGGTGCGATAGGCGCGGTGGTGCCTGGCGGAATAATCACCTGTTTAGGCATAACGTTTCTCCTCGGTAAATGCGTGCGGCGCGGCGGGCTCAAGGGCATTACAGAAGCTGGCGACATCGCTGACCCAGCCAAAGAAGGTTTCGATATTAAACAGCGCCGCCTGCTGGGCAAACGCCGGACCGGCCTGGTGCGTAGCGTCCTCCAGCACGATGCCGAAATATTCGAGGAAAAAGCCGTCGCGCAGGGTTGATTCCACGCAGACGTTGGTGGCGATGCCGGTAAACACCAGATGGCGGATGCCGCGGCTGCGCAGGATGCTGTCGAGCGCGGTATTAAAGAAGCCGCTGTAGCGCGGTTTCGGCAGCACGATATCGCCGGGCTGCGGCTTAAGCTGATCGACCAGCTGATAGTCCCAGCCGCCTTTCGCCAGCAGCTTGCCCTGCAGCTCCGGGTTCTGGCGCATGGTTTTCAGCGCGTTGGATTTATGAAAATTGGGCGAACCGGGGCCGCCGGCCTCCACGTACTGGTCATCCCAGCCGTTCTGAAACCAGATAACCAGCATCCCGGCGGCGCGCGCGGCGGCCACGGCGAGGTTGATATTGTCGATAACCGGTCGGGTGGTGGAAACATCAAAGCCGGCGAGGTCGAGATAGCCGCCCTGGCTGGCGTAGGCGTTCTGCATATCGACGACGATCAGCGCGCTTTGTAGCGGCGCGAAGGTCAGGGATTCCGGGCGAGCGGGCAGGGTAATCATCAGGCAACCTCTTGAGTCATGGTGGCAATATGGTCGCGGCAGCGCATCAGCGGCTGAATGCGCTGTCCAAAGGCTTCGATACCGATAAGGAAATCATCAAACGTCAGCAGCACGCCGTCGGTGCCGGGAACCGCCGCCACCTCGTCGAGCATACGGGCGACATTGGCGTAGGAGCCCACAAGAGTGCCCATGTTGATATTGACCGCCGAGGTGGGATCGGCCATCTGGCGCACGTTGGTGTCGCTGCCGGAACGGGTGTCTTTCTGGCTCTGTTCGGTCAGCCACGCCAGCGCCTCGTCATCCGCGCCGGCTTTGTAATGCTCCCATTTGGCCCGGGCTGCCTCGTCGGTTTCGTCGGCAATCACCATAAACAGGACGTAGGAGCCGACGTCGCGGCCGGTTTTTTCCGCCGCCTGCATCATCCGGGCGGCGGTGGGGGCAAAGGCGG
This sequence comes from Klebsiella sp. HN106, assembly GCF_051209435.1. Lineage (NCBI taxonomy): Bacteria > Pseudomonadati > Pseudomonadota > Gammaproteobacteria > Enterobacterales > Enterobacteriaceae > Klebsiella > Klebsiella sp. HN106. The sequence continues at coordinate 103,604 of NZ_JBLURD010000009.1, read as the reverse complement.
CAGGGGTGTTCACGCCTTTACCGAAGCAGAAGTTATAGTCAGCGTGTTGGGCGGAGAACGCCATACCGGCATCGCTTTGCCCGGCGCAGATGACCTTCATCGGCTGCGACGGCTGCGGGCTGACCCGACAGTCATTCATGGTGAAGTAGTCGCCTTTGAAGTCGCTGCGCCCGGTTCCCCACAGGTCGCGCAGGACCTGGACATATTCGGTGAGGTAGTCATAGCGGCTGGCAAAATAGTCATCGCCCGGCCAGATGCCCATCTGCTCGTACTCCGGCTTTTGCCAGCCGGTGACCAGATTGACGCCAAAGCGGCCGCCGGAGATAGAGTCAATGGTTGAGGCCATGCGGGCGACGATCGCCGGGGGCAAGGTCAGGGTGGCGGCGGTGGCGTAGATCTGGATGCGTGAAGTCACGGCGGCCAGTCCGGCCATCAGGGTGAAGGACTCCAGATTATGATCCCAGAATTCGGTTTTGCCGCCGAAGCCGCGCAGTTTGATCATCGATAGCGCGAAATCGAAGCCGTAGTGTTCGGCTTTTTGCACGATAGCCTTATTGAGCTCAAACGTCGGCATGTACTGGGGAGCATGGGTGGAAATCAGCCAGCCGTTATTACCAATCGGAACGAAGACACCAATTTTCATACCTACCTCTCTGCATGTCGTTGAACAAGAAGGCGCGGCGCTGCATCCTGCATCTCCCTCAATCACCTCGCCTGAAAGATAAAGCAAAGGCGATGCCAGTTTTACAAAGGCTAATGTTATTAATGTGTTGCGTTATGGTTGCTGAAAATGGCAGCAATAAAAGTGGACTGAATGGTCAAAATCGGTGCACGAAAAAGCCGCAGTCGTGCGCAATCGGGGTGCACAGAGTCGTGCCGGCGCTGGGCTTTTGCTATGCTGATGGCGGGAAATGAAGGAGATAATGCATGGCACAGGGCGGCGTGAAAAAGATCGGCAAACGTTCACAGGCGGTGAGCGCAAAAAAAGAGGCTATTCTGGCCGCCGCGCTGGACGCGTTCTCGCAGTATGGCATTCACGGCACGCGGCTTGAGCAGGTTGCCGAGCTGGCCGGGGTGTCGAAAACCAATTTGCTCTATTACTACCCCTCGAAAGAAGCACTGTATATCGCGGTGCTGCAGCAGATCCTGGCTATCTGGCTGGCGCCGCTCAAGGCGTTTCGTGAAGACATCAGTCCGCTGGTGGCCATCGGCGAATATATTCGCCTTAAGCTGGAGGTTTCCCGCGATCACCCGCAGGCGTCAAAGCTGTTTTGTCTGGAGATGCTGCAAGGTGCGCCGCTGCTGATGGGCGAGCTGACCGGCGATCTGAAAGCGTTGGTAGATGAGAAGTCGGCGATTATTTCCGGCTGGGTTGAGAGCGGCAGGCTGGCGCCCGTCGACCCGCAGCATCTGATCTTTATGATCTGGGCGACTACGCAGCATTACGCCGATTTCGCCACTCAGGTTGAGGCGGTAACCGGCGCGACGCTGCGCGATGAGGCGTTTTTTCAGCAAACCGTCGATAACGTCCAGCGGATGATTATCGAAGGGATTCGGGTGCGTTAATTGGCGGGCGGCAGCGGGCAGCTCTGATCGCCATCCTCGCACTGCAGCAGCGAAGCGAGATACGACTCGCGCTCGACGGTTTTATCGGACATGCACTGGTTGATCAGCATCGGCTGTACGCTGCCGCCTTCTGCGCCGGAGGCGAGGAATTGACAGTCGGCGTCGCGCAGGGCAATCCACGTCAGCTGCGCTTTTTTCAGCAGTTCCTGCTGTTTTTCAGAGGCGCGCTTCAGCGCTTCCTGATACGTTTCATTTAATTTTTTGTCGTCAGCCTGGTACTGCTCGGCGGTGCACTGGTTCATTTCCGTTTGATTGCTGGCGTTGCTACATTCGTCCGCCAGCGCATGGGTGCTTGCCAGCAGCGCGGCAAAAGCGAGTAAAGTGCGTTTCATTGGTCAACTCCCATAAAAAAAGCTCCCGTCCGGGAGCCTTAATTAACCACAGCCTGCGTCTGGTGTCATTAGCTGACGTTGTGCCGTCTGCTTTCCCGGGGGCGGCGCGGAGCGCCTTGCCCGGGCTACTGATAGTGCGGGCTGTGGTTGGGTAGCCCGGGTAAGGCATCAGCCGCAACCCGGGAAGCAGGCTTAGCCAATCGTCATCAGGCTGGCGTTGCCGCCGGCTGCGGCGGTATTGACGCTGAGCGAACGTTCAATATAGAGCCGCTCCAGCAGCAGATTGCTCTCGCCGCGGGCGAAGCCCTGCACCGAAACAATCGCGCCATCGCGCGCCGCTACCTGTTCACACAGCTCACGCAGCTGATCGGAATCGCCGTGGTAGATAACCGCATCGAAAGGTTCGCTCGCCAGGGTTTCCGCTTTGGCAAAGTGGATCCGTTCGCTGACTTCGCGCGGCAGTTTTTTTGCCAGCTCGCGCTGCAGAGGCGCGTCAGGCCACAGCACTTCGCACCCCACGGCGGTCACGCCCGCCAGCTGGGTGAGCGCGTCCTGCTCGTTATCGGCGACGCACAGCACGCGGTCGCGCGGCATAAAGGTCAGGGTGTTGCGCTCACCGGTTGGGCCCGGAAGCAGACGCTGGGTACCGGCCTGCGCCTGTTCGCTGAACTGTTGGCACAGGGCCTGCAGTTCCGGGCGGTCTTTAGCCCACTGCTGTAACGCGAGCAGCGGTTTCTCCAGCAGCGTTTTCAACTGCGCGTCCAGCGGGTACTCCGCATCCTGGCGGGCGAGGGTGATCCCGACTGCGTTCTGCGGCCGGCTGGAGAGCAGTCGGTACAGATACAGCGGGCCGCCGGCTTTTGGACCCGTACCCGACAGGCCCTCGCCGCCGAACGGCTGCACGCCGACCACGGCGCCAACCATATTACGGTTGACGTACAGGTTGCCGACGTTGGCGTTGCCGGTGACCTGCGCGATGGTTTCGTCGATACGGGTATGCACGCCCAGGGTCAGGCCATAACCCGAGGCGTTGATCTGCTCAACCAGCCCGTCCAGCTCGTTGCGGTTATAGCGCACCACGTGGAGCACCGGGCCGAAGACCTCTTTTTTCAGCTCGTCGAAGCTGTCGAGTTCGATCAGCGTCGGTGGAACGAACGTACCGCTGGTCCACTCGCGCGAATCTTCACTGGTTTCGCGCACCGCCTGGAAGACTTTGCGCCCTTTGGCGCGCAGCGTCTGAATATGGCGCTCAATGTTCTCTTTGGCTTCGGCGTCAATAACCGGCCCGATATCGGTAGTCAGGCGGCCCGGATTGCCCATCCGGCACTCGGCCATCGCGCCGCGCAGCATCGTCAGCGTATGGTCGGCGATATCATCCTGCAGGCAGAGCACGCGCAGCGCAGAGCAGCGCTGTCCCGCGCTGTCGAACGCCGAGGCAAGAACGTCGATCACCACCTGTTCGGTCAGGGCGGAAGAGTCAACGATCATCGCGTTCATGCCGCCGGTTTCAGCGATGAGCGGCGTCGGGCGACCCTGAGCATCCAGGCGGCTGGCGATATTGCGCTGCAGTAGCGTGGCGACTTCGGTTGAGCCGGTGAACATCACGCCGCGAACGCGCTCGTCGGAAGTCAGCGCCGCACCGACGGTTTCTCCGCGGCCCGGCAGCAGTTGAATAACCCCCGGCGGTACGCCCGCTTCCAGCAGGATAGCGACGCCCTGAGCGGCGATCAGCGGCGTCTGTTCCGCGGGTTTCGCCAGAACGGTGTTGCCGGCCGCCAGCGCGGCAGCAATTTGTCCGGTAAAGATTGCCAGCGGGAAGTTCCACGGGCTGATACACACTACCGGGCCGAGCGGACGATGGGTTTCGTTATCAAAATCCGCGCGCACCTGGCCTGCGTAATAGTGCAGGAAATCCACCGCTTCACGCACTTCGGCAATGGCATTGCTGAAGGTTTTTCCCGCCTCGCGCACCAGGATACCCATCAGCGTTGGCATCTGGCCTTCCATCAGTACCGCAGCGCGTTCGAGGATCGCCGCGCGCTCCTGCGGCGGGGTGGCGAACCAGATCGGCGCGTTGTTGACCGCGCTGGTCAGCGCCAGCTGAACTTCAGCCTCGCTGGCTTCGCGCACGTGGCCGACGATATCTTTTGGCTCCGCCGGGTTGATGACTGGCTGCATTTCGCCTTCGGCAACCGGCTGTTCCAGCATCGGCAGCGCCTGCCATTTATGCAGCGCGCTGTTTAAGAGCGAGGAAGAGAGGGAGGCCAGGCGATGCTCGTTGGCCAGATCCAGACCGGCTGAGTTACTGCGCCCCTTGCCGTAGAGATCGCGCGGCAGCGGGATTTTCGGATGCGGCAGGCCAACCTGACCTTCCTGCTGGGCCAGTTTTTCCACGGCGGCGACCGGGTCAGCAACCAGCTCATCCAGCGGCAGGGTGCTGTCGGCGATGCGGTTCACGAACGAGGTGTTAGCGCCGTTTTCCAGCAGGCGACGCACAAGGTAGGCCAGCAGCGTTTCGTGGGTGCCCACCGGCGCATAAATACGGCAGGGACGGTTGAGTTTGCCATCGGCGACTTTGCCGGTCACCTGCTCATACAGCGGTTCGCCCATGCCGTGCAGGCACTGGAACTCATACTGACCGGGGTAGTAGTTTTGTCCGGCGAGCTGATAAATCGCTGCCAGGGTGTGGGCGTTATGCGTTGCGAACTGCGGATAGATCAGGTTCGGCACCGCCAGCAGCTTTTTCGCGCAGGCCAGATAGGAGACATCGGTATAAACCTTGCGGGTATAGACCGGATAGCCTTCGAGCCCGTCCATCTGCGCGCGTTTGATTTCGCTATCCCAGTAGGCGCCTTTTACCAGACGAATCATCAGGCGGCGACGGCTGCGGGTAGCCAGGTCGATCAGGTAGTCAATGACAAACGGGCAGCGTTTCTGATAGGCCTGGATCACAAAGCCAATCCCGTTCCAGCCCGCCAGCTCCGGCTCAAAGCAGAGTTTTTCCAGCAGATCGAGCGAGATCTCCAGGCGATCGGCCTCTTCGGCGTCAATGTTGATACCGATATCGTACTGGCGAGCCAGCAGGGTTAGCGATTTCAGGCGCGGGTAAAGCTCATCCATCGCGCGATCGTACTGGGCGCGGCTATAGCGCGGATGCAGCGCGGAGAGTTTAATCGAAATGCCCGGCCCTTCATAAATCCCCCGGCCGTTCGAGGCTTTGCCTATGGCATGAATAGCCTGCTGATAGGAAACCATATAGGCCTGGGCATCGTCAGCGGTCAGCGCCGCTTCGCCCAGCATATCGTAGGAGTAGCGGAAGCCTTTGTCTTCCAGCTTGCGGGCATTGGCCAGCGCTTCGGCGATGGTTTCGCCGGTGACGAACTGCTCGCCCATCAGGCGCATCGCCATATCGACGCCTTTACGAATCAGCGGTTCGCCGCTCTTGCCGATAATACGGTTCAGCGAACGCGACAGGCTGGTTTCGTTATGGGTCGAGACCAGCTTGCCGGTAAACAGTAGCCCCCAGGTGGCGGCATTGACGAACAGCGAGGGGCTGCGGCCGATATGCGATTGCCAGTTGCCGTTGCTGATTTTGTCGCGGATCAGGGCATCGCGGGTGGCTTTGTCGGGAATGCGCAGCAGCGCCTCCGCCAGGCACATCAGGGCCACGCCTTCCTGCGACGAGAGCGAGAACTCCTGCAGCAGGCTCTGCACCATTCCTGCGCGGCCGCTGGCGGTTTTCTGGTTGCGCAGCTTCTCCGCCAGCTGATATGCCAGCTTGTGGGCCTGCTCGCCGAGATTCTGCGGCAGGCGAGCCTGCTCCAGCAGCATCGGCACGGCGTCGGTTTCGGCCCAACGCCAGGCGGCGGTAATTGACGCGCGGGAGACGGACTGCGGCAGGATCTGCTCAGCGAATTCGAGGAACGGCTGCCAGGGCTCATCGCCCGGACTGCCCGTTTCATCGCTTTCGTTAGCCGCGCCGGAAAGTAACGCCGGTAGCTCAGGCAGCGTCTCGTCGTTTTCCAGCTTTTCCAGATAATTGAAAATGGCCTGCTTAATCAGCCAGTGCGGCGTACGGTCAATACGGCTCGCCGCGGATTTAATACGTTCGCGCGTCGCGTCGTCAAGTTTTACACCCATGGTGGTGGTGCCCATGTCAGGAACTCCTGTTATTGGTCATTCGCTTTATCCTTCAACCCGCCTCTTTATTGGCTGCATTACCACGCTCCGGCCACAAGGTTAACGATGTCGCCGGATGCTGATAAATTTGCCGCCCGGACGCCGAGTGATTGATTTGGCGAAGTTCGCTTCTGTGCAGTGATGAGGTTGCGTAGAAATATCTACCATGTTGCAACTTTGTGCAACCTTGTTAATTGAGAATTGTGCTGCAGGCCTGAAATTGCCGTAATTGTTAAATTGTATGGCGTTAATAGCAGCTATTCATTCCCTTTATATTTGGGGTTTTATCTGCGTGACTTAACACTTTTACGTGGTGCAACCGATAAAAACGTGAGAGAGTGCAACCTATTACAAAATGAAGTTTGGTCCCCGATGCATTTAGTGTAAATGCTGTGTTAAATCATTTGTGAAAAAACAAAGCTTCCGTCAGGATACGGTCGCCCAATACAACCAAAAGGCCATTGCCCCGTTCCGGTAGTGGATAAAACGACAAATCTGGACGCTGTCGACAAAAAATTCTGGAGATTTTTACATGGCTATTAGCACACCCATGTTGGTGACTTTTATTGTTTATATTTTTGGCATGGTACTCATCGGTTTTATTGCCTGGCGTTCGACGAAGAACTTTGATGATTATATTCTCGGCGGCCGCAGCCTTGGCCCATTCGTCACCGCGCTCTCCGCCGGCGCTTCAGATATGAGCGGTTGGCTGCTGATGGGGCTGCCCGGCGCAATATTTATCTCCGGGATTTCCGAAAGCTGGATTGCCATTGGCCTGACGCTAGGCGCATGGATTAACTGGAAGCTGGTGGCGGGGCGTTTGCGGGTACACACCGAGGTGAATAATAACGCGCTGACGCTGCCGGATTATTTCACCGGCCGTTTTGAAGATAAAAGCCGGGTGCTGCGAATTATCTCGGCGCTGGTGATTCTGTTATTTTTCACCATCTATTGCGCATCCGGTATTGTGGCCGGCGCGCGTCTGTTTGAAAGCACCTTTGGCATGAGCTATGAAACCGCGCTGTGGGCCGGCGCGGCGGCAACCATTATTTATACCTTCGTCGGCGGTTTCCTTGCGGTGAGCTGGACCGATACCGTCCAGGCCAGCCTGATGATATTTGCCCTGATCCTGACGCCGGTCATGGTGATTATTTCGGTCGGCGGCTTTGGCGAATCGCTGGAGGTTATCAAGCAAAAGAGCATTGAGAACGTTGATATGCTGAAAGGGCTGAACTTCGTGGCGATTATTTCGCTGATGGGCTGGGGGCTGGGCTATTTTGGCCAGCCGCATATCCTGGCGCGCTTTATGGCGGCGGACTCGCACCATAGCATCGTACACGCCCGTCGTATCAGCATGACCTGGATGATCCTCTGCCTGGCGGGGGCCGTAGCCGTTGGCTTCTTCGGCATCGCTTACTTCAACAACAACCCGGGCGTGGCGGGCGCAGTTAATCAGAACGCTGAACGCGTCTTTATCGAACTGGCGCAGATTCTGTTCAACCCGTGGATTGCCGGGATTCTGCTGTCGGCGATCCTGGCGGCGGTCATGTCGACCCTGAGCTGCCAGCTGCTGGTTTGCTCGAGCGCCATCACCGAAGATCTGTATAAAGCGTTTTTGCGTAAAAATGCCGGTCAGCAGGAGCTGGTATGGGTTGGCCGCTTTATGGTGCTGGCCGTGGCGCTGGTCTCCATTGCCCTTGCAGCGAACCCGGAGAACCGTGTGCTGGGGCTGGTGAGCTACGCCTGGGCCGGCTTCGGCGCTGCGTTTGGTCCGGTGGTGCTGTTCTCGGTGATGTGGTCGCGAATGACGCGTAACGGCGCGCTGGCCGGGATGATCATCGGCGCCGTCACGGTGATTGTCTGGAAACAGTTCGCCTGGCTGGGCCTGTATGAAATTATCCCGGGCTTTATTTTCGGTAGCATCGGAATTGTGGTCTTCAGCCTGCTGGGTAAAGCGCCTTCCGCAGAAATGCAAAAACGCTTTGCCGAAGCGGACGCCCATTACCACTCCGCGCCGCCGGTGCGCGCGACCGCCGAGTAATGCTCTGTCGCATCATCAAGCCCGCATCATGCGGGCTTTATTGTTTGTGACTCTTGCTAATCGATTGAAAATACGCTGATATCTGAGCATAAATATCAATGAGGGTAGCAAGATGAGTGTCAAACAGGGTGCGATGGCGTTAGTACTGGCAGGGATTTTAAGCGGCTGCGTAGCGCCCGCCGCGAAGATGGCTCCGGCGGCGGATGCTGACGCCTGCCCGGCGGATAACGCCATGGTGCAAACCACGCTCTATTTTGGCTTAAGCCGTCCGGCCGGGAAGGACATTACCGCCCAGGAGTGGCAGCAGTTCGTTGATCGCGACGTGACGACGCGCTTTCGCGATGGCCTGACGGTCTTTGACGCGCGCGGTCAGTGGCTCGGCAATGACGGAACCGTGGCGCGCGAGCAGAGCAAGGCGCTGATGCTGATCCATGGCAAAGATGCGAAGAGCGAAGAGGGGATTGAGGCGCTGCGCAATACCTATAAATCGCGCTTTGCACAGGAGTCGGTCATGCGCGTTGACCAGCCGGTCTGCGTGCACTTTTAATTTGCATCTGATGAAAGACCCGGGTTGCGGCTAATGCCTTACCCGGGCTACGCAACCTCAGCTCGTACGAGCTGCCAGCCCGGGCAAGGCGCTCTGCGCCGCCCCCGGGATCACAGGCAATAACTGCGGTTACAGTACCAGACCAGCAAAGCTGGCAGAGAGCAGGCTGACCAGCGTTGCGCCATACACCAGCCGCAGGCCAAAGCGGGAAACGATATTCCCCTGCTGCTCGTTCAGACCCTTAATCGCCCCGGCGATGATGCCGATAGAAGCGAAGTTGGCGAAGGAGACCAGGAACACTGATAAGATACCCAGCCCGCGCGGCGTCATGCTGGCAGCGATTTTTTGTAGCTCAATCATGGCGACAAATTCATTGGCCACCAGCTTAGTCGCCATAATACTGCCGGCGTTCAGCGCATCGCTTAGCGGGATACCAATCAGCCACGCCAGCGGATAGAAGACATAGCCGAGTATCTGCTGGAAGCTCAGGCCAAACAGGGTGGCGAAGAGCGCGTTAATGGCGCTAATTAAGGCGATAAAGCCAATCAGCATCGCCAGAATAATCATGGCGACTTTGAATCCGGCCAGAATATATTCACCGAGCATTTCAAAGAAGCTCTGCGATTCATGAAGCTTCTCAAGCTTGATCTCTTCCTCGCTGCCTGGTCGCGTCGGATTAATGATCGACAGCACAATAAAAGTGCTGAACATATTCAGGATCAGCGCGGCAACGACATATTTCGCGTCGAGCATACTCATATAAGCGCCGACAATGGACAGCGAAACCGTCGACATTGCAGTGGCCGACATGGTGAACAGGCGGCGCGAAGAGAGATCGCCGAGCACGCCCTTATAGGCAATAAAGTTCTCTGATTGCCCGAGGATCAGCGAACTGACCGCGTTGAAAGATTCCAGCTTACCCATACCGTTAACTTTCGATAACAGGGTACCAATCAGGCGAATAAAAATCGGCAGAATACGCCAGTGCTGAAGAATACCGATGAGCGCGGAGATAAAGACAATAGGGCACAGCACGCCAAGGAAAATAAACGCCAGCCCTTTTTCACTCATGCCGCCAAATACAAAGTTGGTGCCTTCGGCGGCAAAGCCGAGCAGTGATTCAAAAAAGGATGCGATATTTTTCACTAGCCACAGGCCGCTTTCGGCGTGGAGAAAAAAGAAAGCCAGCGCAACTTCAATAATAATTAACTGGATAATATAGCGAATGCGGATTTTTTTACGGTCGTAGCTGGCAAGCCAGGCGAGCGCGAGGATAACCGCCAGCGCCAGCAGGAAGTGCAGGAATTGAGTCATGTTGTTCATTTCGCAGTAAATAAGGTCGCCATTTAGCCACAGCTCTTCGGCCGGGTAAATATCCGGCGCAAAAAATCCCCTTATCCTGCAGGGATGGCTTAAGGCAGAGAAATAATTCCGTAGCTCATTATTTGTTAGCGATTAATTTACAAATCGTCATCATTCCCTACACATTTCACTTGTGTTTCTGATTATTGTAATGATAATCACTATCAGAAATATTTACCTAACTTTGCATCAATTGACTGCGGTTCACATTTAAGGGTTTTGGTATGTTTGTCCCATTTCTCATCATGTTACGTGAAGGCCTCGAGGCCGCGCTGATTGTCAGCCTGATTGCCAGCTATCTGAAACGCACCCAGCGCGGGAACTGGATTAGCGTTATGTGGATTGGCGTTTTCCTGGCGGCGGCGCTGTGCCTGGGGCTGGGGATCTTTATCAACGAAACGACCGGCGAATTCCCGCAACGCGAGCAGGAATTATTCGAAGGCATCGTGGCGGTGGTGGCGGTGTGTATTCTGACCTGGATGGTCTTCTGGATGCGCAAAGTGTCGCGCAACGTCAAACAGCAGCTTGAACAGGCGGTCGATAATGCGCTTCAGCGCGGCAACCACCATGGCTGGGCGCTGGTGATGATGGTGTTTTTCGCCGTCGCTCGCGAAGGTCTGGAGTCCGTATTCTTCCTGCTGGCGGCGTTCCAGCAGGATGTGGGTATCTGGCCGCCCATCGGAGCGATGCTTGGGTTGGGAACGGCAATCGTTTTAGGATTCCTGATCTACTGGGGCGGTATCCGCATGAATCTCGGCGTCTTTTTCAAATGGACCAGCCTGTTTATTTTGCTGGTTGCCGCAGGTCTGGCGGCCGGGGCTATTCGCGCTTTCCATGAAGCCGGATTGTGGAACCATTTTCAGGACGTCGCCTTCGATCTCAGCAACGTGATTTCGACGCATACGCTCTTCGGGACGCTGCTGGAGGGGATTTTCGGCTATCAGGAAACGCCGACTATCAGCGAAGTGGCGGTCTACTTTATCTATTTGGTTCCGGCGCTGGTGCTGTTCGCGCTGCCGTCGGGCAATAACACCACCGCATCCCGAGCCGCGTAGTCGGGCATCGCGAATTCAAATAGTTACAACATACTTATCGAAAGGGATGGTCATCATGATGAATCATTTTCGTCGCACTGCGCTGCAGCTTACCGTTGCCGCGCTATTCAGCTCTGCATTTTACGCCCAGGCGGCCGATATTCCGCAGGTAAAAGTTACCGTTACTGATAAACAGTGCGAGCCAATGAACGTCACCGTCAAAGCGGGTAAAACTCAGTTCATCATTCAGAACCACAGCCAGAAAGCGCTGGAATGGGAGATCCTGAAAGGCGTGATGGTGGTTGAAGAGCGCGAGAATATTGCCCCCGGCTTTACGCAAAAGCTAACGGCAAACCTGCAGCCGGGTGAATATGATATGACCTGCGGCCTGCTGACTAACCCGAAAGGCAAACTGACGGTGACCGGAGAGGCGATCCAGGGTGCCGCGAAAGCCGATGCGCTGCTTAGCCTCGGCGAAGCGATTACCGCCTATAAAGCCTGGGTTAGCGCCGAGACTGCGCAACTGGTGAGCAGCACCAAAGCCTTTACCGATGCGGTGAAAGCAGGCGATATCGAGAAAGCAAAAGCGCTGTATGCGCCAACGCGTCAGCACTATGAACGTATCGAGCCGATCGCTGAGCTGTTCTCTGACCTTGATGGCAGCATTGACGCCCGCGAGGATGACTACGAGAAAAAAGCCGAAGATCCAAAATTCACCGGTTTCCACCGGCTGGAAAAAGCGCTGTTTGGCGATAACAGCGTCAAAGGCATGGATAAATACGCCGATCAACTGCACGCTGACGTTATTGAGCTGCAAAAACGCATCAGCGAGCTGGCGTTCCCGCCGTCAAAAGTGGTTGGCGGCGCAGCCGGTTTGATTGAAGAAGTGGCGGCCAGCAAAATCAGCGGTGAAGAAGATCGCTACAGCCATACCGACCTGTGGGACTTCCAGGCCAACATTGACGGCGCGCAGAAAATCGTCGACCTGCTGCGTCCGCAGCTGCAAAAAGAGAACAGCGCGCTGCTGGCAAAAGTGGATGCTAACTTCAAGAAAGTTGACGCCATCCTCGGTAAATACCGCACCAAAGAGGGTTTTGAGACCTACGACAAGCTGACGGATGCCGATCGTAACGCGCTGAAAGGCCCGATCACCACCCTTGCGGAAGATCTGGCCCAGCTGCGCGGGATCCTCGGTCTGGATTAAGTCGATGGCAGAGCAAAAATACCCTATCAATGAACCGTCGCGTCGGCGGTTACTCAAAGGGATCGGCGCGCTTGGTGGCGCGCTGGCCTTGACCGGTGGCTGCCCGGTGGCGCATGCGGCAAAAGAGAAAAGCTCACCGGGTACGGTCTCCCCCGATGCGCGCATGGAAGCGCAGCCGTTTTATGGTTTGCACCAGGCCGGCGTGCTGACGCCGCAGCAGGCATCGATGATGATCGTCGCATTTGATGTCCTCGCCGGTGATAAAGCGGATCTGGAAAGGCTGTTTCGTCTGCTGACCCAGCGGATCGCCTTTCTGACAAAGGGCGGGCCCGCGCCGGAGACGCCGAACCCGCGGCTGCCGCCGATGGACTCGGGCATTCTTGGGCCGTGGATCGCCCCGGATAACCTGACGATAACCGTTTCGGTGGGGCATTCGCTGTTTGACGAACGCTTCGGTCTGGCCAGCCATGCGCCGAAGAAGCTGCAAAAAATGACCCGTTTTCCTAACGACTCGCTGGATGCGGCGCTCTGTCACGGCGATCTGTTGCTGCAAATTTGCGCCAATACTCAGGATACGGTGATTCACGCGCTGCGGGATGTGATTAAACACACGCCGGATTTACTCAGCGTGCGCTGGAAGCGGGAGGGATTCATCTCCGATAGCGCCGCGCGCAGCAAGGGTAAAGAGACGCCGGTGAATCTGCTGGGCTTTAAAGACGGCACCGCGAATCCATTGAGTTCGGATACTGCGTTAATGGACAAGGTGGTGTGGGTAACCGCCGATCAGGGGGAACCGGCATGGGCGACGGGCGGTAGCTACCAGGCGGCGCGGATTATTCAGTTCCACGTTGAGTTTTGGGACCGCACGCCGCTGAAAGAGCAGCAGACCATTTTTGGCCGCGAAAAACTGACCGGAGCGCCGCTGGGGATGGAGCACGAGCACGATGTGCCCGATTACCGTAACGATCCTGACGGCGAAATCATTGCGCTCGACAGTCATATTCGGTTGGCCAACCCGCGCACTCCGGAAACGGCCTCCAGCCTGATGATGCGTCGGGGCTACAGTTATTCGCTGGGGGTCACGAATTCCGGCCAGCTGGATATGGGGCTGCTGTTTGTCTGCTATCAGTACGATCTGGAAAAAGGCTTCCTGACGGTGCAAAAGCGGCTGAACGGAGAAGCCCTGGAAGAGTACGTGAAGCCGATTGGCGGCGGATACTTTTTTGTTCTGCCGGGGGCCGTTGACCCTCAACATTACCTCGGTCAATCGTTAGTCGAAGCCTGACGTACCTGCCCTCCGGGGCAGGGCGTTTTCTGCTGTTTTTCCATTCATTTTTTGTATTTCCTGCCTTGTTTCATTTTTCTGTAATCTTATAGTCGGAAACTCTCCCGAGCCGCCTTGAGAATTATTTGTTGTCTGTATGTGAAAAATAAGTTGCGCTTAGAATTATTTCTGATGTACTTATTACAGACGCGGTAGTTCTCGGCAGCAGTATCGTTTCATTATGGAGATCGCGAATGCCCGATTGCTGTAACGGAAAACGTCAAACCCGATACCGTACTCATCAGCACGGAAGCCCCACTTCCGGCCGCGATTTTCTCACCGCCAAATCATCCCCCTCTATCACAGAATATCTGAACCCAGGCAAGGTTATCGGTGCGCGTAGCCGTGACCCTCTGCCAATTCGTCAGGCAAGCAATGGCTTACAAGGAAGCCAAACCTCAATCGTTAGTGCGCATAATCGCGTCGAACGTGGCGCGTGTGATGTAAACCAACAACGCAAGGTGCTATCCATGGGAAGACAAAAAGCAGTGACCAGAGCTCGTCGTGAGGCCAAACGTGTGCTGAGACAGGATTCGCGAAGCCATAAGCAGCGCGAAGAAGAATCGGTCACATCGCTTGTGCAAATGAGTGGCGTAGAAGCCATTGGCATGGCGCGGGATAGCCGCGATCTATCGCCAATTGAAGCGCGCAATGAGGCTCAGGCGCATTATTTGAACGCCATCGACAATAAACAGCTGATCTTTGCCACGGGCGAGGCCGGGTGCGGTAAGACCTGGATTAGCGCGGCGAAAGCTGCTGAAGCCCTGATTCATAAAGATGTGGACAGAATTATTGTTACCCGTCCCGTTCTGCAGGCCGACGAAGACCTCGGCTTCTTACCGGGAGATATCGCCGAGAAGTTTGCTCCCTATTTCCGCCCGGTTTATGACGTGCTGGTGAGAAGGCTGGGGGCTTCCTTTATGCAATACTGCCTGCGCCCGGAAATCGGCAAGGTGGAAATCGCGCCGTTCGCCTATATGCGCGGACGTACATTTGAAAATGCGGTGGTGATTCTGGACGAGGCCCAGAACGTGACCGCGGCGCAAATGAAAATGTTTTTGACCCGCCTCGGGGAGAATGTGACGGTTATCGTCAACGGCGACATCACCCAGTGCGATTTACCTTCAGGCGTGCGGTCGGGTCTGGCCGATGCGCTGGCGCGTTTTGAGGAAGATGAAATGGTGGGGATCGTGCGCTTTACGACGGACGATTGCGTGCGTTCGATGCTTTGCCAGCGCGCGTTGAAAGCCTACTACTGATAGTTTCTTAGTCTGCAAAGCCCGGGAAACCGGGCTTTGTTTTTGCTTAATTACAGCAAGGCCTGCAGTGAAGGGCTGGTCATCGTGGCTTCAAAGGGAATGATATCAGCCTTCGCGACGCCAGATTGCTGAAAGGGGTCCAGGCTTAACCGATTTTGCAGCGCAGCCATATCATCGCCTTTAGCCAGAATCACGCCTCCGGACCTGGGGATTTTACGCCCCGACGCGAGAAATATTCCCTCAGCATACCCTTGCTTAAGCCATTCCACGTGTGCGGCAAGCTGGGCATCTACTTCTTCAAGCGGTTTAATGTAAGTCAGAACAACAACGGCAATAGTGCTCATATTCCTTCCTGGATAGTGAGTGGTAACGCTTCGGCAGTTTATCATTAGCGTGGATAGTGTTTCAGGCTCTTTTATCACCTTTAGCAGGAGTGCGCTATGAATGAAAATAACAGCGGTTTGCTGAACTATATTGAATTGCTTAAGTCGCATGAAGCGGCTTTAAAAAACAAATTACTCGCCGGCGATAAAAGTAAATCTGACCGGTGGCTATTTATCGGGTTAGTGGGGATGGTTCTGGTTTCCTTTGGCGCAATGGGCGGGTATATGCTGATCAAGCCCTCAGGCCGCTGGCTTATTGATTTGTCGATCGTACTCATAGCACTTTCCTATGTAGTGCTGATTCTCATGCCAATCATTAAAATCTACCAGCAGCGAAACACGATAAAATACTTCTTCACCATGCCGCTCAGCGCCAGCGTAGAACAAAATATTAAAAAAGAGGCCTTAACCGACGAGCGTTTTCTTGCGGATTTTGTACGCTTAGGCAAGCCTACCCTGGAGTTGGGGCTGCTCGAGATAAAGCACGAACGTGAGTTTCTGAGTAAAAGAATCAATCTTATTGTCGGCCCCGTCGATAAACTTGGTATTCTGCCAGGGATAATCTCTATGGTTATTACGTTAGCAAAACCTGTAGCAGGTCATGATTGGGTTATGGGGCTGGCATATGGCTATATCGGTCTGGTCGTTCTCTCTTTGTCGTTTATAAATTTATTGGTGAAGTACGACCGCGTCATATCGTTAACCGAGGTTGCTCTTTCGCGCTGCGATGAAGTGAAGGGCGATGTGCAGGGGTGAGGGCGGTCATAAAATGGCGGTGAATGATTTGTAGCGAGAAGGATGGCCGCGCCGTGACTCTATTTCGGCCGGTCGGGGCTTCTCATCCCCCCGGTGGCGTGCAATAGACGAAAAAAAAGCCCGTACTTGCGTATGAGCTCTTCTTAAAATATGGCGGTGAGGGGGGGATTCGAACCCCCGATACGTTGCCGTATACACACTTTCCAGGCGTGCTCCTTCAGCCACTCGGACACCTCACCATATTGTTTTGCTGCTCACCTTGGGTGGGCAACGGGGCGCTACTATAGGGAGTTGCGCTAAAACGGTCAAGCAGTATTTATTCTTTTGCTATCGTTCGGTTAAGCATTGAACACTGCCCCGTCGTAGCGCGGCGGGGCAGGCGTTTTAACGCTGTGAATCAAGCTGTTCGTTATTCTTCACCACGTCCTGCGCTTTGGCATAGCTCTCGATCAGCAGCTGGTATGCCGGGAAGACTTTAGTATAAACCTCAGCCCATTCTGCGGCGTCTGGTCGATTCCATGTGCGCTGCAGTTCGGAAGCGACCGCGGCGGTATCCATCGGCACGACGCCCGCCTGAACGACCCGGGCGAGAGTGATCTCCTGCGCCATCTTGCTATAGGTGCCGGAGGCATCGATGACGGCAAAAACTCTATAGCCGTCGGCGACGGCGGCAATCGCCGGGAACGCCATGCAAACGCTGGTAATCGTCCCGGCAATAATCAATGTTTTACGGCCGGTGGCCTTTACCGCGGCCACAAATTCCGGATTATCCCAGGCATTGATCTCCCCCTTACGCGCAATATAGTGCGCATGGGGCGCATTCTCATGGATCTCAGGGATTAGCGGCCCGTTCGGTCCCTGCGGCACCGATGCCGTGGTGATCACCGGAATACCGGCTAACGAGGCCATTTTTGCCAGCGCGGCGGCGCGCGCCCGTAACTCCGGCATCGGCATATCGCCTACGGTCTGGAAGAGACCGCTCTGGTGGTCGATCAGCAGCATGGCGGTATCATTGACATCAATAACAGGACGAGAACCATTAAAGTTAGCTGGGGTAGACATATTCTTCACCTCATTCAGTATCAGATTTGGCCGAAGCGGCCGCTATTAAAATCACGAACCGCTTCTGCGATTTGCGCTTTAGTATTCATCACAAACGGGCCGTAGCCCACGATCGGCTCCTGCAGCGGCTCGCCGGCCATCAGCAGCACTTTGACGTGACTACTGGCCGCGAGGTGGAGCGTTTCACCTTTTTGGCTGAGCACCACCAGCTGACCTTCGCGGGCGTTACCCTCGCCGTTCACCACGATTTCACCTTCCAGCACCACCAGCGCCGTGCTCCAGCCAGCGGGCTGATGCAGGGTTACCTCATGACTCTGGTTTAGCTGCAGGTCCCATACGTTAAGCGGCGAAAAGGTATGCGCCGGTCCGACAACATCCTGATAGCGCCCGGCAATCACCCGCATGCGGCCAGCGTTATCCGGCAGCTCGGCGTCAGGGATGGCATCCGCCGTGATGCTTTGATAGCCGGGATGCGTCATCTTGTCTTTAGCCGGAAGATTGACCCACAGCTGAATCATTTTCAGCTCGCCGCCGGAGCGGGTAAATTCCGCCGAGTGGAACTCTTCGTGCAGGATCCCGGCGCCTGCGGTCATCCACTGCACATCGCCCGGTCCAATAACGCCGCCTCTGCCTGTTGAGTCTCGATGTTCAACTTCGCCGGAGTACACCACGGTGACGGTTTCAAATCCGCGATGCGGATGTTCGCCGACGCCGCGTTTCTCGGACCCTGCCGGGAAGTGATGAGGGCCTGCATAGTCAAGTAGCAGGAAGGGGCTTAGCTGTTCGCCGTGCGTCTGATAAGAGAACATTGAGCGAACCGGGAAACCATCGCCTACCCAATGCTGCGCCGGCGCGGTGTAGATTCCGGTAATCTGTTTCATGGCTTTCTCCAGTGCATCTGTTTCTGATGTGAATAAGCTTATATTCACCACTAATACTCCGGTAGATAGCAAAAACGGCCTATACTGTTCCAAAAATGGAACGATGGAGGAAGAATGCAGGATCTCAACGATTTAGCCTGGTTTGTGCAGGTGGTGGATCACGGAGGATTCGCGGCGGCGGGTAGAGCGCTCGATCAGCCTAAATCCAAACTGAGCCGGCGAATCGCCCAGTTAGAAGAACGCCTCGGCGTACGTTTGATTCAACGGACAACTCGTCAGTTTGCGGTAACGGAGGTGGGGCACACCTTCTATCAGCACTGCAAGGCGATGCTGATAGAGGCGGAAGCGGCAGAGCAGGCGGTAGAGACCCTGCGTTCCGAGCCCCGCGGAAGCGTCAAGCTGACCTGTCCGGTGACGCTATTGCATGCGCACGTCGGGCCTATGCTGGCGCGGTTTATGGTGCGCTATCCGGGAGTTAATCTGCAGCTGGAAGCCACAAACCGACGAGTTGATGTCGTTGGAGAGGGCGTTGACATCGCGATCCGCGTACGCCCAAGGCCGATAGAGGATAGCGATCTGGTAATGCGCGTTCTCGCCGATCGTGGTCACCGCCTGGTCGCCAGTCCACAGTTAGTAGAGCAAAAGGGGCAGCCTGTGGCGCCGTCAGAATTAAGCGATTGGCCGGGATTGAGCCTGGGCGCAGGCAAACATCAGCATAAGTGGCAGTTGACCGGCCCGGAGGGCGCACGGGCGGAAGTCTACTTTACACCCCGGCTGGTCACCACGGATATGTTGGCGCTGCGCGAAGCGGCAATCGCCGGCGTTGGGGTGGTACAGCTTCCTTTATTAATGGTGCGCGATCAGCTGGCGGCCGGCGAGCTGGTGGTTGTCCTCGATGAGTGGCAGCCGCGCAGGGAGGTGATCCATGCGGTGTTTGCCTCACGGCGCGGGTTGCTCCCCTCGGTCAGGGCGCTGGTTGATTTCCTGAGCGAAGAGTATCAGCGGATGGAGGAGGATTAGCATTTGCCTGAATCCACAAGGCGCAGGCTGTCGAACAGAGTCTGAAGCCGCAGAAGGGGGGGGGCCCGGAGGCGGCGCGATGCGCCTGTCCGGGCTACAGGGCGGTGGCGTGCAATAGACGAAAAAAAGCCCGTACTTGCGTACGAGCTCTTCTTAAAATATGGCGGTGAGGGGGGGATTCGAACCCCCGATACGTTGCCGTATACACACTTTCCAGGCGTGCTCCTTCAGCCACTCGGACACCTCACCATATTGTCTTTCCCGTTATTGTCGGGAACGGGCGCTAATTTAGGGAAATACGTATCGCCCGTCAATCAACTTTTTAAAAAAATCGCGCGTTTAGCCAAACTTCAAGCAACTTGCTCCTTAAACGCGCGAGAATCGTTTTTTTTGTCACCATTCTCTTTTTCACACGCTCCCCGAACGAAATTTGCTATGCTGGCAAACCAATAGAAAACAACGAGTAAAACGCGGCGCTAACCTAACCTGCCTGTAGCGTCGGCTATCAGGAGCCTTTATGGATATCATTTTTTACCACCCGACCTTTGACACCCCTTTCTGGATTGCGGAACTGGAAAAACAGCTCCCCGGCGCGCGAGTTCGCGAGTGGAAATCCGGCGATGAACAACCCGCTGACTATGCGCTGGTCTGGCATCCGCCGGTAGAAATGCTGCAAGGCCGCGATTTAAAAGCCGTCTTTGCCCTTGGCGCCGGCGTCGATTCCATCCTGAGCAAACTGCGTGAGCATCCGGAAATGCTGCCGTTGTCGACGCCACTATTCCGTCTGGAAGACACCGGCATGGGGTTACAAATGCAAGAGTATGCGGTGAGCCAGGTGCTGCACTGGTTCCGTCGTTTTGATGACTATCAGGCTTTAAAGCAAGAAGCGCGCTGGCAGCCGCTGGAGGAGTATCAGCGCGAAGACTTTCCCATCGGGATTATGGGGGCGGGCGTGCTTGGCGCAAAGGTCGCCGAAGCTCTGCAGTACTGGGGATTCCCGCTACGCATCTGGAGCCGTAGCCGCAAATCCTGGCCGCAGGTCACCAGCTTTGCCGGGGAAAAGGAGCTGAACGCCTTCCTGAACGGAACACGAGTGCTGATTAACCTGTTGCCCAACACGGCGGAAACCGTGGGAATTATTAACAGCTCGCGCCTGGCGCAGCTGCCGGATAATAGCTATGTGCTGAATCTGGCCCGCGGAGTACATGTGGTTGAAGACGCTCTGCTGGACGCGTTGAATAGCGGTAAGTTGAAAGGCGCGATGCTGGATGTTTTCAGCCGTGAACCGCTGCCCGAAGCGAGCCCGCTGTGGCGCCATCCGCGCGTGGCAATGACGCCCCACGTGGCGGCCGTTACCCGGCCTCTGGAAGCCATTGCTTTTATCGCCAAAACCATCGGTCAAATGGAACGGGGTGAAACGGTCAGCGGGCAGGTCGATCGCCAGCTGGGATACTAAGCGTCAGCCCCGCCTGCGCGGGGTTTTTGCTGCTCTCAGGCGCAGATTCCTGCTATTCTTGCCACAAACAGAGAAGGAGATTGTGATGTATCCTGTTGACCTGCACATGCATACCGTCGCCAGCACCCACGCTTACAGTACCCTGCACGACTACATTGCGGAAGCCAAGCGCAAGGGGATCAAACTCTTTGCCATTACCGATCACGGGCCAGATATGGCCGATGCGCCGCACCACTGGCATTTTATCAATATGCGTATCTGGCCGCGTCTGGTGGATGGCGTTGGTATTCTGCGCGGTATTGAAGCCAACATTAAAAATACGCAGGGCGAAATAGACTGTACCGGCCCGATGCTCAATTCGCTGGACCTGATTATTGCTGGCTTTCACGAGCCGGTGTTTCCTCCGCAGGATAAAGCCACGAATACTGAGGCCATGATCGCCACCATCGCGAGCGGTACGGTGCATATCATCAGCCATCCGGGGAACCCGAAATTTCCCGTTGATATTCCGGCTATTGCCGCCGCCGCGGCGAAGCACCATGTGGCGCTGGAAATCAATAACTCATCTTTTGTCTCGTCACGCATTGGCAGTGAAGATAATTGCCGTGCCGTCGCGGCGGCCGTACGGGATGCCGGCGGTTGGGTGGCGTTGGGCTCAGATTCTCATACGGCATTCACGCTCGGTGATTTTACTGAATGCCGTAAAATCCTTGATGCCGTAGATTTTCCGCAAGAGCGGATTCTAAACGTGACGCCCCGGCGTCTGCTTAATTTCCTGGAATCGCGTGGGATGCCAGCGATTGCGGAATTTGCTGAACTTTAATTTGAATAACTGGAATAACTGAATGAACGAGTTTTCAATCCTCTGCCGCGTGCTGGGCTCTCTCTATTACCGTCAGCCGCAGGATCCGCTGCTGGTTCCGCTATTTACCCTTATTCGCGAAGGGAAGCTGGCGGCAAGCTGGCCGCTGGAGCAGGATGAACTGCTGGAGCGCCTGCAAAAGAGCTGCGATATGCAGGCTCTGGCTGCTGACTACAACGCGCTGTTTGTCGGTGAAGAGTGCAGCGTAGCGCCATTTCGTCGCGCATGGGTAGAGGGCGCTACGGAAGCTGAAGTTCGAGCTTTCCTCAGCGCGCATGGCGTTCCCACGGGTGAGGGCGCGGCGGATCACTTAGGATCCTTACTGCTGGCCGCATCGTGGCTGGAAGATCACGCGGCTGAAGATGAAAGCGAAGTTCTGGAAACGCTGTTTGCTGAGTATATTCTCCCCTGGTGCGGCGCATTCCTTGGCAAGGTTGAAGCGCATGCGACTACGCCGTTCTGGCGCACGATGGCTCCGCTAACTCGTGAAGCGCTTTCAGCCATGTGGGATGAACTCCAGGAAGAAGGTGAACAATAAATTGTGACTTAAATCACAATTAAAATGCAACGAGTGATTTCTTAATTCATTTAGTGTGTTCCATATCTCATTTGGCCGGCGCGTTTCTGCTATGATACGCGCCATGAACATACTCTTCGCAATCGCATTAACGACGGGCTTACTCTCTGCAATTTGGGGATGGGTAGCGGTCGCACTGGGTCTGCTGAGCTGGGCGGGATTTCTCGGCTGTACGGCTTACTTTGCCTGTCCGCAAGGTGGGTTAAAAGGGCTGGTTATTTCCACCTGTACGGTAATGAGCGGCGTAGCGTGGGCGCTGGTGATTATTCACGGTAGCGCGCTGGCGCCTCAGCTGGAAATAGTGAGCTACATCATGACCGGTATCGTGGCGTTTATGATGTGCATTCAGGCGCGCCAGCTATTACTCTCTTTTGTGCCGGGCACCTTTATCGGCGCCTGTGCGACCTTTGCCGCCAGCGGCGACTGGCGTTTGGTTTTACCTTCACTGGCGCTGGGGCTGGTCTTTGGCTACGCCATGAAAAATAGCGGCCTGTGGCTGGCGACGCGGGCGGAAAAGAATAAATCCCTGGCTAACGAAAGTCGTTAACCGCGCTTCGCTCATACTGCTTCTCAACCTTCCCTGTATTCATGTGTTAAAAGAGCCCTACGGGCTCTTTTGCTGTTTTTGGCAGAATATCGTCCATAGCCTTCTCCTTCCTTAGTTTATTTTCCTCTATAAATCAGCACGATAAGCTGTACTGATAGTCAGTGAATCGATTTTGTAATCATATTTATATAAATGCTGGTTATTTGTTTTTAAAATGTTAATACAATTGGGCTGAGGTAAAAAAATGTAACTCGATGCGCTCATGGATGGCTGTGCTTTTTTTAATAGCTAGACCAACAAGCAGAGGGGTTTTACAATGAAAACAATTAGATACATATCACTTGCGGCCCTGTTTTTTTTACCCACGAGTTTCAGCCCGGCGATTGCCGAACAGACAGTCGCCGGTGTTATTCATTTCTATGGAAGAGTTGTGGAAGCGCCCTGTCAGCTCAATGCTATCAAGAATCAGGTGGTGATGGATTGTCCGAGGGCGGAAACGGTGCGGATCTCTGCCCGTCAGCTGGAGAAAGGGGATGTTCACAATGAAAATATCCGTTCCGCGCAGTTGAGATATATTAACCCACAACGGACTCTCGCTATTCTGGACGTTGATTATCGCTAACCTCCGGCGCCCCCATGCTTTCGTCCCGGGGGCGATCGTGCCATATTATCCTCGTTTATCTATTTCAAGACGCATGCCGACAGGAGGAGAAATGGCTGTTCAACCTGAGGTAATTCTCGGCGACATTACCACGCTGGCGGTCGACGTTATCGTCAATGCAGCAAACCCTTCGCTGCTGGGCGGAGGAGGCGTAGACGGCGCAATTCACCGCGCAGCAGGCCCGGATCTGCTGGCTGCCTGCAAAGTTGTGCGCCAGCAGCAGGGGGAGTGTCCGCCGGGCCATGCGGTGATAACGACGGCAGGAAATCTGCCCGCCAGCGCGGTCATTCATGCCGTCGGGCCGATCTGGCACGGTGGTGACAGGCAGGAGGCGGAATTACTGGCGGACGCCTATAAAAATAGCCTGCAGCTGGCCTCGGCGAACAATTACCGCTCTATTGCTTTCCCCGCTATCAGCACCGGCGTTTACGGCTACCCTAAACACGCTGCCGCCGAGATAGCCATTAATACGGTGAATGCATTTCTTACTCGCTACCATCCTCTGGAACGCGTTTGTTTCGTCTGCTTTGATGCCGAAACCGCCAGTATCTATAACCGATTACTGGAGGAGAGTCGGGCACAACTCGGTCGCCATAATAAGTTATGATAGCTTCCTCCGATCGCGGGGATCCATCATGACAGGAGATTTATCGGTGGCTGAAGGGAAGGTTCTACAAAAACAACGGCTTCGCCGGACGGAGATTGTGGTCGCGGCGCAAAAATGCTTTGCTGAAAAGGGCCTGCACGGCGCCTCAGTGGCGGATATCGCGCGCCGGGCTGGTCTGAGCGTCGGCCAGCTTTATCGTGTTTTTGCCAGTAAAGAAGAGATTATCGAAGTCATCGTCAGCGAGATCGTGAATGCCAGAGTTGGCGAGATGGTTGCCGGGAATCATGATTTGGCCCGCATGGCGTCGGTTTTAGCCGGCGCGATCCCGGCGAGCGAGAATACGAAAAATGATAATTATCTGCTAATGGAAATTAACGCCGAAGCCTCCCGAAATCCGCGCCTGCGAGAAATCATGAACCAGGCCGATCGACGCCTGAAGGAAGAGGGGGGAAAACTTACCCGGCACTACCACCCCGAAATGACCGCTGAACAGATTAGCGTCGCCTGCGAATTTATCGCGATTTTAACCGAAGGGGCGGCGTATCGCTGCGACCTGGCGACTGCCCCGACGGTGGATAAAGCGGCGATGGAAACGCTTTATCGCGATGTCTTTAACCTGGTGTTCACGCGAAAATAGCGCTGCTGTGCTCAGATAGCGCAGCAGCGTAATTTTTAACCGGCAGAAGTCTGCGGCTTCGCCGTTTTTTGCTGGAATTTTCCGGAAAAAAGAAAGCGCAACAGCGGTATTCGCAGGTGGATTTCATACAGGACCAGCGCAATACCCACCACAAATACCAGCCCGGTAATAAATCCCAGCGTATTGGACTTAATTATCGGCGTGATCCACGCCCCGTAGAGCAGAGTCAACGGATGGTGCACTAAATAGATAAACAGCGATGCGTTGACGAAATAGGTTACCCGCGCGGACTGGAAATTTAGCAGACGGTGGCCAAGCGAAAAGACCACGTTGACCATCCATAGCCCCAGCACCATGGTAATGACGGATTCTGTTTCATACATCCAGCCATCGCCGGAACCGTACTGCTGATTCAGACGATAGGCGATAAAACCCAGTAGCGCTGCGGTATAGCACCAGGGGGAGGGCGTAGTGAACATGAGCTTCAGGCGTGAATTGATAAACGTCTGCGCGCCGAGAATAAAGAAAGGCAGATAAAACAGCGTCTGCATAACGACGAAATTGAACAGGCCGTTGCTGAGAATGGGCGGGTAAAGAATAAAAAGGATGCGGCGAATGACCGCATACAGCACGCCCAGGGCAAGAAAAATCATCGATAGCTGACCTAATGTGACGGTGTCACCGAAGGTTGGCGCAGCGGCAGAACGCTGGCGCGTCAGCCATTTAAACATCACCACGCCCAACGAGGTCAGGACCACCAGGACGAGCAGAAACCACAGGTGGGAAATCAGCTCCCAGGCAAGGGTATTGAATTTGTCATAGCCTGAAAGCGTGTGCCAGTTTTCCGCTTTTCCGTTAACGTACTGCAGCATAATAAACTGTGGCAACGTCAAAAGAGGGATGGCAGTTAACATGGGAATGCCTACCCGCTCAACGCGAACTTTCCACCATTTCTTCAGCGGATAGCGTAGAAAAAGCATGTAGGAAAAATAGCCGGAAATAACAAAGAAGACCTGCATGCGAAAGGCATGGATGAAGTCGTTGAACAACGTCAACCACCACGACGGCTCTGCGCTGTTGACGTGCCAGCTGTGGCTGGAGTAAATAAGCGAGATGTGAAAAGGGATCCCCAACAGCATCAGCCAGGCGCGGATGCTATCGAAAAAATATTCACGCTGTACCGGAGTATTATTCATACAATATCACTACATTCTCAGACAAATCGTCTTATCACTCAACGTGATAACGTTTAAATTCTCTGCAACCCTACATGAACTCTGGTTATCTGTCTCCAGGATAAGCACGCAAAGTGCAATCGGGGCAGTGAACTGCGTATTCCCTGTGCCGCCAGGCCGAACAATGCAGGGATTATGTTGTCGGAATGCCTGAGTTTCCATTAAAATAGATCGGATCGATTTAAGCACACAAAGGGGGAAGTGCTTACTTATATGAAACATAAACCACAGATGATGAAAATGCGTTGGTTAAGCGCAGCCGTAATGTTGTCCCTGTGTACTTCATCTGCATGGGCATTCAGCATTGATGACGTCGCAAAAGAGGCACAAACGTTAGCCGGCAAAGGCTTTGAAGCGCCTAAAAGTAACCTGCCCTCTGCCTTCCGCGATATGAAGTATGCGGACTATCAGCAAATTCAGTTTAATCACGACAAAGCTTATTGGAATAATCTGAAAAGCCCATTCAAGCTCGAGTTTTATCACCAGGGGATGTATTTCGATACGCCGGTCACCATTAATGAAGTGACGGCAACCAGCGTACGTAAAATTAAATATAGCCCGGACTATTTTAATTTTGGCAACGTCCAGCACGACAAAGACACGGTTAAAGACCTCGGCTTTGCGGGCTTCAAAGTCCTGTATCCGATCAACAGCAAAGACAAGAATGATGAAATCGTCAGCATGCTCGGAGCCAGCTATTTCCGCGTGCTTGGCCAGGGTCAGGTATACGGTCTTTCCGCTCGTGGGCTGGCGATTGATACCGCGCTGCCTTCCGGCGAAGAGTTCCCGCGTTTTCGTGAGTTCTGGATTGAGCGTCCAAAAGCGACCGATAAACGCCTGACGATTTACGCCCTGCTTGATTCCCCGCGCGCAACCGGCGCCTACCGTTTCGTGATTATGCCCGGCCGCGACACCGTAGTGGACGTGCAGTCTAAGGTCTATCTGCGCGACAAAGTCGGCAAGCTCGGCGTGGCGCCGTTGACCAGTATGTTCCTGTTTGGGCCACATCAGCCGTCGCCGACCACGAACTATCGTCCGGCGCTGCACGACTCCAACGGCCTGTCCATCCTGGCCGGCAACGGCGAGTGGATCTGGCGTCCGCTGAATAATCCAAAACATCTTGCCGTCAGCAGCTATGCGATGGAAAACCCGCAGGGCTTTGGCCTGCTGCAGCGTGGTCGCCAGTTCTCCCGTTTTGAAGATCTCGATGACCGCTACGATCTGCGCCCCAGCGCATGGATTACGCCGAAAGGTGATTGGGGTAAGGGCAAAATCGAACTGGTCGAAATCCCGACCAATGATGAAACTAACGATAACATCGTTACCTACTGGACGCCCGATCAGCTGCCCGAACCCGGCAAAGAGATGAATTTCAAATACACCATCACTTTCAGCCGCGATGAAGACAAGCTGCACGCCCCGGATAACGCATACGTCATGCAGACCCGCCGTTCTACGGGCGACGTCAAGCAATCGAACCTGATTCGCCAGCCTGATGGCACCATTGCCTTTATTGTCGATTTCACCGGCGCCGAGATGAAAAAGCTGCCCGCAGATACGCCAGTGACTGCCCAGGCCAGCATCGGCGATAACGCTGAAATCGTTGAAAACACCGTGCGTTATAACCCAGTGACTAAAGGCTGGCGTATGATCCTGCGCGTCAAAGTGAAAGATCCTAAGAAAACCACGGATATGCGCGCTGCGCTGGTCAATACCGACCAGACGCTGAGCGAAACCTGGAGCTATCAGCTGCCTGCCAATGAATAAGATAACGAAGTACATCGATGCATTGCCGCTGTCGGATGCAGAAAAGCGCGCGTTACCTGACGCGAGTCTGCAGGCCGTACATCAAGCACTGGACGCTGAACATCACGTTTATAAACGGGAAGATGACTCCCCGCTGGGGTCGGTGAAAGCCCGACTGGAGCATAGCTGGCCAGATTCACTGGCCGGTAATCAGCTGGTGAAGGATGATGAAGGGCGCACGCAGCTGAACGCCATGCCGAAAGCAAAACGTTCCTCTATGTTCCCGGACCCATGGCGTACTAACCCGGTCGGGCGCTTCTGGGATCGTCTGCGCGGACGCGATGTGACTCCGCGCTATCTCTCTCGCCTCAGCCAGGAGGAACAGGCGAGCGAGCAGAAATGGCGTACCGTCGGCTCTATTCGTCGCTATATTCTTCTGCTGCTCACCCTGGCGCAGACCGTCGTGGCGACCTGGTACATGAAAACCATTTTGCCCTACCAGGGCTGGGCGCTGATTAACCCGGCGGACATGGTGGGACAGAACCTGTGGATCTCCTTTATGCAGCTGCTGCCGTATGTGCTGCAGTCCGGGATCCTGATTCTTTTCGCCGTGCTTTTTTGTTGGGTTTCTGCGGGTTTCTGGACTGCGCTGATGGGCTTCCTGCAGCTACTTATCGGCCGCGATAAGTACAGTATCTCCGCGTCAACGGTCGGGAATGAGCCGTTGAATCCGGAGCATCGCACCGCGCTTATCATGCCTATCTGTAACGAAGACGTTGACCGCGTATTCGCGGGCCTGCGCGCGACCTGGGAGTCGGTAAAAGCCAGCGGTAATGCCGAGCACTTTGATGTCTATATCCTGAGCGATAGCTACAACCCGGACATCTGCGTGGCGGAGCAAAAAGCGTGGATGGAGCTGATTGCCGAAGTGCAGGGCGAAGGGCAGATCTTCTACCGCCGCCGCCGCCGCCGCGTGAAGCGTAAAAGCGGTAACATTGATGACTTCTGCCGTCGGTGGGGGAGCCAGTACAGCTATATGGTGGTGCTGGATGCCGACTCCGTAATGAGCGGTGAATGTCTGAGCGGCCTGGTGCGCCTCATGGAAGCGAACCCGAATGCCGGGATCATTCAGTCTTCACCCCGCGCGTCGGGTATGGATACGCTCTATGCGCGCTGCCAGCAGTTTGCTACCCGCGTCTACGGCCCGCTGTTTACCGCCGGTTTGCACTTCTGGCAGTTGGGGGAATCCCACTACTGGGGTCACAACGCGATTATCCGGGTGAAACCGTTTATTGAGCACTGCGCGCTGGCGCCGCTGCCGGGCGAGGGCAACTTCGCCGGGTCAATTCTGTCGCACGACTTCGTGGAAGCGGCGCTGATGCGTCGCGCCGGGTGGGGCGTATGGATTGCTTACGATCTTCCCGGCTCTTATGAAGAGCTGCCGCCAAACCTGCTGGACGAGCTGAAGCGCGATCGCCGCTGGTGTCAGGGTAACCTGATGAACTTCCGCCTGTTCCTGGTTAAAGGGATGCATCCGGTTCACCGTGCAGTGTTCCTGACCGGCGTGATGTCATACCTGTCGGCACCGCTGTGGTTTATGTTCCTTGCGCTCTCTACCGCTCTGCAGGTAGTGCATGCCTTGACCGAACCGCAGTACTTCCTGCAGCCGCGGCAGCTGTTCCCGGTCTGGCCGCAGTGGCGCCCGGAGCTGGCTATAGCCCTGTTTGCTTCGACCATGGTGCTGCTGTTCCTGCCGAAGCTGCTGAGCATTATTCTGGTTTGGTGTAAAGGGCCTAAAGAGTACGGTGGCTTTATCCGCGTCACGCTCTCTCTGCTGCTGGAGGTGCTGTTTTCGGTGCTGCTGGCGCCGGTACGTATGCTGTTCCATACCGTCTTTGTGGTCAGCGCGTTTCTCGGCTGGGAAGTGGTGTGGAACTCGCCGCAGCGTGACGATGACTCTACCCCATGGGGTGAAGCGTTTATGCGTCACGGATCGCAGATGCTGTTGGGTCTGGTCTGGGCGGTGGGCATGGCATGGCTGGATCTGCGTTTCCTGTTCTGGCTGGCGCCGATCGTGGTCTCGCTGATTCTGTCGCCGTTCGTGTCGGCTATTTCCAGCCGCGCCACCATTGGCCTGCGCACTAAGCGCTGGAAGCTGTTCCTGATCCCGGAAGAGTACTCTCCGCCGCAGGTGCTAAAAGATACTGACGCTTACCTGACGCTGAACCGCCAGCGTTCTCTGGACGATGGCTTTATGCATGCGGTATTCAATCCGTCGTTTAACGCGCTGGCAACAGCGATGGCTACCGCGCGCCACCGTCACGGGCATATTCTGGATATCGCTCGCGAACGTCACGTTGAACAGGCGCTGAACGAGACGCCGGATAAACTTAACCGCGATCGTCGTCTGGTCTTGCTGAGCGACCCGGTGACCATGTCGCGTATGCATTATCGCGTGTGGGCCGCTCCGGAGAAATACTCTTCGTGGGTGGCCGCTTATCAGCAGCTGACGCTGAATCCGCTGGCGTTAAAAACCAAGTAAGCCGTACCTTAAGGAAAATACCGGCAATAGTGCCGGTATTTTTTTGACCTGAGAATAGAGGTTGTTGATGAGAGTTTTGCTGGTTATCGCAATGACGCTGCTGCTGAGCGGCTGCGGGAGCATTATCAGTCGCACGGTGCCAGGGCAGGGCCATGGAAATCAGTACTATCCCGGCGTGCAATGGGATGTCCGTGATTCCTCATGGCGCTACATCACGATCCTCGATCTGCCCTTTTCGCTGGTGTTCGATACGCTTCTGCTGCCGCTTGATGCCAGCCATGGCCCCTACAACTAATTAGCGTTCATCCCATTCATCGGCCGCAGCCTGGCCCTCTTCGGTATCGAGCGAGGGTTCAAGCTGAAATTCACCTTCATCCCATTCATGCAGCGTGTTCTCTTCCAGCCACTCCTGGCGCAGCTCAATCTCATCATAATCACCGTCAAAGACGCTTTGCGCAGCCTGGCCGCTGAGTACTGGCAGGCATTCTCCCTGCTGATCTTCGTCGGCAAAAAATTCTGCCTGCCAGGCAATATCACCGTCCTGAAGCACGTACTTCTGGATATTTAACTGCTCAATGCTGGCGCTTTCTTCGTCGCTGTCCGGATTATTAGCCAGAAACTCCTCGCGGGCTGCATCGATTGCTTCTTCGAGCGTGGCATAGAACATCGAATCCTTTGGCATGGCTAACCTCCTAAGAAGAATAGAAATGAATACGATTCAATCTATAGAAGGCGGTTGGCAATGCGTCAAGGAGGGAGCATTAATTTACCGAATGATTGCCGGAACCCGGATTGTCCGTAGCCCGCTGACGACGAACGCGGCCAAGGGTCAGAGTTGAGTAAACCGCGTTAAAGAGCACCACAAATGCGGTCACCAGAAAGACCGCCCGAAAACCGTAGTTGGCGGAGACCGACGCGCCGATCAGCGGTCCAGTGACGTTACCGATATCGCGAAACGACTGGTTATAGCTGAATATTCTGCCCGATATTTGGCTGGTAGAGTTATACACCAGCAGCGTCTGTACCGCCGGCAGCAGCGCGCCGTCAGCGGCGCCTAGCAGGAAGCGCAGGATCCCCAATTGCAGCGGCGTCTGGACGAACGACATAGGAATCAGGAGCAGGACTGAAATCACCAGCGCGACGATCAGGATCTTCTCCGGACCAATACGATCGCCGAGCTTCCCGAGGCGAGGGGCGCTAAGCAGGGCGGCAATGCCGGGGACTGAAGCTATCATACCGCTGATAAACGCAATATTACTTACGTTGCCAGCAAGATCGCGCACGTAAAGCGTCAGAATCGGAGCGATGGAACCGGTAGCGACCTGGATAATCAGTGATGTTACAAACAGGCTCAGCACCAGCTTTGGACTTTTAAGCGACGAAAAGACGTCTTTCGCGCTGAGCATCTCTTTTTTGCTGACCGCGACAAAATTCTCGCGGATGAGAAACAGGGTAAATAAGAAACAAATAAACAGTACGCTTGCTGTCATAAAGAAGACGGTGCGTAACCCCCAGTGGTCGGCCAGGAAGCCGCCAGCCAGCGGCCCCAGCAGCGCGCCGCTAACGGCCCCCGTAGAGAGGGTCCCCAGCGCCCAGCCGCTCTTATGGCGGGGGATTTGCGTTGCGATCAGCGCATTGGCGTTGGGAATAAATCCGCCGAGCAGGCCTAACAGCGCGCGCAGGATCAGAAATTGCCAGATATTCTGCGCCAGCCCCATGAGCAGCATGACGATAGCCATACCGAGGGCTGAGCGCAGCAGCATTATTTTGCGCCCTTTGCGGTCCGCGAGTCCGCCCCAGAAGGGAGAAGCTACGGCTGAAAATAAAAAGGTAATGCTGAAAACCAGCCCTGACCACATATTCAGGGCACTGTGGCCGGTGACGCCGAGCTGTTCAACGTACAAAGGGAGAAATGGCATCACCAGGCTAAAGGCCGCCCCGGTTAAAAAGCAGCCGAGCCAGGTGACGGTGAGATTACGTTTCCAGTTAATAGGGGTATCAGCAGACGACATAGGATTCCACTGGCCTGCAGCGCAGGTCAAATAATTGAAAATATGAGCATGCTAATTATGCGCCTGAGAAATGACTGCCGCAATGCAGGAGAGCTTTTAAAGCTAAAGGAGGGGACTAAACAAGGCGACATATCCCGCATCCGTGTTCAGATGCGGGATAACCAGGCGGAAAATGGAAAAGATTTAATAACGAGAAGGAACGCCTTCCGGACGCGTTTTAAAGCGGCGGTGCATCCACATATACTGCTCCGGCGCCATTAATATGCATTTCTCAACAACTTTATTCATCCACAGAGCGGTCGTCTCCGCATCGTCCAGCGGCGGATCGCACTCTGGCGGCAGGATGATCAGCTCATAACCTTTACCGTCGGGTTTACGGCGCGGAACGAAGGGGACGATGCAGGCTTTTGACATCTTTGCCAGCATCCAGGTGCCGGAGGTCGTCGCGGCCTGGTCAACGGCGAAAAACGGCACAAACACGCTGGCGGCGGGGCCATAGTCGTGGTCCGGCGCGTACCAGATCACTTCTCCCTTTTTCAATGCGCGGATCATACCCTTGAGATCTTTACGATCGATCATGTCTTTGTTGGAGCGCAGCCGTCCCCAGGTCTGTAGCCAGTCGATAACCGGGTTATCATTAGGGCGATAAACCCCGATACCCGGCTCATTGATGCCGAACATGCGGGCGCCCATTTCCAGGGTCAGAAAATGAATGCCAATAAGCAAAATGCCGCGCTTTTGCGCCTGTACATCGCGGATATGCTCTACGCCGATGGAGTCCGTCCAGCGCGCAATACGCTTCGTCGGCCAGAACCAGGCCATACCGGTTTCCATCAGCCCCATACCGACGGATTCAAAGTTTGCCACGACCATCCGGTGACGCTCTTGCTCGCTTTTATCAGGAAAACAGAGCTCCAGATTGCGATGGGCTATTTTGGCCCGGCGCTTCATTAGCCGCATGGCGATACGGCCAAGACCAGTACCGAGGCGATAAATCAGCGGATAAGGCAGCTGAACTACCAACCACAGCAGGCCGATTCCTAACCAAAGCAACCAGTAACGCGGGTGCAGCAACGCTGCGGAAAATTTAGGTAAATGGGTCATCTCATACCTGTTTAATTAAGCAACGTGTTCTATTATCGCATTTTTTTATGCCTCAGCCAAAATACCGGCCTCAGATGGCATTTAATGTTAATGCAAGCAAATATGGGTGAGAAAAATGTAGCGCAAAATGTAGGGATGTAAATTAAGCGTGTTTGCTATATGATGCCCGCCGTTTATTTTACTCATTGACTATGCCGAGCAGGTACACCATGCCAGTGTTACATAACCGCATTTCAAATGAGACGTTAAAAGCGCAAATGTTGGCTGAAACCGAGCCGCGCACGACGATCTCGTTTTATAAATATTTCTCTATTATTGACCCAAAAGCCACGCGCGATGCGCTGTGGATTGCGCTGACTAAGCTTAATGTCTTTGGCCGAATTTACCTGGCTCATGAAGGGATTAACGCGCAAATCAGCGTCCCGCAAAGCCGGGTCGATGCGCTGCGCGAATTCTTATACGGTTTTGACCCCGCCCTCAATGGGCTCCGCCTGAATATCGCTCTGGACGATGACGGTAAATCATTTTGGGTTCTGCGCCTCAAGGTTCGCGATCGGATCGTGGCGGATGGAATTGACGATCCGACATTTGATGCCACGGACGTGGGGGATTATCTGAAAGCCGCAGAGGTTAACGCGATGCTGGACGATCCCAATGCGGTCTTTATTGATATGCGCAATCACTACGAGTATGAGGTTGGCCATTTCGAGAACGCACTGGAGATCCCGGCGGATACTTTTCGCGACCAGCTACCAAAAGCCGTGGAGATGATGCAGGAACATAAAGATAAGAATATCGTGATGTACTGCACCGGCGGTATCCGTTGTGAAAAAGCCAGCGCCTGGATGAAGCACAACGGATTTACTAAAGTCTCGCATATTGAGGGCGGGATTATCGAGTATGCGAGACGCGCCCGCGAGCAGGGGCTGCCGGTACGCTTTGTCGGTAAAAACTTTGTCTTCGATGAGCGGATGGGGGAGCGTATCTCAGATGACGTTATCGCCCATTGCCATCAGTGCGGCGCTCCGTGCGATAGCCACACCAATTGCCTGAATGATGGTTGCCATCTGCTATTTATCCAGTGTCCTTCCTGCGCGGAGAAATTCGCCGGCTGCTGTAGCGAAGCCTGCATGGAAGAACATAAGCTGCCGGAAGAGGAGCAGAGAAAACTGCGTGCCGGACGGGAAAATGGCAATAAGATCTTTAATAAATCCCGCGGTCGTCTGAATACTAAGCTGGGGATCCCCGATCCTGAGCCGTCAGAAAAACCATAACCAGATAAGATCGATAAACGCCAGCAGCAGCCACAGCGCCAGGTAGATCATAAAATGTTCGCGGACGTTGTTAACCAGTAATTCAAACAGGCGACGCATCATCTCTCTCAGTTATTAACGGCCTCAAACGAGGCCGTTTCTTTTAGCGTAGTTGTGACGTTGGGCAGCGGGCAGTTATTTATTAAACCGCGCCAGTGAAAACGCAGATAGATCAAATCCAAAGGGTTCTTCAAGCGCGAACCGTGTGGCCAGTTCGCCTAAAACCGGAGCAAATTTAAAGCCGTGACCGCTCAGGCCGGTGATCAGCAGCGTATCCGGCTGGCCGGGTAGCATATCAATAATAAAGTCTTCGTCAGCAGTATTGTCATAGGTGCAGGATGCGCCGTGCAGGCAGCCGCCGATACCGGGCAACACGTTACGCAAGAAACTAAAAGATTCTGAACCGTCCGTGGCAACAGAGCCAAACGGCTTGCGCTCCTCCGGAGTGGAAATAAGCTGCCCGCCGTTATGCTTACCGATTTTTAATTCGTTATCTTCTGCCGGGAAACCGTAAAACTGATCGCCATTGGCTAACTCGCCGGTAAACGCCGGGAAGTTATTTTTGCTGCTGTAGCGACCATCGGCCTGAAACCAGGCGAAAATTTTACGTACCGGTTGGACAGGGAGTTCTGGCAACAAACGCGTAACCCAGGTACCGGCGCTGACAAGGAGTTTTTTGCCGCTGTACTCGCCATCCAGCGTCTCAACGGTTACGCCGTCCGGTTGGTGGTGAATAGCAGAAACCGGGCAGTTGAACAATTGCGCGGCTCCCGCTTCGCGTGCCAGACGGATCCAGGTTTCAACGGCCAGTTCGCTGCGCAGTATCCCGGATGCGGGTTCAAATATCGCCCGGTAATCGTCAGGAATACGAATTTCCGGCCAGCGAGTCATCACTGTCTGCGCATCCATTTCTTCAATATTGAGCTGGAACTCGCGCGCGCTGCTGGCCACGTTGCGCAGAAAGTCGGAGTCGGCAGGCCCGAGGTTAATCACCCCTGTACGCTCAAAAACGGCTTCCCCACTGGCGGCGGCAAACTCATCCCATAGCTTCTGTGCACGTAGTACCAGAGGGACGTATCTTTCGCCTTCGCCGTAAGCATGACGTATCAGGCGGGTGGTGCCGTGATGGCTACCTTCCTGATGCGGAGGCTGATGGGCATCAATCATCAGTACGTTAAGCCCTGCCTGGCGAGCATAATAGCCTGCGGCAGCGCCGACGGAGCCGCTACCGATAATGATAAGATCGTATTGCATGGTGAGTTCCAGGTTATTGCTTTATTAGCAGGGTAATTAACAACCTGCTGATATACAAGCCCGAAAATAGTTCAGGCACCCGAAGGTGCCTGTTAGGTGAATATTAAGACATTTTGCTAAATCTTAATGCCTTCGATACTCATTTTCCTGGTATTCGCCTGATTCAATCTTCGCAATACCTGCTTCCAGAATAGAAATAAACTGACGTGCGACGTCCGTCGTTAGCCATAGCGTCTGGCCAATCTCTGCGTCTCTACTGCTTTCTTGAGCGGGGTTTTGGTAGTGCAGGCGCAACATCAGCGCATCGTAACTATCTACGGTGCTGATGTCCCATCCAACGAGGGGATGGGTCTGGATGACTTCATTATTCTTTTCCATCATAACCCCTTATTCATATGTTAAAAGACAACAGTTCTCGAGGTTTAATGCGTGTTTTTTGAAGCAAGTTAATTATATCAGCAGTCAAGAATAAACTCGAGAAATTAAATGAAAAAGAGATACATACGCTGCTGATTGCTGATTTTTTACGCAAACACAATTCAGTTATACGTTATTTTTGAAGGCGCTAAGCAAAAGCAATAGGGGAGAGTCTGAGTATCAAAAAAATAAAAAAGCCGGGGCGACCCGGCAAAAAGTTGCACAATGAGGGAGCAAATTTAATTGACTAGTCGCGGACAAACCAGTCGTCAGCGCTTTCCCAGGTTTCTTGCAGGATTTCGCTAATCCGGTCTTTGTCTTCTTTCAGGCCGCCGATAACCGACAGATTGTTATTAGCCGCGTAGCGAACCGTCACCTGGCTTGACGTCGAGGGGAACTGCTGTTCGATACGGCGGGAGAGTTCATTGTTCAGCGCATCTAAAGCGCCGTTGGGTAAGGCTGTCGATTTGGCGATAGAGACTTCAATACGCATAATTGCCCCCTGTGTAATGTACTGTTTATTTATACAGTATG
The DNA here is from genome assembly GCF_051209435.1 of Klebsiella sp. HN106. Lineage (NCBI taxonomy): Bacteria > Pseudomonadati > Pseudomonadota > Gammaproteobacteria > Enterobacterales > Enterobacteriaceae > Klebsiella > Klebsiella sp. HN106. The sequence continues at coordinate 67,090 of NZ_JBLURD010000009.1, read as the reverse complement.
GTTGTCGCATTTACAACAGGGGGAGAGGTATTTATTTCTTCATGCTCCAGCGCACGGTTTCTCCTGCCAGGAACGGCACCAGCGCGTCGCCAGGCAGAGCGATACTCTCTACCACCAGGCTCTCTTCGCGCACCAGCTCAACGTAGCCTTCATTGACCGGCAGACCGTAGAAGCGGGGGCCGTTAAGCGAACAAAAGGCTTCAAAGTGCTGCAGGGCGTTCATCTCCTCGAACACCGTTGCGTAGCTGCCCAGGGCGGTCGGGGCGTTAAAACAGCCTGCACATCCGCAGCTGGCTTCCTTACGATGGCGGGCATGCGGAGCGGAATCAGTACCGAGGAAGGCGCGGTCAAAACCGCTGGCCACCAGTTCGCGCAGCGCCTGCTGGTGAATATTGCGTTTAAGGATCGGCAGGCAATATAGATGGGGACGCACGCCGCCAACCAGCATATGATTGCGGTTAAACATCAGGTGCTGCGGGGTGATGGTCGCCGCCAGCAGCTCATTGCCGTCGCGTACGTATTCAGCGGCATCTTTGGTGGTGATGTGTTCGAACACCACTTTCAGACCCGGCAGGCGCCGACGCAGCGGCTCCATGACGGTTTCAATAAACCGCGCTTCTCTGTCAAAAATATCGATGTCCGCGTGAGTGACCTCACCGTGCACCAGCAGGGGCATTCCCAGCTTTTCCATGCGCTCCAGTACCGGCATGATTGCATCAGTGCTGGTGACGCCGTGGCTGGAGTTGGTGGTCGCATTGGCCGGATAAAGTTTGGCGGCGGTGAAAACGCCCTCGTTGAATCCGCGTTCCAGCTCAGCAGGGTCGAGCGTATCCGTCAGATAACAGGTCATCAGCGGCGTAAAATCGTGGCCCGCCGGAATTGCCGCTATGATGCGCTGGCGATAGGCAAGGGCGGCTTCGACGGTGGTGACAGGGGGTACCAGATTCGGCATCACGATCGCCCGGCCATAAAATTCACTGGTGTAAGGCACGACGGTTTTTAACATATCGTCATCGCGCAGATGGATATGCCAGTCGTCAGGGCGGCGGATTTTCAATACCTGGGATTGTGCTGTCATGGAAGGCTCCGGCTAAATAGGGTCAGTCATCAGGGCTGTTTTTGCCGGGCACTAAGGATAAGCGTAAACGTTTTCCTTTGCATCAACTTCCGTAAAAAAACGGGCGCTTCTGCGCCCGAACCGTTAGTTAGTGAACGGGATAATAATCTCACCCGGCTTAACCTCAATCCCTTTAGCATACTTTTTCGCCAACGCTTCGCCCGCGCTGGCGTCTTCGCGCAGGACGTAGGCAGGCTGCTGATTGAAGTAGCTACGCAGCGACTGATTAAGGTAAGGAATGAGCGTCTGTACCACGGACTGCAGTTTTTCAGGTTGAACCTTTGCGTCCACCACCTCCATCTCCTGCAGGAAAATGGCGCCTTTCTCTTTGTTGAAGGTCGGCAGCGCTTTTAGCTTCAGGTCAATGGTCGCTTTCTGGTTCCCGAATAGTGAATTCAGATCTAAATTAGCAACGCCGCTTAGCGTCACTTTATTGGGTTCTTCACGACCAATCGCGCTGGTCAGGTTTTGCAGTTCAATATGAGCATCCGCAACGCCGGGCAGGCCAATATCCTTGGCGAAGTGGTTACGTTTCTGCAGCGCCTGGTTGATCTCCTGCTCACTCACGGAATATTGCGTAAGCTGATTACAGCCGCTCAGCAGGCCGCTGACGATAAGCGCGGCCGCGATAAACATCTTTTTCATTGGATTCCTTAATGTCATGCCATGGGTTCATCCTGACACAAAGCAGCATGACCCGCCAGCGCAGGAGGTGCTAGCGGAAAAGACTTAAAAAGCGGGGGGAGGCAGCGAAGGACACTACCTTCCGCTGCCCTGAGCTTAAATAGCCATTGAGGAAAGCAGATTGATTTGCGTCTGTTTAGCCATATTGTCGCGATAGGCGGCCACGCGGCTCGGCCAGTTCACCCCGGCAACCAGCGTCAGATTCCGCAGGAGTGGGAAGAGATGAATATCATCTTCAGACAGCTCCCCGTTGACGGCGTTTGGCTGGACGATAAGTTTATCCAACGCGCGCAGATCGTCGCTGATGTTCTTAACCAGACCGGTAGAATGGGCGAGGTGATCGGCAAAGCTACCGATAGCCGCTTCCTTCTTATTCACAAAATAAGCGCGCGCCTCTGGGGTTGAGAATTCATCAAATGCGGATTTGGCGAAACGCGGGATCAACAGACGATTCGCGTAGACGTTGACCTTGCGCAGCCAGGTTTCAATAGCCGGGTTACGCGCTCCGGTCAGTAGCGGTTTTCCATCAAGTTTATCGACATAGTGCACGATATCCATGCTTTCTGGCATATAGCGACTATCGTCTTTTTGCAGGATGGGCGCCATTTTCTGGCCGATCATGCGGGTTGGGGTTGATTCATCATCGTTCAGGAGCGTGATCAGTTCGACAGGGATATTTTTCAGGCCGAAAATCATGCGGGCTTTCAGGCAGAACGGGCAGTGATCGTAGATATATAACTTCACGTTTCTCCTCCATTGTTGCTGAACTTCCTCAATTCAGTATGGAGGAGAAACGACGGTCCGGCAAATCAGGTGCGCGGCTCGAGCATACCGGACGTTGAACGTTTTGGACTGAACTGCCACCACAGAGCAACAAACGTCGCAAGACCGATCGCGCCCAGCATCAGCCACGGCAGCTCCGGCTGACCCGTGGCCTTACCGGCATCGAACAGCCAGCCGCCGCCTGCGTAGCCGAAAGCGCCGCCGAAGGCTAATCCCAGACGGCTAAAGCCCATATAGCTGCCGCGCGCTCTGGCATCCGCCAGCGAAGCGCCAAGCGTCTCGCGCGCAGGCTCGGCGATGATGGACCCGATATAAAACACGCAGATCAGCGTAAACAGCTGCTGCAGATTGCTGCTCAGGCCAATCGGCATCATTGCCAGCGTCATAATCAGCAGTCCGGCCATCAGCCGATGCTCAAGGCGAAACCGTTTTTCACTCCAGCGGGCAATCGGATAAAGCAGCGTCAGTGAAATGGTGGCTTCGATGGCATACATCCATTTTACCGCCGCCGGAGAACCCGCAATATCGTTAACCATAATCGGCAGCATTAACATGACCTGTACTGCCAGCATGTAATATCCGGTTAGCGTCAAGACGTAGGTGACAAATCGTTTGTCACGCAGCACGCGGCCCAGCCCTTCACGAACCGGCGTTTTAACCGTTGACAGCTTCCAGGCCGGGAGATACCAGGCATTGAACGCCGCGCAGGCGATAAACAGGGCCGCTCCAGCGCTGCACACCAGACGAAAATCATACTGCAGCAGCCAGCTACCCAGCAGCGCGCCGATCACCGCCCCGGCGCTGTCCTGCATCATCAGAATGGAGAAGAAACGCCCGCGCTGGTGTGGGCGAACCAGCTTAACCACCAACGCCGCCCGCGGGGGATCGAACAGCGTGCCGCCGAGACCGGAGAGTATGCAGGATAACCACAGGACCCATGGTTCATGGGCGACGGCCATCGCGGCGAAACCGGCAGCTCGCATCAGCATGCCGGTGACGATCATCGGTTTGGCGCCAAAACGGTCGGCAATCGCACCGCCGAATATCCCTAAACCTTGCTGCACCAGTTGACGCAGCCCGAGCGCAATGCCGACCATTAGCGCGGCCCACCCCATCTGATCGACAAAGCGAATAGAGATGAGCGGGAACACGACGAAAAAGCCGAGTACGACCAGCATGTTATCAACTAACAGGAAATATTTACCCAGGCTCCTTGCCTGCGATACGCGGGACATTTCCCCTCCCGGGAAAAATAAGAATAAGCTCTGATATTTTGCGGGGTTAATGGCTATTTTCCCAGCTAACTCGCGACAATATTTTTTTATCAAAATGCAAGAACGATAGAGGCTATTCATCGAAAAGCAGAGATGGTGCAGAAAATGGTATGTTGCTGTTTTCACACATCCCTGCAGGACAGGTATAGTAAAGTCAGCAAGTATTGCGTCAGGGGAACAGGAGAGGGGAATGTTTGGCTATCGCAGTAACGTACCGAAGGTGCGTTTGACGACGGATCGGCTGGTGGTGCGGCTGGTACACGATCGTGACGCCTGGCGTCTGGCCGATTACTACGCGGAAAATAAAGGGTTCTTAAAACCCTGGGAACCAGTGCGCGACGACAGCCACTGTTATCCTTCCGGCTGGCAGGCGCGTTTATCGATGATTTCGGAGTTTCACAAGCAGGGTTCGGCATTCTATTTTGCGCTGCTGGACCCTGAAGAAAAAGAGATTATCGGCGTGGCGAATTTTTCGAACGTGGTGCGCGGATCGTTTCATGCCTGCTATCTCGGTTACTCTATCGGAGAGAAATGGCAAGGGCAGGGGCTAATGTTTGAAGCGCTGACGTCGGCAATTCGCTATATGCAGCGCACGCAACATATCCATCGCATAATGGCAAACTATATGCCGCATAATCAGCGTAGCGGTGATTTGCTGGCGCGTCTGGGTTTTGAAAAAGAGGGTTACGCCAAAGATTACCTGCTCATTGATGGGCAGTGGCGCGATCACGTACTGACGGCGTTGACGACACCGGACTGGACCCCGGGTCGCTAAGGAGACATCATGAAATATCAGTTAACCGCGCATGAGGCGCGAGTCATTGGCTGTCTGCTGGAAAAGCAGGTCACCACGCCGGAGCAGTACCCCCTGTCGGTCAACGCGGTGGTGACCGCCTGTAATCAGAAAACGAACCGTGAACCGGTGATGTCGCTCAGCGAAAATGACGTGCAGGAGCTCCTCGATACGTTAGTTAAGCGTCATTTTTTGCGTACGGTAAGCGGTTTCGGCAATCGGGTGACCAAATATGAACAGCGCTTCTGCAACTCTGAATTTGGCGACCTGAAATTAACTCCAGCGGAAGTGGCAATTATTACCACGTTGCTGCTGCGCGGGGCGCAGACGCCCGGAGAACTGCGCGGGCGGGCGCAGAGAATGCATGAATTCAGCGATATGGCAGAGGTGGAAAACGTCCTCGAAAATTTGGCTACGCGAGACGACGGCCCCTATGTTGCACGTCTGCCGCGGGAACCCGGGAAGCGTGAAAGCCGCTATATGCACCTGTTCTGCGATGATATGGATTCGCTGATTACCGCCGTTGAAGCCGTTTCGCCGGCGGGTGACGATCTCCAGGCCCGCGTTGAGGCGCTGGAAGCGGACGTCGCTGAACTTAAAGCGCGTCTGGATTCACTGCTGCCTCATTCAGGAGATTAAGCATGTCGGCGAAACTACGCATCGGCGTCGTTGGTTTAGGTAGCATTGCGCAAAAGGGCTGGCTGCCGGTGCTGGGAGCAGCGGATGGCTGGACGCTACAGGCGGCGTGGTCGCCGGGAAAAGAGAAAGCGCTGCGCATCTGTGAAACGTGGCGTATCCCCTATGCGGATACTCTGGAACAGCTGGCGGCGCAGTGTGATGCTGTATTCGTCCATACTTCAACGGTTTCACATTATGAAGTGGTTAGTCGGTTACTCAATGCCGGAGTTCATGTCTGCGTTGATAAACCGCTGGCCGACAAGCTTAGCGATGCGGAGACGTTGGTTGAGCTGGCGGCCCGCCGCCGTCTTACTCTTATGGTCGGATTTAATCGCCGCTTCTCCCCTCTCTATCGCGAACTTAAAGCTCAGCTCGGTAACGCGGCTTCGCTGCGGATGGATAAACACCGTAGCGACAGCGTGGGCCACGATCTGCGCTTTACGCTGCTGGATGACTATCTGCATGTCGTCGACACCGCACTATGGCTGGCGGGCGATAAAGCCCGTTTAAACGGCGGTACGCTGCTCACGACGGCCCAGGGTGAAATGCTTTATGCTGAACATCATTTCAGCTGCGGGATGATCCAAATGACCACCAGTATGCACCGCCGCGCTGGAAGCCAGCGGGAGTGGGTGCAGGCGGTAACCGACGGTGGATTATATGAAGTCCGTGATATGCGGGAGTGGCAGGAGGAGCGGGGGCGCGGCGTGATCCAGCGTCCGGTCCCCGGCTGGCAGACCACCCTTGAGCAACGAGGATTCACCGGCTGCGCCCGGCATTTTATCGAATGCGTGCAAAATCAGACGGTTCCTGAAACCTCCGGCGAACAGGCGCTGCTTGCTCAGCGTATCGTGGAGAAACTCTGGCGCGAAGCAATGAGCGAATAACCCGTTGTAACAACTGGCAGTAGTAATTCATTATGAACCCGGTAGACTATCGCCACTTTCCAGCGCCCGCCTGAGCGGGCGTTTTACTCCGGGGTTGTGGAATAACACGTTAATGAATCTTTTAAAATCACTGGCGGCCGTCAGTTCGATGACCATGTTTTCGCGCGTGCTGGGTTTTGCGCGCGATGCGATTGTGGCGCGTATTTTTGGCGCAGGGATGGCCACCGACGCCTTCTTCGTTGCTTTCAAACTTCCGAATCTATTACGGCGTATTTTTGCTGAGGGCGCGTTCTCACAGGCTTTTGTGCCGATTCTGGCGGAATATAAAAGCAAGCAGGGTGAAGATGCGACCCGGGTTTTCGTCGCCTATGTTTCGGGCTTGCTGACGCTGGTGCTGGCGCTGGTGACCATCGCTGGTATGCTGGCGGCACCGTGGGTGATCACCATCACCGCGCCGGGATTTGCCAATACGCCCGAAAAGTTCGCCCTGACCACTCAGCTCTTGCGCATCACTTTTCCCTATATTCTGCTGATCTCCCTGGCTTCACTCGTGGGCGCCATCCTGAATACCTGGAACCGCTTTTCGGTGCCTGCTTTTGCTCCGACTTTCCTGAACGTCAGCATGATTGGTTTTGCGCTGTTTGCCGCGCCCTACTTTAATCCGCCGATGCTGGCCATGGCGTGGGCGGTGACGGTTGGCGGTATTTTGCAGCTTGCCTGGCAGCTGCCGCATTTGAAGAAAATCGGCATGCTGGTGCTGCCGCGAATCAACCTCAAAGATGCTGGCGCGGTGCGGGTGGTGAAACAGATGGGGCCGGCGATCCTCGGCGTCTCGGTTAGCCAGATTTCCCTGATCATCAATACCATTTTTGCCTCGTTCCTCGTCTCCGGCTCGGTGTCATGGATGTACTATGCCGATCGCCTGATGGAGTTTCCGTCCGGCGTGCTGGGCGTGGCGCTGGGGACCATTCTGCTGCCTTCTCTGTCCAAAAGTTTTGCCAGCGGCAATCACGACGAATACTGCCGTTTGATGGACTGGGGATTGCGCCTGTGCTTTCTGCTTGCGCTACCGAGCGCCGTGGCGTTAGGGATACTGGCCAAGCCGCTGACGGTCGCGTTATTCCAGTACGGAAAATTTACCGCCTTTGATGCCGCGATGACTCAGCGCGCGCTGGTCGCTTATTCCGTTGGCCTGATGGGACTCATTGTGGTGAAGGTACTGGCTCCCGGCTTCTATTCGCGTCAGGACATTAAAACGCCGGTGAAAATTGCCATCGTCACGCTGATCATGACGCAGGTTATGAACCTCGCCTTTATTGGTCCGCTAAAGCATGCCGGTCTGTCATTGTCGATTGGCCTGGCGGCCTGCCTTAACGCCGGGCTGCTCTACTGGCAGCTGAGGAAACAGAAAATTTTCACCCCTCAGCCCGGCTGGTTCCTGTTCCTGCTGCGCCTGGTGATTGCCGTCATCGTGATGTCTGCGGCGCTGCTGGGCGTGATGTACCTGATGCCGGAGTGGTCGCAGGGGACGATGCCGTTCCGCCTGCTGCGTTTGATGGTAGTCGTGGTAGCGGGTGTCGTCGCCTATTTCGCGACGCTGTTGCTGCTGGGCTTCCGCGTCAAAGAGTTTGCTCGCCGCACGGTCTGAGTTCTCTTCCTGACACAAAAGCCGCCCTGTATTGCCAGCAGGGCGGCTTTTTTTTACCTGACGGTTCGTTGCGCCGAAACGACCCTCGCGCTTTCTATCAGGCGGATGCCGAGGGCGATAGCGCCGGTAATGACGGCGAGAGTCACTACACCGCTCCAGCCTGCTATCACATACAGTTTGCTTCCCAGCACTGAGCCGAGCGACATTCCGATAAACACGCCGGTAAACAACAGCGCATTGAGACGACCGCGCGCCTGAGGCTCCAGACCATACACCAGGTTCTGGTGCGCCACGAGGCTGGATTGCAGTCCAAGGTCAAAACCGACGGCCGAGATGGCAATCAGGATCAGCTGGCCATGCGGCGGTAGCGCAGGCAGCAGAAACATCAGGGCAAAAGAAACGGTAACCAGCGCCGCGCCCATTTGCGTGACTTTTTCGGCTCCGAATTTATCGGCCAGGCCGCCAGCCAGCGGGGCGGCGAGCGCCCCGGCAGCGCCTGCAATACCAAAGCCGCCGGCTACCGCGCTGCCCATTTGATAGTGCGCCAGTAACATGACCGCCAGGGTGGACCAGAATGCGCTGAAGGCGATAGAGAGGAACCCCTGGGCGAATGCGGCGCGACGCAGTGCCGGATAGCGTTTCCACAGGTGGGCCATCGATTTTATCAGCTGCGGATAAGTCAGGTTTGAGTGAATTTCAAAGCGCGGCAGCACGCGCCACATCAGCAGACCAATCAGTGCAATACTGACCGCAGCGGCCTGATACATCACCCGCCAGCCGAATAGCGCACCCACCAGCCCGCTCACCGTCCGTGACAGCAGGATCCCCAGCAGCAGGCCAGTCATGACCGTACCCACCATTTTCCCTTGTTTACCCGCAGGAGCCAGAATCGCGGCAGCTGGTACGATATCCTGCGCCATTGTCGCAGCCATCCCGATCAGCAAACTAACCATCAACAGAGAGGTGAGCTGACCGGTAAGGCTGCAGAGCAGCAACAGGACCGCCAGCGCGGCGCTTTTCATCAGGATCAGCTTTCTGCGATCGTGACGGTCGCCAAGCGGTAGAAGGAAAAGTATACCCAGCGCATAGCCCGCTTGAGTCAGGGTCGGAACCAGACCCATACCCTCAACGCTCAAATGCAGGTTTGCTCCCATTAGCGGCAGCAGCGGCTGCGCGTAATAGATAGCGGCAACGCTGAAGCCTGCGCCGAGCGCAAGGATAAAAATTACCCAGCCGGCTGCGCGGGAGGTGAGTGGTGTCGGTGTCATGAATGATTCCTCTTAGAAGCGATGGCGCTATTTTTCCCGTAATGAGGCTGGCGCGGTAGATAGCCCGGTGGTAAAACGGTTATACGCTAAACGTATAGGCAGAATAAAAATGAAGAAGCAGGAGCGTATAGATCGTATCGAATTGATGCGTACGTTCATTCGGATTGTCGAAGCCGGGTCTCTCTCCGCTGCGGCGGTCCAGATGAACACGACCCAGGCGACGGTAAGTCGACGACTCCAGTCGCTGGAAGGGCTGCTCGGCGCAAAGCTGATCCTGCGTACCACCCATGCGATGAAGCTGACCGATGACGGCGAGCGCTGTTACCAGCATGCCCGACAGATCGTCGATGCGTGGCTGGCGCTGGAAGACGACCTGCGCATCACCGATGACCGTCCGGTGGGGATATTAAGGGTACGGGCGCCGCATGCGTTTGGTCAGCAGCAGCTGCTGGGGCCGCTGGTGGACTTTCTGCAGCGCTATCCCCAGCTATCGGTCGAATGGATGCTGAATGATAAAAACGTGGATTTCCTGAGCGATGGCATCGACTGCGCGATTCGCGTGGGGGCTGAGGTGGATCCGGCTACGGTGTCGGTCCTGCTGGCCGAGGTGCCGCGCAGCGTAGTGGCATCGCCGTCGCTGCTGGCGAACTATCCGCCGTTAACCGAGCCGCAGGAGATGTCGCTGCTGCCCTGGGTAGCCATCAGCACGTTCTATCAGCATGAGGTGATGCTGCAATCAGAGGTGGATGAGCAGCTTACAACCTTTAGCATTGCTCCGTGCCTGAGTACCGACAGCGTACATGTCGCCCGCAATACCGCGCTGGCGGGGCTGGGCGCGGCGATTGTTTCGAGCTGGGCGGTAGCGGAGGATATTGCCGCCGGGCGGCTGGTGGAGCTATTCCCGCAGTGGCGTGCCTCTCCGCTGCCGGTACATCTTGTCTATCCCTGGGCACGCTATTATCCGACGCGGTTGCGTAAGTTTCTCGATTTGATGCGCGAGGTTATGCCGCAGATTGCGGGGATGCAGCGACCGGAAGGGGAATAAAAAAAGACCGGCCGCTGGGGCCGGTCTGGTAGGCGTTACTCTACGGGCTGCGGACGGGTAGGCCCGGCAGCGGCTTTATGGGTCGCGCTATGGCCACCAGCAGCGCCCTTACCGTCAAAATCAAAGCTCGGGCGAACCCAGTCGCTTTGACGAGGCGCTTCAGGGACGTAGTCTGGCGCAGGCGCGCGGGTCATCGGCGCGGTGGCGTGACGATTGGCGACCTTAACGACCGGCACAGTCGTGACAACAGGTTGAGTCTTCACTACCGGCTCTGCCGCCGGTGCCGGCTCAACCACCGGTTCGGAGACGACAGGCGCTTCTTCAACAGCGGCCGCGGCTTCTTCAACCGCAGCAGGTTCAGCGACCGCTGCTTCCGGCTCGACAGCCTCTTTCGCCACGACGTCGACAGCTTCTGCGACAACCTCTTCGGCGACGGTTTCATCAGCCTCGGCAATCAGCTGCGGCTGTTCATCAACCGGTGCGGCGATAGCTTCCGGGTGCGTGGTTTCGACAACCGGAGCTTCAGGTTCGTTCATCATCGCCACAGGCTCAGAGATGACGACCGGCTCAACAACGCGCTCTTCAACTATCTCCGGGGCAACCACTTCAGAGACAGCCGGTTCAACGGCGGCCGCAGGGGTGATAACGGGGTCAACCGCGGTGGTAGCGAACTCCTGTACCTGCGCTTCTTCTTGCTGCTGGTCCTGCGGGCGAACGACAGGGTAACGGATCCACACTTTACCAGATGCCATTTCCGGCGATGCGCAGGCTACGGTCAGCGGCATCGGGGATTGCGTCGGGTAACGCTCATCACGGTAGCGACGACGGCGTTGGCCGCTTACGCGCAGGTGACGAGGGGAACGGCGCGAACGACGCGGCATACCGTTAGCTTCGCGTGCTTCGCCAGTATCGTCATGTTCCGCAGCGGTTTCAACAACTGCCGGCAGGTCGACTTTCGCCAGTTCCGTGCGCGGAGCTGCGGCCTCGGGTTGGACGGCTGGCGCTTCGATGACCTGAGGCGCGGCTACCGGCTCGACAACCTGCTCAGCGGCAGCAGATTCAATACGTACCTTCTGCGACAGCTGGCGCGGCTTGCGGCGCGGCATGGTCTGCACGCGTTCTTCCTGCTCGCTATCCTGTACGACCGGTTCTTCACGAGTTTGCGCTTTAGCTTCCTGCTGAACCTGACGCTTCTCGTCGTTACGACGGCGATTGCGTTCACGGCGCGGCGGTTGATCATCGCGAGCTTTGCCTTTATCGCTATCTTCTGCCGTTGTCTGGCGGATGTCGCGAGGTTCGACGTTCTGCTGCTTCTCGCGGCGGTTACGGCGGTTTTCTTCGCGAGATTCACGAACTTCGCTATTCTCGGCACGATTGTCGCGGTTGTCACGATTATCGCGGTTATCCCGATTATCGCGGCGGTCGTTGCGATCGCGGCGGTTGTTGGCGCGCGGTTTGCGACGTTCCTGCTGGCGCTCGGATTTCTCCTCCGCTTTTTTCTCAACCTGGACTTCAGCCGGCTTAGTTTCTTCTGCGCCGGAGAAGATATTTTTCAGGGCGCTGAAGAAGCGTGCAACCAGACCCGGCTGCGCTGGCGCTGCCGACTTAGGTGCGGAAGCGGCTGGTGTTCCGACGGCAACCGTAGCTTTAGCAGGCTCTTGCTGAGCCGGCGCTGGTGGGGCATCAGGCATGACAAAAGCGGCCAGCGCCGGTTGCTCCGGAAGTTTACGCTCGGCCGGCTCTTCATCAGAAGGCATAGCCATCTCTTCTTCGTGCAGTTTCGGCAGCAGATAGCTCAGCGTGGAGGTCTCTTCACCCTTACGTACGCGCAGAACGGAGTAGTGCGGCGTTTCCATCTGATCGTTTGGCACGATGATGACGCGTACATCGGCCTGGCGGGTTTCAATGGCGCTTACCGCAGCACGTTTTTCGTTCAGGAGGTACGAAGCAATCGGCACCGGAACGATAGCGTGAACTTCTTTAGTGTTCTCTTTCAGCGCTTCTTCTTCGATCAAGCGCAGAATGGAAAGCGACAGCGATTCGTTATCGCGTACGGTACCCGTTCCGCTACAGCGCGGGCAGACGTGATGGCTGGACTCGCCAAGCGACGGGCTCAGACGCTGACGCGACATCTCCAGCAGGCCAAAGCGTGAAATGTGGCTGATCTGGATGCGCGCTCTGTCCTGGCGTACGGCTTCGCGCAGGCGGTTTTCTACCGCACGCTGGTGACGTACCGGGGTCATATCGATGAAGTCGATAACGATCAGACCGCCGAGGTCGCGCAGGCGCAGCTGGCGAGCAATTTCATCGGCCGCTTCCAGGTTGGTGTTAAACGCCGTTTCTTCGATGTCGCCGCCGCGGGTAGCACGGGCGGAGTTGATATCGATAGCGGTGAGCGCTTCGGTGCTGTCGATTACGATAGAACCGCCAGAAGGCAGGCGCACTTCACGCTGGAAAGCGGATTCAATCTGCGACTCGATTTGGTAGTGGCTGAACAGCGGAATTTCACCGGTGTACAGCTTGATTTTGCTGCTGAAATCCGGACGCCCAAGAGCCGCGATATGCTGGCGCGCCAGCTCAAGCACTTTCGGGTTGTCGATAAGAATTTCGCCGATATCCTGACGCAGATAGTCGCGGAAAGCGCGCACAATCACGTTACTTTCCTGATGGATCAGGAACGGAGCAGGGCGGCTTTCAGCGGCTTTCTGGATGGCTTCCCAGTGCTTCAGGCGGAAGCTTAAGTCCCACTGCAGCGCTTCGGCGGATTTGCCGACGCCAGCGGTGCGAACGATAAGTCCCATGCCATCCGGCAGCTCAAGGCTGGCCAGCGCTTCTTTCAGCTCGGTACGATCGTCACCCTCGATACGGCGTGAAATACCGCCAGCGCGTGGGTTATTCGGCATCAGTACCAGGTAGCTGCCCGCCAGGCTGATAAAGGTGGTCAGCGCGGCGCCTTTATTGCCGCGCTCTTCTTTATCAATCTGCACAATCACTTCCTGACCTTCACGCAGCACGTCCTTGATGTTAGGGCGGCCGTGGGAACTGTAGTTGGCAGGGAAGTATTCGCGGGCAATTTCTTTAAGAGGGAGGAAACCATGACGCTCGGCGCCATAATCAACAAACGCGGCTTCGAGACTAGGTTCAATACGAGTGATTTTGCCTTTGTAGATGTTCGCTTTTTTCTGTTCGTGCCCGGGGCTTTCGATATCCAGGTCGTACAGGCGCTGCCCATCAACAAGGGCGACGCGCAACTCTTCCTGCTGAGTTGCGTTGATTAACATTCTTTTCATCGTAACTTACTCATTATTCTTACATTGACGACTAAGCTACGGGCAGAGTAACGCCTTACCGGGGGAAACCGATGGCCTCGTGTCTGTTTCACGTCGCCAACCTCACGGTTGTCGCGCGCTTAAGAGGCGCAGAGTGTCGGTCGCCTGTATTTCAAACGGAAACACAGCGCAATTATCAGGGGAACTGCCTGGGATGTATCACCAGAGAAGATTCCATTTATACCCATCGTTTTTCAAGCAGCAGGCGTGGCGGCTTAACCTGCTCATTCTAATCATTTGATCGAAATGAGCGCCGGGATATCCCAGTGTGAACGCCTTCCTGCGACGTGAAATCCATAGAGCCTGTACCGGTAAGGACTGCAACCCGCAGCCCGCTAACTGTCTGAAAGATCAATACGTCTTACGCCATTGCTGCGTTGATGATCGGTCAGACAAAATTGGTCATTCCGCTAATTTCTTGTTCTAACAAGTTTCAGCACGGAAAACGGCATCATTATTCCATTGCTAAGCTCGTTATAGCAAGTTGACTTTCACCTTTTATCACCCGGTTACCCACAGTTTTTTCACCCGCGTATACGGATTGTTCTAATAACAAACAAAACGATGATGAAGCATGCGGCGAAAACCGGATGATAATAAATATAAGCATATAAAAATGAGTGGCGCTAATGCGTCGGGCTATTTAGAATCGCGCACCATGAAAACTGAGATCCCAAGCGTAAAAATGGTTGCCATTGCTGATGATGAAGCAGGGCAACGTATCGACAACTTTTTGCGTACGCAGCTGAAGGGCGTACCAAAGAGTATGATTTATCGCATCTTGCGAAAAGGCGAGGTGCGGGTCAATAAAAAGCGCGTCAAGCCTGAGTATAAGCTGGAAGCCGGCGACGAAGTGCGCATTCCGCCGGTCCGCGTCGCGGAGAAAGAAGAAGAGGCGGTCTCTCCCCACCTGCAGAAAGTTGCTGCGCTGGCCGATGTGATTTTATATGAAGACGATCATATTCTGGTGCTTAATAAACCTTCCGGGACAGCGGTACACGGCGGCAGCGGGTTGAGCTTCGGCGTGATTGAAGGTCTGCGCGCGCTGCGCCCGGAAGCGCGCTTCCTTGAGCTGGTGCATCGCCTCGATCGCGATACCTCTGGCGTTCTGTTGGTCGCCAAAAAGCGTTCCGCGCTGCGTTCCCTGCACGAGCAGCTGCGCGACAAAGGAATGCAAAAAGACTACCTGGCGCTGGTGCGCGGGCAGTGGCAGTCCCACACTAAAGTGGTGCAGGCTCCGCTGCTGAAGAATATTCTGCAGAGCGGTGAACGCATCGTGCGGGTTAACCAGGAGGGGAAACCGTCGGAAACGCGTTTTAAAGTCGAAGAGCGTTATCCCCATGCGACCCTGGTGCGCTGCAGCCCGGTAACCGGCCGTACCCATCAAATCCGCGTGCATACCCAATATGCCGGTCACCCTATCGCTTTTGACGATCGCTACGGCGACCGGGAATTCGATAAGCAGCTGTCAGGCACCGGCCTTAACCGGCTGTTCCTGCATGCGGCGGCGCTGAAGTTTACGCATCCGGGGACAGGGGAAGTGATGCGTGTTGAAGCGCCTTTAGATAACCAGCTTAAGCGTTGCCTGCAGGTTTTACGTAACACGAAGTGATACGGACTTGCTCAGGGCTTGAGCCACTTATCAAGCCAGGGGAACACTTCATCCTGCTGTTCTTGATAAAAGACGTGGCCCAGTTCCGGCCACGTTCTGGTCTCCAGCTTATCCTGCGCGTTCTGTGACGCCCATACGTTATGCACCTTAGCGAAGGCGTCATTAACGGCTGCAGCGGGAAACAGCTTATCCTGCCCTCCGCTATAAATCAGCATCGGCCTGGGCGCTGCAATGCTGGCGATGTCGGGAATATCAAGATGTCCGGCCAGGCCCGGATGAAGCATATAAAACGCCGATTGACCGCGCAGAACGTTGTTGCCTGGCTGCATCAGGCCGTTCCAGGTACCGAACCAGGAGATCGCGGCAGTGGCGGCGACTTTGTCAGACAGGGCGGCCAGTTGCCAGGCGCGAAAACCGCCCATTGAAAAACCCAGTACCCCGATGCGTTTATTATCAACCTCTTTTAACGTACTGACGAAATCCACGGTTCGCAGATCTTCATAGGCGACTTCCCCTGCCAGCGAGCGCCCAAGGTTAAAATAGTTACTGGCCAGCGCCTGCTGCTGCTCGTAGGTCATGGGGCCGCGATCCCCCCAGCCCGGGCTATCAATGGCGATGACAACATACCCGCGCTGCGCCAGCTCATCGCCGATGAACCGACCGCTGAAAAATTTATCTGCCCATGCCTCGGCGCTGGCCAGGCGTGCGGCATCCCGCAAAGGACGAATCAGTTTCTCCTTGCCTATGTCAAATTTTGAGCCATGGTCGTGCAGCAGGACAATGGCCGGGTGAGGGCCTGCTGATTTGGGCGTTAACATCAGAGCGGCAATCCGGTTTTCATCTGTGACGTTAAATGCCAGTTTCTCGGCGCGATAGGTGCCCCGATCTTCGCTCATCAGCGTTTGTGGGGTGAACGGGCTTGCTGATGTCGGCGTTAGCAGGGATTGCCGAAGCAGCGTGCGGGCGTGCTCTCGCCATTGATCGAAATGACGATACTTTCCAGAGAGCCACGAGTCCGGATACGTCATCTGCGCTTTCAACTGTTGCCAGGAGGCGGGTAAATTGCCTTCTACGACGCCCTGGCGCTGCCAGTCGCTCGCGTTGACGCTGGCGGCGGCCAGCAGGGTGAGGGTCAAAAGCGTAGCGCGAAAAGGCATAGTGGCTCCATTTTTAAAATAAAACGTTGTTTTATTATTTTAATGGTGCGGCAAAAATAAACTGTGACAGGTAAGGCATTACTGTTGTGGGGGAGTACGCGTTGAACTGCTGCGTGGCGTTAAACAAACTCGACGCGGATGGATCTGTGACTTAAGTTATTGATAAACGGCGTTATGGCATCGGGAAAAACACACCCTCTCCGATGCCATGCGTCATTATGTTCAGGTGAGCAGGGGATTGAATCCTTCCCGGCGCAGCATTTGACATAACGCGATGAGCGGTAAACCGACCAGCGCGTTAGGATCGCGGCCCTCGAGTCTCTCGAACAGCGTGATGCCTAATCCTTCGCTTTTGAAACTGCCGGCGCACTGCAGCGGATTTTCTTTGCGGATATAGCTTTCAATTTCCCGATCGCTTAAATGGCGGAAGTGGACGTCAAAGGGTTCACATTCAGTTTGTAGATGACCCCTGGCAGAGTTATATAGCGCGAGGCCGGTGTAGAACGTGACGATGGTGCCGCTGGCCTTTCTCAACTGGCGATGGGCGTTCTCTTCGGTATGCGGTTTGCCGGTAATTTCACCGTCCAGGACACAAACCTGATCGGAGCCTATAATGAGGTGCTGCGGATAGCGTGCGGCGAGGGCCTGCGCTTTTGCCTGCGCCAGACGCATCACCAGCTGGCGGGCGGGCTCGCCGGGCAGCGGGGTTTCATCTACGTCCGGCGCCGCGCATTCAAAAGGCACCGACAGCTTTTCCAGCAGCATTCGCCGCCAGGGCGAGGTTGACGCGAGGATCAGTTCAGACATATTTTTTCATCCACATATAGCGCTTCGCAGAGCATCATTTTAAACTATGCGCCGCAATGTGTGCGAATAAATGGCAAAAGGCAACCTGAGGCTGCCTTTTTCTTTGACTCTATGACGTTACAAAGTTAATATGCGCGCCCTATGCAAAAGGTAAAATTACCCCTGACTCTCGATCCGGTTCGCACGGCTCAAAAGCGCTTAGATTACCAAGGTATCTATACCCGTGATCAGGCTGTGCGCGTCGCTGATTCTGTTGTCAGCGTGGACAGCGATGTGGAATGCAGCATGTCGTTCGCTATTGATAACCAGCGTCTTGCCGTTTTAAGCGGCGATGCGACGGTGTCGGTAACCCTCGAATGTCAGCGTTGCGGGAAACCGTTCCCCCATCATGTTCACACAACGTATTGTTTCAGCCCCGTCAGAAATGACGAACAGGCCGAGGCACTGCCGGAAGCGTATGAGCCGATTGAGGTTAACGAATTCGGTGAAATCGATCTGCTGGCGCTGGTTGAAGATGAAATTATCCTCTCCTTGCCTGTAGTTCCGGTGCATGATTCTGAACACTGTGAAGTGTCCGACGCGGACATGGTCTTTGGTGAACTGCCTGAAGAGGCACAAAAACCAAATCCATTTGCCGTATTAGCCAGCTTAAAGCATAAGTAATTGAGGAGTAAGGTCCATGGCCGTACAACAGAATAAACCAACCCGTTCCAAACGTGGCATGCGTCGTTCCCATGACGCTCTGACCGCAGTCACCAGCCTGTCTGTAGACAAAGCTTCTGGTGAAAAACACCTGCGTCACCACATCACTGCCGACGGTTTCTACCGCGGTCGCAAGGTTATCGCTAAGTAATCACGCATTACTCCATGGATTTCGCGTTGCAAGAAGACGCAAGCGAGAGAAGCGCCGGGAGCATAGCTCACTATGTGACTGGTGTGAACGAGCGCAGTCAACGCACTTGCAGCGCGAAAGACGAAGAGTAAAAGCGTGATGAAGCTTAGTGAGGATCTCCCCGGGTAACTGGGGAATAACCGAACCGAGCAGCGACGATACCTTGACACGTCTAACCCTGGCGTTAGATGTCATGGGCGGGGATTTTGGCCCTTCCGTGACAGTGCCTGCAGCATTGCAGGCACTGAACTCTAATTCACAACTCACACTTCTTTTAGTCGGCGATCCCGACACTATCGCGCCATTACTTGCCAAAGCTGATTTTGAACAACGTTCACGTCTGCAGGTTATCCCTGCGCAGTCAGTTATTGCCAGTGATGCCCGGCCCGCGCAAGCGATTCGCGCCAGCCGCGGTAGCTCAATGCGCATTGCGCTGGAGTTAGTAAAAGAAGGGCGGGCGCAGGCCTGCGTCAGCGCGGGTAATACCGGAGCGCTAATGGGGCTGGCGAAGCTGTTGCTCAAACCCATTGAGGGGATTGAGCGCCCTGCGCTGGTTACCATGCTGCCGCACCAGCTGAAGGGCAAAACGGTGGTGCTGGATTTAGGCGCCAACGTGGATTGCGATAGCACTATGCTGGTGCAGTTTGCCGTCATGGGGGCGGTCCTTGCGGAAGAAGTTATTGGTATTAAGGATCCCCGCGTTGCGCTTCTGAATATCGGCGAAGAAGAGATGAAAGGTCTCAGCAGCATTCGCGACGCGGCGGCCGTTTTGAAAACTTTGCCAACCCTCAACTATATTGGGTATCTGGAAGCCAACGAGTTGTTGACGGGGAAAACGGATGTGTTGGTTTGTGATGGATTCACGGGCAACGTCACATTAAAAACGATGGAAGGTGTTGTCAGAATGTTCCTTTCACTGTTGAAATCACAGGGAGAGGGGAAAAAAAGGTCGTGGTGGCTGCTTTTATTAAAGCGTTGGTTACAAAAAAGCCTGTCGAGGCGATTCAGTCACCTCAACCCCGACCAGTATAATGGTGCCTGTCTGTTAGGATTACGCGGTTCCGTGATCAAAAGTCATGGGGCTGCCAATCAGCGCGCTTTTTGCGTGGCGATAGAGCAGGCAGTGCAGGCTGTGCAGCGGCAGATTCCTCAGCGAATTGCCGCTCGCCTGGAATCTTTATACCCTGCAGGTTTCGAATTGCCTGAGGACGGCAGAAGCGGGAACGCCAGGCCTCAAAGCCCGGTGACCGGAAACGACTGACGCCTCGCAGTTTGAGTTAACCAGGTATATTACCCAAGAGTGACTGAGCGTACATGTATACGAAGATTATTGGTACCGGCAGCTATCTGCCTGAGCACGTGCGTACGAACGCTGAACTGGAAAATATGGTCGATACGTCAGACGAGTGGATTGTCACTCGTACCGGTATCCGTGAGCGTCGTATTGCCGCGCCGAACGAAACAGTTGCTACCATGGGCCTTGAAGCCGCTAAGCATGCGCTGGATATGGCGGGCGTAAAGCCGGAGCAAATTGGTCTGATTATTGTTGCGACCACCTCCGGTACCCATGCGTTTCCCAGCTCGGCTTGCCAGATTCAATCAATGCTGGGTATTAAAGGTTGCCCGGCCTTCGACGTCGCTGCGGCCTGCGCGGGTTTCACCTACGCGCTCAGCGTTGCCGATCAATACGTGAAAAACGGCGCGGTCGATTACGCGCTGGTGATCGGCGCTGATGTTCTGGCGCGTACCTGCGATCCTGCCGATCGCGGAACCATTATCATTTTCGGCGACGGCGCAGGTGCCGTGGTGCTGGGGGCTTCCGAAGAGCCGGGTATTATCTCTACGCATCTGCATGCGGATGGGAGCTACGGCGAACTGCTGACGCTACCGAACGCCGATCGCGTCGATCCGGAAAACCCGATCTTCCTGACCATGGCGGGCAACGAAGTCTTTAAAGTGGCCGTGACCGAGCTGGCTCATATCGTCGATGAAACTTTAGCTGCGAATAATCTCGAGCGTTCGTCGCTGGACTGGCTGGTACCACATCAGGCTAACCTGCGTATTATCAGCGCCACGGCGAAGAAGCTGGGCATGTCGATGGACAACGTCGTCGTCACGCTCGACAGGCACGGTAATACTTCAGCCGCTTCTGTGCCTTGTGCGCTGGATGAAGCCGTGCGCGATGGCCGCATTCAACGTGGTCAGCTTATTCTGCTGGAAGCCTTTGGTGGCGGTTTCACCTGGGGTTCCGCGCTGGTTCGTTTTTAGGATAAGGATTTAAACATGACGCAATTTGCTTTTGTTTTCCCGGGACAGGGCTCTCAGAGTGTCGGGATGCTGTCAGATATGGCGGCCGCTTACCCGGTAATCGAAGAGACGTTCCGTGAAGCCTCTGCGGCGTTGGGTTACGATCTGTGGGCGCTTGCACAGCAGGGCCCGGCGGAAGAATTAAATAAAACCTGGCAGACCCAACCGGCGCTGCTGACCGCTTCCGTTGCGCTCTATCGCGTCTGGCAACAGCAGGGCGGAAAAGCGCCGATGATGCTGGCTGGCCATAGCCTTGGCGAATATTCAGCGCTGGTATGCGCGGGCGTTATCAATTTTTCCGACGCCGTTCGCCTTGTTGAACTGCGCGGTAAGTTCATGCAGGAAGCGGTTCCGGAAGGTACCGGGGCGATGTCTGCGATCATCGGTCTTGACGATGCTGCGATTGCGAAAGCCTGCGAAGAGTCTGCCGAAGGGCAGGTGGTTTCTCCGGTGAACTTTAACTCGCCGGGTCAGGTCGTTATTGCCGGTAATAAAGAGGCCGTAGAACGCGCAGGGGCGGCCTGTAAGGCTGCAGGCGCTAAACGTGCTCTGCCGCTGCCGGTCAGCGTCCCATCCCACTGCGCGCTGATGAAGCCCGCAGCGGAGAAACTGGCCGTTGAGCTGCAAAAAATAACCTTCAACGCGCCAGCTATTCCAGTCGTGAATAACGTTGACGTGAAAAGTGAAACGACGCCTGAAGCTATTCGCGATGCCCTTGTCCGTCAGCTGTATAGCCCGGTTCAGTGGACCAAAACCGTTGAATTTATGGCATCACAGGGCGTAGAGCATCTGTATGAAGTTGGCCCGGGTAAAGTCCTCACCGGTCTGACTAAACGTATTGTTGACACCCTGACCGCTTCCGCGCTTAACGAGCCGGCAGCTATGTCTGCGGCGCTTGAGCAATAAAAGAGGAAAACCATGAGTTTTGAAGGAAAAATCGCGCTGGTTACCGGTGCAAGTCGCGGGATTGGCCGCGCAATCGCTGAGACGCTCGTTGCCCGTGGGGCAAAAGTTATCGGTACTGCGACCAGCGAAAGCGGCGCGCAGGCGATTAGCGATTATTTAGGTGCTAACGGGAAAGGCATGCTGCTGAATGTGACCGATCCTGCATCTATCGAATCTGTTCTGGGAAATATTCGCGCAGAATTTGGTGAAGTTGATATCCTGGTGAACAATGCCGGGATTACTCGTGATAACCTGTTAATGCGCATGAAAGATGACGAGTGGAACGATATTATCGAAACCAACCTGTCATCTGTTTTCCGTCTGTCAAAAGCGGTAATGCGCGCTATGATGAAAAAGCGTCATGGACGTATTATCACTATCGGTTCTGTGGTTGGTACCATGGGAAATGCGGGTCAGGCCAACTACGCTGCGGCGAAAGCGGGTCTGATTGGCTTCAGTAAATCACTGGCTCGCGAAGTTGCGTCCCGCGGTATTACTGTAAACGTTGTTGCTCCGGGCTTTATTGAAACGGACATGACGCGTGCGCTGACCGATGAGCAGCGTGCGGGTACGCTGGCGGCAGTTCCTGCGGGGCGCCTTGGCTCTCCAAATGAAATCGCCAGCGCGGTGGCATTTTTAGCCTCTGACGAAGCGAGTTACATCACTGGTGAAACTCTGCACGTCAACGGCGGAATGTACATGGTCTGACCGAGATTTGCGCAAAACGTTCAGGAACCGCGCAGTCCGTGCGGTTCTCTGTAATGTTTTGTACAAAATCATTTGCGTTATGAGGGCAAACAGCCGCAAAATAGCGTAAAATCGTGGTAAGACCTGCCGGGATTTAGTTGCAAATTTTTCAACATTTTATACACTACGAAAACCATCGCGAAAGCGAGTTTTGATAGGAAATTTAAGAGTATGAGCACTATCGAAGAACGCGTTAAGAAAATTATCGGCGAACAGCTGGGCGTTAAGCAGGAAGAAGTTACCAACAATGCTTCCTTCGTTGAAGACCTGGGCGCTGATTCTCTTGACACCGTTGAGCTGGTAATGGCTCTGGAAGAAGAGTTTGATACTGAGATTCCGGACGAAGAAGCTGAGAAAATCACTACTGTTCAGGCTGCCATTGATTACATCAACGGCCACCAGGCGTAAGTGAACATCTCCAGGCGGTCACTCGACCGCCTGAGTTTTATCCATATTTTGTCCCACAAGAATCTATTTTCCCTCCCTGGAGGACAACCGTGTCTAAGCGTCGTGTAGTTGTGACCGGACTGGGCATGTTGTCTCCTGTCGGCAATACCGTAGAGTCTACCTGGAAAGCTCTCCTTGCCGGTCAGAGTGGCATCAGCCTGATCGACCATTTCGATACTAGCGCCTATGCAACGAAATTTGCTGGCTTAGTAAAGGATTTTAACTGTGATGACTTCATCTCGCGTAAAGAACAGCGCAAGATGGACGCCTTCATTCAATATGGAATTGTCGCTGGCATTCAGGCCATGCAGGATTCTGGCCTTGAAGTGACGGAAGAGAATGCTACCCGCATCGGTGCCGCTATTGGTTCCGGTATTGGCGGACTTGGCCTGATCGAAGAAAACCACAGTTCGCTGGTAAAAGGCGGACCGCGTAAGATCAGCCCGTTCTTTGTTCCTTCCACAATCGTTAACATGGTGGCCGGGCATCTGACCATCATGTTTGGTCTGCGTGGACCAAGCATTTCCATCGCGACCGCCTGCACCTCTGGCGTCCACAATATTGGTCACGCAGCGCGCGTTATCGCTTATGGCGATGCTGACGCAATGGTTGCCGGTGGCGCAGAAAAAGCCAGTACCCCTCTGGGCGTAGGCGGCTTTGGTGCAGCACGAGCGCTCTCCACGCGCAATGACAACCCGCAGGCGGCAAGCCGTCCATGGGATAAAGAGCGTGATGGTTTCGTACTGGGCGACGGCGCAGGCATGGTCGTGCTGGAAGAGTACGAACACGCGAAAAAACGCGGCGCGAAAATCTATGCGGAAATCGTCGGTTTTGGTATGAGCAGCGATGCCTACCATATGACTTCACCGCCGGAAGATGGCGCTGGCGCAGCGCTGGCGATGGTTAACGCTATTCGCGACGCGGGCATTGAAGCAAGCCAGATTGGCTACGTCAACGCTCACGGGACTTCTACGCCGGCAGGCGATAAAGCAGAAGCGCAGGCGGTGAAATCCGTCTTCGGCGACGCTGCCAGCCGCGTAATGGTCAGCTCGACTAAATCCATGACCGGCCACCTGCTGGGCGCGGCGGGCGCAGTAGAGTCTATCTACTCCATCCTCGCGCTGCGCGATCAGGCCGTTCCGCCAACCATTAACCTGGATAACCCGGATGAAGGTTGCGACCTGGACTTCGTTCCGCACGAAGCGCGCCAGGTTAGCGGAATGGAGTATACCCTGTGTAACTCCTTTGGCTTCGGTGGTACCAACGGCTCGCTGATTTTCAAGCGCGTCTAGCGGTCGATGCAGTCAATAAAAAACGGCACGTTTATACGTGCCGTTTTTTTATGTCTGACGTTAGAGGGCAGAGGCATTCGCTATCAAGGCGTCAGCATAATGTTATTTGTAGGTCACAGTAAGTAACAGGGTTGAATGAAAACTCCCTCCGGTGACACGATCGGAGGTGGCATACATTCGAGAGGACAACTCTATGGTCCTTCCTGTTTCATAAGCAGTTCCAGTCATTCCACCAAAGCAATTTTGCAAATAACCACCATCTTTGCCAAAGGCCGATTGCAGTGCAATACCTGTGGCACTTCCGTCATTTTTTGCCAGACATTTATTGGATGGATCTGGCGTACCGGAGAAGTTAACAATTATGTCCGTTGTTGACGGTGGGCAAGAGGTGAATACGATGGTGTAATTCTGCCACTCGCTGGCATCCCCTGCCCTGGTAAAATCAGATGTCTTTGAATCCGGGAATGTAATGGTCTGATTGAGCGAATGTGCAGTATCTACCGTGCAGGCAGAGGCGACCACCGTCCCCGTCAGATTAATGTCTGTCGCAAATGCCGGAACGGCGGTCATCATTATCCCGAGCGCAGCCGTAAGGCATGAAATAACCTCTATTATTCGCAGTCTCATTATTTATATCCGGTCTCTTAAGTTATCCTACGGATAGGTGATGGTGGCCTGGACTTGAGCTGAAATGGTGCCCGGCAGAGGATTCCATTTAGAGACGGCACGGGCGCGCAAGTTGATTATGTAGACTCCTCCTACTTCGAGATTTTCCAGCGTGGTCCCATTTTTGTAAGCGGTTTCTGACAGGGTATTGGTTAATTCAACCATGACGCGTTGAGCGGTCCCGGTATTTTTGTAATAAGCCGGATCGTCATCATCGCTAGTACCCGTGAAGGTCACATTAAAGAATCTGGCCGAAGGGGGGCAAACAAGCTCAAGATCTGCGGTTTTCCATTCACTGCCGCTGCCTGGTTCAAAAATATCTCCGGCCCGAATAGAATCTCCCAGATCAATAGAGAGGGTTTCATTACCGCCATTGACCTCGCAAGGAGAGGCGATAACTTTTCCCGTGATATCGATATTGACCGCGTGGCTTAAAGGCGTGAATAATCCGCAGCTGGCGGTAACTAAGGTTGCCAAAAGTCCTTGTTTAATTTTCATTTCCTTTCCTTGTTTAGTTATAGGTTAATTTGAGTTCGATAGCGGATTTCACTTCGCCAGCCGTCACGCTTGCAGTATTCTCAATATAATAAGCAACTTTAAATTCAGGGATTTCATATTCACCTGAACCTGCGTAATCACTGAGTGCTATTGAGCTATTAACCGTATGGGGTGTTCCGTCGGCATTCTGGACCTGAATGTAAACGTTTTGCGCGTAGCCATCGCCATTAACGGCGTTGAGTATTCCATTTGAGGCATCGCGCGCGCCGTAAACGGCACTAAAGTTATAAGAAATACCGTCAATCGCGCCGGGACAGTTGATTAATTTGATGGTCGGAGCTTCAGTAATAGTTTGCGCACCATTTTTCAGCTTATTACCGTAAAGCGCAGGAAGCTTTATTTCCGTCGGTGCATCTACCGTGCAGGAAGTTGTTTTAGGTTGCGACGCAATCGTTGAGCTATAAATACCGTGAGTGAATACAGCGGTACCCCTTCCATCTGGGTTGTAAAAAGTGGCAGTTACCTGCGGTGCGCTGGTAATTTTACCGGCAGGGATCTTATTTGTCAGCCTGACAAGTCGGTATTTTACGTGGACGTAAGTGCTTATATCTGCAGCGACCTGCTGCCCTAAATTGAAGCGACTATTCGGAGTCGATTCTGTGCCTCCACCCGCATCAGTCAGTGTATCCACGCTCGTTTTATATTGAATGCCAATACCCGGATTGCTGGTCGCGTAGATATTGTCACCGACCAGGGGTCCGTTAATTGAAAGGGCAATATAAGAGCCGGTTGTATCACTCCTCGATACCGTTGTCGGCAGCGATCCCGCTTCCTCCCAATAGGTCGTTTCTCCAGGGTTAGCTGGCAGCGTGAAATCACCAAATTTATAGTTCATTACGCTTCCCCTGACCGCATCAAAATAGTCTGCATGCGCGGGGAAGAGGGCAAAGAAAGTGATTGCCGCGATGGGTAAATAGAGTTTTGCTTTCATCTCGTGGCGCCTTTTCCTTTCTATTGGCAGGAGGATGTTAGTTCAGCGACCCCGCTTGCGGGGTCGACGTCAGGTAGCTGCCAGAGAAACTCGCACTGTTCTGACGCTGTTTGCCCCCATTTTGCCGTGGCGGTACCGTTAGTCGGCATGCCGGTAAGATAAACTTGCCCGCCGTCGCCGACGATAGAACCGGACGGCTTGTCGACGCCGTTGATTGAGACCATTGCGCCAAAGGGGACGACGTCACCGCTGCGGCGAATGAGCGTCATTAACACTCGTTTGCCGACGTGAGCCGCAAAGTGGGTGCGGACGATGGCTCCACGAGTGGGCGTAACGGTTTGTGAGGTCAGCTCTACGTCGGCATTATCCGGTAGCGTCGCCGTATCCAGGGAAATCACGCTTTCACGATAGGGGGAGACATACGGAACAATGGTATAGCCGCGATAATCGGTTTTTACCCCTGTTTGATTCATTACCGTCACGCCATCTGCACCGGGCGCTTCGACCAGGGCTGCAGTTTCGCCTAACTCCTGACTGAGCGTCAGGCCGTGAGCGTGGGCGACGATTCCGCCGTCGATACCATAGTTGACGCGGCGCTGATCGCGGTCATAGCTGTACGCCGAATTGACCCGGGCATAGGTGCCCTGATAGTCAAGACTGGCATAACCACCATTGCCTTCACCGTGATTTGTCTGGCTTTGCTGGATGTTCCAGTTCAGATTGTTGTCTGCCAGCGTAGAGCCATTCATCCCCAGATTATGGCTGGTGCTACCGTGCTTACTGGTGTTCAGACTGTAGGTAGCGTAGTTATTACCTGACCAGAGATCGAAAGGAACGTTGATGTTAAATGAGAAGATCTGATCTTTATCATAAACTTTTTTATTGTCGGTATCGGTGGTGTTTTCGTTATAGCTATAGTTGAGGTTGTAAGTTACTCCTGCCCAGTTGTTACTATATCCCACGCTGATGGAGCGCATTTTACGCTCGCTATTCCAGTAATCCTCACTCATCATGTTGAGGGTGAGCGAACCCAGGTTTTGGCTGATATTCTGGTTAAGCTGAAGCTCGGCGCGATTGCGGCGGCGATCGTTTTGACTTTTCCAGTCGTTATCGCGCCACGTGTCCAGTACCTCTGACAGGCTATAGTAGCCCGAGGTTGAGTATCGATAGCCCGCAATTGAGAAATTGGTTCCCGTTTCAATAATGTTCTTACTGTAGCGTATGCGCCATGATTGACCACTTTCTTTGCTTTCGTCCTGTTTTCTTGACCATGCCTGCGCGCTGTCTATCGATAGCGCTCCCAGCATTCCTAAATTTTTACCTGCACCCAGAAGGACGGACTGGTAATGTTGAGAGAACTGACCGCCGCTATAAACGGTAAAGCCTGCCGGTAGACCGTAAATGAC
Organism: Klebsiella sp. HN106; assembly: GCF_051209435.1. NCBI lineage: Bacteria > Pseudomonadati > Pseudomonadota > Gammaproteobacteria > Enterobacterales > Enterobacteriaceae > Klebsiella > Klebsiella sp. HN106. The sequence continues at coordinate 39,817 of NZ_JBLURD010000009.1, read as the reverse complement.
GGTCCCTTGCGTAAACGTGTCTTTATTAATATCGCTGTCATAAGGGCGGTACTGGCCGCTGGTCAGACTATATTTCAACCGGCCTTCACGCTGCAGTACGGGAAGGGAGGCAAAGGCGATTTTCTGATGTTGTTCGCTGCCGTCAGCTTCTTTAATCGTGACGTCAAAATCGCCGCTGCTGCCGGTGGGGTACATGTCAGCGATCTCAAACGCTCCCGGAGAGACATAGCTCTGATAGATGGTATAGCCGTTCTGTTTAACGATCACCTGAGCGTTAGTGCGTGCAATACCGCGAATTACTGGCGCATAGCCGCGGAGGCTATCGGGAAGCATATCGTCATCGGAGGCGAGCTGCGCACCACGGAAGGGGACGCTGTCAAAGATGTCCGAAGGCGCGGTGCTGTCGCCAATTGTGAGCTGGCTTTTCAGGGCGATGATATTGCGCTGTGCATAGGTATAGAGTGAATCCCAGCTCTCCTGTGCTTGCCCACCGCTGCTGTTACGGTTCCAGGTCGTGTAGTTGCGGATTCGCCAGGGGCCGATATTTAAACCGGGTCTTAAGTTCAGATAATAGCTGTTCGAGTCTTCTGCGCCGCGTTGACGAGCTTCGGTATTGGCGCCGCTAAAGTTGTAGTTCAGCAGTAGCGCATTAATTCCTTCGTCTAGCCGCTCCGGAGCCACATAGCCGCGGGCATGGTTGTTTAATGCAGCTTGTGGAATAGAGAGGCGTAGCTGCTGGCGATCGAAGACAAATTCCGCATTGGCCTGTGGAATAACCTGTAAGTTGGCGCAATCTTTACCGTCAGCAAGCTGGGGAAATGACTGTGTACGGATACCAAATTTTTGTAATGCCTCAAGGCTAAGACAGGGCTGGAGCGTAGCGTTGCCCTGGCTATCTTTTTGCATTACAAAGTCAATATCATATAGACCGACTGATGTTTTATTGACGATAACGTCAACATGATAGTTTCCCGGTATCTGGCCGATGCCTTCTTCAAAAGCAGAGAGGTCGGTCAGATCCTTTCCCGGCCCATCGATCCCGAGAAAGGCCGGATTAAAATACTCGCGAGCTAATGCGGTATTATGAATAGATAAAGCACACTGCAAGGCAATAAAGCAGGCGATACGACTGAGCGTTATTTTCTTTTTGTAGGCGTCTACATTCATCCCGATATCCTTTCGGTGCTAACACTGGTTAGCGTTATAAACGTGCTCGATGCTCTTTTCCGACGGAGCCATAATCAGTAATCAGCGTCCATACCACATCGCCGCTCGCGCCGGCAGGAATGGCAAAGCTAACCGAGCTCTTCGGTGCAACCCAGGCGGCATTTTTTACCGAAGTATTGCCCATTTTGATGGTACTGAAGTTCATGTAGTACGCTGTAGGATTGCTAACGATCAGAGTATTACCGTTACGCTGCCAGGTTAATTTTTCGGCAATATCTTCCGGCATTTTGATAAGCGCCTGGGGGCGATATATTAACTTGATGCGCGTTTTTATGGCTATTTGCAGGCTATTTACATTATCCTGCTTCTCCGTCGAAGGAATAGATTTAATATTCATCCAGTACAGAGACTCCCGGTCCTCAGGTAAGTTACCGCCGGTGCGAATTATTCTTAGCGTGTTCTCTTGTCCAGGCCCGAGACGAAAGAGCGGTGGAGTAACCATAAAGGGTGATTTATCGTTTTTTTTTTCGCCGCTATCGCTCCAGGATTGTATCAGATATGATGATTTGTCAGGATTTTTTACGCTAATTGAAGTCTCCTTTTTATCACCGTTATAAATAACGCGCGTTCCACCGATAATAACGCCGGCTTGAGCTGATACTGTCATCATTAATAGCGTTGTGGCAATTAATACTAAGCTTTTTTTCATTGGCAATATCCCGAAAAATAAAGCCGGGTTTCCGGCCTTATTTTTGTATGGTTGTGATAAATGAAGAAAGGGGCGATCAGTTGTAGGTCAGCGTGAAGTTTACGGTACCATTAGCATCACCGGCTTTCACTGTATCTGTGGTTGCGATATAGCGAGCGAAGAAGTTAAGAGTGGTTTCTTCAGCTGCATTGTTGCTAATAGTTACCGGTCTGGAAGACGTGCCCAGCGGCAGCGCCGAGGTATCGTCGTTGAGTAACTGAATCGCCACGCCTTCAGCAACATTTTCACTACCCGCACCGGTCAACTGTAAATAATCGGTATTGATGCTATCCGGAGTACCGTCATATTTAACGCTAATCGGCTTACCCAACAGGTCTTCCGGGCATTCCGTCAATACCAGCGAGAAGCGAGTGGTCGCCGCCGTGTCGCCAGCAGCCGGCAGTGCGGTTTTAGAGACTTCACCGAGCTTCACATCCTGTGCGCTGGTGACTCCGCCATTAATTTTACAACCGGTTTCTGTTATTTTACCGGTAAAATTAATCTGGCCATCCTGTGCTGATGCAGAAGAGGCAATCCCCATGGTGGCAACAAAAGCGATAGTAGCTAATTTTAATTTCATTGATGAGTCCTTGATAAAGATAAGTGACGATGATTTTTCCATTTCATCGATAGGGAAATAATAGTCGTACAGAATTTAATATTAATTTCGGGCAATTTGATTATAGGTATTCTTAGTGATGTGGGTAGCTATGTTTTCTAAAACTGGATTGTAGATTTTTTTAAAAATCAATATTTATTATGTGATTTTTCATGTGAATAGTATTACTTGATGTGTATCCTTATTATTTCTCTGAATGCTTTGATGGAAGGTAAAATCAATTTTTGTGGATTATGAATTCACTAATTATGGCAACTAAACAAGTAGGCACAGAAGGGTTTATTGATTTGTACAGATGGTTGCATAATGCGTCCTCTGAAGGCACTCTTATCGTTATTATTAATGAGGGGGGTGAATGTATCTACTGAATGGCGCATGGGCGAATGTGTTACCGGTGAACGATCGCGGCGTGCAGTTTGGCGACGGCTGTTTTACCACCGCGCGAATTGTGGCGGGACAGGTTCAGTTCCTCAACGCACACCTGACTCGGCTACAAACGACCTGCAAAAAGCTCTTTATCCCCTTTAACGACTGGGAATTGTTGGCAGGGGAGATGGCACGCCTTGCGCAGCCCCATTCTGATGGCGTGCTGAAAGCGATCATCACGCGCGGAGTGGGCGGTCGAGGCTATAGCGCCGCAGGCTGCGTAAATCCCAGCCGCATCCTCAGCGTATCGCCTTACCCGGCTCACTACCACCGCTGGCGTAAAGAAGGGATCTCCGTCGCGCTGAGCCCGGTTCAGCTGGGATGCAACCCTTTACTTGCCGGACTCAAACACCTTAATCGCCTTGAGCAGGTGCTGATTCGTTCTCATCTTGAGCAGACGGATGCCGATGAGGCGCTGGTCCTTGACAGCGAAGGGGGGCTTACGGAATGCTGTGCCGCGAACATATTCTGGCGTACAGGCTTTGACGTCTTTACCCCGCGCCTCGATCGGGCGGGAGTCAACGGCATTATGCGTCAACACATTCTCGCTAAGCTGGCACCATCGCCGTTTCGCGTTGTCGAAGTCACCATGCGCCCCGATGCGTTACGCGAAGCCGACGAGGTCGTTGTCTGTAACGCATTGATGCCGCTGGTGCCGGTTCGCCGCTGGGACGATAAATGCTGGTCCGCGCGCGAGCTTTACCATTTTTTAGCCCCCTTGTGTGAGCTGTCTGATTAGTCATGAAGAAAATGTTACGTTTCATCCTGCTATTGGTGGTGGTGGTGGGCATCGCCGCCGGCGTCGGTATGTGGAAAGTTCGCCAGCTGGCGGACAGCAAATTACTGATTAAAGAAGAGACCATCTTTACCCTTGAGACCGGCACAGGTCGCCTGGCGCTTGGGCAGCAGCTCTACAGCGATAAAGTGATCAACCGACCTCGGGTGTTTCAGTGGCTGCTGCGAATTGAGCCTGAGCTATCCCACTTTAAAGCCGGAACCTATCGCTTCACGCCTGAGATGACAGTACGTCAAATGCTGCAGCTGTTAGCCAGCGGCAAAGAGGCCCAGTTTCCGCTACGTTTCGTGGAAGGGATGCGGGTGAGCGACTACCTGCGCCAGCTGCGCGATGCGCCCTACGTAAAGCATACGCTGGCGGACGATCGCTATGAAACCGTCGCAAAGGCTCTCGATCTGGAGCATCCCGATTGGGTCGAAGGATGGTTCTGGCCGGATACCTGGATGTATACCGCCAACACCAGCGATGTGGCGATCCTTAAGCGCGCGCATCAGAAGATGGTTGCCGCGGTCGATAAAGCCTGGGAAGGGCGGATGGATAATCTGCCGTACAAAGATAAAAATCAGCTGCTGACCATGGCCTCGATCATTGAGAAAGAGACCGCAGTGGCCGAAGAGCGCGACCGCGTAGCCTCGGTGTTTATCAACCGCTTACGTATCGGCATGCGTCTGCAAACCGATCCGACCGTGATTTACGGCATGGGTGCGGGTTATAATGGTAAGTTGACGCGTAAAGACCTGGAAACCCCAACCGCTTACAACACCTATGTCATTAACGGCATGCCGCCCGGCCCGATAGCCGCGCCGGGAGAAGCCTCGCTGAACGCCGCCGCGCATCCGGCAAAAACGCCGTACCTCTATTTTGTCGCGGACGGGAAGGGCGGACATACGTTTAATACCAACCTGATCGGCCATAACCGCTCGGTTCAGGATTATCTGAAAGTACTTAAGGAAAAAAATGCGCAGTAACTATATCGTCATCGAGGGCCTGGAGGGCGCAGGGAAAACCACCGCACGTAATCTTGTGGTAGAGACGCTAAAACAGCTGGGCATTAGCGACATGGTGTTTACCCGCGAGCCGGGTGGCACTATCCTGGCCGAGAAGCTGCGCAGCCTGGTGCTGGATATACAGTCCACCGGCGATGAAGTTATCAATGATAAAGCCGAAGTACTGATGTTTTACGCGGCGCGCGTGCAGCTGGTTGAGACGGTGATTAAACCCGCGCTGGCCCGCGGCCAGTGGGTCATTGGCGATCGTCACGATCTCTCGACCCAGGCCTATCAGGGCGGCGGCCGCGGTATCGACCAAACGATGCTGGCAACCCTGCGCGATGCGGTACTGGGCGATTTTCGTCCCAATCTGACGCTCTACCTGGATGTGACTCCCGAGGTAGGGCTGAAGCGCGCCCGCGCTCGCGGCGAACTCGACCGTATCGAACAGGAGTCGCTCGATTTCTTTAACCGCACGCGCGCGCGCTACCTTGAGCTGGCGGCGCAGGACGACACCATACGCACCGTTGACGCCACCCAGCCGCTTGAGGCCGTTGAGCGCGATATCCGCGCGGTGGTGAATCAGTGGGTCGCGGAGCAGCGCGCATGAAATGGTATCCGTGGTTACGTCCCTCTTTTGAACAGCTAGTTTCCGGCTATCAGGCGGGACGGGGTCACCATGCGCTACTGGTTCAGGCGCTGCCGGGTATGGGAAGCGATGCGTTAATTTACGCGCTGTGTCGTTTTCTGATGTGCCGGCAGCCGGAGGGGCATAAAAGCTGCGGTCGATGCCATAGCTGTCAGCTGATGCAGGCCGGGACGCATCCGGATTATTATGCGTTGATCCCGGAAAAGGGGAAGAGCTCGCTCGGGATTGACGCCGTGCGTGAAGTGAGCGAAAAACTCTATGAACGAGCCCGTCTGGGCGGCGCGAAGGTCGTCTGGATAGACGATGCCGCTCTGCTGACCGACGCGGCGGCCAACGCCCTGCTGAAAACCCTGGAGGAGCCGCCGGAAAATACATGGTTCTTCCTTGCCTGTCAGGAGCCCGCACGACTGCTGGCCACGTTGCGCAGCCGCTGCCGGTTACATCATCTTGCTCCGCCTTCTGAACAGTATGCGCTGGCGTGGTTAGAGCGAGAAGTGACAATGTCACAAGATGCATTGCTCGCGGCACTGCGGCTCAGCGCCAATGCCCCGGCGGCGGCGCTGGATCTGCTGCAGGACGCTCACTGGAGCGTGCGGCTGCAGCTTTGCCAGACCCTGGGTGCTGTTTTAACCCACGGCGACTGGCTGTCTCTGCTGCCGGTATTGAATCATGAGCAGGCCGCGATTCGTCTGCATTGGCTGGCATCACTGCTGGTCGATGCACAAAAAAGGCAGCAGGGAATTACGCTTATCAGCAATCCCGATGCCTGGCCTCTGGTAAATCGACTGGCCGCTGCGCTGCCGGCCGCGCGTTTACAGGCGATCGCGCGCGACGTTAACGCCTGCCGCGAGCAGTTGCTGAGCGTTGTCGGTATCAATCGCGAACTGCTGCTTACCGAGCGCCTTCTGCGCTGGGAACATTACCTGCAACCTGGGGCGGTCCTTCCCGTATCCCACCTCTGAGAGAGACATTATGTTTTTAGTCGACTCCCATTGCCATCTCGATGGCCTGGATTATCAAACGCTGCATAAAAACGTGGACGATGTGCTGGCTAAAGCCGCCGCCCGCGATGTGAAATTTTGCCTGGCGGTGGCCACAACCCTGCCGGGATATCGCGGTATGCGCGAGCTGGTGGGCCAGCGTAACGACGTCGTTTTCTCCTGCGGCGTGCATCCGTTGAACCAGGATGAAGAGTACGACGTTGAGGCGCTGCGCCAGCTCGCCGCAGAGGATGGCGTGGTGGCGATGGGTGAAACCGGACTGGATTATTTCTACACGCCGGAAACCAAAGCGCGCCAGCAGACGTCGTTTCGCGACCATATCCGGATAGGCCGGGAGCTGAATAAGCCGGTTATCGTGCATACCCGAGATGCCCGCGCCGATACGCTGGAAATTTTACGCGAAGAAAAAGTGACGGATTGCGGTGGCGTACTACACTGTTTCACTGAGGATAGAGAGACAGCGGGTAAGCTGCTGGATATGGGGTTCTACATCTCGTTTTCCGGCATTGTGACGTTCCGTAATGCGGAGCAGCTTCGCGATGCAGCGCGCTATGTACCTCTCGATCGCCTGTTGGTAGAGACCGATTCGCCGTATCTGGCTCCGGTACCGCATCGTGGTAAAGAGAACCAACCGGCATTGGTCAGGGATGTCGCCGAGTATATGGCGGTTCTTAAAGGCGTATCGCTGGAGCAACTGGCACAACAGACCACGGAAAATTTCGCGACGCTTTTTCATATCGACCCCTCCCGGCTGCAACCTCTCTGATATTCCTTATTATTTTAAGGCTCGTAATTAATAGCTAAAGCGAGTAAAGTTCACCGCCACAAATGGGGCGGTGAAGGTTTTTTGGCAACATTCAGACACGACTTATGTAAACCAGTGTAAGTTTTTGGCTCGTGTCTGATTGAAACGTGATAGCCGTCAAACAATCATCCCGGTAATTATTTTACTCTGTGTAATAAATAAAGGGCGCTTAGATGTCCTGTCCACGGCGCGGTTCTCCCCCCGGGCCAATGCGTGAAAGCGTAAAAAAGCACCAAATACTCAGGAGCACTCTCAATTATGTTTAAGAATGCATTTGCTAACCTGCAGAAGGTCGGTAAATCGCTGATGCTGCCGGTATCCGTACTGCCTATCGCAGGTATCCTGCTGGGCGTCGGTTCCGCAAACTTCAGCTGGCTGCCAGCCGTAGTTTCCCACGTCATGGCAGAAGCGGGCGGTTCAGTCTTCGCTAACATGCCGCTGATTTTTGCTATCGGTGTCGCACTTGGCTTCACCAATAACGACGGCGTATCCGCTCTGGCATCGGTCGTCGCTTACGGCATCATGGTGAAAACCATGTCCGTGGTTGCGCCTCTGGTTCTGCATTTACCTGCTGAAGAGATTGCGGCTAAACACCTTGCAGATACCGGCGTACTCGGCGGTATCATCTCGGGTGCCATCGCAGCGTACATGTTCAACCGCTTCTATCGCATCAAGCTGCCTGAATATCTGGGCTTCTTTGCGGGCAAGCGTTTTGTGCCAATTATCTCCGGTCTGGCAGCGATTTTCACGGGCGTGATCCTGTCCTTTATCTGGCCGCCGATCGGTACTGCCATCCAGACGTTCTCCCAGTGGGCTGCTTACCAGAACCCGGTTGTCGCGTTCGGTATCTACGGCTTCATTGAACGTTGCCTGGTGCCGTTTGGTCTGCACCATATCTGGAACGTACCTTTCCAGATGCAGATTGGCGAATACACCAACGCAGCAGGTCAGGTCTTCCACGGCGATATTCCGCGCTACATGGCAGGCGACCCAACGGCGGGCAAACTGTCCGGCGGCTTCCTGTTCAAAATGTACGGTCTGCCGGCTGCCGCTATCGCTATCTGGCACTCTGCTAAGCCAGAAAACCGCGCGAAAGTGGGCGGTATCATGATCTCCGCAGCGCTGACCTCGTTCCTGACCGGTATCACCGAGCCGATCGAGTTCTCCTTCATGTTCGTTGCGCCGATCCTGTACATTATCCACGCGATTCTGGCGGGCCTGGCCTTCCCGATCTGTATCCTGCTGGGTATGCGTGACGGGACGTCGTTCTCTCACGGCCTGATCGACTTTATCGTTCTCTCCGGCAACAGCAGCAAGCTGTGGCTGTTCCCGATCGTCGGTATCTGCTACGCGATCGTGTACTACGTGGTCTTCCGCGTGCTGATTAAAGCGCTGGATCTGAAAACCCCGGGTCGCGAAGATGCAACCGAAGACAGCAAAGCTGGCGCGACCAGCGAAATGGCTCCGGCACTGATCGCTGCTTTCGGCGGTAAAGAGAACATTACTAACCTTGACGCATGTATCACTCGTCTACGCGTGAGCGTGGCGGATGTGGCGAAAGTTGATCAGGCTGGCCTGAAAAAACTGGGCGCCGCAGGCGTGGTTGTTGCAGGTTCAGGCGTTCAGGCTATTTTCGGTACTAAATCCGATAACCTGAAAACTGAAATGGATGAATACATCCGCAACAGCTAAGTTGTGATATGGGGAGACTAAGGCAGCCAACTGGCTGCCTTTTTTAATGGCCGCAGGCGTTAAAAGCGCGCCCGCGGATTTTGTCACGTTAACCAGAGATCAGAACTGATAGCTGGCGGTAATGCTGAAGTTGCGCGGTTCGCCGTAGACAATTGAGCCATCGATGTTGGTGTCGTAGGTTTTATCGAACAGGTTATTGACGTTACCCTGCAAAGCAAAATTTTTAGTGACCTGGTAGCGAGTGAACAAATCAACCAGTGCGTAGCTGCCCTGTTCCGCACGGAAGGTGCCGTATGGCGTCGCGGTATCTTTATATACCCGGTTCTGCCAGTTAACGCCGCCGCCAACGGTCAGTTCAGGCATTACCGGCAGACGGTAGCTGGTAAACAGTTTGACGCTGGTTCGCGGCAGGTTGGGATTCACCGCATTGCCTTCATTATCTTCAGCGACAAAACGCGTCGCCCCAAAGGTCATCTGCCAGTTATCGGTAATCGCACCGTTGATTTCGAACTCCACCCCTTTGCTCACGGTTCCATCGACGGTTTTATAGGCTGCTTCGCCGTTGCTACCGGGGATTTGCCCGCCGGTCGCCTGGCCGAGATTATCCTGCTCGATGCGGAATATCGCGAGAGTCGTGGTTAATCGGCTGTCCATCCAGTCCGACTTCAGGCCCACTTCATAGTTATTCCCGGTAATCGGTGTCAGATACTTACCCGAGCTATCGCGCTTGTTCTGCGGCTGGAAGACCGAGGTATAGCTGGTGTAGGCCGACCAATTGTCGTTTATGTCGTAAACCAGCCCGGCGTATGGGGTGGTATGATTTTTCTCCATGTTGTAGGTCAGCGTCTCAATGCTCCAGTTGTTATAGCGGACGCCAAGGATCAGATGCAGCGGATCAAGCAGGGAAATACGCGTCGCGGCATACACCGATTTCATGCGCGTGGTATCGTCCTGCGCCAGACTCTGCGGGCCCCAGCTGGTTTCCGGGAACCCAGCGCTATTGAAGCTGTAGAAGCTGCCAATCTCATTGGGGAAGACGTTTGCCCACGAGCTGAAATAGCGGTTATTTTGCTTGCTGTAGCTGCCGCCTATCATCAGATTATGCTGGCGACCGAACAGGTCATAGCCGCCGTCGGTGAACAGATCCACGGCGTCGACTTTACGCTTTCCGCTATTCCAGCCGGTACCGCCTACGTAGTCATAGCCCGGACCGTAGCTGCTATAAGGCCCCTCCAGCATCCCGGTCGCTTTATTGACGTAAGCATCCACGTACATCATTTTGCTGTCGAACTTGACCTCGGAGTGAGTGGCGTTCAGCGTTGCCTGCCAGGTATCGGCAAAGCGTTGTTTCAGCGTAACGAAGACTTTATTGATCTCTTTGTCGTTATAGGCCCAGTCTGGAGCGGTGCTGTGGGCGCGATCGTAACGGTTTGTGCTGCCATCGGTATTCCAGCGCGGCAGACCGCCCCATGTCGGGCTATTGACGTTGATACGCTGATACTCGTAGCCGGCGGATAAACTGGTCGACGTCGCGAGATCCGCATCCACAATCCCCGAGAAGAACGTTTTTTCGCTGTTGTAACGATCGAGCCATGAGTCATTATTTTGATAACCAGCGATAATGCGCGCCCGCACGTTGCCATCTTCGGTTAGCGGGCTTTGCATATCGGCAACGTAGCGCTGCTTGTTCCAGCTGCCGTACTCCGCAGAGACATTTCCCTTGAACTCGCGGCTGGTCGCATGCTTACGGATCATATTGATCGACGCGGCGGGATTACCGGTGCCGGTCAGCAGACCATTCGCGCCGCGGACGACCTCCACCCGTTCGAAAAGGGCCATATCGGAAAGCGCGTCGCCCAGATTCCAGCGGGATTCAAACCAGGTCGGAATGCCATCGACCATATAGTTATCGATCTCAAAACCACGAGAGTAGTAGCTGGTGCGGTCAGAATCTGCCTGGCTGCTGCTGATCCCCATGGTGTGCTCCATCACATCACCCAGCGTTTGCAACTGCTGATCGCGCATCCGTTGTTCGGTGATGATACTGACCGATTGCGGGATATCGCGTTGGGCCATCTCCATTTTTGTCCCTGCGGAGGTGGTTTTGACGCTGTAATCCTGTTCTTGCGTATCCGAAGCGCTATCTGCGGAACCTTCTACAATAATAGTGTCTTCGGAGTGACCGGCAGCCTGGCTAAGGTTTGGGGAGAGCGCCAGCGCTATGCCCATCGCAAGCAGGGATGGAGCGTTACGCCCATCCCGGGAATGAGTGGAGAGAGACATCATAAACCCTTGATCATGAGATAATTGTTATTCGCTACGGCTCTCTGGCCGCGGTCGATCGTAAGCGCACTGCATTCATTTTGAATACAAATGAGAAATATACGCATTAATATTTAAACTGTAAATAAGGGTAAGCATGAAGGTCATAAAGGCGTTATTTCTGCCGTTGCATCGTTTCCAGGTAATAAACGATTAATCCGTCGGCAGCCAGGCGCTTTGTGGCGTAAGAAAAAACGCATTCAGGTTGAAAGAGGGGGAGTAACTCGCTCATACTCTTAGAGGAATTCCGTGCGTCCGCGTTTACCTGCAGGGGCAGGCCAGTGCACGGTATAAAAATGATTAAGGAATCAGTCATGGCAGAAGAAACGATTTTCAGCAAAATCATTCGCCGGGAGATCCCGTCGGATGTGGTTTATCAGGATGAGCTCGTTACCGCTTTTCGCGATATCTCTCCGCAGGCGCCGACCCATATTCTGATCGTTCCCAATATCCTGATTCCCACCGTCAATGATGTGACCGCAGAGCATGAGCTGGCTCTGGGGCGCATGATGACCGTAGCGGCGAAAATCGCCCGCGACGAGGGGCTCGCCGACGATGGCTATCGCCTGATCGTTAACTGCAATCGCCACGGCGGCCAGGAGGTCTATCATATCCATATGCACCTGCTGGGCGGCCGTCCGTTAGGCCCGATGCTGGCTCATAAAGGTTAAACTCCATGCGTGCAGCCCATATCGGCGCATTACTGGCCGTGACATTACTGGCCGGGTGCAGTTCGCATCCGGAAATACCGGTCAGCGATCAGCAAAGTCTGGTGATGGAATCAAACGTACTGGCAGCAGGAATCAGCGCTGAAGTACCAACGGTAACTGCATCCGAGATTCAGGCGACGGCGACCACCAGATTGTTCAATGAACGCCAGGTTCCGGTGACCGTGCATTATCGCTTTTTCTGGTATGACGCCAGGGGACTGGAAATGCATCCGCTGGAGTCTGCACGCAGCATAACGGTTCCTGCGCACTCTTCCGTTACGCTTTATGGCAGCGCCAATATTCTGGGGGCGCACAAGGCCCGACTTTATCTTTATCTGTAAGAGGTAATCGTAATGATTAAACTATGTCGCTATGCATTAGTTACCGCACTGGCGATATTCCTTGCCGGATGCGTGGGTCAACGTCAGGAACCCGCTCCCGTTGAGGAAGCGCAGCCGAAGCCGCAGCAGCCTGTTCAGCCGCAGCCGACTGTGCCGACTATTCCCGTGATACCGACCCAGCCGGGTCCGATTGAACACGGCGAGCAGCCTGCGCAGCCGGCGCCGCGCGTGCGTCATTTTGACTGGCACTCCGCGGTGCAGCCGATGATTGGTCAGATGCTGCAGGCCAGCGGCGTAAATGCGGGCAGCATTTTGCTGGTCGACAGCGTCAACAACCGCACTAACGGCACGTTGAATGCGGGTGAAGCCACCACGGCGCTGCGTAATGCGCTTGAGGGTAACGGAAAATTCACCCTGGTTTCCCAGCAGCAGCTGGGCGTGGCCAAACAGCAGCTTGGCCTGTCGCCACAGGATAGCCTTGGTAGTCGCAGCAAAGCGATGGGCATTGCGCGCACCGTTGGCGCACAGTATGTGCTCTATTCCAACGCAACCGGCAACGTCAATTCACCTGAGCTGAAAATGCAGCTGATGCTGGTACAAACCGGCGAAATTATCTGGTCGGGTAAAGGTGCTGTTCAGCAACAATAAGCTCACGCGCGACGAAGTGCTGTCGCGCTTTTTCCCCCACTATACGCCTGTCGCCGCGCTGTCCGAAACCGGGCTGAGCGGCGGCAGCTGTATTCTCAGCGATGGCCGGCGAAAGCGGGTGCTGCGCCAGCCGCACGACCCGCATGCGCCGTCCTGCGACTTCCGCCGCCAGTACCGTGTGCTTTCCCGCCTTCCCAATACCTTAGCGCCTGCGCCGGTTTTTTATTCTCCCGCCTGGATGGTGGTGGAATATTGCTCTGGCGACGTGGTCAACGCATTACCGGAGTGTCCGGCGCTCGCAGGGTTGCTGTATCATCTGCACCGGCAGCCACGCTTTGGCTGGCGTATCGCGCTGCGGCCGCTGCTTGAGCGTTACTGGCAGCAGTGCAGTCCTGCGCGCCGTACACCGCTGTGGCTACGGTGGCATAAGCGGCTGCTTCGCCGGGGCGAACCGCAGCCGTTACGTCTGGCGCCCTTACATATGGATGTCCATGCGGGCAACATTGTTCGCGGCGAGGCGGGACTGCGGCTGATTGACTGGGAATATGCCGGCGATGGCGATATCGCGCTGGAACTGGCGGCGGTGTGGATCGACCCCGTTGCGCATCGCCAGCTTACCGCAGAGTATGCGCGACAGGCGCACATTGATGAGCTTCAGCTCTGGCGGCAAATTCAGCGCTGGCGCCCTTGGGTGCGGCTGCTGATGGCGGGCTGGTATGAACGACGCTGGCAGCAAACCGGCGACCGGCAGTTTATCACGCTGGCCGATGAGATATGGCGTCAGTTAGACAAAAAATAAAAGGATAAGAGAGGTGGCTGTGGGCCCGGTAATGTTGGATGTCGAAGGTTTTGAACTGGATGCGGAAGAGCGTGAGATTCTGGCGCATCCTTTGGTTGGCGGGCTGATCCTGTTTACCCGCAACTATCACGATCCGGCGCAGCTGCGTGAGCTGGTTCGCCAGATCCGCGAGGCTTCGCGCAACCATCTGGTGGTGGCGGTCGATCAAGAAGGCGGTCGCGTGCAGCGTTTCCGCGAGGGCTTTACCCGTCTTCCTGCAGCGCAATCCTTCGCCGCCCTGCTAGGCATGGAAGAGGGCGGCCGGCTGGCCGCAGAAGCCGGTTGGCTGATGGCCAGCGAAATGATCGCTATGGATATTGATATCAGCTTTGCGCCGGTGCTGGATGTCGGACATATCAGCGCCGCTATTGGCGAGCGCTCTTATCATCAGGACCCCGACAAGGCGCTGGCGATAGCTCGCCATTTCATCGATGGCATGCACGGCGCGGGTATGAAAACCACCGGCAAGCACTTCCCGGGGCATGGGGCGGTGACGGCAGACTCTCACAAAGAGACGCCGCGCGATCCGCGTGCGGAAGCGGAAATTCGCGCGAAAGATATGGCCGTGTTCCGCACGCTGATCGGCGAGCAGCGTCTGGATGCTATTATGCCCGCCCACGTTATTTACAGCGACGTTGACCCCCGTCCCGCCAGCGGCTCCGCGCACTGGCTGAAAACGGTCCTGCGCGGCGAGCTGGGATTTGACGGCGTAATATTCTCTGACGATCTGTCAATGGAAGGCGCGGCGATTATGGGCAGCTATGCCGAACGCGGCCAGGCGTCCCTGGATGCGGGTTGCGATATGATCCTTGTCTGCAATAATCGTAAGGGTGCGGTCAGCGTGCTGGATAACCTGTCGCCGATCAAAGCAGAGCGTGTTACGAAATTGTATCATAAAGGTTCCATTAGCCGTCAGGCGTTAAGGGATTCCGCCCGCTGGAAGACAATAAGCGCGCAGCTGGAGCAGCTTCACGCGCGCTGGCAAGAGGCGAAGTCCGCGTAATATACCTGAAAGGCGTTGTTGTCTGGTGAGGATGCGATGATTATCTATTTACATGGTTTTGACTCAAACAGCCCCGGTAACCATGAGAAGGTGCTACAGCTTCAGTTTATTGACCCCGATGTCCGGTTGATTAGCTACAGCACGCGGCATCCTAAACATGATATGCAGCATTTGTTAAAAGAAGTCGATAAAATGCTGCAGCTAAGCGCCGACGATCGACCCCTCATTTGCGGCGTGGGTCTCGGTGGTTTCTGGGCGGAGAGAATTGGCTTTCTTTGCGATATTCGCCAGGCCGTTTTCAACCCCAACCTGTTTCCTGATGAAAACATGGAAGGCAAGATTGACCGGCCGGAAGAGTATGCTGATATCGCCACCAAGTGCGTGAATAATTTCCGTGAAAAAAACCGCGACCGCTGCCTGGTGGTGCTGTCACGACAGGATGAAGCGCTGGATAGCCAGCGTTCTGCGGACCTGCTGCACCACTACTATGAGATCATCTGGGATGAAGAACAGACCCACAAGTTTAAAAATATCTCCCCGCATCTCCAGCGAATAAAAGCCTTCAAAACCCTCGGCTGATCGCTCCCGGCCCGCAATGTGAAAACAATGCGGGCTTTTTTTATCCATTTCTGCGATTGCGCGCTCAAAAAATATGCAGTAAAACTTGATGCATATCAATTTTGGTATGACCAATGCACCGTTCATGTTATTCTCGATCTCGCTGAATGGTTTCAATGCCGTAACCTGTTGTTAATTAAAGGCTATATCAATAACCTTTAATTAACAATTGGTTAATAATTTTAGGGGGTCGCGTGACTACACCATTGAAAAAAATAGTGATTGTGGGTGGTGGTGCCGGTGGGCTGGAGCTGGCTACCCAGCTGGGTAAAAAGCTGGGCCGCAATAAGAAAGCCAAAATTACGCTGGTCGATCGTAACCACAGCCACCTGTGGAAACCGCTGCTACATGAAGTAGCGACCGGTTCACTTGATGAAGGTGTAGACGCGCTGAGCTACCTGGCCCACGCCCGTAACCACGGCTTCCAGTTCCAGCTGGGGTCAGTGGTAGATATTAACCGCGAGACCAAAACGATCGCCCTTGCTGAACTGCGTAACGAAAAGGGTGAGCTGCTGGTACCTGAACGTAAGCTGCCTTACGACACGCTGGTGATGGCGCTGGGAAGTACCTCTAACGATTTCAATACGCCAGGGGTTAAAGAAAACTGCATTTTCCTCGACAACCCGCACCAGGCGCGTCGTTTCCATCAGGAAATGCTGGATCTGTTCCTCAAGTACTCGGCGAATCTTGGGGCGGACGGTAAGGTGAATATCGCCATCGTAGGCGGCGGCGCAACCGGCGTTGAGCTGTCGGCCGAGCTGCATAACGCGGTGAAGCAGCTGCACAGCTACGGCTATAAAGGTCTGACTAACGAAGCTCTGAACGTGACGCTGGTTGAAGCCGGCGAGCGTATTCTGCCGGCACTGCCGCCACGTATCTCCGGCGCGGCGCACAACGAGCTGACCAAGCTGGGCGTTCGCGTTTTGACCAAAACCATGGTCACCAGCGCCGATGCTAACGGTCTGCACACGAAAGAAGGCGAATTTATTAACGCGGATCTGATGGTCTGGGCGGCCGGCATTAAAGCGCCGGACTTCATGAAAGAGATTGGCGGCCTGGAAACCAACCGCATTAACCAGCTGGTGGTTGAGCCGACGCTGCAAACCACTCGCGACGAAGATATCTACGCCATTGGCGACTGCGCCTCCTGCGCCCGTCCTGAAGGCGGTTTTGTCCCACCGCGCGCTCAGGCTGCGCACCAGATGGCGACCTGCGCTCTGCACAATATTCTGGCGCAGATGAAAGGTAAACCCCTTAAAGCCTATACCTATAAGGATCACGGTTCGCTGGTGTCGCTCTCCAACTATTCCACCGTGGGCAGCCTGATGGGCAACCTGATGCGCGGTTCAATGATGATTGAAGGGCGCATTGCGCGTTTCGTCTATATCTCTCTGTACCGTATGCACCAGATTGCGCTGCACGGTTACTTCAAAACCGGCCTGATGATGCTGGTAGGGCGTATCAACCGTATTATTCGCCCGCGTCTGAAGCTGCATTAATGTTGTTCGGGCGGCAGAGCCAAAAGGTGCTGTCGCCCGGATCCCTCCGCTAAGCTTTCCCCCGGAAATATCCAGAATATCCTCCTGTCTTTTCCGTAAAACCCCCTCAGATTTCTCCGAATCACCTTGATTTGCCGTACGTTCACGCACTTTTCATCCGCTTTCTTATTTGCAAGGCTTATGGCTGAGCGGCAAACTTAGCGGTAATAGCAACAAAGGAGGATGTCCCGTGAATAAATCTATGTTGGCGGGTATAGGGATTGGCGTGGCTGCCGCGCTGGGCGTTGCAGCCGTTGCCGGTCTTAACGTGTTAGATCGCGGACCGCAGTATGCGCAGGTGGTGTCCAGTACGCCGATAAAAGAGAGCATTAAAACCCCGCGTAAAGAGTGCCGAAACGTCACCGTCACTCATCGTCGCCCGGTGCAGGATGAAAACCGTATTGCCGGTTCAGTCTTAGGCGCAGTGGCCGGCGGGGTGATTGGTCATCAGTTCGGCGGCGGCCGCGGCCGCGACGTTGCCACCGTCGTGGGCGCGCTGGGCGGCGGCTATGCTGGTAACCAGATTCAGGGCTCAATGCAGGAAGGGGACACCTACACAACCACGCAGCAGCGCTGTAAAACGGTGTATGACAAATCGGAAAAAATGCTCGGCTATGACGTCACTTACAAAATCGGCGACCAGCAGGGCAAAATCCGTATGGATCGTGACCCTGGCGCGCAAATCCCGCTGGACAGCAATGGTCAACTGATTCTGACTAACAAAGCGTAAAAAAGATGTTTATCTCTATTAGCCCCTCAGTCGCTCAGGCCGAGGGGCTTTTTTTATCAGAAGCTCAGTGCGTAGTTCAGGCCAAAGGTACGGCCGCGACCTTTATATTCGTACAGAGAGCTGCTGCCGTAGGTTGGGCTGTAGAGCAGCGGCGCGCGCTGGCCCCAGACGGTGACATAATCTTCATCAAGCAGGTTCTCGATACTGAAGGTCAGTTTGCCAAGAGGTAGCGCGTAGCTGCCGATAAAGTCCACGGTATTATAACCATCAAGCTTATTGCCGCTGGCATCGCTGAGATCGAATACCTGTTGGCTCTGTATCCGCAGCGACCACGGTTCGGGCGCCCAGCCAACCCAGGCGGTGGCTTTTGACGGCGAGGCGAGCGTCACGTCCCACTTCTGCCAGCTACCGTCACTCTTCACCTGAGATTTCAGCACGTTAAAGTTAGCTCCGGCGCTCCAGTCGCTATTCGGGAAGAAGTAATCTACGGCCCCTTCAAGGCCGTAAATACGGCGTTTATCGGACTGCACGTCGATGGTCATGTCGGTACGGTTAACGACAATCGTCTTATCGGAGGTCGAATAGTATGCCGCCAGCTGGGTGCGCAGGTTATCACCGGTATAGCGCCAGCCCAGTTCGTAAGAGTTGACTTTGATCCCCTGCAGCGGCGAGTCGCCGACGTTAACGCTGGAGAGAAGCGGGAGATGGCCGTTGACCGCCGCGCCGTACTTGCCGATGCCGTAGTATTTCCCCGGGTCCGGTAGCTCAACGCCCTGAGAGAAGTTAAACCAGGTTTGCTGGCGGTCGGTGAGATGAGCAACGATCCCGGCGTTAAACAGGAAGTTATCGTAATCGGTTTTTCCGCCCGGAATGGCATCCGCCGAGCTGACCTTACCGCCGGCGACATCCTGCTGCTGGGCATAGCCAACAAAGTCATCGACCCGGTTTTCCGTCCACTGGTAACGTACGCCGCCGCTGAGGGTGAAAATATCGTTCAGATCGTAGCTGGACTGCAGGAACGGCGCCAGGTTGGTAATGCTGTAGCCGGGATAACGGCCAGTGGTATAGATTGCCTGGTTATTCAGGCCCCCGGAAGACATTGATCGATTCAGATCGAAGAACATCTGATTGGCGTTGAACGTTTCGTGGTCCGCATCCAGCCCCCAGGTCAGGTCCCATCCGTCCAGCGGCTGGCTGTTAAGGGTGACTTTCGCCCCGTATTGATCGGTATCCTGTTTTGAGGATGAGAAGCTGCTAACCTGGCCTTTGCTCAGCGTAGGGAAGGGATAAAAGGACAAGGATTCATCGCGATAATAAACCTGACTGACGAGGTTCTGGCCAAGGAAATCGGCATCGGAATACTGCAGGCTAATGAGGTGACGCTCGGTGCCGGGTACGCGGTCCGAGTTCAGACCATCGGTGGTAAAGGCCTTGCCGTCGCCGGTCACCGCCGACATATTTTTCCCCAGGTACAGGCCATAATCGTCGCCCTGGCTTTTATAATACTGCGTAACCAGCTGCAGCTGACGGTTATCGTCAATTTCAATGGTTCCCGTCCCCATGACGTCGAGGCGATCGGAATGCTGCAGGCCGGTCTGGGTATTATCCAGGATTAGCGCATCGTGGTTACCGTCATACCAGCCGCCGAAGCGCTGATAAGCGACCGACAAACGACCGGAAGCGTGGTCGGTACCGCCGCTGACCGCTGCCGCCACGCGTTCATCGCGATCGTTGCTATTAGCAAAGCCGGATTTGCCTCCCAGTTCCAGATCGACCTGACGCTCTTGTTGTCCCTTTTTGGTGACGATATTGATAAGACCACCGGTACTGCCGCCGCCGTAGAGCGAGGTGGCGCCGGAGATCACCTCAATGTGTTCAATGTTAAACGGATCGATTGAATCCAGCTGGCGACTGTCGGTACGGGAGGAGTTAAGGCGAACGCCATCGATCAGGACGACGATCGCGCGGCCGCGCATGTTCATGCCGTAGTTGGTGCGTCCCTGGCTGCTGACGTCGATGCCAGGGATCAGCTGCGCAAGCACATCTTTAAATTCTTTACCGCCCTGTACCTGCTGTTCAATCTCCTGGCCTTCAATGACCCAGGTGGTCTGCGCCATTTCAGCGACGGTGCGATGCGTTCGGTTAGCGCTGACGATCATATTGTCATCAGCGGCCCAGGCGGGCAGGGCGGTTGCCAGCAGCAGTGGGTTGAGTACCCAGAGACGCTTGTTCATGCTCATTCCTTTTATGAGTTTATGCCCGTCATTCTTCAAGTCGCAGGTGTTGGCTTTGGATTACTCGGCCCATCCATGGCGCTGGCCCCTACGGGGCCAGCACTAGCGCAGTTCAAGGCACAAGTACCTTGTCCTGCAACTCGAATTAGTTAGGGCTAACGATATCGTTGTTTTAATTTTCCGGTACGGGTGCACCGGTTGTTACAGGGTGAAATAAACAGAAATGTTTAAGGCTGAATTCTGCCCGTATTGATTATTGTTATCAATATCATTCTCGAGAAAAAAACAAATAAACGACTGAAAACATGACGTAATGTGTGGGTAAGGCGGGGTGAAACCGGTGGTGCGCCCACCGGTAAAGGAGAAATTAGCGCTGAAGAACCTGGGGCCACAACCGCAGCGTGGTTTCGGCAATTTGCATGATTTTAGTGAAATCGGCGCCTTCGCGGGCGCTGATGGACATCCCCTGCAGTATACAGTTCAGGAACTGCGCCAGCTGATGAACATCGCCGTCTGGCGGCAGTTCGCCGCGCAGCTGCCGCTGCTGGAGAAAATGAGTGAGCGTCTGTTCCTGCATCGCGTGCCGCGACTTCACGGTATTGGCGATATCGGTTGAGGAGGCCGCCAGCGCCGCAGAGGTATTGATCATAAAACAGCCTGCTGGCGTCTCTTTGCTGGTGAAGCAGGTCGCGACGGCGGTGAAATAATCGCGCAAGGCCCGATCGACGGTTTTCTCGTCGTCAAACAAAAGCGCCTCATGCCTGGCGGCAAAACGCGAGATGTAGCGATCCAGCACCGCCCGAAACAACCCCTCTTTATTCACGAACTCGGCATAAAGCGTTGGCGCTTTTGCGCCCGTCGCCTCGACTAGATCGGCGAGAGAGGTGGCTTCATAGCCGTGCTGCCAGAAGAGTGTCATGGCCTTATCCAGCGCCGCTTCCCTGTCGAACACTTTAGGTCGGCCACGGCTTTTTTTCGTGCAACTTTGAACGTCAGTTGTCATGGTGCCGCTGTACCTGTGTTGGTGTGTTGAAGAAGCATTATAAAAATAAAGCTGATGGGCTGCCAGCGATGCAGGCCTAAAAATAAATAATTCATATATGTATGAATTTTAAGCTGTTTGTAAATAGTTAAACGAACGTTATAAAAATAGTTTGACGTGTGATGTGGATCACATTATTATTTACCTATCGATCGTTAAGTAAATGCGTTCGTCCCTACAAAAATATTCATCTGCACAGGTTTAATAATCATGAAAAATGTTAAAACATTAGCCATCGCCGCTGTTCTCAGCTCGCTCTCTTTCGCCAGCTTTGCCGCTGTTGAAGTTCAATCCACTCCGGCAGGCCAGCATAAAATCGGTACCGTTTCCGCCTCTGCTGGTACCAACCTGGGTTCTCTGGAAGATCAGCTGGCGCAAAAAGCGGAAGAGATGGGTGCAACCTCTTACCGTATCACTTCAGTAACCGGTCCAAATACCCTTCACGGAACCGCGGTTATCTATAAGTAATTTAGCACCACCCCTGTTTTGCCACTGACCACGCGCGGTTCTGACCCCCTTCAGTTGACCGCGCGAAGTAAGAAGTAAGTTATTCCCTGCTGAGACGCGGCGCCCACCCCTTTATAGCGCCGCGAAACGCAGTAAAGCTGTACTCTGTTTGATTATTGCCATAAAAAAACCGCCTCAGTGAACTGAAGGCGGTTTTTTTACGTCCGTTAGCGGATGAACTATAGCGACTGTTCGCTGGCCCGAGGGTGACGGGTCACATCAACCGGCATACCGGAGCGCAGCATCATTGCACGTTCCATCACTTCGGTATCGGTCAACTGCGCCTGTTTGAAAGCCTGCATGCTGTCAGTGAGCGTAATCGGCAGGGTCTGCGGATCGTCGTCAATATGCTTTGACAGCGGCTGGTGCACTTCTACCAGACGGGTACCGTTCGGCTCAACGGATACCTTAATGGGCGTATTGATTATCGTCACTCGGGTGCCCGGGCTAATTTCATTGTACAACGCTTTGATATCATCATCGCGCAGACGAATACAGCCGGAGCTTACGCGCATGCCGATACCGAAATCGGCGTTGGTGCCGTGTAGCAGGTAGACGCCGCCGTACGCTGCCAGACGAATGGCGTGGTGGCCCATCGGGTTATCCGGCCCGGCGGGCATAACGGCAGGCAGGTCAATGCCCATCGCCTTATAGCGGGCGCGAATATTGGCCGTAGGCGTCCAGGTCGGGTTGGCGCGTTTGTCGGATACGGTGGTGACCATCGTTGGGGTGATGGTATCACCGCCGAGCTGGCCGATGCCGATAGGGTACACGGTCACTTCATTTTTGCCCGGCGGATAGTAATAGAGACGAAGTTCGGCCAGATTCAGGACTAATCCTTCCCGCGTTGCATCGGGCAACAGCGTTTGCAGCGGGATGGTCAGTACGCTACCGGCTCGCGGAACGTAAGGATCCACGCCGGGGTTCGCCTGAAGCAGGGCCAGAAAACCGACGTTGTACTTCTTAGCGATCGCTTCCAGCGAGCCGCCGTTATTCTCGACCACGTGGAACTGGTTCTGCCCGACCAGACGGCTGCCCGGAGGCGGCAGGGGCCAGGTATTGGCGCGAGCGGGCAGCGCCAGCGCGGCGGCGATAGCCATCATCCCCAGCCAGAAAGAAAGTCGCGAAAAGCTCTTCATTACCTTAATTCCATATTAAGTAAGCGGTTATTTTTATACGAAAAGTCCCTGAGATTATGGTCGAAAGAGTGTGTGGAAGTGCAGAGGGATTGCAAACTGTTTGTAAATTTTGCCGAATATGAGGGGGCCGGGATACGACGCGCGGATCGTATCCCGGGCACCGTTAAGCGGTGGCGTTCTCTTCCAGCTGAAGCATAAACTGGCGCACCCAGTCCATCCGCGTTTTACGCTCGGCGAGGTCCTGCGTAAATTTGAGGCGCGTCGGGCCATCCAGTCGATAGTGCTGCGGCTGCTTCTGCAGCAGGCCAATCAGCCACATCGGATTAACGTTATTCTTCTCGTTAAACTCAATGGTGCCGCCTTTTTCATTGCTCTCAAGCTTGCGGATCCCCAGCTTCTGCGCCTGCTGGCGCAGCCGGGCGATATCGAGCAGATTCCGGGCCGGATCCGGCAGCAGGCCAAAGCGATCGATAAGTTCGACTTTGATCTCCTCCAGCTCATTCTCACTCTTCGCGCTGGCAATGCGTTTGTAGAACGACAGGCGAGTATTCACATCCGGGATAAAGTCGTCTGGCAGCAGCGACGGCATCCGTAGCTCAACTTCGGTTTGCTGGCTGGTGAGATCTTCCAGCGAGGGCTCGCGCCCGGCCTTCAGCGCGTCAACGGCGTTTTCCAGTAGCTCCATATAGAGGGAGAAGCCGATGGTTTCCATAGAACCGCTCTGATCTTCGCCCAGCAGCTCGCCCGCGCCGCGAATTTCGAGGTCATGGGTCGCCAGCGCAAAGCCAGCGCCGAGATCTTCCAGCGATGCAATAGCCTCAAGGCGTTTTTGCGCATCGGGGGTCATCGCTTTCGGATGCGGCGTCAGCAGCCAGGCATAGGCCTGATGGTGCGACCGGCCAACGCGTCCGCGTAGCTGATGCAGCTGAGCCAGGCCGAAGTGATCGGCACGCTCAATAATAATGGTGTTCGCCGTGGGTATGTCGATCCCGGTTTCGATAATGGTGGTACAGACCAGCACGTTAAAACGCTGGTGATGGAAATCGTTCATCACCCGCTCGAGCTCGCGCTCGCGCATCTGTCCATGACCGATGGTAATGCGCGCTTCCGGCACCAGCTCCGCCAGCCTCTCGGCGGCTTTCTGGATGTTTTCCACGTCATTATAGAGGTAGTAAACCTGGCCGCCGCGCAGCACCTCACGCAGGATCGCCTCGCGTACCACCAGCGCGTCATATTCGCGCACGAAGGTTTTGACCGCCAGACGGCGGGCGGGCGGCGTGGCGATGATCGAAAGATCGCGCATACCGCTCATCGCCATATTCAGCGTGCGCGGAATAGGCGTCGCGGTCAGGGTCAGGATATCGACGTCGGCGCGCATTGCCTTGAT
This sequence comes from Klebsiella sp. HN106, assembly GCF_051209435.1. Classification (NCBI taxonomy): domain Bacteria; kingdom Pseudomonadati; phylum Pseudomonadota; class Gammaproteobacteria; order Enterobacterales; family Enterobacteriaceae; genus Klebsiella; species Klebsiella sp. HN106. The sequence goes on along the minus strand of NZ_JBLURD010000009.1, from coordinate 15,868 downwards.
GCGCTCTTTGTGACGCACGCCAAAGCGGTGCTCTTCATCAACAATCAGGAGACCGAGATCGCGCAGCTTAACGTCCGGCTGCAGCAGTTTATGGGTGCCGATAAGAATATCGATTTTTCCTTCCGCGACTTGCTCAAGGATCTGCGCCTGCTCTTTGGCGCTGCGAAAGCGCGAAAGCATCTCAATACGCACCGGCCAGTTAGCAAAGCGATCGCGGAAGTTATCGAAGTGCTGCTGGGCGAGCAGGGTGGTTGGCACCAGCACCGCCACCTGCTTATGGTTTTCGACCGCCAGGAAAGCGGCGCGCATCGCCACTTCCGTTTTGCCGAAGCCAACATCGCCGCACACCAGACGGTCCATCGCCAGAGGCTGGCACATATCGCTCAGGACGGCGTTAATAGCCTGCGCCTGGTCGGGCGTGGTCTCGAACGGGAAGCTGTCGCAAAACAGCTGATACTGCTGTTTATCATGTTTAAACGCATAGCCGGCTTTCGCCGCGCGCTGGGCATAGATATCCAGCAGCTCGGCGGCCACGTCGCGCACTTTCTCGGCCGCTTTCTGCCGCGCTCGCGCCCAGACGTCGCCGCCCAGTTTATGCAGCGGCGCATTCTCTTCCGCCCCGCCCGCATAGCGGCTAATCAGATGCAGTGAGGACACCGGGACGTACAGTTTGGCGTCGTTGGCGTAGGTCAGCATCAGGTATTCGCCATTAATGCCGCCCGCTTCAAGGGTCGTCATTCCGGCATAGCGCCCAACTCCATGCTCAAGATGCACCACCGGCTGACCGATATGCAGCTCCGCCAGGTTACGAATCAACGTATCCGGATTGATGGTGCGGCGTGAATCCTGACGACGGCGGGCAACGCGCTCGCCCAGCAGGTCGCTTTCGCAAATCAGCGCCAGGTTGCGCTGGCTATCAATAAAGCCATGCTCGGCGGCGCCGATCATCAAATAGCGGCCGTTACCCGTCGCCTCTTCAAGACGCAAAATATGCTTTGGCGCGATCTTGATGCGGGCCAGCATTTCACCGAGTGCTTCGCGGCGTCCCTCGCTCTCAACCGAGAAAATCACCGGCCCGCTAAAGGATTCGAGGAATCGGCGCAGGTTATCCAGCGGCGCTTTGTTCTGCGCCTGAATCGCCAGCTCGGGTAATTTTTGATAGCCGAGATTGGTATTAGCGGCCTTCTCCGCCAGGCGTTCGGTTTTGAGCTGCACGCGCGGCCATTTTTTCAGCTCGCTGAACAGTTCATCGCTGCGCAGCCACAGCTGCTCCGGCGGCAAAAGCGGACGCATCGGATCAACGCCGCGATTTTCAAAGCGAGCGCGGGTTTCATTCTGGAAGCGTTCGGCGCTGGCTTCGAGATCGCCGGTGTTGACGATCAGCGTTTTCGCCGGGAAATAGCTGAACAGCGGCGGCAGCGGTTCGTTAAAGAACAGAGGCTGCCAGTATTCGATCCCCGCAGGCAGCGTGCCTTTACTGACCTGCTGATAAACATGCTCGGCGTCGCGCTTAACCTCGAAGCGGTCGCGCCACTGGCTGCGAAACAGCTCGATAGCGGCCTGGTCGGTCGGAAATTCGTGCGCCGGAAGCAGGTTGATACTGGCGACTTCCTCCAGCGTTCGCTGGCTGTCGACGTCGAACAGACGCAGGCTATCGATCTCATCATCAAAAAAATCGAGACGGTAGGGCTGCTCGCTGCCCATCGGGAACAGATCAAGCAATGCGCCGCGCGTGGCGTACTCGCCGTGCTCCATGACCTGATCGACGTGACGATAGCCGGCGCTATCCAGCTGCGAGCGCAGCGCATCCCGCGACAGCCGCTGGCCTTTTTTCATCACCAGCGCGTGGCCGTGGAGGAAATTATGCGGACAGACGCGCTGCATGAGAGTGCTGACCGGGACGATCAGCACGCCGCGTTCCATGGTCGGGAGCTGGTACAGGGTGGCGAGACGTGAAGAGATAATATCCTGGTGCGGAGAGAAGCTATCGTAGGGGAGCGTTTCCCAGTCCGCCAGGCCTGCTACCATGCTGTCGGTAAACTGCCTGATTTCATCATTCAGACGCAGGGCGTTCTGCATATCGGGGGCTATCAGTACCACCGGGCCGCCGTGGCGCTCGGCCATTTCAGCCACCAGAGTGGCGCAGGCCGCGCCGGTCAGTTCGCCAAGCTGGCGCTGATCGCCGGCTTTAACCGGCAGAGAGTATCGGTATTGTTCAGGCATAGACGGTATCATGATCTCTTGAGGATTCGCTCTGCCGATATGGAGGGCAACTCGCTGATATTCAATAGTCTGATTATCAGCGATCGACCAGGATTCGCCAACCCGTATCGCAAATGTCATGTTACGGACGGAAATGTAACGAACTCCGATAAGCGTAAAGTTAAATAACGACTTATGTTTCTATGTTGTTGTTTATATTGATTTTTTACTGATTTTGCCAATAAAATCTACAGGTTTCAGTCATTTACGCTGCTCATAATCGCTTATATACTCGGACATCGGCTATCAGCAATCAGATGGATTACATGTATCAACCTGCCGCACTTTTTATCGGCCTTCGCTATATGCGCGGGCGCGCAGCCGACCGCTTCGGTCGTTTCGTCTCCTGGCTTTCCACTATTGGCATTACGCTTGGCGTGATGGCGCTGGTGACCGTTCTTTCGGTGATGAACGGCTTTGAGCGCGAGCTGCAAAACAACATCCTGGGGCTGATGCCGCAGGCCATTCTCAGCGCACAGCAGGGGTCTATAAACCCGCAAAAACTGCCGGAAAGCACAGCCAGACTACAGGGCGTCACCCGCGTGGCGCCGCTGACCACCGGCGATGTGGTGCTGCAAAGCGCCCGCAGCGTAGCGGTTGGCGTGATGCTCGGCATCGACCCGGCGCAAAAAGATCCATTGACCCCTTATCTGGTTAACGTGAAGCAGAGCGATCTGCAGGCCGGAAAATATAACGTCATCCTGGGTGAGCAGTTGGCAGGGCAGTTGGGGGTCAACCGCGGCGATCGGATCCGCGTGATGGTGCCTTCCGCCAGCCAGTTTACCCCGATGGGGCGGCTTCCCAGCCAGCGCCTGTTCAACGTGATCGGTACCTTTGCCGCCAGCAGCGAAGTCGATGGCTATCAGATGTTGACCAATATCGACGATGCTTCTCGCCTGATGCGTTACCCCCAGGGGAACATTACCGGCTGGCGTCTGTGGCTGAATCAGCCTCTGCAGGTCGACACGCTCAGCCAGCAGAAACTGCCGGAAGGCACCAAATGGCAGGACTGGCGAGAGCGAAAAGGCGAACTGTTCCAGGCCGTGCGGATGGAAAAAAATATGATGGGCCTGCTGCTGAGCCTGATTATCGCCGTGGCCGCCTTTAACATCATTACTTCTCTGGGCATGATGGTGATGGAAAAACAGGGTGAAGTGGCGATCCTGCAGACCCTCGGCCTGACGCCGCGGCAGATCATGCTGGTCTTTATGGTCCAGGGGGCCAGCGCCGGGATCGTCGGTGCGCTGCTCGGCGCCGGGCTGGGCGCGCTGCTTGCCAGCCAGCTCAATAATTTGATGCCGATTATCGGCGCGTTCCTAGACGGCGCCGCGCTGCCGGTGGCTATTGAGCCGCTGCAGGTCATCGTCATTGCCCTCGTGGCCATGGCGCTGGCATTACTCTCTACGTTGTATCCTTCATGGCGCGCTGCCGCCACTCAACCCGCTGAGGCTTTACGTTATGAATAAGATCCTGCTGCAATGCGACAACCTGTGCAAACGCTATCAGGAAGGCACCGTGCAGACCGACGTGTTGCACGATGTCAGCTTCAGCATTGAAGAGGGCGAGATGATGGCGATTGTCGGTACCTCCGGTTCTGGCAAAAGTACGCTGCTGCATCTGCTGGGCGGGCTGGACACGCCAACCTCCGGTGACGTTATCTTTTCCGGCCAGCCAATGAGCCGGCTCTCCGCCGCCGCCCGCGCCGATCTGCGCAATCGCGAACTGGGCTTTATCTATCAGTTTCACCATCTGCTGCCGGATTTCACCGCCCTGGAAAACGTAGCGATGCCGCTGCTGATTGGTAAACAGAAGGCGGCGGATATCGAGCGTCAGGCGAAAGCGATGCTGCGCTCTGTTGGGCTTGAGCACCGTAGCGATCACCGTCCTTCGGAGCTCTCCGGCGGCGAGCGTCAGCGCGTCGCGATTGCCCGCGCGCTGGTGAATAAACCGCGCCTGGTGCTGGCGGACGAGCCCACCGGTAACCTTGACGCCCGCAACGCCGACAGCATTTTTCAGCTGCTTGGCGAGCTGAACATCGCCCAGCGTACCGCCTTCCTGGTGGTGACGCACGACCTCCAGCTGGCAAAACGCATGAGCCGCCAGCTGGAGATGCGCGACGGGCGCCTGACAGCCGAACTCTCCCTGATGGGGGCTGAGTAATGGCTTCTCCGTTATCGTTATTAATTGCTCTGCGCTTTAGCCGTGGACGGCGGCGCGGTGGGATGGTGTCGCTGATTTCGGTTATCTCGACCATCGGTATCGCGCTGGGCGTGGCGGTGTTGATCGTTGGCCTGAGCGCGATGAACGGCTTCGAACGCGAGCTCAATAACCGCATTCTGGCGGTGGTCCCGCACGGTGAAATTGAGCCGGTAAACCAGCCGTGGAACAACTGGAACGAGGCGCTGGCGAAGGTTGAGAAGGTCAAAGGCATCGTTGCCGCGGCGCCTTATATTAACTTCACCGGGTTGGTGGAGAGCGGCAGCAACATGCGCGCAATTCAGGTGAAAGGCGTCGACCCGCAGCAGGAAAGTCGTCTCAGTTCGTTACCCAACTTTGTGCAGAACAATGCGTGGGCCAGCTTTAAAGCCGGCGAGCAGCAGGTGATCCTCGGTAAGGGCGTTGCCGATGCGCTGCACGTCAAGCAGGGCGACTGGGTGTCGATCATGATCCCTAACTCCGATGCCGAGCACCAGCTGCTGCAGCCAAAGCGCGTCAGGCTTCATGTTACCGGCATTTTGCAGCTCAGCGGCCAGCTCGATCATAGTTTTGCCATGATTCCCATGCAGGATGCGCAGCAGTACCTGGATATGGGCAGCAGCGTGACGGGGATCGCTATCAAAGTGACCGACGTGTTTCATGCCAATACGCTGGTACGCGATGCGGGCGAAGTGACCAACAGCTACGTTTACATCAAAAGCTGGATCGGTACCTACGGCTATATGTACCGGGATATTCAGATGATTCGCGCCATTATGTATCTGGCGATGGTGCTGGTGATTGGCGTGGCCTGCTTTAATATCGTCTCGACCCTGGTGATGGCGGTGAAAGATAAAAGCGGCGATATTGCGGTGCTGCGCACGCTTGGCGCAAAAGACGGGCTGATCCGCGCGATTTTCGTATGGTATGGTTTACTTGCCGGTTCGGTAGGTAGCCTGATTGGCGTGGCTATTGGCATTATCTGCGCATTTAAGCTGACCGCAATCATTAACGGTATTGAGGATCTGATCGGGCATAAATTCCTCTCCGGCGACATCTATTTTATTGACTTCCTGCCGTCTGAACTGCACTGGCTGGACGTCGTTTACGTGCTGGTGACGGCACTGTTGCTGAGTTTGCTGGCCAGCTGGTATCCCGCCCGCCGCGCCAGCCGCATTGACCCGGCGAGGGTGCTGAGTGGCCAGTAATTTATCGTCATGGTCGGCGTTGCCGATCGGTAAAGAGGAATGGCTGAAATGTACTATGGATTTGACATTGGCGGCAGCAAAATAGCGTTGGGCGTATTTGATAACGCGCGGCGGCTGCAGTGGGAAAAACGCGTCGCCACGCCAAAAGAGAGCTATGAAGATTTTTTGCAAGCGGTAGAAGCGCTGGTGGCGGAGGCCGACCAGCGCTTCGGCTGTCAGGGTTCGGTGGGCATCGGTATTCCCGGCATGCCGGAGACGGAAGACGGTACGCTATATGCCGCCAACGTCCCTGCCGCCAGCGGCAGACGGCTGCGGGCCGATCTGAGCGAGCGGCTGGGGCGCGATGTGCGGCTTGATAACGACGCCAACTGTTTTGCCCTCTCCGAAGCGTGGGACGACGAATTTACCCAATACCCGCTGGTGATGGGGATGATCCTCGGCACCGGCGTTGGCGGCGGGCTGGTGCTTAACGGTAAATCGATTACCGGGCATCGCTATATAACCGGCGAATTCGGCCATATCCGCCTGCCGGTGGATGCGCTGGAAGTCGTAGGGCGCGATTTCCCGCTTACGCGCTGCGGCTGCGGCCAACTGGGCTGCATTGAAAACTACCTTTCCGGACGCGGCTTTGCCTGGCTGTACCACCATTTTTACCAACAATCCTTAACCTCACCCGAGATCGTCGCGCTCTGGCAGCAGGGCGACGCGAAGGCGCGCGAGCACGTTGAGCGCTACCTCGATCTGCTGGCGGTGTGCCTGGGCAATATTTTAACGATTGTCGACCCGGATCTGCTGGTGTTGGGCGGGGGATTGTCTAACTTTACAGCAATAACCGAAGGGCTGGCGCAGCGCCTGCCGCGACATCTGCTCCCCGTTGCCAGCGTGCCGCGCATCGAACGCGCGCGTCATGGCGATGCGGGAGGTATGCGCGGTGCGGCCTTCCTTCATCTGACTCATTAACGACAGAGGTAGCTATGCAGTCGCGCCGCTTACATCGATTAAGCCGATTTCGCCGCAATAAGCGTCGGTTACGAGACCGTCTGCGTCAGCGGATTTTCTTCGGCGAAGATAAGGAGACACCTGAAACGATGGAAAAACCAAGAGTCGTGGTGCTAACCGGCGCGGGTATTTCGGCGGAGTCGGGAATTAAAACCTTCCGCGCCGCCGACGGCCTGTGGGAGGAGCATCGGGTAGAAGACGTCGCCACGCCGGAAGGGTTCGCCCGCGACCCGGCGCTGGTGCAGGCGTTTTACAACGATCGCCGTCGTCAGCTGCAAAGCCCGGACATTGCGCCCAATGCGGCGCATCAGGCGCTGGCGCGGCTGGAAGAGAGACTGGGTGACCATTTTCTACTGGTGACCCAGAATATCGATAATCTGCACGAGCGCGCGGGCAACCGTCGGGTGATCCATATGCACGGCGAGCTGCTGAAGGTGCGCTGTTCGTGGAGCGGCCAGGTGGTGGCGTGGACCGGTGATGTGACGACGGAAGATAAGTGTCACTGCTGCCAGTTTCCCGCGCCGCTGCGCCCGCACGTGGTGTGGTTCGGCGAGATGCCGCTGGATATGGATGAAATCTACCTGGCGCTGGCGGAGGCGGATATCTTTATCGCCATCGGTACTTCCGGGCACGTTTATCCGGCGGCAGGGTTTGTCCATGAAGCGCGGCTGCAGGGCGCCCACACGGTTGAGCTAAATCTCGAACCAAGCCAGGTAGGCAGCGAATTTGCCGAGAAACACTATGGCCCGGCAAGCGAAGAAGTGCCGCGCTTTGTGGAAAAGCTGCTGAAACAGCTGGCCGGGTAGACGCAACCTCACCAATACCGCGTTACGGAAAACAGGAGTGGCTATGGATAGCCCATTAGCACTATCTGCTGCGATATTTTTGGCCGCAGTGGGGGTTGGCCTGTGGAGTCAGTATGGCCTGCCTCGTCTTTCTGATAGCAGAAATATTCTGTTCATCCTCTCTCTTATTCTCGGCGTCGTATCCGCGGCTTCCTGCCTGTTTCATCTGCTGTTTCTGATGATTGAGGGCCAGAGCGCGCAGGGCGGTTCGGCGTGGTTCGGGCCGCTTATCGTGCTGGGCGCGTTGTGGAAGCCGCTGAATGATATTGCGGGCAAGCTTGATGCTGTCTTAACGAAAAATCAGGGCAAGAAATAATCCCGGCTTTTGCCACCGCCCGGAAAAAGCGTACGGCAATCGCCTGGGCAGGCCGCTCATGAAATTCAGGACGCCTCGGCGCCCTTTATTCATAGCGCCTTCTGCATATTGATCACCGCCCGGGCATTAGATGCGCTGGTGGCCAGCACATCAATTACGCCGGTGCGCAGCGCGCCGAGGATCGCCGTTGCCTTGGTGCTTTCCGAAGCAATGGCGATCACGCACGGGATGGCGCGAAGCTGTTCAAGGCTCAGGCCGATAACCCGATCGTTCATCACCGTATCAACCGGTTTACCCTGAATATTGAAAAAACTATAGCCAGCGAGATCGCCCACTACGCCCTGTTCCTGGCGCGCGGTCGCAATTTCCTGTGGGGAGAACCAGCCGAGCTGCACCATAAAGCTATTTTCGTTCATATCGCCAAGGCCAATGATGGCTACATCCGCCTTGCTTGCCTGTTCGAGCGTGGCTTTAATCAGCCGGTTTTGCATAAACGCTGAGCGCAGTTCCGGCGTTTCGACATAGGCCGGGGCGTACAGCGTTTCGCTAAAACCGTTGAATTTACGCGCCAGGTTTCGACTGATGTGATCGGCATCGATCAGCTGGTTGTCGCGCTTGGTGCCGCCGATACCGCAAATAAAGCGACAGTTGCGCTCTGGAAAGATCCCCACGTGGTTGGCCACGGCGGCGACGTTGCGACCCTGCCCGACGGTCACGGTCATATCGCTTTTGAGGATCCCGGCGAGATAGTTGCTGACCAGCGCCGCGACCTGCTGGCGCTGTTCATCCTCGTCGTGATGGTCCAGGGCGATAAGCGCGCGCTTGATGCCGAAATGGGAGATAAACTGCTGCTCAATCTGGGAGCTAAAGACCGGGTGGTATTTCACGCTGATCTCGACAATCCCTTCGTGGCGAGCTTTTTTCAGCAACCGACCGACCTTAATGCGTGAGATCCCAAAGCGTTTTGCAATCTCTTCCTGGGTTTGCTCCTGATCGTAATAGGCCACGGCAATTTCTGTCAGCAGCGCATAATCTGAGTCTTGTTCAGTCATAGTTATCGCCTGGTGTTTCCATCTTTGATGTCTCCCTAATACTACTGCGCCTGAAGAATAAATTCCTCTGTAACGCGTTGAACAATGTCGCAATAGCCGTTGGCATCCCATGCCGCGCGGCCAATAAACAGTCCGTTAACGTCATCCTGCTGAAGCAGTTCTACGGCATTTTGCCGATTGACGCTACCGCCGTACAGCAGGGGAATGCGCTGTCCGATTTCTTCGCCGAAGGTCTCGCATAACGCCTGACGCAGCGCCCGGTGGATCTCTGCGGCCTGCTCCGGCGTCGCCGGCGTGCCGTGTTCGCCGATAGCCCATATGGGCTCATAAGCAACCAGAGTGTGTAAAACCTGCTGTTCATTCAGGCCATAAAGCGCGATTTTCATCTGCCGCACTACCGTTTCCCGTGAGACCTGCCAGCGTTTTTCATCGGCGCTGTCGCCGATACAGATCAGAGGTCGAAGGCCGTGGCGCAGGGCGCGATGCACTTTTTGGTTAATGGCGGCGTCGGATTCATTGAACGCGCCGCGACGCTCGGAGTGACCAAGCTCGACCAGGGAGGCGCCGGTTTCAGCCAGCATGGCGGCGGAAATTTCACCGGTCCAGGCGCCGTTTTCCGCTTCATGCATATTCTGCGCGCCGGTCAGGCAGGGGATCTGATGCTGCTGTAGATACTGGCTGACGGGATAAATGGCGGTGAAAGGGGGAATAATAAACGGCTGGATTTTCGGATGCCTCACCTGCGGTAACCGCTGCGCCAGCGTTTCACAAAAGGCCATGGCTTGCGATAACGGTTTATTCATTTTCCAGCTGGTTCCTAACCAGATTTGTTCCATCTTGTTCTCCATAATAGGTAAATCAATAGCTTGTCGTGAAATGGCTTTCGCTTATGAGAGAGATTGAACTTTTTATCACCCAATGAACATATGTTAGATCACATTTTTTTATAAAATAAATCTATGGATTTTTTTATGTGATCTAAATCACTAATAACCTCTCAATCATCAGGTAATGTTTTGAGCATATGATTCACTATTGAACATATGAACAAACCGAACTTCACTACGAGAGGTCCACGATGTCACAAGAGAAAAAGCCCGTTGTCGCACTTACCATTGGCGATCCTGCCGGGATTGGTCCGGAGATTTCAGTCGCGACGATGATGGAGAAAAGCGTCTACGACGAGTGCAAACCTTTTTTGATTGGCTCAGCGCCGATTATCGCCAGAGCAATGAAAATCATGGGCTGTGATTTTCCGATTAACAAAATTAGCCATCCGCAGGAAGCTCGCTTCAGCTGGGGTACGCTGGACGTGCTGGAAACCGGTGAGTATGACTGCGAGAGCATTGAATGGGGCAAAGTGCAGAAGCTGGCGGGGCAGATGTCGCTGGACTATGTGCTGAAATCTATCGAACTGGGGAAAGCCGGCCTGATCGATGTGGTCTCTACCGCGCCGATTCATAAAGAAGCAATCAAGCTGGCGGGATGTAAACTGCCGGGTCATACCGAAATCTATCAGGTTGAAACGCAATCCGATTATGGCCTGACCATGTTCCACGTTCATAACCTACGGGTCTTCTTCGTGAGCCGTCATATGGCGCTTAAAGACGCCTGCGATTACGCCAATAAAGAGCGCGTTCTGGCCTGCGTGCAGCAGATCCACCATGAGTTTACCGCGCTGAATATCAAAAATCCGCGCATTGCGGTAGCCGCGCTGAATCCGCATGGTTCAGACAACGGCCTGTTTGGCCACGAAGAAGCCGATAACCTCATCCCGGCAGTCAAAGCGGCGCAGGAAATGGGGATTAACGCCATCGGCCCGGTGCCGGCAGATTCCGTCTTCCATCTGGGTAAACAGGGGCGCTATGACGCCATCCTCTCGCTTTATCACGATCAGGGGCATATCGCCTGTAAAACCCTCGATTTTGAGCGTTCCGTAACCATTACCTTTGGCCTGCCGTTTATGCGTAGCTCGGTAGACCACGGCACGGCGTTTGATATTGCCGGCACCGGTAAAGCGGGCACCGTCAGTATGCTGGAGTCCACAATGGCCGCGGTGAGCTACTGGAAAATGAAAAACCACTAATCGCTGAGGTTAATGCGAAGCAAAAGGGCAGAGAAATGGAAAAACATCTGTTAATTAGCAAAGGCTGTAAGGGCTGGGGCGGGCCGCTGACCATTAATATTAGCCAGGCGAAAAAGATTGCTTATATCACCGGGGGGATTTGTCCCCCGGTTGTTGAGCGCCTGAGCGAACTGACCGGCTGGCCTTCCGTCGACGTATTTAAAAACGGCGAGCCGCCGGAAGAGGAGATCGGTCTGATGGTTATCGACTGCGGCGGCACGCTACGCTGCGGTCTCTATCCCAAACGCGGTATTCCGACGATTAACCTCCATCCCACCGGTAAAAGTGGTCCGCTGGCGGAGTTTATTCATGAAGGGATCTACGTCTCCGGCGTGACGCCAGCCTGTATTGAAATGATCTGGCCGCAGGGGGAAGGCGGTAAGCTGGGGATCGTGGCCGACGATCTGACCGGTGCGACCACCGTCGGGGTGCTGCTGGCGCGTAGCGGGTTAAAAACCGCCGCATTCTTCGATACTGAATCCTTCGCCCGCAATGAGGTGGAGTATCCGGCGATGGTCGTCAGCAGCGACAGCCGTCCTTTGCCGAAAGCGGAAGCCCAGCAGCAGGTCAGCGCCGCGGTGAAGCAGCTGCAGGCGCGCGGCGCGCACTACTTTACCAAGCGTATTGATACCACGCTGCGCGGCGGCATCGGCTTTGAAATTGATGCCATGCTGGAACAATTGCCGCTGGAAACGGTTGCCGTCGTCGTGCCGGCGATGCCGCAGTCGCGGCGTATTCTGGTTGGCGGCTATTCGGTAATTGACTCCGTCGCGCTTTCGCGAACCGATGTCGCACGCGATGTGCGTACTCCGGTTACCGAATCCTGGGTGCCGGGATTGCTGGCGGCGCAGACCCATCATCAGGTCGGGCATATCGCGCTGGCGTCGGTAATGAAAGGCGAGGAGCAACTGCAGCGGGATCTCCAGGAACAGCAGCAGCGCGGCGTGCGGGTGATCGTCGTCGATGCGATTACCGTTGACGATGTCGATGCGATTGCCGGGGCGGTGGTGGCGCTGAACTGGAACGTGCTGGCGGTCGACCCGGGGCCTTTTACCGAGCGGCTTGCGGTCCGTCGTGGCCTGATGCGGGAAGCGCGCAGCAGCGCAACAGCGTCGTCAGGGGCGGAAAACCCGCGCGGTTCGATTCTGGTGGTTGCCGGTAGCGCCACGCCGGTGACCAAAAAGCAGCTTCAGTACCTGATCGCTAATGATGAAAGAGTGTGTCACATCCCTGTTGATGCCGAACTGCTGGTTGACAGGAAAAACGCCGCTGAAATCGAAGTGAATCGCGTGGTGCAGCATGCCCGGCAGTGCGTGCCGGCGCAGCAGAACGCTATCTTCGTTTTTGAATCCGCGTTAACCGGGCGGCTGCTGAATCTTCAGGAAGAAGAGCAGCGCTTTGGGCTGGTCCACGGACAGGCTGCGGAAAATATTAACCAGGGACTGGGGAATATTGTTCGTGAAGTGCTTAACTGCGCAGCCGGAGAAATTAAAGGCCTGTATATGACCGGCGGCGATACGATGGTAAATGTTCTTAAAGAGCTTGGCGCTACCGGCATTGAAATGATCGACTACGTGATACCGCAAACCGATATGGTGCGTATTATCGGCGGCGATTATGCGGGATTGATTTGCGTCGGCAAAGGCGGTTTAACCGGACCAGAAGATATTATTAGCACGATTGTTGAAAGAATTTATAAAGAAGCGCAGCTATAACCCACAGGTCATATAAATAAAAAGCGACGTAATGGTCGTCCGGGTAGTATTGCGTCGTTATCTCTGTTAAATCATAATTTATGAGTTACCCTATGAACATAAATATATTAGAGAAGATGAATAAGGTGCCAGGCGGTTTAATTATTATTCCGTTGCTCGTGGCGATTCTTATTAATACCTTTGCTCCAGAAGTCTTGGGCATCGGCGGCCCGACGACCGCATTATTCAAAGTCGGTTCCAGCGCAATGATGGGGATTTTTCTGCTGATTTGTGGTACCTCGATCAATATCCGCCAGGCCGGCCTGCCGCTCTATAAAGGCGCGGTGCTGTTGTTGCTGAAATGCCTCGCCGGCGCGCTGGCCGTATGGGTGGCCGGGGCGATGTTTGGCCCCAACGGTTTCCTCGGTATTTCGACCCTGGCGCTGATTGCCTGTTTAACCAGCTCCAACAGCTCGCTATATATCGCGCTGTGCAGCAACTACGGCGATGCCAGCGATGCCGGGGCGATCTCCGTCTTCTGCGTCAAGGATGGGCCCTTTGTTACCATGATGGTGCTGGGGGTCAGCGGCCTGGCCAATATTCCTTTCGCCGCGCTGCTATCGATGCTTATCCCGCTGCTGATTGGTATGCTGTGGGGCAACCTTGATGAGCGTTTCAAACAGCTGTGCGCCGCCGCTCAGCCGCTGATTATCATTATTATGTCGTTTGCCATCGGCGCCAATTCCAGCATTAACACGGTCTTTACCGCCGGACTGTCCGGGATCCTGCTTGGCATTATCTCTGCGCTAACCGGCATTGTGTTCTATTTTATCTACAACCTGTTCCTGAAGAAGAAAACCGCGCTGGGCGCCGCGCTGGGGACAACCGCCGCCAGCTCTGCGCTGACGCCGGCAATGGTGGCTCAGGCCGATCCCTCGCTGGCGATGTACGTGGATGCCGCGACCGCGCAGCTGGCGACGGCGAGCATCATCACCATGATTACCGCGCCGATACTGGTGGCCTGGTTTGATAAGCGTCTGAAAAAGCGCGCGCCGAGGGTTGAACCGGTAAAAGAAGAAACCAGTGAAGAGAAAGTGACATTATCTTCGCCTGCCACCAAAGGGAACAAATAATATGACTGCGCCGTTGTATTCATTACTTATCACGGCTGTCGGGAAATATGTCAAAGACTATCTACAGGAGCATCAGCTGATTTTATTTTCTGAATCCGTTCCTGACGATATTGCGATGTATTGCGCCGTACATCAGAGCAGTGAGCTGACAGCTGAATTGGCACCCGGGCAGATAATGAAAATAAATGAGACTATTTATCGAGTCACGGCGGTAGGTGGTGTTGCAACGGCAAATTTAAAACAGCTTGGCCATATCACTTTAAAATTTGATGGCGCTGCCACCGCTGAATTACCGGGGATGGTGCATCTCAATGGTGACGTCCCCCAGAATATTCAGCGTGGCGACCAAATCTTTTTCTATCCGGAACTAAATTAAGACGTACAGCTAAATTAAGGAAATTATCATGAAAACAATCGCTATTGGTGCGGATGATGCCGCCTATGCTTTTCGCGACGCTATCGTCGCTTATCTGAATGGGCAGGGAATTAAGGTCGCGGATTACAGCAGCGATAAACGCCAGGGCAGCATGGTCTACCCGGATGTTGCCCACGCGGTGGCAATGTCAATAAAGCAGGGCGAGCACGATCGCGGCATCCTGATTTGCGGCACCGGTATTGGAATGAGCATTGTGGCGAATAAAGTGCCGGGGATACGAGCCGCCCAATGCCACGATACTTTCTCCGCCGAGCGGGCGCGCAAAAGTAATAACGCGCAGATTATCACTCTTGGCGCGCGCGTGATTGGCCCGGAGCTGGGCAAAAAAATTATTCAGGCCTGGCTTGAATCCGAATATGAAGGCGGCGGCTCCGCGTCAAAAGTGGAGCGTATCGACTATTACGAACACCAGCATGCCAGAGATTAATATCCGCAGTCGTAATATAAGGAACAGACTATGAGCCAGTTAGACGAACTGAAAAAATACACCACGGTGGTTGCCGACACCGGCGATATCGAATCGATTAAAAAATTTGCCCCGCAGGATGCGACTACCAACCCTTCACTGGTGCTGAAGGCCGCGCAGCTCCCGCAGTATCAGGCACTCATTGCCGACGCCATCGGCAAGGCGCGTCGGCAGGGCGGCAGCCCGGAAACGCAGCTTATAAACGCCTGCGATCAGGTGGCGGTGGATATCGGTACCGAGGTGCTGCGTCATGTGCCCGGGCGTATTTCTACCGAAGTCGATGCCCGTTTTGCCTGGGATCGCGGGATGTGCGTGTCGAAGGCGCGCAAGCTTATTCAGATGTATGAAAAGAACGGCGTCGGGCCGGAACGCATCCTCATCAAACTTGCCGCCACCTGGGAGGGGATTCGCGCCGCAGAGGAGCTGGAACAAAGCGGTATCAACTGTAACCTGACCCTGCTGTTCTCCTTTGCCCAGGCGCGGGCCTGCGCCGAAGCCGGCGTCTTTTTAATCTCGCCGTTCGTAGGGCGTATTTACGACTGGTATCAGAAAAACCAACCGCAGTCGGAGTATCAGGTCGACAGCGATCCGGGCGTGGTTTCCGTGCGCCAGATTTATCAGTACTACAAATCGCACGGCTACGACACCGTGGTGATGGGGGCCAGCTTCCGCCGTATCGAGCAGATCCAGGCGCTGGCAGGTTGCGATCGCCTGACTATCTCCCCGGCGCTGCTTGATGAACTGGCCGCCAGTGAAGGGACGCTGAGTCGCCAGCTGGCGCCCGGCTGCGTGACGGAAACCCGCCCCAGCCCGATGACTCAGGCGGAGTTCCTCTGGCAACATCATCAGGATCCGATGGCGGTGGAAAAACTGGCGGAAGGTATCCGCCTGTTCGCGGTCGATCAGGTCAAACTGGAAAATCAGATTCAGCAGATGCTGTAAGGGCAGGAAAAGAGACTTATGAATACCACAAAAACCACCCGCAGCCTGTGCGCCAACGCGCTGCGAGCCCTGAGCATGGACGCAGTACAGAAAGCCAAATCCGGCCACCCGGGTGCCCCGATGGGTATGGCTGACATTGCCGAAGTCCTGTGGCGTGATTTCCTGAACCATAACCCGCAGAACCCGTCCTGGGC
>NZ_JBLURD010000008.1:0-208082 GCF_051209435.1 Klebsiella sp. HN106 | reverse complement strand
CCTGACTCCTTGAGAGTCCTGAAGGAACGTTGAAGACGACGACGTTGATAGGCCGGGTGTGTAAGCGCAGCGATGCGTTGAGCTAACCGGTACTAATGAACCGTGAGGCTTAACCTTACAACGCCAAAGATGTTTTGGCGGATTGAGAAGATTTTCAATACAGCTTGATACAGATTAAACAGAATTTGCCTGGCGGCACTAGCGCGGTGGTCCCACCTGACCCCATGCCGAACTCAGAAGTGAAACGCCGTAGCGCCGATGGTAGTGTGGGGTCTCCCCATGTGAGAGTAGGGAACTGCCAGGCATCAAATAAAACAGAAAGCTCAGTCGAAAGACTGGGCTTTTTGTTTTATCTGTTGTTTGTCGGTGAGTGCTCTCCGCAACGTTCAAATCCGCCGGGAGCGGATTTGAACGTTGCGGAGCAACGGCCCGGAGGGTGGCGGGCAGGACGCCCGCCATAAACTGCCAGGCATCAAACAAGTGAAGAGCCCATCCTGACGGATGGGCTTTTTGCGTTTTTGTCGTCTGAAACTGCCGGACATCGTTCTCCCTGTATCCAATATCCCTCATAAATCCTGCCGGATTTATGCTGTCCGAGGGAATCGCTGGCTCTTATGCGCATAATCTCCCCATCTTGTTGATACAGATAACTTTTTATCTTTTATTGCCTGCATCATCCTTGTGAGCGCCTCTGTTTCTGTGGAGGCCGCCCCGAAAGATACCAACTAGCCGCTACGAAGAATGAAAATACATTTATGGCAGCGTTATTATTTATTGGAAAATAATCGACGATAATTTCGCTTTCTGAATGAAATAATATCCTGAGGCGTTGTTTTCTATTGATTGGCAATTGACAAAGAAATAACCATATATATAAACCTGCTTCTTAATATTTAATGTGAATTATTTTAAGAATATTTCTGTGCTAATTCTTAAGTTACTCTAATGTAAACATATTAACAAACAGGTGAGAAAGCTTCGCGACGCGGTGGGCTATGGGCATAACCGCTGGACTTTTTCAGCGAAATGTCTTAGTGTCCTTAACACTTTGTTAACTCGATCTGGTTTAAGTTAATTCAAATTTGCTAAAAACATAGGGTGCATTGCCTGTATGGAAGCTAACCCGGTAACGTCTTTTGACGAATAATGCATGTTACCGGCTGGCAATATGAGAATAGTAATGAAAATTCTGATTAACTGGCCTCCTTTGCGCCAACTGATAAATTATATCCAGGAGCGTTTTACCTTTCTGGTTTTGCTCTGCTGGCCGGCGATTATCTGGCTGGTTTGTTGGCTGCTCGTATGGCTAACGGAGAGCGTAATGACGATGCTGGGCAAGTCGGTAGGCCACTCATTTACCGTGAATTTACAGCCTTTTATGACCTTAAGTACGCTGCTGCGAATCTCCGTCAGCTGGGTGCTGCTGCTATTTATCCTGTTCAGCATGGCGATGGGATTCACCTGGCTCCTTCGGCGCTTTATGAACCGTAAGAAATAGAGCCGGTACGGCGACAAGCGGCGATACCGGCATGACCTCAGGCCATTTCCCCGATCGTCTTACGAAAACGCAATAGCGCGATAGTAAAAAACACGCCACCGATAGCCAGCAGCGTCAGGAACTGCGGCCAGACGATAGAGAAATCAGCGCCTCGATAAAGAATAGCCTGCGCCAGACTAACAAAGTGGGTTGTCGGCATGGTGAGCATAATATCCTGTACTGCCTGCGGCATACTTTCGCGAGGCGTGGAGCCGCCGGATAGCATCTGCAGTGGCAAAAGCACCAGAATCATCAGCAGCCCCAGCTGCGGCATTGAACGCGCCACCGTCCCCATAAAAATGCCGATTGAGGTGGTAGCAAACAGGCTCAGGGCTACCCCCAGCATAAATAGCGGTATTGAGCCCTCTATCGGTACCTGCAGAACCCCCTGAACCATCAGCATCAGCGAGAGTCCGGAAACCACCAGCACCACCAGCCCCATTGACCATATCTTTGCCATCATGATTTCGAACGGCGTGACCGGCATAACCAGCAGGTGCTCCACGGTACCATGTTCCCGCTCGCGTATCAGCGCCGACCCGGTCAGCACGATCGCCAGCATGGTGATATTGTTAATGATTGCCATGACGGCGCCGAAACGCTCCTGTTCCAGATTCGGGTTAAAACGCATTCTGACGGCCAGCTCAACCGGCAGCGTGCCGTTGTCCCGGTAGCGGGCGACAAAGCTGTTCACCTCGCCGGTGACAATATTCTGGATATAGCTATTGCCGGTAAACGCCTGGCTCATTCGCGTCGCGTCCACGTTAACCTGCAGCTCGGGCTGGCGTCCGGCCAGAACGTCGCGCTGAAAATCCGGCGGAATATTGATGGCGAAAGTATACCGCCCCGCATCCAGTCCGGCGTCCATCTCATCAGCTGTAATCAGCTCCGGAGGCAAAAACCAGGGCCGGTAAAAACCATTGATGATACGCGATGAAAGCTGCGACTTATCCATGTCGGCAATAGCGATGGGCGCCAGATGCAGCGAACCCGGCATGACGGTTGCGGAGGAGTAAACCGAGACGGTAAAAGCGAAGACAATTAACGTCAGCATCGCTTTATCGCCCAGCAGGCTACGGAGCTCTTTCATTCCCAAATTATAAATATTGCGTAGTCCGCGCATTATCCCTCCTGTTTTTTCAACAGCCACACGCTCAGGCCCAGCACCAGCGGAACCGCGATAAGTAGTGGAATAAAGGATCCCCACAGGTCGGTCAGATTCAGCGCTTTGGAAAACGTTCCTCGCGCAATCGTCAGAAAGTGGCTGGTTGGATAAATCTGGCCAATCCAGCGCCCAGGCCCTTCCAGCGAGGCGACGGGGTCGATCATCCCGGAAAACTGCGTCGCCGGAATAAGCGTAATGATCGCGGTGCCGAAAATCGCCGCAATCTGGCTTTTCATAAAGGTTGAGATCAGCAGGCCAAGTCCGGTGGCGATAGTGACGTAGAGCAGCGCGGCCAGGGTGAGCGTCAGAAAACTCCCTTTGTGCGGTACGCCAAAGACAAAGACCGACAGTGCGCAGAGCAGAAAGAAGTTAAACATCCCCAGTACGATATACGGCACCTGTTTACCCAGCAGAAATTCGCTGCGGGTGGTTGGCGTCACGTATAAATTGATGATTGAACCAAGCTCTTTCTCGCGGACCACGCTGAGCGCGCTGAGCATCGCCGGGATCATCATCAACAGTAGCGGGATCACCGCCGGAACAATCGCCGGCAGGCTCTTCACATCCGGGTTATAGCGGTAGCGGGTCTCAATGGAAATCAGTGAAGTATCGCGATTGGGGCTAGCCTGGCGGCCGGCCATCTCCTGCAGCCAGGCCAGATGCATGGCCTGCACGTAGCCGCGTACGGTCTCCGCGCGGTTCGGCATCGCGCCGTCCACCCAGACGCCAATTTGCACCGGCGTCCCTCGGGCGATATCGCGGCCAAAGTTGGGCGGGATCTCGATAGCCACCGCCAGCTCGCCGTTGCGCATTCTTCTGTCCAGTTCACTATAGCTTTGTAGCGGTGGTTGTTCGATGAAGTAGCGCGAGCCGGCGATATTTTGCGACCATCCCTGGCTGCTGACGGTCTGGTCGCGGTCGAGCACCGCAAATCGCAGATCTTCGACGTCCATACTGATCCCGTAACCCATGATAAACATCAGGATCACCGTGCCGAGCAGCGCCAGGGTCGATCGAACCGGATCGCGTCGCAGCTCAAGCGCCTCGCGGCGACTGTAGCTAAACAGGCGCTGCAGGCTGAACGCCTGACGCGGCACACTGCTTTCGGTTTTGTGTTCTATCGCGGGAACCGCTGTAGCCTGCGCATCTGGCGGCTGCGTCGCCTCTGCCGCCTCCTGTAGCCAGGCGATAAATGCCTCTTCAAGCGTGGCCGAACCGCGCTGTTCGACCAGTGCCTGCGGCGTATCGCTGGCCAGGACTTTTCCGGCATGCATCAGCGAAATGCGATCGCAGCGTTCCGCTTCATTCATAAAGTGGGTGGAGATAAAAATGGTCACCCGATCCTGACGGGCCAGATCGACCATTAGCTGCCAGAACATATCCCTGGCCACCGGATCGACGCCGGAGGTAGGTTCGTCAAGAATTAACATTTCCGGGCGATGAATCACCGCGACTGCCAGCGAGAGCCGCTGACGAATACCTAACGGTAGCGAAGCGGGCAGGGTATCTTCTACCTCTTCCAGCATAAAGCGCTGGCTTATTTCGGCGATCCGCCCGGGGATTTCCGCATCCGGAATGTGGAACAGGCGGGCATGCAGCTCAAGGTTTTGCCGTACGGTCAGTTCGCTATAGAGAGAGAAGGCCTGCGACATATAGCCGACGCGGCGGCGGGTTTCGATATCTCTGGGATCGACCGGTTGTCCAAACAGCCACGCCTCGCCTTCGCTGGCCGGTAGCAGTCCGGTCAGCATTTTCATGGTTGTTGATTTGCCGCAGCCGTTAGATCCGAGGAAGCCGAAAATCTCGCCGCGGGCGATACGAAAGTTGACGTGATCAACAGCGACAAATTGACCGAAGCGCATCGTCAGCCCGCGCGCTTCAATCGCAATTTCGCTTTCATCGGCATTGCGCGGTGGGATGATCACTTCTTTATGCGCCAGGCGCTGGGCTTCGGGAAGCAGAGCGATAAACGCCTGTTCCAGCGTCTGACTTGCCGTATGCGCTTTAAGCTCATCGGCGCTGCCGGTTGCCAGAACTTCCCCCGCGTTCATGGCTACCAGCCAGTCAAAACGTTCCGCCTCCTCCATGTAAGCGGTGGCGACCAGCACGCTCATGTCCGGCTGACGCTGGCGAATGCTGTCGATCAGATCCCAAAACTGCGCTCGCGAGAGGGGATCGACGCCGGTGGTAGGTTCATCAAGAATCAGCAGCTGCGGGTCGTGAATAAGCGCGCAGCACAGGCCGAGCTTTTGCTTCATCCCGCCGGAGAGTTTTCCCGCCGGACGGTCGCGAAACGGCGCCAGGCCGGTACTCTGGAGCAACTCATTGATGCGGATGTCGCGTTCGGCTTTATCATGGCCGAACAGACGAGCAAAGAAATCGACATTTTCATAGACCGACAGGGTATGGTAGAGGTTCTTTCCTAGCCCCTGCGGCATCCAGGCGATTTTCGGGCAGACGTCCCGGCGATGGCGCACATCGCTCATATCGCCGCCGAGCACCATGACGTTACCGTGCTCAATCACTCGCGCGCCGGAGATCAGCGATAGCAGGCTGGACTTGCCCACGCCGTCAGGCCCGATCAGGCCCACCATACAGCGGGCGGGAATGCTCAGCGTAATGTCCTTCAGCGCGACGGTTGCGCCAAAGTGCTGGCTGACGTTTTCCAGGCGGGCGACGGTTTTCATTGCGGCAACCTCACCTTCAGCGCTTCAGGCCACGCCTGCTGGTTATCCAGACGGACCCATGCCATACCGGGCAGGCCGGTCTTCACATACTCCAGATGCTCTGCCAGCAGCTCTGGCGGAATGCGGGCTTTCACGCGGAACATCAGCTTCAGCCGTTCATCGCTGGTTTCCACCGTTTTGGGCGTAAACTGCGCCACGCTGGCGACAAAACTGATATTGGCGGGAATCACCAGGTTCGGCGCGGCATCAAGGATAATTCGCGCTTCGCTGCCCAGCGCCAGCAGACCCGCCTGCTCGGTCGGCAGGAAGAAGGTCATATAAACGTCGGACAAGTCGACCATATTCAGCACCCGGCCTCCCGCCGCCAGTACCTCTCCCGGTTCGGCAACGCGGTACTGAATACGGCCATCGCGCGGCGCTTTCAGCTCGCTATCGTCGATGTCGGCGATAATCCGCCGTTCGGTCGCCTGGGCGGCCTCGACCCGGGTTTGCGCCTGAATGATGCTGGTTCGCGCCGCCTCAATCGCGGCCCTGGCGGCAGAGACCTGAGCTTTCGCGGATTCCAGCGCCGCCCTGGCGCTTTCTGCCGCCGCCTGGTCGTCATCCAGCTGCTGGGCGGAGACCGCACCGCGCTGCGAGAGCGTGCTGGAGCGGACGTGGCGTTTAGCCGAAGAGTTCAGCTCCGCCTGCCGCTGCTTCACCACCGCTTCCGTGGCGCGCATTTCGCTTTGACGCTGGTCGAGCAGGGCTTTCGCGGCGGCAATCGCGCTCTCTGCTTCCTTGATTTGCGCGGCGGCCTCCAGCCGCTGTTCGTTGAGCACTCGGGTGTCCATACGCGCCAGCACATCGCCCTGACGAACAAACTGCCCCTCTTTGACCAGGATGGTATCGATACGTCCGGCGGTTTTGGTGGCAATATCGACTTCTGTGGCTTCGATTCTACCGTTACTGCTGGCAAATCCTGCCGGAACCCCCGGCGGGCGCAGCATCCACCATGCCGCAGCGGCAATCACCACTGCTAAACCAATAACGTATCCAACCCAACGTCGTTTGATTTTGTCCATACGCGACTCGCTTTTTTCCATTGGCTGAGTGGTGCGCGCTTCTCCTCCGCATGGCGAAGTTTCGTCTCTTCAGGAAAGGGAGGAATCGGGGATAAGGCCAACCGGCGCAGGGTTCCAGCAGCGCTGCTAACCGGTCAGAAGGAGGTGCGATCAATGTGGTCATCATCAGCAATCCTCGCCTTAAATGAAACACGCATATTTATTGCTACCGTCAATGTCATACTAACACCCGCGATGAGTATGTCCATATACAAAGCAGGGTCTTGTCGTTGAGTTAACATAAAAACGGTCCGCAGCGCAGTGGGTCAATATTATCCATTATGCTTATTGGGTTTTATGCTCCGGATACCGGCGCAGATAATCTTTCCGCGCTTCATTAAATCATCGTACATATAAGCTATTTTTCAGCGCTAATAACCAGAGGATATTATTCCCGGGCGACTGGTGCATTTTTAATCTGGTTGCTCCTGGAGAACTGTTGTATGATCGGCGGCCCTGAAAATACACTCACGCCGGGCGAGCGCTTTATTCAATGAAAGATGAAAGCCAAAAATATATCTCGATTATTTTTAAGGAGTGGTTGCCGCTGTACGACAGCCTGACGCCGGAAGTGAGGGCGGTACTTAAAAATATTGCCGGGCAGCAGGCGGAGGCGTTAGCGACCCGTTTTTATGATTTTATTTTCCAGGATCCTGACATCGCGCGGCACCTTAGCTATGACTTAGTTCAGGAACGGCTCAGCAGCTCGCTGGCCGGATGGGTGAAAGATATCCTGATGTGCGATAAGGAAAATTTGCAGGCGCTGGCGGAGCGGCAGTATCTGATCGGCAGCATTCATTCACGCATCGGAATCCCGGCAGAGGCGGTACTTCGCGGCGCGCGCCAGCTGAAAGCCGGGCTGATTGAAAATATCCGCGATAGTCACTTCGATCGCGAGACCAGTGTTGCCGCCATCTACTACGCCATCATGGCCATTAATATGGCGGTAGAAATGATGTGCCATGCCTATACCCTGTCGCACTATCGGGCGACGAAAAATGAAGAGGCCTACCGCCTGTATAGCCTGATGGATAACGTGCCGCTGGAATATGGCAAACAGCAGGCTTCGCTCTCCGGATGGGAAAATACCGCTATTTTTAATATTGTCAGCGATAATAAGACGGATATTAACGGGGAGTTATTATCTGATTCGGAATTTGGCCTGTGGTTCCGCCATAAATGCGTGCGTTATTTTAACAAAAATCCGCAAATGCAGGAAATCGCCGATTTAATTAGCAAGGTGGATGCGCTGTTATCCGCCTGGAAATCCTCATCTGACGGTTCTGAGTATAAAAATACGCAGGCTCTGCTGCAGGGGATCCATATCCATTGCCAGCAGATCGGCAGCCAGCTGGGCGTGCTGTTTAGCAGCCTGTCGCAGATGCAAAGCGGTAAAGATACGTTGACCAGCCTGCTGAACCGCCGCTATCTGCCGGTGGTGCTTAAGCATGAAGTGACGCTGGCGATGGAATATGAACTGCCGATGACGGTGGCGATTATCGATATCGACCACTTTAAAGAGATCAATGATAGCTGGGGTCATATGGTCGGCGACCGGGCGATTAAGCACGTTGCGGAGCTGCTCAGCGATAATATTCGCTCCAGCGATTATATCTTCCGCTACGGCGGCGAAGAGTTTCTGCTGGTGCTGGTGGAGACCGGCGCCGCGGAGGCCTTTACTATCCTCGAACGGCTGCGTAAAAAAATCAGCCAGCTGGCGTTTAGCGTTGGCGCTGACAATGAGATTTCGATTACCGCCAGCATCGGCTACGCCGTCCACTCCGGTCATCCGGATTACAATCTGCTGCTGCGCGATGCCGACAGCGCGCTGTACGTCGCCAAGCGCAATGGGCGCAACTGCGTGAAGATGCATGAAGGCGACGGGAATTAATCTGCCAATCTGCCGAGCCCTTCCCGGAGGCGGCGCGCTGCGCCTGTCCGGGCTACCTGACCGCAGGCGGCTGTGAACCTATAGCCCGGGCAAGGCGCGTCAGGCGCCGCCCCCGGGAGAGACATGGCAACGGCTTTCAATGCGGAGAGCCTTCCCGGAGACGGCGCGCTGCGCCTGTCCGGGCTACCTGATCGCAGGCGGCTGTGAACCTGTAGCCCGGGCAAGGCGCGTCAGGCGCCGCCCCCGGGAGAGATATGGCAACGGCTTTCAACGCGGAGATATTTCCACGCCTCAAAACAGCACCGGCAGCCCCAGCCCGCGTTTTACTTCATGCAGCGTCCGTTGTGTCAGTTCGTGCGCCCGTTCGCTTCCCCGGCGCAGCAGCGCCAGCAGCATGCCTTTATCCTGAATATAAGTCGCCCGACGCTCGCGTATCGGCGCCAGCAGCTCCTGTAAGCAGGTCTCCAGCGCATTTTTGCACTGCCTGTCTCCCAGCCCTCCGCGCCGATAGTGGGCTTTCATCTCGGCAACGAAGGCCTTATCAGCATGAAAGGCATCGAGATAAGTAAAGACCACGTTGCCTTCTGTCTGACCCGGGTCGGCGACCCGCAGGTGATTCGGATCGGTATACATGGCGCTGACCGCACGATGGATCTCCTCTTCGCTGGCCGAAAGGGTGAGCGTGTTGCCCAGCGATTTCGACATTTTGGCGTTGCCATCGATGCCCGGCAGGCGGCTGACGTCGCTGAGCAGCGCTTTGCAGTGCTGTAAGATCGGCGTCGTCGTCAGGCTATTCATTTTGTGCACGATCTCGTTGGTCTGTTCAATCATCGGTAGCTGATCGTCGCCAACCGGCACCAGTTCGGCCTTAAAGGCGGTGATATCGGCGGCCTGGCTTATGGGATAGGCTAAAAATCCCACCGGCAGCGAGCGGGAAAACCCCTTCTGGGCGATTTCATTTTTTACCGTCGGATTGCGCTCAACCCGGGCGACGGTGACGATATTCATATACAGCGCGCTGAGTTCGGCCAGCGCCGGCAGAGCGGATTGCAGGCAAATGGTGGTCTTCTGCGGATCGATACCGACGGCGAGATAATCGGCCATCACCTCAAGGATATTGCTGCTGATTTTTTGTGGGTTACTGCCGTTGTCGGTCAGTCCCTGCAGGTCCGCGACGAGGATAAACTGCTGATGGTCGTGCTGGAGCAGCACGCGCTGGCGCAGGGAACCAACGTAGTGGCCGAGGTGCAGCTGGCCGGTAGGACGGTCGCCGGTCAGGATCGTTTGGCTGGTGTTCATGAGTGACTCCTTAGGATGCTATCAGGCCGAAGGGCGACACTCAGAAACAACAAAGCCGCCTTCCGGCGGCTTTGAATAGAGGAAACGTGAAATCTTGCCGCCTGTTATGCAGGCAGCCACCAACGGCGGAGGTGAGAGATGACAACGTTTCTGTTCATCTTTTTATCCTGCCACGAAAAGTGGCGCGAGTGAAAGCCCTTTTTTCATTTAGCGATAAACCGGTAGCAGGTTAAAACTGGATAAAACATGAATTATCGCGTTGGCGCCGCCGAAGCATAAAATCAGGATAATCATGGCATTGCCGCCCCAGACCCGATAGTTCGGGCTGCCGAAACGCCTGCGCGAGGCGCGCGCCAGCAGGGCGGGGACGATAGCGGCCCAGACGGTAGCGGCGAGACCGGCGAAGCCAATGGCGTAGATAAAACCGTCAGGCCACAGCAGACCGCCGGCGATCGGCGGCAGAAAGGTCACCAGCGCGGTTTTAAACCGCCCCAGCCGGCTATCGTCAAACTTAAACAGATCCGCCAGGTAATCGAACAGGCCGAGTGTTACGCCCAGGAATGAGCTGGCGACGGCGAAGTTGGAAAAGACGGTCAGCAATAAATCGAGAGTCGAACTGTTCAGCAGGCCGCTTAAGGTCTGCACCAGCACGTCGATGTTGCCGCCTTTTTCGGCGATAGCGATAAACGCCGGGCGCGGAATATTGCCCATTGTGCCGACCAGCCAGATGATATACAGCACCAGCGCCATCAGCGTGCCGAGCAGCAGGCAGCGGCGAATGATAAGCGGGTCTTTACCGTAGTACTTCATCAGGCTGGGGACGTTGCCGTGATAGCCAAAGGAGGCCAGGCAGAACGGCAGCGTCATCAGAACGTAGGGCAGATAGGACGCATTGACCTCCGCGCGGTTAAACAGAATCGCGGGCTCCACGTGCCACATCAGACCGCCAAAGGTCATAAAGAAGGTGAGAATTTTGGCGCCCAGCACGATAGTCGTCATCCGGCTTACCGCTTTCGTACTCAGCCAGACGATAAAGGCGACGATCAGCGCGAACGCCAGCCCGCCCAGGCGTGCGGGAACCGCGAGGTTCATCTGCGCAAAAGTATGCTGAATAACTGAACCGCTGGCGGAAATATAGGCGTAGGTCAGGATATATAATACAAAGGCGACGGTCAGACCGTTGATAATATTCCAGCCGTTTCCCAGTAAATCTTTCGTAATCGTGTCGAAGCTGGCGCCAATATGATAATTGAGATTGGCTTCGAGGATCATTAGCCCGGAATGCAGCATGCAAAACCAGGTAAAGATAAGCGCCAGCAGCGACCAGAAAAACCAGGCACCGGACATCACCACCGGTAAAGAAAACATGCCTGCGCCAATAATCGTGCCGCCGATAATCATCGCTCCGCCAATCAACGATGGTGTATTAGTTGAGACCGCTTTTGAGACTGATAATGTAGCCATAAGGTGCATTCCTCACGTGGCTATATAGTAAATAACGGGCTGCGGGGCGCAACCCGAATAATTGAGCTTAAAAAGATGGAGTTAAATTAATGGCGCTCTTATTGCGAGAGCGCCCTGATAGGGTTTATTTCACCGGTTTCAGTCTGGCGACGAAGTGGCGCAGTACCGGCGGTTCATAGGTAAAGGTCAGGCCCTTAATCGTGGCGGCGCGCGCCTTAACGGCGATCAGCGCATCAGCGATATAGTCCATATGATCGTTGGTATAAACCCGACGCGGAATGGTCAGGCGCAGCAGCTCCATCGGCGACGCCTTCTGCTTACCGGTTTCCGGGTCGCGTCCCAGCAGCAGGGAGCCGATTTCCACGCTGCGAATGCCCGCTTCCAGATACAGCTCGTTGTTTAGCGCGTGCGCCGGGAACTGCTCCGGCGGAATATGCGGCAGCAGCAGCTTAGCATCGACGAACACCGCATGGCCGCCGGTCGGATACTGAATCGGAATGCCGCCTTCGCGCAGGCGTTCACCGAGGTACTCCACCTGATTGATGCGATAAGCGAGGTAATCCTCGTTGGTCCCTTCTTCCAGACCGATAGCCAGCGCCTCCATATCGCGCCCCGCCAGGCCGCCGTAGGTGACAAAGCCTTCCATCGGCACGCAGCGAATGCGCACTTCGTTGAAGAGCTCTTCGTCATCGCGGAAGCAGCACAGTCCGCCAATATTCACCATCGGGTCTTTCTTGGCGGACATGGTCAGCATATCGCCGTACTGGTACATCTCGAGAATAATCTCTTTCACCGATTTATCGGCATAGCCCTCTTCGCGCTGTTTAATAAACCAGGCGTTTTCGCAGAAGCGGGCGGAGTCGATTACCACCGGAATATTGTTCTGGCGCGCAATTTGATACACCTCGCGCATATTCGCCAGCGATACCGGCTGGCCGCCGGAACTGTTACAGGTGACGGTAGTAATAATCGCCGCCACGTTTTCCGCGCCGTGCTCGGCGATGGTCGCTTTCAGTAAATCAATATCAAAGTTGCCTTTCCAGTCGTACCACGAGGTCGTGTCAAAGGCTTTCGGCGTCACCACGTTAATGGCTTTTGCGCCGTTAAGCTCCACGTGAGCGGCGGTAGTATCGAAGTGGAAGTTGGAAATAAACACCGGATGCGCCGACTTGCGGCGAGCAATCAGGCTTGGGAACAGAATCTGCTCCGCGCCGCGCCCCTGGTGGGTGGGAATG
Source organism: Klebsiella sp. HN106 (assembly GCF_051209435.1). NCBI lineage: Bacteria > Pseudomonadati > Pseudomonadota > Gammaproteobacteria > Enterobacterales > Enterobacteriaceae > Klebsiella > Klebsiella sp. HN106. The sequence continues at coordinate 195,701 of NZ_JBLURD010000008.1, read as the reverse complement.
GTATACGGATAGCCGATAATCTCTTTGACCTTTTCACACAGATGCTGATAGTTACGCGACCCGGCGTAGGCTTCGTCGCCCATCATCAGCCCGGCCCATTGATGGTCGCTCATCGCGCCGGTGCCGGAGTCGGTCAGCAGGTCGATATACACGTCCTGGCTATTGAGCAAAAACGGGTTATAGCCCGCCTCTTCCAGCGCTTTGACGCGATCGTCAAAGGTGGTCATACGAATATTTTCGACCATTTTAATGCGGAACGGCTCAGGGATACGTTTCATTTATTTTCTCCATGGGAATGCTGTGCCGCGTCTGGCTATTTGGCGACAAGTAATGGGCGCAACAAATAGCGACTAAACGCAGTGCTGAATTAATTTTTTTAGGGAGTAAACAGCAGCGGAGAATTAACGAGGGAAGTCGTTGGAGATGCGGTGATCTAAATTATACCAGTCGTCCAGGCCGCCCTGGGCGATGAGGCGATAAATCGATTTTTGCGTCATGACATCGTCCTCTGTGGTTGAAGGGATGCCATAAAAATAAGGTAATATGAGAAAATAACCACGATTAAAATCACAAAAAATTAGTTATTGATAAGTGGAGTATAAAAATTTGACGCTCGTCGTATTTTTAGCGTTATTGATTATTTGGTTAGCAGGCGATGGTTTTTTGTTTTTTTAATTGTGCCAATGATGGCTTATTTAGTAGGGGTATTTAGCGCCTTCACCGCAATAAATGAAGGCGCAGGAGTGACTTACATGCTGGAAAAGACGTTCATAATGATGCCGCCGGAGATGATCAGCACCATGGCGAGGATGGCCGGAATATCCGGTTTCTGCTTATAGAGGATCATCGAGCAAATCGTGACGCCGACGATACCAAAGCCGCACCATAACGAGTAGGCGACGCCGACCGGAATAGTGCTCATCGCGCGGGTGAGGGCGAAGTAGCACAGGCCGTAGGCGCAGACCACCAGCACCGACGGCGCCAGTTTACTGAAGCCGTTGGTCTTTTTGATCATCGACGTGCCGGTGATTTCGGAGCCGATAGACAGCGCCAGCCATAAAAATCCGAGGTTAAACATATGCGATTCCTTTTCAGTTAGTTGGCGACTTTTTTGTCCAGCGATGAAGCAGCCGAGGGTTCTGCGGGCGCTTCCTCGCTCTCTTCGCTACCCATTTTGGAAAACAGATTCATGATCACGATACCGCTGGCGATAACCGCCATGCCGATAATGGCGGCGGTATCCGGGTGCTGGCCGTAAAACGCCATTCCCAGCGTCGATACCACGAGGATGCCGGTACCGGACCAGGTGGCGTAAGCCAGACCGACGGGAATATCTTTCACCGCGCGGGACAGCGAGTAGTAGCAGGTGCAGTACAGCAGCACCAGCAGCCCGAGCAGCAGCATTTTGGTTATCCCTTCACTGCTGCCGAACATTTTGAGGGTGGAGGTGGCTGAGGTTTCGGAAACGATAACCAGCAGCATCCATAGCCAACACTTTGTTTTTGAAGACATAAGTTAAACTCCGGGTTTACTATTTAAGGTAAGGTTCTTTTTTTCTGCTTTTTATAAAATCGATAGCGGCATCGGTTAACTGCGCTTGAGGCGCACCGGCCAGCGCCGGATTATTCATCACGTCTGTGACAGTGAGATAACGGCGCGGACCGCTCGCCGGCGCCACCGTTGCTTCGCGACCCGACGCCAGCTTCTCCAGCAATTCGTTCATGGTGCACAGCGTGACGCCGCATTCGGCCAGGCGGGAAAGCGTGGCCTGCATATGCCCGGCGTAAGCGGTATCAGGCTGCGCGCCCCGCAGCTGGTTAAACTCGCTGGCGGGATCGCAGTGATAGCGCAGCGCCAGCACCGGCAGACCGCTCAGCAGAGCATCGTGCACGCGGCGGGCAAGGGGACTGTGCAGAGAACCATTCACCAGATCCGCCGCCAGCGGGTAGTCGAGAAATGGCAGCAGCAGCGCTTTATACGCAGCGGACGGCAGCCCATATTGCCAGTCAGCCGCCGGTAGCGTTTTACCGATACTCTGCCACTGCTCGCCGTCGTCAATGCCGCTATCCAGCGCCAGGTGCAGGCTCTCGCCGCAGCCGGCCAGCCGCTGGCGAATAGCGTGCCGGTAGCCCGCCGCGGCGGTCACCATTACCAGTACCGGCGGCCGCAGACGCTGGATAATGCGTTCAACCAGCGCTTCCATCTGTTGGTTGGTCATGGCGAGCCTCCGTTAGCCGATGAGCGCGACCTGCGCGCCGTTTTTCAAGCCGGCGGCGTTGGCCTCTTCGGTATCAATATGAAACTCCAGCGCGAAGTCTTCGCGTACCCGCACGACCACTTCATCGAAGGTCAGCTGGCGTTCACCGTTGCTGCGGACGCTAACCTTCTGACCGTTGGTGACGTTCAGCTGGCGGGCGTCCTGCGGCGACATATGGATATGCCGCCAGGCGCAGATCACCTGAGACCGCAGTTCAACGTGGCCTGCCGGGCCGATCAGCAGCGCGCTGCCCGCATTCTCCAGTTGGCCGGATTCGCGAACCGGTGCTTTGATGCCGAGGGTAAAGCAGTCGGCGCGGGAGATTTCCAGCTGCGATACCGGGCGGGTTGGGCCGAGGACGCGCACGTGGGTGAGCGAGCCCTTCGGACCGACCACAGTGACGCACTCCTGGGCGGCGAACTGTCCCGGCTGACGCAGCGGCTTAAACGGCGTCAGGACATAGCCCTTGCCAAACAACGCTTCGACGTCCTGCTGCGCCAGATGGACGTGACGGTTAGAGATGCCGACCGGGATAGCCGGCGCAACGTGGCTCAGGCGGGCGGCGATTTTTTCATGGAGCAGGGTGTCGATCATGCCTTCTTCCCTTTCCTCATCGCCGCGTTTTTATCTTCCGTCGCCGCGGGCGCGGCGGCGGGCTCAGTGGGTTCCCTTGTTTCCACAGCGGCGGGTGCGACGATTTCAGCCTCAAGCGGGGCTGCAGCGGCAGCTTTCGCACGCGGCGGATGGCCTTTGAGGGTGCTGAGGGCTTCCACGACGCTGCGTTCCGGACGAGCAATCGTCAGGGATTTCACCTGCGGGTCGATAAGCTCAGCGACGGCCACGCCGCGTTCGATGGCGGTGTGAATCGCGCTGATCTCCCCCTCAAAGCAGACGCTAACCAGCCCCGATCCGACTTTGCGGTAGCCAAAGCAGGTCACTCCTGCGCTTTTACAGGCGGCATCTACGGCCTGAACGGCGGCAACTAACCCTCGCGTTTCAATTACGCCTAAACTTTTCATTGTCGGCTCCTGTTAATGGCGGACTAAGCGAATATCAAAATCAAACTGCGTGAAGAACGTTTCCAGCCGGTCTAACTCTTCGGCGGAATATGTCGGGTCCCGGGCGATGGGGTAGGGCATATCGAGGCGCTCATATTTTTTGCGCCCGAGCTGGTGGTACGGCAGCATATCGATGCGGCGGATATTTCCGCGCTTCGCCAGCTTTTGGACATAATCAATGGCCCCGGTAATGGCATCGAACGAGTCGTTATAGCCGCGAACCAGCGGCATGCGGATAATGACGTTAGCGCCGGAATCCACCAGCCACTCCAGGTTGCGGCGAATGCCTTCGTTGCCAATGCCAAATAACGCTTTATGGTGCTCGCTATTAATTTGCTTAATATCGAATAAGAAGGTGTCGGTCACCGGCGCCAGCTTTTGATAATTAGCCAGCGGCGTAGTGCCCTGCGTTTCCACGGCGGTATTGAGCATCATCTTTTTGCATTCGCTAAATAGCGCGACGGCAAAATCGGTCTGCAGGCTCATTTCTCCGCCGCCGATGGTGACGCCGCCGCCGGAGGAGATATAAAAGTCGTAGTCCTGCATGATGATCTCCATCAGTTCGCTGACGGTGACATCTTTACCCATAATATCCAGCGCGTTCTGCGTGCAGATCTCTTCGCACTTGCGGCAGCCGATACAGTCTTTATTGCGGTTGACGAAGTGCTTCATTTCGCCGTTTTCTTCCGCCCGATAATGAATTCCCGCCGGGCAGACGTTGACGCAGTCGCCGCAGTTAATGCATTTATCCTGGGAGAACATCACCTGAAACTGGCTATTCAGCCCTTCCGGGTTAGCGCACCACGGGCAGCGAATATTGCAGCCTTTGAAAAAAACCAGCGTGCGGATCCCATCGCCGTCATAGATCGAATATTTCTGAATATTGAATATTCGCCCGGTTAATTCTTGTTTTGCGCTCACATTTACCTCCAGAAATACGATCGGGACATCCGTGTCCAAAAACGTCCGTGTTTTTATCAGAACTTCTCAATTACCGTACGGCTGATAATCTCGTCCTGAACTTCTTTGCACAGCTCAACGAAGTAGGCGCTGTAGCCCGCGACGCGGACGATCAGATCGCGGTATTTTTCCGGCTCCTGCTGGGCTTTTTTCAGCACTTCGTTATCGACATAGCTGAACTGCATCTGGCCATTGCCGAGAATCGACGCGGTGCGCAGCAGGGTAATCAGGCCGTGACGACCTTCCTGGGTATCCAGCAGCCCTTTGAGGAACTTGAAGTTGTGCACCATGCCGATATTCATGGTTTCGACGTTCATCTTGCTCACCGACTTGATGATCGCCGTCGGACCCTGTTTATCCGCGCCCTGAGTCGGGCTGATACCGTCGGAGAGCGGCATCCACGCCAGGCGACCGTTCGGCGTGGCGTTGGTCAGCTCACCGATCGGCGTGTTGTTGGAGATGGATAGTGTGCCGTGGCTCAGGGTGGAGTAGAGCATCTTGTACTTACGGCACTCGCGCTCGGTCCACTCGGTGATATCCAGTGCATACTGGTCAACGTAGTTATCATCGTTGCCGTATTTCGGCGCGTTGAGGCAGTCGCGACGCAGGCCTTCAAAGCCTTCGAAGTTCGCCAGCAGCGCGTCGCGCATCTGCTCAAGGGTGTATTTCTTATCTTCAAACACCAGTTTACGAATCGCCGCCATGGAATCGACGTAGGTCGCCAGACCGGAGAAGATCAGCCCCGGGCCGTGGTTGATCATCGCGCCGCCGGCGGCAACGTCTTTCCCTTTTTCCATGCAGCCTTCTACCAGCAGCGACATCAGCGGCTTCGGCGCCACGTCGCGGTGCACGCGCTGGCTGATGACCGTACCGATCGCCGACAGGCGTACGATATGGGCAATCTGTTTTTTCACCGCCGCGTCGAACGCTTCGAAGGTGTGCAGGTCGCGCAGGTTGCCGGTATCCAGCCCCTGATAGCTGTCAAACAGCACCATCCGACCGCGGTTTAAAACGAACTCAATGGCGATGGGCCACTGGGTGTAGCCGGTGGAGGTCCACTGGTAGATGCGGCCGGATTTCTGCGGCTCAACGCAGCCCATCAGGCAGTAGTCGCGGGCGTCTTCGAAATCGAAGCCTTTTCGCAGCATCATCTTGATATGGGAGTCGTCGAAGTGGCAGGCCGGGAAGCCCATCCCCGCTTTGACGACGTCGACGATTTTTTCCATATACTTCTGCGGCGACTGGTTGTGAATACGGCAGGCCAGCGACGGCTGGTAAACCTTCACGAAGCGCACGGCGTCCATGATCAAATAAGTCAGGTCGTTACAGGCATCGCCGCCGGAGCGCTTCTGACCGCCGACGGTTAGGTTGATAAACGGCTGATAGCCGGCGAAATATTTCGCCCCAAGCTCGCTGGACATCCACATCAGCTCGGCGCATTTGATGATAAACGCCTGCAGCAGCTCCAGCGCGGTGTCGTGAGTCAGGCGGCCTTCGCGGATATCGGCTTCAAACATCGGGTAGCAGTACTGGTCTACGCGACCCAGGGACAGCCCGGTCTGGTTCTCTTCAATTTCAAACAGCGATTCCACGGTCCAGATGCTCTGCAGTGCCTCCTGCAGCGTTTTCGGCGGGTTCGCCGGCACGTTCTGGTTCACCTCAGCGATGGTCAGTAGCTCGGCGCGGCGCTGGGCGTTCTGTTCAACGGCGGCCAGTTCGCGGGCGCGGGCGGCGATGCGGTGTGCGTAGTTAATCACCCCTTCGCAGGTTTCAATGGCCGCCTTGTAGTAGTAAATACGGTCGATATCTTCCGGGTTTTCCATGCTCAGGCTGGCAAGATGCGCCTCGGCGTCGGCTTTAATGCCGTTCATCCCTTTGGTAAACAGCAGCACATCGTAGCCCGGGCAGGTGTCGCCGCCGCCGTTGATCTGGTGGTAGGAGAGGTCGCTGACGAAGGTTTCGCCGCTGAATGCCCATACGCCCGCTTCGCGGTACTGGGCTTCGCAGATTTCGTCCAGCGAGCGGCCTTCCCAGAACGGTACGATCTCTTCGCGGATGGTTTTCTTATCTGCTTCGCTGATCTCAAACGGATCCTGCGGACGGGTGCTCATGGTGTCGAGTTCGTCGCGCACCCAGCGCCAGGCGATATCCGGCGAGAAGGCGCCCGCGCGCGGCTTGCCGCACGGATGACCGACGATCAGCTCATCATCCTGAATCAGAATTGGCGCGGTTTCGCAGGCGTGGCGGAAGGCTTTGGCGCGCAGCAGAATTGTCGGCATGCCGGGGTTGGCTTTGACCACTTCGGTAAAGGCCAGCGCGCGATAGATAGAGACGCTCGGGCGCACGGTCAGGTAGTGGTTGCGCAGGCGCTGCATGCGCGGAGTCAGCCCTTCTGCTGCCGGCGTATCGCCGGCGGCGGCAAACGGGGCGGCGGAAACGTGTTGTACTCCCTTGAACAGACGCACCGGCAGATTCAGGGCGCTCAGGTTTTGCTGCGCGCTGAGGAACATGTCGGAGAGTTCGTTGATGCGCGCATTCTCAAGGCTTGCGCCGTGCAGCATGGCGTCAAACATCGGATAACCGTCGAGCGCGCAGGCGGCGCGCACTTCGCACAGTTCCGCCAGCTTGAACCACAGCGATTCGACGATTTCATACGCCTGCTGCGGGGAGAGCGCGCCGTTGTTGATATCGTGCTGGTAGTAAGGGAGCAGGGCTTTGTCGGCGCCTTCCGGGTTGACGGCGTAGCTGCCGTTATCCAGCTGGAGCGCCAGCTGGAACAGATAAAAGGCCTGGCACGCCTCTTTGAAGCTGCGCGCCGGATGCGCCGGAACATGGTGCAGAATGGCGGCGCTGTCCAGCAGTTCTGCTCGGCGGTAAGCGTTGGTTTCCGCGGCGGCCAGCTGTTCCGCGCTGTTGGCCAGGTTTTGCGCCAGCGCCAGCAGGGCATCGCAGGCGTAGATGGCCGCACGGCAGCCGTTGACTTCGTCCATGCCGCTGCGGCTGACGGCGCTGCCCAGCGCGCGGGTTTTCTCTTCCAGCTGATGTTTTATCGCCAGTACGCCTTTTTCGACCACCAGCTTGTAATCCGGGGAGTCGAGATCGCTATTCAGATTGAGAAACTGGAACGCGGACGGGCGACGGGCGGCGCTCTCGTCGTGGAAAATCGCCCCGTGCGGTTTGCGGGTCTGGTTGCCGACGATCAGCTCGTCGGCGCTGATGCACAGCGGCAGCTGGCGCATCAGTTCATAGAAACGGCGCGCCGGTTTGACGGCGGCGGGAACCCCGGCGATATCGCCATCAAGGGCGTTGAGCGTGGTGGCATGTTCGGTGCACAGGGTGCTTTTTTGTGAGAGTAAACGTTCTGCCAACACTTTGACGCGCGGCGTTAAGCTGTAGTGTGCCATGGGTAAGGTTCTCCAAATCTTGTTATCAGTGGCCCTGAACGGCGTTGCCGGTCCATGCCCGGCGATAGAGTTCGGTCAGTGCGTGAGCATCCGGCGCGCGTGGGTTCGTCGGGGTACAGCTGTCGCGTAACGCCTGGCCGACCATCTCCGCCAGCCGTTGTTCAAACTCGTCTGCAAGGACGCCAGTATCGCGGATGCCGGCCGGCATGCTCATTTCGTCTTTAAGCGCCTGAATGGCGACCAGCAGACTGGCGACGCCCTGGCGGGTAGTGGCCGCAGGCAGATCCAGCAGATGGGCTAATCGGGCATATTTGCGGGCGGCATCGGTATCGCACAGCCCGTGATAATCGGCGTTCCAGGCCACCACGTCCGCCATCAGCAGGGCGTTGGCGCGACCGTGGGGGACGCGAAACACGCCGCCGAGCGCGTGGGCAAGGCTGTGGGTAATGCCCAGCGAGGCGTTGGTGAAGGCCATGCCCGCCATGCAGGAAGCGTTGTGCATCTTTTCCCGCGCCAGCAGATCGCCACCGTTGCGCCAGCAGGTCGGCAGAAAGCGAAATACCTGCTGCACCACTTTCTCCGCCAGCGCATCGGAAAAGTCGCTGGCGGCGCGGGAGACATAGGCTTCCAGCGCGTGACACAGCACGTCCATCCCGGTATCGGCGGTGATCGCCGGCGGCACCGAGGCCACCAGCGCCGGGTCAAGAATGGCGATATCCGGCAGCAGCGACGGGTCCACCAGTACCAGCTTCTCGGCGTGGGCTTTTACCACTGAAAAGGCGGTGACTTCAGAGCCGGTGCCGCTGGTGGTGGGGATCGCCACAAAGCAGGGCGGCTCGCGGTGAGCGTCCGGACGGGTTTGCGCCAGGGCGAAAATAACCGCTTTGGCTGCATCAATCACCGAACCGCCGCCCAGCGCGATAACCAGATCCGGATAGCGGGTATCCATCCGCTTCATACCGCGCACCACGGTGGCGATATCCGGGTCGGCCACCACGTCGTCCCAGACCTGGAAAGCGATGCCGCGCGCATGGAGGATCTGCGTGACGCGATCGGCGAGGCCAAACTTAACCATCGCCTGGTCGGTGACCAGCAGCACGTTGCGGGCGGGCAGCTCGTTCAGGATGGCAAGCGCATCCTGACCAAAGCGAATCCGGGGTTTCAGCAAAAATTCACTCATTGGGTTATTGACTCCTTAAGCGTCCCGAAACACGTTCTCGACAATGGCGACCACCGACATGGCCTTGTAGTGCTCTTTGTTGAGCGCCAGGTACTCTTCGGCCAGCACGATGTCGTGCATACCGGCGCCGACGCTATCAACGGCAACCCAGGTCTGGTCTTTCATCGGCTGCTGGTCATCATCTAATTTGACGATCAGCAGCAGGTTGCTGCCCCTTAGCTCATCGCACTTCTGCGTGGCGACGACATGTCCGACTACCTTTGCGAGAATCATTGTTTTTATCGCCTTATATCAATGTGTTACTTACCAAGGCGTTCCAGCACCTGGCGGATGACGCGTTCCACGTTTTGCTCATTAATCTCGCTGTCCGCGCCGACGGCGGCGGCAGTCGCAAAGCGATCGTCGGCGCTGGCCGGGTGGGCTGCGGTGGCGGCGGTCGCTGGGGCGTTAAAACGTTCATCGTCGAAGATGCTGCGGTTCGGGCCGGACGCCGGGCTGACGATGGTCGGCTGCGGTTCCGGGCGGCTACCCGGCGCGCGCAGTTCATCGATGGAGCGAACGCCGTAGCCCACTTTGCGGATGTTGAGCAGGTTCATCGGTCCGACGTTATCTGAGCTGGAGCCGCCGCCGACTGCGCCGCAGCCGAGGGTCAGGGCCGGAGTGATATTGGTGGTCGCGCCGATGCCACCCAGCGCCGCCGGGGTGTTGATCAGAATGCGGTTAACCGGTTTTTCCAGGCAGAACTGGCGGATGACGTCCTGATTGCGGGTGTGGATCACCAGCGTGTGGCCGAGGCCTTCGTTGGTCAACAGTTCCACGACGCGGTGACAGGCGGCTTTCCAGTCCTCTTCGACGTACAAGCCGAGTACCGGGCACAGTTTTTCCCGCGAGTAGGGGTTGGTATGCGATACCGTGGTCTGCTCGGCAATCAGCACTCGGGTGCTGGCCGGGACGCAGAAACCGGCCATCTGGCTCAGATAGAGCGCGGTTTTACCCACCACTTTAGGGTTGATGGTGCCGTTAGGACGCAGCAGCAGGGCCGCCATTTTCGCCGCTTCGTTTTCGTTCATGAAGTACGCGCCCTGCGCTTCCAGTTCGCGATGCACTTCGTCGTAGATGCAGCGTTCGACGATAATCGACTGCTCGGAGGCGCAGATCACGCCGTTATCGAAGGTTTTACTGGTGATGATATCTTTCACTGCGTGGGGGATATCGGCGCTGCGTTCGATAAACGCCGGGCCGTTACCCGGACCGCCGCTAATGGTCGGCGTGCCGGACGCGTAGGTGGCGCGCACCATGCCTTCGCCGCCGGTCGCCAGGATCAGCGACACGTCTTTGCTGTGCATCAGCTCTGAGGTGGCTTCGAGGGTCAGTTGGCTAATGGCGTCGACGCTACCGGCAGGCGCCCCTGCCGCTTCCGCCGCGCGCTTCACGATTTCAATCGCTTTCCAGCTGCACTGGCGGGCGCCGGGATGCGGGGAGAAGATAATCGCGTTGCCGGCCTTCAGGGCAATCAGCGTTTTGTAGATGACCGTGGAGGTCGGGTTGGTCGACGGTACCAGCGCACAAATCACCCCCAGCGGCACGCCCACGTCCATCACTTTTTGTAGCGGATCGTCATGAATGATGCCGACGGTCTTCATATCTTTGATGGCGTCGTAGACGCGCAGCGAGGCGAAGCGGTTCTTCAGCACTTTGTCCTGCCAGTTGCCAAAACCGGTTTCTTCCGCGGCCATTTTCGCCAGCGCTTCGGCATGATGCGCTGCTTCCTGGGCCACGTTTTTCACGATGGCGTCGATTTGCTGCTGCGAAAAGGTGGCCAGAATCGCCTGCGCCTTTTTGGCATTGCGCACCAGTTCCCGGGCGTTCTGCCGGGACTGCAAATCGTTATCCAGTTCAATCATGAGTCTATCCTTCATCAGACTAAAAGAGTGGAGACGGGGCGCGCCCTGTCAGGTCATGCTTTGTGCTGCGCCGCGATTTTTTCGATGTCGTTATGCGGACGCGCGATGACGCGAGAGGTGACGACTTCGCCGATGCGTTTTGCCGCTTCCACGCCGGAATCTACCGCGGCATTCACCGCGCCGACGTCGCCCTTCACCATCGCGGTGACCAGGCCGGAGCCGACGTTTTCATAGCCAATCAGCTCAACGTTAGCGGCTTTGCACATCGCATCCGCCGCTTCAATACAGGCCACCAGACCTTTGGTTTCGATAAGCCCTAGCGCTTCTTTCATCAGGTTTTTCTCCGGTTAATCTATGATTTTGTAATGCGAGACGATTTTGTTGATGTCGTTATGCGGGCGGGCGATAACCAGAGAAGTCACCACTTCGCCGATGCGCTGCGCGGATTCGACGCCGGAATCCACCGCCGCTTTCACCGCGCCGACGTCGCCCTTCACCATCGCGGTGACGAGGCCGGAGCCGACGTTTTCATAGCCAATCAGTTCAACGTTGGCGGCTTTACACATGGCATCCGCCGCTTCGATACAGGCCACCAGACCTTTGGTTTCGATCAGACCTAATGCATCACCCATTTGCGTTCTCCTGGCCATCAGGCCTTGTGTTTAATGACGATTTTGTTGATGTCGTTATGCGGACGAGCGATAACCAGCGAGGTCACCACTTCACCGATGCGCTGCGCGGATTCCACGCCGGAATCCACAGCCGCTTTCACTGCGCCGACGTCGCCCTTCACCATGACGGTCACCAGCCCCGAGCCGATGTTTTCATAGCTAATCAGCTCGACGTTGGCGGCTTTACACATCGCATCCGCGGCTTCAATGCAGGCCACCAGACCTTTGGTTTCGATAAGCCCTAATGCATCACCCATGGTTTCTCCTCCAGAACAGGTTTTGTGATTCGGAAAACCGACCGCGTAACGGCGTCAGGACGCGGATGCGGCGTTCGGGGTTCACTATAGGGAATGGCGAATGAAGTGAAATTTAAATCTGCTGACGTGGTATTTTTAGTCTTTTGCTCTGTGATTTAGATTGGTTAAGGCGCTTATTTATGCATTTGTGCTGCGATGGCGGGGAGGATTGAGTGACGATTGTGGCGCTTTTTTCACCATTTAGCCTGAGGCGGATTGATGTTAATAAGTTGCTAATTTATTGCAGATCGGGGGTAATTATTCCCATGCTAAGTGTGGGGAGGATCGTGTTTTCTTCGGCAGGCTAAATGCAAAACGTGCGGTTTTACTAACGGGAAAGCGAGGAAGGAAAAGCGGGTGTGAGCTTAGTCAAGCTTGCTGCCGGACTTCAGCGTGCAGACGTAGAGCGGGGAGTTGATAGAGCTGAGAAGAATGGCTTTCTCATTGAGCTTCTGTGCGTTGAGGAACAGGCCATCGTGGCTGTCGGACATCTCGCGCATAAAGTAGTCGAAGATCACGTCCGGCGACTCATCGATGGACGAGGCGCTGGATTCCCACTTGCTGATGCGATAGTGGCGCTCGGTGGTGGAGATGCGCTTGCTGGTGTAGCTGAATTTGACGTAGCGCTGGAGGTAAAGCCAGCCGGCGGCGGAATCGGTGTAGCCTTCAACGACCATCGACCCTTTGCCGTTGGCGGCAAAGTTGAAATGGATATTGCCGTTAACGTTCTCCTTCTCCATGTTCTCAAAGCGCATAATCGCTTTTGTCGAACAGCTCATTACCCCGCCGTTTTCGACCGGCAGCAGCTTCCAGGCGCAGAACCCGGCGGCGGCAATAAACACCAGGCTGGAGAGGGCGAAAAAGGGGCGCGGGGCGATTCTCATTGCGGCTTCCATGAATAATAAAAATAGTTATCGCAGTAGCTGAACGGGTTATCTTCATGCATCGCGCAGTGGGCGAGGAACACCCGGCCCAGACCGTTGGTTTCCAGCCGGTCGCCATAGAAGAAGACGAAGCGTTCGCCGGGCTTACACTCCAGCTTCAGGCGTTGGCGTACAACATCAAAATTCTTGCCGTAGGCGCTTTCGGCAACGGATCGCAGCATCTCATCGCTGGCCAGCAGTTCGCACTGGCTGTGGCGTATTTGCGTCAGGGTAATGGGGTGCGCTGTGCTGCCGCCGAGAAAACTGCAGACCACCAGCAGCAGGGCGATGGTGAGCAGGCAGCCGCCGGCCAGATACCAGCAGGTGCCGCGCGCGTGGCGACTGGAAACGGTCTTCTGTTCTGCCGGGGCGGTGGCCAGATCTGGCTCAGCTTCTGCCGCAGGCGCCGGTTCCGGCTCCGGGCTGGCGTCGAGCATCTCGATAGCGAGGTCCGGATTGAGCTGCAGCAGTCCGCGCGATACGGTGACGATAATGTTGTCGATATCGTAGTGGCGAAAGGTTTTGCGCAGCATGCTCAGATATTGATTGAGATTGCTGTTGGATGAGGTTAACCCATTGTCATCCCAGACTTTTTTAAGCACTTCGTCGCGGCTGACCACCTCGGTGTGGCGCAGGAAGAACCACAGCAGCGCGTTGGCGGTGATGGACAGCTGGCTGTCCGCCTCATCGCTTCCCGGTAACGTTAGCGTGCCGTCCATTGCATCATAAATAAGACGGCCATGGATGTTATAGCGCATCGTGGCCTCAACATGCTTCACGCAGGAAGCGTCATCTTCGTCAAATCGCTGACCAGCGACTGCCGGTGCCCGGGGCTCATGGTGCGCCCCTCGGTTAATTCCGATAGCCAGATGCCGTCCGCCGCATAGCGCACCAGCGTGCCGGTATGGCTATTGTCCAGTTCATCCCCTTTCGCCAGATGGTCCAGCATCCAGTCGCGCCAGCATTTTCGCAGCACCGGTTCATCCGGCATGGCCAGCGACAGCACCATCAGCTGGCGGCTCTCCTGGGTGTCCGTGAGTTCCGGCGCCGACAGATAGCGCAGATAGGCGCGGGTAAATCGGCCATAAGAGACGTTATCCGCGGCCATAAGCTCTGAAATCGCTTCTTCCATAATCGCCAGCAGACGGGCAAAGAGAGCGAAAATCAGCGCCTGCTTGTTGGGGAAATGGTGCAGTAAGCCGCCTTTGCTGACGCCCGCTTCGCGCGCGACGGCGTTCAGCGACAGCGAGGCGATACCGTCCCGACCGGCGATAGTGGCTGCGGATTCCAGCAGTTGCTTATGCAGGCGGACAGGATCTTTTTTACGATGTTGGGCTTCCATATTCATGGCCCGAATCATACCGACCAGACGGTATGATTATTCTTGATCGCTATCAATATGCGAAGGGGCGTAGCGGGGCGTGATGCCGTTATTGCGTGGAGGCTCACAGTTCACCTTATGAATTGTGGTGATATTCGCCGCGCCGCGAATATCACCCACCGAGATTCACATAGGCTTCACGTGGATAGCGAGGCCATTTTCTCCAGGCGCCAGCTCCGGACGCAGGTTCAGAGAGGGGATCAAATAGTCGCCGTGATTCTGACGGCGGAAAGGAATGGGCGGCGTTTCAGAGAGGGTATCCAGCCGCCGGGCCAGCTCCTCGCGCAGGATGGCGAAGCGCTGTTCATCGAGTTTGTCGGTGCGGTAGAACACCACCGGCGGCAGCACCTCAAATCCGGGATAGAACAGCATCCCGTGCTGAATGGGGAACAGAATGTCGTCGATAGACCCGTTAATTCCACGCGGAGCATAGTGCTCCGCCCATCCGCCGGCGGTAACGACCAGCATCGCCCGTTTACCCGCGAACGTGCCTTCGCCGTAGCGATCGCCCCAGTGCGTATCGCTGTGCTCGCCGACGCCGTAGGCAAACCCGTAAGCGTAAACCCGATCAATCCAGCCTTTCATGATGGCGGGCAGTGAAAACCACCACAGCGGGAACTGGAAAATCACCGTATCGGCCCACAGCAGCTTCTCCTGTTCGCCCACGATATCCGCGCTCTGCGTGCCGTGAGCGAAGGCATATTGCGAATCTCGCGTCGCCCGCCAGCTTGCACCCACCGGCGGGGCGCTGCTGTCGTCGGCATCAAATCCCGCCTTCCAGCGCATGGCGTAGAGATCGGACACCTGCACGTCGTGACCGGCGTTTTGTAGATGTTGCACGGTAAAATCTTTCAGCGCGCCGTTAAGCGAACGCGGTTCAGGATGGGCGTAAACCAGTAATATTTTCATTGAAATCATCTCAGCATAAGGGAGAGCTGCAGAGTAGAGTTGGCGGCGCTATAGTAGAAATGAATTACTTTAATGACAGGTATAGTCATGGTTAATCTCCAGCGTCTGGATCTCAATCTGCTACGCACGCTTCACGTCCTGCTTAGCGAAAATAACGTCACCCGGGCGGCGCAGCGCCTCAACCTGTCGCAGCCGTCGGTTAGCGTCCAACTGGCGAGACTGCGGGAAATTTTCGCCGACCCGCTGCTGCTGCCGGGGCCACGCGGAATGCAGCCCACCGCCCGCGCCGATGAACTGCGCGGGCCGCTGCGCGATGCGCTGCTGGCGCTGGAGCTGGCGGTGGCGCCGGTTCAGCCTTTTGACCCGGCCACGGCGGCGCAGACCTGGCGGGTGGCGGCGACCGACTATATGGCGTCGGCGATTTTGCTGCCGGCGCTCAACGCGCTGCGCATCGCCTCTCCGGCCAGCCGTCTGGCGCTGTTTGAGCTGCAGCCTTCGCGGCTGGTTCAGCAGGCGGATCGCGACGAAGTGGATCTGTTTTTTCACACGCGCGATGGTGCACCGCCCGCGCTGCATCAGCGTTTGTTGTTCCACGAACGCTACGTGCTTGCCGGGCGGGCCGGGCACCCGGCGCTGCAGTCGGCGTTAACTCTGGCGCAGTTCTGCCAGCTGGAACAGGTGGTTGTCTCGCCGGACGGCGGAGGATTCAGCGCCGCGACCGATAGCGCGCTGGCGAATCTCGGTCTGGCGCGGCGAGTTGTCCTTTCCGTGCCACATTTCCTGTTTATGCTGGAGACGCTGCGCAATAGCGAGCTGGTGGCGGTGCTGCCGGAGCGGCTGGTGAGCGGAGCTGCGGGTCTGACGGTGGTCGAACCGCCGCTGGCGGTCGCCGGATTTGATATGTTGATGCTGTGGCACGAGCGCTGGCATCGCGACCCGGCGCATCGGTGGCTGCGTCAGCAAATCGTAACGTCATTAGAGGAGAAGCCATGTTAAGCGGATTAAACCATCTGACTCTGGCGGTCAGCCAGCTGGCGCCGAGCGTGGCGTTTTATCAGCAGCTGCCCGGAATGACGCTGCGCGCGCGCTGGGATAACGGCGCGTATTTTTCCTGCGGCGACCTCTGGCTGTGCCTGTCGCTGGACCCTCAGCGGCGCGTTACCCCGCCGGAGGAGAGCGACTACACCCACTATGCTTTCAGCATTGCGGAGGCGGATTTCGCGCTTTTTGCCGGGCGGCTGAATGCGGCTGGCGTTCCGGTTTGGAAAACCAATAAAAGCGAAGGCGCGTCGCACTATTTTCTCGATCCGGACGGCCACAAGCTGGAGCTGCACGTCGGCAACCTCGCCCAGCGCCTGGCGGCGTGCCGGGCGAAGCCCTATAAAGGTATGGTGTTTTTTGGCGAGGACGAACAGGCGGCCGGGAACCCGTAGCCCGCCTAAGCGCAGCGCGAGCCGGGGAAAAGCGGAGGCTGCATTGCGCGTTGTTTCCCCGGAGGCGGCGCTGACGCGCCTTGTCCGGGCTACCGGCTCGCAGACGGCCGGGAACCCGTAGCCCGGCTAAGCGCAGCGCGAGCCGGGGAGATAAATCGCGCTAGCCTTCCAGCTTCAGTTCCACATTGCGCTTGAGCACCAGGCGCATCAGCAGGTAATAGACCACGCCAACCGCCAGCCAGCTCAGCCCAAGCACCTTGGCCTGCACGTCCATCTCATAAATCACAAAGCCGATAATGCACAGGCCAATCACCGGGAACAGCAGGTGCATCACCAGATTGCGTGACTTATTGCGGATCAGATAGTGGTTGATGACCGCAATATGCAACACCAGGAAGCCCATCAGCGCGCCGAAGTTCACCAGACGGCTGAGGTTATCGATATCGCCGTAGAACCAGAGGCCGGAAGCCAGCGAAATCAGCGCCACAAACAGGGTGCTAACGTAAGGCGTTTTCAGCCGCGGGTGCACTTTTGCCAGCAGCTGCGGCAGCTGCTTGTCGCGCGCCATCGCAAACAGAATGCGCGACACGGCGGCCTGCGCCACCAGGGCGTTGGCAATCCCCCAGGAGATCACCGTCGACCACATGGTGACATACTTCAGCCAGCCGCCGCCCGCCAGATTCGCGGTATCGTAGAAGGCGGTATCGAGGCTGCTAAACGTCATGCCCTGCGCCAGATCGGCGGCAATCCACGTTTGCAGGATAAACAGCGAACCGACCAGCATCAGCGCGCCCAGCGACGCCTTACCCACGGTATCCACGCCGCCTTTCGTTTCCTCGGACAGCGTGGAGATCCCGTCGAAGCCGAGGAACGAGAGCACGGCGATGGAGACCGCGCCCATCACCAGCGGCAGGCTGAACTTATCGGCGTTATAGAGCGGGTCGAGGGTCAGATGGCCCGCCCCGGCGCCGGAGTAGAGCGCAATCAGCCCGAGAACGACGAACACCGACAGCACCACGATCTCCGCGATCAGAATCGTGTTATTGGCGCGCGCGGTAAAGGTAATGCCGCGCAGGTTAATCAGGCTGTTAATCGCAATAAAGCCGACAATCCACAGCCAGCCCGGCACGCCAGGCAGCATAGGCGCCAGCGCCGCCGCGCTGACGATATAGAGCAGCGAGGGCACCAGAATATAGTCCAGCAGGATCAGCCAGCCAGCAAAAAAGCCGACAATCGGATGAATACCGCGCTGGGCATACGCGTATACCGATCCGGAGACCGGGAACGCGCGCGACATCGACCAGTAGCTCATGGCGGTAAAGAACATCGCCACCATACCGATGAGATAAGCCAGCGCCACCATGCCCTGCGCGCCGTCCCAGACGTAGCCAAAGACGCCAAACGGCGCGATGGGCACCATAAATATCATGCCGTAGACCAGCAGATCGCGGAACGTCAGCGCCCGATGCAGCTCCTGCTTATAGCCAAATTGTTCAACGCTCATGCATGCTCCCCTTCGACGCTCAGGGAGAGCTGTTCAGCCACTGATTTCGGTAAGGCATAGCGACAGGTTTTCAGCGGATCGACCACCTGACAGATTTGCAGGTCGCCGGCGATGCTCAGAATACTGATCGCTTCAGCCAGCGTCAGGGAGGTATTGTCGGCGATAAAATGCGCCATATTACGGGTGGCCAGGGCGGCGGCATCATCAAGCGTCTGTGCCGAAGCGAGGGTAAACAGGGTCTCGCTGTTTTCGAGCATCGGCAGCGGCAGGCGACGGTTTTTAACCACCGTCAGTTCGACCAGCACTTCGCCGGGGATTTCCAGACCGCAAACCGAAACTTCGCCATCGCCCATCGCGGCGTGTAAATCCCCCAGCCCGAACAGCGCGCCGGGAACGTTGACCGGCAGCCATAGGGTGCTGTCGGCGGTAATCATTTTGCAGTCCATATTGCCGCCGTGGCTATCCGGTGTGCCGCAGGAGATGGCTTCCCCGGCAGGCGCGACGCCGATCACGCCGACCATCGGGTTGAGCGGGACGCGCACGTTGCCGGGCAGCACGGCATGGTCGTTTTCAATCGGGACAATGGTGACCTTCGGGGCATCAAGCTCATCGCCAATCACTCCGAGCTGCGGTGCGGTGACCATCACCGCCTGATTGCTCGTCAGGGTAATGCGCTTGATGGTGACCTTGAGCGCATCACCCGGCTCGGCGCCCTCGACGTAGACCGGCCCGGTCGCCGGGTTGATACGCTGCCAGTCCAGTTCGTTGAACACGGCATCGGCGGAGGTGATTTGGTCGGAGAAGCAGTCGCAGGTTTCAAACAGCACTTCGCTTCCGCTGCTGACGGTAGCGACAGGTGCGTTATCGCGCGACATGGCGTAGACCACCTGGTCTTTGGTTATTTTCATGACATTCATCCCGGTTATATTGTTGCGTTTTTTATATTTAGAGTTTCCCGCAGGGGGAAGGAGTGAATTTATCGGGATTATTACAGGAAGGCAATCAGGTCAGGTTTTTCAAAAATAAATGATATATATTTGCTGATGAATCATGCGGTTAAGTATTTTATTCTAATATTTTTATATGCTGGTTATTAAGTTGTTTGGCTGTTCAATGTTTTATTACTGGTTGTCATTTTTTCATTATTTACTGATATTAATCGTTTATATAGCAGATTACTCTGCGAAAATTTACGTGCTGGTCATTTAGCGCAATATGCCGGGGGAGCATTGATGATAATACCAAGGGATTTGGGCTCTCAAAGAGGGAAAACCGGAGGCGGTGCTGGCGCACCCGAGCGGGCTACAGACCCGCAGGCGGCGGTGAACCTGTAGCCCGGTCATACGCAGCGCCACCGGGACCAGCCTATAACCTCACTCCGGCGCCCACTCCATCGCCACCTTGACCGCCATGCCCAGCTGCACCATCACCTCTTTATGCTTCTCTATCGGCGGCAGAGCGCAGTTGATCCTTAAGCAGTTGCGGTATTTCCCGGATGCGGAGAACAGCGATCCCGGCGCGACCTGGATCTTCAGCCGGCACAGCTGCTTCGCGACGCAGACCATATCCACCTGCTCCGGCAGCTCGACCCACAGCATAAAGCCGCCTTTCGGGCGGGTAACGCAGATCCCGCTGGGGAAAAACTCCCGCAGCCAGCAGGTGTAAATTTCCATATTACGCTGATAGATCTGCCGCATCCGCCGCACGTGGCGGTGATAGTGGCCTTCGCGAATAAAGTTACAGGCCGCCAGTTGGGTGGAGGGGACGTTGGTACCGCTGGCGGCATATTTCATCTGCAGCAGGCGATCGTAATAACGGCCGGGGGCAATCCAGCCGATGCGCAGGCCGGGAGCGATGGTTTTGGTAAACGAACTGCAGAGCATCACCCGGCCGTCGATATCCCAGGAATGGATCGTGCGTGGGCGCGGGTATTCGGTCGCCAGTTCGCCGTAGATATCATCCTCAAAGATAACGATATCGTGGCGCTGGGCGAGGCATAGCGCCGCCCGCTTGCGGGCATCCGGCATGATAAATCCCAGCGGATTATTGCAGTTGGGGACCAGGATCACCCCTTTGATCGGCCACTGCTCCAGCGCCAGCTCTAACGCCTCGATGCTGATCCCGGTTTCCGGATCGGTGGGGATCTCGATGGTTTTTAGCCCTAATCCGCGCAGCATCTGCATGGTGCCGTAGTAGCAAGGGGATTCGACGGCGACGATATCGCCGGGCTGACACACCGACAGCAGCGCCAGCGACAGCGCGCTGTGGCAGCCGCTGGTAAGTACCAGATCGTTGGCGGTGACCACCGATCCGCCGTCGAGCATCAGGCGGGCGATCTGTTCGCGCAGCTCGCGACGCCCGGCCAGCTCGTCGTAGTTCAGCACTTCGCTAAGGTTGTGCTGAATGGCCCGGCTCAGCTCGCGCCAGATAGGCTTCAGGCTTGGCTGGGTGACGTCCGGCGAGCCGCCGCCGAAGGGGATAATCGATTTATCGTGGCGGGCGTCGAGCATGGTCAGCACCTGATCCCACTGAGTGATCTCTACCGGGCGCTGGACCGGCCGCGACATCGGCGGCACCGGCGGCTGAGCTTTACGCGGGGCTACAAAATAGCCGGAACGCGGCTGCGGTACGATCAGCTGCTGCTGTTCCAGCGTCTGGTAGGCTTGCTGAACGGTGCTGATGCTGACGCCGTGCTCCTGGCTCAGGCTGCGCACCGACGGCAGCTTTTCGCCGGGGCGATACAGCCCCTGTTCGATGCGTTCTGCCAGCAGGCTGGCCAGATGTTGATAGCGGGTCATGCTGTATCCTTGATCGTCGCCATACAGATCAATAAACCAGTACAGATTGGCGGTAAAAGTGAGGTCTGCTGTACGTTTTAGCGAATCTGTATGTTAAATAAAAGTATTTTTTGAATCTGTATTGTTTGGCCGCGGATCCGTGAAGATAAAGCCTCTGGCAAGGTGAGGAGGTAGAGGATGGAATTTCACGAAAATCGGGCAAGACAGCCGTTTATCGGCTTCGTATTTCTGGCGCGGGCGTTCAAAAAGTGGTGGCTTCGTGAGCAAACGCGCAGAACATTGCAGCGTATGAGCGACGAACAGCTAAAAGATGTCGGGCTGCGTCGGGATCAGATCAATTAAAAAGTGCGATTTGTTACCCGGCATTTTCCCGGAGGCGGCGCTTGACGCGCCTTGTCCGGGCTACCAGACCGCGCAGAGCTGTAGCCCCGGTAAGCGTGAGCGCGACCGGGGATGATACATTCACGTAATTTATCAATTCATGCTTATCCACTCTTCGTTTCTTGATACTTATCGTGATAAGTATTATTTTCTTCACAGCTAAGTGAGGAAAGTAAAATGACCGAAGACGACCTGTTTGCCCGCCGCCCGATGGGCATGCGCATGGCGATGGTGGTGCGCCAGTGGCGCGCGATTATTGATTCTGCCATCACCGACACCGGCCTGACCCAGTCAAGCTGGACGGTGTTGATGCAGCTGCATCAGCTGGGGGATAACGTCTCGGTCAGCGAGCTGGCGGAGGTGCAGGGCATAGAACTGCCGCCGCTGATGCGCACCATCACGCAGCTGGAAAAGCAGGGCTATCTGCTGCGTTCAACATCGCCTTATGACAAACGCATACGCCTGCTGACGCTGACGGCGGAAGGCCGCGCTATTCTGGAGAAGCTGAACCGCGTGATTGAGGCCTATCAACAGCGCGTCACCGAAACCCTCCCTGAAGCGCAGCTCGCCGCCTTTAGCGCCACGTTAAATCAAATCGCCTGCAATCTGCGGACTATCCGCGAAGAAGATAACAAGATCTAAAACACTATGATGACCCCTGAACAGAAATTTGCCCGCTGGGTAAGGGTGAGTATTGCCGCCTTCCTGGTCATATTCGCCTGGTTTATCGTTGCCGATATCTGGATCCCGCTCACGCCGGATTCCACCGTGATGCGCGTGGTCACGCCGGTCTCGTCGCGCGTCTCCGGCTATGTCTCCCATGTCTATGTGCATAACAACAGCCAGGTGAAGAAGGGCGATCTGCTCTATGAACTGGATCCAACGCCGTTTATCAATAAAGTGGAAGCGGCGCAGATCGCGCTTGAACAGGCGAAACTCAGTAACCAGCAGCTGGACGCGCAGATCGCTTCTGCCCGCGCCAACCTTCGTACCGCCCAGTACACCGCGCGCAACGATAAGGTCACGTTCGATCGCTATCAGCGTCTGAGCACCATGCAGAACGTTTCCCAGTCGGATCTGGATAAAGTGCGCACCACCTGGCAGACCAGCGAACAGTCGGTCAGCGCGCTCAACGCTAGTATCCACAATCTGCTGATCCAGCGCGGCGAGCGCGACGATGGGCGCAACGTCACGCTGCAGAAGTACCGCAACGCGCTGGAAGAGGCGCAGCTTAACCTCGGCTGGACGAAGGTCCGCGCGGAGACTGACGGGATGGTGAGCAACCTGCAGCTTAACCCTGGTCTGTACGCCACCGCCGCCACGCCGCTGCTGGCGCTGGTGAGCAATCAGACCGATATCGTCGCCGATTTCCGCGAGAAGAGCCTGCGCCACACCGGCGTGAATACCGATGCCGCGGTGGTGTTCGATGCGCTGCCGGGCAAAGTCTTCCCGGCGCACGTCACCAGCAGCGATGCCGGTATTCTGGCTGGACAAGAAGAAGTTAACGGCCAGCTATCGCAGCCGGAGCAATCCACCCGCTGGGTGCGCGACGCGCAGCGCATGCGCATTCACGTCGCTCTGGACGAGCCGCTGGATAAGCCGCTGCCCACCGGCGCCCGCGCCACGGTACAGCTCTATAACAGCGATGGCCCGTTCGCCCGTACCTTCGCCGGCGCGCAGATCCATCTGGTGAGCTTCCTGCACTATGTCTATTAATACCCTGGCGCGGGTCTTCACCCCGCACGGCAACATCGTCTACACGGCGAACGATTTTCGCCAGACCTTGCGTATCGCCGTGGCCGGTACTATCGCGCTGAGCATATCAACTTTCTATGACGTGCAGTACGGCGTCTTCTTCGTGGTTTATCCGCTGATGCTGCTGTCGCTGGTGCCGGTGTTTAACCGCCACGTGGCGCGGCAGTTTGTGTTCAGTGCGGCGGTGAACTGCGTCGAAATGGTGTTAATCGTCGGCTATTTATCGCAGTGGCCGGTCATCATGACGCTGGTGGTGTTTGGCCTGTACGTGATGCGCTTTCGCTTTATGAGCCAGGGGCCGCTGTTTCTGCTGGGGTCGATGGGCGTGGTGTGTCAAAGCACGATGCTCAACTTTATGAGCTATCCCACCAGCAACTGGCACACGCTGATGTTCTCCAATATGGAGGCCTGCGTGATGGCGGTGGCGCTCAGCGCGCTGCTGAACTACTTCATCCCGGACGTTGAACCGCGCAAGCCGCCGCCGCGCATTGAAAAAGATGCCGCGCGTATCCGCCACGAATCGCTGCTTTCCGGCAGCGTGGCGACGATGATCTTTGTGATTTTTCAGGTCTGCGATCTGAGCGACTCGCTGTCGGCGCTGATGGCGGGCATCTTAATTCTGTTCCCGATGCACTATCGCGGCGCGGTGATCAGCTCGATCTGGCGCGTGGTGGGGGTGGTGCTGGCCTGCCTTTATATCCTGGTGGTGCAGCTGATTATCTACGACTTCAGCAACCATATGGTGCTGATGATGCCGTTGATTGGGCTGGGGCTGGCGTTTAGCGCCCGGCTGCACGTGATGGAGAAGGTGGGGGCAGGCGTTGGCTTCGCCAGCATCACCACTATTGGCATCATGTTCGGCCAGAACCTGCATCCGGACCAGGACCTGGTGTTCAGCGATCTGTACCGCATTACCTCCGTGACCGTGGCGCTGATCGTTACGCTGACCATGGTCTTTCTTATGCATCGGCTGCTGAACTGCTTTGCGCCAACCCGGTTCGTGGTGACCGAATAAGCTCAGGCCGCCAGCGCCCGCTGCGCATCGCGAAAAGCGTTATGCAACAGCCGCCACATATGATGCGCCGCCGGGGAAAAGCGGCGATCGGAGTTGCGTAGCAGATGGCACTGGGCGCTGCTGGCAATAGGATGGTCGATAGGAACCGCCCGCAGAATACCGTGGGCGATCGCCTCCCGGGCGGCGTATGCGGTCATAAAAGAGACGCCTAATCCCGCCTGGCTCAGGCTCATGGCGGTCGAAAAGAGGTTGCAGCGATAGGCCGGGTGAAACTGCCGTCCTGCAGTTTTAAACATGGCGTTCATATGGCGCTGCAGGCCAAAGCTGTCGGTGAGCGCGATCAGGCGATAGTGTGTGAGCTCATCGATAGTGACGGCGGGCAGGGCAGCGATGGGATGCTCAGGAGAGACCACCGCGCAGATGGGGCCCCACTGAAAGCTGTGGCGTTTAAGCTCAGGGTTGCCGATGGGGCCGAAGGCGACCGCCATATCCGCTTCGCCGCTGGCGATATCGTTGAGCATCTCCTGCATGCTGCCGACAATAATATCCACGAACACGTTAGGCCAGGACTGAGAAAAGGTGCTCATCACTGATTCAATAAAGGTGGTGACCA
Source organism: Klebsiella sp. HN106 (assembly GCF_051209435.1). Lineage (NCBI taxonomy): Bacteria > Pseudomonadati > Pseudomonadota > Gammaproteobacteria > Enterobacterales > Enterobacteriaceae > Klebsiella > Klebsiella sp. HN106. Next base: position 171,259 of record NZ_JBLURD010000008.1, on the reverse strand, counting down.
GCCCGCCGCCAATCCTCACCGAGATAGTCCCGCCGCGCATATGGCGTAAATCCTTCAGGTGACTTTCCAGCTTTTCCCGGCGCTGACGGCTTTCGTAGTAGTCCTCCGCCAGCAGACGCCCTGCTTCGGTGAGCACCACGTTTCGTCCCTGCCGCTCCAGCAGAGGTAGCTCCAGCGCCCGTTCCAGCTGCGCTATCTGGCGGCTGATGACTGACGGATTAATCCCCAGCATATCGGCGGCCCGGCGAATGCCTCCCTGAATCCCGACTTCATACAGATAGCTCATAGGCCTCTCATGCAACATCGTTTCTCACTCCTTTGTTGACCTCAGGTCAACAATAACACCCTTTCACAGGTATTTATCATCCCGACGAGTTATAGATAATCGTAATTCGGACAAAAACTGGCAGGGAGGAAAAATCTCATCGCTTATTCCCGGCTTGCTATTAAGTTTGCAAGGCTCAGGAAGTCGAAGAATAAGAAATCGTGATGGTACTGACTGAGGGAATATGGAAAAGCTTATCAGCCGAAATAATAAATTTGAATAACAATAAATTGACATAATTTCAAATTGCAAACAATCGCACTAACATTTCATTATGTGAGGACAGGGTATGAGTGAAAATAAAACGTTGGAATGTTCCTCCGACGAAACGACAAATGAGTGGAAAGTCGGGCCCGGGGCCTGGATTTCACTGGTCATCGTATTATTAGTTTTCTCCGGGCTGCTGTTTAAAGTGGAGGGGATGGCCTGGCTGGGGGCATTTGACTTTACCACTCTCGGCGGTGCGTTCGGCACCATGAAAACGCCGGAAACCAACACCTTTATCGGCAGCGGCGGCATCAGCGCCAAGGCCGGTTTTCTGTTTGCGCTATCGCTGGTGCCCACGGTGATGCTGGCGCTGGGGCTGCTGGAGATATTTACCCATTACGGCGCGATTCGCGCCGCGCACAAACTGCTGACGCCGCTGCTGCGCCCGCTGCTCGGGATCCCGGGTTATACCGGACTGGCGCTGATTACCGATTTACAGAGTACCGATGCTGGTGCTGCGCTAACCAAAGAGCTGTATGACAGCAAGAAAATAAACCGTAAGGATCTGGTCATTATGGGGGCCTGGCAATATTCCGGCGCCGGTCTGATAAATAACTATTTCTCGATTGGTTCAGCGCTTTTCGCTTCGTTAACCATTCCTATCATTATTCCGCTGCTATTAATGTTTGTGCTGAAATTCGTCGGCGCGGCAATCACCCGTCTGGTACTGAATACTGCTTATAAAGGCGATTTTGAAAATGAATAATTCGGCAAAAGTCTCCAGTAACCCGTTCGATATTTTCGTTATCGGCGCGCGTAAAGGATTTAATATCGCCATCAACAATCTGATGCCGAATGTATTAATGGCTTACGTGATCGCCGAGATGCTGAATTTGCTCGGCGTGATGCAGATAATCGGCCACGTCTGCGCGCCGCTGATGGGCCTGTTCGGCCTGCCGGGCGAAGCGATTACCGTGCTGCTGACCTCCTGGCTTTCCGCCTCGGCGGGAACCGGCGTGGCGGTGAGCCTGTTGAGCAAAGGCACCCTCAACGTGGCGGATATCACGATTCTGATCCCGGCGATTTTCCTTATGGGGTCGCAGCTTCAGTACATGGGGCGCCTGCTCGGCGTGGCGGATGTCCCGAAAAAATATTGGCCGCTGCTGATGGCGGTGAGCATTATCAATGCCGTCATCGCCATGCTGGTCATGCGCGTGATTGCATAATAGAAGGCAAGGAGTCAAACGTGTCGCGAACTTTAGAGCATTTCAATTATCTGCACCAAATTCCTGAACTGGGCTTTGAGGAGTACAAAACGTCGGCATACATCGGCGATGCATTAGAAGCCGCGGGGTTTCAGGTGCAGCGCAACGTCGGCGGTACCACCGGCATTGTTGCGCTGCTGGATAGCGGTAAGCCGGGGCCGGTCGTGGCGCTGCGGGCGGATATGGATGCGCTGGGCCATATGATTGATGGCCGCCTGGAGGCTCGCCATACCTGTGGCCATGACGGGCACTCTTCGGTGGTGTTGACCGCCGCGGAAGAGATCCTCGCCGAGGGGCTGGTAAAACGCGGGAAGCTGAAAATACTCTTTCAGCCTGCCGAAGAGCTGGGTACAGGGGCGATCGCGCTGACGGAAGCGGGCGTGCTGGACGACGTGGAGATGCTGTTCGGCTTCCACCTCAGGCCGCTGGAGGAGTGTCCGAAGGGCAAGGCGGCGCCGGCGATGTACTACTCCGCCTCGGCGACGGTGATGGCCGACTTTCACGGCAAAGCCGCACATGCCGCCCGGCCTCATCTGGGCGTTAACGCGCTGGATGCCGCGTCGCACGCGGTGCAAGCGGTAAACGGCATTCATCTGGCGCCTTCGCTGACCTGGAGCGCAAAAGCGACTCGCTTCCTGTGCGATGCGGGGGTAACCAATTCGGTGCCGGCGAAAGCGCACGTGTGCTGGGATTTGCGCAGCGCGGAAAATGACGGTATGGCGATGCTGAAAGAGCGGGTGGTACGGGCGATAGAGAGTAGCGCGGCCGCTTACGGCGCCACCGTCGATATCCAGATCGTCAAGGAGATGCCTGCCGCGATTATCGATGAACAGGCCACGGCTATCGTCAGCCAGGCGATTCGGGAAACGTTTGGCGAAGCCGGCTTAACGGCAGCGAAGAGTACGCCGGGCAGCGAGGACTTTTTCCACTACCTGCGCCTGCGTCCACAGGTGAAGGGCGGGTTCTGGGGGCTGGGCTGCGACCTGCTGCCGGGGCTGCATCATCCCGAGATGCACTTCGATCGCGCCGCGCTGGCGGATGGCGTGCGGGTGTTTAAATCCTGCATTCGCCAGCTGCTGGGATGAGAGGATAAATCCCGACCTTGCGCTCGTTTCACGCCGGGCGGTACCCGGCATACAAACGGTGATTGCGCTCGCTGTACGCCGCCGGGCGATGATTCACGCCCTGGTTACGCCTGCTGCGGAAACTGAGCCAGCAGCTGATAATCATCCCCGGCCACGCGAAACAGAGCTTCCGTCTGGCCGGGGAGAATCCACCTCTGCTCTTCGCCCGGCTCACAGCTCAGATAGATGCAAAGCCCGCAGCCGCCGCGCAGCTGGCGCGGAATATCCTTCACCCGGAAGGTCATGCCCGCCGCCTGCAGGGCTTTACGCATTCGCACCACCCCCACCGTTGAGTGAAATAAAAACAGATATTCCGTCACCGGCGGCTCCTCTGACGTAAACCGATCAGCGCCGCGCCGATCGCCCCGGCAAACTGTGCGTCGGGATGCGTCTGTACCTCCATACCCACGTGCCCCTCCAGCCTCCGCGCGAAGGCCGCGCAGTGGCTGACGCCGCCGGTAAACAGTAGCGGGCCCTGCGCCGACAGACGGCCGATAAAATTGGCGCTGCGTCGGGCCATGGCGTTGATCACCCCGGCGAGGATCGCCTCCGGCGGCACCCCGGCCGAACGCAGGCTAATGACCTCCGATTCGGCAAATACCGTACACATGCTGGTAATCGCATGGGGCTCAATACCATCGGTGATGCTGTCGAGCTGCTCGACGCTGGCCCCCAGCGTACGCGAAATCACCTCCAGGAAGCGCCCGGTGCCCGCCGCGCATTTATCATTCATCAGGAAATCAGTCAGATTACCCGCCTCGTCCAGCTGGATAACCTTACTGTCCTGGCCGCCGATATCGATGACCGTGCGAGTCTGCGGGGCCAGCAGGCGTGCGCCGAGTCCGTGGCACGAGATCTCGGTGACCTGCTTATCGGCGAAATCCACCAGTTGGCGTCCGTAGCCGGTTAAGGTTAAAAAGGGGGGCTCGCTTAGCCCAGCGCGGAGCGTTTCCCACGCCTCAACGATGGCGTCGGCGGGGCGAAACGGCGTCGGGCAGAGAAAGCGGCGCTGAATCACGCCGTCGTCGAGCAGGATGCCTTTGGTGGCGGTCGATCCGGAATCAATCCCTACGGTAACTGTCACGCGCGCTCCTAAAGCATCTCAATGAAGGCCGCCACGCGGGTGCTGAGCTGACCGATATCCGCCGTCGAATAGTCGGTCTCAATGGCGATGTAGGGGATGTTGTGCTGCTGGCGCACGTGGCGTTTTATCGCCAGCGATTCCACCGCATAGGTATGGCAGGCCTGCAAAATAACATCCACCACGCCGTCTGCCTGATACTCGTCCACCATCTGGCTGAGCAGATCCAGGCGCTGGTCGTTCGGCGAGATGCAGGAGCAGCCGATAGCGAGATACTTATCGGTCAGGGCGTCGTAAACGTCGCCAGTCTCCTCCACGCAGCGCTCGGTGGCTTTCGCGCCGGTGCAGTTTTCAAAACCGACCACCCAGCCGCCGTTGTCTTCAATGGCCTTCACCACTTTTTCCGCCGCCCCGCCGATCGGGCAGCCGGTGATCAGAATACGCGGCCGCGCCTCCAGCCCTTTCCCCTCTTGCCACTGCAGACGCACCCGATCGGCCATGCCGTTGAGTTCATCGATTAGCGCCGCTTTATCGAAGCGAAAGGTCGCACCGTAGACCACTTTTAAAATATCGCTACCGCTGAGCGCGGGCGGATTGAACTGGCCGACGCGATAAAAGTTCGCCAGCGCCCGCCTTTCGCGGTTCTTGAGGATAATCGCGTCGCGCAGGGAGGCTTCGGTGATCGGCGTACCAAAGCGATCTTCCACCGCCTTTTGCAGGCGCAGGATTTCCGCTTTCCACAGCGCTCGCGAGGCATCATCGCTGGCGCTGTTCGGCAGCTGCATCACATGTACGGCTTTGAATTCAGCCATGTATTCATACATTTTCTTTTTGCCATCGCAGGTGGTTTCGCCCACCACGAGGTCGGAAAAGTAGAAGTAGGGGCATTTGTCGGTCTTGCCAAAACCGTAGCTGCTTTTTATCAGCGGACAGAGGTTGCGCGGCAGATCCTTTTCGGCCTCTTCAATCGTCTCGTCGGAGGTGGAACACAGCGACACCACCACCGCGCCCGCGGCCAACGGGATCTCCTGCGGCATAAAGGTGCAGTAGGTGCCAACCAGAGGAATATTTTGCTCTTTAAGCTCCATGACCGTGAGGAAACCCTGCTGGCGGGCTGAAGAGAAGTGGTCAAAAATGGCGGGTAGATCGGTGATAAGCGACATGGTTTTCCTTCCCCGTACACGGGAGATGATGAAAGAGGTCGCATTATAGCCACATTTTGTATGGGTATTTATTGATCTTCCGCTAATAGACTTTTTTCAGATCCATCTCTTCCTGAATTCGATCGCTCCATGCAAGGTGGGTGGCGATGGCCGCATCAATCCCGGCGTTATAAAACATTGGACCCAGCTCTTTCGCGATAAAGTCGACAAAAAATTCCGCGTCAAATTGCTCCAGTTCCAGTTCAAAATTCTCCTGGCAGTATTTATACAGCTTTTCGCGTAGCAGATCGCGTTGCGGCGGGCTGAGATCTATATCGCTCATAGCGTTCCTTAATCAATATTGTTACGGTTAAACAGGGCTGCTGATTATATCCGATCGCGGGGAGTCAGTTGTGATATGGCGTGATGTTTTTGGCCACAACGAAGGAGGTTGATTAAATCGCTCAGGAGCTAATTGTGACTGAGATCACAGTATTCTCGTTAAAATGAAGACAATAAGAGCGATTCTCATAACTTCATGAATTTAAATGAGATAACATGTTTTTCATGGCGTGAATAACATTTAGTTGCGCTCGCCTTTTTTCAGCATGCGGTATCTGGATGAATAATCTATAGACCTGTTTTCAGGTTATCTGGCTTACGGATTTTTTCTATAAGTACATTCTGACGGCGATTCATTTATCAGGGGTGAAGGATGAAACGCGTAAAACTGGATATGAATGTTTTTGACGCTGCTCTGATGCGCCTGGATTGGGTATTTGATACCTTCGAGCAGGTCTGTTTATCTTTTTCCGGCGGTAAAGATTCAACGGTATTATTTCATCTGGCGGCAGCCGTTGCGCGTAAAAAAGGGAAAAAATTTGCGGTGCTGTTCGTGGACTGGGAGGCGCAGTATTTATTAACCATCCAGCACGTGCAAAATATGAAAGAGCGCTATCAGGATGTGGTGAGCCGCTTCTATTGGGTGGCGCTGCCGATGACGACGGTGAGCGGCGTATCGCAGCATGAGCCGGAATGGGTCGCCTGGCGGGACGGGGTTGAATGGGTCAGGCAGCCGCCCGAGGATGCCATCACCGATGCCGGTTTTTTTCCTTTTTATCAGCCGGAAATGACCTTTGAAGCGTTTATTCCGGCCTTTTCCCACTGGCTGGCCGCGGGGAGAAGTCTTGCTTCGCTTATCGGCATCCGCACCGACGAGTCGCTGCATCGCTACATGGCGCTTACCTCGCAGACCAAACTGCGCTTTGAGGAAGATAAGCCGTGGACGACCGCCTCGCCGGAGGGATTCAGCTATACCTGCTATCCCCTTTATGACTGGCGGACCCGCGACATCTGGATCTTTAATCATAAGTCACGACTCCCCTACAACCCGCTTTATGACCTGATGCATCGCGCCGGGGTGCCGCTAAAAAATATGCGCGTCTGCGAACCCTTCGGCCCCGAGCAGCGGCGCGGGCTGTGGCTGTATCACATTCTTGAGCCGGAGACCTGGGAGCGGATGTGCCGACGCGTATGCGGCGCGCACAGCGGTGCGATTTATGCCAACGCCAGCGGCGACTACTTTGCGCTGAAGACCAAAATCCGCAAACCGGCGCATTTTAGCTGGCGCGAGTATGCGCTCTTTCTGCTCGACAGCATGCCGGAAAAAACCGCCGAGCATTACCGTAATAAAATCGCTATTTATCTGCACTGGTACCAGACCCGCGGGTTTCCCGACGATATCCCCGATGAGCAGGAAAAAGATCTCGGCTATCGCGATATCCCTTCATGGCGCCGCATCTGTAAGACGCTGCTGAAAAACGATTTCTGGTGCCGGATGCTGTCGTTCAGCCCGACGCAGCCTAAGCACTATGAGCGCTACTGTCGACTGATGAGTAACAAACGTAAAGAGTGGAGGACGCTCTGATGTCACCGGATGTGGCTAAGACAGTGATTGAATATCTCGAGTCGTTTGACGATGTTGACCTGAAAATCAAAGCGATTAACGAGCTGAAGAGCCTGATCCACCAGCACAGCCCGTTCTGCCGCGAGCCGGTGGACTGCGTGCTGTGGGTTGAAGCTAAAACGGTTGAGGCGAATGACTACAATCCTAACGTGATGGCGACGGTGGAAAAAAAGCTTCTGGAACGATCTATCGAACTGGATGGTTTTACCCAACCGGTAGTGGTGGCTCGCCAGCAGCGACGGCACCTGGTGGTGGATGGTTTTCATCGCCACCTGATTGGGAAGAGCCGCCCGGAGCTGAGCCGGCGTCTGCATGGTTATCTTCCGGTGACGCTTATCAATGCCGAGCGCGAGGGGCAGAAAGAGCGTATCGCCGCCACTATTCGCCATAATCGCGCCAGGGGTAAACATCAGATCGCGGCGATGTCCGATATCGTCCGCGATTTACATCGTCAGGGCTGGGACGATCGGCGCATCGGCGAAGAGCTCGGTATGGATGCTGATGAGGTGCTGCGTCTGAAACAGATCAGCGGCCTGACGGAGCTGTTCGCCGACGAGAGCTTCAGCGAAGCCTGGACCGTGGAGTAGCGCCTTTCGCTACTCCTGCTGTGCCAGCATGGCTTCGGGACGCTGGCGTATCCGGCTTAACAGCCCCGCCAGACAGCACGCGGCCGCGATCCCTGCCGTTACCCCCAGCAGATGGAACGGCAGCCTGCCGCCGTTAAACCACAGCCAGCGCGCCGCTTCGATAGAAAGTGCGCTGACGCTGAGGATCACGATATTCAGCGACGCAGAAACGGTGCCCTTTGGCAGATCGTTGGAAAACAGGGTAAAGCGGAACAGCGTCGGGAAGATCAGGCCAATGCCGAAAGCGTAAAAGCAGGTGCCGATCACCGACCACAGCCAGACGTGCGGCCACAGCAGGTTGCCGAGGATCAGGATCGCCAGCCCGGTCATCTGGATGGGCACCGCGCGCCAGATAAAGCGTGGGCGGGTGGGGTCTTTGACCCAGCGCGCTACCGACAGGTTGGCAATAATCACTGCGCTGAAGACCGGTACCTGGGTCCAGGCAAACTCGGCGGTGGTCAGTCCGCCGTCGTCAATCAGGATAACCGGCGAGACCGCAACCCAGCTCATCAGCGGAATATAGCTGAGCGAGAGCGTGGCGGCGCCGAACAGGAAAATGCGGTTGCGGAAGACATCGCGAAAATCGCGCAGTACGCCGCTGGCGCTGAAGGGAACGTCGCCGCGGCGGACGGTTTCCGGCATGTTCAGCAGCAGACCCAGCCAGGCAATAAACCCCATCGCCGCAATGATCCCGAACAGCACCTTCCAGTGCACGAAATGCATCAACGCGGCGCCGGAAAGCGGACCAATGATCGGCGCGATCAGCACGATCGAGGTAATAATCGCCATCAGCTTAATGGCTTTTGTCTGGCCGAATGCCTCCTGCACGGTGACGTAGCCGACCGTGGCGATAAAGCAGATGCTGGTGCCCTGAACAAAGCGCGCCGCGAGGAACTGCTCCATTGAGGTGGTGAACAGGGTCGCTACGCAGGCCAGGGTAAAGATCAGCGCGCCGGTGAGCAGCACCGGACGGCGGCCGATACGATCGGAGAGCGGCCCGAGCAGCCACTGTAGCGCCATGCCACCGGCCATATACAGACTGACCGAGGCGGGAGCCAGCGCCACGTCGGCGTCAAAATCGCGCACAACGTGGATAATCCCCGGTTGAATAAGGTCGGTGGTCAGATAGGCGGCAAAGTCATACAGGATCAGCGCCGCCGGAAAGAACAGCGTGGCGGAATGGCGGGCGAAAAAACGGGTCATCCATTGCAACATCGGTGGGCTCCTTGTTGAGTCTCTACGCAACGACGATCGGAAAGGGGCGAATCTATCCTGAGCTTGCGTGTTAAAACAGCGGTACGCGCTTAGCCGGTGCCCGCTGTTTCAGCACTTCACACTGCAATAAATTTAGGATCAACTTAAAAATCCCTGCTTTTTTAGTGGTTAATATATATTTATGGAAGAAATACTTTTAAAACAAAAAGTTGAATTAAATATGTAAATGCAGCAGCGACGGAATTTGTGAAAACAGCCACAGCAGCAGACCGATGGTGCCGCCAACCAGCGTGCCGTTAATACGGATAAACTGCAGATCCTTCCCGATATTCAGTTCGATTTGCCGCGACATATCGCGGGAATCCCAGCTTTTGACCGTATCGCTGATATGGCGCGTCAGGAAAGTGGCAAACTCCGGTGCCACCCGGTGCGCCGCCTGCTCGAGATGTTCGTTCAGCGATTCGCGCAGCGCCTCATCGTGGAGCAGCGTTTCGCCAAACCACTGCCCGGCTTCGGCAATGCGCTGTTTAATGCGTGAATCCTCGCTATTGACGTCGTTTTTGACCCAACCGCGCAGGTCGGCCCACACTTCGCCCAGATAGCGGTTAAACGTCTCATCATTTTTCAGATACGCTTTGATACTGTCCGCTTTTTCCGCCATCTGCGGATCGGACTTCAGGTTATCGATCAGCTTGAGCGCCGCGCGATCGAAGGCCTGGCGGATCTGATGAGCGCGATCCTGACTGACTTCGTCGAGCAGCGTGTTAACCGCATCGGTAACCATTTCAGCGCTGTGCTCGCCCAGCCATTCGGTAGGCAGTAGCCTGGCTTTAAGCGGATGCTCGGTCTCCAGCCAGTGCACGATACCGCGGGCAATAAACGCCCGCGAGCTGTCGCGCTGGAGCAGGGCGATCAGCTGGCTAATCAGCGAATCCAGCAGTTTCTGATGGCGGTTATCGCGCGTCAATCCTTCCAGCATCATGGCGCTGGTTTGGGTTAAATCGACCTTATCAATCGCTTTATGCACCGCACGACGCAGCAGGCGCTGAATGCGCGCGTCGTCGGTAAGCTCGAGAAAGCCGCTCATCACCTGCAGCAGATGCTGACCGACCCGACGCGCGTTTTCCGGCTGGCTGAACCAGTTGCCGAGCATCAGCGCCGGTTCGTAGCGGCGGATCAGCGCGACCAGCGAGGGCGTATCGAGAAATTTTTCCTGCACGAAATAGCCGAGATTGTCGGCAATTCGGTCTTTATTACGCGGGATAATTGCCGTATGTCGCGACACGAACGGCAGCGGAATGCGGCGAAACAGCGCAACCACCGCGAACCAGTCCGCCAGCGCGCCCACCATCGCCGCTTCGGAAATAGCCTTTAGCGCACCGACCCATGGCGTCGGCGGCAGCACGAGGGTAGTGATAAAAATGGCGACTGCAATCAGCAGCAGCGAGAGCGCCAGCAGCTTGGCGCGTTTCAGTTCCGCGAGTTTTTCCATAGGTCTAAGCATATAGCCTGACGGCTAATGCGTAAAATCTTCGCTATTTGACTTCCTGGGCATGCGGATTCTTTTTTCACGACGATAGCGATGATGAGGGTTAATTTAATTTTCGTAGCTTAAATTCTATTTTTAAATATTTGAAGTTAAATGCATTCACAATATATATGTTATATAAGGTTTTTCTTAAATTAATTATTAATAAGTGACCATTATCACATTATGGTTAAGGATAAATAAGGCATTGTTTATTTCAAGGAGAACGGTAATCACTTTCTCTTACTACTAATCTTTTATAAAAGGAGTTGAGCATGATTGGTATATTTAAATATGCAGCAAAAAAAGACATGGTATTAGGTATTAGCGATCAGCAAACCGGGGCTCGGGCCGTTATATTACCGATGTCCTCACCGCTAAATAAAATTCTGTGGACGGTTGATGACAGGACCGGCGAGATCGCTCTGGCCGCCAGCGAGGAGCTGCTGCTGGGTATCCACGGGGATCAAATGGGTTCAGGCGCAGCGATTGAACTCCAGGCGCGGGGGAGTAAAGCGACACAGCGGTGGGATTTAGTCAGCTCACGTCGCTTTATTAAAAGCAAACAAAACCCGAGCTTTGTTATTGACAGCGTCAACCGCGGCACGCACCAGGGGAATCCGATTATACTTTACGAATTTAATGGTTCGGAAGCGCAGCAGTGGGTATTTGTGCTGATGGATATGTTAACGGCAAATAGCCCGGAATAAATATTGCTTAAAAGAGAAATAGAATCGAGCCTCGCTTATTCTGGTACAGAGAATAACGAGGCTATGTCCTTATTGTGGCGTCGACAATATTAATTAAAAATAAATTGCCAGACAATCCAGCCGCCAAAAGCCATCAGTATGGCGCCGGCCGTGCGCTCGACTCGCCAGACGACGGCGGAAAGGCGGCGCTGCACCGACGGTAGCGCAATCAGCGTAACCAGCAACAGATCCCATATCAACACCACGCTGGTCATCCATGCCCCGCTGACGGCCTGCTGCACCAGCGTGACGTTCGGTCCCAACAGGGAGGTCATCAGCGCGAGGTAGAACAGGGCGTTTTTCGGATTGAGCAGCGAAGAACCCAGCCCGAGAAAAAGCTGTTTCACCAGCGACGGGCGCGAAGCCGAGGCGCCATCCAGCGCCAGCGTGGTCGGACGGCTTCTTAGCAGCAGGCTGCCAATCCACAGTAAATACGCCGCGCCCAGCAGCTCAATCACCGTAAACAGTAGCGGCGCGTGGCGCAGGATCCCCCAGCCGATTACCGCCAGAATAATATACAGACCGTTTCCGGCGGCAATGCCGATACACAGGCCGACGCTGCCGCGCAGGCGATAGCGGATGGCGTAGCCCACCAGCAGAAAAAAATCCGGCCCGGGGCTTAGCAGGGCGACAAAATGAGAAAGCGCCAGCGCGGGGAAGGCGGAAGGAAAGAGCGTAGCGAGTATGTCCATAGCAACCTCAGTAGTAACCTGAGGTCACCCTACGCCAGCGTGAACGCTAATTATTGTCTGTTATTGATCGGGACTGCGCATACTGGCGCGGCGTGGCGGCGGTATAGCTGACAAAGGTTTTATGAAAGTGACTCTGATCGGCAAACCCGGCCTGGTAGCCCACATCGGCAATATTATCCCCTGCGCGCAGGCGCGTTTTAGCGAATTCAATACGCGCGATATTGATAAAACTGGCGGGCGTCAGGCCGGTCTCCTGCTTGAAGGTGCGGATCAGCGTCTCTTTACGTAGAGCAAACTCGTCGGCGAGGCTATCCAGCGTCGGCGGAGCCTGCAGATCGGTTGCCAGGCGGGTGAAAAGACGGGCGCTGGTCTCGCTTAGCGCCTGAGGCGCATGCGGGCGCAGCGGTAGAGTATGAACCAGACGAGCGACGCTTGCAGGGAGCTGCATGGTCTGCTGCTGCCTCATCTGCTCCACGATCTGCAGATACTGCGCAAAGAGCCCGGCATCGCGAATGACGGGCGATGATGTGATCAACCTTGCCTGATGCACACCGTCTGTCAGCTGTTGCCAGCACCAGCTTAGCTCGAGATAGAGCATATGGTAGCTGCGCGGCTGGCCGTCGCGCGGATTACAGCTGTGGGGTGCCTGCGCGGGGATAATAATCAGGTCGCCAGGGCGCAGCAGATACTCCTGCCCGCTGCAGATACAGCGCGTTTCCCCCTCGATAATCGCCCCAATGGAGAGCTGCGGATGACGATGCCGTTTATAGGCCTGGCGGCTAAGCCATGTGCTGCGCAGCTCCAGCCAGGGAAGCTGTTCGTCACGCCAGAAAGTTTGCTGAATGTCGCGCGTATGGCTCACGGCTGGCTCCTGAGCTGAAGGGAATAGCTGTTTATAACATGCCATCAGCCGGTGGGAAAACTGCGAGTCGCGTTGGACAAAAATGTTTTGCTTGCAGCCGAAGAAAAATAGCTTTCGTCGCGGCTCGTAAAGACCAACAGCAGGGCGTGTGGTAAGAAACAGGGCGCAGTAGAGTGGCGGCAGGATTTCTTACGCAGGCGGATAGCCATGGAAAAGGGTACTACGTCCACGCCGCACGATGCGGTATTCAAACAGTTTCTACGTCATGCTGACACCGCGCGGGACTTCCTTGATATCCATCTGCCGCCAGCGCTACGAAAAATGTGCGACCTGGATACGTTAACGCTTGCGTCCGGTAGCTTTATTGAAGAGAACCTGCGGGCATACTACTCCGATGTTCTGTGGGCGCTGAAAACTGCCGCGGGAGAAGGCTATATCTATGTGGTCATCGAACATCAAAGCTCCCCGGATGCGTTTATGGCCTTCAGACTCATGCGTTATGCTATTGCCGCGATGCAGCGCCATCTGGATAACGGGCATAAAACGCTGCCGCTGGTGATCCCGATACTGTTTTATCATGGCGTCGCCACGCCATACCCCTGGTCGTTATCCTGGCTCGACATGTTCGCCGACCCAGCCCTGGCAAAACAGCTTTATACCGGACCATTTCCGCTGGTGGATATTACCGTCGTACCTGATGACGAAATTGTGCAGCATCGAAGAGTCGCCCTGCTGGAGCTGATGCAAAAACATATTCGTCAGCGCGATCTGCTGGGTATTGTGGAGCATCTGACGGCCATTTTGCTTAATGGATACGCTAATGACAGGCAGCTGAAAACGCTGTTTAATTATCTGATTCACTCGGGCAAAGCGCTTCGGTTAGGTAAGTTCATCCGCGAAGTGGCCCAGCGGGTACCGCAGCACAAGGAGAAGCTAATGACTATCGCCGAAAGGTTACGTGAAGTAGGGCGCAGGCAGGGGAAGCGGGAAGGCCTTGAGAAAGGTCGTCTGGAGGGGGTTGAAGAGGGGCAGCGCGCCGAAGCGCTGCGTATCGCCCAAACGATGCTCGCCGAAGGTATGGCGTTGGAGACGGTGCTAAGAATTACCGGTTTGCCGGAGGCGGCGCTTGCGGTCAGGCATCATTAGGCCCCTGATGCGCCGGGGGGCAGCTGGAGCCGTTTAGCCCTCCAGGCGTTCACCATTTCATTCCTGGAAAATTCCGTATCTACCTGATCCGGAGCGCATCCTCAGCTATCTCGACTACCCTTAATAACCTGTGCGGTATTTATGACTGCGTTAACAGCGATAACAAGGAGACATGCGATATGGCTTATCAGACGGTGAATCCTGCCAATAATCAGCTTATCAAAGCGTATCCGGCACACAGCGATGCTGACGTGGAAGCGGCGCTGCAAAAGGCGGATGCGCTTTATCATTCGCAGTGGGCCAAGGGAAATATTGACCAACGGCTACCGATCCTGCACAAGCTGGCGGACCTGATCGACAGCCGGGTTGAAGAGCTGGCCAAAATCGCCAGCCAGGAGATGGGTAAGCTTATCGAGCAAAGCCGCGGTGAGGTCAAACTGTGCGCGCAAATTGCCCGCTACTACGCCGATAACGCAAAACAGTTTCTGGCGCCGGTAAAATATCCGTCAGAACTGGGTGAAGCCTGGGTCGAACACCATCCCATCGGCGTACTGATGGCGGTAGAGCCGTGGAACTTCCCTTATTATCAGCTGATGCGCGTGCTGGCGCCGAACCTGGCGGCAGGGAACCCGGTGATCGCCAAACATGCCAGCATCGTCCCGCACTGTGCGGAAACCTTCGCTCAGCTGGTTCGTGAGGCCGGCGCGCCAGAGGGCGCATGGACTAATCTGTTCATTTCTCAGGATCAGGTAGCGAAGATCATCGCCGACGATCGCGTACAGGGTGCGGCCCTGACCGGCTCGGAAAAAGCCGGTGGCGTGGTAGCGGCGCAGGCGGCTAAACACATTAAGAAAGCGACGCTTGAACTAGGCGGCAACGATGTATTTGTCGTTCTCGACGATGCCGATCTGGAGAAAGCGGTGAAGACCGGCGTGCAGGCGCGGCTCAATAATGCCGGGCAGGTGTGCACCGCGGCGAAACGTTTTATCCTGCATGAAAAAATTGCCGACGCTTTCCTCAGCCAGTTTACGCAAGCCTTCCGCGAGGTGAAAATTGGCGATCCGCTGGACGAAAGTACCACGCTGGGCCCGCTCTCCTCAAAAGACGCGCTGGAAACGTTGACCAAACAGGTGGACGAGGCGGTGAAAAATGGCGCGAAACTGCATCTGGGCGGCAAACCTGCGCATCGAGAAGGCAGCTTTTTCGAGCCCACCATACTGACCGGCATTACCCGCGATAATCCGGCTTATTTTGAAGAGTTCTTCGGTCCGGTCGCGCAAATCTACGTGGTGAAAGATGACGATGAGGCGGTGAAGCTGGCCAACGATTCGCATTACGGCCTCGGCGGAGCCGTGTTCAGCCAGGATATCGACAGGGCGAAACGCATGGCTTCGCGGATTGAAACCGGGATGGTCTATATCAACTGGTTAACCGATACCGCGCCGGAGCTGCCGTTTGGCGGCGTTAAGCGCTCCGGGTTCGGCCGCGAGCTGTCCGATCTTGGGATTAAAGAGTTTGTGAATCAGAAGCTGGTGGTGGTTCGCCGCTAAGCAACCGAGCGCGCAGATGCTCTGACTCCCCCACCGGACTAATGGCCCTCCCGGAAGACATCGATTGGCGAGGGTTTCTTCCTCAGAAAGAGGGAGGGGAAGGGTAATTTTGCGCCTCCTTCGCTCATCCTGACCCTCTCCCCCAAGGGGAGAGGGAACCGTCCATGCGGCTATTTGCGCAAGCTGGCAAACGCCGCGCGAATTTCTTTTTCCGGTAGATTGATGCCGATAAAGACAAGGGTACTGTGCGGCCGCTCATCGCCCCATGGTCGGTCCCAGTCGGCGCTGTAGAGGCGCTGAACGCCCTGAAACAGCAGGCGATTCGGTTCGCCGTCGATCCACAGCATCCCTTTATAGCGCATCAGCTGTTCGGCAAAAGTGAGCAGCAGATTTTCCATCACCCTGGAGACTTCGCTGATATCTACCGGATAATCCAGTTCCACTACGATTGACGATACGTCGTTCTGCTTGTCGGCCATAAAGTGGAAGCGCGGTTTGCTGCTAACCACGTTCTCCTCCAGCATAAAACCGCTGGTGTTAAACAGCAGATTCAGGTCGATATCGCCGTGGATGACGCGGTAAATGGGCGCGCGGACGTTGATGCGCGTCAGCCGCTCGCGGAGCTTGTCGCTGTCGCCCGCCACGTCGGTTTTGGTGAGCAGGATACGATCGGCGTACCCCACCTGCGACTGGGCAATGGTGAACTGGTTCATCTGCTGGTCAGCATGTGCCGCATCAACCAGCGCAATCACCCCATCCAGCAGGTAACGTTCGCACAGTACATCATGAGAGAAGAAGGTCTGAATAATCGGGCCGGGATCGGCCATGCCGGTACACTCAATGACCAGTCGGTCAAAATCAATTTCTCCGCGATCGCGGCTGTCGAGAAGATCGAGCAGAGCGTCTTCCAGTTCGTTGGAGCGGGTACAGCAGATACAGCCGTTGGTCAGGGTTTTAATCTGCGTCGCGCGGTCGCCGATAAGCTGGTCATCGACGGCGACTTCGCCAAATTCGTTTTCGATAACGGCAATTTTAAAGCCGTGCCGTTCGTTCAGGATATGGCGCAGTAGAGTGGTTTTACCGGCGCCAAGAAAACCGGTTAATAGGGTAACTGCAATCGGTGCCATATTTGCCTCCATTAGCAGCAGCGCACGCCGCCTTTGCCGTCGCCGCCGTAGCGGGCCTGCTGGCGTTCGCGAAAGAATTCATCATAGGTCATGTACGGCTGGTCCGGATGATTGGTCTGCATATGCTCGACGTAATTATCGTAATCCGGAATGCCAATCAGCATTTTCGCTGCCTGACCGAGATATTTTTTTGCCTGACCTAAGTTACCAAACATTATGCTTTCCAGAGAACGAATAAAGCCGGATGGCGGCTAGCGCCTTATCCGGCCTACAAACATTCGCTTGTGTAGGCCGGGTAAGCGTAGCGCCATCCGGCATTAGGGGTTAGTGATGTGAAGAGGTCTTCACGCCGCCTTCCGGTACCGGTACGTACGGTGTCTCTTTGTCGGTACGCACTTTATTGTTGCGTACGTTGAGCCAGGTTTTGATGCCGTAGAAAATGATGCTGTAGACCACGACAAGGAACAGAATGCTCAGACCGGCGTTGGTGTAGTTATTCACCACGATATGGTTCATATTGGCAATCTGCTGTGCGGTCAGTTCTCCGCCGGAAGCGATCTTCTCTTTGTACTGCTGAGCCATGAAGAAGAAGCCTTCCATCTGCGGGTTGGTGCTAAACAGTTTCAGACCCAACGCCCAGGTGGTGCACAGCAGCAGCCATGCAGCCGGGATCACGGTGACCCAGATATATTTGGTGCGCTGCATTTTGACCAGCACCACGGTACCGAGCACCAGCGCCACGGCGGCCAGCATCTGGTTAGAGATGCCGAACAGCGGCCACAGGCTCTTCACGCCGCCCAGCGGGTCGACCACGCCCTGATACAGCAGGTAGCCCCACAGACCAACGCAGCCCGCAGTACCGATAATGCCTGCTACCAGCGAGTCGGTTTTCTTGAGGAACGGTACAAAGTTGCCCAGCAGGTCCTGCAGCATAAAGCGGCCTGCGCGGGTACCGGCATCCAGTGCGGTGAGGATAAACAGCGCTTCAAACAGAATACCGAAGTGGTACCAGAAGCCCATATCCGCCATCGGGATGATTTTGTGGAACACGTGAGCGATACCCACGGCCAGCGTCGGCGCGCCGCCTGCGCGGTTCAGGACCGACGGTTCGCCGATATCTTTCGCGGTTTGCAGGATTTGTTCAGGAGAGATCACGAAGCCCCAGGAGCTGACGGTCGCTGCCGCGTGAGCGGTGACATCCCTCAGCTGGGCGGCAATCAGCGCGGCGTTTTCACCGCCCATTTCGTGCAGGTTCGGCATGGTGATGCCCAGACCCGCCGGCGGAGTGTTCATCGCGAAGTAGAGACCCGGTTCGATAATTGATGCCGCCACCAGCGCCATCACCGCCACGAAGGACTCCATCAGCATCGCGCCGTAGCCGATAAAACGGGCGTCGGTTTCGTTAGCCAGCAGCTTCGGCGTGGTGCCGGAAGCGATCAGGGCGTGGAAGCCGGAGACCGCGCCGCAGGCAATAGTGATAAACAGGAACGGGAACAGCGCGCCTTTCCACAGCGGACCGGTACCATCAATGTACTGGGTCACCGCCGGCATTTTCAGGTCCGGGTTAAGGATCACGATACCCAGCGCCAGGCCAACGATTACGCCGATTTTCAGGAAGGTCGCCAGGTAGTCGCGCGGCGCCAGAATCAACCATACCGGCAGCAGAGCCGAGATAAACGCGTAGCCAATCAGGGTAAAGGTAATAGTGGTGTCTTTAAAGGTCAGCGCCGGGCCCCAGTAAGGGTCGTGGGCAATCACGCCGCCGAAGTAAATAGACGCCACCAGCAGAACGATGCCGATAACCGACACTTCGCCTACCCGACCCGGGCGCAGGAAGCGCATGTAGATCCCCATAAACAGAGCAATTGGCACGGTCGAGCAGACGGTGAACACGCCCCATGGGCTTTCCGCCAGCGCTTTAACCACGATTAACGCCAGCACCGCGAGGATGATGATCATTATCAGGAAGCAGCCGAACAGCGCGATGGAGCCCGGTACTGGACCCATCTCCTGCTTGATCATCTCACCCAGCGAGGCGCCGTTACGACGCGAGGAGATAAACAGCACCATAAAGTCCTGTACCGCTCCTGCCAGCACGACGCCCGCCAGCAGCCACAGGGTACCCGGCAGGTAGCCCATCTGCGCGGCGAGCACCGGGCCCACCAGCGGACCGGCGCCGGCAATCGCGGCAAAGTGGTGGCCAAACAGCACGTAGCGGTTGGTCGGAACGTAGTTCAGGCCATCGTTGTTAATTACCGCCGGCGTCGAACGCGTAGGATCGAGCTTCATCACCTTTTGCGCAATGTACAGGCTGTAATAACGGTAGGCAACGAGGTAGACGGAAACCGACGCCACCACGATCCACAGCGCACTGACGTGCTCACCGCGGCGCAGAGCGACGACCGAGAGGCAAAATGCCCCGATGATTCCAAGAATCACCCAGGGTATGTGCTTGAATAACTTTTTAGTATCCATAGTAAAACCTGGCGTTAATGAGATGAATAATGGGCCGAAGCCGTTTAGTTTTGAGTCAGGGTTGGTGGAGGTATTGATTAGCTATGCTGGAGACGATCTTGCCAGAACTTCGCGCGCGTAAAGTTGGGTAAATCTGTGAGTGGTTATATTCGGGATTAAGCGGTCACTTGCCGGGGTAAGCGGTTGGGAGGGAAGTTAACAGGGGATAATTATGTGATTGAGATCACAGGGAGTTGTGGTGTGGCACGAGTCATACCAGCGGCAGATTATATCAATTCAAATTCATTATTCTCATTTCATAATGACTTCACATTTTACCTTTATTGCTGAAATATATTCAGCAGTCCGATAAAAATAGCCCCTCATTGATGAATTCGTCGTTAAGCTATTATTACGATGATTGTCTTATGAATATGAGTTGATATTTATGCACGTTTGAATGTATTTAATCGCCATTAAAGAGTGTTTGTCATCGACATGGATAGCCCTGGCTTAAAAAATAATGAATAAACGGAGTTTAATTCATAAGGCTTTTATTATCTCTGCGCTGCCAGTGTGGGGGTACGCCGCGCCTGCGGATACCGTACGTGAGCAGCAGTTCATCAACCAGCAGCAGCGCCAGCAAGCCCTGGAAAGTCAGCTCGCGCCGCCGTCACCGGATATTCATTTATCCGCGGAAGGAGTAAATATCGATGATGGGCTATTTCCCGTTGAACAACCTTGCTTTGCTATTTCTCAGGTTATTTTGCAGGGCGCCGAAGCCTTACCGCATTGGCTTCCGCTCCAGCGCCAGACAAATAAAGTGAATGGGCGTTGTCTGGGAGGAAAGGGAATAAATCTACTGATGGCCCAATTGCAGAATATATTAATCGACCGCGGTTATATCACCAGCCGGATCCTTGCTCCGCAGCAGGACTTAAAAAGCGGTGTTTTACGCCTGGTGGTGATGCCGGGTTATATCCGTGAAGCCAGGCTTACGGCGCAGAGCGATGATTATCTGTGGCTGGCGAGCGCATTTCCGGCGACTGACGGGAAACTGTTGGATTTGCGCGATATTGAACAGGGGCTGGAAAATCTGCAGCGCCTGCCGACGGTTCAGGCCAGCATGGAAATTGTTCCGGGCGAGACGCCGGGGCAAAGCGATATTGTCATTAACCGCCAACAGGAGCGCTTCTGGCGCATCGACGCCTCGCTCGATGATTCCGGCTCTAATGCCACCGGCCGTTACCAGGGGAACCTGACGCTGTCACTGGATAACCCACTATCCTTAAGCGATCTTTTTTACCTTTCCGGTTCACATAACCTCGATGGCAACGGCGGTAAATCCTCAAAGAACCTGACCGGCCACTATTCGGTCCCGCTGGGCTACTGGCAGTTCGTATTAACCGCCAGCCAGTACGATTACGTGCAAACCGTGGCGGGGGCTAACGGCGATTACCAGTACAGCGGTAAAAGCAAGAACGTTGATTTCCAGCTTAGCCGCGTACTGCACCGTAGCGGTAGTCAGAAGACCACTCTTAGCGCCGATGTGTTAGCCCGCGAGCAGCGTAACTTCATTAACGACACCGAGATTGCCGTCCAGCGGCGGCAAACGGCGGCCTGGAAGCTTGGTCTGCAGCATCGCCATTACCTTGGCAACGCCACTCTCGATAGCGGAGTGAGCTACCAGCGCGGTACCCGCTGGTTCGGCGCTCAACCTTCGCCAGAAGAGCAGTGGGGGGAAGCAACCGCCCTCAGCAAGATC
Source organism: Klebsiella sp. HN106 (assembly GCF_051209435.1). Taxonomy (NCBI): domain Bacteria; kingdom Pseudomonadati; phylum Pseudomonadota; class Gammaproteobacteria; order Enterobacterales; family Enterobacteriaceae; genus Klebsiella; species Klebsiella sp. HN106. Next base: position 150,435 of record NZ_JBLURD010000008.1, on the reverse strand, counting down.
CTGCAATTTAATGCTCAGCTCAATTTGCCTTTTGCCTTGGGCGGGCAACGTTTTCGCTTTACCAGTCGCTATCAGCGGCAGATGAGCAGCACGCCGCTGACTTCGCCGGATATGTTTTCCATCGGCAGCCGCTGGACGGTTCGCGGCTTTGACGGCGAGCGCACCCTGACCGCCAGCCACGGCTGGTACGTCCGTAACGATATCGCCTGGTCGACCCCGTTGCCGGGGCAGGAGTTTTATCTGGGAGCAGATTACGGCGAAGTCGGCGGCGCTGGCAGTGAAACGCTGGTGGGCAAACACCTCGCCGGAGGCGTGGCAGGGCTGCACGGCCAGTACCTACGCGCCAGCTACGACCTGTTCGCCGGTATCCCTTTAGACAAACCCGATGATTTTAAAACCGAGCCAGCAACTTTTGGTTTCAGCGTCAGCTGGAGCTACTGACTTTTACTCACGCGCCGTCCGGCGGCGCGTGCTGCGCACAGGGATGATTTTCCGCGCCGCGGTGAACAACGGATGACGAGTAACGGCAATGAATAAACGCTTTTATCGAATCGTATTTAATAAGGCTCGCGGGATGCTGATAGTGGTGGCGGAAACGACCCGCTCTCATCGGGCGGGCGTGTCGCCGCAATCTGGCGCCGACGCGCGAACCGGGTCGACGCTGACGTCCATCCTGGCGCCGCTGGCCTTTGGGTTTCTGCTCGCGTTTTCCTGTCTCACCCCGGCTAAGGCAGCGATTGTCGCCGATAACCATGCGCCCGGCGGCCAGCAACCGCAGATCGCCAATAGCGCCAATGGCACTCCGCAGGTCAATATTCAGACACCGAGTGGCGCAGGCGTTTCGCGCAACGTTTACAGCCAGTTTGACGTCGATGGGCGCGGCGTGGTGCTGAATAACAGCCACGCCAGCACTTCAACCCAACTGGCCGGGATGGTCGCCGGTAACCCGAATCTGGCGAAAGGGGAAGCCAGAGTGATCCTCAACGAGGTGAATACCCGTGATCCGAGCCGGCTGAATGGCTATATCGAGGTTGCCGGGCAGAAAGCGCAGGTGGTGATAGCTAACCCTGGCGGAATTAGCTGCGACGGCTGCGGGTTTATCAATGCCAACCGCGCGACGCTGACGACAGGTCAGGTGCAGTACAGCAACGGGCAGATTAGCGGTTACGATGTCAATCGCGGCGAAATTATCGTACAGGGAGGCGGGCTTGATGCGAGCTCGGTAGACAGCACCGACCTGCTCGCCCGCGCGGTGAAAATCAACGCCGGGGTTTGGGCGCAGGAGCTAAAGGTTACTGCAGGGCGTAATCAGATCGATGCGGCGCACAGTCTGACGACGGCGAAATCATCCGACGGCAGTGCGGCGCCAGCGGTGGCGATAGACGTCAGCGCGCTGGGTGGGATGTACGCCCATAAAATTCGTCTTGTCGGTACCGAGCGAGGCGTAGGCGTTCACAATGCCGGCAATATCGGCGCGGCGGCGGGGGACGTAGCAATCAGCGCTGATGGCGCGCTCAGCAACAGCAGCGTGATTCAGTCCGCACAGAATCTGCAACTGTCCGTTAAGGGCGATCTTCACAATCAGGGCCAGTTGTACGCCGGAAAAGATAGCCTGGTGACGGCCAGCGCGACGCTAACCAATGACGGCATTATCGCCGCGCAAGGTGATACGCGGATTGCCGCCAGCACTTTGCGTAGCGCGCAAAATAGCACGCTCGCAGCCGGATTAAATAGCGATGGTTCTTCCGCCAGCAGCGGCGCGCTGACGCTGAATAGCCAGACTTCGCTGGCGTTGAATGGCCGCAATATGGCGGCAGGGACGCTGACGGCGCAGGGCAGGGCAGTGGATCTTGATAACAGTCGAACCTCGGGGGCGCGGATTGTGGTCAGCGCCGCGTCCGGCGATATCACAACCCGAGATGCGGTGGTGGCGGCCAGCGAAAAACTCCAGTTGGCCGCCAGCGGCAAACTCAAAAACCACAGTGGCCTGTTGACGGCCAGCCAGCTTGAGCTGAAAGCAATGGCGCTGGATAACCAGCAGGGCGTAATCCAGCAGACGGGCGAGGACGATCTACGCCTTGATTTTTGCGCGGGATTGGATAACCACGGCGGTGAGATCGCCAGCAACAGCCATGCATTGACGCTCAGCACCAGCCAGTTGCTCAATCAAAACGGAACGCTGTTGCATACCGGCAGCGGCGGCATGTCGATTACCAGCGATGGCGTGCTGGACAACGGCGAAGGCACTATTGCCGCTAACGGCAATATCGTTTTGTACTCTGATAACATTAATAATCGCAGCGGTAAGATCAGCACGACGCAAGGCAATGCTCAGCTCACTACGCGTCATGAGCTGGAAAATTCACAAGGGAATATCGTTGCTGGCGGTAGCCTTTCTCTACAAGTAGCAAGCCTTCGGAACCAGCATGGGCAATTGATTGCGGCGCAGGGCGACCTGGCCATGAGCTCTGAAGGAGGGCTGGATAACCGCGAAGGCGTTCTTGCCGCAAATGGCAATATCAAGCTTGACGCCGACAATCTGATCAACCATGGCGGAAAAATCAGCGCGGCGCAGGGCGACGTTCAGCTCACTGCGCGCCATGGGGTGGATAACTCGCAGGGGAATATCATCGCCAGCGGCGACATCCGGCTACGGGCTCAAAATCTAAACAATCGTCACGGGCAGGTTGGCTCGGCGCAGCGGGGCAGCGTCAACCTGACGACGAGCGGTTTGCTGGATAATCAGCAGGGCACAATTACCGCCGTTGATGCCCTGCGTATTCAGAGCGCCGCTGTTGATAACCGTCAGGGAGAACTGCAGTCCGGCGGTAACCTGAACATCACCATCCACAATCGGGGGCTGGATAACCGGCAGGGGCAGATCGTCTCCGCCGCCGCTCTGGATATAGCAGGCGTCAACCTGGTGCTGGCTAATACGGGCGGGACGCTACTTGCCGCGAGCAAACTTATTCTCGATGCCGATTCCCTCAGCGGCGATGGCGAGGTGCTCTCTCAGGGCGATATGTCACTAACGTTGCGTCAGGCGTTTCATCACGCCGGGAGGATCATCGCCAACGGCAACCTGCAGTGGAATCTCTCCGGTTTGGGACTGATTAATCAGGGTGTTATCAGCGTTGGCCAGGTGCTCAATCTCTATGTGGCGAAGCTGGATAACCGTCAGGAAGGTGAAATCAGCTCTGGCGAGAACCATTTTACGGTCAACGGCGAGTTGGTCAATCGGGGACTGATTGACGGTGGTTTAACCCATATTGTCGCCACGACGTTAACCAATATCGGTAGCGGGCGCCTGTACGGCGACGCCGTCGCGCTGCAGGTGGCAACGCTGACTAACGCCGCGGAGAACGGCGTGGCGGCGACGATTGCTGCACGAGCATTGCTGGCAATGGGCGTCGGCACGCTCAATAACCAGGATCACGCGCTGATCTACAGCGACGGTACGCTTACCATTGGCGGCCAACTTGCCGAAGACGGTTCGCTCAGCGGCCGGGCGGGAGTCTTTAATAACCACAGCGCAACGCTTGAGTCCGCCGGTGATATGGCGATCGATATCCAACAAATCAATAACTACAACGACCATCTGGTGACGAAAGATGTGATGGTCGAGCAGTCATGGCGCCATGAAGCGGCGCTGAAAGGATCGGTACAGCGCTTCGACTGGTCGCTGGTCGATACCAGCTATAAAAACAAATACGGCGTTCACGACGCCATTATGCCGGACGGTAGCCGTGGCGATGAGTTCTATGAATATCAGTACCAGCGTACCGTTGTGGAAACGCAGGTGGTGGAAAGCGATCCCGGCAAAATCCTCTCCGGCGGCCGGCTCATCATCAACAGCGATAAGCTGAATAACTACGACAGCCAGATTATCGCCGGGGGAGCGCTCGGTGGCGTGATTAGCGAACTAAACAACGTCGCCACGACCGGTAAACGGGTGACCACCGACGTCGGTACCCAGACTCGTTGGTATGAGAAAAAGACCAGCCGCCCGTTTGGCGGCACCAAAACCAGCCAGGGGAAAAAAAGTAGCGAATATGAACCGACGCCCACGGTTCAGACTATCGATCTGCAAACCATAAAGTGGCAGGGCAATACCCAAATTGATGGCCATAGCAGTGTGATTACCCCGCGCGATCGCGCCGATGAGCCAGGTGAACTACCTGCCGGACGACTGGTGGAAGTGACGCCGGTTAACGCTGACGGAACGGTTATTCGCCTCGTCACGCCGGATACCCGTCTTCCTGTCAGCAGTCTGTATCAGATCGATCCACAGGCTAAAGCAGGCTATCTGGTGGAAACCGAACCGCGTTTTACCAACGGTAAAGCGTGGCTCGCCAGCGACTACATGCAAAATCAGCTGGGCGTTGATCAGGCGATGAAGCGGCTTGGCGACGGCTATTACGAACAGCGGCTGGTGCGTGAGCAGATCGTTAAACTGAGCGGCGAGCGCTACCTCCAGGGCTACAGTAACGATGAAGAGCAGTACCGGGCGCTGATGGACGCGGGCGTCGCCTTCGCCAAACAGTACAACCTGACGGTCGGGGTGGCGCTGACGCCAGCGCAGATGGCGCTGCTGACCAGCGATATGGTCTGGCTGGTCGCCAGAGAGGTCACGCTAGCGGATGGCTCTGTGCGGCATGTGCTGGTGCCGCAGGTTTATGCGCGGGTTAAAGCGGGCGATCTTGATGGCAGCGGCGCGTTGCTCGGCGGTGAAAACGTGGCGCTCAGTGTGAGCCGTGATGTGACCAACAGCGGGCACATCCACAGCCGCGGCGTGACGCAACTAACCGCGGAAAACATTCATAACAGCGGCTATATCGGCGGCAACCAGCTCACGCTAAACGCGCGTACTGATATCAACAATATTGGCGGAACGCTGCAGGGCGGCGATAGCCTGATCGCGCAAGCCGGGCGTGATCTCAACAGCGCCAGCACCCTCGGCGGCGGCCCAGGTAACATCAGCCTCGATCGGCCTGCGGGGATTTATGTCCAGAATGAAAACGGCCAGCTGGGGCTGCAGGCGTTACATAACATTAATCTGACGGCAAGCATGGTGAGTAACAGCGCGGCGGGCAGCCAGACGAAGATTATCGCCGGCAACGATCTCAACCTGCGGACGCTCGCCACTACCCACAGCGAAAGCGGAAATTGGGGGAAAGGCAACGATCGTTCTTTGACCCAGCGTGGCGATATCGGCACGCAAATTAATGGCGGCGCGGTTGCGCTGTCCGCCGTCCACGATATTCATGCCCGCGCCGCCAGCGTGACGGCAACCAGCAGCCTGACGGTTGCCGCCGGCAATGACATTAACCTCAGCAGCGGCGAGTCCTCATGGCATCTGACGGAAAACAACCATCAAAGCAGCAGCGGCCTGCTGGCTCACCGCTCGCTCACCACTCACGATGAAGTGTGGGCGCAGAACGCCATCGGCAGCAATTTTAGCGGTGACAGTATTGTGATGCAGGCCGGGCGCGACCTGCTGGTGTCCGGCAGCAGTGTTGCCGGCACCCAGGACGTCAACCTTGTGGCGGGGCGTAACCTGACCATCGCCACCGCCGAGGAGAGTCGCCAGGAAAACCATCTACGTAAAGAGAAACATAGCGGCTTTTCCGGCACTGGCGGTGTTGGCTTCAGCGTCGGCAGTTCGTCGCTGAAAGCCACCGACGTGACGACAACGCTGAGTAGCGCCGCCAGTACCGTCGGAAGCTCACAGGGCAACCTTAGCCTGAGCGCCGGTAATGTGTTGACGGTTCAGGGATCTGACATGGTGGCCGGCAACAATATGGCGTTGACCGGTAAAACCGTGAATATTCTGGCAGCGGAAAACCAGAGCACCCAGACCCATACCGTGGAACAGAAAACCAGCGGCCTGACGCTGGCGTTATCCGGGATGGTGGGCAGCGCCATTAATACCGCGGTTTCCAGCGCTAAACAGGCCAGCACCGAGAGCAATGGCCGTCTCGCCGCGCTGAGCGGGCTGCAGTCGGCATTATCGGGCGTACAGGCGTATCAGGCATCGCAGATGCAGACTGCGGATTCCAGTCCGGAGAGCATGATAGGGGTCAACCTTTCCTGGGGTAGCCAGTCATCGAAATCCACTCAGCGACAAACGCAGAACACCAGCCGCGGCAGTAGCCTGATGGCCGGCACCAATCTCAGCATTATCGCCACTGAGGCGGATATCAACGTTGAGGGCAGCCAGCTGCAAGCCGGCGGCAGCGCGTTACTCAATGCCGCGCGCGATGTGAATTTATTCTCTGCGGAGAACGTCAGCACCCTGAGCGGTAAAAACGAGAGCCATGGGAGTTCGTTTGGCGTCGGTATTAACTTCGGTCAGGGCGCGAACGGGTTGACGGTCAGCGCCAGCGCCAATGCCGCGAAGGGCCACGAGAAGGGCAACAGCCTGATGCATAACGAAACGACCCTCAGCGCCGGGGAACGGGTGACTATCGTCAGCGGTCGCGATACGACGCTGACCGGGGCGCAGGTGAGCGGCCATCAGGTGACAATGGACGTCGGGCGTAACCTGACGCTGAGTAGCGAACAGGACAGCGATAACTACGATTCGAAGCAGCGTAGCGGCAGCGTGGGGGCGAGCGGCAGCATGGGCGGCGGTTCGGGCTCTCTCAACCTGAGCCAGAGCAAAATGCACAGCACCTGGGCATCGGTGGAGGCGCAAACGGGGATTTTTGCCGGCGAGGGCGGTTTTGATGTGAAGGTGGGCGGGCATACGCAACTGAATGGCAGCGTGCTGGCGAGCACGGCGGCGGAGCTGAACCGCTTGGATACCGGGACGCTGGGTTTCCGGGATATTAAAAACTCTGCCGAGTACAGCGTGGAGCAGCAGAGCGTGGGGACGAGCACGAGCGGTAGCGTGGCGGGGCAGTTCCTGGGGAATGCGGCCAGCGGTCTGCTGATGGGGGCGAACGGCAGCGGCAGCGACAGTTCGCTGACGCGGGCGGCGGTGAGCGAGGGCAGTATCGTTATCCGCGACGGCACGAGTCAGCAGCAAGACGTGACGAGGTTAAGCCGGGATGCAGCGCATGCGAACCAAACGTTGAGTCCGATATTTGATAAGGAGAAAGAGCAGAACCGGCTGGCGGTGGCGCAGAAGATAGGTGAAACAGGTCGCCAGGTGAGTGATGTGCTCGTGACGCAGGGCAAGCTGAACGCGCAGGCGGCGCAGAGCGACCCGGCTGCGCGGGCAGCGGCACGGGAGATGCTGGTAGCGGGAGGGAATGCCCATCCGAGCGAGGAACAAATCAGCGCGCAGGTGAGCCGGACGGCGACGGCGGACTACGATACGGGCGGAAAGTACCAGAAGGTGGCGCAGGCGGTAACGGCGGCGATGCAGGGTCTGGCGGGCGGCAACCTGGCGCAGGCGGCGAGCGGCGCAGTGAGTCCGTATGTGGCGGAAATCATTCACAGCCAGACGACGGACAGCGCGACAGGCAAGGTGAATGTGGAAGCCAATGCGATGGCGCACGCGGTGTGGGGAGCGATAGCGGCGGCATCGGGAAATAACAGCGCGCTGGCGGGGGCGGCAGGCGCGGTGAGCGGCGAACTGCTGGGGCGCTGGATAGCGGCAGAATATTATCCGGATGTTAAGACAGAAGAGCTGTCGGATGAGCAGAAGTCGACGATAAGCGCGCTGAGTACGCTGGCGGCGGGACTGATGGGGGGGCTTAGCGGAGGCAGCATCGGGGATGCGGTCGCGGGGGCGCAGGCCGGGAAGAACGCGGTTGAGAATAACTCGCTGAGCGGTGATAAGGCCCGAGAAGCGGCGAAACAGGCTGCTGAATCCCTGAAAAATCAGGTCAGGGAAAAGCTGGGTGAAGGCACCACTTCTGCCATCGCGAACGCCATTATCAATGGCCTTGCTGATACCGGCGATGCGGCATTAGGTTCTGTTGACTATGCTGCTGATGCGGCCATGGTGCTGGCTTCCTGTGCTGTGGGTGACAGTTACTGCAGTAAAGCGATGAGCGACCTGGCCGGGAAGAATCAGGCGCTGGCGGATACTGTTACCACGCTGATGCAGGGTGAAACCTGGTCTGCGGTTGCGGATACGGTTAAACAGGCGGCTGGCGGGAATCAAGCTGCACTGGAAGCAACGGGCGGGCTGCTGGCAGGCATTATGTTGCCAGGGAGGAAAGTACCAAGTCCAGCGACTCGAATTGAAACAATATTAAAATCTGAAAAAAACTGGGAAAATGCTCGAAATAAGGCGCTAAATATTGTGGGTAATTTGGGTGCTGACTCTAAGCCTGTAATTGGGCGACTAGAAGTGAGTGCTGGGAATGGAAAAATAATTGGACGGCAATCTAATGATGGTAAGGTTGGTTGGCGTGTTGATTATGATCCTGAAAAGGGAACGCACATCAACGTATGGGATTACTCTCAAGGGAAAGGGCCGGGCAAAGCAGTCAAGCAGGTTATACCATTTGAAGGTAATGAAAAAGCGTTTGAAACCATATTGAAACAGTTGAATAGGTAGAAAAATGAATTTATTTGATGAGTGTAAAGAGGCCCTTGGTGCTGATTTCGAAGTGCTTGAAGGACAGAGAGAGAAGGATGCGCTTAATATTTTGTATAAGTTCCCATTTATTAATGGGAACTTATTGTGGGATGATTTTAACTATTCAGATTATGAAGATATAAATCATCTCATATCCGATTGTTATAATAAAAAACATGATGTGTTTGTTTTTGTGGATAACATTAACATTCCTGTTTTTAGAACTAACCTAGTATTGGTTGCTGAAAATATTTATGACGTTACAGCTTTATCTCCTAAGCTGTTCATTTTTAACAATGAATTGATATTACAACCTCTATTTCCAACAGACATAATTCGTCTGGGTATAAAAAATTAGAGATATATAAAATTCCGGCGTTAAAGCCGAGATTTTTTACTCGTCAGCCCTTGACTGGTTCTGTCACCAGTCGTCCCTGGTCCACGCTGACCGTGACCGGCGTGTCGGTACTGAATCCCGCCTCAGCCAGTTTCCCTTCAGGCGTAGGTTCAGGCGCAATTACAAATGGTATTGGTGCTGGGTTTGGTTATGGTATAGGCAAAGGCATTTCTTGGGGTACAAATGCATGGGCAAACTAGGTGGAAAGCAGGTTGGGATCCGAAGTTTAATCCTATTATGCTAAAGTATACTGAGATTAAAGGTGACTTTGGTATCTCAAAAGAAGTTACACCGAGTAACATTCCAGGCAGTTTTGGCGACATAGGAGCATCTTTCTCTTCAGAATATGGCGGGAAAAACTCGAACCAATCATTGAGAAGAAATTGAAATGAAATCCTTCAATGAGAAAATATTAAACCTGCTGATTCTATTTATCGCCTGTATTCTTGGGGGTATTGTTAGTTTCCTGTGTATAACTTTGTCTATAGACGTTTTAGTTTGAATGCTAACAGGAACTTTTGATTTGAAAAAAGCCGATATACTTAAAACCATTAAAATTGGTTGTGTGATTGGAATCTTCACTGGTGCGGTTTTTATTATTGCCAGACTATTCAAACTAAAAGGATTTTAGAGCAAAGATAGGATAAAAATTCATCCACAGAGTTGGGATTAGTGTGGAGAATAACCTGATGGGTAGGAACGAATGGAGCCAGGGTGAGAAAGCCAGAGAGCATGGTGCAGTTAACCCCTCTGGTGAAGCCTGGCAGCGAGGAATTGCTGAGAATAAAGCTTATGCAGGTACGTTGGCTTCAGCGGGGGCTAATCTACCTGCCGGGTGGAATGCAGGTTACTGGCGCGATGGGCGGAACAGCAAATGCTGGTATTCAGTATCTTATTAATGGAGAAGTTAATCCAACGGATGTGCTCATTGCGACGTATGTTGGAGCTTTTACCAGAAATACAGGATTAAAGGGAAGAAGGGTGAAAAGAACAGAAGGTGGCGCAGGCGGTGCAGCGCTGACACAGTTTACACAGCAGGAACGCTAACGCGAATCTGTGTTGCCTCTCCCCGTTATCCGGGGAGAGGCTGGCGAGGCCATTACGCCACGACCTCCATCTCCATCATCACCGGATGGAAGCGGCGCTTAAAGTAGATCAGTCCGTGGCCCTGCTGGCTCAGGGTTATATTCCTGATTTCTACCAGATAGACCAGGTGGCTGCCGATGGTCTGTACCTGGCTAATCTCGCCTTCGAGACTCGCCAGTGAGCCTTTTAGCACCGGCTGGCCGAGCTCGCCTTTTTGCCAGCAGCTGAGGCCGAAACGGTCGTCCATCGTCATCCCGGTCATGCCGGCGAAGTGGCGCGCCATCTCCTCTTGCTCGTGGTTCAGCACGTTGATGCATAGCTTGCCGTTGCCCTGAAACACCGGATTCATCGCGCTGTTAGCGTTGATGCAGACCATCACCGACGGCGGCGTATCAGTCACCGAACAGACCGCGGTGGCGGTGATACCGCAGCGGCCCGCCTCGCCTTCGGTGGTGATGACGTTAACGGCGGCCGACAGGCTGGCCATGGCATCGCGAAAACGCAGACGTTGTTCATCTAATTGCATTGTGACCTCCCGCTGCCGCTTACTTCAGCAGATTATCCAGCATGTTGATATCGGTATTGTTGTGCAGATGCGGCACCGTCCAGCCGTTCTGGTCGTACTCGGACAGGCAGCGATCCACCATCGCCATCATTTTGTCCATGTTGCCGGAGCTCTGCGCCTGACGCAGGCACTGCAGGCGAATTTCATCCTGGCTACCTGAGTAGTTGATTTCGTACAGTTCGTGACGACCACCAAACTCGCTGCCGATGGCGTCCCACATCAGTTTGAGGATCTTGATACGCTCGACGTGATCCATGCCGTTCGATCCGCGCACGTATTTCGCCAGATATTCGTTGATCTGCGGATTGTTGAGATCGCGGGCGCTGGACGGCAGATAGATCAGGCCGCTGGTGACGTTGCGTTCAATAATGTTTTTGATTTTGGCGTAGGCCATCGGCGCCATCACGCGATAGGTTTGCAGCGCGGCGTGATCCGGCAGATACGCGCCGTTAACCCACGGCGTGGCTTCGGCGCACATCGAGTCGCTCAGCGCCCAGAACATATTGCGCCAGGCTACCACTTCGCCGAGATCCGCCTGTACGCCGCGGAACTCCAGGGTGCCGGTGCACTCCAGCGAGCGCTTGAGCAGGGCGGTGATAAAGTCGAGCTTCACGGCCAGACGCACGCAGGCCTGCAGCGGATACATGCGGGCGAAACCGCCTTCCATCGTCCAGCGGCGGCAGCGATCGAAGTCGCGGTAGATCAGCACGTTTTCCCATGGGATCAGCACATTATCCATCACCAGGATCGCATCATTTTCGTCGAAGCGGCTGGAGAGCGGATAGTCGTACGGCGATCCGGTTGCTCCGGCGACCAGTTCATAGGAGGCGCGGGAGATAAGCTTAACGCCTTCGGCATCCATCGGCGCGACAAACATCAGCGCGAAGTCCGGGTTTTCGCCCATCACCTGCGCCGAGCCGAAGCCAATCATATTGTAGTGGGTCAGCGCCGAGTTGGTGGCCACCACTTTCGCGCCGCTGACGATGATCCCGGCATCGGTCTCTTTCTCCAGCTTGATATAGACGTCTTTCACTTCGTCGGCTGGCTTATGGCGGTCGATCGGCGGGTTGACGATGGCGTGGTTAAAGTAGAGGCCGGTTTCCTGGATGCGGGTGTACCAGTTACGGGCGTTCTGTTCAAACTGACCATAAAACGCCGGGTTTGCGCCGAGCGCGCAGCCGAATGCGGCTTTGTAGTCCGGGGTACGGCCCATCCAGCCGTAGCTCAGACGCGACCATTCAGCGATGGCGTCGCGCTGCTGGCGCAGATCGTCGGCGCTTTTCGCGACGCGGAAGAACTTGTGGGTATAGCCGCCGCTGCCGGTATCGGTGCCCCAGCACAGGGTATCCTGCAGCTCGGGTTTATGCAGCGCATCGTACATCTGGGCGACGGAGGCGGCGGCGTTGCGGAACGCCGGGTGGGTGGTCACGTCCTTAACGCGTTCGCCGTAGATATAGATTTCGCGGCCGTCCTGCAGGCTCTTCAGGTACTCTTCGCCAGTTAACGGGCGTTTAGCGTCTGCACGGAAATTTTCAGGTTTCATAGGTGACCTCTTCAGTATTAATCGGAATGCGATGTTAAATTTATGTTTTGTTTTTGTTGTTCAATTGAAGCGGTTAACGCGGCTTTCGTGAAGAGACTTTTAGGTCAATGGTCGGTACTTTTCAGGCGGGGTTGGGTTATGTGATCGGGGGTTGGTTTTTCTATTTTCCGGCCTGGCTCTCCGGTGAACCGACGACAAGCCACGGCGGGTTTTGAATTTGTAGCCCGGACAGATGCGCAGCATCGCCTCCGGGAAATTCAGCGACTCTACGCTCTGCTCCCGGGGGCGGCGCTTGACGCGCCTTGCCCGGGCTACCGCCTCTCAGACGGCTGCGAACTCGCCGCGCCGTCGCCGGAAAGATCTTACGACACCGGTACTTTCTGCGCCCGATAGGCACTCGGCGAGCAGCCGACTAAGCGGTTAAAAAAGCGGGCAAAATAGGCCGGATCTTTAAAGCCCAGCTGCCAGGCTATTTCGCTTACCGCGTTGTCGGAAAATAGCAGCAGCCGTTTGGCCTCGCGCAGCTGCCTGTCGAAAATCAGCCGCTTGGGCGGCCGGTTGGCGAAGCGGCGGCAGATATCGGTTAGCCTTGATTCGGTCAGATGCAGCTCGCTGGCGTAATCCGGCACCGTCCAGTGCTGGTGGTAGTGGCTATCGATCAACTGGTTAAACCGCTGGAACAGCTTGAGCTCGCCGCGTATTCCGCTGGCCGCATGATCGTCAAGTTTCGCGTTGCGCAGCAGCAGGGTGAACACCGCCTGCGCCAGCAGCGTCAGGGTATGTTCCCGCCCCGGCAGCTGCGACGTCGATTCCCGTTCAATCAGCCGCCAGTAATGCGCCAGCGCCGCCAACTCCTCGGGCTTATCGGCCAGCGACAGGCAGATGCCCGGCAGACCGAAAGCCTCCCGCGTGCCGGGATAGAGCACCTCCAGCAGCGGCCAGACCAGATCCTCGCGCACCGTCAGCACATGACCGTCGCTATCGGACTCGGTGATAAAAGCGTGCGGCACCGAGGGCGGCGTCAGGACAAACAGCGGCGCCTGCACCGAATAGCGATGATCGTCGAGCTGCAGCTCAATCTGCCCGGTATCGAGAAAGTGCATCTGAAAATACTGGTCGTGACGGTGCGCCTGCATATCGCGGCCAAAAAACTCCGCCATCCGGGCAAAGGATTGGTAATGTACCTCCTCCGTTCCCAGACTCTCATCGTACTCTTTATTAATATCGATATTGGCAACAGGACTCTGGCACATAGCGGCTCCTTACGGCGTCGCGCGCGGACGCGATCCTTTCATCGGAATCGCCCAGATAATGACTGCGCCAATGATCAGCAGGGCGGCGACGAACCACAAGCCGCTGCTGAAGCTGCCGGTAATATCCTTCAGCCAGCCGATCATAAAGGGGCTGAGCGCCGATCCGATATTGCCGGTCGCGTTGATCACCGCGATACCGATCGCTCTGGCGCGCAGACTGATCGACTGATCCGGCGTGGTCCAGAAAATGGCCATCGCGCTAAACGATCCGGTCGAAGCCATCACGATCCCGAGCAGCTGGATCAGGTTATGATCGGTCGCCGACGCCAGCAGCCAGCCTGCGGCGGCGAACAGGAACGGCAGGGCGGTGTGGTGCTTACGCTCCTGGTGCTTATCGGAGTGCCGGCTCCAGTAGATCATTCCCAGAATGGTACAAATCTGCGGGATCGCCGCCAGCAGGCCGATGGTGATATTGCTGCTGCTTTCGTTAAAGCTTTTGAGGATCTGCGGCGTCCAGATGCTGATCGCGCTGAGCGTATTGGTCAGGCAGAAGTAGGCCAGGGTGTACATCAGCACGATCGGCGTGAATACTTCCCGCCACAGGCTGCGCTGCTGCATGGCGTGATGGCTGATCGCCCCTTCCGGCTGGACCAGCGTCAGGCGGTCGTTGTCCATCATCTCCTGCAGGCATTTTTTATCTTCTGCGGTCAGCCATTTGGCCTTCGACGGCGAATCATCCAGCCAGAACCAGACCATAATACCGAGAAGCACCGACGGGAAGCCTTCCAGCAGGAACAGCCACTGCCAGCCGTGCAGGTTCAACAGGCCGTCCATCGACAAGATATAGCCTGAAACGATCGACCCCAGCGCGGTGGTTACCGGCATCGCGATCATAAACAGCGCGTTGGCACGGGCGCGGAAAAAGGCCGGGAACCAGTAGGTCAGATAGAGCAGAATGCCGGGCAGAAAACCGGCCTCGGTGATCCCCACCAGCATGCGCAGGATATAGAGACTATTCGGCCCGGTCGCGAACATGGTGGCGGTGGAGGCGATGCCCCACAGCACCATGATGGTGGCGATCCAGCGGCGGGCGCCGACGATGCTGAGCATCACGTTGCTCGGAATGCCGAAAATGACGTAGGTCGCGTAAAACAGGGTGGTGGCAAGGCCGAACATGGTGGCGTTAAGGCCCAGATCCTGCCCCATGGTCAGCCCGGCAAAGCCGATATTGATGCGATCTAAAAACGAAAAGATAAACAGCACGAACAAAAACACGATCAGGCGACGAAAGAGCTTGTTGATAACCGACTGCTGCTGCGCCGTCAGCTGCTTGTGCTGATTAGCCGGATCGAACTTTTCCGGGATGGCAGATGATGTATCGCTCATTATCATTTTCCTCTAATGGGAATTTTGTAGGGTACTGCGGGTTGCCGGGTGGCGCTGCGCCACCTGGCGTTAATAGACGCCTGACGAACCCTCGGCGGTTTTTTCTGCGCCAAACCGTGCCGCCAGCGCTTCCGCACCGCGGGCCAGCAGGGTGGTATCGACCCCGACGGCGACAAACAGCGCGCCGAGCTGCAGGTAACGCTTCGCCAGCTGTTCGTTGGCCATCAGGATCCCCGGCGCTTTGCCCGCTGCGCGAATTTGCCCGATGGCGTGCTCAATGGCGGCCTGTACTTCCGGGTGCTGCGGGTTGCCGCTGAAGCCCATGTCGGCGCTCAGATCCGCCGGGCCGATAAACACGCCGTCCACGCCCTCGACATCGAGGATCTGCGGCAGATTGTTGAGCGCTTCGCGAGTTTCGATTTGCACCAGCACGCACATCGCGTCGTTAGCCTGATGGAGATAATCCGGGACGCGGTTCCAGCGCGAGGCCCGGGCGAGGGCGCTGCCGACGCCGCGAATACCCGCGGGCGGATAGCGGGTGGCTTTCACCGCCAGCCGCGCTTCGTCGGCGTTCTGCACCATGGGTACCAGCAGGGTTTGCGCGCCGATATCCAGCAGCTGTTTAATCTGCACCGGGTCGTTCCACGAGGGGCGCACCACCGGCTGGCTGGGATAAGGGGCGATCGCCTGCAGCTGGGTCAGTATCGTCTGCACGCTGTTTGGCGCGTGCTCGCCGTCGATCAGCAGCCAGTCGAACCCGGCCCCGGCCAGCAGCTCAGCGCTGTAGCTGCTGGTCAGTCCCAGCCACAGGCCAATCTGCGGTCGACCCGCTTTTATGGCGTCTTTAAAGGCGTTATTCATCATATTCCTCCTAGACGAACCGGCAGCTAATCGCGCCCATGGTGCCGTAATCAACGTGGAAGGTGTCGCCTTTGCGCGCCGGTACCGGACGCGTAAAGGAGCCGCCGAGAATAATCTGCCCGGCTTCCAGCTGGACGTCGTAAGGCGCCAGCTTGTTCGCCAGCCAGGCCACGCCGTTGGCCGGGTGATTCAGCACCCCTGCGGCGACGCCGGTCTCTTCAATCACGCCGTTGCGATAGAGCAGGGCGGAGATCCAGCGCAGATCCAGCTCGTCGGGTTTAATCGGACGGCCGCCGAGGATCACCCCGGCGTTGGCGGCGTTATCGGAGATGGTGTCGAAGACTTTGCGCGGGCGCTGGGTTTCCGGGTCGATGTTGTGGCAGCGGGCGTCAATCAGCTCCAGCGCCGGGATCACGTAGTCGGTGGCGTTGTAGACGTCGAACAGGGTGCAGTTGGGGCCGCGCAGCGGTTTGGCCAGCACGAAAGCCAGCTCGACTTCGATACGCGGGACGATAAAGCGGTCGGTAGGAATATCGCCGCCGTCGTGGAAAAACATATCGTCCAGCAGCGCGCCGTAGTCCGGTTCGCTGATTTGCGAACTGGCCTGCATCGCTTTCGAGGTCAGGCCGATTTTATGCCCTTTCAGCACGCGGCCTTCGGCGATCTTCATATTTACCCATTCGCGCTGTACCGCGTAGGCGTCTTCGATGGTGATCGTCGGGTGATCCAGCGAAATAGCGCGGATCTGTTCACGCTGTTTTTCCGCCTGGTTCAGCCGCTGGGCGATCAGGGTATGGGTATGTTTATCGAGCATAGTTGCTTCCTGTTACGTCATTCGGTGCTGCTGCGCCGGGTGGCGACGCGGAGGCGTCTTAGCCGGCCTGGGGTTTGTGGCAGTATTTGTTTACACCCTCTCCCACCGGGAGAGGGGCGGGTCGCACCTATTTAAACAACGCGTGTACGTTGTTCTGCTTGTAGTTCAGCGTCGGGTGCAGTTCATCGAGCTCAAACGACAGCGCCAGATAGCGGCTCTCCATCAGCGCGGCAAAATGGGCTTTGATCAGCCTGAACAGCATATCGCCCACGTCCTGACGGCTCTCCAGGCTGCGTCCGGTACCAATCTTTAGCGTCATATGCACGAAGGCGTAGTCATGCTGGCCATCGGCCATCTGCCAGGTATCCAGCCAGATGGCGCGACTGCGAATGCCGCCGATAGGAAAGATGCCGGTTGCCGCCAGCGCGGCGTTCACTTTGCTGAACAGACCCGGTAAATCAGCCTGCTCACGGATGTTGTTGGTACATTCAGCGATAAAATGCGGCATTCTGCGTACTCCTTACGCCGTTTCCGGCAGCGGGAAGACGGCGTTGACCTGACCGGTGCCGGAGCTGGCAAAGAGTTCGGTAATAAACTCTACTTTGCCGTCGTATTTGTCCCAGCCCAGCAGGCCCAGCAGCATCACCGTGTCGTGCATATTGCCTTCACCGAAGCAGTAGTCGGCGTACTCCGGCAGCATGGTGCAGAACTCTTTGAATTTGCCTTCGCGCCAGAGCTTCACGACCCGTTCGTCCATCTGGTGATCGAACTCGCGGGTATAGCTGTTCATTCCCTCTTCGGCGCGCTGGTCGTCGATAAAACGGTGCGACAGCGAGCCGCTGGCAAAGACCGCCACGGTGCCGTTATATTTCTCAATCGCTTTAAGAATGGCTTCGCCCAGCTTGCGGCTATCGGCAAAATCATGGACGGTACAGAACGCCGAGATAGAGACCACTTTGAAATGCTTATCGCTGTTCATGTAGCGCATCGGCACCAGGGTGCCGTACTCCAGCTTCAGGCTTGGAATGTTGTGCGCTTTGGCACGGACCCCGAGTTTGACCGCTTCGTCGGCAATCAGGTGGCCGAGCTCCGGATTACCGTCATAGTCATAGGTCATGTCGCGAATAAAATGCGGCAGCTCGTTGCTGGTGTAGACGCCCTGGAAATGGTCGGCACAGTTGATGTGGTAGGCGCTGTTGACCAGCCAGTGGGTATCAAAGACGATGATGGTATCCACACCCAGCTCGCGACACCGCTTGCCGATTTCTTTATGCCCATCGATGGCTCCCTGGCGGCAGCCGTGGTTTTTACCCGGCAGTTCAGAGAGATACATCGACGGTACGTGAGTAATTTTTGCTGCTAACGCTAACTTTCCCATATCAGACTCCCCATTTTGGGATCGGATGGTCGCCCATCGAGATGCAGACGTTTTTCATTTCAGCGAACACTTCAAAGCTGTATTCGCCGCCTTCGCGGCCGGTACCGGAGGCCTTCACGCCGCCGAACGGCTGACGCAGGTCGCGGACGTTCTGGGTGTTGACGAACACCATTCCGGCTTCGATGCCGCGCGCCAGGCGCAGCACTTTGCTGACGTCCTGGGTCCAGATATAAGAGGCGAGGCCGTACTCCACATCGTTGGCCAGGCGCAGACCTTCCGCCTCGTCTTTAAACGGCAGCAGACAGGCTACCGGGCCAAAAATCTCTTCCTGCGCCACGCGCATGCGGTTATCGACGTCCGCCAGCACCGTTGGCCGCAGGAAGTTGCCGTTTCTCAGATGGGCAGGCAGATCGGCGGGCTTATCCGCGCCGCCGGCCAGCAGGGTCGCTCCTTCTTCAATGCCGAGGCGGATATAGCCGGAGACTTTCTCCCAGTGCTGCTGGCTAATCAGCGCGCCCACCTGAGTGTTCGGGTCGGTAGGGTCGCCGACGCGCAGGCGATTCGCGCGTTCGGCAAAGCGTTTAACGAACTCGGGGTAGATGCTCTGCTGAATGAAGATGCGCGAGCCGGCGGTGCAGCGTTCGCCGTTGATCGAGAAAATGGTGAACAGCGCGGCGTCGAGAGCGCGCTCAATATCGGCGTCTTCGAAAATCAACACCGGCGATTTGCCGCCCAGCTCCATGGAGTACTTTTTCAGCCCGGCGTTTTTCATGATGTTGCGCCCGGTGGCGGTACCGCCGGTAAACGATACCGCGCGTACGTCATGGTGGCGTACCAGCGCATCGCCCGCCGTCGCGCCATAGCCCTGAACCACGTTCAGCACCCCCGCTGGAATGCCCGCTTCCAGCGCCAGTTCGCCAAGACGGTCAGCGGTTAGCGGCGACAGTTCGGACATTTTCAGCACCGCGGTATTCCCCAAGGCCAGGCACGGCGCCACCTTCCAGGTCGCGGTCATAAACGGCACGTTCCACGGCGACACCAGCGCGCAGACGCCGACCGGCTGCACGAGGGTGTAGTTGAGCATCTTGTCATCAACCGGATAGGTCTTACCGTTCATTTGCTGGCACACCTCGGCAAAGAACTCGAAGTTGTGCGAAGCGCGCGGGATCAGCACGTTTTTGGTCTGGTGGATCGGCAGGCCGGTGTCGGCGGTCTCCATGGCGGCGATCTCCGGGACGTTCTGGTCGATCAGATCGCCCAGCCGGCGCATCAGACGCGCGCGCTCTTTCATCGGCAGATTGGCCCATTTCGGAAACGCCTCTTTTGCCGCCGCCACCGCCTGATTCACCTCGTCAGCCCCGCCGGAGGCGACCTCCGCCAGCACTTCGCCGGTGGCCGGGTTAGTGGTATGGAAATACTCCGCGGCGGCGACGTTTTTGCCGTTGATCCAGTGGTTAATTTTTTTCATGACAGCTTCTCCTCATATGCCTGCTGGCTAATGATGTGGTTGACCAGACGGCCGACGCCTTCCACTTCGACGATCACTTCATCGCCCGGCACCACGTCCGACAGCCCCTTCGGCGTGCCGGTGGCGATCATGTCGCCCGGCTGCAGGGTCATAAATTCGCTGAGGTAAGCGATCAGGAACGGAATGCTGAAGATCAGATCGGCGGTAGTGCCCTGCTGGCGCAGCTCGCCGTTGACCCAGGTGCACAGCGCCAGGTTGTGCGGATCGGGGATCGCCTCTTTGCTGACGATCCACGGGCCTATCGGCGTCAGGGTGTCGCGGCTTTTGACCCGCAGGTTGGGGCGATAGTAGTTTTCCAGGTAGTCGCGGATGGCGTAGTCGTTGCAGACGGTGTACCCGGCTACGTACTCCATGGCGTCGGCTTCGGCGACCTTACGCGCGGTTTTGCCGATCACCACCACCAGTTCAGCCTCGTAGTGCATGTACTCGACGTTATCCGGGCGCACCGACTCTTGCCTATGGCCGATAAAGGTGTTGGGCGCTTTGATAAACACCAGCGGTTCGGTTGGCGGCGTAAACGCCAGCTCGCTGGCGTGATCGGCGTAGTTCAGGCCCAGCGCGAACAGGGTGCCGTCGGCGGGCGGCAGCCAACGAAACTCGCCTTCCTTAAGCAGACTGCCGTTGGCGAGCTGGACCTGACCACGTTCATTCACCTGGACATCGTGCCGCTGTCCCTGCCACTCAATACGTGCTTGCCTCATGCCAGCTCTCCTTCATCAATCACCGGGTTTTCCAGCGCCGGGAAGCCCTCGGCGAGAATACGTACGCGATCGCCGGGGCGCAGCGTAACGCGGGAGTGGGGCGTACCGATCAGAATCGCATCGCCGGGATTGAGGGTGGCGAATTCGCTCAGGGCGCTCAGCAGCTCGGCGGCGGAGCGCTGGAGATCGGCGGTAGTCCAGCTGTCCGCCTCGCGACCGTTGATTTCGGTGATGATGGTCAGGTTATCGACATCGCTGAGCGGCGCGAGTGCGCCAAGCGGACAGAAGCCGTCGCGGCATTTGGCTTTGATGGCCGGACGATAGAAGCTCTCTTCCGGCAGGCTGACGTCGTTCGCCAGCGCGTACCCGGCGATATAAGCCGCGGCGTCTTCTGCAGCGACTTTGCGCGCGGTTTTACCGACGATCAGCGCCACGGTGGCGCCACTCTGCACGGTTTCGCCTTGCGGGTAGGGAATGCTCTCGCCATCGCCGATAACGGTGTTGCGCGGTTTGATAAACCAGACCGCGGTCTTCGGCGGCGTTTTATAGGGGGCCTGTTGAAACGCTTCGCGCCAGGCGTCGAGCTGGCTGCGGTGGTTAAGCGCCACGGCGAAGATGGTACCTTTCATTTACCACTCCTCTGCTACGGATTTGGGAAGTCAGTTAATTCATTAATATGTTAATGATCATCTTTTATGCTTTGCGGGAATGTTTGGCAAACAGAAGTGAATGTTTTGTGATCGGATTAACAATAAATTTACAGATTTGTATTTTAATTATTATTAATCAATTAGATAACAAAAGCAGTTGTACCATCTGGTACTTTTCAGAGGCAGAAACCGGTTGCCTTCGGAGGGAATTAGCGCTAATTATTAACTTATTAACAGATTGGGGATTTACTTCAGAGGTATGTGATGCATGATTCGTTAACTATCGCGCTGCTGCAGGCGCGGGAAGCGGCGATGGCCCACTTTCGGCCCATCGTTAAACGCCACAATCTGACCGAGCAGCAGTGGCGTATCGTGCGTATCCTCGCCGAACATCCGTCGATGGATTTTCACGATCTGGCCTTTCGCGCCTGTATTTTACGTCCGAGCCTGACCGGCATCCTGACCCGTATGGAACGCGACGGCCTGGTGCTGCGTTTAAAACCGGTAAATGACCAGCGCAAGCTCTACGT
Organism: Klebsiella sp. HN106; assembly: GCF_051209435.1. Classification (NCBI taxonomy): domain Bacteria; kingdom Pseudomonadati; phylum Pseudomonadota; class Gammaproteobacteria; order Enterobacterales; family Enterobacteriaceae; genus Klebsiella; species Klebsiella sp. HN106. The sequence goes on along the minus strand of NZ_JBLURD010000008.1, from coordinate 129,207 downwards.
TTCGCTGACGCCGGCGGGTTCGACGCTTTATGAAAGCGCCCAGGCCCAGGTGGAAGAGGCCTATCGTCAGATCGAAGCCCAATTTACCGTCGAAAAAATGCGTCAGCTTACCGCGCTGCTGGAGGAGTTTATCGCCCTGGGGAATGGAGCGCAGGGAGAGGAATAATACATTGTCCGCGCGAAAAACATCCCGGAGGCGGTGCTGGCGCACCTGTCCGGGCTACGGGTTCACAGCACGGTAGCCCGGACAGGCGCAGCGCGCCGCCTCCGGGAGAAAGCGTCCTTCAGAACAAGGTATCGAGCTCTTCCAGCACGTTATACTGCTCGTCCACCAGCAGCAGGGTTTTCCATTTATCAAACGTCAGGCACGGATGCGAGGTACCGAACACCAGAATATCGCCGACCTGCACGTCGCTGCCGGGCGCGAGGCGCAGCATACAGTGCTGGTCCATAATCCCCACGCTCTCGATCCCCTCCGCGGATAGCTGCGCGCCGTTGCGATAGCGGGCCACAGGCTGCGGCAGGCCGGCGTCAAAGGCGCAGTCGCGCTTGCCGAAGTTCACCACCGCGCGATCGGCTTCTGGCACCGACTGGACCATCGCCATCAGCTCCAGCGCTGAGGTTAAATCACCGCCCAGATCGCAGGCGATCGGATCGCGGGCCACCAGTGCTTTCTGCGCGATATCGTAGATCCCGCGGTCGTGGGTGATATAGCACCCGGGGCGGATAACGATTCGGCAGCGCGCCGGTTTCTTCGCCGCCAGCCAGATATTGCACACCACGTCGTACCAGACGGTACCGGCTCCGGTCAGCACAAACTCCCCCTCAACCAGATGTTCCATCCGGCAGGCCAAACCGGCGGCCTGGCGCAGCAGAGCCTCCACCTGCGGCTGCGGATCGTCGCCGTGTAACACCCCTTCATACAGTTCGAGACCGCGCAGCCTGAGGCCCGGAAGTTCCGCCGCAGCCTGCGCCAGCGCCAGCGCATCCTCAACGCTGCGGCAGCCGCAGCGCCCACCGGCCACGCCCAGTTCAATCAGCACGTCCAGCGTTTGCCGCCGTTCGTCGAAGAAAGTCGACAGCGCGCGGGCGTTGGCAAGGCTATCGATGCAGCAGATAAACTCCGCCGTACGGTAATGCGCTTTCAGGCGCGATACCGCCTGCATATTCGCCCTGCCGACCAGCTGATTGACCATCAGGACGCGCTCAACGCCGCTGGCCATCGCCGCGCTGGCCTGCCAGGCGCTGCCGACGCCGATTCCCCATGCGCCCGCCCGCTGCTGCGCCTGAAAAATCCACGGCGTCATCGTTGTTTTACCGTGCGGGGCCAGCGAGACGCCGCGCGCGTCGGCGTAACGCTGCATCCAGGCGATGTTATTTTCCAGCGCCGTTTTTTTCAGCAGCGCGGCCGGAAGGCAAACCTCCTCCGCCAGCAGATTGGCCGGTGCGGACATTATGGCGGCTTTGTGCGGAATAAGCGTATCGAAATGGTATTTCATAACACTATCCTTTTAGGGTTTAAGATCGGATTAAAGCTAAGTATCAAATTTAATTAATTGAAATATATAGAATATATAATTTGTTTATGTCGTTTGTGAATAAAAGTATCACAATTTGATCTGGTTTTTGCGTAGTTTTCCACTGTTTTTCCGCCTTGTAAATGGTTTACTTGTCGGCAGAGTTGAAAGGGAGTAATTGCGATGAAAGTTAACTGGCTTTTCAAAAACGTCACGGTCATTGACGGCAGCGGCGGACCACAGTTTCGCGGCGACGTGGCGGTGAAGGGCGATCGAATTGTGGATATGGCCCCGGCGCTGAACCTGGCGGCGGAGCAGGTGATTGACGGGCAGGGGCGCGTGCTGGCTCCCGGATTTATCGATGTGCATACCCATGATGATATCAACGTCATCCGTATGCCGGAGTATTTACCGAAGCTGAGCCAGGGGGTGACGACGGTGATTGTCGGCAACTGCGGGATCAGCGCGGCGACGGCGACCATGCGCGACGGCGTACCGGACCCGATGAATCTTCTGGGTGAGGCGGAGCACTTTGTTTATCCCACTGTTGACGCTTATGCCCACGCGGTGGCGGCGGCGAAGCCGTCATTAAACGTCGGCACGCTGATTGGCCATACCGCGCTGCGTAATAACCATATGGACGATCTGTTCCGCCCGGCGACGGAGATCGAGATTGCCGGAATGCGGGTGCAGCTGCGCGACGCGCTGCGTCAGGGCGCGCTGGGGCTGAGTAGCGGGCTGGCCTACGCCAGCGCGTTTCAGTCCACCACTGAAGAAGTGATGGCGCTGGCCGAGGAGCTGGCGGCAGAAGGGGGAATTTATACCACCCACCTGCGTTCGGAGTTCGAACCGATTCTGGAGGCGCTCGACGAGGCGTTCCGCATTGGCCGCCACGGTAACGTACCGGTGGTGGTATCGCACCATAAGTGCGCCGGCGCGAAAAACTGGGGTCGCACGAAGGAGACGCTGGCTTTCTTCGATGAGATGCGCCAGCGCCAGGAGATCGCCTGTGACTGCTACCCCTATTCTGCCAGCTCGTCGACGCTGGATATGAAGCAGGTCACCGATGAGTTCGATATCGTCATTACCTGGTCGGAGGCGCAGCCCGAGCAGGCCGGAAAAACCCTGCAGCAGATTGCTGACGGCTGGCAGGTTAGCCTGCACGAGGCGGCGGCGCGGCTGATGCCTGCAGGCGCCATCTACTACAACATGGACGAGCAGGACGTGCGGCGGGTACTGCGTTATCCGGTGACCATGATCGGCTCAGACGGTCTGCCGAACGACCCGATGCCGCACCCGCGGCTATGGGGCGCGTTTCCGCGGGTCCTGGGCCACTACTGCCGAGATGAACGGCTGTTTCCGCTGACCACCGCTATCCACAAAATGACCGGTCTGTCGGCGGCGCGTTTCCAGCTGGCAGAGCGTGGGCTGGTGAAAGTGGGCTATTTTGCCGATCTGGTGCTGTTTGATCCGCAGACGGTGCGCGATGTCGCCAGCTTCTCCGACCCGAAACAACCGGCGGACGGTATCGAGGCGGTGATGGTTAACGGCGTGATGAGCTACGGCAGCGATAAAAAGATTACCGGGCGCGCAGGGCGTTTCCTGCGCCGCCGAATGAACTAAGGAGAGAAAAATGAGCATTAAACGTTATGGCGTTGAGGGCGGTACCGGGACCGGTGGGCAGCATCTGCCGTTCGCGCGCGCGGTGGAGGCGGGGGGCTGGCTGTACGTTTCCGGCCAGACGCCGATGAAGGAGGGTGAAGTGGTGGAAGGGGGCATCGTTGACCAGGCGCGTCTGGCGATTCAGAACTGTGTGGATATCATGACCGAAGCGGGCTACACCCTGGCCGACGTGGTGCACGTCAAGGTGATCCTCACCGATGCGCGCTATTTTCAGTCTTTCAATAAAGTATTCCGCGAGTTCTTTGGCGACAATCCGCCTGCCCGTATCTGCTGCGTAGCGGACCTGGTAGTGGATTGTAAAGTTGAAGTGGATGTGACCTGTTATAACGCGGCTCGCGTATAAAAATTTATTAACCAGAAATATAAACAGGATTTTTGAGCGCTGAATTCATTCAGCGCTTCGTAGCCTTTTACCTTTTACCTACTCAACTGGCAGGATGTGAATTATGAATAGTCATATCTTTTTAGTCGGCTTTATTATTTACGCGCTGGCCATGATTTGGCTTGGCTGGTACGTGTCGCGTAATCAAAAAAGCGGAGAAGATTTTTTACTCGGTGGCCGTTCCTTACCGCTGTTTCTGACCCTGGGCTCTACCGTGGCGACCATGGTGGGCACCGGTTCAAGCATGGGCGCTGTTGGCTTCGGCTACAGCAACGGCTGGGCCGGGATGCTGTACGGCGTGGGCGGGGCCATCGGTATTTTGCTGGTGGCCTGGCTGTTCGCCCCGGTGCGCAAGCTGCGCTTTATGACCATGAGCGAAGAGCTCTCTTATTATACCGGCGGTAGTCATTTAATTAAAAATATCGTCGGCATAATGATATTTGTGGCCTCTATTGGCTGGCTGGGGGCGCATATTCTTGGCGGCAGCATGTATTTATCCTGGGCGACGGGAATAAATCTGACGCTAGCGAAAATTATTATCGCTCTGGCCTTTGCGATTTACGTCATCATCGGCGGTTATTCTGCGGTGGTGTGGACGGATACCATTCAGGCATTAATTCTGTTTTTCGGTTTTATCCTGATGGCGATTCTGGCGGTGGTTCACGTCGGGGGATGGGATGCCATCGTCCAGGCGATGGATCCCAAGGCGATGAGCCTGTTTGCGGTCGATAAACTGGGGGTCATTCCGGCGCTATCGCTGGCGATGGTCATCGGCGTCGGCGTGCTGGCGACCCCTTCCTATCGCCAGCGTATTTACTCGGGGAAAGATGTCTCTTCGGTGCGCCGCTCGTTTGTCTATACCGGCGTGCTGTATCTGTTTTTCTCGGTGCTGCCGGCGATTATCGGCATGGCGGCATGGACCATGAACCCCAATCTCGAGAACAGTAATTACGCCTTCCTGTTCGCCACCAGCTTCTTACCGGCCATCCTCGGGCTGGTGGTGCTGATTGCCGGGCTTTCGGCCACCATGTCCTCGGCCAGTTCTGACGCGATAGCCGCCGTGGCCATCATGATGCGTGATGTTTATACCCTCATCACCGGGAAAATGCCCCCGGCGGATAAAGCGATAACGCTCTCCCGCTGGATGCTGGCGTTCGTTATCGGCCTGGCGATGATCTTCGCCCTGACCTCGAACGATATCATCAGCTATATCACCAAAATGATCTCCATGCTGATGTCCGGTCTGTTCGTCTGTTCGATTCTCGGCCGCTTCTGGCTGCGCTTCAACTGGCAGGGCGCGTTTACCGCGCTGCTGAGCGGCATGCTGGTTTCTCTTGTGGTTCTGATGAAAGCCGACTGGCTGGCTTACTGGGGGAACCCGTGCATTCCGTCGGTCGTCGGCAGCTTTGTTTTCGCGATTTTTGTCACCCTCTTGACGCCAGCCAGCAAAGTTAGCCGTGAGCAGGCGCTGGAAATGATCACGCAGGAGCGTGAAGGGCAGGCGATGCCGGCGAAGACGACGGTGCAGGTCTCAGGAGAAGCACAATGAAGGACTATATTGCCGTCGACTGGGGCTCTACCCAGCTGCGCGGCTGGCTGATTCGTAATGGCCAGTGCGTCGAAACAAAGCAGCTGCCGCTGGGTATCACCCGCCTGAACGGACGAGCGCCTGCCGACGTATTCGCGGAGCATTTGGCCCCCTGGCGCGGCGCGGAGGCGCTGCCGGTGCTGATGGCCGGGATGATCGGCAGCGATGCGGGCTGGCAAGCGGTGCCGTATCTGGACTGTCCGGCAGCGATCGACGCGCCAGGGCAGCAGCTATGCGCCGTTGCTGAAGGCGTGTGGATTATTCCCGGCCTCAAGATTGAACAGGACGGGGATTTCAACGTGATGCGCGGCGAAGAGACGCAGCTGCTGGGGGCCTGGCAGCTGGCGCCGGCGGAGTGTTACGTGCTGCCGGGCACCCACTGCAAATGGGTACAGGTGGCGAACGGCGCGGTGCGTCATTTTGCCACGGCGATGACCGGTGAACTGCATCATCTGCTGATGACGCAATCGCTGATCGGCAAAGGGCTGCCGGTCCAGCAGCCGGACGAGACGGCGTTTGAACGGGGGCTGGAAAAAGGACTGGCGCAGCCGTCGCTGATTAGCGAACTGTTTGTCGCCAGGGCCGCCCGGGTGCTGGGAGGCCTGGCCGCGACCTCGGTCAGCGACTATCTCTCCGGGCTGCTGATTGGCGCGGAAGTGGCGACCCTGGGGCAGCGTTACCGTACCTCTGGCGTCACGCTGGTTGGCGACCCGGCGCTGAATGCCCGCTACAGTCGGGCGATGAAGGCGCGCGGAATGACGGTTAACAGCTGCAGCGGCGATGAGGCGCTGCTGAGCGGCATGGCGAGGATAATGCATGGACAAGATTAAACTGGTGGCGATTTTACGCGGTATTCGCCCCGCTGAGGCAGCGGAGCATATTGAGACGCTGATAGAGGCAGGATTTCGCTATATCGAAATTCCGCTCAATTCGCCGGACTGGCAGCAGAGTATTCCGCAGATGGTCGCGCGCTTTGGCGAGCAGGCGGTGATTGGCGCGGGAACGGTACTTAAGGTGGAACAGGTCGATTTTCTGGCCGATGCCGGAGCGAAGCTTATCGTGACGCCGAATACTGAGCCGACGACGATCCGCCGGGCGGTGGCGCGCGGAATGCGGGTTTGCGCCGGGTGCGCCACCGCGACCGAGGCGTTTAACGCGCTGGATGCCGGGGCGCAGTGGTTGAAAATTTTCCCGTCTTCCACTTTTGGCCCGGACTACATTCGGGCGCTGAAAGCGGTGCTGCCGTCGGAGGTGCCGGTGCTGGCGGTCGGCGGCGTGACGCCGGAGAATCTGGCAAGCTGGGTTGAGGCCGGGTGCGCCGGCGCTGGCCTGGGAAGCGATCTGTATCGCGCCGGGCAGGCCGTGGAACGTACCCGTCAGCAGGCGGAGAGGTTTATCGCCGCCGCCCGCTGCGGTTAATCGCCCAGCGGCTGGCGATCGACGCCGCCGCGGTGGCTGTCGAGCGCCAGCTTAATCCGGCGCAGTCTGCCTTTTGCCTGAGTTTTATTGGCCATCGCCAGTTCGGTGGCCAGCACGTCAACCATCGCCAGCATCGCATAGCGTGAAGTGCTGGGCTTGAAAATGTAGTCGTTTTCGCGCACCAGCAGCGGCAGCACCAGATCCGCCTGCTCCGCCAGCGGCGTTCCGGCGGGGGTGATGGCAATGACCTTTGCGCCGTACTGCCTGGCAATCGCCGCGCTCTCGATGATTTCCTGGGTATAGCCGCCCAACGACAGCACGATAACCACATCCTTTGGCGTCACCGCCGAGCTCATCATGCGCACCAGCAGACCGTCGTTCTGGCTGACAACCGGGAGGCCGAGGCGAAACAGGCGATACTGGATCTCCTGAGCGCAGATGGTAGAGCCGCCGCCCATCCCGAGCGCCAGGATCTGCCGCGCGTCGCTCAGCCAGCTCACCGCACGCTTCAGCGCTTCAATGTCCAGCGCCCGGCGGTTGGTTTCCAGCACGCCGATGATCGACTCGTAGATCCCCTGTACGCCCTCAAGGTCCGGGACATCGAGGATAAATCGCTGTCCGACCGCCAGAGATTGCGCGAGCCTCATCTTCAGCTCGCGGACGTCTTTACAGCCGAGCGCCCGGGCAAAGCGGGTAACGGAGGCCTGGCTGGTGTGGGTCAGACGCGCCATCTCCGCGATGGGCAGCTCCGCCGCCGCCGCGACATCATCGAGAATGAACTGCGCGATGCGCTTTTCGGTCGCCGTGAGTTCCACAAAGCGATCGGTTATGCAGGAAATGATATCGATTGACCAGGACATACGGGTATCAACAGGTAAGTTATCAATGATACTTTGTACCATATTCCGCCGCTGAAATCAGCGCCGGAGGCTACAGCGTTAGGCGCATGGCGCAGCGCGTCTCCGGCGGCAGACCGTGTTCCGTTTCCAGCTCCCTTTTTGCCGCCAGTCCCTCCGGTAGTCTTCGCTCACTTAACATTGAAAACCCCAGTCGCGTGTAAAACGGTGCGTTCCAGGGCACATCGCGGAAGGTGGTGAGCGTGACCGCCGGATAAGCCGCCTGGCGGGCTGTCTCAATGACCTGCTCCAGCATCATGCGGCCAATGCCTCGCCCCTGCCATGCCTGATGAACGGCGATCTCGACGATAAACAGCGCATCATCCAGCGGTTCGCTCAGCAGGAAGCCTATCGGTTGGTCATCGGCCACGGCCAGCAGGCTGTGGTCAGTTTCAAGGAACAGCCGGTGGCGCTCGGGGCTTATCACTTCGCTTTCCGCCAGCCAGGCCAGCGCCGGAATCTGGCGAAAAGCCTGGGCCGCCGAGCGCTCAATGGCGGGCAGAAGAGGGATGTCTCTCTCCTCAGTCAGGCGTAACGTCGCGGCGGCGGTTATAGTGTTAGTTTTCATCACCTCAGCATAGCAGCCTCCGGGAGAAATGTATGGAGCTTACCGCCGTTTCCGCCACTCAGTTTAGCGTCGCGCAGCTGACGACGATCCTTTGCGACTGTTTCGAAGATTACCTGGTTCCCGTCACGCTGTCGGTAGAGGTTTTTGTCCAGCGTTTTAGCGCCGAAGGGCTGAGCCTGCTGGATTCCTGCGTCTGGCTGGATGGTGATGTCCCTGCGGCGATGGCCGTTGTCGCCCGGCGCGGCGATGAAGCCAGGCTGGCGGCATTTGCGATGCGACCCGCGTATCGCGGAAAGGGCGTCGGACGCCGGCTGATGGGGTCGCTGCTGGATGCATTGCGCGAGCAGGGCGTACGGCGGATGTGGCTGGAGGTTATTCGCGATAACCACGCGGCGGTAGCGCTGTATCACTCGCTGGGCTTCGAGGTGCGGCACGGGCTGTGCGGCTATCTGAGCGCGCAGACCGCGAGCGAGGAGTCATCCGTATTGCAGGAGTATGACGTGCTGGCGCTGACGCGCAGGGCCGGCGCCGAGCTTAATGGCCAGCTGCCGTGGCTGATGGACCCGCTCACCTTCAGCACCCTGCCGTGCCGGGCGCTGAGCCTCCATCAGCAGGCTTTCGCCGTGCTGGCGACCTTATCCAGCAGGCCGCAGCTGCAGTTTTTATGGGTCGAGCCCGCCGCACGCGGGCGCGGGCTAGGGCGGGAAATGCTGATGGCGCTTGCCCGACAGTTTCCAGGGCTCGGGACCTCGGTGACCATCCCGGAACGCTTTACGCCCCTGTTCCAGACCGCCGGCTATACGCCTGGGGTATTAAAACAGTATGAAATGAGCGCAACGCTGAGCGCCCTGCCATCAGCAGGGCGTTAAGATTCAGCCGTTACGCGGGTCGCTAATCGGCTGACGGACCAGGAAGATATAGGCCAGCGCGCCGAGGGCGGTGACGCAGCCGCAGATCACCAGCGCCAGCTGGAATGAGTGGGTGGTATCGACAATAAACCCGGTCACTACCGGCGCGAAGGAGGCGCAGATAAAGCTGGCGAAGTTCTGGATGCTGCCGACGGACGCGGTCATTCTTGATGCCACCGCGACGTGAATCAATCCCCAGCAGGAAGTACCGGCAAAGTGGATGCAGAACAGCGCCATGCCAATTAACAGCACTGCAGCGATAGAGGTGGTGGCATGCGGCACGATCAGCGTAAACGCGGCGGAGCAGAACATCCCGGCAATAATACAAATTTTACGGCTTTTGATCGGCGCCATGCCGCCTTTAACCAGCCAGTCGGTAACGTAACCGTTGATGAGCATACCGGCGGCGCCGAACAGAAAAGGAATGGCGGCCATAAACCCGGTACTTTTCAGATCGAGGTTATACGCCGTTTGCAGGTAGCCCGGCAGCCAGGCCAGATACAGCCAGGCGGTATAGTTGATGCCGCTGAAGCCCAGCATCATTCCCCACATGGTTTTGTTTTTAAACAGGCTGCGCCATTCGGCAAAGCTCAGCGGGTCGCGGCGAACGTTGACGCTTCCGGCATTAAGGTAGGCCTGCTCATCGGCGGTGAGGGGGATGTCCTCCCGGTTGCGATAGAGCATATACCAGCCGATAGCGACGAAGATCCCCAGCACGCCGATGGTAATGAACATCCAGCGCCAGCCCATCATCAGCATCATGGCGGCAAGGATCGGCGGGCTGATCGCGACGCCAATCGTCGAGGCGGCGTTAAAGAAGCCCATCGGGCGGCCGCGCTCTTTAATATTAAACCAGTCGTTGATCACCTTGACGCCGCACGGGTTCATCGGCGCTTCGCCGATCCCCATGCCGATACGCACCAGCACGAACTGGGTAAAGCTATGTACCATCCCGGAGACCGCCTGGAACAGCGACCAGAAAAACATGCCCAGCCCCAGCATGATGCGCGGGCCTTTACGGTCCAGCAGCGGCCCGCAGGGGAGCTGGGCGATGCCGTAGGCCAACGAGAAAACGGACAGCAATGCGCCGATTTCGGTGGCGCTGAGCCCCAGCTCTTCGCGAATCGTTAAGTTCGCGACGGACAATGAACTTCTGTCGAGGTAGTTAATCATCGCCGCCAGAAATAACAGGATCATTGCCGTTGTCTGAATTTTTTTAATGCGCGCGCTGCGCGTTAACGTATTATTTAACGGAACGCTGACAGTCTCCGCCTTTCCTTTATCAAAGGTTGTCTGCGGGTCGATAGTTATATTTCGTGATTCCACGCCTGACTCCTGGTTATTCTATTTGAACGACAAGTGACATCGAATGGTTTAAACCCACCCACCTATTTCACAGTAAAGTAAGTCGACTTGTTTTCAGCATAAATAACCTTTTTTCTGGCACTGGATTATGTTTTGAGAACTGTGCTGCTGATAATCATTTTCTGTTTTTAATCGGTACTTAATGAGCCAGGGATTCGCTCTGCCTGAGCGAGTTAATCATCGATTGCTTCGCCGAGTTCAGGTGGTTACGCAGCGCCAGATTGGCGTCCAGATCGCTGCGGCAGATAAGCGCGCTCAGGATGGTCATATGTTCATCAATGGCGATGATATTACGCTGTTTAAGGTCACTCTCATCCCACTGATAGTGAAAGTGGAAAATCACGGAAATAATCTCAAGCGATTGATTGAAAAATATATTCTCAGCCGCGGACAGGAGCAGCGAGTGAAAGTCGCGATCGAGCTGGGAAAACATACGAAAGCTGTCGCCGATGCTGTCACGCAGTGCGCGATGGCGCTCAAGCAGGGTTTTCGCCTGCAGCCAGCGGGCGTCGTTGTCCGGGAGATTGAGAAAATGCTGAAGCGCGTGGGTTTCCAGCATTTCCCGCAGCTCGAACAGCTGCTCAGCCCAGGATTGCTCAAATTTCTTCATGTTCCACTGGCCGCGCTTTTCGCTTTCAATCAGGTTGTAGCGGCTGAATTTCAACAGAAATTCCCTCACTACGACCGGACTGACGCCGGCAGCACGCGCCAGCTGCAGCTCGGAAAACATCTCTCCGGCGCGCAGCTGGCGCTGGTTAATCATGGTGAAAAACGCCTGCTCAAAGAGACGGTTCTGCTCGGCCAGCGAGGCGCTGGAGCCATCGAAGCCGTCCTGCATCTCCGGCTGGCGAAGGATCTGATAATCCCGAGCGTTCTGACGCAATACGCCCCGCTCGCACAGATGGCTGAGGATATGGCGCACGGTGGTGCGGCTGATGTTGTACATCTCCGCCAGCGCGCTTTGTGAGGGCAGCGGCGACGGAAGAAAGCCGCGCGCCATATCGTTAATGACCTGGTTAATGACGTTGTGACGAAGGTTTTGCGAGCGGCTCATTATACATCTCCATTTTTTTAGCTATTAAAGCCGGATTTAAAACAGTTTTGTGCGTGAGATTTCACAATTTTTGCAATGAATTTATTCTCACCTCTGTTTTTCATCGATATCTAAGCCAACAAATACGGAGGCAATTATTATGACGTCGATGAATACATTAGTTTGTCAGGAACCTAAAATATTGCGCTGGGAAAAACGCCAGATTCCCATTCCCGGTGATGATGAAGTGCTCATTAAAATAAAAACGGTGGGGATTTGTGGTACGGATATTCACGCCTGGGGAGGGAATCAACCTTTTTTTAGTTATCCACGCGTGCTCGGACATGAAATATGCGGCGAGATTATCGGTCTCGGTAAAAATATTCTTAACTTGAAAAGCGGACAGCAGGTAGTCGTCATACCTTACGTTGCCTGCCGTCAGTGTCCGGCCTGTTTGAGCGGCAGGACTAATTGCTGCGAGAAAATTTCGGTGATCGGCGTGCATCGGGACGGCGGGTTTAGCGAGTACCTCTGCGTGCCGGTAAAAAATCTGCTGGTGGTGGATGACGTCGAGCCGGAAGCCGCAGCGCTGATTGAGCCTTTCGCCATCAGCGCCCACGCGGTGCGTCGCGCCGCTATCCAGCCGGGAGAGCAGGTGCTGGTGGTCGGCGCGGGACCCATTGGTCTCGGGGCGGCGGCTATCGCTAAAGCCGACGGGGCGCAGGTGGTAGTGGCGGATACCAGCCCGGCGCGGCGCGACCATGTGGCGCAGCACCTTGGTCTGGCCACGCTCGACCCTTCTGACCCGCAATTCACCGAACAGCTGTGTGACATGTTTGGTGGTTCGCTGGCGCAGAAGGTGATCGACGCCACGGGGAATCAGCAGGCGATGAACAACACGGTAAATTTAATCCGCCACGGCGGCAGCATCATTTTTGTTGGCCTGTTTAAAGGTGAACTGCAGTTCCCGGACCCGGAGTTTCATAAGAAAGAGACCACCATGATGGGCAGCCGTAATGCGACGGAAGAGGATTTCGCCAAAGTCGGACGTCTAATGGCTGAGGGGAAAGTGACCGCCAGAATGATGCTGACCCACCGTTACGATTTCAGGTCGCTGGCCGAGATTTACGAAAGCGAAGTGATTAACAATCGCCAGCTTATTAAAGGCGTCATTCATTTTTAGCAGGAAAGGCTATGAAATCGTTAAACAGACAAGATTTTCCCGGGCCGCACTACCCGACGCGCGTGATTCAGTTCGGCGAGGGCAACTTCCTGCGGGCGTTTATCGACTGGCAGCTGGATCGGCTGAATGAGCAAACCGATCTGGCGGCAGGGGTGACCATTATTCGCCCGATCAACACCGAGTTTCCGCCGTCGCTCAATACCCAGGATGGACTTTACACCACGGTGATCCGCGGGCTGGACGAACGTGGCGAGGCGGTGAGCGAAGCGCGGATTATTCGCTCCGTTAATAACGAGATCAACCCCTGGCAGGATTTTGCTGGCTATCTGGCGCTGGCTCGTAATCCGGCGATTGAGTTCGTATTTTCAAATACCACTGAAGCGGGTATTAGCTATCATGCCGGGGACGGGCCTGACGATAAGCCGCCGGTCAGCTTTCCGGCGAAGCTGACCCAGCTGCTGCTCGAACGTTTCCGCCATTTCAACGGCGCAGCGGATAAGGGGTGGACGATTATCCCCTGTGAGCTGATCGACTACAACGGCGAAGCGCTGAAGGCGCTGGTGCTACGCTACGCCGATGAGTGGCAACTGCCCGCGGCTTTTCGCGTCTGGGTTGAGACCGCCAATACATTTTGTTCAACGCTGGTTGACCGTATCGTCACCGGCTATCCGCGCGAGGAAGCGGCAAAGCTGGAGGCGGAACTGGGCTACCATGATGCTTTCCTGGATACCGCCGAATACTATTGGTTATTCGTCATCCAGGGATCGCAGGTGCTGGCGGAGACGCTGCGGCTAGATCGCTACCCGCTCAATATCCGTATCGTAGAGGATATCCGGCCCTACAAAGAGCGCAAGGTTGCCATTCTTAACGGCGCGCATACCGCGCTGGTGCCGGTGGCGTGGCTGTGCGGTGTCGATACTGTTGGCGAAGCGATGCATGATCAGGCCATACGCCATTATGTGCAGCAAACTATCGACGAGGAGATTATCCCGGCGCTGGATTTACCCGCCGATGAGCTACGGCAGTTTGCCGATGCCGTGACCGGGCGCTTTCTTAATCCCTGGATTCGCCATCAGCTGCTCTCCATCGCCCTGAACGGCATGACTAAGTTTCGTACCCGGATCCTGCCGCAGCTGCTGACGAATATTCGCCGGCACGGCGCGATCCCGCCGCGGCTAACGTTTGCCCTGGCGGCGCTCATCGCCTTCTATCGCGGCCAGCGCGAGGGACAGACCTATCCGCTGCAGGATGATGACGTCTGGCTAACCCGTTTTGCCGAAGGATGGGCGCAGGTGGCGCGCGGCCGCCCGCTGCATGAACTGGTCACGGAAGTCCTGCAGGATGCAGCGCACTGGGGTGAAGATCTGACGACCGTTCCGGGGCTTGCCGATCAGGTTACGCGGTATCTGGAAATGATTTTGAGCGCGGGGATGCGGGAGGCCCTGAGGCGGCTGTAGTCGGTTTGTTGTGCGGCGTCCGCGGATTTGGGCGCCGTTTTTTTTGTGCTCTGAACCGCAAAAAATAAATTAAGCGCCAATGGTTGGCGGATTTCCCGCATCATAAGCCCCTGTAAGGTGAAGAGGGGGATGCGATGCGTAAAACGGAACTATTGGCTTTTCTGCAAAATCAGACCGATTTTTTTGATCCGGATAACCTGAGCGAGGTCTTCACCGCCGGCTACCTGGCCCGGCGTTTTGCCATGCAAAGAAATACCGCCAGCCACTATCTGAATCAGCTGGTGGCCCAGGATGTGCTGGTGAAGATTAATACCCGTCCGGTCTATTTTTTCCATAAAGCCACCTTCTGCCAGCAGTTTTTCCCCCTTTCCCGCAGCGAGTACGCCAGCATGGTGGAGCTGCTCGCGGAGAGCGATCGACAGCCGGAGCAGGCGGATCATTTTTCATTGCTTACCGGCCATGACGGTAGCCTGCGCAAGCCGATCGAACAGATGAAAACCGCGCTGTTTTATCCCAACGGTGGCCTGCCGCTACTGATCGTCGGCGACAGCGGAACTGGCAAAAGCTATATGGCGGAGCTGATGCATGAGTTTGCCATCGCCCAGGGACTGCTGCCGCCCGATGCGCCCTTTGTCAGCTTCAACTGCGCCCAGTATGCCAGCAACCCGGAGCTGCTGGCCGCCAACCTGTTTGGCTACGTGAAAGGCGCGTTTACCGGCGCGCAGGGCGATAAAGCCGGGGCGTTTGAAGCGGCAAACGGCGGCGTGCTGTTTCTCGATGAAGTCCACCGCCTGGATGCGCAGGGACAGGAGAAGCTCTTCACCTGGCTGGATCGCAAAGAGATCTATCGGCTGGGAGAAACGGCGCAGGGGATGCCGATATCCCTGCGGCTGGTGTTTGCCACTACCGAAGATATTCACAGCACGTTTCTGACCACCTTTATTCGTCGTATCCCGATCCTCGTTAGCCTGCCTGATTTACAGACCCGCAGCCGCCACGAGAAAGAAGCGCTCACGCTGCAGTTTTTCTGGCAGGAGGCGCGCACGCTCGCCGCCCGGCTGCAGCTGACGCCCCGGCTTTTGCAGGTGCTGACGCACTACGTATATCGCGGTAACGTCGGTGAGCTAAAAAACGTGATTAAGTACGCCGTTGCGTCAGCCTGGGCCAGGGCTCCGGGCAGCGAGAAGCTGAACGTCACGCTGCACGATCTGCCGGAAAATATCATGGCCGCGACGCCGGCGCTTAGTGAACCGATGGGCCATGAAGAGCCGCTGCTTATCGAACCGCAGACCAGCCTGGTCTGGCTGCTGCGCGCGCGCGACCCGGTTCAGGGGCTGATTTATGATACTCAGTGCCGCGTTCTCGCGCTGTATGAGGCGGTGCTGAGCAAAAAAAGGCTCTGGGAAGAAGCGCAAAAAAGCATGGGCGAGGAGATTGAAACCCTCTTCGATCGGCTGATATTTGATAATCACGATACCCAGAGTTCGCATATGCTGCTGCTGATAACGCATCAGGTGCGGGAGGAATTTTATCGCCTTGAAAAGCGCTTCAATATCCAGTTTAACGGCAACTGTATTTATGCTCTAAGCCACTACCTGATTCATCGTTCCCGCCAGGCGCAGTCGACGATGAGCAACGAGAAAAGCCGCCAGCTGGAGGATTTCCTGGCGCAAAAATATCCGTTGCTGTATCGCTTTTGTGAAGAGATCCTCGCCGCGCTGGCGCTGAAGCTGGACATTGAACCCCGACGTATTGACCTGTTGTTACTGGTGCTGTGGTTACAGAAAAATGGCGCCATTAGCCAGCAGCAGGTGACCCGGGCAATTATCCTCGCCCACGGTTACGCCACCGCCAGCAGTATCGCTAACGTGGCGAACCGGTTGCTGAAAAGCCAGCTGTTTGAGTCATTCGATATGCCGCTTGATGTCACGCCGGAGGCTATTGCTAACCAGGTGATGGCCTATATTGAGAGTCACGCGCTGGCCTCCGGACTGGTCATCCTGGTCGATATGGGTTCGCTGAACGCCATTCATAGCCATTTTAACCGTCGGCTGACGACGCCGATGGCGATAATTAATAACGTCTCGACCGGGATGGCGATGTACGTCGGCGAGCGAATTTTGCTGGGCGACATGCTGGAAGATATCGTCCGGGAGATCCGCGGTGACCTCGCGATCGAGCATCAGCTCTATTACCCGCAAGCGGACAAACCGCGGGCGATTCTTACGACCTGCGCCACCGGCCTGGGAGCGGCGGCGAATCTGTCGGCGCTGTTAAAAGCCAGTATCCCTGAAGCGCTGGGGATCGATATTGTGGCATGCGATGTGGAGACGCTCGCCGATCCCGCGCGGCGGCAGCCGATGCTGAGCCGCTATGAGGTGCTGGCGATCGTCGGAACCCTGGACCCGCAGCTTGCCGATCTGCCGTGGATTTCGCTGGATTCGTTAATCTCCGGCGAAGGGAGCCGCCCGCTGATGCGCATCTTCGGCGAGCTGGCCACCGCTGAGCAGGTCAGCGAAATCAATAACCTGATCCTGAAGAATTTCTCGCTGCGCCGGGTGATCGAGTCGGTGACGATCCTCGATACCGGTAAAGTGATCAATCAGGTTGAGCAGTTTTTACTGCGCTATGAGCATCTGGCCGGCTGCGATGTGCCTAACGATCGCAAGGTAGCGCTGTATGTGCATATCAGCTGTCTGATAGAGCGCCTGATCCGCAACGCCTCGCCATCCCATTATTCCGGAAGGCAGTGTCCGCAGAGCGAGCTGGCGACGCTCCGCGAGGCTTTTAGTGTCATAGAGAGTGGATATAGTGTCAAAATCCCCGCCGTAGAGCTGTACTACATTCACGATATTCTGACGCGGGAAACTGAATTTATTCAGGAAGATCAAGAGTTTTAATCCCCTTCATTAGTTGATCCTTGCGCTAGCCGGCGCGCCACTGTTTCTGGCACGCCGGTTGCAATCAAGAAAGCAGTGGAATGCGCTTTCGAGGTAAGGATGAAACGACACTATATTTTTGCCAGCCATGGCACCTTTGCTAACGGTTTGCTGAACTCCGTGGAGCTGATCCTCGGTAAACAGCCGGATATTCATACCCTGTGCGCCTACGTCGAGGAGGAGGCCGACCTCACGCAGCAGGTGGAGACGCTGCTGGCGCGTTTTCCCGCCCAGGATGAGCTGATTGTGATTACGGATATTTTCGCCGGTAGCGTCAATAATGAATTTGTGCGCTTTCTATCGCGCCCGCACTTTCATTTATTGTCCGGCTTAAATCTGCCGCTGATTATTGATTTGCTCATTTCAGCTGGCGAAGAGAATACCGAAAAATTAATTTCTGAAGCATTAATAAGCGCCAAAGAGAGCATTCAGTACTGCAATCAGACGATTGCCAGTGCGATGACTATTGATAAAGACTTCTGAAATGAGGGAACACTATGATTACGCTATTAAGGGTTGACCATCGATTACTTCACGGCCAGGTTGCCTTTTCCTGGACGCAGTATGTCGGCGCTGATTGCATTTTAATTGCCAACGATAATGTCCCTGATGATGAGCTACGGAAAACGACGATTAAGCTCGCTAAACCCCCTTCAGTCAAACTGGTGATTAAAAATATTAACGACTCTATTGAATCGATAAAAAGCGGCGTGACCGACAAATATAATCTGTTTATCGTCGTGGAATCGGTAAATGATGCCTGGCGGATTGCCAGCGCCGTCGAGGAAATTAAAAGTATTAATCTCGGCGGAATTAAAGCCAAAGAGGGCAGTAAAAATATCTCTAAGGCGATTAATTTACTCCCGGAAGAAATAGAGCAACTGCAGCAACTGGTTGGGAAAGGCGTCGAAGTTGAGATTCGCCAGGTCCCTAACGACCGCAAACAGCTTTTTGCGGAATGCGTTTAATTCCGCGGAGGACAGATTATGGTAGAGGCTCTCTTACTGGGGCTGGTGGCGTTTATCGCGCAATCGGAATATGCATTAGGAACGTCGCTGATTTCGCGGCCTATCGTGACCGGGCTGCTGACCGGGCTGGTGCTGGGGGATGTACAAACCGGCGTCATCATGGGCGCGACGCTTGAGCTGGCCTTTATTGGCTCTTTCTCGGTCGGCGCATCGATTCCGCCTGATGTAGTAACCGGCGGTATTCTCGGCGTGGCGTTCGCCATTACCTCCGGCGCGGGAACGGAAACGGCGCTGCTGCTTGGCCTGCCCATCGCCACCCTGACGCTGATCCTGAAAAACGTCTATCTGGGGATGTTTATTCCGATGCTCAGCCAGAAGGCTGACGGCTATGCGGAGCGGGCGGATACCCGCGGCATTGAACGTATGCATTTGATTGCTGGCTTCGGGCTGTCGCTGATGCTCGCCACGGTGGTCACCGTGTCATTCCTGGTCGGCAGCAATGCGGTGAAATCCCTGCTTGACACGATCCCGGAATTTATCAAACACGGGCTCAGCGTCGCCACCGGCATCATTCCGGCCCTCGGCTTCGCAATGCTCGCCAGGCTACTGATTAATAAGAAAGTTGCGCCGTACTTTTTCCTCGGTTTCGTGCTGATGGCCTACCTGAAAATTCCGGTAACCGGCATCGCCATTCTCGGCGCTATTGTGGCGGTGGTCATGGTTAACGTCACCGCGTTGAGCTCACCTCGTACGACGACAGAACAAGGAGTCAGCGATGACGACGAAGATGATTTCTGAAGAAACTCTGCAGCCGCAGGCGCAGGAAGAGGCCCGTATTACGCCGCGCGATCTACGCCGGGTCTTCTGGCGCTCCTTCCAGATGGAGTTCTCCTGGAACTATGAGCGGCAGATGAATCTTGCCTTTGTTTACGCGTTGATTCCGGTGCTGAAAAAGCTCTATCCGCGCAAAGAGGAGCTGGCTGGGGCGTTAAAGCGACATCTGGTGTTTTTCAATACCACGCCGCATATCGTCACCCTGCTGCTGGGGATCACCGCGGCGATGGAGGAGAAGAATAGCCAGCAGAAGAACATGGACGCCAACGCGATTGATAACGTCAAAGCGTCGCTGATGGGGCCGCTGGCCGGGCTGGGGGACTCCTTCTTCTGGGGCACGCTGCGCCTGATCGCCACCGGCATCGGCACCAGCCTGGCCCTGAAAGGCAACATTCTCGGTCCCATCCTGTTTCTGCTGGTGTTTAACGTGCCGCACATCCTGGTGCGCTGGTTCTTTACCCGCTGGGGTTATGTGCTGGGCACCGGGGTACTGCAGCGCATCCAGAAGAGCGGAATGATGGAGAGCCTGACCTACGGCGCGTCGATTATCGGCCTGATGGTGGTCGGGGCGATGACCGCTTCAATGATTGATATCACCATCCCCATCGCATTCGGCGCCGGAGAGGCGAAAACCCAGGTGCAGGACATTATCAACGACATTCTGCCCTGCATGCTGCCGCTGGTAAGTTTCGGCATCGTTTACTGGCTGCTGGGGCGCAAGGTTAAACCGCTCTCTATTATCGGGGGGATGGCGCTGGTGGGCATTCTGGGTTCGTGGATTGGCTTGTTTTAACAGGAGTCGAAAATGGTAGCAACGATGATGACCTATATCAGCGAGGAGTCGGCCTGTCTGACGCAGATCCTGCGCGACTACCGGCAAAAGCTGGCGGCGATTGAGACTTTTGCCCGCCAGCACCCGGTGCGCCGCATTCTGCTGTTGGCGACCGGGTCGTCGCTGAACGCCGCCCTGTGCGCGCGCTATTTCTTTGAGCAGCGCTTCGGCGTCCTGGTTGAGATTAAAGAGCCGTACAACTTTACGCACTACGAGGCGGTCGATCCGCATACCGATCTGGTGGTGGCGATTTCGCAGAGCGGTAAAAGCGCCTCAACGCTGGAGGCGATGCGTAAGGTGCAGGCATTGAGCCTGCCGGTTTTTGCTCTGACCTCCGATCCGCAAAGCCCGATAGCCCGGGCCTGCGACGGGATACTGGATATCAACACCGGGATTGAGAGCGTGGGGTTTGTCACCAGAGGGTTTAGCGCGACGGTGCTGAATTTGCTGCTGATGGCGCTGACCATCGCCCGTAGCCAGGGAAAAGCCAGCGAGGCCGAGGAGCAGCGCTATCTTGCCGAACTGCAGCGGCTGGCGGCGGCGATCCCGGATGTCATTGACCGCACCTCGCGGTTTATCGACAGGCATGGCGAAGCGTTGCGGGGCGGCGAGCGCTTTGTCGCCACCGGCTATGGCGCTCTGGTTGGGGTTGCGAAAGAGTTTGAAACTAAATTTACCGAAACGGTGCGCGTGCCTTCCAGCGGCTTTGAGCTGGAAGCTTATATGCATGGTCCCTATCTTGAGGCGAATTGCCGCCATGTGATGCTGTTTATTGAAGATGCGCCGGATGGGCGGACCCGGGCGCTGCGGGACTATATGGCGCCGTCCATTGCCCGCGCCTTTACGCTGACGCTGAGCGATGAAGAGGATGCGCAGACGCTGGCGCTAAACTGCCCGTGTGAACATCACCTGGCGCCGCTGCTGCTGATTGTTCCCGTCCAGATGCTGGCCTGGCATACCGCCGGACTGAAAGGCATCGATCTGGCTAAACGTATTTTTGACGATTTTGACCGCGTCTTAAAAAGTAAAATCTGATTATTCAGGAGAAAACTATGTTGGGTTTTAATCAGGACGAGTACCTGACCAGTGCTCGCGAAATCATCGCTGCGCGCAAACAGGCGGAAGCCGTCGCCGACGATATTTATCACAGCGGCTGCAGCGCCTTATTTTTCGCCTCGGTAGGCGGTTCTTTAGCTCCGATGATGGCAATTAATGAGTTTGCTAAAGAATTAACTGGCGTGCCGGTTTATCTTGAGCAGGCGGCGGAATTAATCCATCGCGGGCATAAAAAATTAAATAAAGATGCGGTGGTGGTGACGTTATCCAAATCCGGCGATACCAAAGAGTCGGTGGCCATTGCCGAATGGTGCAAAGCACAGGGGATTCGCGTCGTGGCCATTACCCGTAATGCCGATTCGCCATTAGCTGAGGCGGCGAGCTGGCATATTCCGATGTGCCACAAGAACGGCGTGGAATATGAATATATGCTGCTCTACTGGTTATTCTTCCGCGTCATTTATCGTCACGGCGATTTCGCCCATTACGATCGTTTTGCCAGCCAGCTGGAGTTGCTGCCGGAAAATCTTCTGCAGGCCAAACGCCAGTTCGATCCGCAGGCGGATAAAATTGCCGCTCAGTATCACGGCTGCGACTATATGATGTGGATCGGCGGGGCGGAAATGTGGGGCGAGGTTTATCTGTTCTCGATGTGTATTCTCGAAGAGATGCAGTGGAAGCGGACCAAGTCGGTGAGTTCGGCTGAGTTTTTCCACGGCACCCTGGAGTTACTGGAAAAAGAGGTCCCCCTGTTCCTGGTGAAAGGCGAGGGTAAATGTCGGGCGCTGGATGAGCGCGTTGAGCGCTTTGCTGAGAAGATCACCGACCACCTGGTGGTTATCGACCCGCGTGACTATCCGCTGAACGGTATTGATGATGCTTTCCGCTGGATCATGGCGCCGTGTGTCGTTTCTACTCTGCTGGTGGACCGGCTGGCGGCCCACTTTGAACATCATACCGGACACGACCTTAATATCCGTCGTTATTATCGTCAGTTTGATTACTAAGCTATGCTGATGGCGGCCAGCCCGGCTGGCCGCCGCGCTATTCTCCGAGGCGCTTCCCAGAAAATTATCGTCAAACCCAACGGGTCAAAAACTGATGGTAGAGTCCGGCTTTCCTTCTCTTTCTGGCAAGCGGACGGCCATGAAAAAACGGATGACCTCAACGCCGCATGATGCGGTTTTTAAGCGATTTCTTCGCCACCCGGAAACGGCAAATGATTTTCTCACGCTGCACCTGCCGGAAGCGATCCGTCAGCGATGTGATTTTTCTACCCTGCGGCTGGAACCGGCGAGCTTTGTCGATGAAGATCTGCGCGCCTGGTACTCGGACGTACTATGGTCGGTACAAACCCCCTGCGGCCTGGGATATGTGTATGTGGTGATAGAGCATCAGAGCTCGCCGGATAACCATATGGCTTTTCGCCTGATGCGCTATGCGATTGCCGCCATGCAGCGTCACCTCGACGCCGGGCACAAAACGCTACCGCTGGTGGTGCCGATGCTTTTTTATCACGGTGCGACCAGCCCCTATCCCTTTTCCCTGAACTGGCTGGACGAATTTGCCGACCCGCAGATGGCGAGGACGCTGTATGCCTGTCCGTTTCCGCTGGTTGATGTGACGGTGATACCGGACGATGAAATTGTTCAGCACCGGCGGGTCGCGCTGCTGGAACTGATGCAAAAGCATATTCGCCAGCGCGATCTCAGCGGGATTACGGAGTCATTGGCGACCCTTGTCATGCTGGGATACACTAACCGCAGGCAGTTGAGAGTGCTGTTTCATTATATGCTGCAGTACGGCAACACCGCCGATCCGAGCGTGTTTCTCCGCCGGTTGGCCCGCCGTCTGCCACAATATGAGGAGAGGTTGATGTCTATCGCTCAAAAACTCAAGCAGGAAGGGATACAGGAAGGCCGGCAAGAAGGGCGCCTGGAAGGTCTGCAGGAAGGTAGCCGGCGGGAAGCGTTGCGCATTGCCGGCAGTATGCTGCAAAACGGTTTAGATACCGAGACGGTTCAGCGGATTACCGGGCTCTCAGCGGATGAGTTAAAGCCGCTGCATAGCTAATATCCGCACCCAGTCACCGCGACCCGGCGCAAAAGCCGCCGGGTGGAAGGGGTTACCCTTCGCTTTTCACCACTTTGATTTCAACCATACCGATGCCCAACTGACGCGGGGAGTGGCCGAGAATATTGCCCTCGTTCGTGGACTGCGGGTCCGGCGGCGCAATCGTCAACGTACTGCTGCGCGACGGATTATCGAAATGCAGGGTAGTGGTGGTGACATCATTAGCCAGGACGATCGTTTGTTCGCTGCTGCCTACCCGTACCGGAATCGGCTTATTGGCATTCGGACCGTAGGCTTTGGCGGTAATCACCAGATCGAATTTCTCCGGCAGCGGCTCCTTATATTCAATTTTCACTTCGCTGCCGAGCTGAGCGTTAGACCATCGCCCCCATGTTTCCGGTCGAGAGATACCGCTAAATTGCTTCACCTCTTCCGGCGCGCCGGCAACGTTGAACAGGAAGCTGTCGGCTTTATAGCGAATGTCGTTATCGACTATCTTCAGCGTATCGACGTTGCCCTTATAACGTTCCATATCGATAAGGGTATCTTTGAACGCGGTTTTACCCTGCCACTGGGCTTTGTCAACGCGCTGGACTTTCTGTTCGCCTCCCAGCTGGCCCTGCGATACGCACCAGTTGGTGGAGAGCGCCACTTCCGGCGACCACAGCTGACCCATCTTGTAGCAGCGGTCGACCCAGACGAAATTATCACGCGGCGCGAAATCGGCCAGCTGGAAGCGCAACGGTGCGGAGTATTCGCTTTCCGGCAGCGGCTCAACGCGTTTGTCGGAGATGCGCAGCAGCAGCGGCAGGCGGAAATGGCTGCCGGAGAAGGAGATCATATTTTTCTGCGCATCAACGGTGAAGTTCTTCATCTCTTTGGGGAAATTCCACAGGCGGATGATATCCGGCTTCCACGCCAGCACTTTCTCTTTCATATTGAGGAACACGGTGGAGAGCGACTCTCCGGAAAGGCTGCTGCGGCCAAGGCCAATAAAGTTATCGCCGCCGAGAATATCGAGCACTGTCGCGCCGTTATCCATGGTATTACGTTTGACGGCCAGCGTATCCTGCTGGGGTTGATCGCCGCGCAGGACGAAAAACAGATTGCTGCGATCCTGCTTATTCAGATAATCCCAGGCGCTGTTTTTCATCGCCAGGTGATCGGATGACACTACGATGACCGTATTTTTGAACCACGGAGAAGCTTTAATCTTCTCGATTAACGCCGCAATGTGCTCCTGACTGCAGGAGACGGCGCTAAAGGAGAGGTTCTTTTTGCCGTCCATGTCGTAGCTTTTGCGCTGGCAGGTTCGGGAGATGAAACCATCCGGATGATGGGTATCGACCGTCAAAGCAAACAGCGAGAAGCGTTTACCGGACTGCGAAAGCGCTTCGAATTTTTTCCAGGTTTCATCAAGCACCGTATCATCGTAGAAGCCCCAGTCGTTACGATAGGCCGGATCGGCAACCGTGGTTTTTAGCTCTTCCGCGCCGTACAGATGATCGAAGCCGTGAGACTTCAGGAAGACATCTTTTCCGGCGAAGCGCAGATTCGCGCCCTGTACGAAGTAGTTCTCATAACCCGAGTTTTTCAGGATATCCCCAAGGCAGATATTCTGCGGGAAAAAGCTGGAAACTGAGGCCGAGGCGTTGCCTTCAAACGGCGCAAACAGCGGGATCCCGCACTGAGAGGCGACCATTCCGGCAATCGTGTAGTCTGTGCCGGGCAGCTGGGCGGTATTGCTGAAATCCAGCCCCTCGCTTTTGAGTTTACCGAGCTCCGGCGTCAGGTCCGGGAAGGCGTCGTTATCAAAATAAGTGCGCTCCAGACTTTCGCCGTAGATGTACACCAGGTTCAGTTGCGGATTGGCGATGCTTTTTGATGGCTCTTTGTAGTAAGCCACGAAGTCAGGATCGCCATCGCGGGACTGGGATTTAACCAACTCGCTAATCTGGCGAAAAGCGGGGCTGGCATCCACTGAAGCCAGCGCCAGAACCAGCGCCACGAGGCTGTAGCCAAAGTGATGAGGGTGATGCCGGCGGCGGCGGAGCACCCAGCCGAGTGCGCCAAATACCGCGACCAGCGCCACGACCAGCCCAACGCCAGGCAGGATATATTTGCCCACGCCAGCGCCCGTCAGGCTGTTGGTCAACGTATAAAGTACCGCGTCATTGATACCATCGCCGGTGAAGTAATTGCTGGCGTAGAGGGTAATATTCAGAATAACGAACAGGCCCAGCACCGTGAGCGTGGCGGCGAACCACCAGGTATTACGACCGGCTTTTAATGCATAAATCATCACCGAGGCAAGAAACAGGGCGATGGATAACAACTCTGACACAGCTCATCCTCATTCACGCCAGTTGTCTGCTGGCCAGATAGATCTTTTTCCACGCTACACTGTAATTGCAGCGCAATATTGCCGCAATTGTAACGTCATGAATTTGTGCTGTGGTTCAGAATTGGTTTAGAAATCGCCGTTTTTGATCTGCTTCACATCCAGTCAGCCAGGGGATTCCGGGCAAAGATGTTAAAAAACAGACGTTGCCGCCGCGTTGGCCAGGGTAACCCGCCAAACGCGGCATTAAGAGGATAAATCAGGAGAGGAAGCTCACGCCCTGTTTTAAGACCAGGTCGCAGGCTTTGGTTTTGACTTTTTCCGCCAGCGGGCTGCTGCCAAGGTTGTTCAGATTCAGCTGCTGGCCATCTTTGCTGGTCAGCAAACCCTGAAGACCCTCAAGATAGCTGGTGTCTTCTTTTTGTTTTTCCGGCGTGCTGAGACCCAGTTTATCCAGCACCTGATTTTTGATGTTTTCAGTATTGGTGACTGAAGCCAGCTTCTGTTTCGCGCAATAAGACATAATCCCTGCGGCATTATTCATGCTGCTGGAGGTCAACGACTGGTTGCCGCCGTTGAGCAAACCGGTCAGCGAAGAGAGGGACATCCCGCCGCTTTGCTGGCTACCGTTCTGGCTGCTGAGCTGGTTTGCGGCGCTGGAGAGAGAATCCTGCCAGGAGGTGGCGTGGGCGCCGAAGGTGAATAAAGCGCCGGCCACTATCGCCGTGCGGAACAACGTTTTTGCAGATTTCATAGACGTACTCTTCGCCGTGGCTGAACATGCAAAGATTATAACGCTGGCGGTGTTCAGAAATATCTTAATACTCTTTTCCGGTTACGCGATCGCGGTAGCTTTCCCAGTTAAAATTGACCCACAGGCTATTGCCCAGCCGCATACGGTCCATTACGCGCTCGCCAAGTAGTTTGTTCATCTCGTCCATGGTGCTGTTCGTCAGCATACCGGTTGGGCGCTTTGACGAAGAGCGGCGATCGACAATCTGATTAATGATGACCTTCTCGTAGCGTGATTCCGTTTGCATACCGATTTCGTCTATTACCAGCAGGTCGACCTTGCTCAAATCGGTGAGTAGCTGCTCTTCGCTGGTTTCCCGGTTGCCGAAGGTATCTTTCATCGCTGACATAATATCGGCGACGGTGATAATCAATACCGATTTCCCCCGCAGCAGCAGCTCGTTGCAGATAGCGGCGGCAAGGTGGTTTTTTCCGGTACCCGGCTTTCCGGAGAAGATAAAGCTGGCGATATTGCCGTCGAACTCCTCAACGTACTGGCGCGCTCTGGACAGCGCAATCATCTGGCCCTCGCACTCAACCCGGTAGTTATCCAGCGAACAGTTCTGGTGCAGCGGGCGGATGCCGGAGCGGTTAAAGGTACGCTGCATTTTCATGGCGCGGTTTTCGCGTTCCAGCGCCTCAGAGCGCAGCTTGCCCTGTTCTTTTTGCCACGCCAGCAGCTCTTCACCTGTCTTGAACGCGGGTTCGACATGGGCTGGCATCATCTTTTGCAGGCGCTTCATTAAATCGCCGACATTTTTCATGCTCATCCTCGGAATCCTCGTGGAATATGGTTATCGGGTTCGCTAATCGCGTTGACATCCCGTCGCGGCTGGCCGCCGTTGCTGGCCCGGCCAATCTGCACGCTGCGCGCCAGCTTCTGCTGCCACTGGACATGATGAAAGACTTTACCTTCCGCCTGCCAGTAAGCGACAAATGCCGCCAGCTCTTCCGGCGTGACGGGCTGGCTGAGGGCGATGCCCCACAGCGCGGCCAGACGCTGGAAATCGGCATCCGGCTGCCAGTCGGCATACATCGGAAATTTACCCATCGGTACCGCAACGGGGGCCGCTGTCGGCTCGTCAAAAAACTGCGCATCCAGCGCAATATCGCTATTAGGGCGCGATAATTTGGCTTCCAGCTCCAGCAGCTGCGCCAGACGCTCCGGCGTCAGCGCATAGAATGCGGGCGCGTTGTTGGCAAATACGGCGACGGCGCCGGCGGTGGATTTTGCCAGCACCGCCGCGTGATCCTGCATGAAGTCATCCAGACCGCTAAAATCGGTAGTTAATATTCGTGAAGACATAAATCAATCTCAACTCTGAACAACTAAAAAGAGAGGGGTAGCTGCACACATAGTAGCATAGAGGTCGCTCAGGAAGGAGCGCCGCGGGCGAACCGGCGGCGCGGTTAGCTAGACGCGCGGACGCTTGCGATACAGCCAAAGTCCCGGAATAGAAAGCCCGATAGATAATGCACCAACGATAGACGAAGCCTTAAGAAAATTGCTTAACAGCATAATCATCATCTCTTCCGAGTAGCCAAAATGGCTGATTTTCACCGCAGAGATCATCGCGGTATAGGCGGAGATGCCCGGGAACATCGGGATTACCGCAGCAACGGTGAAAATCTTCGGGTGAGCCAGATACCAGCGCGACCACTGGATGCCGATGCTGCCAACCACCAGGGCGGCCATAAACGTCGCCCATTCAATATTAAAACCTGCCGTCATCATAACCATGCGCGAGCCGTGGCCGATAGCCCCCAACAGGGCGCACCAGCGCAGCGCTCGCTGCGGAACGTTGAATACCATCGCAAACCCAACGGCAGGGATGGCGGCCAGCACCATATCCAGCGCCAGTTCGTAGAGATAAATGATTATGCCCATCCGCGTAGCCCCCACATTGTCATCGCCATCACCACGCCAATACAGGTCGCGAGGGTTAACAGGCTGGCGATTGCCCAGCGCGCCAGGCCGGTGTTGATATGTCCCTTAAACATGTCGGCAACCGCATTGATCAGCGGAAAGCCGGGTACCAGCAGCAGCACGCTGGCGGCCATCGCGATCGTCGGCGTGCTGGCGAAAGCCGGCAGGCGCAGCATCAGCCCGGAGATGGTGGTTGCGACAAAGGCGGTGAGGCAGAAGTTGATTTGCGGATGCATGGAGCGATGAGTCAGGACCTGGCGAATATACATCGCTACCGTGCTGGCGCAGAAAGTGACCAGCGCGCCGTCCCAGCCGCCGTTGTTAAGCTTGCAAAAGCAGGCGCAGGAAAGGCCGACCATTAAAACCAGCAGCCAGCGTGGATAGCGCAGCGGCTTGATCTGGGCGAAGCGTTTTTCGACATCTTTATAATCCAGCAGCTTATGTTCCGCCATAATCACAATATGCTGAACTTCCGTGACGACGTGCATGTTGATGCCGCGATCGCTGTTTTTCCGCGTCGACGTCAGACACTCGCCATCTTTGATGGTGGTGAGAACAATCGCATTAGAAGAGATGGCGCTTTCCACGCTATCCATCCCCAGCGCCAGGCCCAGGCGGGTTGAAAGCTCCTCTACCAGCGCGCTTTCCGCTCCGTGTTGTAATAAGAAAAGACCACATTGAATGCACAATCGCGTGATTGCGCGCTGAGTTGCCCGATCTGCTTGCATAGATACCTGCTGTCCGTGATGCCCGATGCCGTAGTGTCTGGCGATACTTTTACCTGAAGTTGCGTTTTATCTGAGCGGTCCGGATCAAACAATGTGTAAAAAACCGCCGCATCCAGAGGGGCGCTGAAATTTGAACTCCGCCACACTTCCGCAAGATTGGTGAAAAGTACAATTTTTGCACCAATTTCTCCCTTCTTTTTCCCGCCAGACTTATCAAAAATGCAAATTCAAACTTTTAATAAACAAAAAACAAACAAATAATTAACCATACTGAGGCGATGCTATGAAAACACAGGTGGCGATTATCGGGGCTGGCCCATCCGGACTCCTGCTGGGGCAGTTGTTACATCACGCCGGGATTCAAACCGTCATCCTTGAGCGACAGACTCCTGAGTACGTGCTGGGGAGGATCCGCGCGGGCATTCTGGAAAGCGGAACGGTAGAGCTGCTGCGCGAAGCCGGCGCCGCCCGGCGAATGGAGGCTGAAGGCCTGGTGCATCATGGCGTCGAATTTTTGTTTGAGGGCAAGCGGGTACCGGTTGCGCTGACGGAACTGACGGCGGGCAAAAGCGTGATGGTTTATGGCCAGACTGAAGTGACGCGGGATTTGATGGCCGCGCGGGCGGAATGCGGGGCGGCGACGATTTATGGCGTCAGCGAAGTCACTATTAATGAGGCAAAGAGCGATCGACCATCGGTCTCTTTTATCAGCAATGGCGAACACTGCCGCTTAGAGTGCGACTTTATCGCCGGCTGCGATGGCTTTCACGGCGTGTCCCGTCAAAGTATTCCTCCTGGGGTGCTGAAAGAGTACGAAAGCGTCTGGCCGTTTGGCTGGCTGGGGCTGCTGGCCGATACGCCGCCGGTGAACCCGGAGCTTATTTACGCGCACCACGAACGCGGGTTTGTTCTTTGTAGTCAGCGCTCACTAACTCGAAGCCGTTATTACCTCCAGGTCCCGCTCAGTGAAAAGGTTGAGGCATGGTCTGATGAGCGTTTCTGGAATGAACTCAAACGCCGCCTCCCTGAAGAGCTGTCCAGCAAGTTAGTGATTGGTCACTCACTCGAGAAGAGCATCGCGCCGCTGCGCAGCTATGTGGTGGAGCCGATGCAGTACGGCAGATTGTTTCTGGTGGGGGATGCGGCGCATATCGTACCGCCTACCGGGGCAAAAGGATTGAATCTCGCGGCGTCCGATGTGAACTATTTATGGCGCATCCTCCGTGAATATTATCACCATGGTCGCGTTGACCTGCTGGCGAGCTACTCTCGTTTTGCGCTGGATAGGGTATGGAAAGGCGAAAGATTCAGCTGGTTTATGACCCGTCTGCTGCATGATTTCCCGCAACAAAGCGAGTTCGATAGAAAAATGCAGGCGGCGGATCGGCGTTATTATCTTGGCTCACGCGCCGGATTAACCACGATCGCTGAAAACTATGTCGGTTTGCCGATGGAGCGCGTGGCATAAAGAGAAACCGTTCAGGAGTCCCGATGCAGGCAGTGAGTACCATTCCCGTTTTCAAACTGTATGGCGAAGAGCAGGGCTGGCCGACGCCCGATCTGCTGCACTGCGAGTCGATACTCCAGCGAAGCCATCTTTATGAATGGCATATCCGCCTGCATCAGCACGCAGAGCTGGTGCAGCTGCTATATCTGCACAAAGGGCAGGCGGAAATTGAAATCGAAGGTACGACGACCGTGATGAGGGAGTCCTGTATTCAGATCGTTCCGGCGCTGTGTATTCATGGTTTTCGTTTTTCCCCGGGTACGGAAGGCTACGTCTTGTCGCTGGCGCTGCCGCTGCTCGGAAGTCTCGAAAGTCAGTTTGCCAGTCAGTTGGATGTACTCGGCCAGCCGCGATGCGTGCCGGTCAAGGCGTCGCGGAGCCATATTCGGGCCCTATTCACCGCTTTGCGCGAAGAGTATCGCGAAGAGTATGACGCGCGTGAAATGATGCTGCATTCCCTGCTGGGAGCGCTGCTGGTGTGGTTGAACCGGCAGCATCGCCCGCAGCCGATAACGGCAGACAAAGCTGAGCGCAAGCGTAGCGTCATGCGTCATTTTTCTCGACTGATAGAAAGTCATTATCGCGAACATATGCCCTTAGCCGCTTATGCAAAGCTGGCGGGCGTTTCTGCAACGCATCTGAATTATTTATGCCATGAATTCTACGGCTGCAGCGCGCTGGGAGTATTACATCAAAGATTGATGCTTGAGGCGCGTCGCAATCTGCAATACACCAGCATGACGATTGCACAACTTTCTGATTATTTAGGATTTACTGATGCAGCCTATTTTTCTCGTTTCTTTCGTCGTTATAACGGCGAATCTCCTAAAGCATTTAGGAACAAAATAAAATGAAAAAAGATTTATTAAATATATCTTAAGTTAGCGTATCTAACGAAGCTTTTAATCATTTCTAATTTATTGCTGACAACTACCTGTGTTAATGTTAATCATTGGCGGGGATAACAGCAATATGTTACTCCCTATAATATAAATTGGCTTTAGAGCGCGGTACCGCGTGTTCGCCAGGGACGATAAAGATTCATTTTGGCAAAATAATATGATGGCTATTAAGTTATTCATCCAATTGTTTTTCTGCCGGTCGTGAATCTTCGACAGGAAGCGGAGGGTTTATGTTACCAGGACAGGGTAAGTTCGGCATTATTATCAGCAGAATACCGGTTATGCAGTCCGG
Organism: Klebsiella sp. HN106; assembly: GCF_051209435.1. Lineage (NCBI taxonomy): Bacteria > Pseudomonadati > Pseudomonadota > Gammaproteobacteria > Enterobacterales > Enterobacteriaceae > Klebsiella > Klebsiella sp. HN106. Next base: position 98,017 of record NZ_JBLURD010000008.1, on the reverse strand, counting down.
CTTGAAGGCCATTGTTGGGGAGCATCTACCCGATTATGAACTGAGTTTTTGCCGTTCTCAGGATGAGCTCACCCTGCTGCAACTGCGGCGCGCAGTACTGGTTATTGCAGATTTATCCGGTGAAATAGAGAATCCAAGAAATATTTGTGAACACTACTACTCCTTAATGACGCAATACAGGGATATACACTGGGTCTTTATGGTAGGAAGTGCCTGTTTCCCATTAGCGGTTGAATTATTAATGCGGCCTGAAAGCACATTAATTTCAGACAGTGAGCCGGTAAAACGTCTCATCGAAGTGGTTCGCGCGGGTGGGCTTGCCGCCGAGCGAATCAGCCAGACATTGTTCTCTCCTGAAGTGGAACACATCGGTGACGAACAGCAAAAAATGGTCATTCTGACGCTTTCTGAGCGAAAAGTGTTGCGGCTTCTCGCTAAAGGATGGGGAATTAATCAAATTGCTGCTTTATTGAAGAAGAGCAATAAAACCATAAGTGCGCAGAAAAATAGTGCTATGCGCCGCTTGTCTTTGCGTAGCAATGCAGAGATGTATGCCTGGATTAATAGTGCACAGGGAATGAAGGAGCTGAATATTTATTCAGCCTATGGAGATCAAACTGAATGGAAAAAGACCTCACAGCACGATATGTCGCTATCGTAGAGAAATGTGCGATGACGGAAGTGGCCCTTCGCCACATTTTAATTAATGAAAGTGGTAAGAATTATCGCATTCAATTCTTTAAAGATACTCAGGCATTAAAGCGGGAGTTCCAGTCTAAAGATTTTTCGGCGATTATTTTTTCTCTTTCAGGTAACCGCCGATCCCGGCTTGAAAGCTTACTCTTTCTTCATGAGATTGCACGCTACTGCCCTGAAATGCAAAGAATTGTCTTAGCCAATGATGAAGCTGAAATGCGTCTGGTTAGCCATCTGACGCCTTCACGCCTGCACGGCATTTTGAATAAATCAGCCTGTCGGCTACAGCTGCAGGAACATCTGCTGCAGCTTCTCGAACGCAGCGGCCCGGCAAATGAAAGCTCGCTAAACCAAAAGCAGGGCATGTGTAGTCAAATTCTGAGCCCGACGGAACATACCATCCTGCGCTATATGTCTTATGGCTATTCGTTGCCTGAGATTGCGACACAGCTGGAGCGCAATATTAAAACGATTCGGGCGCATAAATTTAATGCCATGACCAAGCTGGGCGTCAGTTCTGATATGGGACTACTGAGCGCGGCTGATATATTAATGCGCTTATCGGCAAACAATGATGATGCCAGGGTAATGCGCCTTGCCCAGTAGTGCTAATCGTCTATTAAAGACAAACGTCAATCCATGTAGCATCCGTCAGCTGCGCCATTCGCTCGGGTGAAATGCGAACGGCGCTATGTATTGAACCTGCTGCTGGAAGCACTTCCGGATACTGTCTTAATGAAATATCGCAATACACTGCCAGCGGAACTTCCAGGCCAAAAGGGCAAACGCCGCCAATGGGGTGTCCGGTTAACGTAATGACCTCATCGCTACTCAGCATGCGCGCTTTAGCGCCGAATGCTTCCTTGAGTTTTTTATTATCCAGGCGTGCATCGCCTTTTGCGACAACAAGTACGACCCTTTCCTTTATTTTTAAAGAGAGGGTTTTTGCTATTTGTCCGGGTTCAACGTTATGCGCCGCCGCGGCTAACGCTACTGTGGCCGTACTCTGATTAAGTTCGATGATTTCGATATCGGGGGCGCGGTCAGCAAAAAACTGCCGCACGGACTGCAGACTCATTGGAATCTCCTGATTAAGGCTTGTTAAAAATCTGTCACAAGCTTCGCAAAGTGTAAATATCCCTGATAGATAATCAAGAATCTTTCCAATTTCTGGATCTCCTTCACATTCGCCGCAACCGGTTACTGTAACCGGTTGCGGTTATTCATTTAGATATGAATACTGACAAGGTAACTTCCCTGCTTCACCTATAACAAAAGAGCCGTGGATGAATCGAAAAGTCTTGAGCTGTAGAGGCGGTAGCTTATCCAAACGGATGGGTTCTTCGCAGAAGCGCATTCATCACAACGGCAAAATAATCGTTGTTGGGCCTGTTCATCTAGCCTGTCAGGAGGGCTGCCATGTCTGCTAACCATGCTGCATTTAATCTGATATTTCGCTTTGTAGAGAATTACATCAGCCCTGTCGCCGGACGCATCTCGTCCCAGCGTCACGTGATGGCTATTCGTGATGGTTTCATCTCCGCGATGCCGTTTATGATTGTTGGTTCATTTCTTCTGGTATTTGCTTACCCGCCGTTTTCGCCGGATACCACCTGGGGATTTGCTCGCGCCTGGCTGGATCTGGCAAAAGAGTTTGAAGGGCGTATTCTGACGCCGTTCGATATGACGATGGGCATCATGTCTATCTACATCTGCGCCGCGATCGCCTATAACCTCGGAAAGCATTACGAAAAAAGCAATCAGCTCGATCCCTTCATGTGCGCCATGCTGTCGATTATGGCCTTCCTGCTGGTGGCGGCGCCAAAAACGAACGGTAACCTGCCGGTAGATAGCCTGGGCGGAACGGGGATTTTTACCGCGATTCTGGTTGCCGTTTACTGCGTTGAGATGATGCGCTTTCTTAAAGCACATAATATTGGTATTCGCCTGCCGGATCAGGTGCCGCCGATGATCAAAAACTCTTTTGATCTGTTGATCCCGGTACTGGTGGTCGTCCTGACGCTTTATCCTTTGAGTCTGCTTATCCAGCATCATTTCGATATGCTGATCCCTCAGGCCATTATGGCTATTTTTAAACCGCTGGTTTCCGCAGCGGATTCGCTGCCGGCGATTTTATTGGCGGTACTGGTGGGGCACCTGCTATGGTTTGCGGGGATCCACGGCGCCGCTATTGTTTCCGGTATGCTGCAGATGTTCTGGCTGACTAACCTTGGAATGAACCAGCAGGCTCTGGCTCAGGGGGCTCCGCTGCCGCATATTTTTATGGAGGCGTTCTGGACATTCTTCATTGTGATTGGCGGTTCCGGGGCGACGATGGGGTTAGTATTCTGCTATTTGCGTAGCCGCTCGGCGCATCTGCGTTCAATTGGTCGTCTTAGCGTGGTGCCAAGCCTTTTCAACATCAACGAACCGGTTATCTTTGGCACACCTATCGTGATGAACCCGGTGTTCTTTATTCCCTTTCTGCTGGCGCCGATGGTTAACGCCGTACTGGCGTGGGCGGCAATGAAGCTGGATCTTATCGGCCGGGTGATTTCGGTTGTTCCGTGGACGGCTCCGGCGCCGATCGGCGGCGCGTGGGCGCTGGGATGGGATTTCCGGGCGGCGATTCTGGTCGTCGTTCTCGCCTGCGTTTCCGCGATTATCTACTTCCCGTTCTTCAAGGTGTATGAGAAACAGCTGCTGGCGCAGGAGGCCGAAGAGGCACAGCGCATGGCGGAAGAGAGTCAACAAACGGCATAAAAAAACGGGCGGCTAAAATAGCCGCCCGTTTTTAACAATTGTTTATTTCAACGTGCAGTCCCCGCACTGCTGAACATCCGGCAGGCGATAGCGCTGGCAGCAGGTTCGACGGACGAGCTGCCCTTCCCGCAAAACGACCGTACGCCAGAGCGGATTATCCTGGCCATCAGAAAACTGTTTTTCGAAGAAGCAGTGCTGACGCAGAGCGGCAATTTTTTCATCTCCGAGCAGGGTTTTCATTTCACCCAGATACCAGTTGATCAGGTAACCCGTATTGCTCCAGATAAGTTTGCCATTGATATCACCCGTGGCTTCAAGCGCCTGAACGACAGGTTGGAGAGCCGTAGCGATCAGCTTTTCCATCCTTGATTGCGCAGATTGTTCCGGCGAGGCGCCCGCCGAATGTACCTCAATCCAGAAACGGGCCGCACGGCCGGTTTCGTGAAACTCGACGCGAAAATGCTCCGGCGCCAGGCTAAGGGCGCGCTCTTCACTCAACAGCGCCAGCATTAATGGCGGAACCAGCAAACCGATGTACCACTGTGCCCACAGGGAAAGCAGCGGTTTCTGCTCACGGGGTTTCCCCGGCTGGTTACGATAAATATGGTCGGACCAGGTCGCCAACAGGGAACTTAGCATTGCGGGCTGCGACCACTCTGTAAGCGTCAGCGCATGATGGGGGGCTTCTTCATTTAGTCTCAGAAAATCAAGCAGATGGGGACGTAGCGCAGCGATCTTGTCATGTAATGCATTCGCCAGTTCGCGCTCAGCCGAAGGCAGCGGGGCCCGCCAGATGAGGTCATTATTGAATGCAAGTGAACGGTAAGCCATTGCGCGCCAGATACAAATCTAAATGATAATGATTTCCGATGTTAATGCCGGGGCGCCAGCTTGGCAAGCGATTTGTCCGCCTGATGACACCCTGCTGCGCGATACAGGGGTTAGCTGGCGAGAATAATGTTTCGCCCCATATTTTTGGCTTCATAGAGCGCGTTATCCGCTCGTTTCAGGGCGCTATCGATATCGGCATCTACGAGCGGCGTCATGCCGATACTAATGGTGACATTGGTCGCGACGCTTTCATTGAACATATGCGGGATTTTCAGATCGTAGACCCGCTGCCTGATTCGCTCCGCGGCCTGAAGGGCGTTTTCCGCACTACTGCTGGTCAAGAGCACCATAAACTCTTCGCCGCCAAAGCGGGCCACAATATCGCGCGAGCGCACGGCGTTACGAATGGCTGCGGAGACCTGAATTAAGGCCTGGTCGCCCATCATATGCCCATAGTGGTCGTTATAGGCTTTGAAATGATCAATATCCAGCAGCAGGACGTAATGCTCGCTACTATCCAAAGAAAGAATGGTGTCCAGACGATTTTGTAAGCCCCGACGGTTATACAAGCCGGTGAGAGGATCCAACATGCTGAGATCGTTAAGGGTATTACGTTCTTTCAACAGTTTATCCATGAGGCCCTGGGTGAAAACATCGCTGCGTTTTTGCATCAGGCTTTGCAGGGCGATCCCTGCAATCGGCAACACAAAGCACCAGGACATGCGCAACCACTGTTCGCCTCCGCCGAGAAACAGGCAGGTCACGTAGGTGGGTAGCGAGTGCAACGTAAAGGCAATGATATTGCTGGAAAAAGCAATGGTGCCGATAAATAGCACGCTTAATAACGCGATGACCAGGTAGTTAAAATGTGGGGGGCCCATCACCATTGCTTTTAGGGCTACATGCCATGCCCACAGCAGACCAAATATCAGTGAAATAAGCGGAATATTTATTTTGTGCTGGGCGAATTTCCAGTGCCATAGCAGCAGAACCGCGCTGCAGGCCACGATCAAAAAGCAAGGTGGGGTAAATGTAATGACGGTAAAGAGCGGGCTGACCAGAGATAAAAAGGATGAAACCAAATTAAGCAGTAAAAATAGCCGTAAGGAATACTGATATTTCTGTTCGTAATGGGATCGCCAGGATTGTGCAGTCATGTCGGAGTTGTCATTATTAATCGTTAAAATTCAAAGTGATGTGAGGTTGGAATGAATAATAAAAAACAGTGCGTAAAATAAGGTTTTTACGAAATAATCAGACAATTTAATATATAAATTATTTTGTTTAATTTATCACCTTCATGAATGTATGTCATTACCGCAAACGTAAAGAATAAGGATGCGCTATTTTCCCTGGATGACAAATGATAAAAATTATCATATGGTATTGGTTATCATTATCGTTGTGAGAGGCGAAATCATGTTGCAGCGAACTTTAGGGAGTGGATGGGGCGTGTTGATCCCTGGCGTAGTGCTTGCCGCCCTCGGGTTTGCCGATTTGTCGGTAGATGCCTGGCGTGGATTGGTCACTTTGGGAATGCTGATGTCAGCGATGATGATTTGGCACCGGCAGCTACGGCATTTTGTTTTGCTGCCATCATGCGTGGCGCTGATCGGTGGAATAATGCTGATATTGCTGAATTTGAGGCTGATGGGATAAAGCAGAAGGGTAAGAATATTGGTGCGAGGGGGGGGACTTGAACCCCCACGTCCGTAAGGACACTAACACCTGAAGCTAGCGCGTCTACCAATTCCGCCACCTTCGCACAGTATTCTTAATTTTTGATATCGCCTCGTTGGTGCGAGGGGGGGGACTTGAACCCCCACGTCCGTAAGAACACTAACACCTGAAGCTAGCGCGTCTACCAATTCCGCCACCTTCGCCCAGTGCGAGCAATATCAACGTGGATTATGGTGCGAGGGGGGGGACTTGAACCCCCACGTCCGTAAGGACACTAACACCTGAAGCTAGCGCGTCTACCAATTCCGCCACCTTCGCATACCATCGACACTATAAAAGTATCGTTACCACGGAGGCGCATTCTAGTGGTTTTCAGCTATTCGTCAATAGTTAATTGTATCAGTTGGATTGATTGTTGCAAAAATGGGCGACTGAGAGGGTAAAGTTCGGCGACGAGCGTCTGCTGTCGCCGAAAAAACGCGGGACTATTTCCTGGCCTGACGCGTCATCACCGTCCGGTAAACCTTAAAGCGGCCCGTCTGGGCAATCACTTCATGGAAGCCGAAGATCTCATCCAGCACATTCGGATAGGGCAAGAAGGCGTTGGCGACGATGCGTAGCTCTCCGCCGCTGTTCAAATGCCGAACGGCGCCGCGAATCAGGGTCTGAGCGGCTTCCAGGCTGGTCTGCAGACCATCGTGGAAAGGCGGATTGGAGATAATCATATCGAAGCGGCCGTTCACTTCAGAAAATACATTGCTGGCGAATACTTCCCCTTCGATACCGTTAGCGGCGAGCGTGGCGCGGCTGGCTTCAACTGCCGGGGCGCTGACGTCGCATAAGGATAAGCGGACTTTAGGCGAGTGGCTGGCCAGCACGGTTGCCAGCACGCCGGCGCCGCAGCCGACGTCCAATATTTTACCTTTGGTGTGCGGCGTCAGGGTTGAAAGCAGCAGCTGGCTACCAATATCCAGGCCATCGCGGCTGAAGACGCCCGGCAGCGTTTTAATCGTCAGATTTTCCAGCGGATACTCGCCCCAGAACTGCTCGGGATCGAAGGCCGGCTGTTTTTCCAGACGACCGTGATAGAGACCACAGCGGCGCGCGCTGTCGACTTTAGTCAGCGGCGCATATTCCGCCAGCATCTGCTCGGCGCTGCGCACGCCGCTGCGGTTTTCGCCAACCACGAAAATATCAATACCGACCGGCATCAGGGAAAGCAGATTCATCAGCTGAAACTGAGCTTCGGGTTTGTTTTTTGGCCAGTAGTAGATCAGCGTATCGCAATCGGCAACATCGCTGGCTTCCGCGACCAGGCTAAAACGGGCGTTTTCACCCATCTGGCGGCTCAGTACCTGCCAGTGGTGAAACTGCTGGGTATGGGCGCGGCTGGCAGCCGTATCCAGACGAGCGGGCAGGTCATCCTGCAGGTCACCGGCAAACAGAACGCGGGCGGACTCGAAATCATCACTGTGGCGCAGCAAGACTTCACTTGCCGGGGTAAAAGCGGACATGAAACACTCCTTCATTAAGACTGGCGCCGATTATACACGTTATCTTTCAGCCTGCCTCTTTGTTGGCGGCGGGATACGCTCCGGCCGCCGCGTAGTTTGTTGGCGCAAATACGACGTATTTGCTATATTGCGCGCTTAATTAACAGGAGTGTTTCGCTATGACATCCCGACGAGACTGGCAATTACAGCAGCTGGGTATTACCCAGTGGTCGCTGCGTCGTCCTGGGGCGTTACAGGGTGAAATCGCTATCTCGCTTCCTGGACACATTCGTCTGGTGATGGTGGCGGAAGAACCGCCATCGCTGACCGAACCGCTTATCCGCGATATTCTGCGCACGCTGTCCCTGACGCCGGAGCAGGTAATGCAGTTGACGCCTGAGCGCGTGGCGATGTTGCCTCAGGACGCACGCTGTAATAGCTGGCGGCTGGGTACGGACACGCCGCTGATGCTGGCGGGCGCGCAGCTATCCACGCCCGCTTTCGATGAACTTCAGACCAGTACGCCTGCTCGCATGGCGCTCTGGCAACAGATCTGCTCACATGAACACGATTTCTACCCTCAACGCGGCTGATTTGCCACGGGCCTGGCAAATTGAAACGCGCGCCCACGCTTTCCCCTGGAGCGAGCAGACGTTTGCCAGCAATCAGGGCGATCGCTATCTGAATCTTCAGCTGTCCGTAGACGGGGAGATGGCGGCCTTTGCTATTACGCAAATCGTGCTCGACGAGGCGACGCTGTTTAATATCGCCGTCGATCCCGCTTTTCAGCGTCGTGGTCTGGGCAGAGCGCTGCTGGAGCAGGTGATTGATGAAGTAGAAAAACGCGGCGTCGTCACGCTGTGGCTGGAGGTGCGCGCGTCTAACGTCGCCGCCATCGCGCTCTATGAAAGCTTAGGCTTTAACGAGGCGACGATTCGCCGCAACTATTACCCCACGGTCGACGGACGTGAGGACGCCATTATTATGGCACTGCCAATCAGTATGTAAGACAAGGTGATACGATGAAGTGGGACTGGATTTTCTTTGATGCCGATGAAACGTTATTTACGTTTGACTCGTTTAGCGGCCTACAGCGGATGTTTCTCGACTATAGCGTGACCTTCTCCGCAGAGGATTTTCAGGACTACCAGGCCGTGAATAAGCCGCTGTGGGTGGATTATCAGAACGGCGCTATCACTTCTCTTCAACTGCAGCATCAGCGCTTTGACGGTTGGGCGGAGCGCCTGAACGTCCCTCCTGGTGAGCTGAACGCCGCGTTTATGAACGCGATGGCGGAGATCTGCTCGCCGCTGCCGGGCGCGGTGTCGCTGCTGGATTCGCTGCAGGGTAAGGTGAAAATGGGCATCATCACCAACGGTTTTACCTCGCTACAGCAGACGCGTCTTGAACGTACCGGGTTACGCGATCATTTTGATTTACTGATTATTTCCGAAGAGGTTGGGGTCGCTAAACCGGATACGCGCATCTTTGATTATGCCCTGGCGCAGGCGGGTAACCCCGATCGTTCACGGGTGCTGATGGTGGGTGATACGGCGGAATCTGATATTCGCGGCGGCGTGAATGCCGGCCTGGCCACCTGCTGGTTTAACCCTCATCAACGCGAGCTGCCTGCCGACCTCCGCGCGGACTGGACGGTCACCTCTTTAAGCGAACTGGAGCAACTCCTGTGTAAACACTGATTGCCTCCCCCCCATTGATGGGTAAAATAGCCGCAATTTTTTCGTATTCAACATGCGCGGCGCATTGCCGCGTTTACTAAGAAGATTGAATTATGACGTTGTCTCCTTATTTGCAGGAGGTGGCCAAGCGCCGCACTTTTGCCATTATTTCTCACCCGGATGCCGGTAAAACGACCATTACTGAAAAGGTGCTGTTATTCGGACAGGCTATCCAGACCGCCGGTACGGTAAAAGGCCGCGGCTCCAGTCAGCATGCGAAGTCTGACTGGATGGAAATGGAAAAGCAGCGCGGTATCTCCATTACCACTTCCGTAATGCAGTTCCCGTATCACGACTGTCTGGTCAATCTGCTGGATACTCCGGGGCACGAAGACTTCTCCGAAGATACCTATCGTACGCTGACGGCGGTGGACTGCTGTCTGATGGTTATCGATGCCGCGAAAGGCGTCGAGGATCGTACCCGTAAGCTGATGGAAGTCACCCGTCTGCGCGATACGCCGATCCTGACGTTTATGAACAAACTTGACCGTGACATCCGCGACCCGATGGAGCTGCTGGATGAAGTGGAAAACGAGCTGAAAATCGGCTGCGCGCCGATCACCTGGCCCATTGGCTGCGGCAAGCTGTTCAAGGGCGTTTACCACCTCTATAAAGATGAAACCTATCTCTACCAGACCGGTAAAGGTCACACTATCCAGGAAGTGCGCATCGTTAAAGGGTTAAATAACCCGGATCTGGACGCGGCGGTGGGCGAAGACCTGGCGCAGCAGCTGCGCGACGAGCTGGAGCTGGTGCAGGGCGCGTCTAACGAATTTGATAAAGATCTGTTCCTGGCGGGCGAAATTACGCCGGTATTCTTCGGAACCGCGCTGGGTAACTTCGGCGTTGACCATATGCTGGACGGTTTAGTGGAGTGGGCGCCTGCGCCGATGCCGCGTAAAACCGATACCCGCACCGTGGAAGCCTCGGAAGAGAAGTTCACCGGCTTTGTCTTTAAAATTCAGGCCAACATGGACCCGAAACACCGCGACCGCGTGGCCTTTATGCGCGTGGTTTCCGGTAAGTACGAGAAGGGCATGAAGATGCGCCAGGTGCGTATCGGCAAGGATGTGGTGATCTCCGACGCGCTGACCTTCATGGCCGGCGACCGTTCGCATGTGGAAGAAGCGTATCCGGGCGATATCCTGGGTCTGCATAACCACGGCACCATCCAGATTGGCGATACCTTCACCCAGGGTGAAATGATGAAGTTCACCGGTATCCCGAACTTCGCCCCGGAACTGTTCCGCCGCATTCGCCTGAAAGATCCGCTCAAGCAGAAACAGCTGCTGAAGGGTCTGGTTCAGCTTTCTGAAGAAGGCGCGGTGCAGGTGTTCCGTCCGATCGCCAATAACGATCTGATCGTCGGCGCGGTGGGGGTACTGCAGTTTGACGTCGTCGTCGCTCGCCTGAAGAGCGAATACAACGTTGAGGCGATCTACGAGTCGGTCAACGTCGCCACCGCCCGCTGGGTGGAATGCAGCGACGCGAAGAAATTCGAAGAGTTTAAGCGTAAGAACGAAATTCAGCTGGCGCTCGATGGCGGCGATAATCTGACCTACATCGCCCCGACCATGGTTAACCTGAACCTGACGCAGGAGCGTTATCCTGACGTCCAGTTCCGCAAAACTCGCGAGCATTAATCCTCTCCGGAGCGCGGTTTTCGCCGCGCTCCACGTCGTTTTTCTTTCAGAAGCCCCTATCTGGAAAGTTCTTAATTCTTACCGTTTTGCCTGCTTTTTTACCCGTTCATGCCGCACTCTTCCGTGTATCTACTACATTTAATAAGTAATTTTTGGAATCCTGGCTTAATAGACTACTTATTTTGCTTTACCTGCTTAGATATAACGAGGAACGACGATGACAAGACTTAAGAGCGGCAAGACACTCCTGGCCCTCTTCCTGGGCTCAGCAATAATCAGCGCTTCGGCGTATGCAGAAAACTCGACCGTAGACAGCGCAAAATCTGCAGCCAGCAATGCCGGTCAAGCCGTTGATAATTCGATGAACAAAGTCGGAAACTTTATGGACGACAGCACCATCACCGCCAGGGTGAAAGCGGCGCTGATCGATCATAAGGATATTCGCAGCACCGATATCTCGGTGAAAACGGAAAATAAAGTCGTCACGTTAAGCGGTACAGTTGATAGTTCAGAGCAGCATAAACAAGCGCTTAGCGTAGCTAAAGCCGTTGAAGGCGTGAGCTCGGTAAACGACAAGCTTAGCGTGCAGAACGAAAAATCAGCGTCGCTGAAGGGCTACGCGGGCGATACCGCGGTGACCAGCGAGATCAAAGCTAAATTACTGGCTGACGATATCGTCCCGTCGCGTAACGTGAAAGTTGAGACCACCGATGGCGTCGTACATTTATCCGGCACGGTCGAGTCCAGCAAGCAGTCGGAACGTGCTGAAGGCATTGCTAAAGCCGTTTCCGGCGTCAAAAGCGTGAAGAACGATCTTAGCGTTAAATAAATCCATTCATTAAAAGAATTTATTCTGCGGTCTTTCCGCAGGATGTGTAGCACCACAGGGTTGTGTATGCGCGGCCTGAGTGCGCAGAAAATCGACCGTCATTAACTATGGTAAGGAGAGACGTATGTTTAGATGGGGCATTATTTTTCTGGTGATCGCTTTAATTGCCGCCGCTCTGGGTTTTGGTGGCCTGGCAGGTACCGCTGCCTGGGCTGCTAAAATTGTCTTTGTTGTCGGTATTATTCTGTTCCTGGTCAGCCTGTTCACCGGCCGTCGACGTCCCTAGACGTTAATCAGTGAAATACCGTCTTACATAAAGCCAGTCAATGAGACTGGCTTTCTCTGTTTCAGGGCGTTAAAAATTGCGTTACCTTTGTTTTTATAATAAGCCAGACAGGAAAGCAGGGTGGGGCAGCGAATTCCCGTGACGTTGGGCAACATTACGCCGTTATCTGTTAAACCCTTCCAGCCGGGCAGGCTTGCGCTGGTGTGCGAAGGTGGGGGACAGAGGGGCATTTTTACCGCCGGGGTGCTGGACGAATTTATGCGCGCGGGATTTAACCCGTTCGATATGCTGTTTGGCACCTCTGCCGGGGCGCAAAATCTCTCGGCCTATCTGTGCAACCAGCCCGGCTATGCCCGCAAGGTGATCACCCGCTACACCACCGCCCGCGAGTTTTTCGACCCGATGCGTTTTGTCCGCGGAGGCAACCTCATCGATCTCGACTGGCTGGTCGACAGCACCGCCAAAAAAATGCCGCTGGCGATGGCTTATGCTGAAGACCGTTTTGCTCAGGGTAAAGAGTTCTGGATGTGCGCCTGCCGCGGCGATGATTATACGCCCAACTACTTTTCCCCTACCCAGCAAACCTGGCTCGATCTGATTCGCGCCTCCAGCGCGATTCCCGGTTTTTACCGCAGCGGCGTTATGCTGGATGGGGTGAGCTATCTGGACGGCGGCGTCAGCGATGCGATCCCGGTGCAGGAGGCCGCCCGTCGGGGCGCGCAAACAATTGTAGTGATCCGCACCGTGCCTTCGCAGATGTACTACACCCCGCAGTGGTTTAAACGGATGGAGCGCTGGCTTGGCGAAAGTAGCCTGCAGCCGTTTGTGAATCTGGTACAGCACCACGAAACCACCTATCGCTCCACGCAAGAGTTCATTGAGAAGCCGCCGGGTAAGCTGAGAATTCTGGAAATATATCCACAGAAGCCATTGAAAAGTATGGCGTTAGGCAGCCGTCTTCCTGCTTTACTGGAAGACTACAAAACCGGGCGCCAGTGCGGGCGCTATTTCCTCGCTACGGTCGGTAAACTGCTGGCCGACAGGCCTCCTTTGCTGCGTCATGCGCCACGCATTGCGGTACCGAAAACGGTGGTTATCCCGCCGGCGCCCGTGGCCAACGAGATCCCTCAGGTTCCGGTCATCGCGGCTGAGCAGGCCAATGATGCCAGCTTTGATAATGAGGACCTCGCGTGACCTTGCGATTGATTGATACCCACTGTCACTTCGATTTCCCTCCTTTCACCGGCGACGAAACTGCCAGTATTGCCCGAGCGGCTCAGGCTGGCGTGAGGCAAATCATCGTACCGGCGACGGAAGCGGATAACTTTGCCCGCGTATTAGGGCTTGCGGCGCAGTATGCTCCGCTCTACGCGGCCCTGGGGCTTCATCCGATAGTAATTGAGCGGCATGAAGAAGAGAGTCTGGCGCGGCTTGAAGCCTGCCTGGCGAAACGCGATGCTAAGCTGATCGCGGTTGGGGAAATTGGCCTCGATCTCTATCGCGAAGATCCGCAGTTCGAGCGCCAGATTTCTCTCCTGGAGGCGCAGTTGCGTCTGGCGAAACGCTACGACTTGCCGGTCATCCTCCACTCCAGACGCACTCATGACAAGCTGGCGATGCTGCTAAAAAAGCACGCTTTACCGCGTACCGGCGTGGTGCACGGTTTTGCCGGTAGTCTTCAGCAAGCCGAACGTTTTGTCCAGCTGGGCTATAAAATCGGCGTTGGCGGTACCATTACCTACCCGCGCGCCAGCAAGACCCGCGATGTGATGGCGCAGCTACCACTTTCTGCGCTGTTACTGGAGACCGATGCGCCGGATATGCCGTTAAACGGTTTCCAGGGGCAGCCGAACAGGCCTGAGCAAGCGGCTCGCGTCTTCACCGCCTTATGTGAGCTACGCTCTGAGCCTGCTGAAGAGATAGCTAATACCATGTTTTGTAATACAAAAGAGGTTTTTGCTATTTTATAACCTTTTATTGAGTGACTTGTGTCTCATTCCTGCCTTTTTATCTCATTGTTTTGCCTAAAATGTGTGAGCTGTGATGAGCGTGATGGTTCCATGCCGTTATAATCGCGGGGTTTTACGCTGAACTATCAATACACAGGGATTCTGTATGCAAATTATCATGGGACTTATCGGCATGGTGGTGCTGTTAGCCATCGCAGTGCTCCTCTCCAGTAATCGAAAAGCCATCAACCTGCGCACCGTCCTCGGCGCCTGGATTATCCAGGTGGGGATCGGCGCGTTAATTCTCTACGTGCCGGCCGGGCGCACGGCGCTGCTGGCCATGTCTAACGGCGTTGCCAACGTGATTGCTTACGGCAATGAAGGGATCGGCTTTATTTTCGGCGGTCTGGTTTCCGACAAGATGTTTGAGGTCTTCGGCGGCGGCGGGTTTGTTTTTGCCCTGCGCGTCCTGCCGGTCATTGTCTTCTTCTCATCGCTGATCGCCGTGCTTTATTACCTGGGCATTATGCAGTTTGTGATCCGCATACTCGGCGGGGCGCTGCGCGCGGTACTGAAAACCTCGCGCACGGAATCGCTCTCTGCCACGGCGAATATTTTTGTTGGCCAGACCGAAGCGCCGCTGGTCGTGCGTCCTTACATCGCCACCATGACGCGCTCTGAGCTATTTGCGGTGATGTGCGGGGGCCTGGCTTCGGTCGCAGGCTCCGTTCTGGCCGGTTATGCCCAGATGGGCGTACCGTTAGAATATCTGATTGCCGCTTCATTTATGGCGGCACCGGGCGGCCTGCTGTTTGCGAAAATTATCGTGCCGGAAACCGAGCAGCCGCAAGATAGCCCGGCGCTGGAAAAAAATGACGCCGATCCGGAAGCGCCGGCAAACGTACTGGATGCTGCCGCATCCGGGGCAGCTTCGGGGATGCAGCTGGCGCTTAACGTTGGCGCGATGCTGCTGGCGTTTATCGCGCTGATTGCGCTGGTTAACGGGATCCTCTCCGGCGTGGGCGGCTGGTTTAACTACCCGGATCTGTCGCTGCAAATGATTCTCGGCTGGGTCTTCTCGCCGCTGGCGTGGGTGATTGGCGTTCCATGGAGTGAAGCCACCGTGGCCGGCTCATTTATCGGCCAGAAGCTGATCATCAATGAGTTTGTAGCCTATATGAATTTCGGCGAATATCTGAAAGCCGACGCCGAGGTGGCTGCCGCAGGTTTGCAGGTCATTTCAACCCACACTAAGGCCATTATCTCCTTTGCCCTTTGCGGTTTTGCCAACCTGTCATCCATTGCCATTCTGATTGGCGGTTTAGGCGGTATGGCGCCCAATCGCCGCCAGGAAATCGCACAGCTGGGCATGCGGGCGGTGGCGGCGGGTACGCTCTCAAATCTGATGAGCGCCACCATCGCAGGCGTCTTCCTCGCGCTATAACGCGTCCTTCAGCGAGAAAATACCGGTGGCGGCGCTGCCGCCGGTATTTTTATCACAATTGTTAAAATTCCATCATCCTGCAACGCTCTGTTTTTCCATCGTTAGTGCTCTTTTTCGCCGTTGTTCGCACAAAATGACCCTGCTGATATCGAGTTGTCGCGTTCGGATATGTTATAATAATAACATTCCGTCGGGCCGGAGCTTGCTGTTTATGCTTATAAAGTGCTGTACGCTCATGAAGCCCGGGCTTGGCTATTTAGTGTGATTTAAATCACGTCACAGCAATGCAAATTGGCAATTAGTTTTCATTAACTGTGATGTATATCGAAGTGTGGCGGCGAGGCAATGTTACAATAGTAACAGACTCGCAAGGTGAACAAACTTTTAACCGGCAATACGCCGTCGGAGTATGAAATGACTGATTTAACTGCCAGCAGCCTGCGCGCGTTGAAACTGATGGACCTGACCACCCTGAATGATGACGACACTAATGAGAAAGTGATCGCGTTGTGTCATCAGGCCAAAACACCGGTAGGGAATACCGCCGCAGTGTGTATCTACCCGCGCTTTATCCCGATCGCGCGCAAAACGCTGAACGAACAGGGAACCCCGGATATCCGCATTGCGACGGTGACCAACTTCCCGCACGGTAACGATGATATCGATATTGCGCTGGCGGAAACCCGCGCGGCGATTGCCTACGGCGCGGATGAAGTCGACGTCGTCTTCCCTTATCGCGCGCTGATTGCGGGCAACGAACAGGTGGGTTTTGACCTGGTCAAAGCCTGTAAAGAAGCCTGCGCGGCAGCAAACGTGCTGCTGAAAGTCATTATCGAAACCGGCGAGCTGAAAGAAGAAGCGCTGATTCGTAAAGCGTCTGAAATTTCCATCAAAGCCGGCGCTGATTTTATCAAAACGTCGACCGGTAAAGTTCCGGTGAATGCGACCCCGGAAAGCGCGCGCATTATGCTGGAAGTCATCCGCGATATGGGTGTTCAGCAGAGCGTTGGCTTCAAACCGGCAGGCGGCGTGCGCAGCGCGGAAGACGCGCAAAAGTTCCTCGCCATTGCTGATGAGCTGTTCGGGGCCGACTGGGCCGATTCTCGCCACTATCGCTTCGGCGCTTCCAGCCTGCTGGCAAGCCTGCTGAAAGCGTTGGGTCACGGCGATGGTAAGAGCGCCAGCAGCTACTAATACGTAATTTGTCTGACCTTAAGGCCGGATGTCGTCCGGCCTGAGGTTAGTCTTTGACTCTTTCCTCGGGAGGTAATCTTGTTTCTCGCACAAGAAATTATTCGTAAAAAACGTGATGGTCATGCGCTGAGCGATGAAGAAATTCGTTTTTTCATTAACGGTATCCGCGATAACACCATCTCTGAAGGGCAGATCGCCGCGCTGGCGATGACCATTTTTTTCCACGATATGTCTATGCCGGAACGCGTTTCGCTGACCATGGCGATGCGGGATTCAGGAACCGTCCTCGACTGGAAGAGCCTTAATCTTAACGGCCCAATTGTCGATAAACACTCTACCGGCGGCGTAGGCGATGTGACTTCCCTGATGCTGGGGCCGATGGTCGCTGCCTGCGGCGGCTATGTACCGATGATCTCCGGCCGCGGACTCGGTCATACCGGCGGTACGCTGGACAAGCTGGAAGCGATCCCCGGTTTCGATATCTTCCCGGACGATAGCCGCTTCCGTGAAATCATTAAAGATGTCGGCGTCGCGATTATCGGGCAGACCAGCTCTCTGGCACCGGCGGACAAACGTTTTTACGCCACGCGTGATATCACCGCGACGGTGGACTCTATCCCGCTGATCACCGCCTCGATTCTCGCCAAGAAGCTGGCGGAAGGGCTGGACGCGCTGGTGATGGATGTCAAAGTCGGCAGCGGCGCCTTTATGCCCACTTATGAGCTTTCCGCCGCGCTGGCCGAAGCGATCGTCGGCGTTGCTAATGGCGCCGGCGTGCGGACGACAGCCCTGTTGACCGATATGAACCAGGTGCTGGCTTCCAGCGCCGGTAATGCGGTGGAAGTGCGGGAAGCCGTGCAGTTCCTCACCGGCGAGTACCGCAATCCGCGGCTGCTTGAGGTGACGATGGCGCTCTGCGTTGAGATGCTGATTTCCGGCAAGCTGGCGGAGAACGATGCCGATGCGCGGGCTAAGCTTCAGGCGGTGCTTGATAACGGTAAAGCCGCAGAAGTCTTTGGCCGGATGGTGGCGGCGCAAAAAGGCCCTGGCGATTTCGTGGAAAACTACGATAAATACCTGCCGGGCGCGATGCTAAGCAAAGCGGTCTACGCCGAAGGCGAAGGATTTGTTGCCGAAATGGACACTCGCGCGCTGGGCATGGCGGTGGTCTCTATGGGCGGCGGTCGCCGTCAGGCTGCAGATCTAATTGATTACAGCGTCGGCTTCACCGACATGGTTCCCCTCGGCGCGCGCATTGATACGCAGCAGCCGCTGGCGGTTATCCATGCGAAAGATGAGAACAGCTGGCAGGAAGCGGCCAAAGCAGTGAAAGCGGCCATAAAACTTGACGATAAAGCGCCTGAAATTACGCCGACAGTCTATCGTCGTATCACCGAATAGTTATATACTGATCTGATCGCTTTTTTGCAGCGCAAAAGGTACGGAGAATAATATGAAACGTGCATTTATTATGGTGCTGGACTCATTCGGCATCGGTGCGACTGAAGACGCTGAACGCTTTGGCGACGTCGGTTCAGACACCATGGGCCATATTGCAGAAGCTTGTGCCAAAGGCGAGGCTGACAACGGCCGTAAAGGTCCGCTCAATTTGCCTAATCTGACCCGCCTGGGGCTGGTTAAGGCCCATGAAGGTTCTACCGGTAAAGTTGCAGCCGGTATGGACGGCAACGCGGAAGTTATCGGCGCTTACGCATGGGCGCATGAGCTCTCTTCCGGCAAAGACACCCCGTCAGGCCACTGGGAAATCGCCGGCGTGCCGGTTCTGTTTGACTGGGGCTACTTTCCTGAGCATGAAAACAGCTTCCCGCAGGAGCTGCTTGATAAACTGGTTAAGCGCGCAAATCTGCCGGGCTACCTCGGCAACTGCCACTCTTCCGGTACCGTTATCCTCGATCAACTGGGCGAAGAGCATATGAAAACCGGCAAGCCGATTTTCTATACCTCTGCTGACTCGGTGTTCCAGATTGCCTGCCATGAAGAGACCTTTGGTCTCGATAAGCTGTACGAACTGTGCGAAATCGCGCGTGAAGAGCTGACCGAAGGCGGCTACAACATCGGCCGCGTTATTGCGCGTCCGTTTATCGGCGACAAAGCCGGTCACTTCCAGCGCACCGGTAACCGCCACGATCTGGCCGTTGAGCCGCCGGCACCGACGGTGCTACAGAAGCTGGTTGACGAGAAAAAAGGGCAGGTGGTTTCGGTCGGTAAAATCGCCGACATCTATGCCAACTGCGGCATTACTAAAAAAGTGAAGGCGACCGGTCTGGATGCGCTGTTTGACGCCACCATTAAAGAGATGAAAGAAGCGGGGGACGAAACCATCGTCTTCACCAACTTCGTGGACTTCGACTCTTCCTGGGGCCACCGCCGAGATGTTGCTGGCTATGCTGCGGGTCTGGAGCTGTTCGATCGCCGTCTGCCGGAGCTGATGGAACTGGTAGGGGAAGATGACATTCTGATCCTGACCGCTGACCACGGCTGCGACCCGACCTGGACCGGTACTGACCATACCCGCGAACATATTCCGGTACTGATTTATGGCCCGAAAGTGAAGCCGGGTTCGCTGGGTCACCGCGAAACCTTCGCCGATATCGGCCAGACTCTGGCAACGTACTTCGGTACGTCTCCGATGGAATACGGCAAAAACATGCTGTGATTTTTTGCCCGGTGAGTCACGCTCACCGGGCCTTTTTTGTCAGCCTGATTAGGCGTAGCCGCCATCAGGTATAACATTCAGAAGGATTTAACGATGGCTACTCCACACATTAACGCAGAAATGGGCGATTTCGCTGACGTTGTGCTGATGCCTGGCGACCCGCTGCGCGCGAAGCACATTGCCGAAACTTTCCTTGAAGATATCCGTGAAGTAAACAACGTCCGCGGTATGCTGGGCTTCACCGGTACCTATAAAGGCCGCAAAATTTCCGTTATGGGTCACGGTATGGGTATCCCCTCCTGCTCCATTTATGCGAAAGAGCTGATCACCGACTTCGGCGTCAAAAAAATCATTCGCGTAGGCTCCTGCGGCGCGGTGCGTATGGACGTTAAACTGCGCGACGTGGTTATCGGCATGGGCGCCTGCACCGACTCTAAAGTTAACCGTATGCGTTTCAAAGACCACGACTTTGCGGCGATTGCCGACTTTGGCATGGTGCGTAACGCGGTTGACGCGGCAAAAGCGCTGGGCGTTGACGCTCGCGTGGGCAACATCTTCTCTGCTGATCTGTTTTATGCGCCGGACGGCGGTGAGATGTTCGACGTAATGGAAAAATACGGCATTCTGGGCGTGGAAATGGAAGCGGCCGGGATCTACGGCGTCGCGGCGGAATTCGGCGCGAAAGCGCTGACCATCTGCACCGTATCTGACCACATCCGTACCCACGAGCAGACCACGGCTGCTGAACGCCAGACGACCTTCAACGATATGATCAAAATCGCGCTGGAATCCGTTCTGCTGGGCGATAAAGAGTAATCATCTCTTCCTCCCTCTCCCTATGGGAGAGGGGCGACGTGATCTGACCGCACGTTAGCGTACCGCGCCGGCAATCCACGCCGACAGCTCACGCAGCTCTTTCTCCTGCTCCGGGAAATCAACGAATAAAGCCTCGCACTCCTGCTGCAGCATATCCGCGCGGTACGGGCAGCCCTGCAGTCGGGCGGCAAGCGCTTCCAGCGGTGCCGGGTTAAGGCTGTCGGTAAAGACCTGAGTGCGCGTGATATGGCCTTTTTCGACGTCGAAATGGAGCTCTACGCCGCCCCAGGTAAAACGTTCGTCCAGCAGATGGCTGAAAGCCGGTGCCTGGCCAAAGTTCCACTCCCAGCTGCTCTGGCGAGCAAAGGTCGCGGCAAAATTCGGCAGGTCCGGCATTTTCTCCGGGGAGATCACTTCTGCAGTGACGCGTTCGCCGTAATGGGCGAAAAACGCCTCCTGGATCGCCTCGCAGACCTGCTGATGGGTAATGCCCGGTAGCAGCTCGACCAGATTGGCTACGCGCCCGCGTACGGAGGTAATGCCTTTAGCCTGCAGCTTTTTCTTATCGGGATTGAGGTAGTTGGCCAGACGGTTTAAATCGGCGTTCAGCAGCAGCGTTCCGTGGTGAAAGCCGCGATCCATCGTTTCGCGATAGGCGGAGCCGGAGACTTTTCGGTCGCCTTCAGCGGTTTTTACGACCAGATCGTTACGGCCTGAGGCTTCCGCCGTGACGCCCAGCGAATTCAGCGCCGTCAGGACGATATTCGTGGAAACGGTTTTATCGTACTCTGGCTTTCCGGCCATAAAGGTAAAGCAGGTATTGCCCAGATCGTGGAATACCGCGCCGCCGCCGCTGCTGCGACGCGCCAGGCGCACGTTGTCTTCTTCCATACGTCGGGTGTTGCACTCTTTCCACGGGTTTTGTGCGCGGCCAATGACCACCGTATCGGCGTTGCGCCACAGAAACAGCACCCGTTGAGTTGCGGGCATCTGGCGAAAAATGGACTCCTCAACCGCCAGATTGAACCAGGGGTCGTAAGAGTCAGAGAGCAGCAGGCGCAGCGTGGGCATAGCGATTTCCTTATTCTGATTCATCTTTATCTTCATCCTGCACCGGCTTATTGGCGGTAAGCAGGAAAGGCGATTGCTGCCAGCGGGTACGTTTTCCCTGCAGCAGGGTGCGCGTCAGGACGACGCCGATGGCCAGAGATAGCAGCAGCATCAGACGCAGGATATTGGTGGTATTATCGACCTGTTGCGCTTCGGTGGCTAACGTGTGGGTATCCAGCGTCAGGCGCAGGTAGCCGAGCGGCCCATTTTTACCCTGAACAGGCTCAACGATTTGCTGGTTGAAGTAGCCGCCCGCTTTTTTCCCGTCCAGCGCCAGCCGATCGCGTACCTCGACGCTTTCGCCGGAACGCGCCACCAGGTCACCCTGTTCGTCATACACGCCGGCGTCGAGGATCCGGCTTTTATGGGTAAGCTGGTCCAGCAGCTGGCTAATTCGCTTTTCGTCGGGCGTTTCGCTGTGCATCAGCGGCGCCAGGTTCAGCGTGACCTGCTGGGCGAGCGTGCGGGCCAGTTCTTCCAGCTGCGGATTGCGCTGCTTCTGACTGTTCTGGCTAAACCACGAAGCGCCCTGCATAAGGGCGACGAGGAGTGCGAGACAGATCAGAACTATCACCGCGCGATGCAGCCGGAATTTAAGTTTTGCGCGTACCATATTCCACCTTTGAAAATTTGCAGCTTAATGTTGCCAGAAGCGCTGGTTACAAGGTAGCCTCATGCGTTATTTTCCTCGCCTGAATGAAGTTATGTGGAGCCGTGATGCCAAACAGTTTGACCTGGTGCGACCTGCCTGAAGATGTTTCCCAGTGGCCTGGATTGCCGCTTTCCCTGAGCGGTGATGAGGTTATGCCGTTGGATTATCATGCCGGACGTAGCGGCTGGCTGCTGTATGGTCGCGGTCTCAACAAGCGTCGTCTGACCGAATGGCAACGGGAGCTGGGGGCGGCCCTGGTAATTGTTGCCTCCTGGGCGGTTGACGACTATCAGGTGATTCGTCTGGCTGGTTCGTTAACGCTACGAGCGACCCGTCTGGCCCATGAGGCCGGGTTTGACGTCGCGCCGCTGGGGAAAATCCCGCATTTACGCACGCCGGGCCTGCTGGTTATGGATATGGACTCGACGGCGATTCAGATCGAGTGCATTGATGAAATCGCCAAACTGGCTGGTACCGGCGAGCTGGTCTCTGAAGTGACCGAGCGCGCGATGCGCGGCGAACTTGATTTCACCGCCAGCCTGCGTCAGCGGGTAGCGACGCTGAAAGATGCCGATGCCAACATTCTTCTGCAGGTGCGTGAAACGCTGCCGCTGATGCCGGGGCTGACCCAGCTGGTGCTGAAGCTGGAAACGCTCGGCTGGAAGGTGGCGATCGCCTCCGGCGGCTTCACCTTCTTTGCCGAGTATTTGCGCGACAAGCTGCATCTCGACGCGGTGTTCGCCAACGAACTGGAGATCATGGACGGTAAGCTGACCGGCAACGTCATCGGCGATATCGTCGATGCGAAATATAAAGCCAGTACGCTGCGTAAACTGGCGGAAAAGTATGAAATCCCGCCGGCGCAAACCGTCGCTATTGGCGATGGCGCAAACGATCTGCCGATGATTAAAGCGGCAGGACTCGGCATCGCCTATCATGCTAAGCCCAAAGTGAATGAACTGGCGGAAGTGACAATCCGCCACGCTGACCTGATGGGGGTATTCTGTATTCTCTCCGGCAGCATGAATCAAAAGTAAGAGGTTAACGTGGCGAAAGCTCCAAAACGCGCATTTGTCTGTAATGAATGCGGTGCGGATTATCCGCGCTGGCAGGGGCAGTGCAGCGCCTGTCATGCCTGGAATACCATAACCGAGATGCGCATTGCCGCTTCGCCGCAGGTGGCAAGAAACGAACGCCTGTCAGGTTACGCCGGTAATGCCGGCGTATCGAAGGTGCAAAAGCTCTCTGATATCAGCCTCGAAGCGCTGCCGCGCTTTTCGACCGGATTTAAAGAATTTGACCGCGTGCTCGGCGGCGGCGTGGTGCCGGGAAGCGCGATTCTGATCGGCGGTAACCCCGGCGCGGGCAAGTCGACGCTGCTGCTGCAAACCCTGTGTAAGCTCTCCGAAGGCATGAAAACGCTCTACGTCACCGGGGAAGAGTCGCTTCAGCAGGTGGCGATGCGCGCTCACCGCTTAGGTCTGCCCACCGCCAACCTGAATATGCTGTCAGAAACCAGCATTGAGCAGATTTGCCAGATTGCCGACGAAGAAAAGCCGCAGCTGATGGTTATCGACTCCATCCAGGTGATGCATATGGCCGACGTGCAGTCGTCGCCGGGCAGCGTGGCTCAGGTGCGCGAAACGGCGGCCTATTTAACGCGCTTTGCCAAGACGCGCGGCGTGGCGATCGTCATGGTCGGCCACGTGACCAAAGACGGCTCGCTGGCCGGGCCGAAAGTGCTGGAGCACTGTATTGACTGCTCCGTGCTGCTCGACGGCGACGCCGATTCTCGTTTTCGCACCTTGCGCAGCCATAAAAACCGCTTCGGCGCGGTCAACGAGCTGGGCGTATTCGCTATGACCGAGCAGGGGCTACGTGAAGTGAGCAACCCCTCGGCTATCTTCCTGAGCCGCGGTGACGAAGTGACTTCGGGCAGTTCGGTAATGGTGGTCTGGGAAGGTACCCGACCGCTGCTGGTGGAGATCCAGGCGCTGGTCGATCACTCGATGATGTCCAACCCGCGCCGCGTGGCGGTGGGGCTGGAGCAGAACCGTCTGGCGATCCTGCTGGCGGTACTGCATCGTCACGGTGGTCTGCAGATGGCTGACCAGGACGTGTTCGTCAACGTTGTTGGCGGTGTGAAGGTCACCGAAACCAGCGCCGACCTGGCGCTGCTGCTGGCGATGGTTTCCAGCCTGCGCGACCGTCCTCTGCCGCAGGACCTGGTGGTTTTCGGCGAAGTGGGTCTGGCGGGCGAAATTCGCCCGGTGCCGAGCGGCCAGGAGCGTATTTCCGAAGCGGCTAAGCATGGTTTTCGTCGGGCGATTGTTCCGGCCGCGAATGTGCCGAAAAAAGTGCCGGAAGGGATGCAAATCTTTGGCGTGAAAAAGCTTGCGGACGCGCTAAGCGTCTTTGACGACTTATAATAAGTTAAAAGGAGACTCGCCATGTCGTCATTTGACTATTTAAAAAGCGCCATAAAGCAGAAGGGCTGTACGCTACAGCAGGTGGCGGACGCCAGCGGAATGACAAAAGGCTACCTGAGCCAACTGCTGAACGCCAAAATTAAAAGCCCCAGCGCGCAAAAGCTCGAAGCGTTGCACCGGTTTCTCGGGCTGGAGTTTCCACGTCGGCAAAAAAGCGTTGGCGTGGTATTTGGTAAGTTTTACCCGCTGCACACCGGGCACATCTACTTGATTCAGCGCGCCTGTAGCCAGGTCGATGAGCTGCATATCATTATGGGCTACGACGATCCCCGCGATCGCGAGCTGTTTGAAAAGAGCGCGATGTCGCAGCAGCCAACCGTGCCTGACCGCCTGCGCTGGCTGCTGCAAACGTTCAAATATCAAAAAAATATCCGCATCCACGCCTTCAATGAAGAGGGAATGGAGCCTTATCCGCACGGCTGGGACGTCTGGAGCCGCGGGATCCGCGCCTTTATGAGCGAGAAGGGCATTGAGCCTAACTGGATCTACACCTCGGAAGAGGGCGACGCGCCGCAGTATCTGGATCATCTGGGGATTGAAACCGTTCTTATCGATCCTAAACGCACCTTTATGAACATCAGCGGCGGGCAGATTCGTGAGAATCCGTTCCGTTACTGGGAATATATTCCTACCGAAGTGAAGCCCTTTTTCGTACGCACGGTGGCGATCCTCGGCGGTGAGTCGAGCGGGAAGTCGACGCTGGTGAATAAGCTTTCCAATATCTTTAATACCACCAGCGCCTGGGAGTATGGCCGCGACTACGTCTTTTCGCACCTCGGCGGCGATGAGATGGCGCTGCAATATTCCGACTATGACAAAATCGCTCTTGGTCATGCGCAGTATATTGATTTTGCAGTAAAATATGCCAATAAAGTGGCATTTATCGATACTGACTTTGTCAGTACTCAGGCGTTTTGTTTGAAGTATGAAGGGCGGGAACATCCCTTTGTTCAGGCGCTGATCGATGAGTATCGCTTCGACCTGGTCATTCTGCTGGAAAACAACACGCCGTGGGTAGCCGATGGCTTGCGAAGCCTTGGCAGCTCCGTAGACCGCAAAGAGTTCCAGTCGCTGCTGGTGTCGCTGCTCAGGGAGAACGAGATAGATTTTGTGCATGTGAAAGAGGCTGATTACGACGCCCGCTTCCTGCGCTGCGTTGAGCTGGTGAAAGAGATGATGGGCGAGCAGGGATAGGCCTTCTGCGGCCTGATGCCGCATGAATCCCTGGCCCGTCTAAGCGCAGCGTGAGCCGGGGAAATGGCTGAAGCGGTATTGCAGTTGGTTTCCCGGCTGGCGGCATGAATGCCTGAGCCGGGCTACAACACTCTCCCGGCGGGAGAGTGACAAATATTAAAAAGGGCAACCTGCGTTGCCCTTATGCTCTTATTTCGCAATACGTTTGTACTTGATACGCTTCGGCTCCAGCGCATCGGCGCCGAGGGTGCGTTTCTTATACTCTTCGTATTCGGTAAAGTTACCTTCGAAGAACTCCACCTTACCTTCATCCTGGTAGTCCAGAATGTGGGTCGCGATGCGGTCGAGGAACCAGCGGTCGTGCGAGATAACCATCGCGCAGCCCGGGAACTCCAGCAGGGCGTTTTCCAGCGCGCGCAGGGTTTCGATATCCAGGTCGTTGGTCGGTTCATCGAGCAGCAGGACGTTACCGCCAACCTGCAGCAGCTTCGCCAGGTGCAGACGACCGCGCTCACCGCCGGACAATTCGCCAACGCGCTTGCCCTGGTCAACGCCTTTGAAGTTAAAGCGGCCCACGTAGGCGCGGCTCGGCATCTCGGTGTTGCCGATCTTCATGATATCCAGCCCGCCGGAAACTTCTTCCCACACGGTTTTGCTGTTGTCCATAGCGTCGCGGAACTGATCGACGGAGGCCAGCTTGACGGTTTCACCCAGGGTGATAGAACCGGCGTCAGGCTGTTCCTGACCGGACATCATGCGGAACAGGGTCGATTTACCCGCGCCGTTAGGACCGATGATGCCGACGATAGCGCCCTTCGGTACTGAGAAGCTCAGATCGTCAATCAGCACGCGGTCGCCGTAGGACTTACGCAGATTGCTGACTTCCACGACTTTATCCCCCAGACGCGGGCCTGGCGGAATAAACAGTTCGTTGGTTTCGTTACGTTTCTGATACTCGACGTTGTTAAGCTCTTCAAAGCGCGCCAGACGGGCCTTACCCTTAGACTGACGGCCCTTCGCGCCCTGACGGACCCACTCCAGCTCTTTCTCGATTGACTTACGACGCGCCGCTTCCTGAGAAGCTTCCTGCGCCAGACGCTGGTCTTTCTGCTCCAGCCAGGAGGAGTAGTTACCTTCCCACGGAATACCTTCGCCGCGGTCAAGCTCAAGGATCCAGCCGGCCACGTTGTCGAGGAAGTAACGGTCGTGGGTAATCGCCACCACGGTACCTTCGAAGTCGTGAAGGAAACGTTCCAGCCACGCTACGGATTCCGCATCCAGGTGGTTAGTCGGTTCGTCGAGCAGCAGCATGTCTGGCTTTTCGAGCAGCAGACGGCACAGCGCGACGCGGCGGCGTTCACCCCCGGAGAGATTGGCGATTTTCGCGTCCCAGTCCGGCAGACGCAGGGCATCTGC
Source organism: Klebsiella sp. HN106 (assembly GCF_051209435.1). NCBI lineage: Bacteria > Pseudomonadati > Pseudomonadota > Gammaproteobacteria > Enterobacterales > Enterobacteriaceae > Klebsiella > Klebsiella sp. HN106. The sequence continues at coordinate 71,116 of NZ_JBLURD010000008.1, read as the reverse complement.
GGCGCGCTCCAGCTGCACGTTCAGGTTATGGCCGTCGTGCGCCTGGATAATCTCTTCAAACTTGCCCTGCTGAGCGGCGAGCTTGTCGAAGTCGGCATCCGGCTCAGCGTACTTCGCGTACACCTCGTCCAGACCTTTCAGCGCATTGACCACTTCGGCCACCGCCTCTTCAACCGACTCACGTACGGTCTGCTCTGGATTGAGCTGCGGCTCCTGCGGCAGATAGCCGATTTTCAGGCCCGGCTGCGGACGAGCTTCGCCTTCGATATCGGTATCAATGCCGGCCATGATGCGTAGCAGGGTAGACTTACCGGCGCCGTTCAGACCGAGAACACCGATTTTTGCGCCAGGGAAGAAGCTCAGGGAGATATTTTTCAGAATATGACGTTTCGGCGGAACCACTTTGCCGACACGATGCATGGTATAAACGAATTGAGCCACGTTGGACTTCGCCTCTCATTTATAATGATAGATAGTTTTCAAAGGCGAAGTGTAGCCTTTTTCGCGCTTTAATCCCAGCGAGGCGATGGGTTTCACAAAAGAGTAAAAAAATGTCCGGGACGTGGCGCGATTCGCGTTGTCTGATTAGCATATCTACGTAATACCTGAAATTTTTGCCCGCGGCATGATGCTGCTGTGATGTACCTGAATAGAGGAAGAGCTTGTGGAAAAAGCCAAAACTGTGACGTGGCGTCTTCTGGCCGCCGGCGTAAGTCTGCTGACGTTAAGCCAACTGGCGCATGCGGATTCACTGGATGAACAGCGCAGCCGCTATGCTCAAACTAAACAGGCATGGGACAACCGACAGATGGATGTCGTCAATCAGCTGATGCCCACCCTGACGACCTATCCGCTTTATCCTTATCTCCAGTATCGTCAGATAACCGACGATCTGATGAACCAACCGGCGCTGGTGGTCACCAATTTTATCGCCGCTAACCCTACGCTGCCTCCCGCACGATCGCTGAAATCCCGCTTTGTTAACGAACTGGCGCGTCGCGACGACTGGCGAGGCCTGCTGGCGTTTAGCCCGGAGAAACCGACCGGTACCGAAGCGCAGTGTAATTACTACTATGCGAAATGGAACGTCGGCCAGACTCAGGAAGCCTGGGATGGGGCGAAAGCGCTGTGGCTGAGCGGCAAAAGCCAGCCAAACGCCTGCGATCGGCTATTTGGCGCCTGGCGGGCCTCAGGTCAGCAGGATCCGTTGGCCTATCTTGAACGGATCCGTCTGGCGATGAAGGCGGGAAATACCAGCCTGGTAAGGGTTCTGGCCCAGCAGATGCCGTCCGATTATCAAACGATTGCGACGGCGGTTATCGCGCTGGCTAACGATCCGAATAGCGTTATGACCTTTGCCCGTACAACCGGCGCGACGGATTTTACCCGCCAGATGGCGGCGGTCGCCTTTGCCAGCGTTGCGCGGCAGGACGTGGAAAATGCGCGCCTGATGATCCCTTCATTAGCGCAGGCGCAGCAGCTTAATGAAGATCAAATCCAGGAGCTGCGTGACATCGTCGCCTGGCGACTGATGGGCAGCGACGTGACCGAAGAGCAGGCCATCTGGCGCGACGACGCTATCATGCGCTCCCAATCGACTTCGTTGGTGGAGCGCCGGGTACGTATGGCGCTTGGTCTTGGCGATCGTCGCGGCCTGAATACCTGGCTGGCGCGTTTGCCGATGGAAGCGAAAGAGAAGGATGAATGGCGCTACTGGCAGGCCGATCTGCTGCTGGAGCGCGGGCGCGATGATGAAGCGAAAGATATTCTGCGCTCGCTGATGCAGCAGCGCGGTTTCTACCCGATGGTCGCAGCCCAGCGCCTGGGCGAGGAGTACACTTTCCGTATTGATAAAGCTCCCGCTAATCTCGATCCGGCGCTGACCTCCGGGCCGGAAATGGCGCGAGTCCGCGAGCTCATGTACTGGAATATGGACAATACCGCCCGCAGCGAGTGGGCCAATCTGGTCACCAGCAAGACCAAAGATCAGCAGGCACAGCTGGCGCGTTACGCGTTTAATCAGAACTGGTGGGATCTCAGCGTTCAGGCCACGATCGCCGGGAAACTGTGGGATCAACTGGAAGAGCGTTTCCCGCTGGCCTATAACGATCTTTTCAAACGCTACATCAGAGGGAAAGATATTCCGCAAAGCTACGCGATGGCCATTGCGCGTCAGGAGAGCGCCTGGAACCCGAAAGCCGGTTCACCGGTAGGTGCCCGCGGTCTGATGCAGATTATGCCGGGTACGGCGACGCATACGGTGAGCATGTTCAGTATCCCTGGCTATAGCGGTCCATCGCGGCTGCTGGATCCGGAAATGAACATCAACATTGGTACCAGCTATCTGCAGTATGTTTATCAGCAGTTTGGCAATAACCGTATCTTCGCCTCAGCGGCCTATAACGCCGGGCCAGGGCGGGTGCGCACGTGGCGGGGCAACAGCGGCGGCCGTATTGACGCGGTGGCGTTCGTCGAGAGCATTCCGTTCTCTGAAACGCGCGGCTACGTCAAAAACGTTTTGTCCTATGATGCCTACTATCGCTATTTTATGGGCCAGAAAGATGCTCTGCTGAGCGATGCGGAGTGGAAGCTGCGCTACTAGCGCTGTCGTTTTCGGGCAACATAGCAAAAGGCGATGTTGCCCGAAATCCGTAGAGTCCGGACAGAAGTATGTTATGCTTTGTACTCGTTAGTGAGTACATCCGACAGGTGGCGTAACATGACCCAACAATCCCCCTATTCAGCAGCGGTAGCCGAACAGCGTCATCAGGAGTGGCTGCGTTTTGTCGCGCTCTTACAGCAGGCGTACGCCGACGATCTTCATCTGCCGCTTTTACAGCTTATGCTGACCCCCGACGAGCGCGAGGCGCTGGGTACGCGGGTACGTATTATTGAAGAGCTGCTGCGCGGTGAGATGAGCCAGCGCGAGCTAAAAAATGAACTCGGCGCCGGCATCGCGACTATCACCCGCGGTTCGAACAGCCTCAAGTCAGCGCCGCCGGAGCTGCGTTTATGGCTGGAGCAGTCGTTGTTTAACGCTGGCGATAAATAGCGTTATGAAACGGACTTAGCGCCAGCACGACGGCCTGATGATAAACGCTGCTGCGGGTCAGTTTTCCGGCCGTAAATACGCCGATTGCGCCCTCTTTACGGCCAATTTCATCGATGCCGGTATGCTGAGACATCACTGGACCCAGCGCTTCCCCTGCCTGAACTTTTTCAAGAATGACCTGCGGCAGCGGTAGGGTTGCCGAGCGCGCTTCGCCGCGCAGGCTACCGTTATCGATGGTCACCCAGCTAAAAGTGCTGCCCTCGTCGATTCCGGCTTCAATGGCGACCCAAAAGTCCGCATTTGGCTGCGCAAGACGCGCGTTAGCCACGCGATTTCGTGCGCCAGCGCGCGTTTCGTCGCTACCAAAAGGCTGTTCCGGCACGCCGCTCTCGACGGAGACGGACTCAATGTGGCAGGATCCTTCGCCGAAGATCTCGTTGAAAGCCTGCAGAATTGCCTGAATTTTGGCGGGATTAGTGGTAGCTGAGACAACATGGTGCATAATCAAAATAACTCAGAATGACTTAACATCATCGCAGTATACTCCAAACCCTTCTTGTTGCAGGCGGCTATGCTTGAAGCGAGAGGGTTAAGAGCTCATAACGGATAATAAAGCATGTTACAGGTATACCTTGTTCGCCACGGTGAAACGCAGTGGAACGCCGAGCGACGTATTCAGGGCCAGTCCGACAGTCCGCTTACCGCCCACGGTGAGCGTCAGGCCTGGCAGGTAGGCGAGCGCGCCAGAACGCTGGGGATTACGCATATAATTGCCAGCGACTTAGGTCGGACGCGGCGTACCGCAGAAATCATCGCTGAAGCCTGCGGATGCAGCGTCATAACCGATTCACGCTTGCGTGAGCTGGATATGGGCGTGCTGGAAAAGCGCCATATTGACTCGCTAAGCGAAGAAGAAGAGGGCTGGCGTCGCCAGCTGGTCAACGGCACGCCCGATGGGCGTATCCCGCAGGGGGAATCGATGCAGGAGCTGAGCGAGCGTATGCATGCGGCGCTGGCATCTTGCCTGGAACTGCCCGCAGGCAGCCGGCCGCTGTTGGTGAGCCACGGCATGGCGCTGGGATGTCTGGTGAGTACGATTCTTGGTTTGCCGGCATACGCGGAGCGACGTCTGCGTCTGCGCAACTGCTCCATTTCCCGCGTTGACTATCAGCAGAGCCCCTGGCTGGCGTCAGGATGGGTAGTGGAAACCGCGGGGGATGTTTCGCATCTTGATGCCCCCGCGATGGATGAACTACAGCGTTAACGACGAATCGGGATCAGGTATTCGCAGCGTAGCTGAATGGGCGGTTCCTGATTCCGGCTTTCATCTTCCGGAAAGAAACGTTCGATATCCAGACCTTTACGGCGGGTGAGGTTGAGCATCGGCATGCAGGTGCCGTAAACCGTCAGAATAAATTCCTGTAACCCGGTACCCAATCCTTCGTAGGTAAACATCACGTACTCGCCGCCTTCCAGCGTCACCGGATGGGCGTTGTGCAGGTGACCGTTAGCCAGCTCCGGCGTCAGCGCGGTGGTGTAGAACACCTCCTGCTCATCGTCTTTATCCATGCTGGGGCGCGGTTCGTGCAGGCCGTACAGCGTCGGAGGAATTGACGGCGTATTGGCGAGGAATTCACGCCAGAACTGAACGCGCATCTGATTACGGAAATCGGAGATCTCTTCCAGCTTACAGGTATAGCTCTGAGTGACGCCAACCAGCTGAGTGGTGTTCAGCGTGACGAATTCATACTGCGGCATGGTGAACTCGCCCAGACGCAGCGGAGGGCGCATACCGTAAGAACTCCAGTCTGGAGAGCGTCGATAGAGGGCTGGCGTCAGCGAAAACTGCTTTTTGAAAGCACGCGTAAACGTCTGCTGCGAATCAAAACGATACTGCAGCGCGATATCGAGAATCGGACGTGCGGTCAGGCGCAGGGCAACCGCTGACTTAGATAAGCGACGGGCGCGAATATAGGCACCGATGGCGTGGCCGGTGACGTCCTTGAACATTCTTTGCAGATGCCACTTGGAATAACCTGCCTTCGCTGCCACATTGTCCAGTGAGAGTGGCTGATCCAGGTGACCTTCCAGCCAGCTAAGGAGATCGCGAATAATCCCTGCTTGATCCATAAAATATCCCCATCCTTAAACTCAGGTGCCTGATACTAAAGGTAGCGGATAATAGCATTTTTTGATGTTTTAGCATTCAGTGTTTTTTTTGCTTTTAAATGCGATTATTCCACAAGTATCGGTGGTAATTTTGTAAAGCTGTGATCTATAAAACTTTTCTTCATAATGAGTGATAATCACTCAGCTAAATTTTTAAGAATGGTAACAATATGAAATACAAGAAGTTAGTTGCAGGAATGTTTTTACTGGCCGGCTGTCAGGTGGCTCAGGCGGAGCAAATCGGCTCCGTGGATACGGTATTTAAGTTTCTTGGTCCGGATCATAAAATCGTCGTGGAGGCCTTTGACGATCCGGATGTCCAGAACGTGACGTGCTACATCAGTCGCGCGAAAACCGGCGGAATTAAAGGCGGGTTAGGCCTGGCGGAAGATACCTCTGATGCCGCAATTTCCTGTCAGCAGGTGGGGCCCATTGAGCTGACGGATAAAATTAAAAACGGGAAAAAGCAGGGCGATGTGGTATTCCAGAAACGCACCTCGCTGGTTTTTAAAAAGCTGCAGGTCGTGCGTTTTTATGATGCGAAACGCAATGCGCTGGTCTATCTGACCTATTCAGATAAAATCGTTGATGGCTCGCCGAAGAATGCGCTTAGCGCCGTGCCGATTATGCCATGGAATAAATAACAGGGAACGCCGATGCAACAACCGCGGATCTGGTTGGTGGAAGATGAGCTCAGCATTGCCGATACGCTTGTCTACATGCTGCAACAGGAAGGATTTATCGTTACGGCGTTTGAGCGCGGGCTACCCGCTCTGGATGCCGCCCATCATCAAATACCCGACCTGGCGATCCTCGACGTCGGGCTGCCGGATATCAGCGGTTTTGAGCTATGCCGTCGTCTGCTGGCCCGCTATCCGGCGTTGCCGGTGCTGTTCCTGACGGCCCGCAGCGAAGAGGTGGATAAGCTGCTTGGCCTGGAAATCGGCGCCGATGATTATATCGCCAAGCCCTTTTCCCCTCGTGAAGTGTGCGCCAGGGTGCGCACCGTCCTGCGGCGGCTGCAAAAATTTGCCGCGCCTTCACCGCTGCTACGGGTAGGGGAATTTACTTTGCATGACGCTGCGGCTCAGGTTACGTGGTGCGGACAGCCCCTGAATCTGACCCGCTATGAGTTTTTATTATTAAAAACGCTGCTTCACTCTCCCGGCCGCATTTTTTCTCGCCAGCTGCTGATGGAGCAAGTTTGGGGCGACGCGAACGAGAGCTTCGATCGCACCGTGGATACCCATATCAAAACGCTGCGCGCGAAGCTGCGAGAAGTTAACCCCAATATCTCCCCTATTAGTACGCATCGCGGCATGGGATACAGCCTTGGAGGTTAGTGATGCGCATCGGAATGCGGCTGCTGCTGGGCTATTTTTTGATTGTCGCTATCGCGGCCTGGTTTGTGCTTTCCATCTTTGTCCAGGAGATTAAGCCCGGGGTGCGGCGGGCAACGGAAGGTACGCTGATTGATACGGCCACCTTGCTTGCCGAGTTGGCCCGCGAGGATTTACTCTCCGCCGATCCCCAGCATGGGCGGCTGGCCCAGGCTTTCCAGTCGCTTCATCGACAACCGATTAACGCCAATATCGCCGGCATTAATAAAGTGCGTAACGAATATCATATCTATCTGACCGACGCGCAGGGCAAAGTGGTATTTGATTCGGCGGGCAAAGCGCTGGGACAGGACTATTCGCGCTGGAACGATGTCTGGCTCACTTTACGCGGTCAATATGGGGCGCGCAGTACCCGCAGCGACCCGAACGACGACAACAGCTCGGTGATGTATATTGCCGCGCCGGTGAGCGACAATGGCCGGATCATTGGCGTGCTGAGCGTTGGGAAACCCAATCTGGCCATGGCCCCGGTAATCAAACGCAGCGAGCGCCGTATTCTGTGGGCCGGAGGCGCGCTGCTGGGTATCGCGCTACTGATCGGCGCCGGGATGGTGTGGTGGATTAATTTCTCCATCGGCAAGCTGGTTCGCTACGCGGACTCCGTGACCGCCGACCGCCCGGTTCCGTTGCCGGATGTCGGCGGCAGCGAACTGCGTAGGCTGGCGCAGGCGCTGGAGAGTATGCGCCTTAAGCTGGAAGGAAAAAACGCCATTGAAAACTACGTGTATGCCTTGACCCATGAGCTGAAGAGCCCGCTGGCGGCGATTCGCGGCGCGGCAGAAATTCTCCAGGAAGCGCCTCCGCCTGAGATCGCAGCGCGTTTTACCCGTAATATCCTGGCGCAGAATGCGCGTATGCAGTCGCTAGTAGAAAATTTACTCCAGCAGGCCCGGCTGGAGAATCGGCTGGAGATCGCCAGGCGTCCCGTCTCTGTAGCGGCGCTTTTTCGCCGCCTTGCCGAGGAGCGAGAGATCGCGCTGGCGGCGAAAAACCTCAGGCTACGCTGGCAGGAGACAACCCTGACGGTTGAGGGCGATCGCGAACTTTTGGCGCAGGCGTTGGGCAATCTCCTTGATAACGCTATCGATTTCACTCCTGTGGAAGGAGTGATCCTGCTTGGCGCGGAAGAAAACGATGGCGGCGTACTCTTGACCGTAAGCGATACGGGAAGCGGTGTTCCAGACTATGCGCTGGGGCGTATTTTTGAGCGTTTCTACTCACTGCCGCGCGACGATGGACATAAAAGCAGCGGCCTGGGGCTGGCATTTGTGCGTGAGGTTGCGCGCCTGCATCAGGGGGATATTCAGCTGATTAATCGCCCTGAAGGCGGGGCGTGCGCTTTGCTGAGACTTCACGCTCACTTCACATAGCTTCAAACTCTCCCCACATAGCCTCTTTATGGTGAGCGCATCACTAAGGAGAGGGCTATGTTGAAATCACCACTATTCTGGAAAATGAGCACCCTGCTGGGATGTATTTTACTGTTGTCGATCCCGCTGATGATTGTCAGACAGCTGATCGACGAACGCGCGGATTATCGTAGCGACGTCATTGAGGCTCTGGAGAGCAGCACCAGCGGGGCGCAGAAGCTGGCCGGGCCGCTCATCGCCATTCCCGTAACCGAGACGTTGACTCGGGTTGAGGGCAAAAAAACGGTCGAATATCAGAATCAATGGGTGCATTACTGGCTGCCGGAGACGCTGGCGGTTAACGGTAATCAGGACGTTGAATCCCGGCGGGTCGGTATCTATGAAGGGCAAATCTGGCACAATAATCTCAGCATCAAGGCGCATTTTGACCCGGCACGAATCACGGCGCTCAGGAAAAGTACGATTACGCTGGGGAGGCCATTTCTGGTCGTTAGCGTTAGCGATGCGCGCGGGATTGGCGAGATTAAGGCTCCTGAGGTCAACGGCGAGACGCTGTCCGTTGAGCCAGGGCCCGGCACTGGCGAGAGCGGAGAGGGCATTCATATGCCAATGCCGCTGTTGTTACCTGAACAAAAAGCGCTGGATATTGAATTCACACTTAATCTGAATGGTAGCGGCAGCTTCTCGGTGGTACCGCTTGGGCGCAACAGCACGCTACAGCTAACCAGCAACTGGCCGCATCCGGGATTCCTTGGCGATTTTTTACCCGGCAAGCGTGAGGTTAGCCCAACAGGCTATAGCGCACAGTGGCAAAGTACCTGGTTTGCCAACAATATGGCCAGGTTTTTTGTCGATGACCGGGAAATTGAGTGGCGTCAGCTACCTGCATTCAACGTGAATGTCACCACGCCTGCCGATCAATATCAGCTGACCGACAGGGCGACAAAATATGCCATTCTATTGATAGCACTGACATTTATGGCGTTCTTTGTGTTTGAAAGTTTAACCCTTTATCGTATGCACCCCATGCAGTATATGCTGGTGGGGCTGTCGCTGGTTATGTTCTATCTGGTGCTGCTGGCGCTGTCCGAACATATCGGCTTTACGTCATCATGGATTGCCGCCAGTTTGATTGGCGCGCTCATCAATGGCGTGTATCTTCAGGCGGTGCTGAAAGGGTGGCGGAATAGCTTTCTGTTCGTCTGTGCGCTACTGCTGCTGGATGGCATTATGTGGCTGCTGCTGCGTTCGGAAGATAGCGCATTATTGCTGGGTACCGGTGTGCTGCTGCTGGCGTTAAGTGCGCTTATGTTCCTGACTCGCCATGTTGACTGGTACGCGTTATCTCTGCCGAAAGCCAAAGATAATCAGCCAGGCGTTGGCGATGATGTTGGCGATGATGACGATAGGCTCAGGATCTGGAAATAAAAAAACGGCGCGAATAGCGCCGTTTTTACGTTATGACAGCAAGAAAAACGGAGTTATTCCTGCAGGTCGCCACAGAAGCGGTACCCCTCGCCATGAATGGTGGCGATAATTTCCGGGGTGTCCGGAGTGGACTCAAAATGCTTACGAATGCGACGGATGGTCACGTCCACGGTACGGTCGTGCGGCTTCAGCTCACGGCCGGTCATTTTCTTCAGCAGTTCTGCACGCGACTGGATTTTGCCCGGATTTTCGCAGAAGTGCAGCATGGCGCGGAATTCACTGCGCGGCAGCTTATACTGCTCACCATTTGGGCTTACCAGCGAACGGCTATTGATATCCAGCTCCCAGCCGTTGAACTTATAGCTTTCTACGCTGCGGCGTTCTTCGCTCACGGTACCCAGGTTCATGGTACGGGAGAGGAGGTTGCGAGCGCGGATCGTCAGTTCACGCGGGTTGAACGGTTTAGTGATATAGTCATCGGCGCCGATTTCGAGGCCAAGGATTTTATCCACTTCGTTATCGCGACCGGTGAGGAACATCAGCGCGACGTCCGCCTGCTCACGCAGCTCGCGTGCTAACAGGAGACCATTTTTGCCTGGCAGGTTGATATCCATGATCACCAGGTTGATATCATTTTCAGACAGGATCTGATGCATTTCCGCGCCATCGGTCGCTTCGAATACATCATAACCTTCTGCTTCGAAAATACTTTTTAACGTGTTGCGTGTTACCAACTCGTCTTCAACGATAAGAATGTGCGGGGTCTGCATGTTTGCTACCTAAATTGCCAACTAAATCGAAACAGGAAGTACCAAAGTCCCTGACCTGCCTGGTGCATGTCGCAAATTAACATGCCCGGCGTAACATGACTAAAGTACGTAATTGCGTTCTTGATGCACTTTCCATCAACGTCAACAACATCATTAGCTTGGTCGTGGGTACTTTCCCTCTGGACCCGACGGTGTCAAAAACGGCTGTCATCCTAACCATTTTAACAGCAACATAACAGGCTAAGTGAGGCATGACACCCAATAAAACTACGCTTCGTTGACATATATCAAGTTCAATTGTAGCACGTTAACAGTCATGTGAAATCATTGCATCTAAACCGGATTCATACTCACAATTCATACCCTGCTCAACTAGTTGCAATGAGAAAATAATAAACGTGGTGAATCCAAAGCTTCAAAACGTATTCGGGCATAAATCTCATTGCCAAACATACGGATAAAGCTGTTCTGTTAACATACTCTGTGTCATGGTGCCTTGGGAATAGTTTAGTTTTTTTTATGGGTGATAAAGCTCAAATTTAGTGATTTTTGTTGCAAATTTGTAAATTTACGGCGCGTAAAATGAAGGGGTGAATTGTCATTTCCACGCCTGGAAAAGCAAAAGAGAGAACGAATGCGTTTATCAATAGTATTAGTGTCCCCGGCGCGGGCAGAAAACGTGGGTGCGGCAGCCAGGGCAATGAAAACTATGGGGTTTAGCGATATGAGGATCGTCGATAGCGAGGCTCATTTGCAGCCTGCCGCGCGCTGGGTCGCGCACGGCTCTGGCGATATTCTCGATAATATTCAGACTTATGCCACTCTGGAGCAGGCGCTCCACGATGTCGATTTTACCGTCGCCACGACGGCCCGCAGCCGGGCTCGTTTTCACTACTACGCGACGCCGCAGCAGCTTTTACCGCTACTGGAAGAGAAAGCTCAGTGGATGCATCATGCCGCGCTGGTATTTGGCCGTGAAGATTCCGGTCTGACCAATGAAGAGCTGGCGCTTGCCGATGTGCTGACCGGCGTGCCGATGGCGGCAGACTATCCTTCGCTGAATCTGGGGCAGTCGGTGATGGTATATTGCTATCAGCTGACCTCTTTACTGCAAAAAACCACGACCGTAGCCCCAGGCGTCGATGACAATCAGCTGCAGGCGTTACGTCTGCGCACGCTCGATCTGCTCAATCGCCTCGGCGTAGGCGAGGATATAAAATTGACCGACTGGCTTCAGCAGCGAATAGGTCTTCTGCAGCAGCGAGACACCGCCATGCTGCATCGTTTACTGCATGATATTGAAAAAAACCTTCCAGAGTAAAGCTCTGCCATGGTGTTTTAACATAGTTTTATGTGCTAAAAAACAACGAAGAAATGCGTAAATACGGATGAAGTATCAGGTTGTTGTGGCGTATTGGCCAGGTGCATAAAAACCGGCTAAAAGTAGAAATTCATTGACTTACGTCGGCAGATACTTTAACCAATATAGGCACAGGACACAGACAGATAAAAATTACAGAGTACACAACATCCATGAATCGCATCGGCATGATCACCACGATTATCACCACCACTATTACCACAGGTAACGGTGCGGGCTGACGCGTACAGGAAACACAGAAAAAAGCCCGCACCTGAACAGTGCGGGCTTTTTTTTCGATAAAAAATCAAGGGGTCATAACCATGCGTGTGTTGAAGTTCGGCGGTACATCAGTGGCAAATGCAGAACGTTTTCTGCGTGTTGCCGATATTCTGGAAAGTAATGCCAGGCAGGGGCAGGTAGCGACCGTACTGTCTGCCCCGGCGAAGATCACTAACCACCTGGTTGCGATGATCGAAAAAACGATCGGCGGGCAGGATGCGTTGACCAATATCGCTGATGCCGAACGCATTTTCGCCGAACTTCTGCAAGGGCTCGCCGATGCTCAGCCGGGCTTTCCACACGCTCAGCTGAAGGTTTTTGTCGAGCAGGAATTTGCGCAAATCAAACACGTTCTGCACGGTATTAGCCTGCTTGGGCAGTGTCCGGATAGCGTTAACGCGTCCCTTATTTGCCGGGGTGAAAAGCTCTCAATCGCCATTATGGCCGGCTTGCTGGAAGCGCGCGGTCATAACGTCACGGTGATTAACCCGGTTGAAAAACTGCTTGCCGTTGGCCATTACCTCGAATCCACCGTAGATATCGCAGAGTCGACTCGTCGCATTGCCGCCAGCCAGATCCCGGCTGACCATATGGTGCTGATGGCGGGCTTTACCGCGGGTAACGAAAAGGGTGAGCTGGTGGTGCTGGGGCGTAACGGCTCTGACTACTCCGCAGCGGTACTGGCAGCCTGCCTGCGCGCCGACTGCTGTGAAATCTGGACCGACGTTGACGGCGTTTATACCTGCGACCCGCGTCAGGTCCCGGATGCGCGTCTGTTGAAGTCGATGTCCTATCAGGAAGCGATGGAGCTTTCCTACTTCGGCGCTAAAGTTTTGCACCCGCGTACTATCGCACCCATCGCCCAGTTCCAGATCCCCTGTTTAATCAAAAATACCGGTAATCCGCAGGCGCCGGGTACGCTTATCGGCGGCAGCAGCGATGAAGACGATCTGCCGGTGAAAGGTATCTCTAATCTCAACAACATGGCGATGTTCAACGTCTCCGGTCCGGGGATGAAGGGGATGGTTGGCATGGCAGCGCGCGTGTTCGCCACTATGTCCCGCGCGGGAATCTCCGTCGTACTTATCACCCAATCCTCATCCGAATACAGCATCAGCTTCTGCGTGCCGCAGAGCGACTGCGCTCGGGCGAAGCGGGTAATGGAAGATGAATTTTATCTGGAGCTGAAAGAGGGGCTGCTTGAGCCGCTGTCGATCATGGAACGCCTGGCAATTATTTCGGTTGTCGGCGATGGCATGCGGACGCTACGCGGGATTTCCGCCAAATTCTTCGCTGCGCTGGCGCGCGCCAATATCAACATTGTGGCGATTGCACAGGGCTCTTCCGAGCGCTCCATCTCCGTTGTCGTCAGCAACGATGATGCGACTACCGGCGTTCGCGTGACGCACCAGATGCTGTTCAATACCGATCAGGTGATAGAAGTGTTTGTGATTGGCATCGGCGGCGTCGGCGGCGCGTTGATCGAACAGATTAAGCGCCAGCAGGGCTGGTTGAAGAGTAAACATATTGACCTGCGCGTTTGCGGGGTAGCCAACTCTCGCGCTTTACTGACCAACGTACACGGTCTGAACCTGGAACACTGGCGCGATGAGCTGGCGGAAGCCAAAGAGGCGTTCAACCTGGGACGACTCATTCGTCTGGTGAAAGAGTACCATCTGCTGAACCCAGTGATTGTCGACTGTACCTCCAGCCAGGCGGTGGCCGATCAGTATGCCGATTTCCTGCGCGAAGGCTTCCACGTGGTGACGCCGAACAAAAAGGCCAATACCTCATCGCTGGATTACTATCATCAGCTGCGTCATGCCGCGAGCAGCTCACGACGCAAGTTTCTCTACGACACCAACGTCGGCGCGGGGCTGCCGGTAATCGAAAACCTGCAAAATTTGCTGAATGCCGGTGATGAACTGCTGCACTTCTCCGGTATTCTGTCCGGCTCGCTGTCATTTATCTTCGGCAAGCTGGATGAGGGCGTAAGCTTCTCTGCCGCGACGAAGCTGGCGCGTGAGATGGGCTATACCGAACCGGATCCGCGCGACGATCTTTCTGGCGTTGATGTCGCGCGTAAGCTGCTGATTCTGGCTCGTGAAACCGGGCGAGAGCTGGAGCTGTCTGACATTATCGTAGAGCCGGCGCTGCCGGCGGATTTTGATGCCAGCGGCGATGTTGACAGCTTTATGGCGCGTCTGCCGTCACTGGATGATGAGTTTGCTTCACGGGTCGCTAAAGCGCGCGATGAAGGTAAAGTCTTGCGTTATGTTGGCAATATCGAAGAGGATGGCACCTGCCGCGTGAAAATTGCCGCGGTAGACGGCAACGATCCGCTGTTTAAAGTGAAAAACGGCGAGAATGCGCTGGCGTTTTACAGCCACTATTATCAGCCACTGCCGCTGGTGCTGCGCGGTTATGGCGCGGGGAATGATGTCACCGCGGCTGGCGTTTTTGCCGACCTGCTGCGTACCCTGTCATGGAAGTTAGGAGTTTAAGATGGTCAAAGTATATGCCCCGGCTTCCAGTGCCAACATGAGCGTCGGGTTTGACGTGCTGGGCGCGGCGGTAACGCCGGTCGACGGCACGCTGCTGGGGGACAACGTCTCGGTTGAAGCGGCGGCGAGCTTTAGCCTGCAAAACGTGGGTCGCTTCGCCAGTAAACTGCCGACGGCTGCGCAGGAGAATATCGTCTATCAATGCTGGGAGCGTTTTTGCCAGGAGATTGGCAAACAGGTACCGGTGGCGATGACGCTGGAAAAAAACATGCCGATTGGTTCCGGCCTGGGCTCCAGCGCCTGTTCCGTGGTTGCCGCGCTGGTAGCGATGAATGAATTCTGCGGTAAGCCGCTCAATAAGAGCCGAATGCTGGCGCTGATGGGCGAGATGGAAGGGCGGATTTCCGGCAGCATTCACTATGATAACGTCGCCCCTTGCTATCTGGGCGGGATTCAGCTGATGCTTGAGGAAAACGGCATCATCAGCCAGCAGATACCGGCATTTGATGAATGGCTGTGGGTGCTGGCCTATCCGGGGATTAAAGTCTCAACTGCGGAAGCACGGGCCATTCTCCCGGCGCAGTATCGCCGTCAGGACTGTATTGCCCACGGTCGCCATCTGGCGGGCTTTATTCACGCCTGCTATAGCCGTCAGCCTCAGCTGGCGGCGAAGTTGATGAAAGATGTCATTGCCGAACCATATCGTACCAAACTACTGCCGGGCTTCAGCGAAGCGCGTCAGGCAGCAATGGAAATTGGCGCGCAGGCGTGCGGCATTTCCGGTTCCGGTCCAACGTTGTTTGCATTATGCGATAAACCGGAAACCGCGCAGCGCGTCGCCGACTGGCTGGCTACGCACTATCTGCAAAATAAGGAAGGCTTCGTTCATATTTGCCGGCTGGACACGGCGGGCGCTCGAGTAGTGGGATAACCAATGAAACTCTATAACTTAAAAGATCATAACGAACAGGTCAGCTTTGCGCAGGCCGTTACGCAGGGGCTTGGCAAGCATCAGGGGCTGTTCTTCCCGCACGATCTGCCGGAATTCAGCCTGACTGAAATCGACGAAATGCTGCAGCAGGACTTCGTGTCGCGTAGCGCAAAAATTTTGTCGGCATTTATCGGCGACGAGATCCCGCAGGAGGTTCTGCAAGAACGTATCGGCGCCGCCTTTACCTTCCCGGCACCGGTAAGTAAAGTGCAGGACGACGTCGGCTGCCTCGAACTGTTTCACGGTCCGACTCTGGCGTTTAAAGACTTCGGCGGCCGCTTTATGGCGCAAATGCTGACCCATATCGCAGGCGACAAACCGGTCACTATTCTGACGGCCACCTCGGGTGATACCGGCGCGGCGGTTGCGCATGCGTTCTATGGTCTGCCAAACGTCAAAGTCGTCATTCTCTATCCGCGCGGCAAAATCAGCCCGCTGCAGGAAAAGCTGTTCTGCACCCTGGGCGGCAACATTGAAACCGTAGCAATCGACGGTGACTTTGATGCCTGCCAGGCGCTGGTTAAGCAGGCATTTGATGATGAAGAGCTGAAAGCCGCGCTGGGTCTTAACTCGGCTAACTCAATCAATATCAGCCGCCTGCTGGCGCAGATTTGCTACTACTTTGAAGCCGTTGCTCAGCTGCCTCAGGAAGCCCGTAATCAGCTGGTTATCTCGGTACCCAGCGGTAACTTTGGCGATCTGACCGCCGGTCTGCTGGCTAAATCTCTGGGGCTGCCGATCAAGCGTTTTATCGCGGCGACTAACGCCAATGATACCGTGCCGCGCTTCCTGCAGGACGGTAACTGGTCGCCAAAAGCGACTCAGGCCACGCTGTCTAACGCGATGGACGTCAGCCAGCCGAACAACTGGCCGCGTGTGGAAGAGCTGTTCCGTCGTAAAATCTGGCGTCTGAACGAGCTGGGCTACGCGGCGGTGGATGATGAAACCACCAAAAAGACCATGCGTGAGCTGAAAGCCATCGGCTATACCTCTGAACCGCATGCGGCGATTGCCTATCGCGCGCTACGCGACCAGCTGCAGCCTGGCGAATATGGCCTGTTCCTCGGCACGGCGCATCCGGCGAAATTTAAAGAGAGCGTGGAAGAGATTCTGCAGGAGACGCTGCCGCTGCCGAAAGAGCTGGCCGATCGTGCCGATTTGCCGCTGCTGTCGCATGATCTGCCGGCTGATTTTGCCGCGCTGCGTAAGCTGATGATGGGTTAAGCCTGATTCAGCGCTCCCCTCCTGCATTATCCGCAGCAGGGGAGCGTGTTTTTACTGCTCGTGGCGTTTAAAGACCAGTTCTCCGTTATCCGAAGCCTCGGCGTCAAAGAAATAGCCTTCACTATCAAAGCGGGTCAACTGCTCAGGCTTCGTTAAGCGATTCTCAATGATATAACGACTCATCAAGCCGCGCGCTTTTTTAGCGTAGAAGCTGATCACTTTAAACTTGCCGTTTTTCTCATCAAGGAATACCGGCTTAATCAGCTGGCCCTCAAGCCGTTTGGCTTTCACCGACCTGAAGTATTCATCAGAGGCAAGGTTGACCACGATATCGTCGCCCTGGGCTTTCAGTGCCTGATTCAGCTTATCGGTGATGACGTCTCCCCAATAGTGATACAGGTCTTTACCCCTCGTATTCTCAAGCTTAATACCCATTTCCAGGCGATACGGCTGCATCAGATCCAGCGGGCGCAGAACGCCATACAGGCCGGACAGCATCCGCAGATGCTGCTGGGCAAAATCGAAATCAGCTTCGCTAAAGGTCTCTGCCTGCAGGCCGGTATAGACATCGCCCTTAAACGCCAGGATCGCCTGACGGGCATTGTCCGGGGTGAAGTCTGGCTGCCAGTCGTGGAAGCGGGTCGCGTTCAGATCGGCCAGCTTGTCGCTGATGCCCATCAGTTTAGCAATCTGTGGTGCCGACAGCTGGCGGGCAATGCCGATAAGCTCCTGAGAGTGTTCCAGCAGCTCTGGCTGAGTATAACGCGTCGTTGCCAGCGGACTTTGATAATCAAGCGTTTTGGCAGGTGAAATCAGAATGAGCATATCCAGTCCTTACGGGAAATTTTTGACGACTTTAGCAAAAAAACCTCAAGAGAGGATCGATAGCTGCGATTGCCGCGCTATTCGCGCGGCAGGTTATCCCAGGTTCCCGGTACCAGCTGTTGATGGATTTCAGGGTAGCGGGTGACGTCAAATTCCGGCCGCTGGCCCAGCTTGCGCTGCCGCAGGTAATCGCTGGCAATGATGCGCACCGTCGGCGACAGCAGCAGGATAGCCGTCAGGTTAGTTATCGCCATCAGCGCCATGATAATATCCGCCATCTGCCAGACTACCGGCAGGCTGACTACCGCTCCGGTGATGACCATGCACAGCGTCAGCAGACGCAGCAGCCAGATGTTGCGGAGGCTATCCATGCGCAGAAAGATGAGGTTATTTTCGGCATAGATATAGTTTGCGACGATCGAACTGAAGGCGAACAGCAGCACGATACAAGCGACAAAGCTGGCACCCCAGTCGCCGACAAGATTGTTCATCGAATGCTGGATAGCCTGAATACCGTTTGCCACCCCTTCATTGCCGTCTCTTGGCGCCAGCATAATGATCACGGCGCTGGCGGTACAGATGACGATGGTATCAATAAAGACGCCGATCATTTGTACGATCCCCTGCGCTGCGGGATGAGGTGGCCAGGAGGCAGCGGCGGCGGCAGAATTTGGCGTCGAACCCATACCCGCTTCATTGGAGAACATCCCGCGCTGAAAGCCGCTGGTGAGCGCCTGGCTGATGGTATAGCCCACCGCGCCCGCAGCGGCCTCCTGCCAACCGAAAGCGCAGCGGAAAATAATTTCAAAAATCGTCGGCAGGGCGCTGATATGCCATAAGCCAATGACCAGGCTGGCCATCACCCACAGCAAAGCCATAGCCGGCACGAGCCACTGCATCAAGCGCGCTACGCCGCGAATACCGCGAATGATGACCAGCAGGGTCAGGGCCGCAAGCACGCCGCCGGTGATGACATCAGGTAAACGAAACGCATACTCCATGGCATGGGCAACGGAGTTGGCCTGGACGGTGTTAAAAATAACACCGTAGGCCAGCAGGAGAAGAATAGAGAACAGCACGCCCATCCAGCGCATGCCAAGCCCCCGGGCCATATACCAGGCCGGACCGCCGCGAAAGTGTCCGCGAGAGTCGCGCTCTTTATAAAGCTGCGCCAGAGAGCATTCGGCGAAGCTGCTGGCCATGCCGAGCAGCGCCGAGATCCACATCCAAAAAACGGCGCCTGGGCCGCCAGCGGCAATGGCCAGCGCAACCCCAGCCATATTGCCGCTGCCCACGCGCGCCGCCAGGCTCATGCACAGCGCCTGAAAAGACGTTAAGCCGCCGGGCTGCGGCTGAAGGCTCTTTTTCAGACTTTTGCTGAACTGGCGGATATAACGGAACTGAATATATTTTGTTCGCCAGGTAAACCAGACGCCAGCGCCCAGTAACAGGTAGATCATTACCGAGCCCCAAAGTATTTCATTGATAAACGACAGAAAATCAGGCATCAAGCATCCTCTTGCCCATATCGGCGCGCGAGTGTAAGCGCTACCAATCCAGTGACAATCCTTTAGTGTTCAGGTAATTAATTGGCCCAGTTTATCACACTCTGCGCTCATGCATTGTAGGCGGTTGCGCTGCCCCGGCAGCGTGTTATCATCTTGGCAGACCGGTTACATCCCCTTAACTGCTGTTTAAGAGAAACACTATCATGACGGATAAATTGACTTCTCTGCGTCAGTACACCACTGTCGTAGCTGATACCGGAGATATCGCGGCAATGAAGCTGTATCAGCCTCAGGACGCCACGACTAACCCTTCTTTGATTCTCGGCGCGGCTCAGATCCCTGAGTACCGTAAGCTGATTGATGACGCTGTTGCCTGGGCTCGCGGCCAGAGTAGCGATCGCGCGCAGCAGATTATCGATGCTTCCGATAAGCTGGCGGTGAACATTGGTCTCGAAATCCTTAAGCTGATCCCTGGCCGTATTTCCACCGAAGTTGATGCTCGTCTGTCCTATGACACCGATGCATCTATCGCCAAAGCTAAGCGCCTAATCAAGCTGTATAACGATGCCGGCATCAGTAACGATCGCATTCTGATCAAACTGGCTTCTACCTGGCAGGGCATTCGCGCCGCTGAGCAGCTGGAAAAAGAAGGCATCAACTGTAACCTGACTCTGCTGTTCTCCTTCGCTCAGGCGCGTGCTTGTGCGGAAGCGGGCGTATTCCTGATTTCTCCGTTTGTGGGCCGTATCCTCGACTGGTACAAAGCGAACACCGATAAGAAAGAATACGCGCCGGCAGAAGATCCGGGCGTGGTGTCCGTAAGCGAAATCTACGAATACTACAAACAGCACGGCTACGAAACTGTGGTTATGGGCGCAAGCTTCCGTAACCTCGGCGAGATCCTGGAACTGGCCGGCTGCGATCGCCTGACCATCGCTCCGGCCCTGCTGAAAGAGCTGGCTGAAAGCGAAGGCGCGGTTGAGCGTAAACTGTCTTTCAGCGGCGAAGTGAAAGCCCGTCCGGCTCGCATCACCGAATCCGAATTCCTGTGGCAGCACAATCAGGATCCGATGGCGGTAGACAAACTGGCGGAAGGTATCCGTAAGTTTGCGATCGACCAGGAAAAACTGGAAAAAATGATCGGCGATCTGCTGTAATCCCCCATGTGGCCGACGCCCGTCGGCCACATTAAACTGTCTGCCTTGCTCCCCTCGGTGTATTATTCTGGCTATTAATACTGTTTGAACGGAATAATCATGAACACCTTACGAATCGGCTTAGTTTCCATCTCCGATCGCGCCTCCAGCGGCGTCTATCAGGATAAAGGCATCCCGGCGCTTGAAGAGTGGCTGGCCCGTGCGCTATCCACGCCTTTCGAATTGCAAACCCGCTTGATCCCGGATGAACAGGTTATTATCGAGCAAACGCTGTGCGAACTGGTTGATGAAATGGGCTGTCATCTGGTCCTGACTACCGGTGGCACGGGCCCGGCTCGCCGTGACGTGACCCCGGATGCAACGCTGGCGATTGCCGATCGGGTGATGCCAGGCTTTGGCGAGCAAATGCGCCAGGTGAGCCTGCACTTTGTGCCGACGGCCATTCTTTCTCGCCAGGTTGGCGTTATTCGCAAGCAGGCGCTGATCCTTAACCTGCCCGGGCAGCCGAAAGCGATTGAAGAAACCCTGGAAGGCGTAAAAGATGCCGAGGGTAACGTGCTGGTGCACGGAGTTTTTGCAAGTGTACCGTATTGTGTACAGTTGCTTGAGGGGCCATATGTCGAAACAAACGGCAATGTTGTAGCAGCTTTTCGCCCTAAAAGCGCGAGGCGTGAAACATTATCCTGAATTTAATGCATTCCTGAAATAACCTGCAACATCAGTGGTGTGTTGTTTTATTTACGATATAGTGTTTTTTACTTTACACACTGCGTAGAATCTCTTCACACCTCTGGATGATTGCTCGTTATGTCACACTATACCCGACCCCTGAACCGACAGGATTATAAAACCCTGACGCTTGCCGCGCTTGGCGGCGCGCTGGAGTTTTATGATTTCATCATCTTTGTTTTCTTTGCCGCCGTTGTCGGCGAGCTGTTTTTCCCGGCGGATATTCCTGAGTGGCTGCGACAGGTACAAACCTTCGGCATTTTTGCGGCAGGCTATTTAGCGCGTCCTCTTGGCGGCATCATTATGGCCCACTTTGGCGATCTGGTTGGGCGTAAGAAAATGTTTACTTTGAGCATTTTACTGATGGCGCTGCCTACGCTGGCGATTGGTCTGCTGCCTACCTACGCATCGATGGGCATCGTGGCGCCGATTTTGCTGTTGCTGATGCGCATTCTTCAGGGCGCAGCGATTGGCGGTGAAGTTCCCGGCGCCTGGGTCTTCGTTGCCGAGCATGTACCGGAAAAAAGAATAGGTATCGCCTGCGGTACGCTGACTGCCGGTCTGACAGTGGGTATTTTACTCGGTTCGGTTGTCGCGACGCTGATTAATACGCACCTCACCCCTCAGGGTATCCACGATGGCGGCTGGCGTATCCCGTTCCTGTTAGGCGGCGCATTTGGCCTCGTCGCCATGTATCTGCGCCGTTGGCTTCAGGAGACGCCGATTTTCCTCGAAATGCAGCAGCGTAAGGCATTAGCGCAGGAGCTGCCGGTTAAAGCCGTCGCGCTGAAGCATCAGAAGGCGGTTGTGGTCTCAATGCTGCTGACGTGGCTGTTATCCGCAGGCGTGGTGGTGGTGATCCTCATGTCTCCGGTCTGGCTACAAAAACACTACGGCTTTGCTCCCGCCATCACCCTGCAGGCGAACAGTATCGCTACCATCATGCTCTGTATCGGCTGCCTGCTGGCAGGCCTGGCCGCCGATCGTTTTGGCGCCAGCCGCACGTTTATTGTCGGCAGCTTATTCCTCGCTGCGGCAAGCTGGGCTTTCTATCATCTTTCCGGTGATAGCCCGCAGCGCCTGTTCCTGCTCTACGGTACGGTGGGGTTATGCGTTGGCGTGGTCGGGGCGGTTCCGTATGTGATGGTGCGCGCGTTTCCGGCGGAGGTCCGATTTACCGGTATTTCGTTCTCTTATAACGTCTCTTACGCCATCTTTGGCGGCCTGACGCCGATTGCGGTGACCATGCTGATGGGCGTTTCGCCGATGGCGCCCGCGTGGTACGTGCTGGCACTGTCGTTTATGGGATTGGGGTTGGGGATCTGGCTGCGTCAGGGACTGGATCAGCAGGTCGCAGCGCCGAAAGCTGAACTGCAGCGTCTGCCTTAAATCAAGGTGACCCATGTCGCCGCTCGCGAACGAGCGGCGACAATGAATTAATGCTTTTCGCCGATTGGCAGAACGGTGCGGCCAAACTGCTCGTTCAGCACTTCACCCATCGCCAGATAGATGGCGCTGCCGCCGCAGACCAGACCCACCCAGCCAGCAATCTTCACAATGCCTTCGTTATCAGCCAGGTGGCCAATCGCCAGCAGAGCGAACAACACGGTCAGGCTGAGGAAAACAAACTGCAGCATACGTGCGGCTTTCAGAGTGCCAAAGAACATGAACAGGGTGAAAACGCCCCACAGTCCAAGGTACATACCGAGGAAGTGTGCATCAGGCGCTTCAGCAAGGCCCATTTTCGGCATCAGAAGAATGGCAACCAGCGTCAGCCAAAAAGCGCCGTAAGACGTAAATGCGGTTAAGCCAAAAGTGTTGCCTTTTTTAAATTCCAGCAGGCCGGCAAAAATCTGCGCAATGCCGCCATAAAAAATGCCCATCGCCAGGATAGCTACATCAAACGCGAACAGGCCGCTATTTGCCAGGTTAAGCAGAATAGTGGTCATGCCGAAGCCCATAAGGCCCAGCGGTGCCGGATTAGCCAACTTAGTGTTGCCCATAATTCCTCAAAATAATGATTAGAAAGGGAAGCATTCCCCGCCGTCTCTGCGTCGGGGCGCGGCATAATAATTAGGCGTTACGATACTGTCTATGATCTGGCGGGGTATTTTTCGCCAATTTCATTTTTTCCCTGATGAAGTCTGGTCATTTGCCTTAAACAGGCAATATGCAACACGGCTGGAATGGTCACCCGATATGCGCTGCCGCTCACGGCTTTTACCCCATTAAACGCGGCGCCGAGCGGTCCGCCAAGCCCTGCTCCGCGTACCAGCCCGTGGCCGATGACGCTCACCGCGGCGTGGGTGCGGAGGATCTTCGTCAGTCGGGTTTCAAGAAGATGCGAGACTCCCTGCGCTAACTTATTTGTCTGAAGCAGATGGGGAAGCAGTTCTTTCTGCTCTTTGACACGACACTCAACGGCACTAAAGAAGTCGGCTTTTTGCCGCTCATCCATCTTTTTCCAGCTATGCTCCAGAAAGTGTTCCAGGAGATGTTGTTCTATTTCCGGGGTAGAGGCTTGTTTATCGGTTTTGATTTTTAGTCTCTTGCAGACGTCCAGCAAAATTTCGCGATAGAACTTGCCATGACGACGCAGCGTGTTGGCGATGCTATCACCGCCAAAGTGCTGGAGTTCCCCGGCAATGAGCTGCCAGTTGCGGCGATAGCGCTCAGGGTGTCCTTCCATCGCCTGAAAGGTTTCATTACGCAATAGCGTACTTGAAAGCCGGGGTTTTCCATTCTCATTGTGAGTCAGAATTCGAGTGAATGTTTCCAGATGCTCTTCGCTGCAGCGATGCAGAAAAGAGAGGTCTTCATCATCCAGATAATTAATCTTCATAAGCGTTTTGATAATGTGAACCGGAATATTAATCGTCGCCGATAATTTTTAGCGAGGCCATATCGGAAGAGTTAATGGTGTGACCAGAAAAAGCGATTTTTTTAACGCAGCGTTTGTTGTCGTTGTCGCTATTAATATTAATCCAGCCGGTCGTTTCCCCTTCTTTTATAGTTGACGGGACGCTGAGGCTTTGGCTGGCGCTGTTGCTGACTTTGAAGTACACCGTTGCGCCGGACAGCTGGACATCGCCGCGATCGGCAGTCAGCTGGATACGCTTAATTACCCTGCATATCGGTAGCTTCAGGGTGAGATCGTTAGTTTCATTTCGCGGCATGGCGACAACCCCTAAAATTTTATGATCGTTAGCGGACGCCGACGCGACTAACGTTGCGCTCAAAAATAATCCTGCTGATATATGAATCAGTGATTTCATGAGGATTTCCTGATTATTAGATGGGTTATTAGGACGACGCATTTTATCACTGGAACTTTATTGTATTTAGCACGTAATGATTGCGGATTATGTCAATTACAGAGTGAATGTATTTAGGTTTAATTATGATTTTAAATTATGTAATGGGCGTTTTTAGCGCGGCATTTCGCGCGTTTTCGGCTGCCGGGACGTACCCGGCGGCGCGGCCAGAGTAAAAATTTTTCGTATCCCCCCCTTGATGAAGACGCGGGTGACCCCATCTTGTAGTCAACCGCAGTGAATGAACCTGAAAAAAAATGATGTCTGGGTAGTTGAAACCGCACGTTTCGCCCTTATTACAGGTTCACAACCACATGTTGACTGAATTTTTAGTGGAGACGTTTAGATGGGTAAAATTATTGGTATCGACCTGGGTACTACCAACTCTTGTGTAGCGATTATGGATGGCACTACTGCACGCGTGCTGGAGAACGCCGAAGGCGATCGCACCACGCCTTCTATCATTGCCTATACCCAGGATGGTGAAACTCTGGTTGGTCAGCCGGCTAAACGTCAGGCAGTGACAAACCCGCAAAACACCCTGTTTGCGATTAAACGCCTGATTGGCCGCCGCTTCCAGGACGAAGAAGTCCAGCGTGACGTTTCTATCATGCCGTACAAAATCGTGGCCGCAGATAACGGCGACGCATGGCTTGATGTGAAAGGCACCAAAACCGCACCGCCGCAGATCTCTGCTGAAGTGCTGAAGAAAATGAAGAAAACGGCTGAAGATTACCTGGGCGAACCGGTAACTGAAGCGGTAATCACCGTACCAGCTTACTTCAACGATGCTCAGCGTCAGGCAACCAAAGACGCCGGCCGTATCGCAGGTCTGGAAGTCAAACGTATCATCAACGAACCGACAGCCGCTGCGCTGGCTTACGGTCTGGATAAAGAAGTCGGCAACCGTACTATTGCGGTATACGACCTTGGTGGTGGTACTTTCGATATCTCCATTATCGAAATCGACGAAGTTGACGGTGAAAAAACCTTCGAAGTTCTGGCGACCAACGGTGATACCCACCTGGGCGGCGAAGACTTCGACACCCGTCTGATCAACTACCTCGTTGACGAGTTTAAGAAAGATCAGGGCATCGACCTGCGTAACGACCCGCTGGCGATGCAGCGCCTGAAAGAAGCCGCTGAGAAAGCGAAGATTGAACTCTCTTCTGCTCAGCAGACCGACGTGAATCTGCCGTACATCACCGCAGATGCCACCGGTCCGAAACACATGAACATTAAAGTGACCCGTGCGAAACTGGAAAGCCTGGTAGAAGATCTGGTTAACCGTTCCATCGAGCCGCTGAAAGTTGCTCTGCAGGATGCTGGCCTGTCCGTGTCTGACATCAACGACGTTATTCTCGTTGGCGGCCAGACTCGTATGCCAATGGTGCAGAAGAAAGTTGCTGAGTTCTTTGGTAAAGAGCCGCGTAAAGACGTTAACCCGGACGAAGCCGTGGCCATTGGCGCAGCTGTCCAGGGCGGTGTTCTGACCGGTGAAGTAAAAGACGTACTGCTGCTGGACGTTACCCCGCTTTCTCTGGGTATCGAAACCATGGGCGGCGTGATGACTGCGCTGATCAACAAGAACACCACTATCCCGACTAAGCACAGCCAGGTGTTCTCTACTGCGGAAGACAACCAGTCTGCGGTAACCATCCATGTGCTGCAGGGTGAGCGTAAACGCGCATCTGATAACAAATCTCTGGGTCAGTTCAACCTGGATGGGATTAACCCGGCGCCGCGCGGCATGCCGCAGATCGAAGTCACCTTCGATATTGACGCCGACGGTATCCTGCACGTTTCCGCGAAAGACAAAAACAGCGGTAAAGAGCAGAAGATCACCATCAAAGCCTCTTCTGGCCTGAACGAAGAAGAGATCCAGAAAATGGTTCGTGAAGCAGAAGCTAACGCGGAATCTGACCGTAAGTTTGAAGAACTGGTTCAGACCCGTAACCAGGGTGACCATCTGCTGCACAGCACCCGTAAGCAGGTTGAAGAAGCGGGCGATAAACTGCCGGCTGACGATAAAACCGCTATCGAGTCTGCATTGACCGCGCTGGAAACTTCCCTGAAAGGTGAAGATAAAGCCGATATTGAAGCGAAAATGCAGGCGCTGGCCCAGGCTTCCCAGAAGCTGATGGAAATCGCTCAGCAGCAGCACGCCCAGCAGCAGGCTGGCGGCGCTGACGCTTCCGAGAGCAACGCGAAGGACGACGATGTTGTTGACGCTGAGTTCGAAGAAGTGAAAGACAAAAAATAATCGCCCTTTGAACGGGTAAAACACTGGCACGGGCGAAGAGGTTTCCTCTCCGCCCGTGCACGCATGTTAAGGGGCTGAAAAACACCAATGGCAAAGCAAGACTATTACGAGATTTTAGGCGTTTCCAAAACAGCGGAAGAGCGTGAAATCAAAAAGGCGTACAAGCGCCTGGCCATGAAGTATCACCCGGACCGCAACCAGGGCGATAAAGAGGCAGAATCAAAGTTTAAAGAAATCAAAGAAGCGTATGAAATCCTGACTGATGCCCAGAAGCGTGCAGCTTACGATCAGTACGGCCATGCTGCGTTTGAGCAGGGCGGTATGGGCGGCGGCGGCGGTTTTGGCGGCGGCGCGGATTTCAGCGATATCTTTGGCGATGTTTTCGGCGATATTTTCGGCGGCGGACGTGGTCGTCAGCGCGCATCGCGCGGTTCAGACCTGCGCTATAACATGGATCTTACGCTCGAAGAAGCCGTTCGCGGTGTAACGAAAGAGATCCGTATCCCGACTCTGGAAGAGTGCGACGTTTGTCACGGCAGCGGCGCCAAAGCGGGCAGCCAGCCGCAGACCTGTCCGACCTGCCACGGGGCAGGCCAGGTTCAGATGCGCCAGGGCTTCTTCGCCGTTCAGCAGACCTGTCCGCACTGTCAGGGACGCGGTACGCTGATCAAAGATCCGTGCAATAAATGTCACGGTCATGGCCGCGTCGAGAAAACGAAAACGCTGTCGGTTAAAATCCCGGCGGGCGTTGATACCGGCGACCGTATTCGTCTGGCAGGTGAAGGTGAAGCCGGCGAGCATGGCGCACCGGCAGGCGATCTGTATGTTCAGGTTCAGGTTAAGCAGCACGCCATTTTCGAGCGTGAAGGAAATGATCTGTACTGTGAAGTACCGATCAACTTCACTATGGCTGCTCTCGGCGGTGAAATCGAAGTCCCGACGCTGGACGGTCGTGTAAATCTTAAAATACCGGGCGAGACGCAGACAGGTAAGCTGTTCCGGATGCGCGGTAAAGGCGTGAAGTCCGTTCGCGGCGGCGCGCAGGGCGATCTGCTGTGCCGCGTGGTTGTCGAAACGCCGGTTGGTCTGAACGATAAACAAAAGCAGCTGCTGAAAGATCTGCAGGAAAGCTTTGGTGGCCCAACGGGTGAAAAGAATAGCCCGCGCTCCAAAAGTTTCTTCGATGGCGTGAAGAAATTTTTCGATGATTTGACCCGCTAATTGCATTTCATTTTCAGTCTTCCACTAAGCCTGGGCCTTCGCGCTCAGGCTTTTTTCTATCCGCAGCCCCTATCTTTTTAATTAACCTATTATTTATAAGGGCTAAGAATTGATTTATTTTGAGTATTATCTATATTGCTTTTTTCGTTTTTAGAGGCTGACAGCGGATGGGATCGAAAGGTGCCAACAAGGATTTTGATTACAATTTAATCAAGACCCTTGACGCTGTTATTTCAGCTGGAAATGCTGCCAAAGCAGCAAAAAAACTTGGTATCACTCCGGCGGCGGTCTCGTTGGCGCTTCGCCGTTTACAGAGCTATTATCAGGAAGAGTTGTTTATCCGTGGTAAAGATGGCCTGTTACCCACCGCTAAAGCGATCGAGATCCATCAAAATTTCCGTCAGGTTATGGAACTGATAAATAGTACCTTTATTCCCGAGCATAAAGGGAGTCGTGATGCCCGGCTGACTATTTTAGGCGGTGATATCGTTGAGGCTTACTATCTCTCACAGCTTTATGCCGGAGATATCTTTGAACGGGTATTACTCAACCATTATTCATCAAGAAATCTCTCTCGTGAGATGATGACGGAGCTACTGCTTACAGCAGAATGTGATGTTCTGATTGGTACCGAGCCGTTGAACGTCCCCGGGATTGATAATCAACTGATCGATAGCTTCAAAAGCTTTGTCTGCATTTTTGCCAGTAATCATATCTTAAGCACCTTACCTCATCTTTCATTACATCATTTCTATTCCTCCCGTCATGCGATGTATCAGCCGGGCATGCACTCCCCGATGATTATTAATGATAAGGGTCTTTTTAAAGATGATCTTTATTATAAAGGCTCACGTATTATTGGCTATCGTAGCGACTCCCTTAATGGCTTAATGAGTATGATTGAACGTACTTCATTAATAGCCTTAATGCCATTGAAGTTGGCGCTATTCTATAAGAATCAGCGTAAATATGATATTAAGTTTGTGCAACCGCCACCGGAACTTACTTTTAAATCTATACAGATTTATGCATCATGGAACAGAAACAGTAAAAATATATCAGTGATAAATGAAATTGTTTCCATGTTACACACTCTGTCATCATTTCGTCGCTGAGGAGTATCACTTCAAACGATATAGTTAATATGGTTTGGTTTGATGCTCTTTGATTACTGGTAAATAGCTAACCTCTTTACACTTATTGGGTACCATTTTGTACGCCTTCATCAAGGAGTGTTCTATGTCTATTCCAAATCATTTGGCGACAACGGAAGTCGTTTTGCTGGAAGTCGAAATTTTTATCACCATTATTGCTATCGGAGCCTGGGGCGGGTTTGTTAGCTACCTTATCCGGCGTGATAAGCAAGAAGGTGATGATCATTCCCATAAGGGCATCATGCACTGTTTAACCCAGGTTGTGGTTTCCTGTTTTACCAGTTTTTTGCTCAGCGCCGTGGCGATTGAAAAAGAGCTTAGTTTTAATATGGTGTTGCTCGCCGCGGGGCTTGGCGGGGTATTTGCAGGGCCGATTTTGAAAATTCTTGGCGAGAAGATTAAAAAGGCTCTGGAAAATGCAAAAATTCATTAAGTGATGTCCAGTCTATATTTATGCTAATAAAAGTCTCGTCCCTGAGTCTTTTATTAGCTGTATTGCCACGATGATCTTAGGTGATTCTGGCCTTCATCCAGCCATAAATAAACTCTTCATTACCTTTGTTTTTTTCTGTGATATCCAGATAGTAGGCTCCCTGGCTGCAGTTGAGCGCTTTTATCAGCACTTCTTCACCCTGTTTGCCCCTTAAGGCCAGAAAGTGATTGAGAGCGGAGAGGGTCCGAGGGCCAATTTTGCCATCGGTTTTGATATCCTGGTAACTTTTTTCTTCCCGGTTTAGCGCGTTGAGCCAGCGCTGTAGCCAGACGCAAGGATAGTGGGGGCCAATATTGACTGCGGCATCGCAGAGTTCGAAAGAAATGGGCCAGGATATAGTTGAGATCTGCTCAAATCCGGGTTTGATCCAGTAATCCTCTTCGAGGATAGAAAATGCTTCAGCTCGCGTCAGGTTGATCATCTCTCCTGTATAACCATGAGCTCGGGCCGTTGCCTCAGTGATCCCCCAGTTGGTGGCTCCACCTTTATCTTTAGGATTGTTGGTATAGCCGCCTTCCATTACTAAAATACCATCAATAATCGGGTTCATTTTTCATTTCCTTGAATTAATGAATGTGCAGGTACATCACCGTGCCGAGGGTGACAGAAAACACGGTGGTTAATGCTGCCAGCGTCTTTCTGAACACCTGTCGTTTTGTTCCTTTCTTTTCGCTCTCCATGGCTTTAATAGGAATCTCTTTATTAACCTGAATGCCCTGTCTTGGAATGGTGATAAACAGGTCATTTATCCCAAGGGACTTCAGATCTCTTCTGATTAAGTAGAGTATTTGCGTTAAATTTGCGTCATTCACAAAGTGACTACGGCTTCCCCATAATTCTGAAGTTATTTTTTGCCGTTCAATAATATCCATATTTGCATTTTCGATGATGAAGCTCAGGCACTTCGCCCTCATTGCCGTCATTTTAATGACCTGTGAGTTTGAGGTGGTTCTCAGCTCATACTTTCCTTCGTTGTAAACGCAATTATCATTGATGAGATAAGTTTTCATGTTGTCGTCCTTTAGATATAGAGATCCTGATTGCGTGGGTTCAATATATTGTACGAGAATTGGCTTAATCTATTACTTGTCATTCGTATTATTCTAATGTCATTTGATGATGAGAGCTTAATCACATAATCTCATGTAAAGTAAATGATATTTAACCCACTGATAAATGAGATTTAATGTGCTGCTGATGTTTTCGCCATGATTTTGCTGAGATACGTATATCCGCTGATGATTTAAGAATTACCGCCATCATTTTTCTCGCATAAAATAGCGTGAATGAGATGTTGAAAACATGATGTTATGTGATTAGCCATTGTCTCGTAAGCATTGAATTATTGGTCCGGCAGAACGAACTGCGACAATTTTTCAAGCTTAAAAGGAAATTAATAATGGCTACTAGCAAACTGATTCAGGGCGATACGCTGACCGAAACCAGCAACGCCGCAGACGGCTTTAACCCAGCGAAAGAAGTCAGCGCATACAGCTATACTTCTGCTCGCGTCGCGAAGCCGGTATATAACCAGTACAAGTCTTCCACGGCTAAGCCCAAAGTATTCGGCTACTACACCGACTGGTCCCAGTATGATGGTCGCCTGCAGGGAGATGATTCGAAAGATAACCGCGGTCGCGGTTACGATCTGACCAACGTTGCGCCTACCGCTTACGACAAAATCATCGTCGGTTTCGTCGGCGTCACCGGCTTCCATAAAGTGGATGGGATGTACCGCGATGTGGTTGCCGAAGGCGCCGAGCAGTGCGGAAAAGTTAAATATGAGCCGACCTTCCTCGACCCGTGGGGCGATTTCCAGTCCTACGTTAACGTTGGCCACTCCGTCAGCGGCTGGGACGTCGATCCGAAAACCGTCACTCAGGCGAATGCCAAAGGTCTGCTCGGCGGCCTGCGCGATCTGCAGGCTAAAGCGAAGCAGCAGGGTCACGATCTGGTGCTGTCCATGAGCATCGGCGGCTGGACCATGAGTAACGGCTTCCACGAAACCGCAGCTTCTGATTCCGCCCGTAAAACCTTCGCGAAAGGCGTGGTAAAACTGTTCAAACAGTTCCCGATGTTCAGCGAAGTGGATATCGACTGGGAATACCCGAACGCGGAAGGCGCGGGCAACCCTTACGGCCCGGAAGACGGCGAAAACTATGCGCTGCTGATCGGCGAGCTGCGTAAGCAGCTGGATTCAGCCGGTCTGAGCAACGTCAAAATCTCCATTGCCAGCTCCGCGGTAGTGAAGACCTTCGATTACTCCAACGTGAAAGCGCTGCTGCAGGCCGGTCTGTACGGCATCAACGTGATGACCTATGACTTCTTCGGTACGCCGTGGGCGGAAACCCTGACCCATCACACCAACCTGAACGCGCTGGAAGAAGGCGGCTGGGCGGTCAATACCATCGTCGACCATCTGCTGGCCGAAGGCTTCCCGGCAGACCGCATTAACATTGGCTATGCCGGTTATACCCGCAATGGCCGCAGCGTTGAGCTGGAATCTCTGTCTCCGCTGAAAGGCTCCTATAACCCGGGTACCGGTACTACCACCGGTACCTTCGAATCCGGTACCACCGAATGGTATGACGTTATTTATAACTACCTGGACCTGGAAAACCAGAAAGGCCGCAACGGTTTCAACGTCTATACCGACCAGGTGGCCAATGCGGATTACCTCTACAACCCGGAAAGCAAACTGTTCATGTCTCTGGACACGCCGCGTTCTGTTAAAGCTAAGGGCGAGTACGCCGCGAAGTTGGGGCTCGGAGGAATGTTCACCTGGACTATCGACCAGGACAACGGCGTGCTGGTGAACGCCGCGCGTGAAGGTCTGGGCTATGAAATGGCCTCTGAAGTTATCGATATGGAACCGTTCTATTTCGAAGGCATCAACGTCGACCCGGCAGATGAACAGGATGACGATAGCGTTCAGCCTGAACCGGCGATCAACCACGCGCCGAAGGCTGCCATTGAACTGCGCGTTGTGGGCGGTTCTACCGTACAGCTCTCTGGTGAAGGTTCCTCTGATGAAGATAAAGACGAGATTACCTGGAGCTGGGGCGTTCCTTCTGAAATCAGCGTGGCAGACAAGACCAGTGCTGTCATCGAGTTCGTCGTTCCGGAAGTGACCGTTAACACCAACTTCCAGTTCACCCTGTTCGTTCGTGATGCCTGGGGCGAGCCTTCTTCCCAGCAGCGTTATGTGCTGGTTGTCGTTCCGTCGGCGTCTCAGGTGCAGCCTGAGCCTGAAGAGGACGATACCGTAGTTCCGGTAGAGCCTGTCGAACCGGAAGAAGACACCACGCCTGCGGAAGATGACACTTCCACGGATGACGCGACGACGCCTTACCCGCTGTGGGATGCCAGCACCGTTTATGGCGGCAACTGGGGTACCTTTGAAACCGTCAGCTGGAAAGGCCATAACTACCAGGTGAAATGGTGGTCTCAGGGCGACCAGCCGGATCTGAACTGCGCTGCGGGCCAGGCATGGACTGACCTTGGTGCTTACTGATCCTTTTCGTTAAGCGAAAAATAGTGGGCTAAAAAATGCAAGCCCCGGTTTACCGGGGCTTTTTTCCACCAGGGAATGAGGAATTTTGTCAATGACGGTCTCGATTAAAAACAGCCAGATCGATGTGAACAGCTGGTATCAAAAAATCACCTTAACCATCACCAATGAAAATAACAGCGCCGTGGATATCAATCATGCGGCCATTGGTTTTACCGGGTCCGGACATCAGGATCCGTGGGGCAATTTTGGCGGTACGCTTAAAGGGGATATGCCCCTCACCTTGAGCGGTAAAACGCAGGGAGCCCTCGACGTCAATGAAATCATTATTAATAACAGCCAACCGCTGCTGCTGCAGCCCGGTGAAAGCGGCACGTTATTCTTCAGCTTTGCCGCCACTCAGGTACCGGTCAAAATCTCAACTTTTAGCTTAACCCTGGCCTCATCTGCGCAAGATGATAGCGCTGATGAATCTGCGGACGAGGGGCAGCCGGAACCTGAAGCCCCCGTCGATGATCAAACTGATGATGTCGCGCCTGTACCGGAAGAGATTATCCCTGACGATGAGGGTACGGATGAGATGGCTCCTGAGCCTGAAGAGCAGGGCGATGATGCGGTTGTGGAAGGAGAGGGAATGACTGTTGTCGCAAGCCCGCTGAGCACGACCAGCTGGTATCAACGGGTGACTCTGACGCTGACCAACCTCTATGCCCAGGCTATCGACCTTAACCAACTTAAGCTGCAGTTTACCGCCAGCGCGCATCCCGATCCTTACAGCGCGTTCAGCGGATCTTTGCTCGGCAACAAGCCCGTAACGTTGGGCAGCGACGGCGGTTGGCCAATCGAAAAGAACACGATTACGATAAATAATGATGGGCAATTCTGGCTAAAGGGCGGCGCAAGCGCTGAGCTGCAGTTCTATCTTTCCGCTACCCAAACTCCGGTCACTATGAGCGGCTTAACGGCAATCCTCGCGCACGACCCAGGTCGTCAGGGCAAGATCAATATTCAGTTCCCTTCGTTAAAACAAAACACCACCCTGAAGCCGACGATCGACCTGTACTATCCGGATGCGACTTCACGACGCTTTGCAGGCGAGTGGGGAGAGACGCTGACCATCAGCGATCTTAGCGCAGGTGAGTACACGATCGCTGTGCTGGAGCTGAGTAATGATGATATGCAGATCGTACCCGTTGAATCGACGTTCAGGCTGAAGCTGGCTGGTGGATCTGACTGCCAGACCTGTCAGGTCGCGTATCAGGCGCCGGTACAGTTTGCTTCAGTACGTCTTATCGTCGATGCCCCTGAGTTTGCCGGCGCGGAAATGGTGGTTGAGCTGTGGTCGGAATCTGGGGTATGCGAAAGAACCCTGACGATGCCCGTCAACCAAATACAGCTGGTGGATCGGCTTATCGCCGGTCACTGCTACGAGATTGGCTTACAGTCGACGGTAATCAATAACCAGATGATTAGCCATCCCGCCCGACCGACGATTTTTACCCCTGAGCAGGGCCAGGTGAAAGAGGTGAGCATCGGCTTCCAGCAGACCGGGGTTGATAGTCATGATTTTGTCGAAGTTCAGGTGACGATACTAGGTTTACCTGAGGGCGTATCGCCTCAGCGCTATCGGTTCTGCTGCGGGCAATATCAATATACCGTGATGCTGGAGAGCGATGCCCGTCTGCAAACGCTGGCGATGCATCTGGCTCCCGGACAGTATAGCGTTGAGACTCCCGATGTTTACGTCGCCGGTACACCGTGGCGCTGTGAACAGGATGCGCCGCTGCGGCTGCTGAAAAGCGTCAATCACATTACGCTCGAGTTTGTGCAGGGCGTTCCACTGCAGGTTAAAGGCTGGCCGGACTATCTTGCCCACGGCGGGGTGACGGTGAATGCCGCGGATACCGTATCGCTATATCGCGACGTCCCTTTTAGCGCCCTGTTTAAATATGATGGTTTTGACGGCGGCGGCGACCCGCTACCGGCGGCGGAAGTGGATAAAAACGGTGACGGCTTCCTTGATTATGACTCGCTGCCGATTCACAAAACCGTTCCGCTGGTGCGTGAGATTGAAAAAGAAGCGGGACGCTCCGTGATGCCGGTCATGGTGGTTTATACCGCTAACGCCAGCGGCGGCAGCGCGCTCTCGGATCTTCAGGACGGACAGCGGTTACGTAACCACTTTGGTAACTTCATCACCCAGTGTCTTGCGGCGCAGTCCTGGAAGGACGACCAGCACGCCGTTCCCGCCACCTTTGTGCTGAATCCGGATTTCCTTGGCGCGATACAGCAGGAGCCGTACGGCTATACCGCGGTACGTAAAGCGAATAGCGTACAGGTTAACGTCCAGCTGGCGGCGGCGATTAACGCTTTGCCTGCTCTTCCGGGATTCAGCGCGCCGCTGTTGCCGACGTTTTCTAACGATCTTTATGGTTATGTCCAGGCGATTAACTATATTGTGCGCCAGTTTGCGCCGGACGTGGCCTTCGGCTGGCAGACCAACGTCTGGGCGACGGGAACGGCAGACTGGGTACTCAGAGCAAATGCCGATCCTGTGGCCCAGGGGACAGCGATAGCCAGCTTTATCAATGAGCTGGGAGTGTATAGCGGTGAGTATGCGCCAGATTTTATCGCCTTTGATAAATTTGAACGCGATTGCTTTAGCCCGGATGCATTAGCGCACTATGGCTGGAACGCGACCTGCTGGTTTAATTATTTAGGGATGGTAAAACAAGCGGCTAAAGACCTGCATAAACCGGCTATGCTATGGCAAATCCCGGGGGG
Source organism: Klebsiella sp. HN106 (assembly GCF_051209435.1). NCBI lineage: Bacteria > Pseudomonadati > Pseudomonadota > Gammaproteobacteria > Enterobacterales > Enterobacteriaceae > Klebsiella > Klebsiella sp. HN106. The sequence goes on along the minus strand of NZ_JBLURD010000008.1, from coordinate 35,607 downwards.
CCATATGCCAACCGTAGACGAAGGCAACAGTAAAATTGCCGCCGCGCACTACGCGTCGGGCGGAAGCTTCTTTATGGGCGATGCGCGTATTGGCAGCGATCTCAATACCATCGCTTCGGATCTGTTAAATACGACGGTGAATAGCGCGACTTATGGCGTAGCGACAGTCGGCGACTTTTTACGCCAGGATAATGGCTACGACTGGGGGCAGATGCAGGCGTTAAATCTCCCTGATTATAACGTTTTCTCGGTACTTTGGGGCGGAGGCTCAACGGTAAGCATTACGACAATTCACTCTAACGGTGAAGATGGCGGTTGGCTGGCAGAAAAAATGGTGGAATATTACTCAGCGCCAAAATATTTTAGTTAATAACACCTCTTTCCCTGCTGTTTAGTGAAGAAAAATCGTCTTGTTCATAGTGATTCAGAGAGTTTAATATTCTGAATCACTATTTTTTATGAGGTTTTTTATTTTCCGAGAAATAGTTTCATTTGTGATTTTATTTCCCTGTTAATATTATGTTTTGAGGTTTAATTGAGCTTGTTGATATTTTTATTAAGAATTTACTCATCGTGCTAAGTATTGCGTATTTGTGCGGGTTTGGTACAGATATACTACCAGGTGGTTTTATTTATAATTAATTGAAGACACCTTTCATTAAGTATATGTTGGGTTGACCTATGATTATGGTTTTTAATGAAAAAATGAAAGTTGACATTGCTGAAAACGATAATGAGAATACCTTGCACTCATATTTATTTTCCCAGCAGGCTAAACCACATGCAGCGCTTGATGCGCTCTTCTCCGCATTATGGTCTTTTGGTAAGCCTTTTAATTTAAATCCTGGTGATGAGTTTTTACTTAATTCTGGCGGTGAGAATAAAATAGTCCTTCTGCAGTCCGGGATTTTTTCATTTTGCCGCTGCGGCAGTGGACTTCATGTGAGTTCTACATTTGCGCCCTCTATTGTCGGACTCGTCGATAGCTATGGGGTAACCTACGATGTTCCGACCCGACCGGAGCACTTTCTGGTGGCCGAAACCGAGTGCAGCGGACGTGCGGTTTCTTTGCCCGACTTTATTAAGACCGTCGATGAGTGCGATCTGTGGCACGATGTCGCACGAATACTTGCCTATCGTCTGATGGTGATGAGCGTACGGGATCGGGAGTTGGTTGGCGTGGATTCTTATCTGAAGGTGCGCGCATTATTAATCGAGCTTTGGGCTTATGCCAGCGAATACCGACAAAGCATTAACGTCCTTAACTTTATTCAAAGACGAACGGGCATATCCCGTAGCCGTACGATGAAACTTCTCTCTGAACTTAAGAAAGGGGGTTATATTAGTATCGATGGCGGTCGTTTATTAGACATGAAGAAATTACCGACGGCCTATTAGCGATGTTGCATAAAAGGTGTTTTTTTACATCAATTAAACACCTTTTAAAAAGTATTACGAACGGTTGTCTTTCGTGTGTTCATGTATTAATTAAAAAGTCAATAGTCCTGATGGCATAGGGTGTATCTCATGACTATAGTTCTTTTAAAACATGAGGTTATCTGTAGTCCTATAAAAACAGCAGGTGATGATTGCAACTGTTTATACCTTTTATAATAATTAACTAATGTCAGAGTGTTTATTTGAGTGAGGCGATTACTGGTCAGTAAGTTATCTCATATTAATGACGTGAGTGTCTTCCTGTAGCATATAAAGCCAGAGATCGTCAGGCTGGCCTGAGCGAAAGCCCTTGTCCACCAATGTCTGATATTTATCAAACTATAACACTGGGTTTTTATTAAATTTAAAAGGGATTATATGAAAAAGCATCTATTAGCCATGATGGTGACTGCTATTTCTGCAGGCGGCATGATGACTTCCGCTTTTGCGGATACGGCGACCGTTTCTGGTGGCACTGTTAATTTTGTCGGCCAGGTTGTTAATGCCGCCTGTTCTGTTTCTGCTGACTCCGTTGATCAAACGGTCACCTTAAGCCAGGTTCGTGCCAGCAAATTAACGGCCGCCGGCATGGTTGCGAATCAAAAAGAAGATTTCTCGATCAAACTGGAAGATTGCGATACCACGGTAAGCCAGGAAGCCGCAGTTATTTTTAACGGTCAGCAGGACGGTACGCTGGCCGGCTCCCTTGCCAACACCGCAGGTGCTGGTGCGGCTACCAACGTCGCTCTGCAGCTGTATGGTCCGGACGGCCAGCCGCTCAATATTGGCGATACTTCTGGCACCGTAACGTTAATTGATGGTGAAAACGTGGTTCCGCTGAGCGTCGATTATATCGCCACCGGCGCTGTAGTTGCCGGTAACGTCTCTGCTACCGCCACCTTTAGTATGGTGTACTCCTGATTTCTTTTCAGGTATTCCTCCGTGCATCTTGCACGGAGGAAACGCTATTTATGTTGCGCCCAAAATCGTTTATTTACTTAGAAAATGCTTAAAAGAACAATTCAATTTCTATCGCTGTTGCTGGCTATCGCTGGAATAATAAACCAGGCGCACGCGGGCGGTATCGCTCTGGGATCAACCCGCGTTATCTATCCGCAGGGAAGCAAGCAGGTCTCTCTGCCGGTTATTAACTCCTCGGAGAACAACGTTTTCCTGATTCAGTCCTGGGTTGCCAATGCTGATGGTAGCCGGAGCGCTGATTTTATTATTACCCCGCCGCTGTTCGTGATTCAGCCGAAAAAAGAGAACACCCTGCGAATTATGTACATCGGTCCGTCTTTGCCCACCGACCGGGAAAGCGTGTTCTATCTCAATAGCAAAGCGATCCCCTCGGTCGATAAAACCAGGCTGGCGAATAATTCATTGCAAATTGCGACCCAAAGCGTCATTAAACTTTTTATTCGTCCTGCGGATTTGTCCGTTCCTTCCACAAATGCGCCCGCGATGCTGCGCTGCCATAGCCAAAACGGTCGATTAATCGTTACCAATCCGTCGCCCTACTATGTCTCTCTGGTTGAAATACATGCTGGAAGCCGAAAACTGCCGAATGCCATGGTCGCGCCAAAAAGCGAGCTGACGTTGCAGAGCAGCGAAAGCCGGGTAACCTTCCAGACCGTCAATGATTTTGGTGCGACCACGCCTGTACAAACCTGCCAGAGCCAATCTTAGCGTGCAGAAAATGGCTGCTATAAAGCGTCAATCGCCGTCTGTCAGTAAACCGGTGCTGATGACCCTGACTTTAGTCAGCGTGTTAACGCTGCCGAAGGGCTGGGCGGATAACTATTTTAATCCCGCGTTTTTATCGGACGATCCGTCCAGGATCGCCGATCTTTCACGTTTTGAAGGCAACGGCCAGGCGCCTGGCGTTTATCGGGTCGACGTCTATCTGAATGGCGCCTTTCTTGCCACCCGCGATATGACCTTCTACGAAGCGAAACCCTCCGCCAGGATGCCAGCCGCAGACGACTCCGGGCTAAGCGCTTGTCTGACGCCTGATATGCTCAAAGAGATGAAGGTGAACGTTGAGGCCTTTCCGGGGTTGTTAAAGCCCTCTTCTCAAGGGTGCGTGGATATTGCCGCCGCCATTCCCGCGGCTTTCGCGCGCTTTGATTTCACCCAGCAGCGCCTGAATATCAGTATTCCCCAGGCGGCGATGAAGAACAGCGCCAGGGGCTATATTGCACCTGAATACTGGGATGAAGGGATCAACGCGCTATTGCTTAATTACACGTTTACCGGTGCGAATAGCCGCGATCGCAGCGAGGGCGGCGTTGATGCCCGTACCCTGTTTCTTGGCCTTAACAGTGGCCTGAACCTTGGCGCCTGGCGCTTGCGTAACTATTCCACCTGGAACGATAACAGCGGCGGCGAGAGCAATAAAAGCGACTGGCAGCATATCAGCACATATGTAGAGCGCGATTTGCGCGCTCTGAAAAGCGAACTGACCGCAGGAGATAGCTATACGCCTTCCGCGATCTTCGACAGTTTGCCCTTTCGCGGCATTCAGCTGGCTTCCGATGACAACATGCTGCCTGACAGTATGAAAGGCTTCGCACCGACCATCCACGGTATCGCTAAAAGCAATGCCCAGGTGACCATTCGGCAGAATGGCTACACCATCGACCAGCGCTACGTCTCTCCCGGCGCATTTACCATTGACGACCTTTACTCCACGGCCAGCAGCGGTGATTTGAGCGTTGAGATAAAAGAGTCCGATGGCAGCATCACTCGCTATAGCGTGCCGTATTCCGCTGTGCCAATTCTGCAACGTGAAGGGCGGTTGAAATACGCGGCCACGGCGGCGACCTATCGCGGCGACAGCAGCCAGAAAGAGGACGTTAAGTTTGGCCAGGCGACGCTGATATGGGGCCTGCCGCACGGCTTTACCGTCTACGGCGGGACGCAGTTTGCCGATCATTATCGCGCGCTGGCGTTAGGTACGGGAGCCAATCTGGGCGACTGGGGGGCGATTTCCGTCGACCTGACCCAGGCGCGCAGCACCCTGGCTGATGATAGCGAGCATCAGGGGCAATCCACGCGTTTTCTTTACGCTAAATCGCTGAATAGTCTGGGAACTAACTTTCAGCTGCTCGGCTATCGCTACTCAACATCGGGTTTTTATACCCTCGACGAGACGGCGTTGAAGCGCATGTCTGGCTATAACGGTCCAACCGACGAAAATGAAGACCAGCGTAGCTGGAGCGATTACTACAACCTCTATTACACCAAACGCGGCAAGATTCAGCTGAATATCTCGCAGCAGCTTGGGCGTTTTGGTTCGCTTTATGTAACCGGTAGTCAGCAGAGCTACTGGCATACCGGTGAGAAGAACACGCTGCTGCAAGTGGGCTATAGCGATACCCTGGCGGGCGTGTCATGGAGCCTCTCTTATAACCAAAGCCGTGCCCCGGGAGAGGACAAGAGCGACCAGCTTATTGCCCTGAATCTCTCGCTGCCGCTCAGCCAGTGGCTACATCACAGCGATGATGTTACCCACAAGCATCACAATATCTACGCCACGTTCAGCACCAGTACCGATCGGCACGGCGGCGTCAGCCAAAATGCCGGAATAAGCGGTACCGCGCTGGCGCAAAACAATCTCAGCTATAGCGTACAGCAGGGTTATCAAAATCATGGCGTTGGTAAAAGCGGCGCCGCCAGCCTCGAATATGATGGCGCCGAAGGCAATGTCAACGTGGGCTATAACACCAGCAATAACGGCGATTATCAGCAGATAAATTACGGTCTGAGCGGCGGCATAGTGGCGCATGCGCACGGCTTAACGCTGAGCCAGCCGCTGGGCGAGACCAACGTGCTGATCGCCGCTCCGGGAGCAGGCAATGTCAATATTGATGACGAGCCGGGCATTCATACCGATCGCCGGGGCTATGCGGTGGTGCCTTACGCCACGACCTATCGCCAAAATCGCATGGCGCTGGATGTGAACTCGATGGCGGATGACGTGGATATCGACGATGCCGTCGTGAACGTCGTGCCTACGCAGGGCGCGCTGGTACTGGCCAGCTTTAAAGCGCGCGTCGGCGAACGTGCGCTCCTGACGCTGCTGCACGACGGGCAGCCGGTACCGTTCGGCGCGACCGCCTCGACCGATGCGTCAGCGGAGGAGGCGATCGTCGGCGATGACGGCGAAGTTTACCTGGCCGGTTTGAGCCCCCAGGGAACGCTCAAAGTGCAGTGGGGCCGGGGAGCTTCCCGGCAGTGTCTGGTGCATTATCAACTTCCCGCAACCCGGCAGGCCCTGGTGCGACAACGCGTGGAATGCCGCTAAATGAAGACGGGTTTATTTTTTATTCCGCTGGCGGGACTGCTGTTAGCCAATGCGGCTCAGGCTGCCGTCTGTCAAAACGTCAACGGCGCGCCTACTACGGTCGATTACGATCTGAGTACCACCCTCACGGCGGCCCAAAACGCGGCGGGGAATACGGTTCAGTTGACCAAAAACCAGGAAGTGAACGTTCAGGCCGTGTGTCCCGCAGGGTCGGCATTCTCGAACCGGACGTATCGTTCCTATGTTTCACCCTACGCCGTGGTTGAAACCAGCGGCCCCTGGAAGTATTTAAAGCTCGACCCTGACTATCTGGAGGGGGCGATGAGAATTGACGACTCCGCGGCAGGAACCCTTTATCTCCCTACCAACTACGCCTATATGGGCACCGATGACAGCGTAAACGCCGGCAAACCGTTCTACATCCGCGACTCGAACCTGGTGTTTCAGCTCAAGATTGCCAGGCCTTTCGTGGGAACCGTCACTATCACTCCGAAGACCATGTTCAACGTCTACGTGACGACAGGGACGAGCGATCCCCTGAGCAACGTGGTTTACAACATTGCTTACAGCGGAACGGTAACCGTGCCACAAAGCTGCGAAATCAACGCAGGGCAGACCATTCTTGTGGATTTCGGCTCGCTTTATAGCGGTGGCTTCAACCGCGCCGGGGCAAAGCCGGTGAGCGTCAGAAATAAAAAATTCAGGGTGCCGGTGAAATGCAGCGGCGTGAATTCGCAGGTTAATTTAAGCCTGCGGCTGATTGCGACAGCGGATACTCACCTTAACCAGGCTATCGCCTCGGATAACCCGGGCGTCGGCGTGGTGGTTGAGACCAACGATGGCGCGGTATTGACGCCAAACGATGCCAGCAGCGTGGTGCCTTTCGTCACTGACGATGCCGGCAAAGCCAACATCGCGCTGCAGGCTTATCCGGTTAGCACGACCGGAGAAATCCCCGCAGAGGGCGTATTTACCGCGCTGGCTAACCTGCGGGTGGACTTCGACTAAATGAGCTTAAAACGCGGTCTCTTTTTAGCGCTCCTCTGCGGGAGCCCATTTTGCCAGGCCGGTGATACCGGCAACAACCTGGAATTTACCGGCACGATCGTTGCGCAAACCTGCGATGTGGAGATTTCCAGCGTCAGCCAGAGTATCGATTTGGGGCAGTTTTCGGTTGAGGATTTTCCCGCAACCGGAACGACGACAAAATTTAAGCCGTTTAACATTAATCTGAAAAACTGCTCCCGGGGAATTACCGGAACCAAAATCTGGTTTACCGGCACGGCAGACAGTGATGATCCGTCGCTGCTGGCGCTGACCGATACCGGCATGGGTAACGAAAATATGCTGGCCAGCGGCATCGGCGTGGAGCTGCTTGATGAAGATCAAGATGATGTCAGTATGAATAATAGTGAATCAGTAGTTTATCCCCTCAAGGCCGGGCGCAATACGCTCTCCTTCTACATTCGCTACAAATCGACACGGCCAGTGGTCACCTCCGGCAATGCGACGGCGGTGATGTATTTCGACCTGCAATACGAATAGGCGCAGCGATGAATAAATATGCTTATTATGCCTGCATGGCTTGCTGCCTTCTGACGACAGCAACAGCAGACGCGCATGACGGGCGTGTCTATGTCACCGGCACGATTACCGACAATACCTGCACGCTGTTGCCGGATTCAGAAAACATTAACGTGGAGATGGGCAGCGTATCGAACCGTCAGTTTTACCAGGCTGGCGATGGTTCCGCCTGGCAGCCTTTCGCCATTGATTTGCAAAACTGCGGCAGCACCGTCAGCGGCGTTACGGTGAGCTTCAGCGGGACGGCAAATCAGCGAAATACGGATCTCCTGGCGCTTATCGACGCGGCGGACGATGCCACAGGGATTGGCATTGGCCTCTATGACCAGGATAAACATCTTATTCCGCCAGGGCAGACGAGCGAAGTCATCGCGCTTTCTCCGGGGCAGACTTCCGCGCATCTGCAGTTCTATGCTCGTTATGTCGCGGACGGCAGCGCGGTTACGGCCGGAAAGGCGAATGCTTCAGCCACGTTTATCCTCGCCTATGAATAAACTCCTTTTTTATATCGTCATGAGCTGGCTGCTGCCGATCCCTGTGGCTCAGGCGGGCGTGGTGATCGGCGGGACGCGGTTTATCTATCATGCGCAGATGCCGACCCTAAGCGTGCCGGTGAGCAACACCTCTTCTGAGAGCTGGCTTATTGATAGCCACATTCAGTCGGCGCAACGATGGCCCGGCGCGGCTATTGCCGCAGGGAACAGACCCCCCTTTATCATTACGCCGCCGTTGTTCCGTCTTGCGGCAGAGCAGGAGAATACGCTGCGCGTGACCTGGACCGGCGACGCGCTCCCCTCCGACCGGGAAAGCCTGTTCACATTGAGTATTGCCGCCATACCCTCCGGTAAGCCTGGCGACCATCATGTTCAGATGGCCTTTCGTTCCGCGCTGAAGCTTATCTATCGTCCTGCTGGCCTGGCAGGCAATCCCCAGCAGGCGTACCGGGGGCTGCGCTGGACGTTGACCCCGGAGGGGCTGTCGGTACAGAACCCGGGCCCTTATTACGTCACGCTCTTCTCGCTCAAGGCCAACGGCCGGCCCATTGATACCGCAGGTGTCGTCGCCCCTTTTTCGACGCGCAAAACCGACTGGTGCCAGCGGGCGACCCGCTGCGAGGTGCGCTGGCAAAGCATTAATGATTATGGCCGCGTGCTGCCGCCGATAGCGGCGAACGTACTGCTGGCGCGCTGATTTTTATCCCTGGAATGAGAGTTTGTTTTATGCACGAGTCATCTTTAAAGCTGAGCTGCCTGGCGGCGCTGGCGCTGGTTAGCGGCGCGATTTCTTTACCGGCGCAGGCGGAGAACGGCGAGCCGGCGTCGCAGATTGGTCCGGCGGCGGAGGCCTATATCGCCAGCCATCCGGATAAAGTCGGCGAAGCCGTAGCCACGTATCTGGCCAATCACCCGGAATTTCTCATCGCCGCCAGCGAAACGCTACATCAGCGGCAGCAGATCGCCCAACAGCAGGCTTACGTACAGCTGGCCCTGCAGTATCAGGCCGGGCTGTTGAGCAGCGCCAGCCCATCCGTTGGCCCGGCAGATGCGAAAGCTGCAGTGGTCATGTTCTTTGATTATCAGTGTTCATGGTGCAGCAAAATGGCGCCGGTTATCGAGGCGCTGATCAAAGCCAACCCGGATACGCGCTTTGTTTTCAAAGAGTTCCCTATTTTTTCTTCGCGCTGGCCGGTATCGGGGCTGGCAGCAAGGATCGGCGAACAGGTGTGGTTAAGCGACGGCGGCGCCAAATATCTTGACTGGCATAACGCGCTCTATGCCACCGGTAAAGTGGAAGGCGCGCTCACGGAACAGGATGTCTATGGCCTGGCGCAGCATTATCTGTCGAAAGAGAAGATCGCGGAGGTCAAGCAGGCGCAGGATAGCGGGGCGGTTCATGACGCTCTGCTGGCAAATCAGGCGCTGGCCCAGCATATGAACTTTTCCGGTACCCCCGCGTTTGTCGTGATGCCACAGGCGAAAACGCCGGAGGCTAACCGCGTCTCGGTGATGCCCGGCAGCTCCTCGCAGGACGCTCTGCAGACGGCGATTCAGAAAGCGAAAGGCTAGGGACGGCGTTCTCCACCGGGGTGGTCACGCCCCGGTGAAATCAAACACAGGAGTGTCGAAACATGGAAAAAATGCCCCTCATACATAGTGTGATGCCCGCGCTGGTCTTGCCGCTATGGTTTATCGGCTGCGCGTGCCTCGCCTCCGGCGGTCAGCTTCAGTTTTCCGGTAGCGTGATAACCGCCGCCTGCTGGAACGAAACGGGAACCTCCGATATTTTATGCCAGCGTCAGGATCGTCTTGAGCGTCATATCACCGTGGAAAACCTCATTGTGCCCATATCCTCCCCCTATGCCACGATTGAAAAGTCCTACCTGGATGAGGACAAACAGCTAACGCTGCTGCGCGTGGTCTATGACTGATCCTCACGCCCGTCTGTCATTGCCAATAATCCGATCGCCCCGGTCCCTCAGGCAAGATAAGGGGCGGAGAAGAGGGTATTTCTTGCGCATCTGTTTAATGAGTCAGTGCCGTTTTCATTATTGTTAAGAGAATATTCTCTGCAACAGAAACATTCATTTATGTGGTTATTAACAACATTCATTGACACCCTTTTTGCATGAGTTTTTATGCCGTTGCTATGTGAGATTTCAATCACTAATATCATTTTCTTTTCGATTGATACTTCTTTCCCGATTGGCCGGTTTGGCTATGGATACATCAATTTTACTCCCATGAATATCTGCAATTATAGGCTGGTGAGAGAGCAATAATACATCTGGCCAGAGGGCTTATGGGATTAAATGCGTTATATGTTGCGTTATCAATTTTTAAATTTTTTTCTGAGGGATTAACATGAAAAAAACATGTGTTGCCGGCCTGATTGGCCTGGCATTATGCGCAGGTAGCGCCATGCATTCTGTTTATGCCGCTGATGCTAAACATCCCAATCTGGTCATCATTCTGGCAGATGATTTAGGCTATGGTGACCTGGGCGCCTATGGGCATCAAATCGTCAAAACGCCCAATATTGATAAGCTGGCTCAGGAAGGGGTGAAGTTCACCGATTATTATGCTCCGGCGCCGCTCTGCTCACCTTCGCGGGCGGGCCTGTTGACCGGCCGCATGCCGTTTCGTACGGGCATTAGATCGTGGATCCCGGAGGGGAAAAATGTTGCCTTAGGCCGTAACGAGCTGACGATTGCGAATCTGCTGAAGCAGCAGGGTTACGATACGGCGATTATGGGCAAACTCCATCTCAACGCCGGCGGCGATCGTACCGACCAGCCGCAGGCGAAGGACATGGGCTTTGACTACAGGCTGGTCAATACCGCCGGGTTCGTGAGCGACTCAACGCTGGATAACGCCAAAGAGCGTCCTCGCTACGGCATGGTCTATCCCACCGGTTTTACCCGCAACGAGAAACCTATCGGTCGCGCGAAGACGTTCAGCGGCGAGCTGGTGAGTTCGGAAGTCGTCAACTGGCTGGATAAGAAGAAAGATAACAACCCCTTCTTCCTCTACGTCGCCTTTACCGAAGTGCATAGCCCGCTGGCCTCGCCGAAGAAATATCTCGATATGTACGCGCCTTATATCAGCGCTTATGCGAAGCAGCACCCGGATCTGTTCTACGGTGATTGGGCGGATAAGCCCTGGCGCGGCGCCGGTGAGTACTATGCCAACATCAGCTATATGGATGCTCAGGTAGGGAAAGTGCTCGACAAGATTAAAGCAATGGGTGAAGAAGATAACACGATCGTAATTTTTACCAGCGATAACGGCCCGGTTACCCGCGAAGCGCGAAAAGTTTATGAGCTGAACCTTGCTGGTGAAACGGATGGGCTGCGGGGTCGTAAAGATAACCTGTGGGAAGGCGGAATTCGCGTCCCGGCGATTATCAAATATGGTCACCATATTCCGCAGGGGATGGTCTCAGAAACGCCGATGTCGGGTCTGGACTGGATGCCGACGCTGGCGCAGATGATGAACTTCCCTCTGCCGAAGGACCGTACCTATGACGGCCAGTCAATCGTACCGGTACTGGAGAAGCAAGCGTTCAAGCGGGAAAAACCGCTGATTTTCGGTATCGATATGCCGTTCCAGGACGATCCGACCGATGAATGGGCGATTCGCGACGGCGACTGGAAAATGATTATTGACCGCGAAGGTAAGGCTAAATACCTCTATAATCTGAAGCAGGATCGCGCAGAAACGCTAAATCAAATCGGTAAGCAGCCCGAAATTGAGCAGCGGATGTTCGCTGAGTTTCTGAAATATAAAAATGACATCGATAATGATTCACTGATGAAAGCCCGCGGAGATAAACCGACGCCGGTGACCTGGGGCTGATGAAATATTAGCATATCATAATCGTATGCTACCAGGCGCCATACCTGCCTGATTCAGCGTTCTGACGTTGAATCAGGTATTTTTATTGGCCCGCATCGGCGGATAGACAGAGGCTGCAATAACCTGAACCGTTACTCATAATCAAAAAAAGGGTGATAACGCGCTTTTACCCTGGAGAAATAATAGTGATAAAATCAGCGAGGCCCGAGGGAAATATTCGCAGTGAGTGAATATGTTTAACGACGTTAATGTTAATAGTTGCAAAACGCCCGGTTGTAAAAATCTTGGCGTGCTTAATAGCCCTGATTATCTTCGTCAGGGAGAAAATATCCTGTGCCGGGAATGCGGCTTTCTCTTTCCGCCCATTTCGGCGATTTCCCTTAACACTTTTCGCCGCACGGTAAACCAGGGATGGAAGGGGCTGGTTAAGCAGTGTCCGGGATGCGGCAGCGTTTCTCTAAAACGCTACGGCTACTCGGCGCAGGGCGAGCGGCGTATGGCATGTCGCGACTGCAGCAAGACCTTCGTGATACCGGACAGCCTGACCCTCACGCCTCGCCAGCAGGAGCTTGCCGCTTTCATCCAGCAAGGCAGCTCGCTTAACGATATTCGCACTCTACTGGCTATCGATAACACTACATTAGGCCGCGAATTAGCTAACCTCTCTTATCGCGCGGACCTGGCGGAGCGCGCTTTTGACTTTCCGGCGTTTGATATTGTTCTCACCACCCGGGCGTTTAGCCTTGGTTTTAACGGTGGAGAGAATCGGCTGTATGTGCTGGTCACCGCTGAGGAAAAAAGCGGTAAAGTGGTGGCTATCTCGACGAACTATACTCCACGCCCGGTTGAGCCGGCGTATCAGTATCAATCGCAATATGAAGAACGACTGCCCCCAGGCACGCTGGCGTATCTCGTGCAACGCAAAGAAATGCTCACTATGCGGCGTCGTGGCGCGCTGTTTGATATTGATTACGGGCCGGGAACGTTGCACCGGCATGTGCGAGGTATGCTGGTTAAACCCGTATTGCCGGCCTATCGACATTTTGAACTGGTGCGAATGTTAACCGATGAGCGTTCGCTAAATGTGCAGCATTATCTCGATCATGAGTGTTTCATCCTTGGCGGATGTATGATGGCAAACCTGGCGCAGGTCCGGCAGGGGCGCTGCCATATTTCATTCGTCAGAGAACGCGGTGTAAACCCCCCTCAGGGCGAAATGCCACCGCGACTGTTCTACAGCGGCGGGATCCGCAACAATGTCTGGCGAACATTCTCCACGCGGGACTACGCCATGGCCGTTTGTAACCTGACCGGAAGTAAGAAAACCGGCCTGTTACGGCATGCGACCCTGCGAAGCGCCAGCGAATTTATAGACTATATTTATCGCCATCCTTTCCTTCCCTGGCTCACCAGGATGTCGCCTGCCAACGTGACGTCTGCGCTAAATCATTTGAAATATGAATATAACAACCGTCTTTCCTGCCTGCCTTTTTAAACTTCACTGCCCGGTTAACCCGGTCAGCATTTGACGGGCGTACATTCGTAAAAAACGATCTTAACGGCAATTTAAACCTACTTTTTTCGATGTATTTGCGTCTGTATTATACTTTTATCGAGTTGTTTGCCGATAAGGTGAGGTAAAAGTGAAACATCTACAGCGTTTTTTTCATAGCGAGGCATCCGGGGGGATAATCCTCATCTTCGCCGCCGCTATGGCGATGCTATTAGCCAATACGGGCCTGACCAGCGGCCTGTATCACTCTTTTCTGGAGACGCCCGTTCAGCTGCGCGTAGGCGCGTTAGAGATCAACAAGAACATGCTGTTGTGGATAAACGACGCGCTGATGGCGGTATTTTTCCTGCTTATAGGTCTGGAAGTAAAGCGCGAGATGAAACAGGGCGCGTTGGCCAGCCGTCGCCAGGCCGTATTTCCGGTCGTCGCGGCGTTGGGCGGCATGGTGGTTCCGGCGTTAGTCTATCTGGCATTTAACGGCCAGGATGCGATTGCCAGAGAAGGGTGGGCGATACCGGCTGCGACCGATATTGCCTTCGCGCTGGGCGTGCTGGCGCTGCTGGGCAATCGGGTTCCCGCTGCGCTGAAGATCTTTCTGATGGCGCTGGCCATCATCGACGATCTGGGCGCCATTATTATTATTGCGCTGTTCTACACGCACGATCTTTCCGTGGTGTCGTTGGTTGTCGCTGCAGGCGCCATTATGGTGCTGGCGGCGCTGAATATGAGCGGCGTACGGCGTACCGGGATCTATATTCTGGTCGGCGCCATACTCTGGACTGCGGTGCTGAAGTCGGGGGTTCACGCAACGCTGGCTGGCGTCATTGTCGGCTTTATGATCCCGCTAAAAGAGCAGAACGGTAAATCGCCGGCGAAGCAGCTTGAGCACGTGCTGCATCCGTGGGTGGCCTTCCTGATCCTGCCGCTGTTCGCCTTCGCTAACGCGGGCGTTTCTTTGCAGGGCGTCACGGTAGAAGGGCTGACCTCGCTGCTGCCGTTAGGTATTATTGCCGGGCTGTTTATCGGTAAGCCATTGGGAATTAGCGTATTCTGCTGGCTGGCGCTGAAGCTGAAATGGGCCTCGTTGCCGGAAGGGACAACCTGCAAGCAAATTATGGCGGTCGGCATTCTATGTGGGATTGGCTTCACAATGTCGATTTTTATTGCCACCCTGGCCTTCGGCAGCGTCGACCCCGGATTGATCAACTGGGCCAAGCTTGGCATCCTGATTGGATCGATATTATCGGCAGTCACGGGATACATCATACTGCGTAAGCGCGTAACGGATTCGGGCTACGCGGCTTAACATCTCACGGAGAGCCGCTACGGCTCTCCTGGACATTATCAGGGAGAGAAGCATGTCGCATATTAACTACAACCATCTGTACTACTTCTGGCATGTCTATAAAGAAGGCTCCGTTGTTGGCGCGGCGGAAGCGCTGTTCCTGACGCCGCAGACCATTACCGGGCAAATTAAGGCGCTGGAAGAGCGCCTGCAGGGGAAGTTGTTCAAGCGAAAAGGAAGAGGGCTGGAGCCCAGCGAATTAGGCGAGTTGGTTTTCCGCTATGCGGATCGCATGTTTACGCTGAGCCAGGAAATGCTCGATATCGTTAACTATCGTAAAGAGTCGAATCTGCTGTTTGACGTCGGCGTCGCGGACGCGCTGTCGAAAAGGTTGGTGAGCGGGGTACTGGATGCTGCCGTTGTCGATAATGAACAGATCCATTTACGCTGTTTCGAATCGACCCACGAAATGCTGCTGGAGCAGCTTAGCCAGCATAAGCTCGATATGATTATTTCCGACTGCCCTATTGATTCAACCCAGCAGGAAGGGCTGTTTTCAGTGAAAATTGGCGAATGCAGCGTCAGCTTCTGGTGCATGAATCCGCCGCCGAAAAAGCCGTTCCCGGCCTGTCTGGAAGAGCGTCGCTTACTGATCCCTGGCCGTCGTTCGATGTTAGGGCGCAAGCTGCTCAACTGGTTTAACTCGCAGGGATTGCAGGTGGAAATCCTCGGCGAGTTTGACGATGCGGCGTTGATGAAAGCCTTCGGCGCGGCGCATAATGCGATATTCGTTGCCCCGACGCTGTATGCGCATGATTTCTATAGCGATGAGTCGATAGTTGAGATCGGACGGATGGACAACGTCATGGAAGAGTATCACGCGATCTTCGCTGAACGAATGATCCAGCATCCGGCGGTGCAGCGTATTTGTCATCGCGACTATTCGGCGCTCTTTACGCCGCCGCAGGCCCAGGACAGCGCCGTTTCTGGCGGTTCGGCAAAGCAATAGTCACCAGAAGCGCGATGGTTGACGCTTTGAGCGATAGACGACAGACATAAAAAAACCCGCTTTCGCGGGTTTTTTTACAAAGCGACAACAAGCAGACGATTAAGCCAGTTTGTTGATTTGAGCGGTCAGGTTTGCTTTATGACGCGCAGCTTTGTTTTTGTGGATCAGACCTTTAGCAGCCTGACGGTCCACGATTGGTTGCATTTCGTTAAATGCTTTCAGTGCAGTAGCTTTGTCGCCAGCTTCGATAGCTGCGTATACTTTCTTGATGAAAGTACGCATCATAGAGCGACGGCTAGCGTTGTGCTTGCGGGCCTTTTCAGACTGAACGGCGCGCTTCTTAGCTGATTTGATATTAGCCAAGGTCCAACTCCCAAATGTGTTCTATATGGACAATTCAAAGGCCGAGGAGAATGCCCGTTTAGCCTTCTTTTGTCAATGGATTTGTGCAAATAAGCGTCGTTTAAACGAACAACGCTTCATTACGTAGTGATGGCGCAAGATTCTACCAGCTTGTTGCAGGCGAATACAGCCTTTCAACCATAAAAATCGACGACGTCGGAGAGATTTTCCCGCAATCTCGCGCTGAGTGAATGAATTCCCGGGATCTTTCGGTGAAGAGGTGCAATCGCTGGTTAACGTCGCCAGTTGTACAAGGTATACTCGGACGATTTTCACTGTTTTGAGCCAGACATGAAGCTGATACGCGGCATACATAATCTCAGTCAGGCCCCGCACGGGTGCGTGCTGACCATTGGAAATTTTGACGGCGTGCATCGCGGGCACCAGGCATTATTGCAGCGTTTGCGCGCAGAAGGTCGCCAGCGTGGCTTACCGGTGGTGGTGATGATTTTTGAGCCGCAGCCGCTTGAGCTTTTTGCCGCCGATAAAGCGCCGGCACGTTTAACGCGCCTGCGTGAGAAGCTGAACTATCTGGCTGAAAGCGGCGTCGATTACGTCCTGTGCGTGCGTTTCGATCGGCGCTTCGCGGCATTGACCGCCCAGGACTTTATCAGCGAACTGCTGGTCCGCCAGCTGGGCGTTCAGTTCCTCGCCGTTGGCGATGATTTCCGCTTTGGCGCAGGTCGCCAGGGGGATTTCTTGTTATTACAAAAAGCCGGCGTGGAGTATGGCTTTGACGTCACCAGCACCCAAACCTTCTGTGAAGGCGGCGTGCGCATCAGCAGCACCGCGGTGCGCCAGGCGCTGGCAGACGACGATCTGCCCCTGGCGGAGACGCTGCTGGGGCATCCGTTTACCATCTCCGGCCGCGTTGTGCACGGTGATGAACTCGGGCGCACAATAGGTTTCCCGACGGCGAATTTACCGCTGCGTCGTCAGGTTTCCCCGGTTAAAGGGGTCTATGCGGTAGAAGTGACAGGGCTTGGCGACAAACCTTTTATGGGCGTCGCCAACATTGGTACTCGTCCAACGGTGTCCGGCGTGCGTCAGCAGCTGGAAGTCCATCTCCTGGATGTTGTAATGGACCTCTACGGTCGCCATATAGATGTAATACTGCGTAAAAAAATACGTAACGAGCAGCGATTTGCGTCGCTTGATGAGCTAAAAGCGCAAATCGCACGTGATGAGTTAACGGCCCGCGACTTCTTTGGGCTAACCGGGCAGGCATAACCCTGACGGTGTTTATCAAACCGAAATACGGAACCGAGAATCTGATGAGTGACTATAAATCGACCCTGAATTTGCCGGAAACAGGGTTCCCGATGCGCGGCGACCTCGCCAAGCGTGAACCGGGAATGCTGGCGCGTTGGACCGATGATGACCTGTACGGCATCATTCGTGCAGCCAAAAAAGGCAAAAAAACCTTCATTCTGCATGATGGCCCTCCTTATGCGAATGGCAGCATTCATATTGGTCACTCGGTTAACAAGATTCTGAAAGACATTATCGTTAAGTCCAAAGGGCTGGCGGGCTATGACTCTCCGTACGTACCGGGCTGGGACTGTCACGGTCTGCCAATCGAGCTGAAGGTAGAGCAGGAATACGGCAAGCCGGGCGAGAAATTCACCGCCGCCGAGTTCCGCGCCAAGTGCCGCGAATATGCCGCCACTCAGGTTGACGGGCAGCGCAAAGACTTTATCCGTCTGGGCGTGCTCGGCGACTGGTCGCACCCGTACCTGACCATGGACTTCAAAACGGAAGCCAACATCATCCGCGCGCTGGGTAAAATCATCGGCAACGGCCACCTGCACAAAGGCGCTAAGCCGGTGCACTGGTGCGTAGACTGCCGTTCCGCGCTGGCGGAAGCGGAAGTTGAGTATTACGACAAAACTTCTCCGTCCATCGACGTGGCGTTCCACGCGACCGATAAAGCGGCGGTGCTGGCGAAATTCGGCGTGGCCGACGTTAACGGTCCGGTTTCTCTGGTTATCTGGACCACCACCCCGTGGACCCTGCCAGCGAACCGCGCCATCTCCCTGTCCCCGGAGTTTGACTATGCGCTGGTGCAGGTTGACGGCCAGGCGCTGATCCTGGCGAAAGATCTGGTCGACAGCGTCATGAAACGCGCCGGCATTGCTGATTACACCATCCTTGCGGTGGTAAACGGCGCCGAGCTGGAGCTGATGCGCTTTAAGCATCCGTTCCTCGATTTCGACGTCCCGGCGATCCTGGGCGATCACGTCACTCTGGACGCGGGTACCGGTGCGGTACATACCGCGCCAGGCCACGGCCCGGATGACTATGTCATCGGTCAAAAATATGGCCTGGAAGTCGCTAACCCGGTGGGTCCGGACGGCGCCTATCTGCCGGGAACTTACCCGACGCTGGATGGCGTAAACGTGTTTAAAGCCAACGATATTGTCGTTGCGCTGCTGTCTGAAAAAGGCGCGCTGCTGCACGTAGAGAAAATGCAGCACAGCTACCCGTGCTGCTGGCGTCACAAAACGCCGATCATCTTCCGCGCCACGCCGCAGTGGTTCGTGAGCATGGATCAGAAAGGCCTGCGCGCGCAGTCGCTTGCCGAAATCAAAGGCGTGCAGTGGATCCCTGACTGGGGCCAGGCACGTATTGAATCGATGGTCGCCAACCGTCCTGACTGGTGTATTTCCCGTCAGCGTACCTGGGGCGTACCGATGTCGCTGTTCGTGCATAAAGAGACGCAGGAGCTGCATCCGCGTACTCTCGAACTGATGGAAGAAGTGGCGAAACGCGTTGAGATCGACGGCATTCAGGCGTGGTGGGATCTCGATTCCCGCGACATCCTCGGCGCCGATGCCGATAGCTATGAGAAGGTGCCGGATACGCTGGACGTGTGGTTTGACTCCGGATCGACCCACTCCTCCGTTGTTGACGTGCGTCCGGAATTTGCCGGTCACGCCGCCGATATGTATCTCGAAGGTTCTGACCAGCACCGCGGCTGGTTCATGTCATCCCTGATGATCTCTACCGCGATGAAGGGCAAAGCGCCTTACCGCCAGGTGCTGACCCACGGCTTTACCGTTGATGGCCAGGGCCGCAAGATGTCCAAGTCTATCGGCAACACCGTCTCTCCGCAGGACGTGATGAACAAACTGGGCGCGGATATTCTGCGTCTGTGGGTGGCTTCCACCGACTACACCGGCGAAATGGCGGTCTCCGACGAGATCCTTAAACGCGCCGCCGACAGCTATCGTCGTATCCGTAACACCGCGCGCTTCCTGCTGGCGAACCTCAATGGTTTCGATCCAGCTAAAGATATGGTGAAACCGGAAGAGATGGTCGTGCTGGACCGCTGGGCAGTAGGCTGCGCGCAAGCGGCGCAGGACGATATCGTCAAAGCCTATGAATCTTACGATTTCCACGAAGTCGTGCAGCGTCTGATGCGCTTCTGCTCCATCGAAATGGGTTCGTTCTGGCTTGATATCATTAAAGACCGTCAGTACACCACCAAGGCGGACAGCGTCGCGCGCCGTAGCTGCCAGACCGCGCTGTACCACATTGCCGAAGCGCTGGTACGCTGGATGGCGCCGATCATGTCCTTTACCGCTGACGAAATCTGGGGTTACCTGCCGGGCGACCGCGAGAAATACGTCTTTACCGGCGAATGGTACACCGGTCTGTTTGGCCTGGCCGACGACGAAGCGATGAACGATGGTTTCTGGGACGAGCTGCTGAAAGTGCGCGGCGAAGTCAACAAGGTTATCGAACAGGCGCGTGCTGACAAGCAGGTGGGGGGCTCTCTGGAAGCGGCGGTAACGCTGTATGCCGATGCCGATCTCGCGGCGAAGCTCAACGCGCTGGGCGACGAATTGCGATTTGTCCTGTTGACCTCAGGGGCGAAAGTTGCCGATTATGCGCAGGCTCCGGCCGACGCATGGCAGAGTGAGCTGCTGAAAGGCCTGAAAGTCGTGCTGAGCAAAGCCGAAGGTGATAAGTGCCCGCGCTGCTGGCATTACACGACGGACATCGGCAAGGTGGCGGAACACGCGGATATCTGCGGACGCTGTGTCAGCAACATCGCCGGTGACGGCGAAAAACGTAAATTTGCCTGATGAGTAAACCGATTAGTTCAACGGGGCTACGCTGGCTCTGGGTCGTCGTAGCCGTGCTGATTATCGATTTAGGCAGCAAATTCCTGATCCTCCAGAACTTCGCTCTGGGGGATACGGTATCGCTGTTCCCATCGCTTAATCTGCATTATGCGCGTAACTATGGCGCGGCCTTTAGCTTCCTCGCCGACAGTGGCGGCTGGCAGCGCTGGTTCTTCGCCGGTATCGCTATCGGTATCTGCGTGATCCTTGCGGTGCTGATGTATCGCTCTAAGGCGACGCAAAAGCTGAATAATATTGCCTATGCGCTGATTATTGGCGGCGCGTTGGGCAATTTATTCGACAGGCTTTGGCATGGTTTTGTCGTCGATATGATCGATTTCTACGTCGGGGACTGGCATTTCGCCACCTTCAACCTTGCCGATACCGCTATTTGTATCGGCGCGGCGCTGATTGTGCTGGAAGGCTTCTTGCCGAACGCGGCTGCGAAGAAACAGGCGTAACAATACCCGCCGGGCGGCGCGACGTTTGCACGGGTCTACGTTCTCCGTAGGCCCGTTCAGCGCCAGCGTCACCGGACAAAACTAGTGAGCAACCTGCATGTCTAAATCAGTACAGAGCAACAGTGCGGTGCTGGTGCACTTCACCTTAAAGCTCGACGATGGCTCCACCGCAGAGTCAACCCGCAACAACGGTAAACCGGCGCTCTTTCGTCTGGGCGATACTTCCCTGTCTGAAGGTCTGGAACAGCATCTGCTGGGGCTAAAAGAGGGGGATAAAACCACCTTTTCGCTGGAACCGGACGCCGCGTTTGGCGTACCGAGCCCGGACCTGATCCAATATTTCTCGCGTCGGGAATTTATCGATGCGGGCGAGCCGGAAGTCGGCGCGATTATGCTCTTTACCGCAATGGATGGCAGCGAAATGCCCGGCGTGATCCGTGAAGTAAACGGCGATTCGATTACCGTTGATTTCAACCATCCGCTGGCCGGGCGTACCGTTCATTTTGATGTTGAAGTGCTGGAGATCGATCCGGCGCTGGAGGGGTAACATGCAGATTCTGTTGGCTAACCCGCGCGGCTTCTGCGCAGGCGTTGACCGCGCTATCAGCATTGTTGAAAACGCGCTGACGCTATATGGCGCGCCGATCTACGTGCGTCATGAAGTCGTGCACAACCGCTATGTTGTCGATAGCCTGCGTCAACGCGGCGCTATTTTTATCGAGCAGATTAGCGAAGTGCCGGACGGCGCGATCCTGATTTTCTCCGCCCACGGCGTCTCTCAGGCCGTACGCAACGAGGCGAAAAGCCGCGATCTGACGGTTTTTGACGCTACCTGCCCGCTGGTGACCAAAGTCCATATGGAAGTTGCTCGCGCCAGCCGTCGGGGGGAAGAGTCGATCCTGATTGGTCACGCCGGTCACCCGGAAGTTGAAGGCACCATGGGCCAGTACAGTAACCCGCAGGGGGGGATGTACCTGGTGGAATCGCCGAATGACGTCTGGAAGCTGGATGTGAAAAACGACGCTAAGCTGTCGTTTATGACTCAGACGACGCTCTCCGTTGATGATACCTCCGACGTGATTGACGCCCTGCGCGAGCGCTTCCCGAAAATCGTCGGGCCGCGCAAAGATGATATCTGCTATGCGACGACAAACCGGCAAGAGGCCGTCCGCGCGCTGGCCGGGCAGGCTGACGTAGTGCTGGTGGTGGGGTCGAAGAACTCCTCGAACTCTAACCGTCTGGCCGAACTGGCCCAGCGGATGGGGAAAGCCGCCTATCTGATCGATGATGCGACCGATATCCAGGAAGCCTGGGTGAAAGACGCAACCTGCGTCGGCGTAACCGCAGGCGCATCGGCGCCGGATATTCTGGTACAGAACGTGATTTCGCGTTTGCAGGAGCTGGGCGGCGGCGAAGCGGTGCCGCTGGAAGGCCGTGAAGAGAACATTGTTTTCGAAGTGCCGAAAGAGCTGCGCGTAGACGTCCGTGAAGTAGAGTAAGTTCTTTTTCCCCGCAGTATGAGAAGATGCCAGGCTTAACGTCTGGCATTTTTTATGGAGAAACTATGCGCTTACCTATCATTCTGGATACCGATCCCGGCATTGATGACGCCGCAGCGATTGCCGCGGCGCTGTTCGCTCCCGAGCTGGACCTACAGCTGATGACCACGGTAGCGGGGAACGTATCCGTGGAGAAAACCACCCGCAACGCCCTGCAGCTTCTGCATTTCTGGAACGCCGATGTTCCGTTGGCTCAAGGCGCCTCTATGCCGCTGGTCCGCCCGCTGCGCGACGCCGCCTCCGTACACGGCGAGTCAGGGATGGAAGGCTACGATTTCGTGGAACATCACCGTCAGCCGCTGGCAAAACCGGCATTTCAGGCGATCCGCGATGCGCTGATGCACGCTACGGAGCCGATGACCCTGGTGGCGATTGGCCCGCTAACCAATATCGCGCTTCTGCTGACCCAGTATCCCGAATGCCGTTTTAATATCCGTCGGCTGGTTATCATGGGCGGTTCCGCCGGGCGCGGTAACTTTACGCCGAATGCGGAGTTCAATATCGCTATCGACCCGGAAGCGGCGGCGAAAGTTTTCCATAGCGGGCTGGAGATTGTGATGTGCGGGCTGGATGTCACCAACGAGGCGATGCTGGCTCCGGACTACCTTGCTACGCTACCGACGCTGAATCAGACCGGGAAGATGCTGCATGCGCTATTTAGCCACTACCGGAGCGGGAGCATGAGCAGCGGCCTGCGTATGCATGACCTGTGCGCGATTGCCTGGCTGGTTCGTCCGCAGCTCTTCACCCTCAAGCCCTGTTTTGTGACGGTAGAAACCCAGGGAACCTGGACTTCGGGAACGACGGTGGTCGATATCGAAGGCAAACTGGGCCAACCGGCAAACGTGCAGGTGGCGCTGGGTCTGGATGTAGAAGGTTTTCAGCGCTGGGCAGCGGAGGTGATTGCTTTAGCGCCCTAATCTGGCGATGAAGCGGCCGGCATGGCTTTCAGGTTTTCTGCGTTGAATCCACGACGTTGCGCCAGAGCGTGCCCGCTTCATCCGTCCACATCATCAGTAGCAGGGAAGCTAAGCGCTCTGCCGCTGCGGAAAGAGGCCTGTTTTTTACGCGAATCATACCCAGCGTGCGTCTGATGACCGGCTCCACAAGCGGGACGCTCACCACGGCGCTCTCTCCGTGGGGCATTGCCAGACAAGGGAGTGCGGAGACTCCGAGGCCTGCTTCGACAAGGCCGAGCGAGGTCGACAAATGTCTGACTTCATAAAACCAGCTCAGCTGCCAGGGTTTATCCGCCAGGCATTTCTCGATCAACTGTCTATTGCCGCTTGATTTCCTGACGCCGATTAACGTCTGGCTAACAAGCTCCCGCCATTCGACCAGTTTCCTGGTTGCCAGAGGATGATCTTGCCGGCAGGCCAGAACAAAAGGCTCGTTCACCAGGGGAATGAAATCGATATCCGGATGTGTGATGAAGTTCATGTTTATACCAAAATCAACATCGCCTTTTCGTACCGAGTCCATACAGGTTTCAATACCTTGTTCATAAATTCGTACTTTGATGTTGGGGTAACTTTGATTAAATTGCACGATAGCGCGCGGTAAAAAATAAAATACGGCAGTAGGAATGCAGGATAGCGTAACCGTATCATGCAATTGAGACGTTAAATCGTTAAGGTCAAATATTGCCGCATCAAGTCCGGAGATCAAAGATTTAGCTCTTGGGAGAAGCATTTTCCCGGCTTGCGTCAGCGCAATCTTTCGCGTCGTTCGTTCGAACAGCGCAATATCCAGATTACTCTCTATTTTTTTTATCTTCTTAGTTAATGCCGGTTGCGTAAGATTTAATTGTTCGGCGGCTTTACTAAAAGAGCCTAGCTCTGCAACGGTGACAAAGGCTTTCATCCCGGATAGTTCATTTTTCATTATTGCTCCGTAGGGCCTAATAAGTGTTTCTCTAAGTAGATGACAAGTGATTATTAATCGGTAATGGCACTTTTATTAATTCCTGGCAGGAATAACTCTTATGGCGAAATTTTATCAACCGGTAAAAATCTTGCAAGTAGAATGAATTTGTAAAATGCCTGACGTGAATGATGTAGCAGGTGAATTAAGTAAATAAAAAACTTAAACAGCATAAAGCAAATTAAATTCACAAGGCATTTCGTTTAATTCTTCTATGTTTTATCGGGTGAGGAACTTGCTATGAAGAGCATTCCCTGTGTATTAATGCGTGGTGGAACATCCAAAGGCGCCTTTTTATTAGCGGATGATTTACCAAAGGATATTAACCAACGTAATGACTTCCTGTTATCCATCATGGGATCGGGCCATGAGCTGGAAATTGACGGAATTGGCGGTGGAAGCCCACAAACCAGCAAAGTGGCCATTATTAGTCGATCTGTTAGTGAAAAAGCGGACATTGATTATCTGTTTGTTCAGGTTATCGTCAACGAACGGCGGGTCGATACCACGCCGAACTGCGGAAATATGCTGTGTGCTGTAGGGGGATTCGCAATAGAACAGGGGTTAATTAAAGCGGATTCTCCGGTCACGAGAGTGCGCATAAGGAATGTGAACACCAATACTTTTATTGAGGCTGACATTCAAACGCCTGAGGGAAAGGTTATCTACGACGGCGATACGCAGATAGACGGCGTTCCCGGCCGTGCCGCACCGGTTGCATTAACCTTTTTGAATTCTGCGGGTGCAAAATCCGGCCAGCTTTTCCCTACCGGGAATCGGCTGGACGTATTTGATAATGCGCAAGTCACCTGTATTGACATGGCAATGCCGATGGTCGTGATTCCAGCTCAGAGCCTGGGAAAAACCGGTTATGAATCTGCCTGCGAATTAGACCGGGACACAGCGCTTTTAGAATCGCTGGAGTCTATTCGGCGACAAGCGGGAAAGGCGATGGGATTTGGCGATGTGACAAATATGGTTATCCCGAAATCGGTTCTGATTTCTCCTGCGCTTAGCGGCGGAAATTTAAATGTTCGATATTTTATGCCCCACAGTTGCCATAAATCGTTGGCGATTACCGGCGCTATCGGCCTGGCGAGTGCATGTATTATTCCGGGAACGATTGCTAATGAACTGACGAAATTGTCTGGTGATGGCATCGTTAAAATCGAGCACCCCAGCGGGAGTATTGCGGTCGACTTAAGTAATACGACCGAAGCCCCTGAAGCGATCCGCGCCTCTGTTATTCGCACGGCACGGAAGATTCTTTCCGGCTCGGTTTATATTGCCGACTAAATACCGAGTCCCCTCCTTAACGAAAAATTACCGTGGATTGAGGCGGGGAGCTATGTGAATGCGTTCCACAAGCATCCTTAAATATTGAGTACAGCTAAGGAATGGAAATGCAAAAGAATAAGTTATGGAAGCTGCTGGTTATAATAGCAATACCGTTACTCATGAGTTTATTCCCGGCGCCGCAAGGATTATCAACACTTGCCTGGGTTTTATCAGGCATTTATCTGGCAGCCATTGTGGGGTTAGTCATTAAACCCTTTTCAGAGCCTGTGGTACTGCTGATTGCCGTCGCCGCATCAATGGTGGTCACCGGCAATCTGGGTGATGGTTCGGTAAAAGCCGCCAGCGTATTAAGCGGATATTCATCCGGCACCACCTGGTTAGTTTTCTCCGCATTTACTCTGAGTGCAGCTTTTGTTATTACCGGGCTAGGTAAAAGAATTGCTTATTTTCTTATCGGAAAAATTGGTAGTACAACGTTGGGCCTTGGCTATGTAACCGCCTTCCTTGACCTGATCCTGGCCCCCGCAACGCCATCGAATACAGCACGTGCTGGGGGGATTGTTTTACCGATCATTAATAGCGTCGCAGTCGCCCTTGGCTCGGAGCCGGAGCACAGCGCAAAGCGAGTTGGTCACTATCTTATGTTGAACATCTATATGGTGACGAAAACAACCAGCTATATGTTCTTTACCGCAATGGCCGGCAATATTCTTGCGCTGAAGATGATTGAAGATATCTGCCACATCAAATTAAGCTGGGGTGGCTGGGCGCTGGCCGCAGGATTACCTGGTATCATTATGCTGCTGCTGACGCCGCTGATTACCTACAAGCTTTATCCGCCGGAATTAAAGCGGGTTGATAATAAAAAGATCGCCAAAACGGGCATCGAAGCTTTGGGACCCATGACCCTGCGTGAAAAGATGCTCTCTTGCCTCTTTGTTCTGGCACTGGGCGGTTGGGTGTTCAGCAGCGCCCTGGGGGTTAATGAGTCAACCGTTGCTATCTGCGTCATGGCCTTGATGTTAGTGCTGAAAATCGTAACCTGGGATGATGTGATAAAAAATAAAGGCGGCTGGAATACGCTCATTTGGTACGGTGGGATTATTGGCTTAAGCTCGTTATTATCAAAAGTTGGCTTTTTCGTGTGGCTGGCTGATTTATTAAAAAATAATATTTCATTTGATGGTCACGGTAATATAGCCTTTATTGTTATTGTCGCCTTGAGCATACTGGTTCGTTATTTCTTCGCCTCGGGAAGCGCTTATATCGTCGCTATGGTTCCGGTCTTTGCCATGCTGGCGAATGTATCTGGTGCACCGATAACCCTCACCGCACTCGCGCTATTATTCAGCAATTCTTATGGCGGAATGGTCACTCACTATGGTGGCGCGGCGGGACCAGTTATTTTTGGTGTGGGTTATAACGATATCAAATCCTGGTGGATTATAGGTGGAATACTGGCGGTACTGACATTCCTCTTGCACATCACCCTCGGGGTATGGTGGTGGGAAATACTCATATCATCCGGGATGATTTAAGTCGTTACTGAGAAAGAATGCCGTGAATCTCTGGGCATCGGTTGATGCCCAGGACAATTGTAGATGATGCCATTGCCATGTGGTTATTATCTTACCTGGAGTTTAATGATTTAAGTATGAAAAAATTCACATGATCGCAAATATTATTATATGACCTTTAACAAGGTGAGGTGCAATATATTTATGTCTCCAGTTACGATTACGTTGTCGCTATTGGTTTTTTCGATCGTCATGTTCGTTTGGGAAAAAATACCATTAGCTGTAACTGCCATGATTGTTTGTATTACTCTGGTTGTCACCGGGGTCTTCGATGTCAAAACTGCTTTTGCAGGTTTTATTAATCAGAATGTTATTTTATTTGTGGCTATGTTTGTGGTAGGCGGGGCTTTATTCGAAACCGGCGTAACCGATAAAATTGGCGGTATCGTGACACGCTATGCGCGTACAGAAAAACAGCTGATAGTCATTATTATGTTAGTGTGTGGGACCCTTTCTGGATTTTTATCGAATACCGGGACGGCTGCAGTGTTAATACCTGTTGTGATCGGCGCAGCGATAAAATCAGGTTATGCCCAGTCACGTCTGCTTATGCCCCTGGCCTTTGCCTCTGCGTTGGGGGGAAATTTGTCGCTTATCGGTTCCCCAGGAAATCTGATTGCACAGTCGGCGCTGGAGCAGGTTGGCCAACGTTTTGGTTTTTTTGAATATGCTAAGCTGGGTATTCCGATGCTGGCTTGCGGTATTCTCTATTTTGTCACGATAGGCTACCGACTATTACCGCAAAAAAGTACGCTACACCAGCAACGCACTGAAAGTATGCGCAAGATAGCGTGCCCGAAATACAAGCAGGTGATTGCGCTGTCGGTACTAATCGCAACCGTATCCGGCATGATTTTCGAAGAACAGATTGGATTGCCGATTGCTATTGTTGGCTCAATTGGCGCTTTAACGCTGATTGTCACCAGGGTGATTACTGAAAAACAGGCATACCAGGCCATCGATTCACAGACCATTTTCCTGTTCGGCGGAACGCTGGCACTAGCAAAAGCGCTGGAAACCACCGGCGCTGGTGCGATCATGGCGCGTGCAATGATTGAACAACTGGGTAATCACGCTTCCCCCTTCTTACTTTTAAGCGCGGTATTGCTCATCTCCTGTGTGTTAACAAACTTCATGTCCAATACGGCAACCGCCGCTTTATTAATGCCGATTGGTCTATCTATTGCGCATTCGATGGGGGCCGATCCCCGGGCGGTATTAATGGCTATAGTTATTGGCTGCTCGTGTGCGTATGCAACCCCTGTGGGTACGCCCGCCAATATGATGATTTTTTCTGCGGGCGGCTATAAGTTTATTGATTACGTTAAAACCGGATTGCCGCTTATTGTTATATCGGTAATCGTCAGCTTTATTTTATTGCCTGTGTTTTTTCCATTTTATTAGCCGATAACGGTAGTGATTAAAAAGCGTTGCTATTCTGTCAGACCTTGTTTTTTATATAAGGATATATGTCATGATAAAACTGTATGACCATGGAGTATGTATATCACACCAGCATGGTATTGTCCCTGTTGGTCATCCTTCCTTCCCGGTGGACAAGCAGGAGGCGCGTAAAGGCACGATTTCGTGGTCGATCCTCACCGCCCATAATACTTCAGGCGATCACCGCAAGTTAAAAATAAAATTTGATTGTATGGCCTCACACGATATTACATTTGTGGGGATAATCCAAACCGCTAAAGCGTCTGGAATGCAGCGTTTTCCACTGCCTTACGTATTAACTAATTGTCATAATTCGCTATGTGCGGTCGGCGGTACCATTAATAGTGATGATCATATATTCGGTTTATCTTCGGCCAGAAAGTACGGCGGGATTTATGTTCCGCCGCATATTTCCGTTATTCATCAATATATGCGCGAGATGATGGCCGGCGGTGGCAAGATGGTGCTGGGCTCGGACAGCCATACCCGCTATGGCGCTTTAGGGACGATGGCCGTCGGCGAGGGGGGCGGCGAGTTAGTTAAGCAACTGCTGGGAGGGACCTGGGATATTGATTATCCCGAGGTTGTTGCGGTGTATTTGACAGGTAAACCCAGCCCTGGCGTGGGGCCTCAGGATATTGCCCTGGCGATAATTGGCGCGGTGTTCCGGCGCGGTTATGTGAAAAACAAGATAATGGAGTTTGTGGGACCGGGGGTGGCGACAATGTCTACCGATTTCCGCAACAGTGTTGATGTCATGACGACGGAGACCACCTGCTTATCGTCTATCTGGCAAACCGATGAAGAGACTCGAAGCTACTTGCGCGTTCATGGCAGGGAGCAAGACTATTATTCGCTCTCAGCATCCGATATGGCTTATTACGATGGTTGTATAGAAGTCAATTTAAGCGCTATCAAACCGATGATCGCCTTACCTTTTCATCCCGCCAACGTCTATGAAATTGATACGCTGAAGGAGAACTTGCCGGATATTTTGCATGAAGTCGAAATGGAATCCGAAAAAATTTCGCTTGGGCGCGCAAAACTCTCCCTGCTGGATAAAGTCGAAAAGGGTAAGCTCCGGATCCAGCAGGGAATTATTGCCGGTTGTGCTGGCGGAAATTACGTCAACGTAGTTGAAGCGGCAAATGCCTTAAAGCATCACTCCTGCGGCGACAACGTTTTCTCTCTCTCGATATATCCCTCATCCCAGCCGGTGCTGATGGATCTGACCAAAAAAGGGATAACGACCGATTTATTAAGCGCTGGCGCGATTATGCGTACCGCATTTTGTGGGCCCTGCTTTGGCGCAGGCGACACGCCTATGCATAATGGATTGAGCATTCGCCATACAACGCGCAATTTCCCAAACCGGGAAGGTTCAAAACCCGGAAATGGGCAAATGTCGGCTGTCGCGTTGATGGATGCCCGCTCAATTGCGGCGACGGCTGCCAACGGTGGTATTCTGACCTCGGCGTCAGAGCTCGATTGCTGGGAGAACATACCGCAATATGAATTTGACGCTTCACCCTATAAAAACCGTGTCTATCAAGGCTTTATTAAAGGCGCATCCCAGCAATCGCTGATTTATGGACCCAATATAAAAGACTGGCCGGAAATGAGTGAGTTAACGGAAAATATTCTCTTAAACGTTACCTCTAAAATCATGGATCCGGTGACGACTACTGACGAGCTTATCCCATCGGGAGAAACCTCATCATTTCGCTCTAACCCCTCAGGACTGGCGGAGTTTACCCTCTCACGGCGCGATCCGGGCTATGTTGGCCGCAGTAAGGAGATTGCCGCTCTGGAACAATTGCGCGTCGCGGGGGACAATCCTTGCAGGCTGCATCCTGAACTTGAGGACATCTTTACCCAAATCCGCCAGCTGCCGGGACAGGAGAGCGTCACCCTGCAGCAGACGGAAATAGGTAGTATGGTTTATGCGATAAAACCGGGCGATGGTTCAGCACGAGAACAAGCGGCCAGCTGCCAGCGCGTGCTGGGGGGGCTGGCAAATATTGCGCAGGAATACGCCACGAAACGTTATCGTTCGAATGTGATTAACTGGGGAATGCTGCCGCTGCAAATGAAAGCCTTACCCGAATTTGAAGTGGGGGATTTTATCTTTATTCCGGGCATAAAATCCGCCTTAGACAGCGAGCTGGGTCATATTACCGCGTTTGTCATTAGCCGCGAGCGCCCCATAAAAGAGATCGCGCTTTACATGGAGGGCCTGACCTCATCAGAGCGGGAGATTATTAAGGCAGGAAGCCTGATTAATTATAATAAATCACGCTTAACTTCCCACCATCAGTAAACGATAGTCCTCATTAAGATAATAAACGGGGGTGATATAGCATCCCCGTTTTTATTCATAGCGGCTTATCCGTGATTTTCGAACGTTGCGCTATGGCTGTGCTGCCTGCAGTCGGCTTCATCTTCTCGCTAAGATAATCAATCATTGCCCGCATTCTGGCGGGCATGTGCTTATTGCCCGACCACAGTAGCCAGAGCTGGCCGGAATAGCGACTGATAAACTCCCATTCCGGTAAAACCTGCACAATCTCGCCGTTCGCCAGCGCCTCACGGGCGGTAAACAACGGCAGGCTGCCGATACCCAGATTTTGCTTCACGGCATCAAGGCGTACGGCGGTGTGGTTTGCCGCGTAACGACCGTGGGTCTGGATAGTCTCCGTTTTGCCGTCGCGGCGAAACTTCCAGCGCGAATCGGCGGGCGTTTCCCCAAGGCTGATACAGCTATGTTCGCGCAGATCCTGCGGCGTTCGCGGTCTGCCATATTGCGCCAGGTAGCCGGGCGTCGCACAGACGATATGGCTGACGGACAGCAAAGGCTTACCGTGCAGCCCCGGCGAGGGCGTATGGGTGATGCGCAGCGCCAGATCGATACCGTCATCGATAAAATCGAGAACCCGATCTTCAAGGCGCAGACAGACGTCGATCTTCGGGTAGCGGCTAAAAAACTCCAGCATCAGCGGATGAATGACAAACCGTCCCACGGCTTTCGGCACGCTTAGCGTGAGCTTACCCTGCGGCACCGCCTGGGCGCTGCCGGCGGAATCCATGGCCAGACGCGCCGAGTCCAGCATCTCCAGCGCATGTTCATACACCGTTTTCCCGGCATCGCTAAGGCGCAGCTTGCGCGTGGTGCGATGCAGCAGCTTGCAGCCCATTTCCTGCTCCAGCCGCGAGACGCTGCGGCTAATGGCGGAAGGCGTCGCGCCTGTCTGGCGCGCGACGGCGGAAAAGCTGCCCTGATCGACAATCTGCACGAACAGGGCGAGATCGGGCAGTAAGTTCAGATTCATTTGTGCTTCCAGAGCAAAATTGCATTGATGATCGGCGGGATTATCGCTGTCGTTAATATCAATATACTGTCCTGACTGAGGGGAGGACAACCATGACTGAACGACTTTATTACACCAGCGATGCCACTGAATGCCCTGCGCGAGTCGTCAACTGCCTGGGCGAAGCCGATGGCCGCTATGCCATTGAGCTGGACCGCACGCTGTTTCATCCGCAGGGCGGAGGACAGCCAGCGGATCGCGGCTGGATTGGCGAGCTTGCGGTCGAGAGCGTTGCCGCGCGCGGCGAGAGCATCGTGCATATTGTTGCGCAGCCGCTACCCTCCGGCGAGGTGGCGATCCGGGTGGACGCGGACGCGAGACGGCTGCACGCTCGGCTACATTCCGCCGGGCACCTGATTGGCCAGGCCGGAGAGCGCTTTGGCTGGCGGCCGATTAAGGCGCATCACTGGCCGGGAGAAGGGCGCATCACCTTTGCCGCCGGGACGAACGCGTCACTGCCCGAAGCCAGCGCCCTGCTGGCGCAGATCGAAGGATGGCAGGCGGAGGATTTACCGCGTCGGATCTCTTTTGCCGAAGGTCTGCGCAAGGTCGGGTTCGGCGATATGCCGAGCTATCCCTGCGGCGGCACGCACGTGGCCAGCCTGTCAGAACTGGGAGAGGTCGTCATTACCCAGGTGAAGATGAAAAAAGGCCAGATGATTGTTAGCTACGCTATAGCGTAAACGAATAAAAGGAGATGCATGCTAAACAAAGCATCTCCGCGATCCTTAAACGTGCTCACTATTTTTGCCGTGATAAATCCGCTCCGGTCTGCCGACTTTACCGTAGCTTATTTCGGCCTCAAGAAAATCGTTTTTGACCCCTTGCTCCAGGTAGCGGCGGGCAGTGGTTTTGCTGCTGCCGAGGATACGCGCAAGGGAGTCTGCGGTATGGACGATCCCCGGGTCGGTGAAGAGCTGTAATACGCGGTTAAAGGTGCTTTCATCGATTCCGCGCAGAGCGGTGCCGGCGGCTTCCGCGTGCTCTTTGGCCTGGATATTGAAAAGGGCGTCAACGTGGGTCTGGCTCGCCTGCTCGCTCGAGCGCAGGGAGCTGCGATAGCGGGCAAAACGCTCGAGCGTATGCTGCAATCGCTGATAGTGAACCGGCTTAATCAAATAATCGAAAACGCCCATCCGCAGGGCTTCGCTGATGGTATCCATATGGTTGTCGGCGGTGATGAAAATGATACGTCCTTTATAATTGATATTGACGGCGTGACGGATCAAATCGAGGCCTTTGCCATCGGGCAAAAAGTTATCCAACAGAATCAGCTGGGGCTGATAGAGACGAAGCATTTTTTTTGCGCTTTCCAGCTTATCCGCAATGCCAATGACTTCGAACTGGGGAAATTGCTTGATGGTATCCACCAGAATTTCCGCCAGCATAGGTTCGTCTTCAACGATGAGAGTTGTGATGCTATCCATGGTGTTCATCTCGGGTCAGGGGGATATAAAGAGTAAAAATAGTGCCAAAAGGGATGTTGTCGTCGACGACGATATTGCCGCCCGCCTGCTCGACGTAGCTGCGTACCAGCCATAGCCCGATACCGTGATCGCCGCTGTCGCTGCTGGTGACGCCGCGCTCAAAAATACGATCGCGCAGCGATTCATCAATTCCGCAGCCCTGGTCGGCGATCTCGACGATCGCTTCGCCGCCCTCGCTGTTGATCAGGCACTCGATCTGCTTCGATCCTGCCGGCTGACGTAAGGCGGCATTGTAGGCATTGTCCAGCAGATTACCGACGATCGAGATCCACTCATTATGAGAAAGCGAGGAGGGGAGGGTTTCCACGTGACAGGCGGGATCGAAGACCAGCTCTAATCCGAGCTCTTTGGCGCGGTAATATTTGCCGATCAGCAGCCCGGCAAGATGGTTCACTTTAAAATTACGGGCGATAAAATCGAGAACTTTCTGGTGGCTTTCAGACTGCTGCTGAATGAGATCCAGCGCGTTATCGTAGCGTTTCAAAAACAGTAGCCCGGCAATGGTGGAGATCAAATTGCGGTGCTCGTGTTGCACGGCGCGAAGGTTATCTGCATACTGCTGGACCTGGCTGAGCTGCAGGCTCAGGGTGTTGATATCGTCTTTACTACGAAAGCTAATGACCCATCCCTGGGGCTCGCTATTGAGCGTGACGGCCATGCGGCTGGCGATCACTTTGATCTGATTAAAGGTGACAATTTCGTCTTTTTTATTTGTCTGCGGCGCGTCATAAAAGAACGTCTCCTGAGAGATCACGCTGCTGATGCTTTTGCCAATCAGGATGGTTTCCGGCTGGCTGAGGTTTAATAATCTCCTTGCGGTTTGGTTGATGGCGGTAATTCGGTAGTGAGAGTCAATGGCTATCAGTCCCTCAAAGACCGATTCAAACAAGACGCTTTGCTGGATAAGCAGCTGTGATAGCTGCTGCGGCTCCATATTCAGCATCTGTTTTTTGATATGCAGCGAGAAGCGTCGGGCGCAGTAGAGCAGCAGGAGCAGCATGATCGCCATCGGGATCATCAGCGATCCGATTTGCAGACTCAGCCAGTTCTCTAACTGTTCGATGGTGTAGCCCACCGAGACGATGCCGATCACTTTCCCGGTGCTGTCCTGGATCGGCGACTTACCGCGCAATGAAGAGCCGAGCGATCCTTTACGCACCGACACGTAGCTTTTAGCGTTATACAGCGCTTCGTCGCTGTCTCCGCCTTCCATATATTTGCCGATCTCATCCGGATTCACGTGATACAGACGCTGGCCTTTTGCATCACCGACGGTGATGTAGGTGGCATCGGAAAACGATCGCATGGGGTCGATAAGCGCTTTAATTCGCGCCAGATCGTGCTTTTCGACCGCCTCTACCAGCTCAGGCATGGCGGAGATCTGCATCGCCTGGATCAGCGCGCGCTGGCCGACCTGATAATGCAGACGCTCTTCCGTGATGCTGGTGAGATACCATGACATCGCCAGCATCACTATTGTCGAGGTAAACAGGATCAACAGGAAGATGCGGTTCTGGAACGAACGTCGGGCAAACCAGTGCGTGATTTTTCGGCTAAACATTGGGCGAATTGACATCAAAAGGCCATTTTCTCTTTTTTAGCGACCGACGGCGCGGAATCGGCCCACAGTTTTATGGATTTCAGAACACATCCAGATGGAATACGACGTTTTACGTATCCCGGGCTTGCGGTTGATGCCTTACCCGGCTACGGGTTTACAGCCTTCTGCGATCCGGTAGCCCGGACAAGGCGCGTTAAGCGCCGCCTCCGGGAGAATCCCCGGGTTGCGGCTGACGCCTTATCCCGGGCTACGGGTTTACAGCCGTCTGCGATACAGTAGCCCGGATAAGCCGTTTACGGCGCAATCCGGGGAAAGGTAACGATTCACATCGCCAGCACGTACTTGAGCATCACCCCGGCGGCAATCGCCGAGCCAATCACCCCCGCCACGTTCGGGCCCATCGCGTGCATCAGCAGGAAGTTCTGCGCGTCCGACTCCAGCCCCACCTTGTTCGACACCCTTGCCGCCATCGGCACCGCCGACACCCCGGCGGAGCCAATCAGCGGGTTGATTTTGTGCCGGCTGCACAGGTTCAGCAGCTTCGCCATCAGCACGCCCGCCGCCGTACCCACGCAGAACGCTGTCACTCCCAGCACCAGTATCCCCAGCGTCTGCGGCTGCAGGAATTTGTCCGCCACCAGCTTGGCACCCACCGACAGCCCGAGGAATATCGTCACGATATTTATCAGCCCGTTCTGCACCGTGTCGCTCAGGCGCTCCACCACCCCGCTCTCGCGCATCAGGTTGCCGAAGCAGAACATCCCCAGCAGCGGCGCCGCGTCCGGCAGCAGCAGCGCCACCAGCAGCAACAGCACCGCCGGGAAGAGGATTTTTTCCCGCTTACTCACCGTGCGCAGCTGCACCATGCGGATTTTCCGCTCCTTCTCGCTGGTCAGCGCCTTCAT
>NZ_JBLURD010000007.1:0-278743 GCF_051209435.1 Klebsiella sp. HN106 | reverse complement strand
TGCCAGGTCGAGACCAATACGTTTAATATTCATGATGGACACCTCCTCCAGTTAACTGTAGGTACACCTCAGTCTGGCACTTTGATGCCGTAAGGGGGAGGTGTCCATCACATCGGGCTACGGGTCCACCGATGTCTGCGGATCGATAGCCCGGGTAAGGCGCTGGCGCCGGACCCGGGAAGGGAAAGCTTACTGCTTATCCAGTGACCAGGTCGCACTGCGGACGTCCACCTTCACCGGCAGCAGACCGATGCGGGTGAAAGTGTCCGCCAGCGCCTGCTGCTCGTTATAGACTGCAGGCGTCATCCGTTCGGCGCCATAGGGCAGGCGCGCCAGCGTCTTCAGCCAGATAGCCTTATCCAGCCCGGTAGAAGCCGAGAGGATCCCGGCGGCATCGTCCTGATGGCTGTTGGCCCATTCGCTCAGTTTACCCAGTTCATCGACCACCTGCTTCGCGGTTTCAGGATAAGCGTCGGCAAATTTGCGGCTGGCCAGGTAGAAGGTATAGTGCGGTACCAGCCCTTCGGCATTGCGGATCTGTCGGGCTTTGGCGTTTGTTTCCACCTCGGCGAGGAACGGATCCCAGATAACCCATGCGTCAATCGCGCCGCGCTGGAAGGCGGCGCGGGCGTCGGCAGGCGGCAAATAGACCGGAGTGATATCTTTATAGCTTAATCCGGCTTTCTCCAGCGCAGCCACCAGCAGGTAGTTTACGTCGGAGCCTTTGTTGAGCCCCACGCGCTTGCCCTTAAGGTCGGCCACGCTCTTAATCGCCGAGTTTTCCGCCACTACGATGGCCTCGGTTTTTGGATTCGCCGGCGAGTGGGCTAAGTAGACCAGATCTGCCTTCGCCGCCTGGGCAAAGGCCGGCGGCGCATCGCCGGTTGCGGCGAGGTCGATGCTGCCGACGTTCAGCCCTTCCAGCATTTGCGGCCCGGCGGGGAATTCAATCCAGCGCACGGCGATGCCCTGCTTTTTAAACGTTTCATCGAGGGTGCCGCGATATTTCAGCAGCGCGAAGATATTGGCTTTCTGATAGCCGATATTGACGGTTTCCGGCGTTTTCGCCAGCGCGGAAGCGGATACGCCAGCCAGCATGAGCAGCAGCGCCGGACGAGACAGTCTGAGCATGATTTGTTCTCCTTGAGCGGTTTACCGTAAGGTAACAAATCGTCTTTATAACTAATAAATAACTAAATTATCATTTATATAACATAAATGAAGGGGGAGGGCAGGGGAAGGAAACCCGGCATGCCGCAGCATACCGGGAGGGGGTGTTAATCGCAGGCGACAATCTTCATGGCCAGGCCGCCGCGTGAGGTTTCACGATATTTGGCA
This sequence comes from Klebsiella sp. HN106, assembly GCF_051209435.1. Classification (NCBI taxonomy): domain Bacteria; kingdom Pseudomonadati; phylum Pseudomonadota; class Gammaproteobacteria; order Enterobacterales; family Enterobacteriaceae; genus Klebsiella; species Klebsiella sp. HN106. Next base: position 277,405 of record NZ_JBLURD010000007.1, on the reverse strand, counting down.
TTCATATCTTTGCCCGTTTCGTACATGGTCTCGATGACTTTATCGAGGCACACCCGCGGCTCGCTGGTGCGGCGCAGCGCCATGCGCGCGGCGTTGACCGCTTTAACCGCAGCGATAGCGTTACGCTCGATGCACGGCACCTGCACCTGACCGGCGACCGGGTCGCAGGTCAGACCGAGGTTGTGCTCCATACCGATTTCGGCGGCGATGCACACCTGGCCCGGGCTGCCGCCCAGCAGTTCCGCCAGTCCGGCTGCAGCCATTGAACAGGCAACGCCGACTTCGCCCTGGCAGCCCACTTCAGCGCCGGAAATCGAGGCGTTCATCTTATAAAGTGAGCCAATGGCGCTGGCGACCAGCATATAGCGCGCCAGCGAGTTGGCGTTCACTTTGCGGATAAATTTGTCGTAGTAGGCCAGTACCGCAGGCACGATGCCGCAGGCGCCGTTGGTTGGTGCGGTCACGACGCGTCCGCCGGCGGCGTTCTCTTCGTTAACCGCCAGGGCGAACATATTAATCCAGTCAACGACCGCCATCGGGTCGCTGCTGGTGTTGTCCTGGCTTACCAGCATCCGGCGCAGCGCGGCGGCGCGGCGGGGAACCCGCAGCTTGCCCGGCAGAACGCCCTCGGTGGTGATGCCGCGTTCAATGCCGCTGCTCATCACTTCCCAGACGGCGGCAAAGTGCTGTTCCAGCGCTTCTTTACTGTGCAGCGCCAGCTCGTTTTGCATCATCAGACCGGAAAGCGACAGCCCGCTTTCACGGCAGTGGCGCTGGAGGTCGGCGGCGTTTTTATATGGAAAAGGTACGGCGACCGGCGCTTCGCGGGTGACGCCGAAATGCGCTTCGTCGACGATAAACCCGCCGCCGATGGAGTAGTACGTCTGGCTGTAGAGAACCTGGTCGCCGGCGAGGGCGGTAATTCGCATGCCGTTCTCATGCAGCGACAGATTGTCGGCATGGAAATTCATGCACTGATCGACCGGGAACGCCACTTCCTGCTGGCCGTTTGCCAGCATCAGGCGGCCATGGGTGTTGACGTCCTGGATAAAACTGGGGATAGCGTCAATGTCGACGGTATCCGGCAGGTTGCCCGCCAGGCCCATAATAATCGCGATGTCGGTATGGTGGCCTTTACCGGTCAGGGAAAGGGAGCCGTAGACATCGACGATGACTTTGGTCACCTCGGAGAGCAGCCCGCGCTCAATAAGATCGTCCGTGAATTGTTTGCCCGCTTTCATCGGTCCAACGGTGTGGGAGCTGGAAGGGCCAATGCCGATTTTAAAAATATCGAATACGCTGATCATGATGCATCCAGTGCTGTCGGGAGCGCCGCCGTCAGGCGGCGCGGGGATATTAGCTAAACAGAGAGTAGAAAATCGCGGAGATAGCAATCAGGCCCATAATCACCACGAAAACGTTGCTGACGTGGCCGCTGTATTTGCGCATAGCCGGGACTTTCTGAATGGCGTACATCGGCATCAGGAACAGAATCATCGCAATGATCGGGCCGCCCAGGGTTTCGATCATCCCGAGGATGCTTGGGTTCAGCGTTGCCACAATCCAGGTGGTGACCAGCATGAACAGGGCAGTGATTTTGTTCAGTTTGTTGATTTCGATGGACTTGCCTTTACCGCGCAGGGATTTAATCACCATGCCGTTAAAGCCTTCGCGAGCGCCCAGATAGTGGCCGAGGAAGGATTTAGTGATGGCGATCATCGCGATGATCGGCGCCATCCAGGCGATGATTGGCGCGTTAAAGTGGTTCGCCAGGTAAGACAGAATCGAGATGTTCTGCTCTTTTGCCGCCGCCAGATCCGCCGGGGAGAGGCTCAGTACGCAGCTGAAGACGAAGAACATAACGGTCAGCACCATCATAATGTGCGCGCGGGCCAGAATGCTGGAGCATTTTTTCTCAGCGCCTTCGCCGTACTCTTCGCGTTTAGCAACGGCGAAGGAGGAGATGATCGGCGAGTGGTTAAAAGAGAATACCATCACCGGTATTGCCAGCCACAGGGTCATCCACAGGCCGTTGCCGGTGGCGGTAGCGCTACTCAGGGAGAGGGTTTCCAGCGCCGCGCCGTTCCACTGCGGGATCAGGTACAGAGCCAGAATCATCAGCGCGACCACGAACGGGAATACCAGCACGCTCATCGCTTTGACGATCATCTGCTCGCCGAAGCGCACGATAGTCATCATGCCGACAATCAGAATCAGGGAAAGAATGGCGCGCGGCGGCGGCGTTATGTGCAACTGGTGCGCCATAAAGCTTTCGACGGTATTGGTGATCGCCACGCTGTATACCAGCAGAATCGGGTAGATGGCGAAAAAGTAAAGCAGGGTAATCAGTTTACCTGCGCCGACGCCGAAGTGCTCCTCGACGACTTCGGTGATGTCTTCGCCCGGGTTCTTACCGGACAGCACGAAACGGGTCATTCCGCGGTGGGCGAAGAAGGTCATCGGAAAGGCCAGAATCGCCATGATGATCAGCGGGATCATACCGCCGACGCCGGCGTTGATCGGCAGGAACAGTACGCCCGCGCCGATAGCCGTGCCGTACAGGCCCAGCATCCACATGGTGTCCGTCTTACGCCAACCGCTACGGGTAGCATCCGTAACGATGGTGCTGGTTTGAGTGGTTTCCATCTGTATCTCCTGGAGGAAGCAACAAAATCTAATGAAAAAAAACGACTAAATAATATGAAATTCGTTTGTGTACGGTTTTTTAGGCATTTTCTCCGTAACAATTGGTGCGGGAAGATACATTTATATGGTGAATGCATCAGTGATCGCGATCCCAAATGCAATAATCCACTTTTAATGTGCGTATTTTTAGTCCAACAGCCTGTTTCTGGTGATCAGCCAGAGAATTGTGGCGCGGAGGCTATCATTTTCAGCATATGAGATAATAGTGGTGTGACGTAATAACGAGGTTTTTACTGTAAAAATGCGATGTTATCGACATTTTTACGTTAAAAGGCGTTTTTCCTGGTGATATTTATTGCTGTATTTGGAAACGCAAACGATTGGCTTTGTAAAAATGCATCTGGAAAATTCACAAAGTAAATGAATCATTTGGAAATAATACGCGCTGAGTGATGAGCGAGGCAGCAGTACTGTGGCCTGGCGAGGAAGCGTTGCCCGGGCAGAGCGCGAACCGCTGCCCGGGAGAAGAACAGAAGAGAACTCAGGAACAGATTTCGTAGCAGGGGATATAGGCGGTGCCGCCCGGCAGCTTCATACGATGCTGAGCGACGAAGCCCTGCAGCAGATCGTCCATGCGGCGCATCATTGCCGGGTCGCCGTGAATTTTATACGGACCGAATTTTTCGATAGCCTGGATGCCCACCTCTTTGACGTTACCAGCGACGATACCGGAGAAGGCGCGGCGGAGATCCGCTGCCAGCACTTCTACCGGCTGGTCCGGATAGAGTTTGAGATTGGCCATATTCTCATGGGTAGGATCGAACGGCATCTGCAGATCCGGAGCAATGCGCATCGACCAGTTGAAGCTGTAAGCATCGCCGGTCTCGCGACGATTCTCTTTCACCATCGGCATTGCTTTTTTCATCTGGCGGGCTACTTCAGCGGCGTCGTCAACGATAATGCGATAGTGGCGACGGGCGGATTCGCCCAGCGTATGGACGATAAACTCATCCAGCACGCGGAAATAATCGGCGCTCTCTTTTGGCCCGGTAAGAATCAGCGGCAGAACCTGCGACTTGTTCGACGGATGCATCAAAATGCCCAGCAGATAGAGCAGCTCTTCCGCTGTACCTACGCCGCCCGGGAAGATGATAATGCCGTGAGCGATGCGCACGAAGGCTTCCAGACGTTTCTCGATATCCGGCATGATGATCAGCTCGTTGACCAGCGGGTTAGGCGGCTCGGCGGCGATAATGGACGGCTCGGTCATGCCGATAAAGCGGCTGTCTCTGTAGCGCTGCTGCGCGTGGCCGACGGCTGCGCCTTTCATCGGCGCTTCCATGGCGCCCGGCCCGCAGCCGGTACAGATATTCAGCTCACGCAGGCCCAGCTGAGTGCCGACGCGGCGAGCGTAGAGATATTCGTTTTCGTTAATCGAGTGGCCGCCCCAGCAGACAATCATATTTGGCGCTTCGCCGACGTGCAGGGCGCGGGCGTTGCGCAAAATAGAGAACACCAGGTTGGTGATATGCACCGAGCTTTCAAGATCGAGATTCGGGAAGCGGACGGTGTTATGGATCTGGCCGTAGACAAACAGGATATCGCGCAGTACGGCAAACAGGTTGGCCTGCAGGGAACGGATAATACGCCCGTCAACGAAAGCATCTTCCGGCGGGTTAATCAGTTCCAGCTTCACGCCGCGTTCGCGACGCAGCACGTTAATATCGAAGTTTTCAAAACGAGACAGGAGCTCCTTGCTGTTATCGGTCAGGCTCCCCGAGTTGAGCACAGCAAGCGAGCAGTTACGAAAGAGTTGATACAGGTCACTGCTGGCGGTGCGTTTAAGCATATCCACTTCCAGCTGCGACAGCATATCCATTGAACCAAGCGGGCTAACATGTGTAATCAAGTGAACTCCTTACAGGACGATTATCGTCTTCCTGTGATTACAATAGCCCTGCTGATGGCGTTTTCACAACCTTGCGCGCGGGTTAACGCACGCAAATTGTGAAAATGTTTACTATTGGCGAGCGAGGCGGCCGATGGCCGGAACAAAATCGGTGTTGCTGCGCCACGGGTTGATGTCCAGGCCGCCGCGCCGCGTATAGCGCGCATAAACGGAAAGGGCTTCCGGCTGGCAGAAACGCTGAATATCGCTGAAGATGCGCTCTACGCACTGTTCGTGGAATTCGTTGTGATGGCGGAACGAAACCAGATAGCGCAGCAGCTTTTCGCGATCGATTTTTGCCCCGCGATAGCGGATCTGTACCGAACCCCAGTCGGGCTGGTGGGTAATCAGGCAGTTGGATTTCAGTAAATGGCTGACCAGCGTCTCTTCAACCACTTTACCGCCAGCGGCATCCTGCAGGTAATCAGCGCTGAACTGATAGTTATCAATTTCAATATCCTGATCGTCAATACAGGTGCCGTGCAGATGCGCCACCGGCTGGCCTTCGAGTTCATCGAGGCGATACAGCGACACCTTGACTTCCCCTTGCGCACAGGCGCTGAGATCGCGCGCCAGCGTCGCCTCGACCTCCTGCCAGTCGGCAAAACGCGTCTGGTTAAAGCTATTGAGATAGAGCTTAAAGCTTTTTGATTCCACCAGATTCACGGTCGTGTCGCTGAGCTCAACGTGGCCCACGGCAACCTGCGGCAGGCCTTTCGCATTCAGCCAGGAGAGTTCATACAGCGTCCAGATATCGGCGCCGTGAAACGGCAGGCTATCGGCGTGCAGGCCCAGCGGATCGCGGTTCAGGCTGCGCGGTACGCCCTGAAGCAGGCTGGCGTCGTAAGTATCGCGGTAATCGGTTGATTTACCGAGCGTCAGGCCGGCGAGCGCCTGGTGGTTATCGTAAGAAGACATGTTTCACCATAGTTAAAGCGGTTACACTATATGCCAAGTGTATCCTGTCTAACGTGAAGAGAGAAACCGGTGGATCAGCAAACCGCAGAAGCGCTACAAGCATTTACCCAACGTTATTGTGAGGCGTGGCAGCAGCAGCGCTCCAGCCTGCCGCGTAGCGAAGAGCTTTACGGCATTCCGTCGCCGTGCATCAGCGCCACGGATGATGATGGCGTTTTCTGGCAGCCGCAGCCGTTTTCTTTAGAACAAAACATTAACGCGGTTGAACGGGCGCTGGAGATTGTGGTACAACAACCGCTTCATGCTTATTATACCACTCAGTTTGCCGGCGATATGCAGGCACGTTTTGCCGATGAGAGCATGACGCTGCTGCAAACCTGGAGTCCGGACGACTTCCAGCGGGTGCAGGAAAATCTGATTGGCCATCTGCTGGTGCAAAAGCGTTTGAAGCTGTCTCCCACGCTGTTTATCGCCACGCTGGACAGCGAACTGGACGTCATTTCGGTCTGTAATATGAGCGGCGAAGTGATCAAAGAAACGCTCGGGACCCGTAAACGTACGACCCTTTCTCCCTCGCTTGCGAGTTTCCTTAATTCCCTTAAGCCCGTTCTGTAATCTAAAGTTCCTGAGCTTTTGTGAGAGATCTCTTACAAGACCTGTAAGAGATCGTCATCATTTGAGGCGATCCCCTGCAAATACTATTTCAATAAAATACATTAATTTCAAATGGTTAATGGTTTTATGATTCATCATGAAGACGATAAATCTTAAGATATTGTCTTAACAAGGGTTGTAAGACGGGGCGGAATCAGGGATTCTATACACGTCGACAGGGAGTCGATAAATGAAGTGAACATCAGGATGATGACGCTTCGAGAGGACCCGCCAGGACGGCGTCGCAAGGACAGGCTTCAGGATGAAGCACAGGATAGCGTAGGATTGCGTAAAGGACACCTCCAGGAAGGAGAAAGAGAGCCGGTCAGGATGCCCGGTGGATCAGGAAGATCGGGATAGACTTACGGATGAGTTATTTCACATCGGGGTGGTGTGAAAGCAGGATGCAACAGTTTACGGATGAACATGGTCAGGAGACCTCAGGAAAAGTTTTCAAGGACGAGCAGGGAGCACCAATGTAGCTGGATTGCTGCAAAACGAACCGGGAGCACTGTTTATACAGTGCTCCCTTTTTTTATTTCTCTTCTGAATTTGCTATTCTGCGCCGGTTTTCAACTCATCGAGGTTTCCCATGACTCTTGACCATCGCGTGCGCGAGCGCCTGCTCGCCATTGAAGCGCTGCTGCGCGAAACGGAACACTGGCAGGATAGCGCTCCCGACAGCCGCGCGTTTGCCAGCGAACAGCCGTTTTGCCTCGACACCATGGAGCCGCTTGAATGGCTGCAGTGGGTATTAATACCGCGCATGCATCAGCTTCTGGAAAGCGGCATGCCGCTGCCGCAAAATTTCGCCGTTGCCCCCTACTATGAGATGGCCCTGGATAATGCTCATCCCGTGCGCGAGCGGGTGCTTACCGAGCTGCTTCTGCTGGATGCGCTGTTTGCCGGCGGCGACGCCTGATGCTGGAGATTTTATATCAGGACCCGTGGCTGGTAGCGGTGAACAAGCCTTCGGGCTGGCTGGTGCATCGTAGCTGGCTGGATCGTGATGAAAAAGTGGTGGTGATGCAGACCGTGCGCGACCAGATAGGCCAGCACGTGTTCACCGCTCACCGCCTCGACAGGCCGACTTCCGGCGTGCTGCTAATGGGACTGTCGAGCGAAGCGGGAAGACTGTTGTCGCAGCAGTTCGAGCAGCATCAAATGCAGAAACGCTATCATGCGATAGCCCGCGGCTGGTTGAGCGAAGAAGCGGAGCTTGATTATCCTCTGGTTGAGGAGCTGGATAAAATTGCCGATAAGTTCGCCCGCGAAAATAAAGATCCGCAGCCGGCGGTCACCCATTATCGCGGCCTGGCGACGATAGAAATGCCGGTGGCGACCGGACGTTATCCTACCACCCGCTATAGCCTGGTGGAGCTGGAACCGAAAACCGGACGTAAGCACCAGCTGCGCCGTCATCTTGCCCATCTTCGCCATCCGATTATCGGCGACAGTAAACACGGCGATCTGCGGCAGAATCGCAGCGCGGCCGAACACTTTGGCTGCGATCGGCTAATGCTTCATGCCAGCCAGCTATCGTTAACGCATCCTTTTACCGGTGTACCGCTGGTTATTCGCGCTGGCCTTGACGACGTCTGGATGCGCGCGCTGTCGCAGTTTGGCTGGCGCGGCCTTCTCCCGTTAAATGAAAGGGTTGAGTTTGCCGACGACTGCGGTCAGGATGAAGAGATACAGGTCACTTCAGGGAGATAGTCATGGCAGAAGTCGGAATTTTTGTCGGTACGATGTATGGAAATTCGCTCCTGGTCGCCGAAGAGGCGCAGGCTATTTTGAGCGGACTGGGGCATCAGGCGAAAGTCTTTGAAGATCCCGAAGTCAAAGACTGGGAGTCGTATACCGGAAAATATGCGCTGGTGGTGACATCGACCACCGGGCAGGGCGATTTACCGGACAGCATTGTGCCTTTATACGAAGGCATCAAAGATATGTATCAGCCGCATTTGCGCTATGGAATTATTGCCCTGGGCGATAGCACCTACGCTAACTTCTGCGGCGGCGGTTTGAAGTTTGATGCGTTATTGCAGGAACAGGGCGGCACGCGCGTTGGCGATATGCTGACGATCGATGCCAGCGAAGATCCGGAACCTGAAAGCGTTGCTAACCCATGGGTAGCGCAGTGGGCGTCGCTGCTTGATTAACAACCTAATTCCATCAGGGCTATTTTGTTTGCCATTTTGCCCTCGGGCGGTGCTCAGACTGTTTGGCTAATACCCTGGCGGCACAGCTCCTAAAAGTTTCGCCCTCTCCCTACACTAGAGGGCGCCCCTTTCTTTACTGATGTTAAATGCCAGTGGCCAGATAAACGGCCAAAATCATCGTAGCAATTCTTCAGGCGCACGGCTTCGGGCATTTGCCTTAAAACCTGTGTAATGCCATGGTCTTTACCGGGCTATTTCACGGGGTCAAGAGAGTTGATTCACACTCCTGTCTTTTGCACCGCGCTTTGCGTCTATGAACGGGCGCGGCTTTTCATTTCCGTGAACCATCCCCCATCTCATTAGGCATAAGCCATAAATCAGATTTACTCAGGCGGCGAAAGCTGTGTATTTGCACGGTGAGCCCGTCAGCCCCTCTTTTTATACTTTTCCTGCCAGTTAAAAATGCAGTGCCAGATATAACGAAAATTATGAAAAACACTAACACGTCATTCTGAGTACCCTACAGGTTGTGCTGTTCAGAATGAACGTAGCTAACGCTATGATTCAGGAGTGCAACAATGAGTTCATTAAGTCAGGCGGCAGGCGGCGCGGAAAAGCGCACCAATGCTCGCTACTGGATAGTGGTGATGTTGTTTATCGTCACATCCTTCAACTACGGCGACCGCGCCACCTTATCCATTGCCGGTTCGGAGATGGCCAAAGATATTGGTCTTGATGCCGTTGGCATGGGCTACGTCTTTTCCGCGTTCTCCTGGGCCTACGTGATCGGCCAGATCCCGGGCGGCTGGCTGCTTGACCGCTTCGGTTCTAAACGCGTCTACTTCTGGTCCATTTTTATCTGGTCCATGTTTACCCTGCTGCAGGGTTTCGTCGATATTTTTAGCGGCTTCGGCATTATCGTCGCGCTGTTCACCCTGCGTTTTCTTGTCGGCCTGGCCGAAGCGCCTTCCTTCCCCGGCAACAGCCGGATCGTCGCGGCGTGGTTCCCGGCGCAGGAGAGGGGCACGGCGGTGGCTATCTTTAACTCCGCGCAATATTTTGCCACCGTTATTTTTGCGCCGATCATGGGTTGGCTGACGCATGAGGTGGGCTGGTCGCACGTGTTCTTCTTTATGGGCGGTCTCGGCATTATCATCAGCTTTGTCTGGCTGAAGGTGATTCATGAACCTAACCAGCATCCGGGTGTAAACCAAAAAGAGCTCGATTACATCGCCGCAGGCGGCGCGCTGATCAATATGGATCAGGCGGCGGCCAAAGCTAAGGTGCCGTTTAGCGTAAAATGGGGGCAAATCAAGCAGCTGCTGGGTTCTCGCATGATGATTGGCGTCTATATCGGCCAGTACTGCATTAACGCTTTGACCTATTTCTTTATCACCTGGTTCCCGGTTTATCTGGTGCAGGCGCGCGGCATGTCGATCCTGAAGGCCGGTTTTGTCGCGTCGGTTCCGGCGATCTGCGGTTTCGCGGGCGGGGTTCTCGGCGGGATTATTTCCGACTGGCTGATGCGTCGTACCGGCTCGCTGAACATCGCACGTAAAACGCCTATCGTCATGGGGATGCTGCTGTCGATGGTGATGGTGTTCTGTAACTACGTCAACGTGGAGTGGATGATTATCGGCTTCATGGCGCTGGCCTTCTTCGGTAAAGGCATCGGTGCGCTGGGCTGGGCGGTTATGGCGGATACGGCGCCGAAAGAGATCAGCGGCCTGAGCGGCGGTCTGTTCAACATGTTCGGCAATATCTCCGGTATCGTGACGCCCATTGCTATCGGCTACATCGTTGGCACCACCGGTTCGTTTAACGGCGCGCTGATTTATGTGGGCGTTCATGCGCTGGTGGCGGTGCTGAGCTATCTGGTACTGGTGGGCGATATTAAACGTATCGAACTGAAACCTGTCGCAGGAAAATCATCATGACAACGCAATCGAGCCCTATTATCACCGATATGAAGGTTATCCCGGTGGCCGGGCAGGACAGTATGCTGCTTAACATCGGCGGCGCGCATAATGCGTACTTTACCCGCAATATTGTGGTGCTGACCGATAACGCCGGCAATACCGGGGTCGGCGAAGCACCGGGCGGCGAAGTGATTTATCAGACGCTGGTGGATGCCATCCCGACGGTATTAGGCCAGGAAGTCGCCCGCCTGAACAAAGTGGTTCAGCAGGTGCATAAAGGCAACCAGGCCGCGGACTTTGATACTTTTGGTAAAGGCGCCTGGACATTCGAGCTGCGGGTGAACGCGGTGGCGGCGCTGGAGGCTGCGCTGCTGGATCTGCTGGGCAAGGCGCTCAACGTGCCGGTTTGCGAGCTGCTGGGGCCGGGCAAGCAGCGCGATGAGGTGACCGTGCTGGGCTATCTGTTCTACGTGGGCGATCGCACCAAAACCGATCTGCCCTATCTGGAAAGCACGCCGGGCAACCATGAGTGGTATCGTCTACGCCATCAGGAAGCGCTGAACAGCGAGGCGGTGGTGCGCCTGGCGGAGGCCTCACAGGACCGCTACGGCTTTAAAGATTTTAAACTGAAAGGCGGCGTGCTGCCCGGCGAGCAGGAGATCGAAACCGCCCGCGCGTTGAAAAAGCGTTTTCCCGATGCGCGTATTACGGTTGATCCCAACGGCGCCTGGCTGCTGGATGAAGCCATCGCCCTGTGTAAAGGGCTGAACGAGGTGCTGACCTACGCGGAAGACCCCTGCGGCGCCGAACAGGGCTTTTCTGGCCGTGAAGTGATGGCGGAGTTTCGCCGCGCCACCGGTCTGCCGGTGGCAACCAATATGATCGCCACTAACTGGCGCGAAATGGGCCACGCGGTGATGCTGAATGCCGTGGATATTCCGCTGGCCGATCCGCACTTCTGGACCCTTTCCGGCGCGGTGCGCGTGGCGCAGCTGTGCGATGACTGGGGCCTGACCTGGGGCTGCCATTCCAATAACCACTTTGATATTTCACTGGCCATGTTCACCCACGTCGGCGCAGCGGCGCCGGGCAACCCCACGGCCATCGATACCCACTGGATTTGGCAGGAGGGAGATTGCCGCCTGACCAAGAATCCGCTGGAGATTAAGCACGGAAAAATTGCTGTTCCGGACGCGCCTGGACTCGGCGTCGAGCTGGACTGGGAGCAGGTGCAGAAAGCGCATGAGGCGTATAAAAAGCTGCCCGGCGGCGCGCGTAATGACGCAGGCCCAATGCAGTACCTGATCCCCGGATGGACTTTTGACCGTAAACGCCCCGTTTTCGGCCGTCACTGATTTGAATAAGGACTAAATTATGAGCGCACAATTTTCGACCCCCGTTGTTTCTTCTATGCAGGTCATTCCGGTCGCGGGTCACGACAGCATGCTGATGAACCTGAGCGGCGCGCACGCCCCGTTCTTCACGCGTAATATCGTGGTAATCAAAGATAATTCCGGCCATACCGGCGTCGGCGAAATTCCCGGCGGAGAGAAAATCCGCACCACCCTTGAGGACGCGATCCCGCTGGTGGTCGGTAAAACGCTGGGTGAATATAAAAACGTGCTGACCGCCGTACGCAATACTTTCGCCGATCGGGATGCCGGCGGACGCGGTTTGCAGACCTTCGATCTGCGTACCACAATTCACGTAGTGACCGGGATCGAAGCGGCGATGCTTGACCTGCTGGGCCAGCATCTGGGCGTGAACGTGGCGTCTCTGCTGGGCGATGGACAGCAGCGCAGCGAAGTGGAAATGCTGGGCTATCTGTTCTTCGTCGGCAATCGTAAAGCTACACCGCTGCCTTATCAGAGCCAGCCGGATGACCCGTGCGACTGGTATCGCCTGCGTCATGATGAGGCGATGACCCCGGATACGGTGGTGCGTCTGGCGGAAGCCGCATATGAGAAATATGGTTTTAACGATTTTAAACTGAAAGGCGGCGTACTGGCCGGGGAAGAGGAAGCGGAGTCTATCGTCGCGCTGGCTAAGCGCTTCCCGCAGGCGCGCGTGACCCTCGATCCGAACGGCGCGTGGTCGCTGGATGAAGCGATCAAAATTGGTAAATACCTGAAAGGATCTCTGGCCTATGCGGAAGATCCGTGCGGCGCCGAGCAGGGCTTCTCCGGGCGTGAAGTGATGGCGGAGTTCCGCCGCGCCACCGGACTGCCGACGGCGACCAATATGATCGCGACCGACTGGCGTCAGATGGGCCACACGCTGTCGCTGCAATCCGTGGATATTCCGCTGGCGGATCCGCACTTCTGGACCATGCAGGGCTCCGTCCGCGTGGCGCAGATGTGCCACGAGTTCGGCCTGACCTGGGGCTCGCACTCTAACAACCACTTTGATATCTCGCTGGCGATGTTTACCCACGTGGCGGCAGCCGCGCCGGGTAAAATTACCGCTATTGATACGCACTGGATCTGGCAGGAAGGCAACCAGCGCCTGACCAAAGAACCGTTTGAAATTAAAGGCGGGATGGTACAGGTACCGGCGAAACCGGGGCTGGGCGTGGAGCTCGATATGGATCAGGTGATGAAAGCCCATGAGCTGTATCAGAAACACGGTCTGGGCGCGCGCGATGATGCGATGGGAATGCAGTATTTGATCCCGAACTGGACGTTTGATAACAAGCGTCCGTGCATGGTGCGCTAAGGAGATGCCGGTCCCTTCGGGGGCCGGTTTCCTGCACGGCGTCGGGTAATCGTTCATTTTAAGGACAGCATATGAAGATAGTGATCGCACCGGATTCATACAAGGAGAGCCTGAGTGCGCTGGATGTTGCAACCGCGATAGAGCAAGGTTTTCGGGAAGTTTATTCCGATGCGGAGTACGTCAAACTGCCGGTCGCCGACGGTGGCGAAGGAACCGTTGAAGCCATGGTTGCCGCGACCCAGGGATGCCGGATAGCGGTCACCGTCACCGGTCCGCTCGGCGAGCCCGTAGAGGCTTTTTTTGGTCTTTCGGGCGATAAGCAGTGCGCGTTTATTGAAATGGCGGCGGCAAGCGGTCTGGAGAGCGTACCGCCGGCGCGACGTAACCCTCTTCTGACGACTTCATGGGGTACCGGCGAGCTGATTCGCCATGCGCTGGACGCGGGCGTCAGGCAAATTATTATCGGCATCGGCGGCAGCGCGACTAACGATGGCGGCGCCGGGATGGTGCAGGCGCTGGGGGCGAAACTGCTGACCCGGGATAACCAGCAGATTGGCGCCGGCGGACAAGCGCTGGAGAGCCTCGCGCGCATCGACGTGAGCGAGTTAGATAAGCGCCTCGCCGGATGCCGCATTGACGTCGCTTGCGATGTCACCAATCCGCTGACGGGCCCGCAGGGCGCGACGGCAGTATTTGGCCCGCAGAAAGGGGCGACGGCGGAGATGATCGCCAGCCTCGATAAGGCGCTGGCCCATTTTGCTGAGATTATCCATCGCGACTTAGAGCTTAATGTGTTGCATCTTGAAGGCGGCGGCGCGGCGGGCGGCATGGGCGCGGGCCTGTATGCCTTTTGCGGGGCTAAGCTGCGGCCGGGCATTGAGATCGTGACCGACGCTTTGCATCTTGCCGATATCGTGGCGGATGCGGATCTGGTGATCACCGGCGAAGGGCGCATCGACAGCCAGACGATTCACGGCAAAGTGCCGGTTGGCGTGGCGCGGGTGGCAAAACGCTATAATCTGCCGGTTATCGCGATTGCCGGGAGCCTGACGGCGGACGTCGGCGTAGTCCATGAGCACGGGCTGGATGCGGTATTCAGCGTTATTTATTCCATTTGCACCCTGGATGAGGCGCTGGAAAATGCCGCCGAAAATGTGCGCATGACGGCGAGAAACGTCGCCGCTGTGCTGAAAATGGGCCAGGTATTATAGATTCTCCCCCGGTCGCAGTGCGCGAGCCGGGGCAGGCGTTTTAGATTCCCTGCAGCTTACAGGCTTCCCGCGCGACGTTGTCCATTTCATCCAGCAGTTCCAGAAGCTCCGGCTCCAGCTCCTCGGCGGCGGTGCCCGCGCGCAGCTGGCTCTCGAGAGTGTGGCAGAGTTTCTTCAGGCGCGGCACGCCGCTGTAGCTACAGCTGCCGTGCAGCTTATGAATAAGATCCAGCAGGCCTTCCGGCTGCTCTCCCACCAGCTGTTCTTCCACCTTGTTACGCACTTCCGGCATAAAAGCGAGCAGCATCTGCAGCATTTCCCGCGCCAGATCCGGTTTCATCGCCGCCTGGCGTAGCGCCAGCTGCCAGTCGAGGGTGATGTCATGGTTAACCGGTAGGTCAACCGGCTCCGCCGCGGCCTGCGGCGCAGCGGCCTGTCCCGGCTGGTAGCGCAGCAGCAGATTGTAGAGCTTATCTTCCTCAATGGGCTTCGCCAGATAGTCGTTCATCCCCGCGCTGAGCAATTTCTCTCGCTGCCCTTCCAGAGCATGGGCCGTCACGGCGATCACCGGCGTTTGCTGTTGATGAGGGAGCTGATGGATCAATTCGCAGGCGCGGATGCCGTCCATTTCCGGCATTTGAATATCCATCAGAATCAGATCTTGCTGCATTTCTCTGGCTCGTTCAACGGCGTTCTGGCCGCTGTCGCAGAGGATGACATGCTGGACTAAATCTTCAAGCAGAGCGCCGATGAGCTTAAGATTCGCCGGATTGTCATCGACGGCCATTACCGTCATGGGCAGCTTTGTACTACCGGAGCGCGGCAGCAGGAGCGTCGGCTGGGTCTGGCATGTGGCCGTCAGCGCCGGAAGCAAGCGCGTTGAGGTCAGGGGCTTAAGCAGACAGGCTGCGATACCGTCGTGTTTAAGCGTTTCGGCGCTCACCTGGGCGTGGCACGGTAGCGCCAGCAGCAGATGATCGGCAAGCTTACGGGCTCTGGCCAGCTTATCGCGATGCTGGTTCAGATCGCGTATCGACACCGGAATGCCCGCCAGCAGGATATCGTAATGGGCATCCGGTAGGGCAGTCATCGTCGGACTGTAGACCACCTCCAGCGGCGTTGTCGCCAGCAGCTCCATGGTGCACTGCGCCGCCGCTGCGTTAGCCTCAATGTAGGCCAGCTTTTTACCCGCCAGACATTGGGTCGGTACGCTGTCGGGTACCGCGTTAGGGTTGAGATCGAGGCTGATATGGAACCAGAACGTCGAGCCGCGATTAGGCTGGCTATGGAAGGAAATATCGCCACCCATCTCTTTTACCAGCCGCTGGGTGATAACCAGACCCAGCCCGGTTCCGCCGTGGCGACGGGAAATACTGGCGTCTGCCTGGCGGAAAGCCTGAAACAGACGCGACTGGTCGCGCTCGGGAATACCGATGCCGGTATCGTGGATCTGAACTTCGATTTGCACTCTTGAATTGCTTATAGCCCGCTGTTCCACCAGCACGTCAATGTTGCCATGTTCGGTGAACTTAATGGCGTTGCCCATCAGGTTAGTAATAATTTGCTGCAGGCGCAGCGGGTCGCCAATCACGTTATCCGGCACATCGTTTTTGATGTTCAGGGTCAGCTCCAGCCCCTTATCGTGCGCCGAATGCGCCAACAGCGTGACCACCTCGTCGAGCGAATTTCGCAGCAGGAACGGAATGCTCTCCAGAATGAGCTTCCCGGCTTCGAGCTTAGAGAAGTCCAGAACATCATTAATGATGGCCAGCAGATTGTTCGCTGAACGCTCAATGGTGGTCAGATGATCGCGTTGGGTGGTATTTAAATCGGTTTTCAGCGTCAGGCGGGTAAAGCCAATGACGCCGTTAAGCGGAGTGCGCAGCTCGTGGGACATATTGGCGAGGAATTCGGATTTGATTCGCGCCGCTTCCTGCGCGCGTTTTTTCGCCAGGTCCAGCTCAACGTTCTGGATTTCCATCTGTTCAAGCGTTTCACGCAGGTCGGAGGTGGCCTGATCGACGTTATGCTGCATCTCTTCATGATACGCCGCCAACGACATCGCCATGGAGTTGATCCCGTTTTTCAGCATATCCAGTTCGCCGAGCATAAAACCTTCCACGCGGCTATCAAGCTGGCCCCGGCGGATGCGGTCAACGGTATTCACCATGTTGCGAATCGGCCCGGTCACGTCGCGCATCAGTCGCCAGCCGAAGATCAGCGCGATGCCGATGCAGAACAGCATCATCACGCTGGAGATGAAGATCTCTTTGTACTGCTGCAGCCGCACCGATTTGAGATCCAGCTCCAGCGCCACGTAGCCCAGCATATTGTCCGGCATCTTGGCATCGCTTCCCGGTGATTCATCCGGTGAATAGCTTTCTGAAATAATTGGGGTGCGCAAAATCATCAAATCGCCGTGACGAATCACGCTTAAACGGCGGGGAAAAGGCGCCCCTTTTGGTAGCTGAAGTTCGCCGGGATCGAGCTGAAAGTTGGAGGTGACAAACAGCCTGTTGTGCGAGTCATAGATGGAAATGGCGCGCACAATATCGGAATGGCGGCGATGCAGCACGCTGATCAGCTGCCCGATTGACTCGCGGTTTTGCAAATTCATGCCATATTCACTGGAGACCGCCAGCGGTTCGATGATACTGGCTCCGGCATCTTCCAGCTGGCGCTGTAGGTCGTTATAGCGGTGTGCGACGAAGAATATACTGAGCAGCAGACCGATCAGAACGGTTGGCGCCAGAATAAGAATCATCATGCGGGCACGAAGGCTGTAGTTGGTCATGCGGTTCCATTATGGGAGAATATATACATCATCCTTACAGGCTGCTGAGGCATTGGTTACGCTGGCTCACCCTGAAAGAACTCGTGTATAGAGTCAGTATATTTAATTGAGACAAATCTCTACGATGGCGCAATTCTACTCTGCAAAACGGCGTGTGACGACGCGCCAGATCATAACCGTTACAGTAAATGACCTTGATCCCTTTGGGCAGGGCGTTGCGCGTCACCAGGGTAAGGCGCTGTTTGTTAGCGGTTTATTACCGCAAGAGCAGGCCGAAGTGGTCCTGGTCGAGGATAAAAAACAGTATGCCCGCGCGCAGGTTAAACGCCGTCTTAGCGACAGCCCGCAGCGGCAGGCGCCGCGCTGTCCGCATTTTGGTATCTGCGGCGGATGTCAGCAGCAGCACGCCAGCGTTGAGCTGCAGCAGCAGAGCAAACGCGCCGCCCTCGCGCGGTTAATGAAGCGCGAGGTTGATGACATTATAGCCGCTTCGCCGTGGGGCTATCGCCGTCGGGCGCGTCTGAGCTTGAATTATCAGCCAAAGACCCAACAATTACAGATAGGCTTCCGGAAGGCCAACTCCAGCGAAATTGTTGATGTGGTGCAGTGCCCTGTTTTGGTGCCCACTCTTGGTGCGCTACTGCCCGCGGTACGAGAATGTCTCAGCGGATTGCAATCGCTGCGTCAGCTTGGCCACGTGGAGCTGGTGCAGGCTGACAACGGCCCGCTGATGGTTTTACGCCATACCGCGGCCCTTCCGGCTGCAGATAAAGAAAAGCTGGAACGTTTTTCGCAATCTCACGGTCTTTCACTGTATCTCGCCCCGCAAAGCGAGATACTGGAACAGATTCGCGGGGAAGCGCCCTGGTATACGTCCGACGGTCTACGCTTAGTGTTCAGTCCGCGCGACTTTATTCAGGTCAACGACGGCGTAAACCAGCTCATGGTGCATACGGCGCTGGAATGGCTGGATATCCAGCCTCAGGATCGCGTGCTGGATCTCTTTTGCGGCATGGGCAACTTTACCCTGCCGCTGGCAAAGCGCGCGGCGCAGGTCGTGGGGGTTGAAGGTGTTCCGGCGCTGGTGGCGAAGGGGCAAGAAAACGCGGCGCTGAACGCGTTGCATAATGTGACGTTCTTTCATGAAAATCTTGAAGAGGACGTCACCCGCCAGGCGTGGGCGAAGCACGGTTTTGATAAAGTTCTGCTCGACCCGGCGCGCGCCGGTGCGGCGGGCGTTATGTTACATATAATAAAATTAGCGCCGCGTCGGGTGGTGTATGTTTCTTGTAATCCGGCGACTCTGGCGCGCGATAGCGACGTTTTATTGCAGGCGGGATATACCATTCAACGCCTGGCGATGCTGGATATGTTCCCGCATACCGGTCATCTGGAATCAATGGTGTTGTTTGAGCACAAGAATCATTCAAATCGCAGTGCAGCGGCATCCACAGGCGCAGGCGACTGAGATAAAAGACGAACGCCAACGTTGATGCGGTTTGAAGGATGAAGTGTAAAAGTTGAGGCTTGCCGACTTCGGCAGGCGGTCCCTTAAGGAGAGGACAATGGTTGCGGTAAGAAGTGCACATTTAAATAAAGCTGGTGAATTTGACCCGAAGAAATGGATCGCGAGTCTGGGAATTTCCAGCCAGCAGTCGTGTGAACGCTTAGCCGAAACCTGGGATTATTGTCGAGAGAAAACGCAGGGACACCCGCAGGCCGATCTCCTGCTATGGCGCGGCGTGGAGATGGTAGAAATTCTCTCCATGCTCAGTATGGACATCGATACGCTGCGAGCGGCGATGCTATTCCCGCTGGCGGATGGCAACGTCGTCAGCGAAGAAATCATGCAGGAGAGCGTCGGGAAATCCGTCGTCACCCTGATCCACGGCGTGCGGGATATGGCCGCGATACGTCAGCTTAAAGCCACCCATACGGATTCGGTCTCCTCTGAACAGGTGGACAACATTCGCCGCATGCTGCTGGCGATGGTTGATGACTTCCGCTGCGTGGTGATTAAAATCGCCGAGCGTATTGCCCATCTGCGTGAAGTGAAAGATGCGCCGGAAGATGAGCGCGTGCTGGCGGCGAAAGAGTGCACCAATATTTACGCGCCGCTGGCCAACCGTCTGGGGATCGGCCAGCTTAAGTGGGAGCTTGAAGATTACTGCTTCCGCTATCTGCACCCGGCGGAATATAAACGCATCGCTAAGCTGTTGCACGAGCGGCGCATCGATCGTGAACATTACATTGACGAGTTCGTCAGCCACTTACGCACGGAAATGAAAACCGAGGGCGTCAAGGCTGAGGTTTACGGTCGTCCTAAGCATATCTATAGCATCTGGCGCAAAATGCAGAAAAAACATCTCGCTTTCGACGAGCTGTTTGACGTGCGGGCGGTGCGGATTGTCGCCGAGCGCCTGCAGGACTGCTATGCCGCGCTGGGGATAGTGCATACTCACTACCGCCATCTGCCGGATGAGTTTGATGATTACGTCGCCAACCCTAAGCCCAATGGCTACCAGTCCATTCATACCGTCGTGCTTGGTCCCGGCGGCAAGACGATCGAAATTCAGATCCGTACCCGCCAGATGCATGAAGATGCCGAGCTGGGCGTGGCTGCGCACTGGAAGTACAAAGAGGGCGCCAGCGCGGGGGCCAGCGGCGGACGCGGCTATGAAGATCGCATTGCATGGCTGCGTAAACTGATCGCCTGGCAGGAAGAGATGGCCGATTCCGGCGAGATGCTGGATGAAGTGCGTAGCCAGGTCTTTGACGACCGGGTTTATGTCTTTACGCCGAAGGGTGACGTAGTGGATTTACCTTCGGGTTCGACTCCGCTCGATTTTGCCTACCATATTCACAGCGATGTCGGTCACCGCTGCATCGGGGCGAAAATCAGCGGACGTATTGTGCCGTTCACCTATCAGCTGCAGATGGGCGACCAGATTGAAATCATCACTCAAAAGCAGCCTAACCCAAGCCGTGACTGGCTGAATCCGAACCTTGGCTACGTCACTACCAGCCGCGGGCGTTCTAAAATTCATGCCTGGTTCCGCAAGCAGGATCGCGACAAGAATATTCTTGCCGGACGGCAGATCCTCGATGATGAGCTGGAGCATCTGGGCATCAGCCTGAAGGATGCGGAAAAGTATCTGCTGCCGCGCTACAACTTTAATGAGCAGGACGAACTGCTGGCGGCGATTGGCGGCGGCGATATTCGCCTCAACCAGATGGTTAATTTCCTGCAGGCGCAGTTTAATAAGCCCAGCGCGGCGGAGCAGGATGCGGCAGCACTTAAGCAGCTGCAGCAGAAAACCTATACTCCGCAGAATCGCAGCAAAGACAATGGTCGCGTGGTGGTGGAAGGCGTCGGCAATCTGATGCACCACATTGCGCGCTGCTGCCAGCCGATCCCCGGCGACGAGATTGTGGGCTTTATCACCCAGGGCCGAGGGATCTCGGTGCACCGGGCGGATTGCGATCAGCTCGCGGAGCTACAGTCTCATGCTCCGGAGCGCATCGTTGACGCAGTGTGGGGAGAGAGCTACTCGGCGGGCTACTCGCTGGTGGTGCGGGTCCAGGCCAACGATCGTAGCGGCCTGCTGCGCGATATCACTACTATTCTCGCCAATGAGAAGGTCAACGTGCTGGGCGTTGCCAGCCGCAGCGATACGAAGCAGCAGATGGCAACCATCGATATGACCATTGAGATCTACAACCTGCAGGTTCTGGGCCGGGTACTTGGCAAGCTGAATCAGGTTCCGGACGTCATCGACGCCCGTCGCCTGCACGGCGGTTAAAAGGAAAACGGTAAAAACGCAGCTCAGCTAACAGCTGCGTTTTTACCCTGATAGCCATGGAGCTCCCCGACGGGTGCTGGCTTACTGGATAGGCTTCAATGGATTTGAGCTTAAGTTTCTTTATTCTTTATCTCCTCTCATCCCTCACGCTGATCGCTGTGCAAATCTGGCTGTTTTTTATCGTTTATTCGCCAGACGGATCCTTGAGTTCACACCTGATATGCCGCGCTGTAAATGCCCTTGCCATGTTTGTGCAGCTTTGCGTGACGGTGAAAGGGGAGTTTCCTTTTAACATGCTTTCGTCGCAAATCCGCTATATTGACGACCCGGTGCGCATGCTGGCGTTGGTATTTATCGTGCTGCACGGCATAGTTTATGTTTTTGTAATACGCGGCGGCTTGCCAAAACCGAAACGCGAATGGCGTGACTGAAATGATGAAAAGTGCAGGATCAATAACTATGAAGGCAAATAATGAGATGGAACGGCTGCTCGGCATTATGCAGCGGCTACGCGATCCGGAAAACGGCTGTCCGTGGGACAAAGAGCAGACGTTTGCCACCATCGCTCCCTATACGCTTGAAGAAACCTATGAAGTGCTCGACGCCATCTCCCGCGAAGATTTTGACGATTTACGCGGCGAGTTGGGCGATCTGCTGTTCCAGGTTGTCTTCTACGCTCAAATGGCGCAGGAAGAGGGGCGCTTTGATTTCAGCGATATCTGCGCCGCTATCAGCGACAAGCTTGAGCGCCGCCACCCGCATATTTTCGGCGATGCCTCCGCCGGTAGCAGCAGCGAAGCGCTGGCCCGCTGGGAGCAGATCAAAAGCGCTGAGCGAGCGGAAAAGTCCCAGCACTCCGCGCTGGACGATATTCCGCATAGCCTTCCGGCGTTGATGCGCGCGCATAAAATCCAAAAACGCTGCTCGGCGGTGGGTTTTGACTGGACCTCTCTCGGACCGGTGCTGGATAAAGTTCATGAAGAAATAGATGAAGTGATGCATGAAGCGCAGCAGGCCGTGGTGGATGAAGCTAAACTGGAGGAGGAAGTTGGCGACCTGCTGTTTGCAACGGTCAATTTATCCCGCCATTTAGGCGTCAAAGCCGAGGTTGCGTTGCAAAAAGCCAATCTCAAATTTGAACGTCGCTTCCGTGAAGTTGAGCGGATTGTCGCCGCGCGCGGCCTGGAAATGACCGGCGTCGACCTCGATACTATGGAGCAGGTGTGGCAGGAAGTAAAACGCCAGGAAACTGATCTCTAAAGAGTTTTCGTGATCAAGCGCTATTTGTGTGATTTTTTAAATAACAAGCGCTTGATTTACGTCAAAAACATTTCGCCAAAAGCGGCTATTTTCTCACTCCCCGCGTTTGTGTGGGCCTGATGAAAAGGAGGGATAATGAAAGTTTGTGGCGTCAGTCATGATCGGGTATACTGCTTTCCCGTCCTGGTTATTCCATCGTCTTTTAAACCTAACTTCTCAGGTTCAGCATGACAACGAACTATATTTTTGTGACCGGCGGGGTCGTATCCTCTCTGGGTAAAGGCATTGCCGCAGCTTCCCTCGCAGCCATTCTTGAAGCCCGTGGGCTTAACGTGACCATGATGAAACTGGATCCGTACATCAACGTCGATCCGGGTACCATGAGCCCAATCCAACACGGGGAAGTGTTCGTTACCGAAGACGGCGCTGAAACCGATCTGGACTTAGGTCACTACGAGCGCTTCATTCGCACCAAGATGACTCGTCGCAACAACTTCACCACCGGCCGTATCTACTCTGATGTCCTGCGCAAAGAGCGTCGTGGCGACTATCTGGGCGCGACCGTGCAGGTGATCCCGCACATCACCAACGCGATTAAAGAGCGCGTGCTGGCGGGCGGCGAAGGTCATGATGTGGTGCTGGTTGAAATCGGCGGTACCGTAGGCGATATCGAGTCGCTGCCGTTCCTTGAAGCGATTCGGCAGCTGGCGGTGGATATCGGTCGTGAAAACGCCCTGTTTATGCATTTGACCCTGGTGCCGTACATGGCCGCCGCGGGCGAAGTCAAAACCAAACCGACCCAGCACTCCGTAAAAGAGCTGCTCTCCATCGGTATTCAGCCAGACATTCTGGTTTGCCGCTCCGATCGCGCCATTCCGGCGAACGAACGCGCCAAAATTGCTTTGTTCTGCAATGTGCCAGAAAAAGCCGTTATTTCGATGAAAGACGTCGATTCCATTTATAAAATTCCGGGCCTGTTGAAATCTCAGGGGCTGGACGATTATATTTGTAAACGATTCAGCTTAAACTGTCCGGAAGCGAACCTGGCCGAATGGGAACAGGTTATCTACGAAGAAGCGAACCCGGCAGGCGAAGTCACTATCGGTATGGTCGGCAAGTACATTGAACTGCCGGATGCCTATAAATCAGTGATTGAAGCGCTGAAACACGGCGGTCTGAAAAATCGCGTTACCGTCAATATCAAGCTGATTGATTCGCAGGATGTGGAAACGCGCGGCGTCGAAATTCTGAAGAATTTAGACGCTATCCTGATTCCTGGCGGCTTCGGCTATCGCGGCGTCGAAGGTAAGATCGCTACCGCGCGCTATGCGCGTGAAAACAACATTCCATATCTGGGTATTTGCCTGGGTATGCAGGTTGCGCTGATTGAGTTTGCGCGCAACGTAGCGGGGATGGAAAACGCCAACTCAACGGAATTTGTGCCAGACTGTAAGTACCCGGTCGTGGCCCTGATTACCGAATGGCGTGATGAAGACGGTAATGTCGAAGTTCGCTCTGATAAGAGCGATCTCGGCGGCACGATGCGCCTCGGCGCACAGCAGTGCCAGCTGGCTGAAGATAGCCTGGTGCGCCAGCTGTATGGCGAACCAACCATTACTGAGCGCCATCGTCACCGCTACGAAGTCAACAACATGCTGTTGAAGCCGATTGAAAATGCGGGCCTGCGCATTGCGGGCCGTTCCGGGGATGATCAGTTGGTCGAGATCATCGAGGTGCCTAACCATCCGTGGTTCGTCGCCTGTCAGTTCCATCCGGAGTTTACTTCGACGCCGCGTGATGGTCACCCGCTGTTTGCTGGCTTTGTGAAAGCCGCTGGCGAGTACCAGAAGCGTCAGGCGAAGTAAAAGAGTTAGAACGGCAATGCACCCATCCGGGTGCATTGTTTGTCTGGAGTTTTAGTTTAACTTGTACTGAGGAAAACCTAATGTCCAAAATCGTTAAAGTCATCGGTCGTGAAATCATCGACTCCCGTGGTAACCCGACTGTTGAAGCCGAAGTACACCTGGAAGGTGGTTTCGTCGGTATGGCAGCTGCTCCGTCAGGTGCTTCTACTGGCTCCCGCGAAGCGCTGGAACTGCGCGATGGCGACAAGTCCCGTTTCATGGGTAAAGGCGTACTGAAAGCTGTTGCTGCGGTAAACGGCCCGATCGCTCAGGCAATCCTGGGCAAAGATGCCAAAGATCAGGCTGGCATCGACAAAATCATGATCGACCTGGACGGTACTGAAAACAAATCTAACTTCGGTGCGAACGCTATCCTGGCCGTCTCTCTGGCTAACGCCAAAGCTGCCGCTGCTTCTAAAGGTCAGCCGCTGTACGAGCACATCGCTGAGCTGAACGGCACTCCGGGCAAATACTCCATGCCGGTTCCGATGATGAACATCATCAACGGCGGCGAGCACGCTGACAACAACGTCGACATCCAGGAATTTATGATTCAGCCGGTAGGCGCTAAATCCCTGAAAGAAGCCGTACGTATGGGTTCTGAAGTGTTCCACAACCTGGCTAAAGTTCTGAAAGCTAAAGGCATGAACACTGCTGTTGGTGACGAAGGTGGCTACGCGCCGAACCTGGGTTCCAACGCTGAAGCGCTGGCTGTTATCGCTGAAGCCGTTAAAGCCGCTGGCTACGAGCTGGGCAAAGACATCACTCTGGCGATGGACTGCGCGGCTTCTGAATTCTACAAAGACGGTAAATACGTTCTGGCCGGCGAAGGCAACAAAGCGTTCACTTCAGAAGAGTTCACTCACTTCCTGGAAGAGCTGACCAAACAGTACCCGATCGTTTCTATCGAAGACGGTCTGGACGAATCTGATTGGGACGGTTTCGCATACCAGACTAAAGTACTGGGCGACAAAATCCAGCTGGTTGGTGACGATCTGTTCGTAACCAACACCAAGATCCTGAAAGAAGGTATCGAGAAAGGCATCGTTAACTCCATCCTGATCAAATTCAACCAGATCGGTTCTCTGACCGAAACTCTGGCTGCGATCAAAATGGCGAAAGACGCTGGCTACACTGCCGTTATCTCTCACCGTTCTGGCGAAACTGAAGACGCTACCATTGCTGACCTGGCTGTTGGTACCGCTGCAGGCCAGATCAAAACTGGTTCTATGAGCCGTTCTGACCGCGTTGCTAAATACAACCAGCTGATTCGTATCGAAGAAGCGCTGGGTGAAAAAGCGCCGTACAACGGTCGTAAAGAGATCAAAGGTCAGGCATAAGCCTGTCTTAATCTGATATGAAAAAGCCAGCCTACGGGCTGGCTTTTTTTATCTCTACAAAAGTGGCTACTTAAAATCTACCGCCATTTGCTGCGGGATAGAAAGCCCGCGCGTGGTCTGTACGCAGCGGTCAATGTAATCGGTAAAGCGCGGCGGTTTTGGCATACCCATGCTGAGCAGCTTGTCGTTGCTGAATCGTACGTTGAGCGTGGCGAAGGCGCCGTAAAGGCGCATGGCTTTTAGCATCAGCCGTTCGTTGCAGGGGCCAAAAATAGCCTTCAGCTCACGACGCATTTTGACCAGCGTTTCATAGCTGACCTGCGCGTATTTATCGCCGACCGGCGCCTGTTCGAGGGCGGAGGCCATTGCGTTATCGATATCCGCAAACCTTACGCTGTTTTCTTCCCCCGCAGAAATATGCACCACTTCTCCGCGCGCCAGCGGGCTGACAAGCAGCATCAGCAGCGCATCGGCACAGTAATCGACGGGGATCACATCAATGCGGTCTTCCATCGAACACATAAATTTTTGCAGCATCAGCCCCATGCTGAATACCCAGAAAATACTGCTGGAGGGCTGACAGCCGTGATGAGTGTGGCCAACAACAATAGAGGGACGGGCGATCGCCAGCGGTAGGGTTGAGCATTCCTGCCGCATGAGACGCTCAATCATTGATTTAGAGTGCGTGTACTCGACCAGATGCGCAGCGCGTTCACGAAACGCTGTGCTTTCCGCTACCAGAGAATCGGGATCTGGCGAGCAGGACATCGCGGTGCCGACGTGCAGAAAGCGCTCAAGGCGGCTGACCTGAGCCATCCGCCGGGCAAACTGCAGCGTACCTTCGACGTTGACCTTCCAGATAAGCGGGTTGTTACCAAATGAGGCGACGGCAGCGCAGTTGAGCACGTGGGTAACCTGATTCAGGCGCGGGTCGTCGAGAAAGGGCTGCGGATTGGCCAGATCCCCCAGCAGAATGTTGCCTGGCGTCAGGGCCGTTAGTCTCTCTTCGCTAATATTGAATTTTCGCAGATTTTCCTTTACCCGCTCTACGGCAGCTACACTATTATCTGCACGAACTAACAGTAATAGATTAGGCGCATTCTTTTTATTCAGAATGCTTTCTAACACTGCTCCACCGAGAAATCCGGTCGTGCCAGTAATTAATAATGTATTCATGAATGCAGTCTCATTATGGTTGGTGGACTGGATTCTAGGCGCAAAAAATTAAACGGATATTAAATGGGTGAAGATCATAACGTACGGTTTATTAAGGTTATTTTAAGGTTTTTTTTACGTCGTGGATCGAATTTGACCCTTCGCTATGGCAATAAATTCATTATTTCGTGTATCCATTTGTACATCATTGAAATTTATTATTTTTAAATTTGTTATTTTATTTTTGGCTTTCAGGGTGATACATGTTTTGTTACACCAAAATTTCAGCTATGCCGCTTAATAGTAGCCTTATTATTATCAGGCTAGTTAAATCAGCCGCCCCTGGATAGGGATATCGACCAACTGACGGACGTTTATCAATAAGGATTAGGCTTACCCACCTCGCGGCGCAGCGCAGGACAAGATCTGCGCGAGTAAATCTGCGATAATGCGCGCTCTTAACCCAATACAGAGATGATTATGCAGTACCCGATTAACGAGATGTTCCAGACCTTGCAAGGCGAAGGTTACTTCACCGGCGTTCCCGCCATTTTTATTCGTTTACAGGGATGCCCGGTTGGTTGCGCATGGTGCGATACCAAACATACCTGGGATAAACTTGCCGATCGAGAAGTCTCTCTGTTCAGCATTCTGGCAAAAACCAAAGAGAGCGATAAATGGGGCCCGGCAAGTAGCGAAGATCTGCTGGCCATCATCGGGCGTCAGGGCTGGACTGCTCGTCACGTGGTGATTACCGGCGGCGAACCCTGTATTCATGATTTAACGCCGCTGACCTTGCTGCTGGAGCAAAACGGCTTTAGCTGCCAGATTGAAACCAGCGGCACTCACGAAGTTCGCTGTACGCCTCATACCTGGGTGACGGTATCGCCGAAGGTGAATATGCGCGGCGGCTATGATGTCCTTTCTCAGGCGCTGCAGCGAGCTGATGAAATAAAACATCCTGTTGGACGCGTGCGCGATATCGAAGCGCTCGATGAACTGCTGGAGACGCTGGCTGACGACAAGCCGCGCATCATCGCGCTGCAGCCAATTAGCCAGAAAGAGGACGCGACGCGCCTGTGCATCGAAACCTGCATCGCGCGCAACTGGCGTTTATCTATGCAGACGCATAAGTATCTGAACATCGCCTGATCCCTTCTTTTTTGCCGGGCTGGCTGATAGCTGTCCGGCAAGCACTTTATTCATATATGAATTCATCAAGCCCCCTCGCTTCAGCGTACTAGTTAAGATTCTCGCTCATACCTGCGGTGGTATAATCGATTCGTACATCAGCCGCCCCGGCGCGCTGTCGATATGTTGACTTAAGGATCGAGTTAAACATGCAGCCAATTGAGCCATCCCATGCTTTTTCTATGGAGTTCTTCTCCCTCAAAGGGAAAACCGCCATTGTCACCGGGGGGAATAGCGGACTGGGGCAGGCTCTTGCCCTTGCTCTGGCCACGGCGGGAGCCAATCTGTTTATTCCCGGACGACGCGTCGATAATGCGCAAACCCGTGAACGCATTGAGCAGCAGGGCGCTGAAGTGGAGTTCATGCTGGCGAATATTACCGACAACGGCATGCCGCAGCGCATTATCGCCGCCTGCTGCCAGCGTTTCGGCACGGTCGATATCCTGGTGAACAATGCCGGTATTTGCCGTTTGAATAAGGTCCTGCGCTTTGGCCGCGCCGACTGGGACCCGATGATTGAGACCAACCTGACGGCGGCTTTCGAGCTCAGCCATGAGGCGGCGAAAATAATGGTTCCCCGCCGCTGTGGCAAAATTATCAATATCTGTTCGGTGTTTTCTTATTTAGGCGGCAGCTGGTCGCCGGCTTATGCAGCAACCAAACATGCCCTCGCGGGGTTAACCAAAGCCTATTGTGAAGAGCTCGGTCCATATAACATTCAGGTTAACGGTATTGCCCCCGGCTATTATGAGACCGACATGACGGCGATCGTCCGCAACACGCCTAAGGAAAACAGGCGCGTCCTGGCGCATATTCCGGCCGGCCGTTGGGGTGAGGCGCAGGATCTGATGGGCGCAGTCGTCTTCCTGGCCAGCCGGGCCTCGGATTACGTGAATGGCCATATCCTGGCGGTAGATGGCGGTTATCTGGTGCGCTAGCCGCGAACTAGCCCATGCGAGGCGAGAAACGGCGAGAGGCGAAAAGGCCATCGCGCCGCTAACAGGCGACCTACGCGATGGCGAAAGGGATCACTCGCCGCGATAGACGCAGCCCGCCGTGCAGGTTTCTTTGATCATCACCGCGCTGAGTAGCGGAACCAAAGGCTTCATCTGCTCCCAGATCCATTTTGCCAGGACTTCGCTGGTAGGATTGGAAAGTCCCGGAATATCGTTCAGATAGTAGTGATCCAGGCGATCGTAGGTGGGTTTGAATGCGGCTTTCAGCTCGGCGAAATCCATGATCCACCCGGTATGGGGATCGACTTCACCGGTAATCTCCAGGCGCACCATAAAAGAGTGACCGTGCAGGCGTCCGCACTTATGGCCTTCCGGTACGTGCGGCAGGCGGTGAGCGGCTTCGAAAGTGAAATCTTTAAACAGCGTGGTGGACATCTTTTATTCTCAATATGGCAAAAAAACCGCCGTAGGGTACCGGAAAGTACATTTTTTATCATTAACTAAAACGGTCCTGAACACAAAATGGACATATCCATGCGGTTTATGGGAATTATATCTTTATATTACAGCAACTTATTTAATCGATTTTGTTGTTAATAACTATAACTAAAACAGGTTAGTCCATTTGGTTATTTGTTATTTCCATCCCTTCTTTAATTGTTACTATCTGCGCCGTTAACCTTCTATTCTCTTCTGTTTTATCACGTTGACAGGGCGTGAATCACAGCTTTGCTTACTGGAACATAACGACGCATGACGACACAGGCCCCACCTTCCAATTTGCTACCGCTGAGTCCGGAGCAAATGGCGCGCCTTCAGGCGGCCACGACTGACTTCACGCCTACCCAGCTAGCCTGGGTTTCCGGCTATTTTTGGGGGATGCTGAATCAGCAGCCCGGCGCGGCGGTTGTTGCGCCAGCCCAGGCGGCTGAAGTGCCGTCCATCACGCTGATTTCGGCCTCGCAAACCGGCAATGCCCGCCGCATCGCTGAAGCGCTGCGTGACGATCTACAGGCGGCGCAGCTGAATGTGAAGCTGATTAACGCAGGCGACTATAAATTTAAACAAATTGCCACCGAAAAACTGCTGGTCGTCGTGACGTCAACACAAGGCGAAGGTGAGCCGCCGGAAGAAGCCGTCGCACTGCATAAGTTCCTGTTCTCGAAGAAAGCGCCCAAGCTGACCGATACGGCATTTGCCGTGTTTGGCCTCGGCGATACCTCCTATGAATTCTTCTGCCAGTCCGGCAAGGATTTTGATAACAAGCTGGCCGAGCTGGGCGGTGAACGCCTGCTGGATCGGGTTGACGCTGATGTGGAGTATCAGACCGCCGCTGCCGAATGGCGCGCCCGCGTGGTTGAGGTGCTGAAAGCGCGCGCGCCTGCTGCTTCTCCGTCTCAGCTGGTGACCAGCGGGGCGGTGAATGAAATCCACACCAGCCCGTATACCAAAGAGGCGCCGCTGACTGCGACGCTGGCGGTGAATCAGAAAATCACCGGCCGTGATTCAGAAAAGGATGTGCGCCATATTGAAATCGACCTCGGCGACTCCGGCCTGCGCTATCAGCCGGGCGATGCGCTGGGTGTCTGGTATCAGAACGATCCGGCGCTGGTGAAGGAGCTGGTGGAGCTGCTCTGGCTAACAGGTACGGAACCGGTCACGGTCGACGGCAAAACGCTACCGCTTGCTGAAGCGCTGGAATGGCATTTTGAGCTGACGGTCAACACCGGCAATATCGTGGAAAACTACGCCACCTTAACCCGCAGCGAGTCTTTACTGCCGCTGGTGGGCGATAAGGCACAGCTCCAGCACTACGCCGCAACCACGCCGATCGTCGACATGGTGCGTTTCTCGCCGGCGCAGCTGGATGCCCAGGCGCTGGTTGACCTGCTGCGCCCGTTGACGCCGCGGCTGTACTCGATCGCCTCTTCGCAGGCGGAAGTGGAAAGCGAAGTCCACGTCACCGTTGGCGTAGTGCGTTATGATATTGAAGGTCGCGCTCGTGCCGGCGGCGCTTCCAGTTTCCTGGCCGACCGCGTCGAAGAAGACGGCGAAGTTCGCGTTTTTATCGAGCATAACGATAACTTCCGTTTGCCTGCGAACCCGGAAACGCCGGTGATCATGATTGGTCCCGGTACCGGCATCGCGCCTTTCCGCGCGTTTATGCAGCAGCGCGCGGCGGAAGGCGCAGAGGGTAAGAACTGGCTGTTCTTCGGCAACCCGCACTTTACTGAAGATTTCCTCTATCAGGTGGAGTGGCAGAGCTACGTCAAAGAAGGCGTGCTGAGCCGCATCGACCTGGCCTGGTCCCGCGATCAACAACAAAAAGTCTACGTTCAGGACAAACTGCGCGAGCAGGGAGCCGAACTGTGGCGCTGGATTAACGACGGTGCCCATATTTATGTCTGCGGCGATGCCAATCGTATGGCAAAAGACGTTGAGCAGACGTTACTGGAAGTGATTGCCGAATACGGCGCGATGGACGCCGAAGCGGCGGACGAATTTTTAAGTGAGCTGCGCGTAGAGCGCCGTTATCAGCGAGATGTCTACTAATGAGCGAAAAACATCCAGGCCCGCTGGTGGTCGAAGGTAAACTGACTGACGCCGAGCGCATGAAGCTCGAAAGCAACTACCTGCGCGGCACCATTGCGGAAGATTTGAATGACGGCCTGACCGGCGGTTTTAAAGGCGATAACTTTCTGCTGATCCGTTTTCACGGTATGTATCAGCAGGATGACCGCGATATCCGCGCCGAACGTGCGGCGCAGAAGCTGGAGCCGCGTCACGCGATGCTGCTGCGCTGCCGCCTGCCGGGCGGGGTGATCACCACCAAACAGTGGCAGGCGATCGATAAATTCGCCGCCGATAACACCATCTACGGCAGTATCCGTCTGACCAACCGTCAGACCTTCCAGTTTCACGGCATTCTGAAGAAGAACGTCAAGCCGGTGCACCAGATGCTGCATTCGGTCGGACTGGATGCGTTGGCCACCGCTAATGACATGAACCGTAACGTGCTCTGTACGTCCAACCCGAACGAGTCTCAGCTGCACGCCGAAGCTTATGAATGGGCGAAGAAGATCTCCGAGCACCTGCTGCCGCGCACTCGCGCCTATGCTGAGATCTGGCTGGATCAAAAGAAAGTTGCCACCACCGATGAAGAACCGATCCTCGGCCAGACCTATCTGCCGCGTAAGTTCAAAACGACCGTGGTGATCCCGCCGCAGAACGATATCGATCTGCACGCGAACGATATGAACTTCGTGGCTATTGCTGAAAACGGCAAGCTGGTGGGCTTTAATCTGCTGGTGGGCGGCGGTTTATCGATTGAGCACGGCAATAAGAAAACCTACGCTCGTACGGCGAGCGAGTTTGGCTATCTGCCGCTGGAGCATACCCTGGCGGTAGCGGAAGCGGTGGTGACGACCCAGCGCGACTGGGGCAACCGTACCGACCGTAAAAATGCGAAAACCAAATACACCCTGGAGCGCGTTGGCGTTGAGACCTTTAAAGCAGAAGTGGAGCGTCGGGCGGGCATCAAGTTTGAACCGATTCGTCCATACGAGTTCACCGGCCGCGGCGATCGTATCGGCTGGGTGAAAGGTATCGACAATAACTGGCATCTGACGCTGTTTATTGAAAACGGACGTATCCTTGATTATCCGGGCCGCCCGCTGAAAACGGGTCTGCTGAAGATCGCGAAGATCCATAAGGGCGAATTCCGTATTACGGCAAATCAGAATCTGATTATTGCCAGCGTACCGGAAGATCAGAAGGCGAAGATCGAGAAGCTGGCCCGCGAGCACGGCCTGATGAACGCCGTTACGCCGCAGCGCGAAAATTCGATGGCTTGCGTCTCATTCCCGACCTGCCCGCTGGCGATGGCGGAAGCCGAGCGCTTCCTCCCGTCATTCATCGATAAAGTCGAGGCGGTGATGAGCAAACATGGCGTTGGCGACGAGCATATCGTTACCCGCGTCACCGGTTGCCCGAACGGCTGCGGTCGCGCGATGCTGGCGGAAGTGGGCCTGGTGGGTAAAGCGCCGGGCCGCTACAACCTGCACCTTGGCGGCAACCGTAGCGGGACGCGGATTCCGCGCATGTACCGGGAAAACATTACCGAGTCGGAAATTCTCGACTCAATCGACGAACTGGTAGGGCGCTGGGCGAAAGAGCGAGAAGCGGGTGAAGGCTTCGGCGACTTTACGGTGCGTGCGGGCATTATTCGTCCGGTGCTCGATCCAGCCCGGGATTTCTGGGAATAACATCCCGCTGCCCGGTGGCGTTTCGCTTACCGGGCCTGCGGGTCTTGTCGACCGGGTAAACGCAGGGCCCCCGGTAAAAACAGGCAAATGAGGTTCTTATGTCCGTACTCGATTTAAACGCGCTGAACGCATTACCGAAGGTCGATCGCGTTTTACAGCTAGCGGAAACCAATAGTCAGCTGGAAAAGCTGAGCGCGGAAGCGCGCGTTGCGTGGGCGCTGGAAAACCTGCCGGGGGAATACGTGCTCTCTTCGAGCTTTGGTATTCAGGCGGCGGTGAGCCTGCATCTGGTCAATCAGGTGCGCCCGGATATCCCGGTTATTCTGACCGATACCGGCTATCTGTTCCCCGAAACCTACCAGTTTATCGATGAGTTAACGGACAAACTCAACCTGAACCTGAAGGTCTATCGGGCGAAGGAGAGCTCCGCCTGGCAGGAAGCGCGCTACGGTAAACTGTGGGAGCAGGGCGTTGAGGGCATTGAAAAATATAATGACATCAACAAGGTTGAGCCGATGAACCGGGCACTGCAAGAGCTGAACGCGCAAACCTGGTTTGCGGGCCTGCGCCGCGAGCAATCCGGCAGTCGCGCCCACTTACCGGTGCTGGCGATCCAGCGTGGCGTGTTTAAGGTGCTGCCGATCATCGACTGGGATAACCGCACGGTTTACCAGTATCTGCAAAAGCACGGCCTGAAATATCATCCGCTTTGGGATCAGGGCTATTTGTCGGTAGGAGATACCCACACCACGCGCAAATGGGAGCCGGGGATGGCGGAGGAAGAAACGCGCTTCTTTGGCCTGAAAAGAGAGTGCGGGTTGCACGAAGGTTAATATGAGTCCCGGCGCTGCCCTGCGTATTCCCATAAAAGCGGGGTAAAATAGCAGAGCTCTGTTTAGCGGTGGCCAGGGCATGATGGCCATCACGCTCCTGGCTTCTGCCATCCCGAAAAATCAACAGTAAGATGGTGCTGCGATCGCTTAATCGGCTGAGCAGCACCGTATTTTAGGCATAACCGTAGCTCCTTCAACACAACCGGGTGCTGAAACTGGCATGGGAAGGCCGAAAGATAAGCTGCCGGGATTCGACTCAATTTTCTGCGGCCCGTGTTCAACACAAGCCTGGGCTTTCCTGGGTTTTGCTGCAACTAAGAATCTCATTTTATGAATTCATTATTGATTCATATATTCTTATTGTTAGTTGTGTAGCCGGCATGGATGAACAACGTAAGTGATTCATGTTTTATTACGAGCTTATCTAATAATTATCCGCTACGCGCTAATTTCTTGTTTCTTCCCGGCTTGACACAGACTACGAATTATATTTATATTTTTTCCTTCAGGGCGAATACAGAACGAATAAATTTCACATTTTCTTGCACCATATGAATACCGTAATGTTTTTCTGAACGCCTTGCTTATGCCTCTCTGTATTTATGTCTGCTGGGGATATTTATCTTAAATAAAGCGCAAGGTAGCGTCATGTTCTTTGAAAAGGAAATAGTTACAAAAGACAATTATTATATCTCCCTTGAAGGGTTAATTGAACGCTGTTACGCCAAAAGTGCCGGTAAACGATGTATATATCTCGAAGATGAACATTTCATTCAGCAATCTGGTACGGACGAGTTTGCATTCGACACACTATCTGATGCAGTTTCTTTCAGAACAAACCTTATCAGTAAATATCAAAGAATTTTCAAACTTTTTTGCGGCATTCTGGTAGATGAACCGGGAACTGCCTGTTCTCAAGAAAGCAGCACTTTCCCTCAACCGAGAAGACATCAGAAAAGCAAACGACAGAACAATTTTCTGCGTAAATTGAAGGGATTAAGAAGGAATGTTCTCTCATCATACGCGATAAATTAATGATTATTTACGAGTGAACCAGGAAAAATTGGGCCGTCGAAAACATAAACGAGAAACTTAAGAATAGCGCGGAAAGGTTACTGATTATTAAAAATGGAACGCAGTGCGATATCGACTACCCAGGCAGATCGTATGGCTGCCTCACAGGAAATGGATATAAATATGATTTACCTGAACCATCACGCTACAACTATCACCGCTTCTGCAGTTCGCTCTACCGTCACTGCGTTTTGGTTCCAGACGCATTTCCAGCGGCATACAATGCCTGCGCGCGTTTTATTGATTTACCATCTGCATCCGGTTTTTCCGAGCTATTTGCTCTCTGGTTATTGCGTAAAACGTTTGCTGCGCATGTTATTTTCGGCGGCGGGGTGGATACTGTCAGGGATGAGCTTTCCGGGCATATCTAAAGATTTTTTCGAATCGTACTAACAAAACCCACCGGATCGGTTACGTGGATTGTCGTGGCGTGCTTTCATTGGCCAGAGAAGGGTACGCAGCCCTGCCAGAGGGACAGTAAATGCCCTTTCTCACCTGCAGGTTGGCCAGCAAGCGCAATTATGACTGGCGCTTCTGCAATGGCAGAAGGATCTTTTCTGGCGGATGTAAGCCGTGGAGACGGTAAAGGATACACACGGGATAGGTATGACATGAAACGGAGTTCGTACTATGCAGGAAATAGTTAAAGCAGTGCCGCTGTTATGTTTTTTACTGCTGGGCTGTGATCCGGCAGAAAAAGAAGCACCGCGCGGCAGCGGGAAGAGCAGCTACGTGGCGGCTAATCTGTTGGGCTATAACCATATGGCAGGCACGAATATCAACTGGTTCTCCGTCAACGGCTATCGGGGGCACGCCGGGGGGTTTACCTGCTGCATATCGCTGCCGGAAAAATGGCGGCCCAATATGCAGGTGGCAGTGGAGTGGGAGGTTAACCCTAACCCGTTTCCGAAGGATCTCCCCCACTTCGATGATCCAAACTATA
Source organism: Klebsiella sp. HN106 (assembly GCF_051209435.1). NCBI lineage: Bacteria > Pseudomonadati > Pseudomonadota > Gammaproteobacteria > Enterobacterales > Enterobacteriaceae > Klebsiella > Klebsiella sp. HN106. Next base: position 241,714 of record NZ_JBLURD010000007.1, on the reverse strand, counting down.
AACATTATATGGAAAAATATAAGGCTACCTTTCGTCAGTATAAAGCGGTGGCCACTATTCCCGAATATGAAGATTCCTGCGGCCTGCAGGTGCATTTCTTGCCCTGTCAGCAGATTAAAGTAACGGCCACCTGCCACGGGCCGACTCATCCTGACCACCCGATTAAAGAACCTTTCGATCTGCCGGAGCCTGGCCAGTGCCCGCCAGAAACGCCATGATTTTATTGTTGTGAGCTGGGCGTTATCAACCGCAGCAGAGGCTGCGCCTTCAGTGTGACATGAAACGGAGTTCATACTATGCAGGGAATAGTTAAAGCAGTGCCGCTGTTATGTTTTTTACTGCTGGGCTGTGATCCGGCAGAAAAAGAAGCACCGCGCGGCAGCGGGAAGACCAGCTACGTGGCGGCTAATCTGCTGGGCTATAACCATATGGCAGGCACGAATATCAACTGGTTCTCCGTCAACGGCTACCGGGGACACGCCGGGGGGGTTACCTGCTGCATATCGCTGCCGGAAAAATGGCGGCCCAATATGCAGGTGGCAGTGGAGTGGGAGGTGGATCCTGACCCGTTTCCGAAGGATATCCCCAGATTCAGCGACCCTAAGTATGATGAATATATAGAAAAACACAGGGCTAACTATCGCCATTATAAAGCGGTGGCCACTATTCCCGAATATGAAGATTCCTGCGGCCTGCAGGTGCATTTCTTGCCCTGTCAGCAGATTAAAGTAACGGCCACCTGCCACGGGCCGACTCATCCTGACCACCCGATTAAAGAACCTTTCGATCTGCCGGAGCCTGGCCAGTGCCCGCCAGAAACGCCATGATTTTATTGTTGTGAGCTGGGCGTTATCAACCGCAGCAGAGGCTGCGCCTTCAGTGTGACATGAAACGGAGTTCATACTATGCAGGGAATAGTTAAAGCAGTGCCGCTGTTATGTTTTTTACTGCTGGGCTGTGATCCGGCAGAAAAAGAAGCACCGCGCGGCAGCGGGAAGAGCAGCTACGTAGCGGCTAATCTGCTGGGCTATAACCATATGGCAGGCACGAATATCAACTGGTTCTCCGTCAACGGCTACCGGGGACACGCCGGGGGGTTTACCTGCTGTATATCGCTGCCGGAAAAATGGCGGCCCAATATGCAGGTGGTAGTGGAGTGGGAGGTGGATCCTGTCCCGTTTCCCAAAAATATGCCCCCAATGGGAACAAAAGAATTTCGTGATTATGCGAAAGATCATGAAGCAAATTATCGCCACTATAAAGCGGTGGCCACTATTCCCGAATATGAAGATTCCTGCGGCCTGCAGGTGCATTTCTTGCCCTGTCAGCAGATTAAAGTAACGGCCACCTGCCACGGGCCGACCCATCCTGATCACCCGATAAAAGATCCCTACCGTCAGTCGGAGCCTGCCCAATGTCCCCAATAACCGAATCTTTTAAGAAACATTTTGGCAATCATCAGCTTACCACTACGGGCGATCCGTGCTGGGTTCCTCCCGCTTTTCCGAAAGAGGGCCGGTTGCTTTTAAGCCAGCGGCAGGTCAACGCCAATATAATCAAAATCGACAGGGAGGAGGCATTATTTCGCCAGGAGTCCCGCCGGCAAAAAAGCAGCCCCTGCTGTAAGAGCCTGCATATCAGCCTGTTTTTTGACGGTACCAATAATAATGCGCTAAAAGATACCGCCTGCATGCCGCCGCACCCGTCGAACGTGGCAAAACTATACCGTGCCTGCGCGCCTGATGATCTCATGGCAAATGAGCGTGGATTTTACGCCTTCTATATTCCCGGCGTTGGTACGCCTTTTCCGCAGATTGGTACCTATGACTATTATTCGTCGGGACTGCAGTTTGCTGTCGGCGGCGAGGACCGTATCAACTGGGGGATGGTGCAGCTTTGTAATGCCCTGAACCATACCGTGACAAAAAATTTCCTCGGCAACGGCATAATGAAAAGGGCGGTTCAGGCGATGAACAGCTCCAGCACTTCGGCGGCTGTGGAACTGGGGTTATTCGCTGGCAGCGCGGCGATGTCTTACAACCGTGAAAAAGTAAACCAGGCCTATCTGGACTCGCGGAAGACAATGCCTGGTCAGATGCGGATGCGGCTGCGTATGTTTGAACAACTCTTAAGGCTGGTGCAGGAAAAATTCGTGCGCGCGCAGTGCAAGACGGCAGCGATAAAGCTGTTTGTGTACGGTTTTTCCCGCGGCGCGGCAGAAGCCCGCGCTTTTGTCAGCTGGCTGGATGAAGCGCTGGCCGAAGGACTACTCGGTTTCCCGGCAGGAACGCTGCTCGGCGTGAAGGTTTCGGTGGAATTTTTAGGCCTCTTTGATACCGTGCCGGCAGTGGGAATTGCCAATGTGGTTCCGGGCTTTACCGGTCACAACGGCTGGGCGGAGCAGACGCAGCCGCTGACGCAGTCAGGGTTAATCAAGCGCTGCTATCATCTGGTGGCTGCTCACGAGCAGCGTCAGGCATTTTCGCTGGACTCCATCCGTACCGCCGCTGGCAGCTATTTATCCCAGACTCAGGAAGTGGTCTACCCCGGTATGCACTCCGACGTTGGCGGGGGATACCCCTGTGGGGATCAGGGCAAGGGCCGGGGCGGTGCGGGCGATCTGTTATCGCAAATTACTCTGCATGATATGTATGCTGCCGCGATGGATGCCGGGGCGCCGCTGTCGTTTCATCCTGATGTTTTTGCCCTGTTGCACCCGGATTTCAGGCAAATGTATATCTTTCGGGAAATGAGTTTTGCTTCAGTTGGGGAATTTGATTTTTATCCCGGACTGGTAGACACCTTTAACAACTGGCGATCGACCCTCTCCCTTGACAATCAGCAGGAGGATCCGCTGTCTGACGATGCTATCTACGCGCCGTTTCGTTTTGAGTCAGTCTGTCTGGAAGAGATGCTGGAAGCGGAAATGATCTGGATGACCGGCTGGCGTATCGCACGTTTTGCTTCACCCAGGACATCGCCAATAAATCTCACGTCGCAGCCCTTCTTCCAGCATGCGGCCCAGCACCCGGAGATTACCGCCCAGCCGTATGCGGCAGGGTTCAGCCAACAGGCGCAGCGCGCCCTTGCCCGTGAGTGGTCGCTTTTGCAATGCAAAGCTGAGGCGATAGCGCAGGCGCGTAATAAAGAGGCGTCCAGACACAGGGGCGATGAAAATTGGTTCCCTGGCCCGGAGCTTGTTGGGCAACCGTTGTTCGATGCCAACAACGCCCGCGGTCAGCTTTGGGAAGCCGCCACCGAGTTTGCGGCGGACTACATGCGTAAAGCTCGCCCCCAGGCGCTGTTTAAACCGGCGATGAAGCAGAAAGCGCAGGGGGCGATCGATTCGGCCACCTGCACTATTGCCGCAAGTGCCGAAACCGGCTTTTCATGGGAGATAAGCACGACGGCGGCAAATCTACAGATACTGGATCCACTGCTCGCCCAGGCGGCCTACTTTTATACCCATCAGAATGAAGCCTATGAATATCTGCGATTTAAGCAGGCGGGCGAGTACAGATTCCGTCAGCATATTGAGCCGTGCCTGTTGAAACGAGAGCAGAACGATAAAATCAGCGGGCTGATCACTCTGTATGATAACTATATCCATGATTCCCGGGCCTGGTTTATGCACTCGGAAAGCGGCGTCAGAGAGCCTTTTGGCAGCTACTTTTTATCCAGAATGATCTATTTTGGCGATAAGTGGAGCAAGGCCGTCCAGCTGCGCTTTGATGGGCAAACGATGTCAGGTATTAGCGAGGCGCTGCAGGATAAGGCCATTTTTGCTCATGTGCCAACCTACGGTGTAAAGGTCTTTAACCGTGATACCGGGCAAGAAATTCCCGTTGACGAAAGCAGTCTGCCAGCGCCCACGCATGAGTTTATCGCGCAGCTTAAACCCCTGGTTAAACAGCGCCAGCAGGCAACGGAAACGGCCAGGCGCGAGCGCATCGCAAATGCGCTCAACGCCTTATGGGACTCCGAAATACTCCATTCACCTCAGGTGTAATTTGACAGAGGTGAGAGGTCAGTGGTGGCGTATTTGTTATCTGAACAGGTTCGGGGCAGCGTTTTTTCAGCTCCCCAGATATAGACCTGGCTGTCGGCGATGGAGCGCATGCTGACAGCCAGTAGCAGGAACAACGGTATTAAAGCATCATGGCGACAGTCCTTGTTGCCGCATTTTATCGTTAGTCTATTTTGAGGCGGGTCTCTTCTCCGCCTTCGCCAGCTCTTTCACCAGCGGCAGCATAACCCTCATCACATCGCGGCTGCGCTGAGCAATACGGCCCGGCAGGGCTTTATCAATATACTGCTGGTTATCCAGCTGAACGTTGTGCCAGCTGGTACCGTCCGGGAACGAACGAGATTTGGCGCGCTGCTGGTAGCCATCTTTGCGTCCCAGAGACCAGTTGGTGGCTTCGACGGTTAATACCGGGATCCCGGCTTCGTCAAATACGCTGGCATCATTACAGCAGCCGGTCCCTTTTGGATAGTCAGGATTCAGGCCAGGATTGCTGGCGGCGCTAATACCTTTACTACGAGCGATAGCCAGCGCCCGGTCGCGGGTGAGCTTGCGCACCGAGGATGGCGTGCTGCGGCCGCTATTAAAATAGAGCTTATCGCCCACCACCAGATTATCGAGGTTAATGACCAATAGGGTATTTTTCTTCTCCGCGTCGCTCATACGCTTAAGCATATTCTGCGCACCCAGACGACCCTCTTCTTCACCGCTGGTGGCGACGAAGCGAATACCATAACGCGTAGGGATATTCTTTAACTGCTCAGCAAGTTCCAGCATGACCCCCAGACCGAGGGCGTTATCATCGATGCCCTGCAGCGTCAGGCCGCCGAGGTTATTTTCTATGTCGGCATCGGTCTGCGGCGCGTAGGTATCTAGATGGGCCATGATGATGATTTGCTGGCGATCTTTCCCCTCATGCGCGGCGATAACCGTGCTGCCGGTGACGTTTTGCCAGTTTTTGCGATTATCGTTGTTGGTGTAAATGTATCGGGTATTAAAACTGCGAATATCGCTCTCGTAGCCCATTTGCGTGAACTGCTGACGCAAATAATCAGCCGACAGCATCTCGGCGGGCGAACCGGTCATTCTTCCGGGAAAAAAGGTAGCGATGTGACGAGCCTGAGCATTGGTGGTGTCGCCCAGAGCGCTTATTGCCGGGGCGGCGGTGAAGACAAAACCTGCGCTCAACGCCAGGGGAAGCAGGCGACGGCACAATGCGGAAAACATAGGGGGGTCCTTTAGCACTTAAAACAATTTCACCCGCGTAGTATGAAACTGTGATCGGGGTTAAACAATTTCAATCGCTCTTAAATGGTGGAAAAACCGCGTGTTAAGCACTTTTTGATATTAGCTTTTCCAGGCCGTTATTCTTTTGAGTCACAACTCATTCCATTTCGTAATTTCATTTGCTCTAAACCGCACCCTATAGTCGCTCTATTGCTGATTGTAAGAGAGTTGTTGCGCAGTGGAATACTTGCCGATATTTGCCGAAGTGAAAGAGAGACCCGTACTGGTGATCGGCGGCGGCGAGATTGCCGCGCGCAAGATCACCTTTCTGCTGCGTGCTGAAGCGAAGGTACAGATTGTCGCCGACGCGCTAATTCCGGAACTTGCCGGCAAGGTTGAGCGTCAGGAAATTCAGTGGCGGGCCACCGAATTTGAAGAGCAGCAGCTTGATAACGTATTCCTGGTGATTGCCGCTACCGAAGATGACGCGCTGAACCTGCGCGTTTATGCCGCGGCCAACGCGCGCTACCGGCTGGTCAACGTGGTTGATAATCAGGCGCTGTGCTCGTTTGTTTTCCCGTCAATCGTCGATCGTTCTCCGCTGCTGGTGGCTATCTCTTCCAGCGGCAAAGCGCCGGTGCTGTCGCGAATTTTGCGCGAAAAAATCGAAGCGCTGCTGCCCACCAACCTGGGGCGGCTGGCCGAAACGGCGAGCTACTGGCGTCATCATATTAAAACCCATCTGAAAACCACTGCCGAACGCCGTCGTTTTTGGGAACGCGTGTTTACCGGCCGCTTTGCCAGCCTGATGCTGGCGGGCAATAAAGCCGAAGCGGAAAAGGCGCTGGAAGATGAGCTCCGACAGCCGGAAAAGCGGCTCGGTGAAATTATCCTCGTCGGCGCGGGGCCTGGCGATGCCGGACTGCTGACCCTGCGCGGCCTGCAGGCTATCCAGCAGGCGGATGTGGTGTTTTACGACAATCTGGTCACGCCGGAAGTCCGCGAGCTGGTGCGTCGCGACGCGGAGACAATCTGCGTGGGCAAAAGCGCCGTCGGCGTCTCCGTACCGCAGCAGGACATTAACCGCATGCTGGTAGAGGCGGCGAAAGCGGGCAATACGGTGATTCGCCTGAAAGGCGGCGACCCGTTTATTTTCGGGCGCGGCGGCGAAGAGCTGCAGGCTGCGGCTGAAGCCGGTATTCCGTTTCAGGTTGTCCCGGGCGTGACGGCAGCGGCTGGCGCCACGGCTTATGCCGGGATCCCGCTGACCCACCGCGATTACGCGCAAAGCGCAACTTTTATTACCGGGCACTTCGGTGCGGAAAACTCCCCGCTCAACTGGACTCGGCTGGCGCAAAGCGGCCAGACCCTGGCGATTTATATGGGCAGCCTGAAAGCGGCGGAAATCAGCGCTCAGCTGATCGCTAACGGTCGCGCGGGCGACACCCCGGTGGCGGTGATCTCGCGGGGTACTCGCGCTGATCAGCAAACCCGGACCGGCACATTACAACAACTCGAAAACCTGGCGAAAGATGCCCCGATGCCCGCGCTGCTGGTAGTGGGCGAAGTGGTGCGATTACATCATCAGCTTGCCTGGTTTCAACACACCTCATCCTCAGACGCCTTTAAGGCTTCTGTAGTAAATCTGGCTTAAGGAACGGTTATGGACCAAAAACGACTTACTCACCTGCGGCAACTGGAGGCGGAAAGCATCCATATTATTCGTGAGGTGGCCGCCGAATTCTCTAACCCGGTGATGATGTACTCCATCGGTAAAGACTCCAGCGTAATGCTGCATCTGGCGCGTAAAGCGTTTTATCCAGGAACTCTGCCGTTCCCGCTGCTGCACGTTGATACCGGCTGGAAATTCCGCGAAATGTATGAGTTCCGCGACCGTACCGCTAAAGCCTACGGCTGCGAACTGCTGGTGCATAAAAATCCGGAAGGGGTGGCGATGGGGATTAACCCGTTCGTTCACGGCAGCGCCAAACATACCGATATCATGAAAACCGAAGGCCTTAAGCAGGCGCTGAACAAATACGGCTTCGATGCCGCGTTCGGCGGCGCGCGTCGCGATGAAGAGAAATCTCGCGCCAAGGAGCGTATTTACTCCTTCCGCGACCGCTTCCATCGCTGGGACCCAAAAAACCAGCGCCCGGAACTGTGGCACAACTATAACGGCCAGATTAACAAAGGTGAAAGCATCCGCGTGTTCCCGCTCTCCAACTGGACCGAGCTGGATATCTGGCAGTACATCTATCTGGAAAATATTGAAATTGTTCCGCTGTACCTGGCGGCAGAGCGTCCGGTGCTGGAGCGCGACGGGATGCTGATGATGATCGATGACGATCGCATTAATCTGCAGCCCGGCGAGATGATCAAAAAACAGATGGTGCGCTTCCGTACCCTTGGCTGCTGGCCGCTGACCGGCGCGGTGGAGTCCAATGCGCAAACGCTGCCGGAGATCATCGAAGAGATGCTGGTGTCGACCACCAGCGAACGACAGGGGCGCGTGATTGACCGCGACCAGGCAGGCTCCATGGAGCTGAAGAAACGTCAGGGTTATTTCTAAGGAGCCGCCATGAACACTACGATTGCACAACAAATTGCTGATGAAGGCGGCGTAGAAGCCTATCTGCACGCCCAGCAGCACAAAAGCCTGCTGCGCTTTCTGACCTGCGGCAGCGTTGATGACGGTAAAAGCACGCTGATTGGTCGATTGCTGCACGATACCCGACAGATTTACGAAGATCAGCTCTCATCTCTGCATAATGACAGCAAACGTCACGGTACGCAGGGCGAAAAATTGGATCTGGCGCTGCTGGTGGATGGCCTGCAGGCCGAGCGCGAGCAGGGCATCACCATCGACGTCGCCTATCGCTATTTCTCTACCGAGAAGCGCAAGTTTATTATCGCCGATACGCCGGGGCACGAGCAGTACACCCGTAATATGGCGACCGGTGCATCAACCTGCGAACTGGCGATCCTGCTGATCGACGCCCGCAAAGGCGTGCTCGATCAAACCCGTCGTCACAGCTTTATTTCGACACTGCTGGGGATCAAACACCTGGTGGTGGCGGTGAACAAAATGGATCTCGTCGAGTTTAGCGAAGAGACTTTCAACACCATCCGCGAAGCGTATCTGACCTTTGCGGAGCAGCTGCCTGGCGATCTCGACATTCGCTTTGTTCCGCTTTCTGCCCTGGAAGGGGACAACGTCGCCAGCCAGAGTGAGAAAATGCCGTGGTACAGCGGTCCGACGCTGCTGGAAGTGCTGGAAACCGTTGAGATTCAGCGCGTGGTGGAAAGCCAGCCGCTGCGCTTCCCGGTACAGTACGTTAACCGCCCGAACCTCGACTTCCGCGGATTTTCCGGGACGGTGGCCTCCGGTAGCGTGAGGGTAGGGCAGCGTCTTAAGGTGCTCCCGTCCGGAGTGGAATCCACCGTTGCGCGCATCGTCACCTTCGACGGCGATCTGCCAGAAGCGGCGGCCGGGGAAGCGATCACCCTCGTGCTGAAGGATGAAATTGATATCAGCCGTGGCGATCTGCTGGTCGATGCGGCAGTTTCTCTGCCCGCAGTACAAAGCGCCAGCATTGATGTTGTATGGATGGCGGAGCAGGCGCTGACCCCGGGCCAAAGCTACGACATTAAAATCGCCGGTAAGAAAACTCGCGCCCGCGTTGATAGCGTTCGCTACCAGGTGGATATCAACAACCTGACCCAGCGCGAAGTGGAAACGCTGCCCCTGAACGGCATCGGGCTGATCGATCTCACTTTTGACGAGCCGCTGGTGCTGGATAAATACCAGGATAACCCGGTTACCGGGGGCCTGATCTTTATCGACCGTTTGACCAACGTCACCGTTGGCGCAGGTATGGTTCATGAACCCCATGAACGGGTTCAGGCGAGCGCTTCACAGTGCAGCGCGTTTGAGCTTGAGCTGAACCAGCTTATTCGCAAGCACTTCCCGCACTGGGACGCTCGCGACCTGCTGGGAGGCAAGTAATGGCCCGACATGACGAAAACGTCGTCTGGCATGACCATAAGGTAACACGTAAAGATCGAGAAGCGCTGCATGGGCATAAAGGCGCAGTGGTCTGGTTTACGGGACTTTCCGGTTCGGGAAAATCAACCATTGCCGGCGCGCTGGAAGAGGAGCTGCATCGGCTCGGCGTGAGCACCTGGTTACTGGATGGCGATAATGTGCGTCACGGCCTGTGCAGCGATCTTGGCTTCAGCGACGACGACCGCAAAGAAAACATTCGCCGCGTGGGGGAAGTGGCGAAGCTGATGGTCGATGCCGGGCTGGTTGTATTGACGGCGTTTATATCTCCGCATCGCGCAGAGCGACAAATGGTGCGCGAACGTATAGGGGAAGGGCGCTTTATCGAAGTATTTGTCGATACGCCGTTAGCGATCTGCGAAGCGCGGGATCCGAAGGGCCTGTACAAGAAGGCGCGGGCCGGGGAATTGCGCAACTTTACCGGGATCGATTCAGTGTATGAATCCCCGGAGAGGGCAGAAATTCACCTCGACGGTGAACAATTGGTAACAAATTTGGTGCACCAACTATTAGACCTGCTACGACAGAGCGATATTATCAGATCCTGAAACGGCGGCGGTATCAGCGAATGATGCCGGTCGCCAGGTCAACAGGATTCGATATGCGCAATACCCAGAACCTCAGTATTATTCGTTCAGAACCGCCGCCGGCCGCCAGCGACGAGACCACGTGGTCTCTGTCGGGGGCGGCCGTGGGCTTTATTTCATGGCTGCTGGCGCTGGGTATTCCCTTCCTGATCTATGGCAGTAACACGCTATTTTTTCTCCTCTACACCTGGCCGTTCTTCCTGGCGCTGATGCCGGTTGCCGTTGTGGTTGGCATTGCGCTGCATTCGCTGCTGGACGGCAAACTTCAGTACAGCGTCTGCGCGACGATTCTGACCGTCGGGCTGATGTTCGGTCTGCTGTTCCTCTGGCTACTGGGGTAGTCTTTTCACGAATGAATCTGGCCTGGGTATCAACGGTAAAAATGTGGTACAGTCCCCGCGTTACGCGGCGTCGTCCGCGCGCCAGAGTAGAGAACTCGGGCGAGTTATGGGATGATGATGCCGTTTTTCAGGGGGCAGGATGGGTAAACTAACGCTGCTGTTATTGGCTTTGCTGGTCTGGCTACAGTACTCGCTGTGGTTCGGCAAAAATGGTCTGCATGACTATAGCCGGGTTAATGACGATGTCTCCGCGCAGCAGGCAACTAACGCTAAATTAAAAGCACGCAACGATCAGCTGTTCGCCGAAATTGACGATCTCAACGGCGGCCAGGAAGCTATCGAAGAGCGCGCGCGCAATGAACTCAGTATGACCCGCCCGGGCGAAACGTTTTATCGTCTGGTGCCGGATGCGTCGAAACGCAACCAGGCCGCGGGGCAACAGCAGAATAATCGATAAACAGGCCCAGGATTACAACATGGCAGCCACTTTTCCGGGCGTTTGCGCCGTGGTGCCGGCAGCCGGTTTTGGCCGCCGCATGCAAACGGAATGCCCGAAACAATATCTCTCTATCGGTAACAAAACGATTCTCGAACACGCGGTCGCCGCGCTGTTGGCAAACGCGCGTATACAGCGGGTGGTGATTGCCGTCAGCCCGGGAGACGAGCGCTTTAGCCAGCTGCCGTTGGCGAATCATCCTCAGATCACCGTTGTTGATGGCGGTACAGAACGTGCGGACTCCGTCCTTGCGGGCCTGAAGGCTCTTAGCGAGGCCGATTGGGTGCTGGTACACGATGCTGCGCGCCCCTGCCTGCACCAGGACGATCTCAGCCGCCTGCTTCAACTCTGTGAGACCAGCCGAACGGGCGGCATTCTGGCCGCCCCGGTTCGCGATACCATGAAACGCGCGGAGCCGGGCAGGGCGGCTATTGCCCATACCGTCGAACGCAACGATTTATGGCATGCGCTGACGCCACAATTTTTCCCTCGCGAACTGCTTGTTGATTGCCTGACGCGGGCGCTTAATGAAGGGGCGACCATCACCGATGAAGCCTCGGCGCTGGAGTACTGCGGCTTTCATCCTGAGCTGGTCGCCGGACGAGCTGATAATATTAAAGTGACGCGCCCGGAAGACCTGGCGCTGGCCGAATTTTACCTTACCCGTTCCCGACACCAGGAGAAGGCTTAATGCGAATTGGACACGGTTTTGACGTACACGCTTTTGGCGGTGAAGGCCCCATCATCATCGGCGGCGTGCGCGTACCTTATGAAAAAGGGCTGCTGGCGCATTCCGACGGCGACGTCGCGCTGCACGCGCTGACCGATGCGCTGTTGGGCGCGGCGGCGCTGGGCGACATCGGCAAGCTGTTCCCGGATACCGACCCGGCCTTTAAGGGGGCCGATAGCCGCGAACTGCTGCGCGAAGCGTGGCGGCGCATCCAGGCAAAAGGCTTTACCCTTGGCAACGTTGACGTCACCATCATCGCCCAGGCGCCGAAAATGCTGCCGCATATTCCCCAGATGCGCATCTTTATTGCTGAAGACCTCGGCTGCCATATGGACGATGTTAACGTCAAAGCCACCACCACTGAAAAGCTGGGCTTTACCGGCCGTGGCGAAGGCATCGCCTGTGAAGCGGTGGCGCTGCTGCGTAAGGCTGAGAAATGATCGCTTTTGACGAACTCACTTATCTGCATGGAAAACCGCTGAGCCAGGGGCTGCTAAAAGCCAATCCGGAAGACTTTGTGGTGGTTGAGGATCTCGGCTTTGCGCCCGATGGCGAAGGCGAACATGTGCTGGTGCGTATTCTGAAAAACGGCTGCAATACCCGTTTTGTCGCTGACGCGTTGGCCAAATTCCTTAAAATTCATGCGCGCGAAGTGAGCTTTGCCGGGCAGAAAGACAAACATGCGGTGACTGAACAGTGGCTGTGCGCCCGAGTGCCGGGCAAAGAGATGCCCGACCTGAGCAAATTCCAGCTTGAAGGCTGTCAGGTACTGGAGTACGCGCGCCATAAGCGCAAGCTGCGCCTCGGGGCGCTGAAGGGGAACCAGTTTACGCTGGTGCTGCGCGAAATCAGCGATCGCGACGATGTCGAAACGCGTTTACAGGCGATTGCTGAGCATGGCGTACCCAACTATTTTGGCGCCCAGCGCTTCGGTATCGGCGGCAGTAACCTGCTGGGGGCGCTGCGCTGGGCCGAGAGCGGCGCGCCGGTGCGCGATCGCAATAAACGCAGTTTTTGTTTGTCGGCGGCCCGCAGCGCATTGTTTAATCAACAGGTTGGTATTAGATTAAAAAAACCGGAATTTAATCAGGTTGTTGATGGCGATGCGCTACAATTAGCGGGGCGCGGAAGCTGGTTCGTTGCGACCTCTGAAGAACTGACGGAGCTCCAGGCGCGGGTAAATAATCGCGAACTGATGATTACCGCTGCGCTTGTAGGTAGCGGCGACTGGGGCAGCCAGCGGGACGCGCTGGCCGCCGAACAGGCGGCCGTCGTTGAAGAGACGCAGCTACAGACGCTGCTGGTGCGTGAAAAAGTAGAGGCCGCACGCCGGGCGATGCTGCTTTATCCCCAGCAGATGAGCTGGAACTGGTGGGATGACGTTACCGTTGAACTGCGTTTCTGGCTGCCCGCAGGCAGCTTCGCCACCAGCGTAGTAAGGGAGCTTATCAATACAACGGGTGACTATGCGAATATTGCTGAGTAACGATGACGGGATCCACGCGCCGGGCATTCAGACCCTGGCGAAGGCCTTACGGGAATTCGCTGAGGTTCAGATAGTTGCACCCGATCGTAACCGCAGCGGGGCGTCGAATTCCCTGACGCTGGAGTCTTCGCTACGCACTTTCACTTTCGACAACGGCGATATCGCCGTGCAAATGGGCACGCCGACGGACTGTGTCTACCTCGGCGTCAACGCCCTGATGCGGCCGCGTCCGGATATTGTGGTCTCCGGCATTAACGCCGGGCCCAACCTTGGCGACGACGTCATCTATTCCGGCACCGTTGCCGCCGCCATGGAAGGCCGTCATCTGGGCTTTCCGGCGCTGGCCGTTTCGCTAAACGGCTACCAACACTATGAGACCGCCGCTGCGGTCACCAGCTCGATTCTCCGGGCATTAAGCCGCGAACCGCTGCGTACCGGGCGCATTCTCAATATCAACGTGCCGGATCTTCCGCTTGATCAGATAAAAGGTATTCGCGTTACCCGCTGCGGCAGCCGCCATCCTTCCGATCAGGTCATTCCGCAGAAAGATCCGCGCGGCAATACGCTGTACTGGATCGGTCCTCCGGGGGAAAAGTACGACGCCGGTCCGGATACCGACTTTGCCGCGGTGGATGAAGGCTATGTCTCGGTCACGCCGCTCCATGTCGATTTAACCGCCCACAGCGCGCATGAGGTGGTTAGCGGCTGGCTCGATCGCGTTGGGGTTGATACACAATGGTAAGCAAACGTGTTGAAAGTCTTCTCAATCAGCTTCGCACTCAGGGCATTGTCGACGAGCGCGTGCTGGACGCTATCGCGCAGGTGCCGCGAGAAAAGTTTGTTGATGAAGCCTTTGAACATAAGGCGTGGGAAAACACGGCATTGCCGATTGGCCAGGGGCAAACTATTTCGCAGCCCTATATGGTGGCGAGGATGACCGAGCTTCTGACGCTTACGCCGGAGTCAAGGGTGCTGGAAATCGGCACCGGCTCTGGTTATCAGACGGCAATTCTGGCGCACCTCGTGCACCACGTTTGCTCGGTCGAGCGTATTAAGAGCCTGCAGTGGCACGCGCGCCGTCGTCTGAAACAACTTGATTTACATAATGTTTCAACCCGTCACGGTGATGGATGGCAGGGTTGGCAGGCACGCGCGCCGTTTGACGCGATTATTGTGACCGCAGCGCCGCCGGAAATCCCGGCCGCACTGCTGGCGCAATTAGACGATGGCGGCGTGCTGGTGCTGCCGGTAGGCGAAGAGCACCAGTTTTTAAAGCGCATCCGTCGACGCGGCAATGAGTTTGTCATTGACACCGTCGAGGCCGTGCGCTTTGTTCCCCTCGTTAAAGGGGAGCTGGCCTGAACCGGATTATTCCAGGTTTTTTTGCCTGCATTTAGGCATAGGGTGGACGCATTTTTCGTGTCCTGGCCGGGCACCGTCCGGTGAGCAAGATATTGGTAGTTAACATATTCCTGGGGGATAAATGAGCGCGGGAAGCCCAAAATTTACCTTAAGCCGCATTGCGGCTTTGTCACTGGTGTCACTCTGGCTGGCAGGCTGCAGCAGTTCCAACAATCCGCCTGCGCCGGTCAGCACGGCTGGCGGGGCTTCGTCTTCGGGCACCAATTCCGGGATGCTGATTACGCCTCCGACCAATACCGCGCCGCAGGCTCGTCCGGTACAAACTCAGCCGGTACAGACGCAGCCTGTGCAGATCCAGCCGATGGCTCAGGAGCCTGTGCAAACGGTAAACGGCAAAATCGTCTACAACCGTAAGTATGGGGATATTCCGAAAGGTAGCTATACCGGCGGCAGCACCTATACTGTTAAACGCGGCGACACGCTATTCTACATTGCGTGGGTTACCGGGAACGATTTCCGCGACCTGGCGCAGCGCAATAATATCCCGGCACCGTACGCTTTGAACGTCGGTCAGACGTTACAGGTTGGCAATGCATCCGGCCAGCCGATTACCGGTGATAATCCTGTTGCCCAGGCGAGCGTGAAGGCCAGTAATGGTGGAATGTTGAGCGCAAATTCTGCACAAAAATCCACCGCGGTAGTTGCGTCACAACCAACTATTACGTATTCTGAATCTTCAGGTGAACAGAGTGCTAATAAGATGTTGCCGAACAACAAGCCCGCGACGACGACAACCGTCGCGCCAGTTACGGCTCCAGCTGTCAGCACCACCCAATCGACTGCAAGCAGTACGTCTACCAGTTCGCCGATCTCTTCATGGCGCTGGCCGACTGATGGCAAGGTTATCGAGAACTTTAGTGGGGCCGAAGGTGGCAATAAAGGTATTGATATTGCAGGCAGTAAAGGACAGGCTATTGTCGCGACCGCAGATGGGCGCGTCGTCTATGCCGGTAACGCACTGCGCGGTTACGGTAATCTTATTATCATCAAACATAACGATGATTACCTGAGCGCCTACGCCCATAACGATACGATGCTCGTAAAAGAGCAACAAGATATCAAGGCGGGGCAGAAGATCGCTACCATGGGTAGCACAGGTACTAGTTCGACACGATTGCATTTTGAAATTCGTTACAAGGGGAAATCCGTCAACCCGCTGCAGTATTTACCGCAGCGATAATTTGGCAAAGTACGGATAGCTCAGTATTGCTAAGAAAGGCGCCAGGGCGGCAACGATGTCTTCTTTAACGGGGCATAAAGGTTATCGTCCGGGCGTCCTTCGAGTGATATTTAGCCAAAGTGCTTTGCTCAGGGATCACGGGTAGGAGCCATCTTTATGAGTCAGAATACGCTGAAAGTTCATGATTTAAATGAAGACGCGGAATTTGATGAGAACGGAGTCGAGGTTTTTGACGAGAAAGCCTTAGTTGAAGAGGAACCCAGTGATAGCGATCTGGCTGAGGAAGAGCTTCTTTCGCAGGGAGCAACCCAACGGGTGCTTGATGCGACGCAGCTTTATCTCGGAGAGATTGGTTATTCCCCACTGCTGACTGCCGAAGAAGAGGTTTATTTTGCCCGTCGCGCGCTGCGTGGTGACGTTGCATCACGCCGCAGGATGATCGAAAGTAACCTGCGTCTGGTTGTCAAGATTGCCCGCCGTTACGGCAATCGTGGTCTGGCTCTGCTGGACCTGATTGAAGAAGGTAACCTGGGGCTGATTCGCGCAGTTGAGAAGTTTGACCCGGAACGTGGGTTCCGTTTTTCAACTTACGCGACCTGGTGGATTCGCCAAACGATTGAACGGGCAATTATGAACCAAACCCGTACCATTCGTTTACCTATCCACATCGTCAAAGAGCTGAACGTCTATCTGCGTACCGCGCGCGAGTTGTCCCACAAGCTGGACCACGAGCCGAGCGCCGAAGAGATAGCCGAACAGCTGGATAAGCCAGTTGATGACGTAAGCCGCATGCTGCGTCTGAACGAGCGCATTACCTCAGTGGATACTCCGCTGGGTGGCGACTCGGAAAAAGCGCTGCTGGACATCCTGGCCGATGAAAAAGACAACGGCCCGGAAGACACCACGCAGGACGATGATATGAAACAAAGCATCGTCAAATGGCTGTTCGAACTGAACGCCAAGCAGCGTGAAGTGCTGGCTCGTCGCTTTGGCCTGCTGGGCTATGAAGCCGCGACGCTTGAGGATGTTGGCCGTGAAATTGGCCTGACCCGCGAACGCGTGCGTCAGATCCAGGTTGAAGGTCTCCGCCGTCTGCGGGAGATTCTGCAAAGCCAGGGGCTGAACATCGAAGCGCTGTTCCGCGAGTAAGACACCTTTCGTTAAAAAGGCTCAATCGTTTTTCGATTGGGCCTTTTTCTTTTTCAGCGTCTGCTCTCTATATCCGGGCCGTTTCGTGGAGATGCAGCCAGCTTATCTCCCCCTCCTGCTGGCGGAAAAGCGCCGTTGACCAGCGCGCCGTATCCGCTTTGCCGGGTAAAACGTGCGTTTCCCGATATATCACCGCGGCCCCATCGTGCCATTCGGCAAGCATCGCGGCGCTATCAATGACGATTTTTAAGCCGGGGCGGCTGGCGCGAGCCCCTTGAAAAAAGCGCTGACCGCCTGCTGGTCCATGCGTGTCCCGTTAATCGGGATCATGGTAAATTCCGCGCTGAAGCGCTGCATTAACCCTTCGATGCTGCCAGTTCCCTGATTCAGCCAGGCTTCAATGGCCACATGGGCGGCAATGACTTCTTCAATATAGCGACTCATTTGTTCTCCGTTTTACCGTGCAGGCGCATGATTATCGCCCGGTTATCAAATCTAAGGCAGCGCAGCAGCGGCAGCAGCGTAAAAATAGCGGCGGCGATAAACACGCCACGCCAGGCCTGCGGTGCTGGCCAGTAAAGCAAAAATGCGCTCAATAACCCCGCCAGCAGCGCAGCGCCAATCAGGAAACTCAGCTGACGATTGAGGTTCCACAGCGCGCTGGCGTCCGGCATATCGCAGTTAGCCACATTAAGAAACGCGCTGCTTTGGGCCGTACTGCTGCACAGACTGCCGCCTGCGCCCATTAAGACAAATGCCGCGATCAGCGTGCTGCTGGCGGTTGGTGAATTAACGCTGGCCAGCGCGACGATCCCGGCGGCCTGAAGCAGGCAGCCGGCCGCAATCAGAGGGCGGGGGCCGAGACGATTAAAATAGCGACCGGTCGTGACGATCGCCACGAAAGAGGCCAGTGACCAGGGCAGCATCAGGGCGCCGATAGCGGAGGGTGACAACCCCGTTACGCTTTGCAAATAAAACATCCCGACGACGTTAATTCCGATAAACGTCCCCGGCACGCAGAGATACACCAGCATAGAAAAACGCAGCAGCGGGTCACGCAGTAAAGCGAGCGGTAATAAACCTCCCGCTCGCACAACGCTTCTCTCTTCTTTTAGCCACAACGCTGCCAGCGCTAACGTCAGAAGGGCTATCGGCAGGCTGGCAAGGAAGACCCAGCGCCAGCTAAGTGATTGCACCAGAAGACCTCCCAGCGCCGGGGAGCACGCCGGCGCCAGCAGCCCGACCAGCATCACCGCGGCAGAGAGCTTTGCCCGCTCGTGAGTCTTAAACTGCTGCCAGGTTAATGCCTGACCTATTGGAATCAACAGTCCACCGCCCATTCCCTGCAGGACGCGCCACAGAACCAGATTTAGCAATGAGTCGGCCATCCCTGTTGCCAGCGCGCCGATGCTAAACAGGCTGAGCGAAAGCAGAAACACCCGTCGGGCGCCAAACCGCTGGCTGAGCCTGGCGCTAAACGGCAGCACCAGGGTGAGTCCTGCAATATAGCCATTGCTGACCCACGCCAGTTCGCCTGGCGACGCGTGCAGCGTCCGGCTCATCGCCGGAAAAGCGACGCTGGCGATAAACATATTGATTAAGTCGAGAAAGAAACCCAGCAGAAAAAGGGTTGCGACCTTGATGCGATACGTCATTGATTACTCTCCCCATGAAGGCCGCTACTGTAAACCTCAGCATCAGGGCGAATAAACGCGACATTCGGATATATACTGTCTGAAATTTTTTGACAATGAGCGATATGATGTTGAACCTGCAGCGGATGACCATGTTTGTGGCGGTGGTGGAGAGCGGCAGTTTTACCGCGGCGGCGGCGGCCCTCGGGCAAACCAAGGCCGTGGTCAGTTTTAACGTCAGGCAGCTGGAGAGCGAGCTGGGCGTTACGCTGCTGTTGCGATCGACCCGACGGCTTACGCTGACTGAAGCCGGGTCGCTGTTTTATCAGCGTGGCCTCGCGCTGCTGAAGGCAGCGGAAAATCTGCAGGACGACGTCCGGGGCAGCCATGTGGGATTGAGCGGCGAACTGCGGGTCGCGACCACGGCAGAATATGGTGCCCAGGTGATTGTTCCGGCGCTGGCGTCGTTCAGCCTGCCGCATCCAGCGCTCCGCGTGCGGCACGTTTCTTCTTCTCACCACGCGGATTTAATCTCAGATCGTGTTGATGTGGCGATTCGTCTCGGGACGCTGGCGGATTCACGTTACCGCGCGGCGCTGATCTCGCGCTTTGCTATCGTACCAGTCGCCTCTCCGGCGTGGCTGGCGCAGCATCCGGTGAAGACGCTAGAGGATCTGGCCCATTCCGCGTGGATTATTCATGAACGTTTGACGACGCCGCTGCGCTGGCAGCTCAGCGGGCCGCAGGAACGGTGTATCCCGTTTGAAATTAAAAAGGCACCACGGATATCGGCGGATAGCGCCAGCGCGCTGATGGCTTTTGCGCTGGCGGGGAGCGGCGTCGCGCTGCTCCCCGAATGGCTGGCGGCCGCTGCGCTGGCGGATAACGCCCTCGTGCGGATTATGCCGGAATTCCGCTTCCCGTCTCAGGGAGTGTATGCGGTTTATCCGGACGCGCAGCATGTTCCCGCCAGGGTTCGGGCGTTTATTGATTTTCTCCGCGAGCGTTTGGGTTAACGCTCTTGCTCTTGCGCCATCAGCTTATGGATGAGTTGCGAAAACTGGCGGCGCTCTTCATCACTGAGACGGCCTAAAAACTCTTCATCAACGGCGTTACCCAGCGGCATAGAGCTTGCCAGAAGCGCTTCGCCTTCGGCGGTTAAATAGACAAACCGCCGGCGTTTGTCCGCCGGATCGTGTTCGCGACGAACCAACCCCCGGCTTTCCATACGGCTCAGCATTTCCGCCAGCGTCGCTTTGGTGCTGACCGCCGCTTCCGTTAACGTCACCTGTTCGATGCCGGGATGCTCGGCAATTGAACGCATTACCGCATACTGCGGTTTGGTCAGGTCCGGCAGTTCGTGCTGCCAGCGAGCGGTGTGCTGCTGAAAAAGCTGGCGCAACAGGTGGAACGCCTCGTTTCTTAACTCCATGACAACTCCGTAATCAAACCGTCGATTCTATGATAGCCGTTCGCACGGGGATTTAGCATTTTTCCTTTTTTGATTAAAAATGCGGCCGTATACGAACGAACTTGCATGGATAGCCCTACAAGAGTAGCTTTAATAAAAACGTTCGTATACGAACAAAATATGAGGCGATGATGAAGCTAATTGTTGGGATGACCGGAGCGACAGGCGCTCCGTTGGGGGTTGCGCTGCTTAAAGCGCTGCGTGAGATGCCGGAAGTGGAAACGCATCTGGTGATGTCAAAGTGGGCCAAAACGACCATTGAGCTGGAAACGCCTTACAGCGCCCGTGAAGTCGCCGCACTGGCCGATTTCTCCCATAGCCCGGCGGATCAGGCCGCCGTCATCTCATCAGGTTCATTTCGCACCGACGGCATGATTGTTATTCCCTGCAGTATGAAAACGCTGGCGGGTATTCGTGCCGGTTATGCCGAGGGGCTGGTTGGCCGGGCCGCGGACGTGGTGCTGAAAGAGGGGCGTAAGCTGGTACTGGTACCGCGCGAAATGCCGTTAAGCACCATCCATCTGGAAAACATGCTGGCCCTGTCACGCATGGGGGTGGCAATGGTGCCGCCCATGCCCGCTTATTACAACCATCCTAAAACCATTGAGGACGTCACGGACCACGTTGTCACGCGAGTGCTGGATCAGTTCGGTCTGGAGTATCACAAAGCGCGCCGCTGGAGCGGGTTACGGGCGGTAGAGAATGTTTCACAGGAGAATGAATAATGGCTTTTGATGATTTGCGCAGCTTTTTGCAGGCGCTGGACGACCAGGGGCAACTGCTGAAAATTAGCGAAGAGGTTAACGCGGAACCGGATCTGGCCGCCGCGGCGAACGCCACCGGACGCATCGGCGATGGCGCGCCGGCGCTTTGGTTCGATAATATTCGCGGATTTACCGATGCTCGCGTAGCAATGAATACTATCGGTTCCTGGCAGAACCACGCTATCTCGCTGGGCTTGCCGCCGAATACGCCGGTGAAAAAGCAGATCGACGAGTTTATTCGCCGTTGGGATAAGTTTCCGGTAACGCCGGAGCGGCGGGCAAATCCGGCGTGGGCGGAAAATAGCGTCGACGGTGAAGACATTAATCTGTTTGATATTCTGCCCTTGTTCCGTCTTAACGACGGCGACGGTGGTTTTTATCTCGACAAAGCCTGCGTGGTTTCGCGCGATCCCCTCGACCCGGATAATTTTGGCAAGCAAAACGTCGGCATTTACCGTATGGAGGTGAAGGGTAAACGTAAGCTCGGCCTCCAGCCGGTGCCCATGCATGATATCGCCTTACATCTGCACAAAGCGGAAGAGCGCGGTGAAGATCTGCCGATCGCCATTACCCTGGGCAACGATCCGATTATTACTCTGATGGGCGCTACGCCATTGAAATACGATCAGTCGGAATATGAGATGGCGGGCGCGCTGCGGGAAAGCCCGTACCCTATCGCCACCGCGCCGCTGACCGGCTTTGACGTGCCGTGGGGCTCAGAGGTCATCCTCGAAGGGGTGATTGAGAGCCGCAAGCGTGAAATCGAAGGTCCGTTCGGTGAATTTACCGGCCACTATTCTGGCGGCCGTAATATGACGGTGGTGCGTATCGATAAGGTTTCATACCGTAGCAAACCGATTTTTGAGTCGCTCTATCTTGGTATGCCGTGGACCGAAATTGACTACCTGATGGGCCCGGCCACCTGCGTGCCGCTGTATCAGCAGCTGAAGGCCGAATTCCCCGAAGTGCAGGCGGTCAACGCAATGTACACCCACGGCCTGCTGGCGATTATCTCCACCAAAAAACGCTACGGCGGCTTTGCCCGCGCGGTTGGCCTGCGCGCGATGACCACCCCGCACGGCCTGGGCTACGTGAAGATGGTGATTATGGTTGATGAAGATGTGGATCCGTTCAACCTGCCGCAGGTGATGTGGGCGCTCTCTTCAAAGGTCAACCCGGCGGGGGACCTGGTGCAGTTACCGAATATGTCGGTACTTGAGCTTGATCCCGGCTCCAGCCCGGCGGGAATTACCGACAAATTAATTATCGACGCCACCACGCCGGTTGCGCCGGATCTCCGCGGCCACTACAGCCAGCCGGTACAGGATCTTCCTGAAACCAAAGCCTGGGCTGAAAAACTGACCGCCATGCTGGCCAACCGTAAATAAGGAGGAAAAGATGATTTGTCCACGTTGCGCCGATGAACATATTGAAGTGCTGGCAAAATCGCCGGTAAAAGATGTCTGGACGGTATTTCAGTGCCAGCACTGTTTCTATACCTGGCGCGATACTGAACCGCTACGCCGCACCAGCCGCGAACATTATCCGGAAGCGTTTCGCATGACGCAGAAGGATATTGATGAATCGCCGATGGTGCCGAGTATTCCGCCGCTGCTGGCGGAAGATAAACGATAAAATAAACGGGCCCGCTCAGTCGGGCCTTTTTTATTTGTTTGGTTAATCAATGCAAAATATTTATTAATTAATCTTTCAAATGTCAAAATGGTTGATAGAGCAGATACGTTTGCGAGCCTTCTTCCAGTTTATAATAAAATCAACGGGTTTGATAAATTACCGATAAGTTTTGCGGCCGGGGAAATATAGAATAGCGGCGGGTGCTTGAGGCTATCTGGCTTTGAGCATTGACAAGGATTCAGATAGACGAAAGCCCCAGGAGATATTTCTATCAACTGAGGCTGACGGATGAACCTGAACAATTCAGATGTTAGTCTCTTCTTTGCAGGGAGGCAAGACATGCTGACAAAATATGCCCTTGTGGCAATCGTCGTACTGTGTATTACGGTACTGGGATTTACGCTTTTGGTGCGCAGCTCGCTGTGCGAACTCAGTATTAAAGAGCGTAGTATGGAGTTTAAAGCTGTTCTCGCTTACGAATCGAAGAAATAGCATCAGCGCGGGGGCAACCCCGCGTATTGGTTGTCAGGATGCATCCTCTCGCACCCAGTTTGCATTTGTTAAAACGGCAGCACCGCAAAGTGCTGCCGTTTTTTCACTTTAAAAGGAACTACACCAGGCTTTTCAGACGATAGAGCCACTCCAGCGCCTGGCGCGGAGTCAGCGAGTCCGGGTCAAGATTCTCCAGCGCTTCAACCGCGGGCGAGGTCTCTTCCGGAGCAGAAAGCAGCGACATCTGGGTACCGTCCACCTGCGTGGCGGCAGCGCTCGGCGCGATGCTCTCCAGTTCGCGCAGCTTCTGCCGCGCGCGTTTAATCACCTCTTTCGGCACACCGGCCAGCGCGGCAACCGCCAGGCCATAGCTCTTACTCGCCGCACCATCCTGCACGCTGTGCATAAAGGCAATGGTATCGCCGTGCTCCAGCGCATCAAGATGGACGTTGGCCACGCCTTCCATTTTCTCCGGCAGCTGGGTTAGCTCGAAGTAGTGGGTGGCAAACAGGGTCAAGGCCTTGATCTTATTCGCCAGATTTTCCGCGCAGGCCCACGCCAGCGACAGGCCATCGTAGGTCGAGGTGCCACGACCGATTTCATCCATCAGCACCAGACTATGCTCGGTGGCGTTATGCAGAATATTGGCGGTTTCGGTCATCTCTACCATAAAGGTTGAGCGGCCGCTGGCCAGGTCATCCGCCGCACCGACACGGGTGAAAATACGATCGATAGGGCCGATTTCGACTTTATCCGCCGGAACGTAGCTGCCGATATACGCCAGCAGGGCGATCAGCGCGGTCTGACGCATATAGGTACTTTTACCGCCCATATTCGGGCCGGTGATAATCAACATTCTCCGCTGCGGAGCGAGGTGCAGAGGGTTAGCGATAAAAGGCTCTTTCAGTACCTGCTCAACCACCGGATGGCGGCCTTCGCTAATACGAATGCCCGGTTTATCGCTGAAGGTCGGGCAGCAGTAGTTGAGGGTCTCGGCGCGCTCGGCAAGGTTCACCAGCACATCGAGCTCCGCCAGCGCGCTGGCGCTCTGCTGCAGGTCGCCAAGATGCGGTAGCAGTAAATCGAAAAGCTCATCGTACAGCTGCTTTTCCAGCGCCAGCGCTTTCCCTTTGGAGGTCAGAACCTTATCTTCATACTCCTTCAGCTCAGGAATAATATAGCGCTCGGCGTTCTTAAGGGTCTGGCGACGGACGTAATGGATCGGCGCATGCTGGCTCTGACCGCGGCTAATCTGGATGTAGTAGCCGTGAACGGCGTTGTAGCCGACCTTCAGCGTATCCAGCCCCAGACGCTCGCGCTCGCGAATTTCCAGCTTGTCGAGGTAATCGGTCGCGCCATCGGCCAGACCACGCCACTCATCCAGCTCCGCGTTGTAGCCGGGGGCGATAACGCCGCCGTCGCGAACCAGCACCGGCGGCGCATCGATAATCGCCCGTTCAAGCAGGTCGCGTAGTTCGTTAAACTCGCCCATTTTCTCGCGAAGCCGCTGTACCGGCGCGCAGTCGACGTCTGCCAGCATCGCACGCAGCGCAGGCAGCTGCTGGAATGCGTGACGCATACGGGCTAAATCTCGTGGACGAGCGGTGCGCAGCGCCAGGCGAGCCAGTATACGTTCAAGGTCGCCAACCTGACGGAGTATCGGCTGCAGTTCAGTGTAATGCTCCTGCAGCGCGCCAATGGTCTGCTGGCGCTCTACCAGTACTGCGGTGTCGCGCGCCGGCATATGCAGCCAGCGCTTAAGCATACGGCTGCCCATCGGAGTGACGGTGCAGTCGAGTACCGAAGCCAGAGTATTATCAAAGCCGCCGGCCAGGTTCTGGGTTATCTCCAGGTTGCGGCGAGTAGCGGCATCCATAATGATGCTGTCCTGCTGGCGTTCCATGGTGATGGAACGGATGTGCGGCAATGACGTACGCTGGGTGTCTTTGACGTATTGCAGCAGGCAGCCGGCGGCACACAGGCCGCGCGGGGCGTTTTCAACGCCGAATCCGACCAGATCGCGCGTACCGAACTGGAGATTGAGCTGCTGGCGCGCGGTGTCGATTTCGAATTCCCACAGCGGACGACGGCGCAAGCCTCGGCGCCCCTCAATCAACGAGGATTCGGCAAAGTCTTCCGCGTACAGCAGTTCGGCGGGATTGGTGCGCTGGAGCTCCGCCGCCATCGTCTCGCGGTCAGCGGGTTCGCTCAGGCGAAAACGTCCGGAGCTAATATCGAGGGTGGCGTAGCCAAAACCTTTACTATCCTGCCAGATGGCGGCCAGCAGATTATCCTGACGTTCCTGCAGCAGCGCTTCATCGCTGATAGTTCCGGGGGTCACAATGCGAACGACTTTGCGTTCAACCGGCCCTTTAGTGGTCGCCGGATCGCCAATCTGTTCGCAAATGGCCACCGACTCCCCCTGATTAACCAGCTTGGCGAGATAGTTCTCCACCGCATGATGCGGGATCCCGGCCATCGGAATCGGTTCGCCTGCGGAAGCGCCGCGTTTGGTCAGCGAGATATCAAGCAGCTGCGATGCGCGTTTCGCATCGTCATAGAAGAGTTCGTAAAAATCACCCATCCGGTAAAACAGCAGGATCTCCGGATGCTGGGCTTTCAGCTTGAGATACTGCTGCATCATGGGCGTATGGGCGTCAAGATTCTCTAGTGTACTCATCAGTTTTGATGTCCATTTACTTAAGTTTTAATGAGTTAGCGGATTTTATTGTTTTCATGACGTCACGCTGCGGCTCATTGGTTCCCGTGAAATTGTGCTTTTCTTTTCATTGACTCATGAGCCGCATGATAACGGAGTCTTCTGGCCAGGAAAACAAGAAGCGGCAACGGCGTGGTGCGGAAAGATTCTCCGGTTGTGTCTGCGTATGACCCGCAGAAAGAGCTGATAACTTCTTTGTTAAAAAATTGTGATCTATGTTAAAATTATTTTACGGTGAATTCATGGCATCTATAATTTATTAATTACCTGGCGTAATTTGTTTTTAGGATATATCTCAGTGTTCTGCGAGTTAAATTTCTAACGCGGGATTGTTCGCGAGGTTAAATCTTTTTTTAATTCCCTGCTAAATGTATTTCTTTTTACCCCAAAAATGATTTGTTAGTATTTTTGCCGACCAGGGGATCTGGATTTAATTAAATTATTAATATTAATTAATAGTCTAATTATTGAAACGGATTTTTCGGTGATGCGGAGGGCTGCAGATTGTTGTGAGAATATACCGCAGCAATTTTATAGCTCCTTACTCTTTAGGATAAAAATTTATAACGCAGGAATTTTCTATGAAACTGAATAAAGTTGCTATGGCTGTGGCATTAACTGCTGCTCTCGGCTCTATGTCTGCTCTGGCTGCTGATACAACCAACGGGGTTATCGAGCTTCAGGGTGAACTGGTGAACACTGCTTGTGGTTTGGCCCCGTCGTCCAGCCCGGTAACCGTTGATTTTGGTCAG
The DNA here is from genome assembly GCF_051209435.1 of Klebsiella sp. HN106. Taxonomy (NCBI): domain Bacteria; kingdom Pseudomonadati; phylum Pseudomonadota; class Gammaproteobacteria; order Enterobacterales; family Enterobacteriaceae; genus Klebsiella; species Klebsiella sp. HN106. The sequence continues at coordinate 215,539 of NZ_JBLURD010000007.1, read as the reverse complement.
GTTCCAGTTTCCCTGCTGCAGGGCGGTGGTCAGGCAACTGAAGCTAAAAGCATCGAACTGCAGTACTGCGACACCACCATCGCTAGCAGCGCCGTTGTTTCCTACACCCCGACTTCGGTTAACCCGAACGATCCTACTCTGGCTGCATTCACTTCTGGTACCGCATCCGGCGCGGGTATCGGCCTGAAAGACAGCGCTAGCCAGACTGTGACCTGGGGCGCGCAGACGACTCCGGTCACTCTGGTTGATGGCACCAACACCATTCCTTTCGTGGCCTTCCTGAAAGCGGAAGCTGCTGCGAGCGGTTCTACCACTACCGTTACCGCGGGTGCATTCCAGTCAACGATCAACTTCACTATCGATTATCAATAATCGATTTTGAATTATCGCTCGCGGGGAGACTTCTCCCCGCGATATTGGAATGGGTGCCAGATAATATGGAATTCTGAGTATGGTTAAGGATACAGAGAAAAAGAGACTGATGGCGTTATTCGTATCGGTATTACTCTTCTCCGGACATGCTTTGAGTACTAATTTTACGCCCGGACAGTTGGCGCTTTCGGGGGAGCTGGTTGCTGCCGCCTGCGATATCGATCCCAACTCGCGCGAACTGTGGGTGGATTTCGGTAATATCTCGGCTCGCGATATTAATATGGACCAGGAAGGTAAGCTGATCCGACCTTTTCTGGTGCGCTTAGTCGGCTGCGCCTCTTTCGGTAGCGAAAATCCATCAACGCCCGGTGCCTATGCCACCATCACCTTTACCGGAAATGCTTCGTCGCAAGACCCGACGGTATTAATTCCGGATGGCGAGGGAAAAGGCTTTGGGATACAGATTCGCGATCGCCACGGGGAGATTTTAACTTTTGGAGAACCCTCTTCCGGGTATCTTCTGAGTGATGAGAATAATACGCTGAAATTTACCGCTTCGTTGGTTCCGGTTCAGCAACATATTAAGGCTGGAGATTTTTACGCCGTTACTCGTTTCTTTATGGATTACAACTAGAAATAAGCCAGCTATTGCTGTTGTAGCTTGTTTGTCGCGCACGATATTTTACTGAATGATTCGGGATGAATAGTCATGTCAGCAGAACTAAAAATAAAAATAATCCTCTCTCAGATCCTTTTTTTCTGCTGTGCTTCTGTGGCTTGCGCCTCCACTGATGTGGAATTCAACACCGACGTCTTGGATGCCGCCGACCGCGACAATATCGATTTAACGCGTTTCGCCACCGACAACTATGTGCCACCGGGCGAGTACTTATTAGACATTAAAATAAATGGTCAGGCTGTAGGGCAGCAAAAGGTTCGCTATCTGGCTTCCAAAGACGAGAAGCATACTCAGGCCTGCATTAACGGCGAAATTCTTGCAAGATTGGCATTAAAAGAAGAAGCCCAGCAGAAGGTCGCGCAGCCGTTTGCCGATTGTTATGACCTCCTCAGCCTTCCGGGCGCCACGCTCAGTAACTACGCCGGGGTGCTGGATATCACCATTCCGCAAGCGTGGATGAAATATAACGATCCAAACTGGACGCCGCCTGAGCGCTGGGACCAGGGGATCGGCGGATTTTTGCTCGACTATAGCCTCACCGGCCAATATACCCGCCAGCTTGATATGCACAAGGATTACAGCACCCTGAGCGGATATGGCCAGACAGGCTTCAACCTCGGCGGCTGGCGCGTACGCGGCGAATATCAGACCAGCTACTACAGCGCGACGCATCAATTTGATTTCGATATGAATCAGTTCTACGCCTATCGTCCGCTGCCGATGATGGCGGCAAAACTGACGGCAGGGGAGATCTATCTTGATTCGCAGGTTTTCGACACCGTTCGTTTTACCGGGCTGAATCTCGCCAGCGATGAGCGTCAACTGCCGCCAAACCTGCAGGGCTACGCGCCGGAAATCCGCGGTCTGGCAAAGACCAACGCTAAGGTGACGGTGAAGCAGAGCGGACGCATCATTTATGAAACGACGGTGCCTGCCGGGCCGTTTAATATTCAGGATTTACGGAGCTCGGTGCGCGGTACGCTGGATGTTCAGGTGGAAGAGCAGGACGGCTCCATCTCCACATTCCAGGTTAACACTGCCAATATTCCTTATCTTACGCGTCCAGGCTACGTGCGCTACAACGTCGCTATCGGTGCGCCGTCCCGCTATAGCCATAAAATTCAGGGGCCAGGTTTCGCTTCCGGTGATTTCTCCTGGGGGATCACCAATGCCTGGTCGCTCTACGGCGGGTTGCAGAGCGCAGGGGCCGAATATACCGCGGTTTCCGCCGGTATCGGTCGCGATCTCAGCGTCTTCGGCGCGCTCTCGCTGGATGCCACGGAATCTTACAGTCAGCAGTCGAACCAAAAGCGACTGAAAGGAACCTCGTTTAAGCTGAGCTATGCGAAAACCTTCGACGAATATAACAGTTCAATTACCTTCGCCGGATATCGCTTCTCGCAGGAGGACTTCCGTTCTTTCTCGCAGTATCTCAACGAGCGTTATGAGGGGTACGACAGTCTTGGCCGTGAAAAAGAAGTTTATACCATCACCGGTAATAAAACTTTCTGGGCTGATGAGCCAGGTAAGGCGACAACCGTCTTTCTGACCTATACCCACCAGAATTACTGGAACAGAAGCAGCCAGGATCGCTACGGCATCTCGTTAGGACGCTCGTTTAACGTCGGTAATATTCGCGGGATCACCACCAATATTTCGGCCTATCGTTCTGATTATGAAGGTCGGAAGGACGACTCTATTGCTCTCTCACTTTCTATTCCGGTTGGCGATAGTAAATGGAGCGGCCTGGACGTGCAGACCAATAACGGTAAAACCAGCCCGATGCTCTCGTATACCGATAGCAGCGACTATAACAACCTGTGGCGGCTGCGTGCGGGAGCGAGCCAGAGCGGTTATGCCAACGTCGACGGCTATTATCAGCGCCGCTCGCAGTATGCCGAAATCAACAGTAACGCCAGCTATCAGCAGGATAACTATCTCTCCCTGAGCAGCACGCTGCGCGGCGGATTCACCGCCACACGGCACGGCGCGGCGCTCCACAACAGCGGTGCGACGCTCAATACGGCCCGCGTTATGGTGAATACCAACGGTATCGGCGACGTTCCGCTTAATGACGGTAAATCAAGAACCAATAATTTCGGCATCGCCGTTATTCCGGACATCGTGAGCTACAACAGCTTTGACACCCGAGTCGACGTGGATGCGATGTCGGAATCCATCGAACCAGCAAAAGCTATCAGCACCGCCACGCTGACCGAAGGCGCCATTGGCTATCAGACCTTTGGCATGGCGAAGGGCGAAAAAATGATGGGCATTATTCGGCTGGCTGATGGCACCTATCCGCCGTTCGGCGCTGAGGTGATTAACGACGATGGCGTAAGCGTATCCATGATTATGGAAGGCGGGCAGGGATGGCTGGCAGGGGTTAATCCTCAGGAGCTGCTAAGCGTCGTTTGGGGCGGGAAGAAGCAGTGTCAGATCGCTATCCCGCCCACCATAGAGCGTCGTGCGACAGCCGCGCTATTGCCGTGTAAATGACAGTGACAGTAATAAAAGGTCAAAAATGAGCATAACAAGCAACAAACTCTGCTGGATGGGCGCTCTGATGCTGGCGGCGGTAAGCGGTACCGCTCAGGCAGGCGTTTCGCTGGACCGCACTCGGCTGATTATCACCGGTAAAGACAGCTCGGCGAGCGCCAATTTAACCAACACCAGTCCGGATATTCCGTTTCTGGCGCAATCCTGGGTCGAGGACAGCAAGGGCAATAAGATTACCTCTCCGCTGGTGGTGCTACCGCCTTTACAGCGTATCAACGGCGGGCAAAAAGGGGTGGCGCGGGTCACCAAAACGGATGGGATTAACCAATTACCACAGGATCGCGAAAGCCTGTTTTATTTAAGCGTACGCGAAATTCCGCCCAAGCCGGATAAAGCTAATGTCCTGCAGTTAGCCATGCAGTCGCGGATTAAATTATTTTTCCGCCCGACCGCCATTATTCCCAAAAGCAAAAGCGAGATATGGCAGGACCAGGTCGTCTTCCAAAAGAGCGGAAATAAGATGACCGCGCAAAATCCGACGCCCTATTACATCACCATCATTGGCTTATCCCGCGTGAAGGGTGAAAAAATCACCAAATTCCCGGGGATCATGGTTGCGCCGAAGTCCAGCCTGGAATTCAGCGTCACCGATGGCGGCGTGCGAGAGTTTGCCATGATGTATGTGAATGACTATGGCGGTCATCCCGAACTGAAATATCGCTGTGAAGGAAATACCTGTAAAGCTCTGCCGCCATCGCAGCAAGGGTAATTAAAGAGGAACCTGATGATGAAAACGCGTTTATCGCTTTTAGCACTGTTTGTATTCGGTATCAGTATGCCCGCGTTGGCCGAGGCTGATATTCCGCTACAGCCGCAGCACTATAACCGGGATCATCAGGGGGAAGATGGCGGTAACGTCATATTCAACGGCTCCGTCTATGCCTCACCTTGCGTGCTGGCGCCGCAGAGCCGTCTGCAGATAATTGAGATGGGTGAAATTAGCGCCCGTCGTTTTCATCAGGCAGGCGACCGCAGCCAGCCGGTGCTGGTTCGCGTCGAGCTCAGGGATTGTCTGAAGGGCGCATCGCAGGCGCGGGACAGCATCGCATCAAGAACGACGGGCAATAGCAAGCACCTCTACACCACCGGCGAGCAGGCGGTACAGCTGACCTTTATCGGCGAGTCCGATGAGCACAATCGCCAGCTGCTGCGCCTGACCGGCAGTATTTCTGGCGCCGGTATTCGCCTGCTGGATATCAAAGAGCGGGCGCTGGATATTAACCAAACGCAGCCGCCGTTTATTGTGAAAACCGGCGACAGCAGCCTGACGTTTATTGCCGTGCTGGAGTCGACCGCGCGTAACGTGACTGCGGGTAATTTTAGCGGACTGCTGCGTTTAAAAATGGAGTATCTCTGATGGCGAAGCGGGTTATCGGGCGGAAATCTTGCGTCACTATTTTACTCTGCGGCGGTTTATATTCCCTGAACGTCGGTGCGGCGGTTGAAGGGGAAATTACCCCGGTCGGCGGGCCTAAAATGTATAATATTGACGTGGCCAATCAGGATATTACCAATAATAGCCCCGGAGCAACCATTCCTTATGTCTTTTCCCTGGGTGGACAATATTCTGGGGTTGCCAGCTGTACGATTCCGATGGAAAATCAGGCTATATATTACTCGGCTACCGCATCAATACTGCAGCAGGGAAGTACACCAGGGTATTTAAAACTCAATGATTATATGGATGTAAAAATAGAGATTTATATCCGCGGTGAACGGATGGATTATTTTGCCGTTCCTTTTAATAATGAAACGAACGGAGCGTATCAGAACAAATGCGTTCCGCCAACCACCCAGTTTAATAACTTTGAGTCCGGCGCCCAGGGGCGGGTAACGTTTATGATTACCAAGCCGATTGTCAACGGCGTGAACCTGCTGGGTACAGAAATCGCAAAGCTTTATGGGCGTCTGGGGAATTACAGCGCAGGGATGGGCACTACGCCGATGTCGATTATCTCAATTAATTCCGGGGTGATTACCGTCCCGGATAAATGTGTTGTCAATTCGGGCTCACCGATCACCGTTGATTTCAATACTATCCCCAGCGCGGGTTCCCTGCTTAATGGCAACAACTACAGCCAGTCTGTGCCAATCCAGGTGAAATGCGAAGGGGGAAGCTTTGCAACCGGTAATCTGAATATTCGCCTGGGGATCCAGCAGGCCAATACCGCCAGCTTTAATAGCGATTATTTAGGCACGACTGGCGCCGTCGATCGCTCAAATCTTGGCATTATCCTCAAGGATTCGGGCGGCAATTTAGTTGCGGCGAATAGGTTTTATGACGTCCCGGGTTTTACCAATAACCAGGGAACCTGGAATCTGACGGCCGCGCCGATTGCGAATGCAGGAACCAACGTTCTCGAAGGGGATTTCCAGGCATCGGCCACCGTGGTCGCTGAGTTTCAGTAAGGGGACAGCATGCGTCAATTTATCGCATCAATGGTACTCATAGGTTCGCTATCGGCGGCCACCCCGGCACAGGCTATCGGGGAGCTGATCGGCGGCGATTTAAACTTCAAGGGAACCGTCGTTGCCCATGGTTGCAGTATCGTTCCCTCGTCAAAAAATATCGCCGTAGATTTTGGCGAAATTTCCACTCGTACGCTCTATGCGGAGAGAAAATCCCAACCTAAAGCTTTTGTGATTGAGCTTAAGGATTGCAGTACTGATGTGTTTAATTCCGTTACCGTAACCTTTAGCGGAACGGAAAATGCCAATATGAGCGACCGTCTGGCGATAACGCCGATAGCGCCTAACTCCGCCAGCGGTATTGGCATTGGTTTTGAAGAGAATGATGGTACGGCGATTTCACTAAATACGCCAACGACCGCGGTTGCCATTTCCAATGCCACCATGCAGTTAAATTTTAAAGCTTTTGTGGAAGGGGAACCGGATGCCTTGAGTAACAAAACTTTGCAAACCGGGGCCTTCCAGGCAACTGCGAATTACACCATAAATTACCAGTAGATTAGATCAAGGATGATTAACTATGAGCCGTCATTTCTTTCTCTACGATAAAAACATCTTTTTCGCGGAAGGCGTGCGTTCGGTGGTGGCCGATCTGGCCGCGCATGAAGACGACTGCGCTTTCTCAAGGCTTGACCAATTCTCACAACTGATCAATACCCTGCGTCAGCCAAAGCAAAAAGATGAACTGCGCTGGATCCTCTGCGATGTCGACAGTTTGCCGGATGAGCGTTTTAATGCGCTCTACACCATTAAAGAGTATTACTGCCGGGAAAATCAGCAGCTGGTAATTTTATTGGGAGAAAATAATATCTCTCTGTTTTTTGCGTTGCATTCTTTGCTGCCGGAAGCGAGCTGGCTATTAAAGAATGAATCGCTGGATAATTTTTTTAAATTTATCGAAAGCGCTGATGCCATGGTGGCGAAGAAAATTTTCTTCAGTCGATCCTTAATTAATTATACTCGACAGAAATGGCTAGCCAGGGATTTTAACAACAGCATCTCCAGCGATGACTGGTGGTTAATGGAAGAAATATTCAAAGGGAAAACGCTGTCACAAATTTCCTCTGAGCAAAAAATTGATGTTCGTCGATTGAGCCGCTGTAAACGCGGGCTGATGAAAAAATTAAACGTAAAAAATAACGTGGAACTGTTTAATATTTTCAAATGCATCGTGGCTACCCCCTGCGTTTAATAACGTACCAGCGATGACATCGCAAGAATTACTGGCAGGTATTTAAGCCAGTAGGTAAGTGTAAGAAAATACATTTCAATATAAATAGTTAAGGATCTAACAAATGAAAAAATTAAGCATGATTGAAGCATCAACAATCATTGGCGGGACCTGCAAGGAAACTTGCACCAGCTCTTACGAGACGGTGGTTGTTGGCGGTATCTCTACCTGTAAACAAGTGACTACCTGTACGGATAAGCACGGTAACTCAACCGTGACCTCCAAAGATGCGCCTGACGGTATGTGTGTTGTACCGAATAGCATCCGTCAGTAATTTCTGATGCGGTACATGGAGGGGGAACCCTCCATGTATTTCTCTGCCGTATTCGCGAGCCTGGTATCAAATGAAGATAAAACCTATTACCGCTGTTGGCTATACATTTCTGGTGGCGTTAATTTCGTCGCTAATTACCGTGCTGTGCTATCACATTTTTGTTTTTAATACGTTTTCGCTGGATAGCAGTCAGCCTTCGGCCCTGCGAGAAATTGACAGCGCCACCGTTGCCAGTAGCCCAATCAAGAATGAGAAAAGCATCATTGAAGTGATGTCCTACGGCTGTCACTACTGCGCGTCGAACGAAGAAGAGATTGAAAAATTCGCCGCCACGTTACCGGCGGATAGCGCCTTTGACGTTATCCATATTACGGCCGAAAGAAACGGCCTGGCCATTTATGCGCCGGTTTTCGCCACGCTGGAGGTGATGGGCCTTGAGCGCCAGATGCGCGATCGGGCTTTTAACGCCGTGCTGACCCGCGGTATTAATTTAGCGGATGATGACGCGCTTAATGGCTGGCTGAAAAAAAATGATATCGATGTCGAGAAATACCATCAGATACGCCAAAGTCAGGCCGTTGCCGAGCGCCTGGAATATATGGCGAAAATTACCGAACTCTACGACATTAATGCGACGCCGTTGTTTATTGTTAATAAAAAATACGTGGTTGCGAAGGATCGCCAGTTCCCTGAATTTGCTGACTATATGCGCCAGCTGTTAACGCAGGACAAGGAGTAAGCGTGACGCGTTTTCTCATCGTCTGGAGCGTTTTCAGCGTAAGAAAATGGTTCGCGCAGCTGAGCTGGCGCTACCGGCCTTTTACCGGCTATGGCCAAAAGGCGGTGCGCAGGATCATGCGTTTCACCCCCATGCCGCTGCTGTTGATAGCGATTCGCGCGCTATGTCGGCTACGGTTATTGGGCCGACACTACCGCGGCCGTACCGCCGTGGCGACGCAAAACTACCGCTGCCTGACGGGCGCCGACGGGCGAATCGATGCCGCATGGATAGCCATGCGCCGTCAGTTGCTTGAAATGGGCGCGACCTGGGGACAGCATCCGGCTACGCTGGCCCAGATGCAGGCGTGCACGCGAGAGCTTGATGCCGTTGTCGCGCCTCTGGTGGCGCAAAAGACGCCGGTCGTCCTCGCGCCGCTGCACTGCGTTTCCGATATTTTAGCGGCGATGGTCGGGGCCGGCGTGACGCCGGGAAAAGCCAGCGTGGTGGTCTCCTCCAGCGCGGAAAGCTACACCGTCGCCAGCCGAAAAATGGGCGGCGTCGCGCTCTCTTACTGCTCAATCCACCAGGATAATACGTCGCTGGCCAGCGAGCTTATGGCGTTAATGACCAATGTATCGGAAGGGCGGGAAAATATGATTATTTTCCCCGACATTCCTGCCGATTACACCGTGCAGACCCATGAAGCGCAGTCCGGGAAAATAAGCTGCCGACTCTTTGGCCGCCCGGCGAAATTACATAGCGGCGTACAGCGATTTTCTCGCATCGTATCGGCGCAGGTGGTTTTTTATCACCTCTATTATCAGCAGGGGATAAAAATAAAGATCTATTCTCCGCTGAGACCAAAAGAGGTCGCGGCACAGCTACCGACGATGATTGAAAACACCCTGCGTGACTATCCGCAGGACTGGCTTTTGTGGCACAGCCATTCGCTCTATTTTATTAATCACTGATGCATCATCATGAAAAAGATTATCCCTGATATGGTTTTCCAGGAAGAGACCAATGAATGCGGCCTCTCCTGTATTGCGATGCTGGCGCAGACCCAGAATATTCCGTGTTCTCTCCCGGCATTGCGGGAAATTTTCCCCGCATCCGATCATGGGACATCGTTGAGCGATCTATCCGTTATCCTGCAACAGGTCGGCATTGCCACCGCGCCGGTGTTGTTTGACCACGATGAACTTCATGCGCTGCCGTTCCCGTCCATTCTGCACTATGGCGCCAGCCACTATGTCCTGCTCGCCTGGCGCAAAGGGGATTACGTTTGCGTGATGAATCCGGCGATTGGCCAGCAGTGGCTGCCTTTCTCGGCATTAAAAAAAGAGATTAGCGGCTATGCGCTGATCCTCGAAGAATCTCCCGGCGCGATCGCCAGTCCGGATCCGGTTATTGCCGGGGCGCAGCAGGAGATGCCGCGCGCGATGAGCCTGAAGGAGACCGCGGCGGTACCGGGTATCTATAAACTGATGCTATTAACCTTCCTGGTATCGCTAACGCTGTTTTTAATGCCGACGATGGTCAGTCGGGCGATAAACCAGGCCTTCTCAGACGTTCAGAATACGCAGTTTCCTTATTTATGGTTCATCCTCGCTTTTGTCATATCCACGCTGTTAGCGCTGGGGGTGAGGGTGATTAGCGAGCGCTTTATCCGCCGCTTTGTCCTCCTCAAGAGCGATATCGGTTTTTCCCGCTTGCTGAATAATCCGCTGCGTTTTTTTGAAAAACGCGCGCCGGGGGATGTTTTCAGCCGCTTTATTGCCTGGCAGGGAGGGATGCTGCAAAAAATCGAGCTGGATAACGGACTCCGCTCGGACTGGATAATCTGCGTTATCGCTATCGGCATTATGTTCTGGATCTCACCGGTGCTGGCGCTCATTTCCGCTGCGGGCATTGTCGTGATGGGGCTGATCAGCGTCTGGGCGATATTCCGCGACCGCTGGTATACGCAGCAGCTGCAGTTGAAAAGCGCGACGCTGAATGACTTTTTCATGGAAACCCTTCAGGGGGTGTTAACCATTAAAACTGCCGGACTGGAAACGCAGCGCAAAGCGCAGTTTGCCCGTTTGTCACACGACCTTTTCACCTGCCTTCAGCGGCAGAAAGTTTACCAGCAGGTAAAAGAAGGTCTGTATCAGCTCACCGGCAGCCTCGAGATGGTGGTCTTTATGCTGGTGGTGCTGCCGCTGGTGAGCGCAAAGCTTATCTCGCTGGGCGACTTTTTTGCCTATAGCTTTTTACGGCAGATTTTTACCTCTTACGTCACGCGGATATTCTATGCCGTGATCCGTAAATCGCAGCTGCACGTGATTGATACCCGCGCGCAGGGCCTGTTTACCCGTGAGGAACCTGCAACTCCTCAGTTATCTCCGCTGCGTGGGGAGGCGGTTCCACAGCTGGCGTTTGAGGCAGTGAGCTTTCATTACGCTCCGCAAAGCCCGGTGCTGAATGCCGTTGATCTCCGGCTGGAACCCGGCGATCGGGTGGCGATTGTCGGCGATTCCGGCGCCGGAAAAAGTACCCTGCTACGGCTGATGGCCGGGCTTTTTACCGCACAGCATGGGCGCATTCTGCTGGACGGTGAAGAGGCGACCGCCCGCCAGCTGGCCTCGCAGGTATGGCTGCAGAGCCAGGAAGATATTTTGTTTAACGCCTCGGTGCTGCAAAACATCACCCTGTTTGACCCGTGGTACAGCGACAGCGATCGCGGGCGAGTGGAGGCGCTGGTCGATAAAATGGCGCTGGGGCCGGTCGTTCAGGCGCTGCCGGGAGGCATGGAGGCGCTGATCCGCGAGAGCCATTCGGCGCTCTCTTTAGGCCAGCGTCAGCGGCTGATGCTGGCGCGGGCGCTCTACAGCGCCCGGCCTATTTTGCTCTGCGATGAACCGACCGCCAATCTTGATGACGAAACCGCGGAAACGGTGATCGCCGCGCTGTGCCAGCACTGTCGTGAACAGGGCAAAACGCTGATCGTGGTAACCCACAGTGCGCCCATTCTGCATCACTTCACGCGGGTATATCGTCTGGATGAAGGCGAGCTGCGCGATATCGCACAGGGAGCGCCGGGCCAATGAGGCGACAATTTTTACGCCGCCGTAAAGCGTGGCTACTTGCGCTGGTCGCGATCCTGGCCATTATCGCCGCCGTTTTTTATCAGCGCTCGCTTCCGGCCCAGGCCGAGTCGCTCTACACCGTTGCGCTCGATCGCGGGGATATCGAAAAAGTAGTGCTGGCGAGCGGGACTATTAAACCTGCCGTCCAGGTGAGCGTCGGCGCACAGGTCAGCGGCCAGCTACGTAAGCTGTACGTGCGCCAGGGCGAGCGGGTACGTAAGGGGCAGCTGTTAGCCGAAATTGACCCGACGCTGCAGCTTTCCGATTTACGCAACGCCACCGCGCAGCTGGCCAGCGCCAGGGCGCAAAAGCTGGCTTCCGAGGCCACGCTGGTACAGTACCGCAAAGCGCTGGCGCGCGAGCAGGCGATGCAGCGCGATGGTTCGGGAGTGAGTAGCGATCTTGAGCAGGCGCAGGCGCAGTATAGCGCGCAGGTCCAGCAGATTGCGGTTAACGAAGCGCAGATCGTACAGGCGGAAATGAGCGTGCAGACCGCCAACGCCAACCTCGGCTACACCCGCATCCTTGCTCCTGTGGATGGTGAAGTGCTGGGCATCGTCACCCGTGAGGGGCAAACCATCGTCTCCTCACAAATCGCGCCGACGATTCTGGTGCTTGCCGACCTCGATAAAATGCAGGTGCAAACGCGCATTTCCGAAGCCGATATTCAGAAAATCCATCCCGGTCAGCCGCTGTGGTTTTACGTCATCGCCGATCCGCAGACGCGCTATGAAGGGGAGCTGGGCTACGTCCAGCCCGCGCCGCAGGAGGCGCTGGAGGAACAAAACGGCGGAGCTTCTGCCGGTAATCAGCAGAGCAGCGCCATTTACTATAACGGTACCTTCGAAGTCGATAACCACCAGCGCTTGCTGAAAACCTCAATGACCGCCCAGGTGTTTATCCGTATCGCGCAGGTAAAAGACGCGCTGCGCGTGCCGGTCGCCGCGCTGGGGCGTTCGCTCGGTGATGAGCGTTACATTGTGATGGTGCAAACGGCGAACGGTAGCGAGGAGCGCACCGTCCGTATCGGGATTAACGATCGTCAGTACGCGCAGGTGCTGGAAGGATTACGGCCCGATGAGCGGGTGGTGATCCCGCAGGACGCGGGGTCTGTGTGATGGCTGAGCCGCTGATCGTGCTGAACAATGTCACGCGTCATTTTACCGCCGGGACGCAGATTATTCCGGTACTAAAATCCGTCTCTCTGACCATTATGCCCGGCGAAATGGTGGCGATTATGGGCGCTTCCGGCTCGGGTAAATCGACGTTGATGAACATTATTGGTTGCCTGGATAAGCCCAGCAGCGGCGAGGTTTATATCAACGGGATCCCCACTCACCGGGCGGATAGCGCGGCGCTGGCCGAGCTGCGCAGCCGCTGGCTGGGGTTTATTTTTCAGCGCTACCACCTGATGCCTTATCTGACGGCGGAAGAGAATATCGCCATCCCCGCGCTCTATACCGCGATGCCCGCCGCTGAACGCCAGGCGCGCATTGCGCTACTGGCTGAAAAGCTGGGCATTGATGCGCGGTTACAGCACAAACCCGCTCAGCTTTCCGGCGGCCAGCAGCAGCGGGTCAGCGTCTGCCGGGCGTTAATCAACGGCGCGCAGATTATTCTCGCCGATGAGCCCACCGGGGCGTTGGATAGCGTCAGCGGTCGGGCGCTAATGGATGTTCTGCACCAGCTGAACGCCGACGGGCACACGGTCATCATCGTGACTCACGATCGCGAGGTGGCGCGGCAGGCGCAGCGGATCGTCGAGATCAGCGACGGACAGGTGGTTGCCGACAGTACCCACGGCGTTCGTGATAATCGCGGCATTCAGCGCCTTCCCGCAGTACAGGATAATGGTCGGGCCTCGCTGTCGCGCAGTATCGGAGAGTCGGTGCGGATGGCCTGGCGTTCCTTACTGGGACATCGGATGCGCGCCTTTCTGTCGATGCTGGGGATAATCATCGGCATTTCGTCCGTGGTCTCCTCCATGGCGGTGGGGGAAGGCGCCCGGCAGAGCATCATGAACGAGATTGGTAAGCTCGGAAATACCACGCTTGAAATCCGCCCGGGTACCGGCTGGGGCAGCAAGCGTCCGGATATGGAGCGGGCGCTGTCGCTGGATGATATCGCCAGCCTCGGCAGGCAGCCCTGGGTTCTGGGGGTATCGCCGATTGTTTCCAGCATGACCACCGCGGTACGTCAGGGCTTTGATTCTTCGATAATTCTTTCCGGCGTTTCCGCAGACTACTTTTCGCTGCAGGGGATTCGTTTTATTCAGGGCAACGGTTTTACCCGCCGCGATGTCGAGGATCGCGAACCGGTGCTGGTACTGGATGAAACCAGCAGGGAGACGCTGTTTCCCGGCAATGAAGATCCGCTGGGTAAAATTGTGCAGATTGCCGGCGCGCCGTGGCGGGTAATCGGCATTGCCAGCAAGCCCGGGCCAAAGGTGGTCAGCGGGTTTATGTCGGCGTGGATCCCCTATAGTTCGCTATTGCAGCGGATTTCCGGCGATAAGCCGCTGGAGGCGCTGACGCTGCGCTTCCAGGAAACGCTGTCGCCGCAGGAAGCAGCGCGGCGCGCGGAAAGGCACCTTATCCGCGAGCACGGCAAAAAAGATTTCTTTGTCCAGACCGATGAGCAGCTCGCCAAAGCGCTGCAAAAAACCTCCGACTCCATGTCGCTACTGATCACCGCTATTGCTGCCATCTCGCTGCTGGTCGGCGGCGTGGGGGTGATGAATATCATGCTGGTTTCCGTTACCGAACGCACTCATGAGATTGGCATTCGGCTATCGGTCGGCGCCCGCCCTACTGACATCATGCATCAGTTTTTAATTGAGGCGGTGATGATCTGCGCGCTCGGCGGCTTAACGGGAGTGCTGGGCTCATGGGCCGCCGGTAACCTGTTTGCCCTGTTGACGCAGGAGTTTTCCATGGTCTTTACCTGGCTGCCGGTGGCGATGGCCTGCGGCTTTTCCGCCCTGATAGGCCTGACGTTCGGCTATTTCCCGGCGCGTCGTGCGGCGCGGCTAAACCCGACGGAGGCGCTGGCCCGCGAATGAGATCGCTGACTTTATTATCGTTAATTGTATTGCTGACGGGCTGTGGAAATTTGACCCGCAGCGATTATCAGCGGCCGCTGCTGTCGGTGCCGGAGAACTGGCAGCGAACGGAAGGGCAAAGCGCCGAGCTTGCGTCGGAGAAAGCGGGTCGCTGGTGGGACCGTTTCGGCGATGAACGTCTGTCGCGGGTGATGGGGCAGGTTCTGGAAAGCAATAACGATCTGGCCGCTGCCGCCTTAACCCTTCGGCAGGCGCGCATTTCCGCCGGGCTGGCCCGAACCAATATCTCTCCCGACGCGACGCTAAACGGCGCCGGCAGTAACTCAAAGCCGCTCAATAGCGGAGGTTCGCAGGAGAGCTATAGCGCCTCGTTATCCCTGAGCTATGAGCTGGATCTGTGGGGCAAGCTGGCGCGGGTTCGTGAACAGAGCGAGTGGGAGGCGATTGCCAGCGAACAGGACTATCGGGCGACGATCCTGTCGACGATTGATACTACCGCGCAGCTCTACTGGAATATCGCGCTGCTGAATCAGCAAATGGCTTATCAGGCCGCCAGCCTGGATATCGCCAGGCAGACGCTGGCGCAGATTGAGTCCTGGCAGCGGGCGGGGAAAGTAGGGCTGCTTGACGTTCTGCAGTCCCGGCAGACGGTCATCAGTCGCCAGAATCAGCTGCTAAGCCTGAAACAGCAGCGGGCGATCTCCCGCAACGCGCTGGCGCTGCTGCTCAACAGGCCCCCCGCGCAGCATAGCGATGAAGCACCGGCGCTTGACGTCCATCAGCGTGTCGCCATTGCCAGCGCCACGCCGCTGGCCGCGCTCGCCAGCCGGCCCGATCTGCAGGCGGCGGAGTCGCGGCTGCGCGCGGCGCTGGCGGGTTCCGATGCGGCGCGGCTGAGCTTTTATCCCACGCTCTCGCTGCAGGGGACGCTGAGCGCCGGCAGCCAGATCTTTCACCAGTGGTTTAACGACCCGCTGCGTACCGTCGGAAGCAGCGTCGGCGCGCCCTTTATCCAGTGGAACACGGTACAGCTTACCGTGGAGCAGGCCAGCGTAAAGGTGCAGCAGGAGGCGGTGAACTTCCGCCGTACGGCCTACACCGCGCTGTCGGAGGTGGACGATGCGATGGAAAAGCGGCTTAACGCCGACGAGCAGCGCGTGCGCCTGCTGCAATCGCTGCAGCTGGGCCAGCGGCGCCTGACGCTCACCGAAAGCCGCTATCGGGCGGGCGCGGTGGACTACCAGACCCTGCTGAACGCACAGGACGCGCTGCTCGACGTACAGAACAGCCTGGCGCAGAACCAGTACGACTATCTTTATGCCACTTTGCAGCTTTGGCTGGCGCAGGGAGGCAATAACCCGCAACAGAGGATTTCCCAGAATGAGTCACAGTAAACCCCCTTATCGCGTGGTGATAACCGGCTATGGCGCGGTGACTCCCCTTGGCGATAGCGCTGCCGAAAGCTGGCAGGCGATCATGGATTATCGACGCGGTTACCGCTATGTGGATCTCTCCGCTAACGGCATCCACACCCATTTTATCGGTCAGGTAGAGAATGAACCCAGCCTCAAGGGGGTTCCCGCCGCTATTCGTCGGCGTCTGCCGCGTCACGCTCGCCTGGCGCTGGCCGCCGCGCGGGAGGCGGTGGCGATGGCCTTTGCTGGCGAACCACCCACCGATGCTTATGACCCGCTGAGGTGTGGCGCCATTATCGGCTCCGGCTGGGCAGGGCTGGATGAAAGCTATCTGGCGGTACCGGAGTTTGAGAAAACGGGCGTCTCTTCGCCCTTCAGCTGCTTCTTTTCGATGCCGAACGTGACCACCGCGGCCTGTAGTCAGCTGTGGAATCTGCGCGGTTATCAAAATACTCCGGTCGCCGCCTGCGCCACCGGCACTATCGCCATTGGCGAGGCCTATGATGCGATTCGCTTTGGCCGGGCCAGCATGATGCTCGCCGGGGCCGGGGAGTCGTTAAACAGCGTTTGCGCTATCTGGAATATCGATGTGCTTGGCGCGTTGAGCAGGGAATCGTCATCGCCGGAGCGGGCCAGCTGCCCGTTCAGCCTGCAGCGCAGCGGGTTTGTCCTTTCTGAAGGCGGCGCGGTGCTGTGCCTGGAAGAGCGCGAAAGCGCCCTGGCGCGGGGCGCGACAATCCTCGCGGAGGTCACCGGTTATGCCAATTTCTCCGACGCGGTGGATTTTACCTCACCGGCCGAAGACTGCGTGGCCCGTGAACAGACTATCCGCTGGGCGCTGCGCGACGCGGGCCTGCAGCCTGCCGATCTCGATTATATCAACGCTCACGGCACCTCCACACCGCTCAACGATATGAATGAAACGCAGTCGCTGAAAAAAGCGCTCGGCGACGAGGCGTACCGGATCCCGGTCTCCAGTACCAAAGCCTACTCCGGACATCTGATCGCCGCCGCGGGGAGCTTCGAGACCATTGTTTGCCTGCAGGCGATGGCGGCGGGGATCATGCCGGCGACGGCGCATCTGACGCAGCCCGATCCGCAGTGCGATCTCGACTATATCGCCGAAGGGCATCGTCAGGGAGAGATCCGTCGGGCGCTGAATCTGAGCTTTGGTTTCGGCGGCGCGAACGCCGCGCTGGTACTGGAGAAACACGCGTGACGCTGCTGCGCTACACCCTTGCCGATGCGCAGCAGTGGGCGGCGTTTTCCGGCGATGAAAACCCCATTCACTTCGACTACGCGGCAGCGCGCGCGATGGGGGCGGGGCAGCTGAGCGTCCACGGAATGCGCGCGCTGCTGGACGTGAAGCGCGATGTCCAATCGCGGCTGTGCCGCCCGGAGGGATACGTAAAATGCCAGGTCCGCCTGCGCAGGCCGCTATGGTGCGATACCGACTGGCTGTTAACGCCCGGGACGGCGAAAAAGCGGATTCTCTCCGCCGCATCGGTTAGCCACCCGCAGAATGGCGAAATCTGTTTGTCATGCCAGATGAGCCTGGCGGCTGAGCCGGAATCGCTGGAGGGTAAGCAGCCCAGCAAACTGGCGCCCACGACGCTGCTCGCGCTGCAATCCCATTTCAACCGCGCCTGGCCCGACCTGGCGCAGTGGCAGTTCCTTGATGCGCTGCTGTTCCGTCAGCTGATTTGCGATGAGGCGCTGCTGCGCCAGGAGAATATTGCCGCCCTGCTCGGACCGGGGGAAACCTCGCTGCAGCAAATTTTTTCCCGCTACCCGGTGCTGCAAACCCATCAGGAAGTGGTTTTTGATGCTCATCTGGCAGGCAAAGGGACGCCGGTCCAACCCGACTCGCTGTCGCTCTGGCTGTTGCCTTCATTGGTGGTCGGCCAGGCTGAGCAGGGCGCGCTGGTGCGTATTGCAGCGGCGGCGCAGCTGGATGATCAGGTCATAACGAATGTGATTACGCTAAAAGTTGGCCCAGTTACCAATTGATAATTAAGGATAATTTATGATTCCCTATGATGAAGTTCTGCAAAAAGTGTGTGAAATGATTTGTGACGCCAAGGACCTGGAGCCGGATGAGGTGGATGAGAATACGCCGCTGGTTCGCTTAAAGTTAGATAGTCTGGACTACGTCGAGCTGATGGTGCTGGCAAAACGTGAATTCAATATTACCCTGGAAGCGGACTGGTTTATTCAAAATCCGGGGATCACGCTGGGTGAACTGTGTCAGCACATCAGCAAAGAGTCAGGCAGCTGATATGGCGCAAAAATGGGTGCTGATTACCGGCGGCAGCCGGGGGATAGGCCGGGCGCTGGTCGCCGGCCTGGCGCAAAACGGGAACGTGGTGTTTACCGGGCGCAATGAAGCGGCGATTAACGCCACTCTGGCGGAGTGTGAAAATTCATCGTATCAGGTGCAAGGATACGCCTGCGACGGCAACGACGAGTCGCGGGTTGAAGAACTTGCTCAGGCGCTGCTGGCCGAGCGGGGCGCACCGGAGGCAATTATTCACAATGCCGGAATGGCTCGCGATGGCCTGCATATTCACCAGAACGCCGCGCTATGGCGCGAGGTGCTGGACACCAACGTTATCTCAATGATGAACTGGAACCGGGTTCTGCTGCCGGCGATGTTGATGCAGCGGCGCGGCTCCATCGTGATGATGTCGTCGGTCAGCGCCTTCAAGGGTAACGTCGGGCAGACGGCGTATGCGGCGAGTAAAGCGGCGATGAGCGGCATTGCGCGTTCGCTGGCGCTGGAGATCGGGCGCTTCGGCATTCGGGTAAACTGCCTGGCGCCGGGCCTGATCCGCACGGAGATGCTGGAAGAGATACCCGCGCAAAAATTGAAAGAGATGCGCCAGTCGATACCTCTGCGCAGATTGGGCGAAACGGATGATGTACTGAAGGCCGTGGCGTTTTTAATCGGCGAGGGGAGTGAATATATGACCGGACAAACTCTGATTCTGGACGGCGGATTAAGCGCCTGAGGACGTTCAGGCGGGGTGGCTCTTTACGCGGAGCTGGTGAGTTGCTCAACGCGATTCACCAGCTCTTTTATTTCTCCCGCAGTTGCGCGATAGATCTGAATAATTTGTGAAGCGTGCTGCGCGATAGGCGACAGCATAAACGAGGGAATTTCATTTCCCGGGTTATTTTTAATTAACTGGGCCAGCGATTTTTCTTCTCCCTTCGGCCCGCTCAGGGCATGGACCAGCAGTCGACTAACCGTAATGAGCAGGGCTTCCGTTTGTAGCGATTCAGCGTGCCATTTAGAGGACGCATTACGATTTTGCATGGCTATCCATTCAGTAATATCATCAATTCCTTCAATACTATAGAGAGAGGCTTCTGCTCTGCCTGGCGAAGCGGATCTCGCTGGCGGCGGGCTATGATCCAGGCAGGAGATATTATGCAGCAATCCGCCAATCTCAACTTTTAGCGTTTGCGTCGCGCTCATTTCCATGGTGGTCGCCAGATAGCCGGCAATATGGCCGACGGCCGCGGAGTGCCACGGCGTCTGCTGGCTGAACTGATCGACAATAAAAGAGACCAGTTCAGCAATATCGCGGAGGTTATGTAAAGAGATGGTATCGTTATGCACGCCAGGAATCGCTTTGATGTAATCGCGATAGTCGGTGGAGGCCATGACTGACCAGAAATGTTCATCGGCGGAAAGCGTTCTGAACGCCTGGACGTACTCTTGTTTATAGAGAATATTCGCCCCGGCGGCGACGATGTCGACCAGCTTTTTGCTTAAAAATGCGATATGACTGGTACGGTGCTGGCAATAAAGTACATCCAGCCGGTCGGCGAAGAACAGCAGGTGACTCTCTTCGGGGACCAGTTCTCCTTCAATATAATGTCCAAGACCGTTGCGCCAGTGGGTGTGATGATAGCGAACAATCCTGTTAAGAGGACGAAACAACGGGATGCGGCTAAGCAATTCGCTGCCGATAAGCGCGTGGTTGTTATGCTCGTTATCGATGTAATTTAGCGGCTCAAGACGTGATTTTTCATTTAACCCACCGACATCGTGAATTAGCGCCGCCAGAATGGTTTTACGCCGCTGGGCCGGAGAGAACTCCACTAAATTAGCCAGATGTGATGCGATAAACGCCGTTCTGACATGGTGCAGGTTCAGCCGGGGGTTAATCATATCAATGATATTGGCGATGCTGGCTAATGTCGGAAGTAAATGTATCGTCATGATATCGTTTTAATTAAAATTAATGAGATGAATCTCAATCAATGATGGTTTTCTGACGGCGACAACCATATTGTGGAAACTTTTGGGTGCCTAACAAAATAGTATCATCATTGACGTGATTTATATAGATGATTTTATCATTAGTTCGGCTTCCAAAGAGATTTTTTTGCGCAATATCTTCTGGCGTATTATCAGCGTGGTGGCGAATGACTTGCGAGTCTTTTATATAAAAAAGATGGCTGGGAACGATGTTTCTTTTTAATGTGATGGCGATAGTGCGTGAGACGATATATTTATCGCCATTGCTGGTGAGTAAACCCTCCAGATTGATTAAAAGATGGTTTTTGAAAAGTTCTGCGGATAGCAATCCTTGGGAGCGAAGAATGTTCTCATTTATATTCTCCGTCAAATCGTAGCGTGATTCACAGGAAAATGAGTCCTCAGAACTGAAGTTTAGGTACAGGGTTGAAAATAGTATCAGCGCGAACGAACAGGCGGAAAATATCAAGGCATATTTACGCATTTTTTATTTCCTTATAGTAATAACTATGGCATTGCTGGTCTTTAATGTCGCACTCAAGCATGAAGATATCCATGTAAATACCTAATCCCTGCTCCTGATTCATTTGTCGGTTAAAGAAGTAGATTTTCTTTGGCGTGGAACAGTCCAGCCCCGAGGTAAAGAGCTTTTTATTCCTGAGTATTTCTGTCACCGGGATAGCTTCGGAACCATAAATAGTGCATTTATCTTGGGTGAACATGAGCTTAGCTGTTTGTTTTTTATAGATAAAAAAATAAGAGAGCAGCATCGCGACTGCTGCGAACGCGATCAGTAACATCGCCGCTTTGCAATGTTGTTGCAGCAAGTTACGCTCAGGCAGCTGTGGAGAAAGGGTTGGCAGTGTGATAGAGGAAGAGTAATCATTGTCGGTAGTGATAATGACATCCTCAGAAATTTTAAAGCCAATTCGCGGTACCGTAATAATCACATTCTTTTCAATACCCAGATCCGCAAGGCTGCGACGCAGCGTTGAGATGTACTGATTAAGATTACTATTAGATGGCCTCGCGCCATATTTTTCAAACACCGTCTGGAAAATATCAACCCGCGAAATAATATCCCCCCGGTATTGCAACAGACTAGTAAGAAGGCGAGTCGAAGTGGCGGAGAGTTCAATACAATCGCCGGTCAAGAGATTGACCAGAGAGGCCTCCTCAGTATCAAATGTAATAAATCCCTCTATATCGAACCGCATTTTTATCTCCACACGGAATTAAAAATTCACTCTTTATATCAGGTTTTTTATCATAAAAAAAAGTGAATTTCAGATAAATGTACTGTTTAAGTTGAAATTTAAAGTTAATGTTGCCGTTTTTATGGGGTCATCCCATACTCCCAAGCACTGAATGACAGAAGGAGCTGACTCATGAAGATTGCAATTTCACCCAGTACGCCAGATTCACATCATGGTTCGCTAACCGCAGTTGAGAGTTTAAGAACATTGATGACCACAATGGGCATCAATAAATTCTCCGGGGTGAACGTACCAGAGCAGGAGTATATTCTTTATGTATTGAAAGAACATGAGCCTGAGGGGTTACTTACTCGTGAGTTAGCGGACAGGTGCGAAATGTCAATATATAAGGTCAGACATTTACTACTGCCGTTAGAGAAGTATGGTCAGGTGATCAGAATAAAGGTTAACAAACATCATAAGTGGTATTTTTATAATAAACATATTGACTAAAGGTCATACTAACAAGAGGCTGTGATGTTTGCAATAAATATAGAAATCTTAGGCGTTTTTTGTTTTTTTTAAGGTTTTTTGAGAGTCGATATCTCGCAAATAATAGAGAAAGTTCTTAATGCTGATATTTTTTTCTTACTCGTAACAAGTCATTTCGCTATTCAGAGGGTGATAAATTTTTATCAGCGATGATAGATAATTCTTAGAGGGTCATTTGAGCGAAGGACGATGATCGCAGGAGGGCTTTTTTTGTTGATGAAATGACACGCTTGTTTCTGATATGTTAAATTGGCGGCCGGGTTGTCAGATGAGCATAACGACAGAGCGCAATGAGCTAAGGATGCCGGTAGCAAAGGTAGAAAAATGAAAATCCCGATCCTGGCTCTTCTTTATGTACTTCGGTTGAGTGGCGTCCTCATTCCTGTTTTGGCACTTGCTGATAAAATATCTATTTTCCCGGGAAGCGATGTTGATCATAGAAAACAAAATAATGTGATCCAGTTCAATAATATTTATCTGAGAATAGTGGTTGGTTGCTGCTTATATTGAGGGGCGAAGCTTATCACTCGATTAAGCGCAGGGAGTCGCTGATGTCCAATATACTGGACTCACTTTGTTGTATATGACCGATACGTGAATTTACTGCGCCAACGTGCAGAGCAATTAGGGTGTTATTTGATATGAAATAATAAAATGGCTGCGTCAGTCACGTTACTGTAGGGCTAAATATTATGGTTATCAAACACTCGAATTGAGGGAGCACAAATGGCTTACAGAATGATTTTAAACGAAACCTCTTATTTTGGCCCAGGTTCGATTCGTTGTATCGTAGATGAAGTTAAAAAACGCGGCTTCAAAAAAGCGCTGGTGGTCACGGATAAGGATCTTATTCGTTTTGATGTAGCAACCAGGGTGTTCGCTATCCTCGACGGCGCCGGATTGCCCTACAGCGTCTTTGATGAAGTGGTCCCGAATCCCACGATTGAGGTTGTGCAGCAGGGCGTAGAGGCGTTTAAACAGTCAGGCGCCGACTACCTGATCGCGATCGGCGGCGGCTCGCCGCAGGATACCTGTAAGGCAATAGGCATTATCATTAATAACCCCGAATTTGCCGACGTTCGCAGTCTCGAAGGCGGGGCGGATACGAAAAACGCCGCCGTACCGATGATTGCCATCCCAACGACCGCCGGTACCGCGGCGGAAGTCACCATCAACTACGTAATAACTGACGTACAGAATCGCCGCAAGTTTGTTTGCTACGACCCGCATGATATCCCGGTGGTAGCGATCATCGACGCCGAAATGATGAGCAGCATGCCTGCCAGCCTGAAGGCGGCCACCGGCGTTGATGCCCTGACCCACGCCATTGAAGGCTATATCACTAAAGGCGCATGGGAATTAACCGACATGCTGCATCTGAAGGCCATCGAGGTGATTGGCCGCTCGCTGCGCGCTTCCGTACAGGGCGACGCGCAGGGCGCGGAAGGGATGGCGCTGGGGCAATATATTGCCGGGATGGGTTTCTCCAACGTCGGTCTGGGGCTGGTTCATGGTATGGCTCATCCGCTGGGCGCTTTTTACGGCACGCCGCACGGTGTGGCTAATGCGGTGCTGCTGCCGCATATTATGGCTTATAACGCCGAATTTACCGGCGAGAAGTATCGCGACATCGCGGTTGCGCTTGGTAACAAGTCGGCGGCAACCCTGCCGATTGCCGAAGCGCGTGCCGCGGCAATTGAGGCGGTGGCGCAGCTGAATCGCGACGTCAATATTCCGGCGCGCCTGCGCGACGTGGGAATGAAAGAAGAAGATATTGATGCTCTGGCCGCCGCGGCCCTGGCGGACGTGTGTACCGGCGGCAACCCGCGCGATACCAATCTGGAAGAGATTAAAGCGCTCTATCGGCAGATCTTCTAATTTGCCAATCACAACGAAGCCGGTAAAGGTATCGGCTTCGTTGTTTATCAAGGAACGTTTTCACAGGACGGGCAGAGCGTTAGCCTACGCCCGGCACAATCATTTCCTCAGCTCACGGCGCCAGATACACCTGCGGAACGGCCGCATCGGGATGTTTGCCCGTGCTGACCTCCGCGCCGTACCAGCGGCTGATAATCGGCTGCTGGATCACCTCCTGCGGCGTGCCCTGAGCCACCAGTTTCCCCTGATGCAGCAGCAGAATCCGATCGGCCCATAGCGCTGCGAGGTTCAGATCGTGCAGTACCACGCAGACGTGCAGGCGGCGGCTGCGGGTCAGGCGTTTGAGCAGGCGCAGCAGGTGCTGCTGGTAATAGAGATCCAGCGCCGAAGTGGGTTCATCAAGGAACAGCCAGCCCTCGGGGGCGCCGTCGCGCCAAAGCTGCGCCAGGCAGCGGGCCAGCTGCACCCGCTGCTGCTCGCCGCCGGAGAGGGTAGGGTAGCGTCTTCCGGCCAGATGATCGCACCCGGTCTCTTTCATTACCAGGCAGATCATCTCCTGGTTTATCGCGCCGCCCCACGGCGAGCGCCCCATAGCGATAATCGTTTCTATCGGCCAGTCTGCGTGCAACTGGGTGCGTTGCAGCATCACCGCCCGGCGGCGCGAAAGCGTTTCTGCCGACCAGCTCTCCAGCGGTCGGCCTTCCACCACCCGTTCGCCCTCGTCGGGCGTTAAATAACCGGTCAACAGGCGCAGCAGGGTCGATTTACCGGCGCCGTTGGGGCCAATCAATGCCGTCATCTCGCCGCCGCAAAGCTGGAGCGAAACATCATGAATAATCAGCCGGTTACCCAGACGCAGCGAAAGCGAACGCGCGCTATAGCGGTTATCCATGAGCCCCTTTCTCCCGACGAAAAATCAGCCACAGAAACCACGGCGCGCCGAGTACGCTGGTCAACAGCCCGACCGGCATCTCGGCGGGAGCGGCAACGGTGCGCGCCAGCGTGTCGGCCAGCAGCAGCAACATTGCGCCGCACAGTAGCGAACCGGGGACCAGGCCGCGGTGGTCCGGCCCCAGCCACATCCGCATCAAATGCGGCACCACCAGTCCGATAAAACCGATAATGCCGCTGATGGCCACCGCCGACGCCACCAGCAATGCGCTGCACAGCAGCAGCAGCCGCTGCAGGGCGCGAACGTTGACGCCGAGATAGTGCGCCTCTTCATCGCCCAGCTGCAGCAGGTTGAGCCGCGAAGCCATCGCCCACACCACCAGCGAGGCCGGGATCATCAGCGTGGCGGCCACCAGCAGCGTCGACCATTCCGCTTGCCCGAGGCTGCCCATCCCCCAGAGGGAAAGCTGGCGCAGCTGGGTATCATTGCTGATCCACGAAAGTACCCCGACCAGCGCGCCGCACAGGGCATTAATGGCGATGCCGACCAGCAGCAGGCGCGAAAGCGAGGCGTCGCCCGCCCGGCTGAGAATAAAAATTACCACCATCACCGCCATGCTGCCGATAAACGCCGCCAGCATCGGGGCGTACAGCGCCACGAGCGCCGGCACCGACAGGGGCAGTACCAGCCAGCAGGCGACCGCCAGCGCCGCGCCGCTACTAATGCCTAGCAGCCCGGGGTCGGCGAGAGGGTTGCGAAACAGCCCCTGCATCACGCAGCCGGAAAGCGCCAGCGCGGCGCCGACCAGCAGCGCCAGCAGCACTCGCGGCAAACGAATGGTCAGCCAAATACTCCTCAGGATTTCATCGCCGGAGGGCAACAGGCTGGCTAATGGCAGGCGCATTGCGCCCAGGGTCGTGGCGAGCAGCGTCAGGACAATCAGCAGCAGCGTCATTAACCACAGATGACGGGCAGGGTGGGTGCGCATCAGGGCAGATGCTCCGCTTTTTGCCGTAACGCGAGCACCGCCTGCGGGGTACGCGGGCCAAAGCCGAGCAGGGCCATATCATCTATCACCAGCACCTGCTTATTGCGCCCCGCTGGCGTCTGCGCCAGTCCCGGCAGTTTCCAGAGCCCGGCTTCGCCGCCCATGCCTTTCAGCCCATCGGCGGAGATCACCACCAGGTCCGGTTTACTGGCGATAACGCCCTCCTGCGACATGCTGCGATAATGGTCGAAGCTCTGCATGGCATTCTCTAACCCGGCCGCCCTGATTGCCCCATCCGCTGCGGTTTGTTTCCCGGCCACCATGGTATTCATGCCGCCGTGGCTGAGGATAAACAGCACCCGCTTGTTTACAGGCTGGGAAGGAATTTGCGCGATCTGCTGAAGAAGCTTGTGGCGCAGAGCTTTTCCTTCGCTCTGCTTACCGAGGGCGTCGGCAATCACGTCAATTTTTGCTTCGATTGCCGGAAGGTCGTAGCCGCCCGGCACGTTGACGACCTTAACCTTATTCTCTGCCACCTTTTTCAGCACCAGCGAGGGCTGCGCCTGGGCGCTGGCCAGCACCAGCGTCGGGCGCAGGGAGAGGATGCCCTCGGCATTCAGCTGGCGGATATAACCCACATCCGGCAGGCTCTGCGCGGCGGCAGGCCAGGTGCTGGTGCTGTCTTTCGCCACCAGCTGCCGCTGGGCGTTGAGGGCGTAAACCACCTCCGTGACGTCTCCGCCGAGTGACACAATGCGCTCGGCGGCGGCGCTGGCCAACAGCGGGAACGCCGCAAGCAATATCAGCCAGCGCTTCATGCGATGAGTCCTTCGGTAGTCAAACGATCGACCTGCGCACGCCACTGCGCCTGCTCCGGATGGCCTTCGCTGCGTTGACCGAACAGCTGTGCGATCTGCGTGCCATCTTTGGCGAACAGCTCGACGCTGGTGACGTGGCCGTCAGAGGTCGGTTTGCGGGTCACCCAGATTTCATCCACGCTCTCCTCGCGCAGATGCAGGGTAAAAGCGGTGTTGAAGATATTCAGCCAGCCGCGCATCGGAGCGACTTTTTCCAGCGCGCCGGTGAAGATCTGCACGCAGCCGCGGTTGCCGACAAAAATCATGATCTCGTTGCCGTCCTGGCGGATGGTTTCCAGCAGGCCCGGCAGCGTCTGGTTGTCAATGCGGCAGGCGAGGTCGTCGCTGACCAGGCGGAAAGCCTGCTGGCGCGACAGGTTATATTTTCTCAGCAGGCCGAAGAACTGGTGGACGTCGGTCATGGCGCGCCATTCGTTTTCCAGCGCCTCGCCGTCGGCGGAGTCGGCAAATTTCAGCGGATCGGCCGGGCGAATCGCCAGCGGGGCAGGCGATTGCTGCGTCTGCGCGACAATCAGCGCATCCCAGGCCGCCATGTCGGTATTTTCAGTGGTGTAAACCTTGAGCAGCGCGTCGCCGTGCGGATCAAAGAACTGGATGCTCTGGCGGCCGTTGTCGTTCAGGCGAAAAGCGCTGGCCCACTGGCTCAGAAACAGGCGCAGGTCGAGGGCGCGCGGATTTAGCACCAGTCCGGCGTGGCCGCTTAAATGCTGATGGGTAAATTCGCCGACCTGTTCATGCACCGCGTATTCGTTGCGACAGATGCATTTGGTTTCCCCCACGGCTTCCAGTGCCGTCAGGATGGCGCGGGCGTCGTTCTGCAGACGTACGGCGTCGTAGCCCAGGCGGGCTTCGGTTAGCTCCGCTTCGCTAATCCCCATTTCGGCGGCGATATCGCGGGCGTATTTCGCGGAAGATTGCGCTTTCGTGGTCAGGTAGCGTTGCCACAGCGGGGCATGTTGCGGTTGGGTGTTTTGCATAATTCACATCCTTCTCTACGATGAGTTTCCCCGGCGCGCGGCCGGGGAGCAGGTTTCTTATTATTGGCCGGTCAGAAATCGACGTTCACGCCCAACTGCCAGGTACGGCCAGGCATCACCGCCAGCGCTCTGTCGTTGGCGTCCTGATTCGTCGCCGTTTCGATATTGCGGCTGCTCAGATAATCCCAGTATTTACGATCGGTAATGTTGTAAACGCCGCCGTTCAGGCGCACGTTCTTCGCGACCTGCCAGTACGCGGTCCAGTCCAGCATGCCGTAGCCCGGAACGCGCATATATTCGTTGGTCGAATCGGTAATGGCGGAACCGGTGTTGGTATAGCTTTCACGGTTGGTGGCGGTGGCGCGCTTGCCCTTAACAAAGGTGGCGGTCAGCGCGGTGCCATACACTTTTGCCGGATCGTCCCACGCCACGCCGACGATAGCCTTCATTGGCGCGACGCTATCGAGGTCAACGTACTTGTCGCCGCTGTAGCTGGATTTCGATTGCCCCTCGCTATAACCGTAAGCGAGAGTGGCGCTCAGGCCGTTAACCTCTTCAAACCAGGTGCCAAAGTTGAATTTAGCGCTGATTTCGCCGCCGTAGATATAGGCTTTATCGCGGTTTTCCGCCTGGTAAATGGTGTAGATGTTCGACGGAACGCTGGCGAACTGCAGCGGATTATTGGCGCGGGTGTAGCGGGTATAGGCGATAAAGTTCTTATAGGTGTTGTAGAACAGCGCGGTGCGCATGGTGATGCCTTCCGTCACTTCGCCTTTCATCCCCCACTCAACGTTATCGCTGGTTTCGGTTTTCAAATCGGTGTTGCCGATCAGCGCATACTGGGCGCGTCCGGCGTAGCTGGAGCCGAGGTTCCAGGAACCGTACAGCTGGCTGGCGTTAGGGAACTGCGCGCCGCGCTGATACTGCAGATAAGTCATCAGGCGCGGAGTGATATCGTACTGCAAGACCAGCGACGGCAGCGCCTGGGTATCAGCGTTCTTACCGTACAGATTTGACACGTCGGAACCGGTCAGTACGCTGCTGTTGTTGGCCAAATCGGAGACGTTTTCCGGTTTGGTCGACTGATGCATCACACGAATGCCCGGGATAACCGCAAAGTTATGGCCGTCGAGATCGAAGTTAATTTTGTCCTGCAGGAAGCCGGCGACGATATAGCCGCGGCTATCGGCGTCCGGCTGCATAATCTGGCTATAAGCGCTCGGGGTTGGCGACTGGGTTAACGGCCGCTGGGTTTTCGTCGTGCTGGCGTTAAAACCGGCGCTCAGATCGTGGCGGCCTATCGATTTCGCCAGCGCGCTCTGAATACCCCAGGTGTCGGTGTCATAGTCGGAGCTCACCGTTTGCATCGCGCGGGTGATGCTGTCGGGCATATAGGTCCAGTCGTGGGCCTCGGTATGCTGGTAGTAGACTTTAGTCGATACGCTGTCGATATAATCATTCATCGGCGTCCAGTCATCTTTCAGACTCAGGCCCCAGCGACGGGTCTGACTGGTCTGGTTTGACGTGCCGATAACGCTGTTGCCGCTGGAGTCCCAGGCGTCGTAATGGGTGTGGTTCGTTTTATGGTAATAATCGAAGGTGCTGGTGAACTTATGCTCGTCATTCGGCTGCCAGATCCCGGAGGCCATAAAGGCGTCCGAGTGCCAGTTTGCCGGATAGGAATCAACGGTCCCGCTGTTATTTTCCGTCTCCTGACCGTCGCGACGGCTGTAGACGAAGATCCCGCGCAGGGTCTCGTCGCCGCCGGCAACGGTGACGCCGTTGTGCCAGCTGCGATCGGATGAGTCGTAGCCGCTGCGGTAGCCGAAGGCGCTGGTTTTGCCCGGATGCAGATAGTCATCCGCAGATTTCGGACGGAAAGAGACGTTGCCGCCGATGGCGCTGTTGGCGGTTTCTGTTGATGTCGCCCCGGACTGAATATCAATGCTGCCGTACATATAGGGGTCAATATAGTCGCGACCCATACCGAAGGTATTGAGGCCCGCGCGGCTGGCGTAGCTGCGTCCGGTGGCGTTCGGCTGGGCAATGCCGTCGACGTCGATCCCGACGCGGTTGCTCTCCATGCCGCGAATATTGTAGCCGGTATAGCCGCCGCGGTCGAAGCCGCTTTTGCCGTTGCCGGAACCGCCGCTGGCGCCGGTGGCGCTAATCAGCGGCTCGTAGCGCATGATCGAGCCAAAGTCGTTGGCCCCTTTATCCTGCAGCTCCTGAGCGCTGATCGAATGTTCGCTGCCCGCTTTCAGCAACGGCGCCGGCGCGGTAACGGTCATCCGTTCCGAGCTGTCATCAGTCGATGCGCTGCTGGTGATTTTCGCGGTGGTATCAGCCGCCCCGGCGGAAGTCTGATAAATTGCTGTAAGCAAAGAAGTCACCAGCAGGCTTTTCTTGAACCATGCTGTTGATTGAGTGGAGTTATACATAGTAGCCACGCCTTGATAATTATTAGTATTGGCTCACGCGTTACTTCCAGAGTGCAGGTGTGTCCCGTTATTCCGTTACTGGACGTTTTTTCTCCATGCTTGTTGATTGCGAATGGTAATGATAGGTATTATCGTTTGCAACAAAATAATCATGTATTCTTCAATTAATCTGCAAGTTGTTTACAATTTGCCCTTTTACTGACAGCGAGAAGCCGATGAGCCACAAAGCCGCGATTACCATCACCTACTGTTCTCAGTGCAACTGGATGCTGCGCGCCAGCTGGATGGCCCAGGAGCTGCTGCACAGCTTTAGCACCGACATCGCTTCGGTCACGCTGGTGCCGGGGACCGGCGGGATCTTCGTGGTCGCCGTTGATGATGTGCAAATCTGGGAGCGCAAGCAGGACGGAGGTTTCCCCGATGCGGCGGAGCTCAAGCGCCGGGTACGCGATGTATGCTTCCCGGAAAAACCGCTGGGGCACCTGGACAAGCCGGCATAATCCTCAGGGAGTATGGGGCTGCATCGCCCTCTCTGAATGTGTATTATGAATACATCTTTTTCGGGAGGAACAGGCGATGGCGGGCAAACGTATTGCGCGGGAAAAAAAGACCATTAGCAGCATGATCGCGCTCTACCAGCGCCGCTGCCCGGAGGCCCGTGACGATACCGAACACTATCAGGCGCTCAACGCCTATGCCGACAAGCGGCTGGATAGGTGCGTATTTGGCGAAGAAAAGCCGGCCTGCAAGCAGTGCCCGGTGCACTGCTATCAGCCCGCGAAACGCGAAGAGATGAAGCAGATTATGCGCTGGGCGGGGCCGAGGATGCTCTGGCGGCATCCGATCCTGACGATTCGCCACCTGATCGATGATAAACGCCCGGTGCCGGAGTTACCGGAAAAGTATCGACCCAAAAAGCCGCAATAAACTCCCCGGCTTGCGCTGCGCTTAGCCGGGCTACAATTCGTGCGGTCTGTAGCCCGGATAAGGCGTCAGCCGCGATCCGGGGCCTCGCTGGCCTAAAAAATGGCGAATTTTCCCCGGAGGCGATGCTGCGCATCTGTCCGGGCTACGTCCTACGGGAGAGGTAGGCCGGATAAGGCGTCAGCCGCGATCCGGGGCCTCGCCGGAACGGGCTGTGGTCTGACTATCGCGAACCGACGTCCAGACAAACGCGATAACGAACAGGACGGTAAACAGCACCACAATGGTCGGCGCCGGGGCGCTGTCGAGATAAAACGACAGCCACACGCCGCCCAGCGAACAGCTTAACGCTATCGCCACCGCCAGCAGCAGGGCGCTGACAAAACGTCGCGTCAGCAGCAGAGCGATCGCCCCCGGCGCTATCAGCAGCGAAATCGACAAAATGATCCCCACCGCTTTCAGCGTCGCCACGATGGTCAGCGCAATCATGCACAGTAGCCCATAATGCAGCAGCCCGCAGTGCAATCCGCTGGCCTTCGCTTGCTGCGGGTCAAAGGCGTGCAGCAGAAAATCACGCCACTTAAACCCGATAATCAGTGCTATTCCCAGTGCGATCAGCGACGTTTGCGCAATATCGCCGGCGCAAATTCCCAGCATATCGCCAAACAGAATATGATCGAGATGCACCTCCGACTGAATCGACACGTACAGCACCAGGCCCGCGCCAAACATCCCGGAAAACACGATGCCCATGATCGTATCGCGTTTAATGCGGCTGTTATCGTCGAGATAGCCGGTGGCGATGGCGCAGAATAACCCGGCGATAAACGCGCCGATGGCGAAGGGGATACCGAGGATATACGCTACCACTACCCCCGGAAAAATCGCGTGGCTCATGGCATCGCCCATCAGCGCCCAGCCTTTGAGCACCAAAAAGACCGACAGCAGCGCGCAGGGAACGGCAACGATCGTCGACACCAGCATGGCGTTGACCATAAAGGAGAACTGAAAAGGTTCAAGCAGCGCGCTCAGCATGAGGCCTCCCTGGCGCGGCGACGGCTGGCGAGCAGGCCGTGCTTCGGCGCGAAAACAAAAGCGGCTAAAAACAGCAGCGTCTGGGCGACGACGATAATCCCGCCGGTCGCCCCGTCCAGATAGTAGCTCAGCCAGGCGCCGAAAAAGCTGGTCAGGCTGCCAATCGCAACGGCAATCGCCAGCAAGCGCGGGAAGCGATCGGTCAACAGCCAGGCGGTGGCACCGGGCGTCACTACCAGACAAATCACCAGAAACGCGCCGACGGTTTGCAGCGCCGCCACGGTACAGGCCGCCAGCAGGGTAAAGAACAGCAGCTTTAACCCGCTGGTGTTGAGGCCAATCGAACGAGCGTGGCTTTCATCGAAAAAGGTCACCATCAGGTCTTTCCACTTCAGCAGCAGAATCGCCATCGAAATAAAGCCAATCGCCGCCAGCTGAATAATATCCTCCGGGGCAATTGCCAGAATATTGCCGAGAATAATGGTCTGGATATTCACCGAGGTCGGATTCAGCGACATCATAAACAGGCCAATACCGAAAAAAGAGGAGAAGATCAGGCCGATAATCGCGTCTTCCTTCAGCTTCGAGCGCTGGTTAAGAAACAGCATGCTGCCCGCGGCCAGCCCGCCGGAAAGAAACGCCCCCAGCGCAAAGGGCAGACCGAGCATATAAGCGCCCGCCACGCCGGGGACAATGGAGTGGGAGAGGGCGTCGCCAATCAGCGACCAGCCTTTGAGCATCAAGTAGCAAGAGAGAAATGCGCACACCCCGCCTACCAGGGCCGAAACCCACATCGCATTCAGCATATAGTGATAACTAAACGGCTCCAGCAGCCAGCTCATCTTTCGCCCCCCGCCGCCCGGCGGCTGATAAATGGCCGCTCATCGTCGGTAATAATCCGCTCTTCCGCGCCGCTCAGCACCACGTGGCGCAGCACGCCGCTAAACGCCAGCTCGAGGTTTTCAGCGGTAAAGGTGCTTTCCGTCGGGCCGCTGGCCAGCACGGTACCTTTGACCATCACCGTGTAGTCGCAGAATTCGCTTACCGAACCGAGGTTGTGAGTGGAAACCAGCATGGTGCAGCCTTCGTCGCGCAATTCCCGCAGCAGCTCGATGATGCGCGCTTCGGTCTGCACGTCGACGCCGGTAAAGGGTTCATCCAGCAGGATGACTTTTCCCTGCTGAGCGATAGCGCGGGCCAGAAAGACGCGTTTTTTCTGGCCGCCGGAGAGTTCGCCGATCTGACGATGGCGGTACTCGCTCATGCCGACCCGCGCCAGGGCGGCGTCGACAATCTCATGGTCACGCGGTTTGGCCCGCCGTAGCCAGCCCATATGGCCGTAGCGCCCCATCATTACCACATCCTCCACCAGTACCGGGAAGGACCAGTCCACCTCTTCCGCCTGCGGAACGTAGGCGACGAGATTCTGCCGCAGAGCGCGATTAACCGGCTGACCGAGAATCGCAATATCGCCCTTTCCGACGCGCACAAAGCCCATCAGCGCTTTAAACAGCGTCGATTTTCCCGAGCCGTTCACGCCGACCAGCGCGGCGATAGAGCTGCGCGGGACGCAGAACGAGGCATCGCGCAGCGCGGTGTGGCCGTTGCGGTAGGTGACGCTGACGTTGTTGACCGCGAGGCCCGGCTGCTCATGGCTCATGCCTGTTTCCTTAGTCCGTCGTTGATGCCCTGGACGATGGTTTGGGTCGTAACGCGCAGCAGGTCGAGGTAGGTCGGCACCGGGCCATCGGCGGTACTCAGGGAGTCGACGTACAGGACGCCGCCGTAGTGGGCGCCGGCTTCCCGGGCCACCTGACGCGCCGGTTTATCGGAAATGGTGCTTTCGCTAAAAATGGTCGGGATGCGCTCTTTCTTCATGGTGTCGATGGTTTTGCGCACCTGCTGCGGGGTACCCTGCTGGTCGGCGTTGATCGGCCACAGATAGCGCTCCTGCAGGCCGTTATCGCGGGCCAGGTAAGAAAACGCGCCCTCGCTGGTCACCAGCCAGCGCTTATCCTGCGGCAGCTTCGCCAGTTCCGCCTTCAGCGGCGCCATGGTCTGACGGATCTTCTCTTTGTATGCTTCGGCGTTGTGGCGATAGGCGTTGGCGTTTGCAGGATCGTATTTCACCAGCGCGTCGCGAATATTATCGACATAGATCAGCGCGTTGTCCGCCGACATCCACGCGTGCGGGTTGGGTTTGCCGTTATACGGCCCTTCGCTGATGCCCATCGGCTGAATGCCGTTACTGACCACCACTTCCGGTACGCCGTTTAAGTGCTGATAGAAGCGGGCGAACCACAGTTCAAGATTCAGGCCGTTGGCGAGGATGAGCTGCGCGCCCTGCGCGCGTTTGATATCCCCGGGGGTCGGCTGATATTCATGGATCTCGGCCCCCGGTTTGGTGATGGAGCTGACGTCGGCGGCGTCGCCCGCGACGTTTTGCGCCATGTCGGCGATCACCGTGAAGGTGGTAATCACTTTAAATTTCTCTTTGGCCTGGACGGGGGCGACGGCCAGCAGCGCCAGAGTCGCGGCAAACATCAGATGCTTCAAAGGTGGCAGGTGCAGCATAAGGTCCCTCACAACGTTGCGGTTAATTAATCATCATTTATAGCCATTGCTATGTTATATAGCATAAGCTATTTATAAATGAAAATAATTCTTATTTAGATGTGAGGCGAATGATTAGCGTTGAAACCAGCGGCGCGTGCGGAAAAGGCCCGGCCAAAGGGCCGGGCGCTAAAATCAGGAGAGATCGGCCACCGACTGGCGGGGGATCAGGCGGCCCGCCAGCGTGCGCCCTTCGGGAGAGAAGGCGGGGCGCTCGTCAATCAGGTTGCGGATACGCTGCAGGCAGTTCTCCATCAGCTGCTCCAGCGGCCAGGAGATACAGGTCAGCGGCGGATTCAGCAGCGAGGCGAGGGGAGAATCCTCCAGGCTCAGCAGCGAAACCTCCTGCGGTACGGCGATGTTGAATTCGCGCAGCAGGCGCATCGCTTCGGCGGCGTAGCGGTCGCGTTTCACGATAATCACCGAGTATTTGCTGAAGCTGTTGATCAGCGTCAGCAGCGCCTGTTCAACGTTGTCGTTGGCCGCCAGCATCAGCTGCCGGTTAAAAGGGATGGAGTAGTTTTGCAGGACGTTGCGATAGCCTTCGAGCATCTGGCGGCTGGCGTCATCGCTGTCGCTATCAATAAGCAGAGCGATATTGCGATGGCCTTTGCCGATCACGTAGCGGCAGGCGCTTTCGGTAGCAAAAGCGTAGTCATAGCCCTGATTATTGACCCCGGCAATGCTGAAACGGTCAAAAGAGATCACGTTGCGCGGCGCATCCGCCGGGACGGCGCCGAGTACCACTACCGCCACGCACTGACGCTGTAGATCATCGACGACCGCCGCCTGTTCCGCCGCATCCGTGACGTACTGAACAATCAGGTTCTTATTCAGCCCCTTAAGCGCTAATGAAAGCATCGGCAGCAGGCGCGCGCCGCTGCTTTCATCGTTTGCCGGGATCACCAGCCCCACGTGATTGGATGTTTGACTGGCGAGGTTTTGCGCGGCAAAGCTCGGGCGGTAGTTAAGTTCTTCTACCGCGCGCAGCACCGCTTCCCGGCTCTCTTCGCGCACGCCCCGGGTGCCGGTCAGCACGCGGGATACCGTCGCTCGGGAGACATTCGCTAATCTTGAAACATCATCAATGGTTGGCATGGCTTTTTCTGTGTGAATATTTTCGCCTAGCTTAGCATACCTGCTGAAAAAAGTGTCTACCGGCGGGGGCCTTCAGCAGCGGCCAGAACCGGCAGCCAGGCCGCGCCGCGCACGCCGCTGGCGTCGCCGAAGCGCGCCTTTTTGATCTGCGTTCGGCAGCTGTCGGAAAAGAGATACGGGACGATGGCCGACGGCAGCTGCTCGTAGATTTGCCCGACGTTGGAGAGCCCGCCGCCCAACACAATCACCTGCGGATCGAGGATATTGATTACCGAGGCCAGGCTGCGGGCGAAAGCGTCAATAAAATGCCACCAGTGGGCCAGCGCCTGCGGTTCGCCGTTTTGCGCGGCGGCGATAATCGCTTCCGCAGGCGCCTGTTCGCCGTAGCGGCGGGCAAAGCCGGTGCCGGAAATAAAGCTTTCGATGCAGTTCTCTTTGCCACAGTAGCAGGGCTGCGCCGGACCGTCGCGCTCGGGGCAATAGCCCGGCAGAGGATTGTGTCCCCACTCGCCAACGATGGCGTTAGGCCCGCTGAGTAGCCGTTGGTTCACCGCGATGCCGCCGCCGCAGCCGGTACCGATAATAACGCCGAATACGGTCGTTGCCCCCGCGCCCGCGCCGTCCACCGCTTCAGAGAGGGTGAAGCAGTCGGCATCGTTCGCCATCCATACCGGTTGACCAAGTTCCCGCATCAGGTCATGACGCAGGTCGTGGCCGTTGAGCACCAGACAGTTACAGTTTTTAATCAGGCCGCTTTGCGGGTCGATAGCCCCCGGCAGGCCGATGCCGATAGTAAACGGCCGTTCGCTCCAGTCGCTGACGGTCGCAATCAGCCCGAGCAGTTGCTGCATAAACGCCTGATAGCTCTCTTTATGCGTCGGACGGCGCTGGCGATAGACGCATTCGCCCGCCGCGTTGAGCAGGACGGCTTCCATTTTGGTGCCGCCAATGTCTAAACCCAGATGTAGCATAGTTATCCTTAATCGTGGTCGACGGTTTCCCGGGCCGCGACGTTATCCGCGATGCCAGCCGGTTTTCTCCGGGAGGGCGCTACGCGTGCAGTCCGGGTAACCCGGCTAAGCGCAGCGCGAGCCGGGAAGTCAGCCAGGTGACATGAGCATTTACCGTTTTCCCGGGTTGCGGCGTCAACGCCTTACCCGGGCTACGTCATCCGCGATGCAGGCCGGTTTTCTTCTCTCCCCTGGAGAGGGGAGCCCTACGCGTGCAGCGGCCGCGAGCGGTAAATGGCGATCAGTTCGCCGATCAGCTCTTTCGCCAGAATCGAGGTCATCAGATGATCCTGAGCGTGAACCATCACCAGGGTCATTTTGGTTTTACCCTCGCCTTCGTCGGCTTCAATCAGCTGGGTCTGTACCCGATGCGCTTCGCGGGCAAAATGCGCCGCTTCTTTCATTTTTTCATCGGCGGCGGCGAAGTCTCCCGCTTTAGCGCAGCTCAGCGCTTCGTAGCACAGGCTGCGCGACTGCCCGGCGTTGATGATAATACCCATCACCTGTTCTTCTAATTCCATGACAAACCTCTGAATAGTATGAATTATGCGGACTGCGGCGCGCCTTCAGCCTGGGCGGCGGCGTTAGCGTGCTCCTGCTCCAGCAGCTGTTTTTCGTAGGCTTTGAGGAACGGCAGATACATCACCATCGCCGTCGCCATACAAATCAGGCACATGATCACCGGGCTAAAGCTCCAGTTTGCCGCCCAGGAGGCGCCGATAGGGGCCGGCGTCGTCCACGGCGTCATCGACACCACGCGGCTGACCAGGTCCAGCTTCAGCGCAAAGTAGGCCAAGGTCGCGTTGACCATCGGCACCAGCACGAACGGCAGGAAGAACAGCGGGTTCATGATGATCGGCGCGCCGAACAGAATCGGTTCGTTGATGTTAAATACGCCCGGCACCACGCCCATCCGGCCAATCGTCCGCAGATGCACGGCCTTGCTGCGCAGCAGCATCAGCGCCAGCGGCAGGGTGGAGCCGACGCCGCCGATCAGCAGATAGTGATCCCAGAAGCCCTGGACATAGATATGTGGAATCGCGGTGCCTGCGGCCATCGCCGCCTGGTTGATCGACAGATTCGCCATCCAGAACGGATTCATAATCCCGGTGACGATCAGCGCCCCGTGAATGCCGGCAAACCACAGCACCTGGCACACCAGTACCGACAGCAGGATCGCCGGTAGGGTATCGGACGCCGCCACCAGCGGTTTCACCAGCGACATGATCGCTTCCGGGATGATCATGCCCAGCTGCGCTTCGATAAACAGGTTCAGCGGATGCAGCGTCAGCACGATCGCCAGCACCGGGATCAGGATCTCGAACGAGCGCGCCACGCCCGCCGGAACTTCAGGCGGTAGACGGATCGTAATGTTATGGCGTTTGAGAAAGGCGTACAGCTCGGTAGAGTAAATCGCCACCAGAATTGCGGTAAAGATCCCCTGGCCGGAGAAGTAGGCGGTAGAGATCTGGCCATCTTTCAGCGGCGCGGCCACCAGCAGAAACGACATCAGCGACAGCATCCCGGCGGTCAGCGAGTCCAGGTTATGGTGCTTCGCCAGGCTGGCGGCGATCCCGACGGCGATAAACAGCGTCATCACCCCCATGCTGAAGTTAAACGGCAGCATCAGCGCATCGCGATGATCGAGCGAAAATTGCAGCCAGGCGCGGGCAAAGCCCCACGTCGTATCCGGGGAGAACGGGGGGAAGATAAACACCAGCAAAAACGAGCCAACGATCATAAAGGGCAGGGCGGTAATGAAACCGTCGCGGATGGAGGTGACGTATTTTTGCTGGCCGATCGCCCCCGCCATAGGCGTGATCTTCTGTTCAATCACGGCGATCAGCTTCGCGTACAGAGAGCTCATGATCTTTCCTTAATTTTTGTTATCGATAAGGGAAAGCGCGAAATCCAGCACGGCGCCGCCTTTCTGCATGCCGTAATCCATCATGTTGATGGGTTCCACGCGGATCCCGTATTTATCAGCCTGTTTTTGCAGATCTTTCTGCATGTATTTCACCTGCGGCCCCAGCAGGACCACCTGGTAATGGCCGACCTGTTGATCGAACTCCGCGACGCCAAAGGCGTTGATCTCTACCGGCAACCCGCGCTGCTCGGCCTCGGCGATCATTTTTTTCACCAGCAGGCTGGTGGACATGCCCGCGGAACAGCACAACATTATCTTTTTCATATATCGCTCCTGATGAGTGGGATGCGCCGACTATAGTCACAACGGATATAAAACGGAAAGCGCTTTCCGTTTGTGGATTTATTTATTGTGACCACGATCACCTATGACGGGCTTTTACTTTACACAGGAGTGCGCGATCATCCTGGCGACTACTCTCTTCTGAAAGGCAGGATTATGAACATTCAGTTAATGAATGTTGCCGTCGATATCATCGAGCAGCGGCTGGCACCGCTGGCCAACGTTCTGACGCGCAATAACCACATTACGGCGATGCGCGACAGCTTTGCGCTGGCGATGCCGTTTGTGATCGTCGGAAGTTTGCTGGTGCCGATTTTGTTTCCGCCCGTTTCCATCGACGGCGCATCGGCCTTTGGCCAGTTCTATTTCCAGCTGCGGCCTATTCTGCTGCCGACTTTTGAACTGACTATCGGGCTGGTGGCGCTGATTGTGGCCTTCGGCGCCAGCGCCAGTCTTGCCAAGCAGTACCGGCTACCGGAGCGGCTCTGCGGGCTGACCGGCTGCCTGGCGTTTTTGCTGTTTATCGGCTTTCGCGACAACGGCGCGACCAATATTTTTCTTGGCGGAATGGGGATTTTTACCGCGCTGATATCGAGTACTTACTCCATTGAAATTGTACGCTTTTTCTATAAGAAAGGCTGGTGCATCCGCCTGCCGGAAGAGGTACCGGTGATGACCCGTAACGGCTTTCAGCTACTGATTCCGCTGCTGGTGGTGATGCTCTCTATTAGCGTCATTAACGCGCTGCTGTTGCAAAGCACCGGGCGCATTTTACCGGAGCTGATTAGCGAAGCGGTGCGGCCGCTGGTGGTGGCCTCCGATACCCTAACCGCGGTTTTAATATCGTTATTTATCTGCAACCTGCTTTGGTTTGTCGGTATTCACGGCGCGCTAATTATCACCGGGATTATGAACCCGTTCTGGATGACCTATCTGTTTGAAAACCAACAGGCGCTGGCCGCCGGTTCCGCCACGTTACCGCATATTTACCTGCAGGGA
The DNA here is from genome assembly GCF_051209435.1 of Klebsiella sp. HN106. NCBI lineage: Bacteria > Pseudomonadati > Pseudomonadota > Gammaproteobacteria > Enterobacterales > Enterobacteriaceae > Klebsiella > Klebsiella sp. HN106. The sequence goes on along the minus strand of NZ_JBLURD010000007.1, from coordinate 175,667 downwards.
TTCTGGGATTTCTACCTGCTAATCGGCGGTATCGGCTCGACGCTGCCGCTGGTTTTTATGGCGATGCGCAGCCGTTCCCGGCAGTTGAAAAGCGTCGGGAAAATTGGCCTGCTTCCCTCGCTGTTTAACATTAATGAGCCGATATTGTTCGGCTTTCCGATTATCATGAACCCGGTTTTTCTGCTGCCGTTTATTTTTGTGCCGCTGATAAATGCCTGTATCGCCTGGTATTTAACCCATTTGGGGATTCTCGACCGGGCGGTGGCGATGCTGCCGTGGTCGATGCCGGCGCCGCTCGGCGCGGCGTGGTCAGCCAACGGTAGCTGGAAAAACTTATGCATGTGCCTGTTCGCTATTTTTAACGCCTGGATGCTCTATCGCCCGTTCTTTAAGGTCTACGAACGCCAGCTTGCCGACGCTGAACGCTAAGCTTTTCGCCTGTCTGCCCCAGCCCGCCCTGCGCGGGCTTTTTTATTTCTGCCAGAATATGTGAACTCCATCACGAATATTTGCCCGCTATCGTTAAATTTGTGAACTCATCCGGCAATTACGGAAAGCGCTTTCCGTTTGTGGATGTACATTTCCTTTTTTGATCCGTAAATTTCCTCCCGTTCTCAGGCAGTGTTAATAAAAAAATAACCAAGGATAAAAAATGATCAGGCTAAATCATTCAATACCTCTGTCTTTACTTGCCCTTGCGGTGATGAGCGACTGCGCCAGCGCCGATCCGAAGTACGATTTTATGCTGCATGGCTATATCCGTTCAGGGATCCTTGCCAACGCCGACGGCAATCGCGCTGACTCCGTTGGCCTGATGCCGGACGGCAAGTGGCGTCTGGGCAACGAAGAAGATACCAAGATCGAACTGATCCCAACGGTGACGTTAACCTCGGACAGCGGCGTGGTGGCAAAAGTCCAGGCCAACATCACCCATCAGTCAAAATGTACCTCTGACTGGAACTGTCAGGACGACGACGGGCATGATGTGCAGTTCCGCGAAGGTTTTGCCGAACTGTCCAACCTCGACTTTGCCCCGGAGATGACCTTCTGGGCCGGTAAGCGCTACAGCAGCTCCAACACCTCCAGCCATCAGTTTGACTGGGAGTACATTCAGTACAACGGCACCGGCGGCGGCTTCGACAATATGGATCTTGGCTTCGCGCGCTTCGATGCCGGGGTTTACGCCTTCTCGCCGACGGACGAAACCAAAGCCTACCCGGTCGACAAAGGCGATCAGGGCTATCCGGATGACTACTCGCTCAACCTGTGGCTGAAAAAGATCGGCGGCACCGGCTTCGATCTTGAGCTGATTGGCCACCACATGAACCGCAACGAGAAGCACCCGACCTCGGCGGAAAAAGGCTACGGCGTGACCGGCGTTTACAACTTTGACGGCTTCTACGGCCTGACCGGCGGCTACTCTCGCGTGGTCTTCCAGTACGGACGCGGCCTGGCGGCGGGAGACTCGCTGGGTAAAAACGGCTGGGGCTGGGCAAACCTCGACGATACCCAGTCCTGGCGCGTGGTGCTGGATAACATGGCCTCGCTCGGCGACTGGGAAATCTCCACGTTTGCCTACTATCAGAAAGACAAAAACTACCGCTGGTGGACGGAAGACGCCGAAGGCTGGGGGCGCACCAGCTGGGTGGCGGGGATCCGCCCGTATCAGCAGATCACCAAAAACTTCGCCATGCAGTACGAGCTGGGCTACGAATATCTCGACGATAAAAACTACAAAGGCGTGGACGGCAAAGGCAAAGGCGGCCTGACTAAAGTGACCATCGCGCCGACCCTGACCTTTGATTCCGGCTTCTGGACGCGCCCGCAGCTGCGCTTCTTCGTCACTTACGCGAAGTGGGATAAGGGGGTCTCCGACGCGCTGGACGGCAACTACGACTGGAGCACCAATACCCTTTCCGCTGGTAGCTACTCGCGCAGCGGCGACACCGATACGCTGAACTTCGGCGTGCAGGCCGAAGTCTGGTTCTGAGGAGAGATACGATGATTAAGCCGGTGAAAAAACTGATGCTCGTCGCGCTGCTTTCGGCGCTGGGAAGCGCAGGCGCGATGGCCGCGGAGCAGTCGCACTTTGAACACTTTATTACCCGCGACGGCGCGACGTTAAAAGATGGCGACAAGGTGTTCCGCTTTGCGGGCATTCATGCGCCGGAGCTGCATCGTATTGAAGACGACGCGCGCGGCACCTGTAAAGCCGACTCGCGCGGCTGGGGGCAATACTTCCGCTGGCCGACGGCGGAGGAACAGGAAAACTGGATTAAAGCGCTGGTGCAAACCGGCGCCAGGGCGCAGCGGGTATACGTGCTCTCGGTGCAGCAGACGTTTGACGAGGCCTGCGGTCGCGAAACCCATATTCTGGCCCCGGAAACCGCCGACGGCATGCCGCGCCTGAACGAAAAGGCGATGCGGGTGTACGACAACATGATCGCCGAGGCGGACAAACAGGGTCTGCGCCTGATTCTGCCGTTTATCGATCACTGGTGGTGGTGGGGCGGTCGCGAGCAGCTGGCGGCGTTCTACCACGAAAAGCCGGAGGATTTTTACCGTACCGACAGTAAAACCTTCAAGGCCTATCTGGACGTGATTCGTCAGGTTATCACCCGTACCAACAGCGTGACCGGGCGCCCTTACTATGACGAAAAAGCGATTATGGCCTGGGAGACCGGCAACGAGCTGGAAGACACCAACGCGGCGTTCCTTCAGCAGACCGCCGCATGGATCAAAAAGTGGGCGCCGCATCAGCTGGTGGTAGATGGCACCTATAAGAAAATTAATGCGTTTGCGCTTAACGATCCCCATGTCGATATCGTCAGCAACCACTACTACACCAATGCCGATAACAACCATCCCGATCAGGTGAAAAAAGACCTGACGGCGGCCGCGGGTAAGAAAGTCTACATGGTGGGCGAATTTGGCCTGCTGGATGCGCAGCAGCTTAACGCCATTATGCAGTCGATCGTCCATAGCGAAGTCAACGGCGCGCAGGCGGCGGGCGGTTTAATCTGGGGCTTCCGCGGTCATCGTCACGATGGCGGTTTCTACTGGCATAAAGAGTCCACCGGCCACTACAGCTACCATTTGCCGGGCTTCCCGGTCGACGGTAAAGCCAATCAGGAGATGGAGGTGGTCGATCTGGTGCGGACCGCCGCGGCGCAGATGAACGGGCAGGAGAAAGCGCCGCCGCTGCCGAAGCCGGATGCGCCGAAGTTGCGGGCGACGGATTCACCGTTTGCGATCAACTGGCTGGGGGCGGCGGTAGGGCGCGCTTATGATGTCGAGCGCGCCGATTCGGCATCCGGACCGTGGAAGATCGTGGGGCGCGATATTTCGGACGGCGTAAACGAGTGGAACCCGCAGACAATGGATCTGTTCCGCGATGACTATCGCAGTCTGCAACTGGGGAATACGTACTATTACCGCGTCATTGCTAAAAACGAGAGCGGCAGTTCATCGCCTTCGAACGTGATTAGCGTGAAGCACACCCAGGCGAATCAGGCGCCGGAAGTCACACTGGTGGAAACGCTCACCACCAGCCAGGACCAGGGCGTGCAGCTCAGCGCGAGCTGGCGCGATGACGGGATGCCGGATGGCAACGTTAAGGTGAGCTGGAGCAACGGCGGCAACGCGCAGGCCCATATCTGCGCGACGGATAAAGCCGAAACCCGCGCCTGGTTTAGCGCCCCCGGTGAATACGCGCTGACCTCTAGCGCCGATGATGGTCTGCTCAAAAGCAGTAAAACCGTAAAGGTCACGGTGACAGAAGCCGTCGGGAAAGCGCCCGCTGATTACTGCCGTTTTAGCGGCGGGGTTGTGAACGTGACCGATGGCAAGATCGAGGCGGCGAAAAGCGAGAAAGACGCGCTGACGATTGACGAAGACGGCTTCCTCGGGCCGTTCGCCAACGACGGCGATAAGGTGAGCTGGCAGGTTGCCGCGCCGTGGGCCGGCAAGTATCAGCTGCAGGTGACGTTCAGCGGCAAATGGGGCGGCAAGAAAAACTCGTTTATCGTCAACGGCGGCGCGCCAATCGCGGTTGAATTCCCGCAAACCGATGAACAGGGCCAGCAGCTGCGGGTGCCGGTGGAGCTGAAGGCTGGCGATAACCGCATCGACTTCGGTAAATTCGCCGGCGACTGGGGCTACATGTTTATCAAATCGATTGAAGTGGTTGCAGAGTAGTGCTTATTGGCTGCGCCCGTTGGGCGCGGCCTTTTTTAACTTACAGGAGGCGTTATGACCCGGTATCAGTTTCCGGAAGGTTTTTTTTGGGGCGCGGCGGCATCCGGTCCGCAAACGGAAGGGATAAGCAACAAGCCGCATCGTTCTATTTGGGATAGCTGGTTTGCCGAACAGCCGGAACGTTTTTATCAGCAGATTGGGCCGCAAACGGTTTGCGACACTTACCATCAGTATCCCCAGGACGTGGCGTTGATGAAGCGGACCGGGTTCAACTCTTTTCGCACCTCGATTCAGTGGTCGCGGCTGATTGACGACTTCGAAACCGGCGCGCCCAATGCGGACGCGGTGCGTTTTTATCATGCCTACCTGGATGAGATGATTGAAAACGGCATCGAGCCGATGATCAACCTCTATCACTTTGACATGCCGGAAGCGCTGCAAAAGCAGTACGGCGGCTTTGAGTCGGCGCACGTGACCGATCTTTTCGCGCGTTTTGCCCGTACTGCTTTTGAGCTGTTTGGGCACAAAGTGAAATACTGGATCACCTTCAACGAGCCGATTGTGCCGGTTGAGGGCGGCTATCTGTATGACTTCCACTATCCCTGCAAGAAAGACGGCAGTCTGGCGGCGCAGGTGGCGTTTAACATTATGCTGGCCCACGCCAAAGCGGTGCGCGAGTTTCGCGCGCTGGCGCTGGAAAGCGAGATTGGCGTGGTGCTGAATCTGACGCCGTCCTATACCCGCAACGACAGCGCGGAAGACCAAAAAGCGGCGTGGTATGCGGATCTGTTCTTCAACCGCAGCTTCCTCGACCCGCTGGTGAAACATCAGTTCCCGAAAGCGCTGTGCGAAATTCTGGCCGCGCACGACTGTTTGCCGGAGGTGACAAAAGCCGACGTTGAGCTGATTACCGGATCGCGCGTCGATTTTCTCGGCGTTAACTATTACGTTCCGCGGCGGGTGAAAGCGCGCGAAAGCGACTATACGCTGGACTATTTCACCCCGGAGTTCTATTTCGAAAACTATGTGAATCCGCAAGGGCGTTTTAATCCTTATCGCGATAATAATGAGATTCTGCCGCAGGCGATTTATGACATTGCCGCCAATATTCGCGATAACTACGGCAATATAAAGTGGTTCCTCGCGGAAATTGGTATTGCGATGGATATCGAGTCGGAAGGCGAGCCGGGCGAGGATGGGGTGATTGACGATTCGTTCCGCATCGGCCTGATGGAAGAGCATCTGGTGCAGCTGCATCGCGCCATTGCCGACGGCGCGAACTGCTTTGGCGTGCATCAGTGGACCTTTATCGATAACTGGTCGTGGATTAACTCGTTCAAGCGCCGCTACGGCTTCTGGCGGCTCGACTTGCAAACCGGAGAGCGGCTGATAAAGCGCAACGCGCTGTGGTTTGCCGAACTGGCGACCAGCAACGGCTTCAGTTCTGATAAATAGCCCGGCAAAATCCCCCCGGAGGCGGCGCTTGACGCGCCTGTCCGGGCTACCAAACCGCACGAACTTGTAGCCCGGACAGATGCGCAGCATCGCCTCCGGGAAGTCATCCCCACCGGGGCTTCAGATGCCCTCCCCGGTGGCGGCTGACGCCTTACCGGGGCTACGAGGCCCCCACCGTCTGTGGACAGGTAGCCCGGCTAAGGCGTCAGCCGCGAGCCGGGGATTATTGGCGCGATTTGTTCATTTCCGCCAGCGAAGCTATCCAGTTCATCGCCAGCTGCGGCCATTCGGCGGCGGGCAGGCCCCGGGTCCCGCGAATACCAAATCCGTGTTTCCCCTCGGCGAACAGATGCAGCTCGGTCGGCACCTGCTGCGCGCGCAGGGCGTTAAACATCACCAGCGCGTTATCCACCGGCACGGAAGGATCGTCTACCGCGTGGAAAATAAAGGTTGGCGGCGTCTGCGGCGTGACGTTCTGCTCCGGTGAATAGCGATGCTGCCGCTCCGCCGTCGGCGTTTCGCCAATCAATGCCTTGCGCGATCCGGGATGGGCAATCGCCGGATCCATCGAAATCACCGGATAGCCGAGCACCGCGAAGTCCGGCCGCGCGCTCTGCCGATCAACTGCGTCCACGGCGACGTAAGCCGGTTCGCTATACCGGGTCTCCAGGCTGGCCGCCACGTGCCCCCCGGCGGAAAAGCCCATAATGCCGATTTTATGCGGGTCGATATGCCACTCGGCGGCCCGCGCCCGCAGGGTACGCAGCGCGCGCTGCGCATCGGCCAACGGCGCCTCGCTGCCTTCTGCGTGACCGTCCGCCGGCATCCGGTAGGTCATGACAAACAGGGTATAGCCACGGGCGTTAAATACCGGCGCGAGATCGCTGCCCTCTTTATCCAATACCACTCGCTGGTAAGAGCCGCCCGGCGTCACCAGCAGCGCAATACCGTTGGGCTTCTCCGGTGCGTAAACGGTAATTGTCGGAGCACGAATCCCGGTGACCGCGCGATCGGGCAGCGAGGGATCTTTGCTGCGCTCTACCAGCGATTCGCTCGCCGGGCTGTTTTTCGCGCCGGGGGCTTCACCGCCGGGCCAGACAGAAAAGGTGGGGAGAGAGGAAAATGCCGCCGGAGAAGCCAAAAGCAAAGCGATGGCGGCGGCCAGAGGTAAACGCGTCATAAGCATCTCCATTAAGGAAAAAGCTTATTTATCATTCATCAGGAACGGGTAAAGCGAGTTGTCTCACAGAACGCTGTTTCATTAAAAATAAAATGAAACAGCGTTTTAAGGTTATGCCTACTGCAGCTGGTCTTTATTAATACCCAACCGTTTCATGCGCGAAAGCAGCGTCGTGCGCTTTAATCCCAGACGCTGGGCCGCGCCCTTCGGCCCGGCGACCACCCCGTTACTCTCTTTCAGCACCCGGACAATGAGCTGGTATTCGTCTTCGCCCTCTTCCGGCAGCACTTCTGCCGGCAGCGGCTCAGTCTCGAGGCTCATTTCCGGCAGTGAAAGCTGCAGCACGCTGCCGCGGGTCAGCAGCACCGCGCGTTCAATGACGTTCTCCAGTTCGCGCACGTTACCCGGCCACTCCATGCGGCTAAGCAGGCGCAGCGTCTCCGCCGGAATGCTGTCGATATTGCGTCCGAGGCGGCGGGCGATTTTAAAGGTGAAGGCCTTCACCAGCAGAGGAATATCCTCCGGCCGTTCGCGCAGGGGCGGCAGATGGATCGGGAAGACGTTCAGCCGGTAGTAGAGATCGCTGCGAAACTCGCGATCGGCGACCATCTGTTTAAGATCGCGGTTGGTGGCGGCGATCAGGCGCACGTCGGTGTGAATCAGCTTATTGCTGCCGAGACGCTCGAACTCCTGCTCCTGCAACACGCGCAGCAGTTTCGGCTGTAGTTCAATCGGCATATCGCCCACTTCATCGAGAAACAGCGAGCTTTTGTCCGCCAGTTCGAAACGGCCGATACGCTGGGCGCTGGCGCCGGTGAAAGCGCCGCGCTCGTGGCCAAACAGGTCGCTTTCCAGCAGCCCGGCAGGCATCGCCGCGCAGTTCATTTTGACCATCCTGCGGCTATTGCGGCCGCTCAGGTTATGAATAGCGCGGGCAATCAGCTCCTTACCGGTGCCGGTTTCGCCGAGGATCAGCACCGTACTGTCGCTCTGCGCCACCATCTCCACCTGCTTGAGCACGCTGTTCATGGCCTCGCTGCGGCCAATGATTTCGCCAAACTCGCTCTCAACGTTGTTGAGCTGTTCGGTCAGGGCGAGGTTCTCATCGACCAGCCGCTCTTTCAGCCGCTGAATCTCGCGGTAGGCGAGGGCGTTGTCGATGGCGATCGAGACGCGCTCGGCGATTTGCCGCAGCAGCTTGAGGTTGGTGGTGGTGAAGACTTTTTCATCGCACTGCGCCAGCTTCAGCACCCCAAGCAAAGTATTACCGGACATCAACGGCAGCAGGCACAGGGTCTGGATTTTGTTATCCCACATCTCGAAAAGCATTTTTTCGTACGGCGCCAGCGGGTCGTGCTCGTGGAGATTGAGCAGCAGCATCTCTTTGCTTTTGAATACCCGCTCGGTCAGGGTACCGGCTTCGTCCACTTCGCTCTGGTCATGTACCGGGTGGCTGGCGTCGAGGTAGTGGGTGGAGTAGATATTGAGCTTACCTTTGCGGTTGCTGCGCAGTACCACGCTGATGGCGTCGATGCGGAAGTAGCGGTGGATCTCTTTGGCCACTTCGCTGACCAGCTCATCGATATCCAGCCGCGAGAGCACCGCGTTGGTGATCGCCACCAGGATGCGGAAGTTATCGCGTTCCCGGCACAGCAGGTCGTAATCGACGTTGTTGCTGACCCGGCTTTGGATCTGTTCGGTGACCACGGCAACGATTTGCGTAAAGGTGTGCAGCCGCTGGTACTCTTTTTCGGTCCACGGCCGGTTGTCGTCGCGAATAAATTCGCAGCCGCCGAAGATACGCCCTTCCGCCGCCAGCGGCAGCAGGCAGTAATAGCCAAAGTTGGGGTAGAGTCCGCTTACGGCGAGCTGCGGCCAGGTTTCGGCAAAGGTGGCGCTATCGCAATGCAGCGCATCCGGACGCGATAGCAGGCGTCGAACCGGGCCGTTGGCGAGGACGGTTTCATCTTCGTAGCTCACCGGCTGCCCCGCGTCGTCGCAGGCGTGCCGAATAGCGCGATGATTGCCGGAATGCCACAGAATAATCGCCGCCCGGTCGGCGAGCGCGGACTGCTGCACCAGGCCGGTCAGCGTCTCGCTCAGCGCGGCCAGGTCCGGCTGCTGTAATAAAATGCGGGTGATATCAAACAGACCCTGCTGCCCAAGATCGCCCATCGGTGTATACGACATTGCTTAAGTCCAAAAGCGCCGCAAAGCGGCGCAGAAGAAAGTGATGACACAAATAATAGTCTGTTAATAAAGCGGTTGTGACCGCCATTAACCCATCCGTGGGTGCCCGCTGGTTTGGGCTGGATAATCATGCTGGCTTTTCCCGGCTCGCGCTGCGCTTAGCCGGGCTACAGGTGTGCGCAGTTTTGTAGCCCGGATAAGGCGTTAGCCGCAATCCGGGGGCCCGCACCGTTAACAAATTCTCGGCAGCGGCTCGGCGTGAGGAAGATCCAGCGTGCGTTTGACGCCGTACAGACCGACAGAGCGCACGCCCGCGCGCGGCACAACGTCGCCGATTATCGCCGCATCGCGGCCTAATGGATGAGACCGTAAATGCGCAAGTACGCTTTCCGCCGCCTCGCGGGCAACGGCGATCAACAGCTTACCCTCGTTGGCGAAATTAAGCGCGTCCAGCCCCAGCAGCTCGCACACGCCGCGTACGGTATCGTTAACCGGCAGCTTTTGTTCATGCAGCTCTATTCCGCAGCCGCTGGCGGCGGCGAATTCATGGGCCACCGCGTTAACGCCGCCGCGGGTGGCATCGCGCAGGGCTTTCACGCCAGCTACGTCGCGCAGCGTCTGAATCAAGGGCGTCAGCACCGCGCAGTCGCTGGACAGCGCGCCGTCCAGCCCCATCTGTTCGCGCAGATTGAGGATCGTTGCCCCGTGATCGCCAAGCGTGCCGCTGACCAGCAGCACGTCTCCCGCGCTAATCTGCTGCGCTCCCCAGCGAATACCGGTGGGGATGACGCCGATCCCGGCGGTATTGATAAACAGCTTATCCGCCGCCCCGCGCGGCACCACTTTGGTATCGCCGGTCACAATGGCGATACCGGCTTCCCGCGCGGTCTGCGCCATGCTGCTCACCACCGCTTCGAGGGTGGCCATCTCCAGCCCCTCTTCGAGAATAAACCCGCAGGAGAGATAGCGCGGCAGCGCGCCGCTCACCGCCACATCGTTCGCCGTGCCGCAGACCGCCAGCTTGCCGATATTACCGCCGGGGAAAAACAGTGGATCGATAACGTAGCTGTCGGTGGAGAAGGCGAGCCTGTCGCCCTGCGCGCTAAGCTGAGCGAGATCGAGACGCGCCTGATCTTCCTGCTCCGCCAGCCAGGGGTTGGCGAAAGCCTGCATAAACAGGTCGCCGATCAGCTGCTGCATCGCCTGACCGCCGCTACCATGGGCTAACTGAACGCTTTTCATGCTTCGATTTCCTGACTGCGATATTGATACCAGGCGGCGCAGGCGCCTTCCGATGAGACCATCAGCGCGCCGAATGCGCTCTGCGGGTTGCAGGTATTGCCGAATAGCGGGCACTGGTGCGGTTTACAGCGGCCGGTCAGCACCTCGCCGCAGCGGGCGCGCGGGTCGTCGCAGACCCGCTGCGGCGCCGGGCGGAAATGCGCTTCTGCGTCAAAACGCTGATACGCGGCCGTCAGGTGCACGCCGGAGTCGTTAATCACCCCCAGACCGCGCCACTCGCTATCGCCGCTGAGGCAAAACACGTCGGCGATGGCCGACTGCGCCAGCGGGTTGCCCTCATCGGGCACCACCCGGCGATACTGGTTCTCCACTTCGCTGTGCTGCGCTATTGTCTGCTCAACCAGCATCATCGCGCCTTGCAGTAGATCAAGCGGTTCGAATCCGGCCACCACTAATGGACGGTGATAGTCGCTGGCGATAAACCCGTAAGCATCGGTGCCAATCACCATGCTGACGTGACCGGGGGCGAGAAAAGCGTCGATACCGTTATCCGGCTGGTCGAGCAGGCTGCGCAGGGTCGGCAGCAGGGTGATGTGCTGGCAGAAAAAGTAAAAGTTCCCGACGCCGCGCTCGCGGGCCTGACGCAGGGTCAGGGCGGTGGCGGGCATCGTCGTTTCAAAGCCGAGACCGAAGAATACCACTTCTCGATCGGGGTGCTGCTGCGCCAGCTTCAGGGCGTCCATCGGCGAATAGACGATGCGGACGTCGGCGCCGCGCGATTTTGCCTGCAGCAGCGAGCCGTTTTTTCCCGGTACGCGCATGGCGTCGCCAAAGGTGCAGAAAATCACCCCCGGACGGCTGGCGATATCGATACAGGCGTCGATACGCCCCATCGGCAGCACGCACACCGGGCAGCCGGGGCCGTGGATAAATTCAATATTTTCCGGCAGCAGCTGATCGAGGCCAAATTTAAAAATAGCGTGGGTATGGCCGCCGCACACTTCCATTATGCGCAGCGGACGTTCGGCGGTATGCGGCAGCAGGCGCGCGCGCAGCCGGAGATGTTCCACCAGCTGCATCACCTGTTCCGGAGCGCGGTATTCATCAACAAAACGCATTTACCGCTCCTCGCCGTACAGCAGCGCGCCGACGTCCGGCTCGACTTCAAACATATTTTGCAGCGCCTCGAGGGTGTCGCGGGCTTCGGCTTCGTTAATCACGCTCATGGCAAAACCCACGTGGACCAGCACCCACTGGCCGAGACGCGGCTGACCGCGATCGTCAACCGCGCCCACCAGGGTCAGGTCGACTTCGCGTTGAATGCCGCACACTTCGACCTTCGCCAGATTGCCGTCAATAGCGCAGATTTGTCCGGGTATGCCTATGCACATTGCTGCGCCTCCAGCCAGCGAAGCCACTGGTCCATACCTTCGCCGCTGGTGGCGGAAAGCAGAATAATGTCAATATCCGGGTTCACCTCGCGGGCGCAGGCCAGACACTTCTCTACGTCAAAGTTGAGATACGGCAGCAGGTCGACCTTGTTAAGCAGCATCAGGCTGGCGGCGGCGAACATATGCGGATACTTCAGCGGTTTGTCTTCGCCTTCCGTTACCGACAGCACCGCCACTTTATGACGTTCGCCGAGGTCGAAACTTGCCGGACACACCAGGTTGCCGACGTTTTCGATAAACAGAATGCCGTGGTCCGCCAGCGGCAGGCGCGGCGCGGCGTCGGCGATCATCTGCGCGTCGAGATGGCAGCCTTTGCCGGTGTTGACCTGAATCGCCGGAGTGCCGGTGGCGCGGATGCGCGCGGCGTCGTTCACCGTTTGCTGATCGCCTTCAATGACCGCGCAGGCGGTTTTCTCTTTCAGCCGCAGCAGGGTTTCCGTCAGCAGGGTGGTTTTGCCGGAGCCGGGGCTGGAGACCAGGTTCAGCACCAGCTGGCTCCTGGCGGCGAAGCGCGCGCGGTTGCGGGCGGCCAGACGGTTGTTTTTATCCAGGACGTCGATTTCCACTTCCAGCATCCGCCGCTGGCTCTGGCCCGGCGCATGGGTACCCGCTTCGCCATGACCGTAGTGCAGGTCGCCAGTCTCCGAGCGGGTGGGGGAAAAGTTATCGGTTTTCACGCCGGTAATGGTCATCATCTGGCGCGGGGCGGGCGCGAAGGGGGCGCTGCGAAACGCCGAATGCGGGTTATGCTCGTCGCCTTCTATATAAAGGTTGCCTTCACCGCAGCCGCAGGTTGTACACATAATCTTATTACTCCACTTCTAGTCGCTGAATCTGTAAGCCGTCATCCGCCACAATTTGCAGCCGGTCGCTCTGACACTGCGGGCAGCGGCGCACGTGCTGTGAGATGAGATGCACGTACTGCTGGCAGGATTCACACCAGCATTCAGCCTGTTGTTCGGCGATATGCAGCTCACAGCCTTCCGCCAGCGTGCCGCGGCACACCAGCTCAAAGCAGAAGGTCAGCGCGCTGGCTTCCACGCAGGAAAATGCCCCCACTTTCAGCCACACGCCGGTGACCCGACGCGCGCCGGCCTGCAGCGCCTGCTGTTCGATAATTTCCAGCGCCCGCTGGCTAAGGGTGATTTCGTGCATGGTGCCTCCGTATCGCGATGGCCCATTAATGCAATAACGATGCCAGGTCATAAGTAATGTCATAAAAATGTCGATGACACCGCTCAGACATCGTCATCGACATGTCTTTCTTATAGGGTGAATTTATTAAAATCGTTAAAAATCAATTAATTAATTTTTGGCATGAAAAATGCTTAACCGGTGCATCTCATACAACGGGGGATCCGGGATGACTATTTGGGAATTAAGTGAAAAGGCGGACTACATCGCCGATCGTCACCGCCAGCATCAGGAGCAGTGGCATACCTACTGCAACTCGCTGGTACAGGGGATAACCCTGTCGAAAGCGCGTTTGCATCATGCGATGAGCTGCGCGCCGGATAAAGAGCTGTGCTTCGTATTGTTTGGCCATTTTCAGGTTTACGTGGCGCTGGCGGAGGGCTTTAACAGCCACACCATCGAGTATTACGTAGAGAGTAAAGACGGCGGCGACAGACGGCTGATTGCCCAGGCCACGCTGGGCTCAGACGGCACCATTGATGGCCGGATCAGCAACCGCGATCGCGAGCAGGTTCTGGAGCACTATCTGGCGACTATCGCCAGCGTTTATGACCGTCTCTACGAGGCTATCGAACAAGACCAGCCGGTGGATTTAAACCACCTGACGCTGGCCCGTTAATCGTCAGGTGTCGACAAGTGTCGAAGCTGACACCTGCGCAACCTGTTTTCGTCAAAAATGACTTTCACCTGAGGATGACCCGGTGAACCGTTTTGTAATTGCTGACTCCACCGTCTGTATCGGCTGTCGCACCTGCGAAGCCGCCTGCGCTGAGACTCACCGCCAGCAGGGCCTGCAAGCCATGCCCCGGCTACGGCTGATGCGCAATGAAAAAGAATCCGCGCCGCAGATGTGCCACCACTGTGAAGATGCGCCCTGCGCCGCCGTCTGCCCGGTTAACGCCATTAATCGCGTCGATGGCGCGGTGCAGCTCAATGAGAGCCTGTGCGTAAGCTGCAAACTGTGCGGCATCGCCTGTCCGTTCGGCGCCATTGAGTTTTCCGGCAGCCGCCCGCTGGATATTCCGGCTAACGCCAATACGCCGCTGGCTCCCGCCGCGCCGCCGGCCCCGGCGCGCGTCAGCTCGCTGCTCGACTGGGTGCCGGGCGTACGCGCTATCGCCGTCAAATGCGACCTGTGCCACTTCGATGAGGAAGGCCCGGCGTGCGTGCGCACCTGCCCGACCAAAGCGCTGCTGCTGGTGGATATCCGCGATATCGCCCAGGCCAGCAAGCGTAAGCGGCAGCTGACTTTTAATACCGACCTCGGCGATCTGTCGCTGTTCCAGGCGCAACAAGGGGACGTGAAATGAGTGTGATTTCCTTAGTGAATCAGGCGGTGGCCTGGTACGCCGCCAGCGCGGTGCTGGCGTTTTTGTTCGCTCTGCGCAAACCGCTGAGCGGGGCGATCGCCGGGATTGGCGGCGCGGTCGCCAGCGCGATGCTGGTGCTGGCGGGCGGAACGGCGCTGCTGATGCCGGATCGCGTCAGCGCCGGCATGCTGCAAATGCTGCACCTGCCCCTGCGCGTTGGCGGCGTCAATGCGCTGTGGCTGCTGGCAATCGGCCTGTCGGCGCTGCCGATTTCGCTGTTCAATATCGCCTGGCATCGTCATCCGCAGGTTAAAGCCAACGGTCTGCTGGTGAATCTCCTGCTGGCCGCCGCCGTCTGCGCCGTGGTGGTGACGAACTTCGGCGCGCTGGTGGTGATGGCGGAGATTATGGCCCTTTGCGCCGCGTTTCTTACCGGCTGCGCGCAGTCCGGCAAGCTGTGGTTTGCGCTGGGACGCCTCGGTACGCTGCTGATGGCGTGGAGCTGCTGGCTGGTGTGGTCGACCTACGGCACTCTTGAGCTGGGGCAGATTACCCGGCTGGCGGTGGCGGCGCCGCAAAACGCGCTGTTGTGGCTGCCGGGGCTGATCGGCTTTGCGCTGCTGGCCGGGGTCATTCCGCTGCACGGCTGGGCGCCGCAGGCCCACGCTGGCGCCAGCGCTCCGGCTGCCGCGCTGTTTTCTACGGTAGTGATGAAGGTCGGTCTGTACGGCATCCTGACGGTCTCGCTGGCCGGCAGCGTTCCGCCGCTGTGGTGGGGCGTGATGCTGCTGGTGCTGGGGATGATCACCGCCTTCGTCGGCGGGCTGTACGCCCTGATGGAGCACAATATTCAGCGCCTGCTGGCGTACCACACCCTGGAAAACATCGGCATTATCCTGCTCGGCCTCGGGGCATTCGTCACCGGCGTGGCGACCCATAACCCAACCCTGATGGTGCTGGGCTTTATCGGCGGCATGTATCACCTGATCAACCATAGCCTGTTTAAAACTACCCTGTTCCTCGGCGCGGGAGCGGTGTGGTTCCGCACCGGCCATCGCGATATCGAAAAGCTTGGCGGGATCGGCAAGAAAATGCCGCTGATTTCCCTTTCGATGCTGGTGGGTCTGATGGCGATGGCCGCGCTGCCGCCGCTGAACGGCTTCGCCGGAGAGTGGGTTATCTATCAGTCCTTCTTTAAGTTGAGCACCGGCGACGCGTTTGTTGGCCGCCTGCTTGGGCCGCTGCTGGCGGTGGGCCTGGCGATCACCGGCGCGCTGGCGGTGATGTGTATGGCGAAAGTCTACGGCGTCACCTTCCTCGGCGCGCCGCGAAGCAAAGAGGCGGAAAACGCCACCTGCGCGCCGGGGCTGATGACCTTTAGCGTGGTGCTGGCCGCTGTCTGCTGCGTGATTGGCGGGGTTGCCGCGCCGTGGCTGCTGCCGCTGGTGAGCGGGGCGTTTCCGGTGCAGGCGGAGGTCTCCAGCGTGGTGTCTCAGCCGCTGATCGCCATTCTGCTGATTGCCTGCCCGCTGCTGCCGCTGCTGCTGATGATCTTCTTTAAGGGCGATCGCCTGCCGGCGCGCTCGCGCGGCGCGGCCTGGGTCTGCGGCTATGACCATGAAAAATCCATGGTGGTGACCGCCCACGGTTTCGCCAAGCCGGTGAAAGAGGCTTTTGCGCCAATTCTCAAGCTGCGCCACTGGCTGAACCCGGTGCGCCTGGTGCCCGGCTGGCAGAACGCTTCTGCGCCCGCGCTGTTTCGCGGCGTGGCGCTGGTGGAGCTGGCGGTACTGGTGGTGATTGTGATTTCCCGAGGAGCCTGAGAATGAGCGTATTAATTGCATTGTTGCAGGCGCTGGTGCTGTTCGCCGTCGCGCCGCTGTTGTCCGGGGTGACCCGCGTCGCCCGCGCGCGTCTGCATAATCGCCGCGGCCCGGGTGTACTGCAGGAGTACCGGGATATCCTGAAACTGCTGGGGCGCCAGAGCGTTGGCCCGGATGCCTCCGGCTGGGTCTTCCGCCTGACGCCGTACGTGATGGTCGGCGTGATGCTGACTATCGCTACTGCGCTGCCGGTGGTGACCGTTGATTCGCCGATGGCGGGGCTGGGCGACCTGATTACCCTGATCTACCTGTTCGCCATCGCCCGTTTCTTCTTCGCTATCTCCGGCCTCGATACCGGCAGCCCGTTTACCGCTATCGGGGCGAGCCGTGAAGCGATGCTCGGCGTGCTGGTGGAGCCTATCCTGCTGCTCGGCCTGTGGGTCGCGGCTCAGGTCGCCGGGTCCACCCATATCAGCAGTATCACCGACACCATTTATCACTGGCCTGTCGCCCGCACTCTTCCGCTGATTCTGGCGCTGTGCGCCTGCGCCTTCGCCACCTTTATCGAAATGGGCAAGCTGCCGTTCGACCTGGCGGAAGCGGAGCAGGAGCTTCAGGAAGGCCCGCTCTCGGAATACAGCGGTAGCGGCTTCGGCGTGCTGAAGTGGGGCATCAGCCTCAAGCAGCTGGTGGTCCTGCAAATGTTCGTCGGCGTATTTATCCCGTGGGGACAGATGACCAGCTTTAGCGTCGGCGGTCTGCTGCTGGCGCTGGTGGTTGCCGTCGTCAAGCTGGTGCTTGGCGTGCTGGTGATTGCGCTGTTCGAAAACAGCATGGCGCGTCTGCGCTTTTGCGCCACCTCCCGCGTCACCTGGGCCGGGTTTGGTTTTGCCTTTTTAGCCTTCGTCTCCTTGCTGGTGGCGTGATTTAAGAGAGTTTGAGCATGTCTGAAGAAAAAATCGGTCAACACTATCTCGCCGCGCTGCATCAGGCCTTTCCGGGCGTGGTGCTGGATGAAGCCTGGCAGACCAAAGACCAGTTGACGGTCACGGTAAAGGTCAACTATCTGCCGGAAGTGGTCGAGTTCCTGTACTACAAGCAGGGCGGCTGGCTGTCTGTGCTGTTTGGCAACGACGAACGCAAGCTTAACGGCCACTACGCCGTCTACTACGTGCTGTCGATGGAGCAGGGCACGAAATGCTGGATCACCGTGCGCGTGGAAGTGGACGCCAATAAACCGGAATATCCGTCGGTGACGCCACGCGTGCCGGCGGCGGTGTGGGGCGAGCGCGAAGTGCGCGATATGTATGGTCTGGTGCCGGTGGGGCTGCCGGACGAGCGCCGGCTGGTGCTGCCGGACGACTGGCCGGATGAACTCTATCCGCTGCGGAAAGACAGCATGGACTACCGTCAACGCCCGGCGCCGACCACCGATGCTGAAACCTACGAGTTTATCAACGAGCTGGGCAGCAAGAAAAACAACGTGGTGCCGATTGGCCCGCTGCACGTCACCTCCGACGAACCGGGCCACTTCCGCCTGTTCGTTGACGGCGAGAATATTATCGACGCCGACTACCGCCTGTTCTACGTCCATCGCGGGATGGAAAAGCTGGCGGAAACCCGGATGGGCTACAACGAAGTCACCTTCCTGTCGGACCGCGTGTGCGGTATCTGCGGTTTCGCCCACAGCACCGCCTACACCACTTCGGTAGAGAACGCGATGGGCATTGTAGTGCCGGAGCGCGCGCAGATGATCCGCGCCATTCTGCTGGAGGTGGAGCGCCTGCACTCGCACCTGCTGAACCTCGGCCTCGCCTGCCACTTTACCGGCTTCGACTCCGGGTTTATGCAGTTCTTCCGCGTGCGCGAAACCTCGATGAAGATGGCGGAAATTCTTACCGGGGCGCGTAAAACCTACGGTCTGAACCTGATTGGCGGCATTCGTCGCGATCTGCTGAAAGAGGACATGATCCAGACCCGCCAGCTGGCGCAGCAGATGCGTCGCGACGTGCAGGAGCTGGTGGATATGCTGCTCAGCACGCCGAATATGGAGCAGCGTACCGTGGGCATTGGTCGTCTCGACCCGCAAATCGCCCGCGACTTCAGCAACGTTGGCCCGATGGTGCGCGCCAGCGGGCACGCCCGCGATACCCGCGCCGATCACCCGTTTGTCGGCTACGGCCTGCTGCCGATGGAAGTGCACAGCGAACAGGGCTGCGACGTCATCTCGCGCCTGAAGGTGCGCATCAACGAGGTCTACACCGCGCTGAACATGATCGACTTCGGCCTCGATAACCTGCCGGGCGGCCCGCTGATGGTCGAAGGGTTCACCTATATTCCGCACCGCTTCGCGCTGGGCTTCTCGGAAGCGCCGCGCGGGGACGATATCCACTGGAGCATGACCGGCGACAACCAGAAGCTGTACCGCTGGCGCTGCCGGGCGGCGACCTACGCCAACTGGCCGACTCTGCGCTATATGCTGCGCGGCAATACCGTCTCCGACGCGCCGCTGATCATCGGCAGCCTTGACCCGTGCTACTCCTGTACCGACCGCATGACGGTGGTCGACGTACGCAAGAAGAAGAGCAAAGTGGTGCCGTACAAAGAGCTGGAGCGCTACAGCATCGAGCGTAAGAACTCGCCGCTGAAATAAGGAATCGCCATGTTTACCTTTATTAAAAAAGTCATCAAAACCGGCACCGCGACGCACTCATACCCGCTGGAGCCGATGCCGGTGGATAAAAATTTCCGCGGCAAACCGGAGCATAATCCGCAGCAGTGTATCGGCTGCGCCGCCTGCGTTAACGCCTGTCCGTCGAACGCCCTGACGGTAGAAACCGATCTCGCCACCAACCAGCTGGCGTGGCAGTTCAACCTCGGGCGCTGCATTTTCTGCGGACGCTGCGAAGAGGTCTGCCCGACGGCGGCGATTAAGCTCTCTCAGGAGTACGAGCTGGCGGTATGGAAGAAAGAGGATTTTCTCCAGCAATCGCGTTTTGCCATTTGCCACTGCCGGGTGTGTGAACGCCCATTCGCCGTACAGAAAGAGATCGACTATGCCATCGCGCTGCTCAAACACAACGGCGATAGCCGCGCCGAGCTGCATCGCGAAAGCTTCGAGACCTGCCCGGAGTGCAAACGCCAGAAGTGCCTGGTGCCGTCCGACCGTATTGAACTGACTCGCCATATGAGAGAGGCCAGCTGATGAGCAACTTATTAGGCCCGCGCGATGACAACGGCATTCCGGTGCCGATGACGGTGGATGAGTCCATCGCCAGCATGAAGGCATCGCTGCTGAAGAAAATTAAGCGTTCCGCCTACGTTTATCGGGTGGACTGCGGCGGCTGCAACGGCTGCGAGATCGAGATTTTCGCCACCCTGTCGCCGCTGTTCGACGCCGAGCGCTTTGGGATCAAAGTGGTGCCGTCGCCGCGTCACGCCGATATTCTGCTGTTTACCGGGGCGGTGACCCGGGCGATGCGTTCTCCCGCGCTGCGCGCGTGGCAGTCCGCGCCGGATCCGAAAATCTGCATCTCCTATGGCGCCTGCGGCAACAGCGGCGGCATCTTCCACGACCTTTATTGCGTGTGGGGCGGAACCGATAAAATCGTGCCGGTGGATGTCTATATTCCCGGCTGCCCGCCCACCCCGGCCGCGACGCTGTACGGCTTCGCGATGGCGCTGGGCCTGCTGGAACAGAAAATCCACGCCCGCGTGCCGGGCGAGCAGGACGAGCAGCCGACCGAACTTCTGCACCCGGATATGGTACAGCCGCTGCGGGTGCGCATCGATCGCGAAGCGCGCCGGCTGGCGGGCTATCGCTACGGCCGGCAGATTGCCGAAGACTATATGCGCCTGCTGGGGCAGGGCGATAGCCAGGTGATGCGCTGGCTGGAGGCGGAAAAAGATCCGCGTCTGACCGAGATCGTCACCCATCTGAACCAGGTCGTAGAAGGAGCGCGTATCCGATGAGCGAGACGGTGGTGTTCAGTCAGCTGAGCCGTAAATTTATTGATGAGAACGACGCGACGCCTGACCAGGCGCAGCAGGTGGTCTATTACAGCCTGGCGATTGGCCACCACCTCGGCGTCATCGACTGCCTCGAGGCGGCGCTGAGCTGCCCGTGGCAGGCGTATCTGGCGTGGATTGCGACCCTCGAAGAGGGCAGCACCGCGCGGCGTAAAATGGAAGGCGTGCCGAAGTACGGCGAGATTGTTATCGACAGCAATCATGTGACGATGCTGGCTAACGCTTTTGATAAAGCGCTGGCGCGACAGACCCCCGAGCAGCAGGCGTGGAGCAAAACGCTGCTCAGCATGCTGCATGATATTCACCAGGAAAGCGCCATCTATCTGATGGTGAGGAGACTCCGTGACTGACGTTTTACTCTGTGTCGGCAATAGTATGATGGGCGACGACGGCGCAGGCCCGCTGCTGGCGGAGATGTGCGCGGCTAATCCCGTCGGCGAGTGGGTGGTGATTGACGGCGGCAGCGCGCCGGAAAACGATATCGTCGCCATTCGCGAGCTGCGCCCCGAGCGCCTGCTGATCGTCGATGCCACCGATATGGGCCTGAACCCCGGCGAGATCCGCATCGTCGATCCGGACGATATCGCCGAGATGTTTATGATGACTACCCACAATATGCCGCTCAACTATCTGATCGATCAGCTAAAAGAGGATATCGGCGAGGTGATTTTTTTGGGTATTCAGCCGGATATCGTCGGCTTTTATTACCCGATGACCCAGCCGATTAAGGACGCGGTCGAAGCGGTGTACGCGCGGCTTGATGGGTGGCAGGGGCTGGGGGGGTTTGCGGCACTTGAAGCCGCAGAGGAGCCGGCGTTCCCCGGCTAAGCGCAGCGCAAGCCGGGAGTTTGGTCAGGGGGAGCAGGTTTACTTTTTCCCGGGTCGCGGCGTAAACGCCTTACCCGGGCTACGACGACTTTTGTCACCCTGGCGTTTGCCATTCCCGGAGGCGATGCTGGGCATCTCTCCAGGCTACCGGTCCGCGGGCGTTGATGAACCTGTAGCCCGGCTAAGCGCAGCGCGAGCCGGGAAAATTTCCGTGTTGCAGGTGTTTGTCAGGCTGAGTATCCCTCAGCCTGCGGGGCGCACTACGCTAAATCTTCCCCGTTGCTGGCAATCACCTTCTTATACCACCAGAACGACTTTTTGCGCTTTCGCGCCAGCGTGCCGCGGCCGGCATCGTCGCGGTCAACGTAGACAAAGCCGTAGCGCTTGCTCATCTCACCGGTGGAGGCGGATACCAGGTCGATACAGCCCCAGCTGGTGTAGCCCATCAGCGGAATGCCGTCCTCGATAGCGTCACCCATCGCTTTAATATGCTCGCGCAGATAGCTGATGCGATAGTCGTCGTTAATCTCGCCGTTAGCCTCCACCTCATCGCGCGCGCCGAGACCGTTCTCCACCAGAAATAGCGGTTTCTGGTAGCGGTCATACATCATATTCATGGTGATGCGCAGGCCGAGCGGGTCGATGCCCCAGCCCCATTCGCTGGCCTTGATGTGCGGGTTCTTCAGCGACTTAACGATATTGGCGGCGCTGGTGTTGCCGGCGTTCATCTCCGCCGATGCGCAGCGCGAAGCGTAGTAGCTGAAGGAGACGAAATCGACGGTATGGCGCAGGATCTCATCATCGCCGGACTCTTTGGCGATAGTCACGCCTTTCTCGCGGAATACCCGCGCCGCCCACACCGGATACGCGCCGCGCGCCTGGACATCGATAAAGAACAGGTTCTCGCGATCTTTTTCCAGCGCCATCCACACGTCTTCCGGTTTACAGGAGTAAGGGTAGAAATTGCCGCCCGCCAGCATACAGCCGACCTGATTTTGCGGATTCACCTCGTGGGCGATTTTGGTCGCTAAGGCGCTGGCGACCAGTTCATGATGGGCGGCCTGGTATTTCACCTGCTCCTGATTTTCCCCCTCTTCAAACACCAGACCGGCGCCGGAGAACGGGCTATGCAGCATAATGTTAATTTCATTGAAGGTAAGCCAGTATTTCACCAAACCATCAAAGGCTTCAAAGCAGGTGCGGGCGTAGCGGGTGAAGAACCCCACCATTTTTCGATTGCGCCAGGAGCCGTATTCGGTAACCAGGTGCATCGGCACGTCGAAATGGCACAGCGTCACCAGCGGCTCGATGCGGTGCTTTTTGCACTCCTCGAACAGCGAGCGATAAAAGGCGATCCCCTCCGGGTTCGGTTCCAGCTCATCGCCCTCAGGAAAGAGGCGGCTCCAGGCGATAGAGGTGCGGAAGACGCTAAAGCCCATCTCGGCCATCAGGGCGATATCTTCTTTATAACGATGATAAAAATCGATCGCCTCGTGGCTCGGGTAGAACTCATCGTCGCGTAGCGCGAAGCGTTTCTCCTGCCCCAGCTTGACCGCGAGGCGATGAGCCCCGTGAGGAATCATATCGACGATAGTCAGCCCTTTGCCGCCCTCCAGATATGCCCCTTCGGACTGGTTGGCGGCCAGCGCGCCGCCCCATAAAAATCCCTGTGGAAAAGTCGCCATGCGTTACCTCGTTAACAAAATGGTGTTCAGGCGTGAGAAGCCTGGGTGCCGGCCTGACGCTGTCTGGCGTCGGCGGCGGCTTCTTCTTGCGGAATATCTTCAAAGCCGAGCATCAGCGTCAGGACAAACGACAGCACTACCGCCAGCGCCATGACGCCAAACACCCAGACGATGGTCATCGGATTGGCCGGGTCGAAAAACTGGACGCTGGTGAACAGGCCCGGCGCCGCCATTGAGTGGCTGGCGAGCCCGGCAATGCCGGCCACCGCGCCGCAGATAAAGCCGCTAATCAGGCTGGCGATCAGCGGTCGCTTCAGCCGCACCGCCACGCCGTACAGCGCCGGTTCGGAAATCCCCGCCAGAATTGCAGAAGCCGCGGCCGCCAGCGCCGTCTGGCGCAGCTCCGGGTTTTTGGTTTTCCACGCCACCGCCAGCGACGAGCCGCCCAGCGACAGATTAGCGCCGATTTCCGACGGCATCACCATGCCCTCTTTGCCGGTTTCGGCGATGGTCTGAATGATCGTTGGGGTAAAGACCCGGTGCATCCCGGTCATTACCAGCAGCGGCCACAGGGCGCCCATGATCGCCACCGACAGCCAGCCGAGATAGCTGTGGATCGTATAGACCAGCGCGGAAATGGCGCTACCGATCCAGATGCCGAGCGGGCCGATCAGCAGAATCGACAGCGGAGCGGCGATCAGTACGATCAGCATCGGTTTAAGGAAGTTTTTTGTCACCGCCGGGGTGATACGGTCGACCCAGCGTTCGATATAAGAGAGGCACCAGGTCATCACCAGCGCCGGGATCACGGTATAGGTGTATTTCACCGCCGTCACCGGAATAAAGGCAAACTCCACGTGCTCGCCCTGGGCGGCTTTGGCCATCAGTTCGATAAAGCTCGGGTGCACCAGCACCCCGGCAATGGCAATCGCCAGCGACATATTGGTTTTGAACTTCACCGCTGCGGAAGCGGCGACCATCAGCGGCAGGAAGAAGAACGCGCCGTCGCCGATCACCGTCAGAATAGTCAGCGTTGGCGCGCCTTTGGGCAGCGCGCCGGTCATCTCGAGGATCATTGCCAGCAGCTTAACCATCGATCCGCCGATAATCGCCGGGATCAGCGGCGACATGGTGCCGATCAGCGCGTCGAGGATCCCGGCGCCGATGCGTTTCAGGGTAATAGGCGGTTTCCCCTGCGGTTCGGCCGGGCGCAGATCCCCCGGCAGCAGCGCGACCACTTCGCGATACGCCTGGGAGACGGTATTGCCCACGATCACCTGGCACTGGTTATCGCTACGCACCACGCCGAGCACGCCTTTCAGCCCTTTGAGGGTGGCGCTGTCGACCCGCTCGTTGTCTTTGACCACGAAACGCAGGCGGGTCATGCAGTGGGTGACGGCGGCAACGTTATCTGCGCCACCGATTGCCGCGATAATCTGCTGCGCCAGAGCTGCATAATTTTTAGACATCGGATTTTATCCTGTTTATCAATGGGGTACTGGCTTGTCACCGCGCCGGAAAGCGGTGCGGCATCATGCATACATAGGAAACCGGTTCCACAAAATCATGATTAGTTTCATGAATGCATACAAGAAATAAAAAAATAAGATCTCGATTTTGTGATTTTGATCGCTGTGTGCGCATCCGCGCGGGCGACGCGCAAATGCTGAAAAAGCGCAGCGTGTGCAGTACACTGCGGGCAACATTGGCAACAGGAATAACCACATGGCAACGATGCTGGAGGTAGCGAAGCGCGCGGGGGTGTCAAAGGCCACCGTTTCGCGGGTGCTGTCGGGGAACGGCTATGTCAGCCAGGAGACCAAAGATCGCGTCTTCCAGGCGGTGGCCGAAAGCGGCTACCGGCCGAATCTGCTGGCGCGCAACCTGGCGACGAAAAAGACGCAGACCCTCGGGCTGGTGGTGACCAACACCCTTTATCACGGCGTCTATTTCAGCGAACTGCTCTACCACGTCGCGCGGATGACCGAAGACAAAGGGCGGCAGCTGATCCTCGCCGACGGCAAGCACAGCGCGGAGGAGGAGCGCGAGGCGATTGAGTATCTGCTCGATCTGCGCTGCGATGCGATAATTATCTATCCGCGCTTTCTCAGCGTTGATGAGATGGATGAGATTATCGAAAATCATGAGCGGCCCATCATGGTGCTCAACCGCCGCCTGCGCCGCAACGCCAGCCACTGCGTCTGGTCCGATCAAAAAGCTTCGGCGATGATGGCGGTGGAAAAGCTTATCGCGCTGGGCCATCGGGAAATCGCGTTTATTACCGGTTCGCTGGATTCGCCAACCGGCGTTGAGCGTCTCTCGGGCTATAAAGACGCGCTGGCCCGCCACGACATTGCCCTGAATAACGATCTGATCGTCGAAGGCCGCTGGACGCCGGAAACCGGCGCGGCGGGGGTTGAAACGCTGCGCCAGCGCCGCGTCGGCTACAGCGCGCTGGTGGCGAGCAACGACGACATGGCGGTTGGCGCGATGAAACAGCTGCATCAGATCGGCGTCAAGGTTCCGGAGCAGGTCTCGGTCGTGGGGTTTGACGATATCGTGCTGGCGCCGTATATGGTTCCGGCGCTCTCCAGCGTCAAAGTTCCGGTGACGGAGATGATCAAAGAGAGCATCAACCGGCTGATCTTTATGCTCGACGGCGGCGATTTTAAATTTCAGCAACTCTTCCCCGGCGAGCTGATTGAACGCGACTCGGTGGTCCCCGGCCCGCATACCTGACGTCGTCAGCTGTCATCGTCACAACTGACGATGACAGTATCTTCCGTATTTATCTTGTTTAATATCAATTAGATAAAAGTTGGAACGTATTATGCATACTCCGGCGCGTAACCTTTTTACTGCTGGAGAAATGGATGAACCGTTTCATTATCGCCGACGCAAGCAAATGCATCGGCTGCCGCACCTGTGAAGTGGCCTGCGTGGTCTCTCATCAGGAAAATCAGGACTGCGCCGCGCTGACGCCAAAAAGCTTTTTACCGCGTATTCACGTGATCAAAGGCGTTAACGTGTCGACGGCCACCGCCTGTCGTCAGTGCGAAGACGCGCCGTGCGCCAACGTCTGTCCGAACGGCGCGATCAGCCGCGACCAGGGCTTCGTCCACGTGATGCAGGAGCGCTGTATTGGCTGTAAAACCTGCGTGGTGGCCTGTCCGTACGGCGCCATGGAAGTGGTGGTGCGCCCGGTTATCCGCCACAGCGGCGCGGGGCTGAACGTGATGGCGGAAAAAGCCGAAGCCAACAAATGCGACCTTTGCCACCACCGTGAGGAAGGCCCGGCCTGTATGGATGCCTGTCCGACCCACGCGCTGATTTGCGTCGACCGCAACAAGCTCGAACAGATGAATATCGAAAAACGCCGCCGTACCGCGCTGGCCTGGTAGGCCGGTCGCGCAATGAACGGGGTGCAGATCCGCATTCGCGGTAAAGTGCAGGGGGTGGGATTCCGCCCCTTCGTCTGGCAGCTGGCGCAGCAGCTGGGGCTGCGCGGCGACGTGTGCAACGACGGCGACGGCGTGCTGGTGCGCCTTGTCGGCGGTGATGCGCCATTTCTCGCCGCGTTAACCCGGCGCTGCCCGCCGCTGGCGCGTATCGACAGCGCGGCAGCGGCGCCTTTTGTCTGGGACGCTGCGCCGCCAGGCTTTACCATTCGCCAAAGCGGGGCCGGAAGCATGCGCACGCAGATTGTGCCCGATGCCGCTACCTGCCCGGCATGCCTGGCGGAAATGAACAACCCGCAAGAGCGCCGCTACCGCTATCCGTTTATCAACTGCACCCACTGCGGGCCGCGCTTTACCATTATTCGCGCCATGCCCTACGACCGTCCACTGACCTCTATGTCGCCGTTTCCACTCTGCACCTCCTGTGCGGCGGAGTATGGCGACCCCGCCGATCGCCGTTTCCACGCGCAGCCGGTAGCCTGCGCCGAGTGCGGGCCACGGCTGGAGTGGCGCGGGCCGCAGGCGCATTCATTTGGCGAGGCGGCTCTTGAAGCGGCGACGGCTCGCCTGATGGCGGGCGATATAGTGGCGGTGAAAGGGCTGGGTGGTTTCCATCTGTTGTGCGATGCCGGAAATCCTGAGGCCGTCGCGAGGCTACGGACGCGTAAGCATCGGCCGGCGAAACCGCTGGCGGTGATGCTGGCGACAACGGCGGGGCTCGATGAACCGGCGGTGACGCTGCTCACGTCCCCCGCCGCACCGATCGTGCTGCTGGATAAAACGCAGGTGGCCGGGCTGTGCGACCAGATTGCGCCAGGGCTTGCGGAAGTAGGGGGGATGCTGCCGTCTAATCCACTGCAGCATTTACTTGCGCAGGCGCTGGCGCGCCCATTAGTGATGACCTCCGGCAACCTTAGCGGTCGCCCGCCGGCTTTAACCAACGCAGAGGCGCTGGCGGATTTAGCCGGGATTGCCGACGGTTTTCTGCTGCATAACCGCGAGATTGTGCAGAGGATGGATGATTCCGTAGTGCGGCAAAGCGGCGAGATGCTGCGTCGCGCCCGCGGCTACGTGCCGGACGCGCTGGCGCTGCCGCCGGGGTTTCACGATGCGCCGCCCCTGCTGGCCCTCGGCGCGGATATGAAAAATACGTTCTGCCTGCTGCGCGGCGACGAAGCGGTGCTCAGCCAGCATTTTGGCGATCTCGACGAGGAGGGCGTTGAGACGCAGTGGCGGCAGGCGCTGCGCCTGATGCAGGAGATCTACGCTTTTACGCCGCAGCGGGTGGTTGCCGACGCCCATCCCGGCTACCGCGCTTCGCGGTGGGCGGCGTCGCTTATGCTGCCGGTGGAGCGGGTATTGCATCATCATGCCCACGCTGCCGCGTGCCTGGCCGAGCATCGCTGGCCGCTGGAGGGCGGCGACGTGATTGCCCTGACGCTCGACGGCATCGGGATGGGGGAGAATGGCGAACTGTGGGGCGGCGAGTGCCTGCGGGTCAACTATCGCGAGTGTGAGCATCTCGGCGGTCTGCCGTCGGTGGCGCTGCCCGGCGGCGACCTCGCGGCGCGTCAGCCGTGGCGCAATCTGCTCGCCCACTGCCTGGCGTTGGTCCCTGAATGGCAGAATTATGCCGACACAGCCGCGCTGCGCCAGCAAAACTGGCCGCTGCTGGCGCGAGCAATCGAGCGTGGTATTAATGCGCCGCAGGCATCGTCGTGCGGCCGTCTGTTTGACGCCGTCGCCTGCGCGCTGGGCTGTGCGCCGCTAGCCCTGAGCTATGAGGGGGAGGCGGCATGCCGTCTGGAAGCGCTGGCGGCGACCTGCGAAGGCGTGGATCATCCGGTGACCCTGCCGTGGCGCGAAGGTAAACTGGACCTGGCGACGTTCTGGCGGCAGTGGCTGAGCTGGCAGGCGGGCCCGGCGCAAAAAGCCTGGGCCTTTCATGATGCGCTGGCCCGCGGGCTGGCGGCGATGATGCGCGATTGCGCGAGCGCGCGCAATATTCGCACGCTGGCCTTCGGCGGCGGAGTGCTGCACAACCGGCTGCTGACGGCGCGATTGACCTTTTATCTGGCCGATTTTACTCTGCTCTTTCCGCAGCAGCTGCCCGCCGGCGATGGCGCCATTGCCCTCGGCCAGGCGATCGTCGCTGCGGCCCGCCTGCAGGCTTAAAGGATACCCATATGATAGTGACGATTTTGCGTCAGCAGCCGCGCGCAGCGGCGCTGGTGCTGGCATTAATTGCCGCCAATTTGCTGGCCTGGGGCTGGGCGTTTGCGGCGTTCGGCGGCAGCGGCGCGCTGATGGCTGCCAGCCTGCTGGCCTGGGGATATGGTCTGCGCCACGCGGTGGACGCCGACCATATCGCGGCGATCGACAACGTGACCCGCAAAATGATGCAGCAGGGGAAGCGGCCTTTTGCCGTTGGCGCGTGGTTTTCTCTGGGACACTCGTCGATTGTGGTGCTGGCTTCGGCGGCGATTGCCGCGACCGCCACCGCGTTTGGCCAGCAGATGAGCTGGTTTCACGAGACCGGCAGCGTTATCGGCACCGCCGTATCGGCGCTGTTCCTGCTGGTGATGGCTCTTATCAACCTGGTCATTTTGCGCAGCGTCTGGCGCAGCTTTCAGGCGTGGAAGCAGGGCGAAAAGGTGAGCGATGAGATTATGACCGGCGGCGGTATGATGAGCTGGCTGTTCGCGAAAACATTCCGCCTGATTAGCCGCAGCTGGCAGATGTATCTGGTGGGTTTTCTGTTTGGCCTCGGCTTTGATACGGCGACGGAGGTCGGCGTGCTGGGGATCTCCGCCGCCAGCGCGTCGAGCGGGGTATCGATTTGGTCGATTATGGTTTTTCCGGCGCTGTTCGCCAGCGGAATGGCGCTGGTGGATACGCTTGATAACGTGCTGATGGTCGGCGCCTACGGCTGGGCGTTCAGCAAGCCGCAGCGCAAGCTCTATTACAATATGACTATTACCGGCACCTCGGTGGTGGTGGCGCTATTTATCGGCGGCCTGGAGGCGCTGGGGCTGTTGATGGATAAGTTCTCTCTGAGCGGCGGCGTCTGGCGCTGGGTCGGCGCATTGAACGACCATCTCGGCGACGCCGGTTTTGCAGTGGTCGGGCTGTTCGTGGCCTGCTGGGTGCTGTCGGTGCTCAACTACCGCTGGCGCGGGTACGATAATCTGGCGCGGTAGGTTGGGCTTTCCCCGGCTTGCGCTGCGCTTAGCTGGGCTACAGGTTAACAGCCGTCTGCTGGCGGTAGCCCGGACAGATGCGCAAGCATCGCCTCCGGGAAATTATGCCACTCTGCGCGCTGCTCCCGGGGACGGCGCAAGGCGCCTGCCCGGGCTACTGCCGTCTGAGATCCGGTAGCCCGGGTAAGGCGTTTACGCCGCGCCTCGGGAATAACCTCATTTCATCAAGGTTAACTCACCAGCTGCCTGAGCAGGGCAAAAGCATCTTTCATGCGATCTTCGCTAACCACAAACGCGCGCAGCCGGTTTTCGGCGTCAACGCCTTTCGCGACCAGGCCATCTTTGGCGGCAACGATATTCCACGTCAGATCCTCACGCCGGGTATCGCCCGCCAGATGCAGCGGTAAATCCGGCGTTTTGACCTTCACCAGCATCGGCGGCAGCTTGAGCTCGCCCTGCTGGGCCAACAGGTTTTTACCCAGACACATGGCGCTTAGCAGAATCGGCTGCAGAAAAGGCAGGACCATGCCGTTGATTTCCGCGCAATCGCCAAGGGCGTAAATCGCCGGATGGCTGGTTTGCAGCTGGCTGTTCACTACCACGCCACGGTGCGTCTTCAACCCCGCATGCCGCGCCAGCGCCGTTTCCGGGCGCAAACCGGCGGCCGCCACTACCGCATCCACCATCACCGTACGCTGGCGGTCGAGGGTGACGCGAATCCCGTCAGTGCTCTGCTCCAGGCTTTCCAGCTGGGTCTTCAGCATCAGATGCACGCCCATGTCGGTCAGACGATGCTGCAGTCGACTGCTGGCTTCCGGCGGCATCAGCGCCGACAGCACGCTGGCGGAGTTATCCACGACCGTCACCGCTTTGCCGGCGCGGCAGAAATCCATCGCCAGCTCGCAGCCAATCAGACCGCCGCCAACGATCAGCACCCTTTTTGCATCGCGCAGTTGGCTTTGCGCCGCGCCGTATTCTCGCTGGCTATTCAGTGTCAGCATCAGCTCGCGGCCCGGCACCGGCGGGATAAACGGCGTCGCGCCGGTGGCCAGTACCAGTTTGTCATAGCGCCACTCGCGGTCCTGGCTCTTCACCCGCTGATTATCAGCGTCGATATCGCTGACCCAGGTATGCGGAAACAGGCGCAGATTGTACTGCTCGGCAAACTCACCCGCCGTTTGCAGGGTCAGGTCGTCGGCGTTCTGGCCGCGGCTGACCACATGGCTGAGATCCGGCTTGTTGTACTCATCCATACTGTCGGCGGCAATCAGGGTCAGCGGGATGTTCGGGTCCTGCTTGCGGATATTTTTCACCAGCTGACGGGCCGCGAAGCCCGAGCCGATGATGACGATGCCATCACTCATTTTGCCTCCGATGCCAGAACATCAAACACATCTTTACCCAGTGAACACTCAGGACAGAGGAAGTTATCCGGCACATCGCTCCACGGTGTACCCGGCTGGACGTCCTGGTTCGGCTCGCCTTGTTCCGGGTCGTAAATCCACTGGCAAACGCTGCACTGCATTTTCGGGCCGAGATCGGCAGTGGCTGCTGCTGCGCAGGACGTTGCTTCTGGCGCAGCTTTGGCCTCACTGGTGACCGGCAGCGGGGAGAGTGCCCACTGGCGGGCGATTTCGCGACCGTGTTCACGGCACAGCTCCAGCGCGTCGAGATCCGGACGCCATTTGGCCTTCAGGCTCAGGGACATTTCAAAGCCCGCATCCTGTAAACGCGTGGACAGGCGATCAACCGCGCCGCCGCTCCAGCCGTGGGAGCCGAAGGCGCTGGCGTGCTTATTGCGAAAACGCAGGCCGGTCATCTCCTCCACCAGCCCGGCGATTTTCGGCATCATCACGTTATTCATGGTTGAGGTGCCGACCAGCACGCCTTTCGAGCGGAACACGTTGGTCAGAATGTCGTTTTTATCGCTGCGGGCGACGTTGAAGATTTTCACCGCCACGCGCGGATCCACGTCGGTAATGCCCTGAGCGATCGCATCGGCCATCATGCGGGTATTGTTGGACATGGTATCGTAGAAAATCGTGATGCGGTCTTCCTGATAATCCGCCGCCCACTCGAGATATTTTTCGACGATTTGCGTCGGATTATCGCGCCAGACCACGCCGTGGGAGGTGGCAATCATATCTACCGGCAGGTTAAAGCCGAGGATTTCGGTAATTTTCGGTGTCACCAGACGGCTGAACGGGGTCAGAATGTTGGCGTAGTAGCGCTGGCACTGCTCATAAAGCTCAACCTGGTCAACTTCATCATTAAACAGATGTTCATCGCAGTAGTGCTGGCCGAAGGCGTCGTTGCTGAACAGCACCGCGTCGCCGGTCATGTAGGTCATCATGCTATCCGGCCAGTGCAGCATCGGGGTTTCGACGAAAATCAGCTGCTTGCCGTTGCCGATATCCAGGCTGTCGCCGGTTTTCACCACGTTGAAATTCCACTCCGGGTGATGATGGTGTCCGGTGATGGAGTCGATGGCGTTGGCGGTGCAGTAAATCGGCGTGTCCGGAATTTGCGTCATCAGTTCGGTGAGCGCGCCGGCATGGTCCTCTTCCGCGTGGTTGATAATGATGTAATCGATATCGGCGAGATCGATTTCGCCGCGCAGATTTTGCACGAATTCACGGCTGAATTTATGATCGACGGTATCGATCAGCACATTTTTTTCTTCCCGGATAAGATAGCTGTTGTAGCTGCTGCCGCGCAGCGTTTTGTATTCCGTCCCGTGGAAATCACGCACTTCCCAGTCGCGTTGGCCAACCCAATGAATGTTATTTTTAACCAGAATAGACATAGCAACCTCAATTAATTCAGCATTGTTCAAATAGGATGTTTTGCTTATATCAAGTTGCGTGCCAACTTTTTAATTTATTGAATTTAATGGTTTTTATATTTTTATTAAAATTCATTGATGTCAAAATGACAATGGTTAAAATAGTCGATATGACTATGTTAAATGTCAAAATGACTATGAGGCGAACATGAGTTTCTCCGTCGAGGCCCTGGCGAAAATCGCCATTGATTTACAAAGCGATCTCGGCCATGCCGACCGTTTCTCGCGTTTGATTACCACCCTGCGGCAGATACTCGGCTGCGATGCCTCGGCGCTGCTGCGCTATGAGGCGCACCAGTTTGTGCCGCTGGCGATTGATGGCCTGGCCCAGGACGTGCTTGGCCGGCGCTTTGCCCTTGAAGGCCACCCGCGGCTGGAGGCGATTGCCCGGGCGGGGGACGTGGTGCGGTTCCCGGCGGACAGCGATTTGCCGGACCCTTACGATGGGCTGATCCCCGGTCAGGAGAGCCTGAAGGTGCACGCCTGCGTCGGCCTGCCGCTGTTTGCCGGACAAACCCTGATCGGCGCGCTCACCCTCGACGGGATGGATGCGGACCGTTTTGACAGCTTTAGCGACGAGGAGCTGCGCCTGATAGCCGCTCTGGTCGCCGGAGCGCTCAATAACGCGCTGCTGATCGCCAGGCTGGAGAATCAAAACGTGCTGCCGGAACAGGCTATCGTGTATCCGGTATCCGAACGTCAGGAGATCATTGGCCTGTCGGCGCCGATGCTGCAGTTGAAGAAGGAGATCGACATCGTCGCGGCCTCTGACTTAAACGTGCTGATTAGCGGCGAGACCGGCACCGGCAAAGAGCTGGTGGCGAAAGCGGTGCATCAGGGGTCGCCGAGGGCGGCCAATCCGCTGGTCTATCTCAACTGCGCGGCCCTGCCGGAGAGCGTGGCGGAGAGCGAACTGTTTGGCCACGTCAAAGGGGCATTTACCGGGGCGATCAGCAACCGCAGCGGTAAGTTTGAAATGGCAGATAACGGAACGCTATTTCTCGATGAAATTGGCGAGCTTTCGCTGGCGCTCCAGGCCAAGCTGCTACGGGTACTGCAGTATGGCGATATTCAGCGCGTCGGCGACGACCGCAGCCTGCGGGTCGATGTGCGGGTGCTGGCGGCCACTAACCGCGATCTGCGTCAGGAGGTCGTGGAGGGGCGTTTTCGCGCCGATTTGTATCATCGGCTGAGCGTGTTTCCGCTGTCGGTTCCGGCGCTTCGCGAGCGGGACAATGACGTGGTGCTGCTGGCCGGTTATTTTTGCGAACAGTGTCGTGTGCGCATGGGGCTGGCGCAGGTGATTTTAAGCGAGGCGACGCGCGGCAGGCTGCTTGCGTGGTCATGGCCGGGCAACGTGCGCGAGCTGGAGCACGCGATTCATCGGGCGGTGGTGCTGGCGCGGGCGACGCAGGCGGGTAATGAAGTGGTGCTGGAGCCGCAGCATTTCCAGTTTGCCGAGGAAACGCCGGCCTTGCCGACCGTTACCCCGCAGCCGTCGGTGGGAGCAGTAAGCCTGCGCGAGGCGACAGAGGCGTTTCAGCGCGAAGCGATCGCCAGAGCGCTGGCGGATAACCGTCGAAACTGGGCCGCAGCCGCCCGCGCGCTGGAGCTCGACGTCGCCAACCTGCACCGGCTGGCGAAACGTCTGGGGCTTAAAGGATCCCGGCCTGATAAAAGTTTTGCAGGTTAATCGCGCCGACCAGCTGGCCGTTTTCATCCACTACCGGAGCGGCGCTGATTTTGTGCTTCATCAGGCGCTCCTTGGCTTCTATCGCGCGGCTTTCCGCTTGCAGAGTGACGCCGTTGCGGGTCATTGCCTGGCTGACGATATCCTGTAAGCTGCCGCCGCCCACCAGCCAGCGGCGCAGGTCGCCATCGGTAAAGACGCCCTGCACGTGATTGCGTTCATCGCAAACCGCCACCAGCCCCAGGCCGGTGCGGCTGAGTTCGAGCATCGCGTCCATGACGCTGGTGTCGTTAGCGACGCGCGGCACGTCGCCATCGCGGCGCATCAGATGATGGACTTTGTTCAGCAGCCGCGCGCCCAGCGCGCCCGCCGGGTGCGAACGGGCGAAATCTTCTTCGTTAAAGCCGCGGGCCTGCATGACCGCCATGGCCAGCGCGTCGCCGAGCATCAGGGTATTGACGGTGCTGGAGGTGGGCGCGAGGTGCATCGGGCAGGCTTCGCGCTCTACGGCGATATCGAGCACCGCTTTGGCCGCCAGCGCCAGCGGTGAAGTGGATTTACCGGTCATCGCCAGCAGCGGAATGGATTTTTCTTCCAGGCGCGGAACGATAAGATCCAGCTCTTTGGCGCTGCCGGAGTAAGAGATAAACAGCATCACGTCGCGGCTGTCGAGCATTCCGAGGTCGCCGTGCAGCGCTTCCGCCGGGTGAACAAAAAATGCCGGGGTGCCGGTGCTGGCGAAGGTGGCGGCCAGCTTTTTACCAATATGACCCGATTTACCGATACCGGAGACGACCAGTTTGCCCTCGCAGTGGATGATGGTTTCCGCCGCGCGGATGAAGTCGTCGCCCAGGCGTTCAGGCAGGCGGCTCGCCTCCTGAAGCTCCAGCATCAGGGTCTGGCGTCCGGCTTCTAACAGAAAGTTACTCATGATGTTCTCCAGTAATAATGACTTCGATGCCTTTGTCTTCCAGCGCCCGCTTAAATTCCGGGCTGATATCGGCATCGGTAATCAGTTTGTCCACGCTCTCCAGGCCGCAGACGATATTGGGACTTTTGCGGCCAAACTTCGACGAGTCGGCCATCAGGATAACTTCGCGGGCGGCATTGCACATCGCTTTGCTGACCGTATAAACCTCATTAAAGGTGGTGACGCCGGCGATTAAATCAATGCCGTCGGTGCCCATAAACAGTCGATCGAAGCTGAAGTGTTCGAAGGCGTTTTCCGCCAACTGGCCGTGAAAGGAGGCCGATTTTTTGCGAAACGTGCCGCCCGGCATCAGGATGGTTTGTTCGTTATCCAGTTCAGAGAGGGCGTTGACGATATGCAGGCTGTTGGTCATCACGGTAATGTTATTGAAGCGGCTGAGCATCGGTACCATTTGCAGCACCGTACTGCCGGCGTCAAGAATGATCGAGTCGCCATCGTGAATGAAGCTGACGGCGGCTTCGGCAATCCGCTCTTTTTTATGGGTGTTAATCAGCGTTTTGTGGTCGATGGGCGGATCGGCCTCGTCTTTATTTAACACCACGCCGCCGTAAGTACGGATAACGGTACCGGCATTCTCAAGGATCACCAGATCCTTACGGATGGTGGTACCGGTGGTGTCGAAGTGTTGCGCCAGCTCTTCGACCGAGCATTTGCCCTGCGATTGCAGGTGCTCGAGAATGGCTGCCTGGCGCTGACGTGGTTTCATAAGCGTTGTATCCTGCGTTTAAAGTTTCGAAATGATAATTTCGCAAGATATTAACGTTCACAACGAAATTATCCATGTTTCGGATTAAGCGCTAATGATAGTGCATTCTGACAAAGCGGATCATTGGGAAAGATCACATCAGGCTGCAATTCCTTAAGATGTTTACCGGTCAGGACGGGGATTTTTTGCGGCCTGGCGAAGACGGTGAGGCCTTTCATTAGCAGCGTATCGCAAATGCGGTCGTTTTCGTCGACGGCGATGGCGACGACGGCGCGCGGCTTGAACCGCCCCGAGGAACGGCCGACGCCGACGCGTCCCTGCTGGCACAGCCGATCGAACGCGCGATTGAACTGCCTGATTTGCCAGCCGCCAAAGGCGAGCTGGGTTATCCAGGCGATGGCGGCGACGGTGATAAGTGCGGTAACCATAAAGTCTCCTTAAGGCGTGTGCGATATTTCCCCGGAGGCGGCGCGTTGCGCCTGTCCGGGCTACCAGACAGCCGCATAATCGGTAGCCCGGACAGATGCGCAGCATCGCCTCCGGGGAAACAGTGCGCAACGTTTTAAAACATCACCTGCCCGCCGGTGACGTTGATGGACTGCCCGGTACAGTATGAAGCCTGCGGGCTGGCGTAAAACATCAGCACGTTAAGTACGTCCTGGTAATCGCAGCCGCGCTTTAGCGGGACTTTATCGATGTAATACTGCTCGACCTGCTCCTCCGGGATCCCCAGCTTGGTGGCGTACTGCGGCAGCAGCGACTGGAACATCGGCGACTTCAGCAGGTTGCCCAGCATCAGAGAATGCACGGTAATCCCGTACTCCGCGAGGTCCAGCGCCAGCGACTGCGTCAGACCCACGCCGCCGAACTTCGCCGCGCTATAGCCGGAGTTATGTTTGCTGCCCACTTTGCCGGATTTAGAGTTAATCTGGATGATGCGACCTTTAATGCCGTCGCGGATCATCAGGCGGGAAAACTCGCGGGCGCAGAGGAAGTAGCCCACCAGATTCACCTGCAGAGAACGGTCGAAATCCCCCAGCGCGAAATCGCTAATAAAGGCCGCTTTAGCGATCCCGGCGCTATAGACCAGCAGATCGACGCGGGAAAATATTTCATCCACTCCGCGAGCAAGAGCAACCACGCTGGCTTCGCTGGTGGCGTCCGCGCCGAAGCCCCACGCAGCGCCTTCGCCATACTCCGCGTTGATGGCCTGGGCGACGCGGGTCGCTTTATCGCTCTGAATATCGACTACCGCCACGCGATAGCCTTCTGCGGCAAGCCCGCGGCACAAAAACTCTCCTAAGGTTTGTCCCCCACCGATGACAACAGCAACCTGATTCATAATTTTCTCCTTACAACTTAAGCAACAAATTTCAGTACGCAGCCGGTGGCGATGCCTTCCGGCACCGGGCCCGCCACGTGTACGGTCCCGGGGAATTCCGCTTCGCGGTGCCCGTCAAAGCGCAGCGTGATATGGCCCAGCTCGCGTAGGTTCTGTTCGGCAACGTCGCCGACGGCGGTGACCGGGTAGCGCAGCTCGCCAAGCTGTAGCTCCGCGCCCGGCGCCAGCGCGCCGGACAGCTCACCGTGGTTGTGAATAAAGCAGTACTCTTCGATATCGGCCGGGGCGCCTTCGCGGAAGGTGATCAGCATTTGCTCCTCCAGCGCCATCGTCGCGCTGGCGCCGATATGGGTAATCGTGGTCTGGTAAATCACGGTCATCTTCAGGCACCTCTTATTGATAAATAAATCCGGAAACGAACCAGGCGATGAGCACCGTTGGCGCTCCGGTCAGGAAACGGCTCACCAGCACCGACGGTACGCCGACGCGCACCGTATCCTG
The DNA here is from genome assembly GCF_051209435.1 of Klebsiella sp. HN106. Taxonomy (NCBI): domain Bacteria; kingdom Pseudomonadati; phylum Pseudomonadota; class Gammaproteobacteria; order Enterobacterales; family Enterobacteriaceae; genus Klebsiella; species Klebsiella sp. HN106. The sequence continues at coordinate 138,350 of NZ_JBLURD010000007.1, read as the reverse complement.
GCGAGCTTCCGCCAGCGACAGGCCAACCGGGATAAAGTCGCAGGCGGCCTGGGCGTTGATGGCGAACAGCGCGGGCAGGGCGAGATGCGGCGGAATATTGCCGAGGCCAATCTGCACGCCAATCAGCACGCCGATAACCTGGGCGATGACCGCGCCGGGGCCGAGAAACGGCGACAGCAGCGGGAAAGAGCAGATCAGCGCCAGGGTGACGAGGCCCAGCGGATGGCTGGCGAGCGGCGCCAGGCCATGGGCTACCCAATCGCCGATGCCGGAGGCCATGATGATGCCGATCAGCGCCGCGACGAAGGCCATAAACGGCAGAATGGTTTTCAACACCGTATCGATGGTGTCGCGCCCGGCCTGGAACAGCACCGCCACGACGGAACCCATCCCCATGCCGACTTTGGCCAGCAGGCCGTCGCTCTGCTCGGTGATTTTCTTGCTGGTGTCATAGTCGCGGACCGCCGGCTGGGCTGGCGCGGCCTGCGGGGCCGGGGAGGGGCCATCTTCCAGGGCGAAAATGTTCTCTTCTTTGACGCCGGAAACGTAAATATCTTCGACGATATACTGCGCCAGCGGACCCGATTTGCCGGTCGCGTGAATATTAATGGTCGGGATGCGGCGCTTCGGGTAGATACCGCAGCGCAGGGTGCCGCCGCAGTCGATAATCGCCACGCCGATTTCCGCTTCCGGCGGCTCACCCTCTTTGAAACCATCGACCGCCTGCCAGCCGGTGAGGTGGGCAATTTTATCGACGATCGCCGGACGGGTGCCCGCGGTGATATAGACAATTTTTTTACCGGCAACGGCGTCCAGTTCGAGCGGTCCGCCCCAGCCGCCGGTGCCTTTTTCAATGCGAATACGGGTCATGATATCGCTCCTGACAGGTGGACTTTCTGCTCAAGCTGGATGGCCATTTTTTTCTCAAAAATCGACGTGGTCAGATCGGTTACCCAGCCGCGGAAGAAGTTCGTCACCAGACCCACCAGCAAATAGCTCACCGCCAGTGGCCCTAACGGCAGGCCGAGGGTGGTCAGCCCGTTGGCGATCCCCAGATAAACGAACAGTTCGCCGGGGTTGATATGCGGAAACAGGCCGTTCATTGAGTGGCAGCTGTAGGAGGCCGCCGCGTAGTAGCTCGGTTTGTATTTCTCGGGCATAAAGCGCCCAAGGCTCAGGGTCATCGGGTTACAGAAAACGAAGGTGCCGATGCAGGGCAGCAGCAGGTAGCGCGAGATCGGATTACCGGCGCAGCGCTGCGCCAGCTTTTCGATCCGCTGCTGACCGATAAAGTTGATAAGCGCATTCATGATCACCAGCAGGCTGATCAGCAAAGGCAGGATCCCGGTGACCATTCCGGTGAATACCTCGCCTCCCTTCTGAAACAGGCCGATAAACCACTCGGCGCCGTGGGTAACGACTTCAATCATTGTTCTCTCCTTCAGCGTGTTATTTTTCTTGCTAACCGGCGGCTAATTTTAATCATTTTAAAAGGTTTAAAAGTGTTAAACTGATCGCAAAATGAAAGATAAATATTTTATTTTGAAAGTTTATAGCTGAAGTGAAAGAAAGATCCGGCGAGGCATAAGCAAAAACGGCAAGAAAAAAGAATTTACATCGTCGCCGCTTCCTTGTGAGCGGGCGCATGCTTTACCATAATTATCCCTTGCCGATTTGTTGAATGGATGTCCCATGTTGAAGCGTCGTTATCTGGCTTTACTCCCTCTTTGCGTTCTTCTCGCTGCCTGCAGCAGCAAACCTCAAACCCCCGCGGAAAAGGAAATGGCGGGCGGCACGGGCGGTTTTTTACTTGAGCCGCAGAATAACGTGATGCAAATGAGCGGTGATTTCGCGAATAACCCGGCGGCGGAGCAGTTCATCGACAAGATGGTGAGCAAGCACGGCTTTGACCGACAGCAGCTGCATGAGATCCTCTCGCAGGCTAAACGTCTGGACTATGTTCTGCGTCTGATGGACCGCCAGGCGCCGACCGGGCTGCCGCCGTCAGGGCCAAACGGCGCCTGGCTGCGCTATAAAAAACAGTTTATTACCCCGGATAACGTGCAGAACGGCGTGGCGTTCTGGAACCAGTATCAGGATGCGCTCAACCGCGCGTACCAGGTTTACGGCGTGCCGCCGGAAATTATCGTCGGGATTATTGGCGTTGAGACCCGCTGGGGCAGAGTGATGGGTAAGACCCGTATCCTCGATGCGCTGGCGACGCTGTCGTTTAACTATCCGCGCCGCGCCGAATACTTCTCCGGCGAGCTGGAAACGTTCCTGCTGATGGCGCGCAGCGAACAGGATGACCCGCTCGATCTGAAAGGCTCCTTCGCCGGGGCAATGGGCTATGGTCAGTTTATGCCCTCTTCTTATAAGCAGTATGCCGTGGACTTTAACGGCGACGGGCATATCAATCTGTGGGATCCGGTCGATGCCATCGGCAGCGTGGCGAATTACTTCAAGCAGCACGGTTGGGTGAGCGGCGATCTGGTCGCGGTACAGGCGCTGGGCCAGGCGCCAGGCCTGAACAATGGGTTTAAAACTAAATACAGCGTCTCGCAGCTGGCGGCGGCAGGATTAACCCCGACCCAGCCGCTGGGTAACCATCAGCAGGCGAGCCTGCTGCGTCTGGATGTCGGTACCGGCTATCAGTACTGGTACGGCCTGCCGAACTTCTACACTATCACCCGCTATAACCACAGCACCCATTACGCGATGGCCGTCTGGCAGCTGGGCCTGGCGGTTTCTCAGGCCCGGATGCAGTAATCCCGCCTTCTGCGCTCCTCTCCGTCCGGAGAGGAGTCTGTAACATTTTGCAGCATTTCCTTTTGTTGACGCCAATTTACAATCTACGCTTCTTTTAATATTGTTATGTTATAACGTTTTATTGAGGCGTAAACATTGACTTCCTTATTGATGACTTCAGGCATCGCCCGGCTGACGATGGCCTGCGTAGTGCTGGCCGCGCTGTGGCTGGCAACCTGGTGGGCGGTATCCCTGCCATGATTAAGCTCGATCACCTGGTGGCTGGCTATGAAGGGCTGGCGATCACGCCGTCCCTTAGCGGTACGATTGCAACGGGGAGTATGACGGCGATTGTCGGCCTTAATGGCTGTGGGAAGTCGACGCTGCTCAAGACGCTGGCCGGCTTTATTCCACCGGTTAGCGGCCGTCTGAACTGGCGCGGTGAACGACCCGTTATCGGCTGGCTGGCGCAGCGTCATGCCCTGGAGTCGCAGTTTCCGTTGACGGTGCAGGATGTGGTCAGCCAGGGGGCCTGGCCCCGGGTATCGCTATTGCGCGGGCTCAGGGGAGAGGGGCGTCAGCGTATCGTCGCATCCTTAGAGCGGGTGGGACTGTTAACGATGGCGAAAACGCCGATTGAGGCGCTCTCCGGCGGCCAGTTTCAGCGCATGCTCTTCGCAAGGGTCATGGTGCAACGCGCGCCGCTGGTAATGCTTGACGAACCGTTTACCGGCATCGACGAAGCGACCTGTCGTGAGCTGATGGCGCTGATCCTCGAAATGCACCAGCAGGGACAGACGATTCTGGCGGTGCTGCACGATAACCAACGGGTCGCCGACTATTTCCCGGAAACGCTGCTGCTAACGTCGCAGCACGCCCGCTGGGGCTGTACGCCTGATGTACTGCCCGCCTTTCACTCCGCGAGGCTGGCATGATCTGGCACACCTTTATTCAACCCTTTATCGAGTTTGGCTTTATGCGCCGCGCGCTGGTGGTGTGCCTGGCGCTCTCCCTGAGCACTACGATGCTCGGCGTTTTCTTACTTTTACGTCGCATGAGCCTGATGGGCGATGCGCTCTCGCATGCGATTTTGCCCGGCGTGGCGGCGGGCTACCTGCTTAACGGGATGTCGCTGCTGGCGATGACCGTCGGTGGTTTTATTGCCGGCATTGCGGTGGCGCTGGTGGCGGGATGGGTCAGCCGACGCACGCCTTTAAAAGAGGATGCCAGCTTCGCCGGGTTTTATCTCGGCTCCCTGGCGCTGGGCGTTACGCTGGTCTCGCTGCGCGGTTCTAACGTCGACCTGCTGCATCTGCTGTTTGGCTCGATTCTGGCGGTAGACCGCGATTCGGCGCTGTTTGTCTCCGCCGTTGCCAGCCTGACCCTGATTTGCATCGCGTTGTTTTATCGCGGCCTGGTCAGTGAAGCCTTCGATAGCGTCTGGCTTCAGGTGAACTCGCGAAGATTGCCGGCGCTGCTCCACGGCCTGTTTCTCGCCCTGCTGGTGCTCAACCTGGTGGCCGGGTTTCAGGTTCTCGGCACGCTGATGGCGGTAGGCGTCATGATGCTGCCTGCCGTCGCGGCGCGCTGCTGGGCGCGAACGCTGCCGGGCATTCTGCTGCTGGCGGCGTCGATCGGCAGTTTTTGCGCGTGGATGGGGCTGAGCCTGTCGTGGGCGGCGAATTTGCCTGCCGGACCCGCGATCGTGCTGACCGCCAGCGGCATCTTTTTTGTATCGGTATTTTTTGGCACGCGCAGCCGGCTGGTTGTCGGCTGGCGTAAATTAATGGGGTAAGGAAAATGAAGCAACGTACCGGGATATGGCTGGCGCTGGCGCTGGGGCTCGCATCGCACGGGGTGATGGCGAAAACGCTGAATGTCGTGAGTAGTTTTTCCGTTTTAGGCGATATGGTGCAGCAGATTGGCGGCGAACACGTGCATGTCAACACGCTGGTGGGGCCGGATGGCGATCCGCATACCTTTGAGCCTTCGCCGAAAGATAGCGCGCTGCTGAGTAAAGCGGATGTCGTGGTGGTCAACGGTCTGGGGCTGGAAGGCTGGCTGGACCGCTTAATTAAGGCATCCGGTTTCAAAGGTGAGCTGGTGGTAGCTTCCCGCGGAGTCAAAACTCACACGCTTGAAGAAGATGGCGCAACGGTAACCGATCCGCATGCGTGGAACAGCGCCGCCAACGGCGCCCTGTATGCGAAGAATATCCTTAACGGCCTGGTAAAAGCGGACCCGGATGATAAGGCTGCGCTGGAGATTTCCGGTCAGCGCTATATCAGCCAGCTCAACGATATCGATCGCTGGGCAAAAAGCCAGTTCAGCGCCATTGCGCTGGAGAAACGCAAAGTGCTCACCAGCCATGACGCTTTCGGCTATTTTGGCCGCGCCTATGGTGTGACCTTCCTCGCGCCGCAGGGATTATCGTCGGAGAGTGAAGCCAGCGCGGCGCAGGTAGCGGCTTTAATTCAACAAATTAAAGCCGACGGCGTGCATACCTGGTTTATGGAAAACCAGCTCGACCCAAGGCTGGTCAAGCAGATCGCCAGCGCAACGGGCGCGCAGCCGGGCGGTGAGCTCTATCCTGAAGCGCTCTCTAAACCCGGCGGCGTGGCGGACAGTTATGTGAAAATGCTGCGTCACAACGTCGAGCTGATTGCGGCCAGTATGCAATAGTTTCTGCCGGCCCGCAGGGGGCCGGTTTTTATCCGGGCTGCCCGTTAAGTATCTGCTTGATTCTTTTGCTTAAAGTAAATCCATAGATCACGCAGCCGACGCCCAATAAGAGCTGCACGCCTTCACACAGGGGATTGAAGGAGCGGGTGAAAATATGCAGAAGCGCGGTGAACAGTGAAAATAAGCCGCATAAGAACAGGCAAAGGCGCACCTGACGGATTTTTTGCAGACTCTGCTCTGCGGTAAAGGGGGCTTTGGCCATTCCAGATAACCTCGAATTTAACTCTTCCTTTAATGTGCGGTGAATTGTGACACCGGTGACATCAGGCTGCTATCCGAAAGTGCTGCGACAGCGTGGGCGATGATTTTCGCAAGCCTCCTCGTAAATTCGCCACCCCGTCCCCATATCTTCGCTGGAAGTGCTATCTTTGATGGCCTGTTTATAGAGCTTACGTGGGGCGACGAATGACAGATTCGGAATTAATGCAGCTGAGCGAGCAGGTGGGGCAGGCGCTGAAAGCGCGCGGCGCGACGGTGACCACGGCGGAGTCCTGCACCGGCGGCTGGGTCGCCAAAACCCTGACCGATATTGCCGGCAGCTCGGCGTGGTTTGAGCGCGGTTTTGTGACTTACAGTAATGAAGCCAAGTCGCAGATGATTGGCGTCAGCGAAGCGACGCTGCTTGACCATGGCGCGGTGAGCGAACCGGTGGTCGTGGAGATGGCGATTGGCGCCCTGCGCGCGGCTCGCGCGGACTACGCGATTTCGGTCAGCGGCATCGCCGGGCCGGATGGCGGCAGCGCGGAAAAGCCGGTGGGCACCGTCTGGTTTGGCGTGGCTAGCGCCAGCGGACAGGGCGTAACCCAGCGCGAATGCTTTGCCGGAGACCGGGAGGCGGTGCGCCGCCAGGCCACGGCCTATGCGCTAAATCTCCTCTGGCAACAATTTCTACAAAATACTTGATACTGTATGACTATACAGTATAATTGCTTCAACAGAACAGAATTGACTACCCGGTTACACCCGGCATGAGAGGAGTAATAATGGCTATCGACGAAAACAAACAGAAAGCGTTGGCGGCAGCACTGGGCCAGATCGAAAAACAATTCGGTAAAGGCTCCATCATGCGCCTGGGTGAAGACCGCTCCATGGATGTGGAAACAATCTCCACCGGCTCGCTTTCCCTGGATATCGCCCTGGGCGCAGGCGGCCTGCCGATGGGCCGTATCGTCGAGATTTACGGGCCTGAATCTTCCGGTAAAACCACGCTGACGCTGCAGGTTATCGCCGCCGCGCAGCGTGAAGGTAAAACCTGTGCGTTTATCGATGCGGAACACGCGCTGGATCCGGTTTATGCTCGCAAGCTGGGCGTCGATATCGACAACCTGCTGTGCTCCCAGCCGGACACCGGCGAGCAGGCTCTGGAAATCTGTGACGCGCTGGCGCGTTCCGGTGCGGTAGACGTTATCGTCGTCGACTCCGTTGCGGCGCTGACGCCGAAAGCGGAAATCGAAGGTGAAATCGGCGACTCTCACATGGGCCTCGCGGCGCGTATGATGAGCCAGGCGATGCGTAAACTGGCGGGTAACCTGAAGCAGTCCAACACGCTGCTGATCTTTATCAACCAGATTCGTATGAAAATTGGCGTCATGTTCGGTAACCCGGAAACCACTACCGGTGGTAACGCGCTGAAATTCTACGCCTCCGTGCGTCTGGATATCCGCCGTATCGGTGCGGTGAAAGAGGGTGACAACGTTGTCGGCAGCGAAACCCGCGTTAAAGTGGTGAAAAACAAAATTGCCGCGCCGTTTAAACAGGCCGAATTCCAGATTCTCTACGGCGAAGGTATCAACTTCTTCGGTGAGCTGGTCGATCTCGGCGTGAAAGAGAAGCTGATTGAGAAAGCGGGCGCCTGGTACAGCTACAACGGCGATAAAATTGGTCAGGGTAAGGCGAACGCGATCTCCTGGCTGAAAGAGAACCCGGCTGCAGCAAAAGAGATCGAGAAGAAAGTTCGTGAACTGCTGCTGAGCAATCAGGACTCTACGCCGGACTTCGCGGTTGATGGCAACAGCGAAGCAGAAACCGAACAAGATTTCTGATATCGTCTGAACAGACTAACAAGGGGCCGCTTATGCGGCCCTTTTGCTTTTTTGATTAGCGAGGTTGCCCGTGACTGAAACTTCATCCCGCCGCTCTGACTATGCCCGTCTGCTGGATCGCGCGATTCGCATTCTGGCAATGCGCGACCATAGCGAACAGGAGCTCAGGCGCAAACTGGCTGCGCCGGTGATGAGCAAGAACGGCCCTGAAGCGCTAAACGTAACGCCGGAAGAGGTCGATAACGTTGTCGAATGGTGTATTGAGAACCGCTATCTGGACGACGATCGCTTTGTCGGCCAGTTTATTGCCAGCCGCAGCCGCAAGGGATACGGCCCGGCGCGCGTCCGCCAGGAGCTAAAGCAGAAGGGGATTTCCCGCGAGACGATAGAGTCAGCCATGCGTGACTGCGAAATCGACTGGGCACAGCTTGCTAAAGAGCAGGCGCAGAGAAAATATGGCGAACCCTTGCCCACCGTATTTGCAGAAAAAGTCAAAATTCAGCGCTTTTTGCTCTACCGCGGCTATCTGATGGAAGATATCCAGGAAATCTGGCGAAATTTTGCAGATTGACCCATCCGGGATTTTACTTCCCCGTAAAGAAAACTTATCTTATTCCCACTTTATTTTCGTGAGTAGCCTGCCGGTCGATACTGGGTAGTGGCTGCCAGCGACATTTCGTTAGCTTGATTTCAGGATAATTATGAGCAAGAGCACCGCTGAGATCCGTCAGGCGTTTCTCGACTTTTTCCATAGTAAAGGACATCAGGTAGTTGCGAGCAGCTCCCTGGTGCCGCATAACGACCCGACCCTGCTGTTTACCAACGCCGGGATGAACCAGTTCAAGGATGTTTTCCTTGGTCTCGACAAACGTAATTATTCGCGCGCAACCACCGCGCAGCGTTGCGTTCGTGCGGGTGGTAAGCACAACGATCTGGAAAACGTCGGTTACACCGCGCGTCACCACACCTTCTTTGAAATGCTGGGTAACTTCAGCTTCGGCGACTACTTCAAACAGGACGCTATCAAATACGCATGGGAACTGCTGACCGGTGAGAACTGGTTCGCCCTGCCGAAAGAAAAACTGTGGGTGACCGTCTACGAAACCGATGACGAGGCGTTCGACATCTGGGCAAATGAAGTTGGCGTACCGCGCGAGCGTATTATTCGCATCGGCGACAATAAAGGCGCGCCTTTTGCTTCCGATAACTTCTGGCAGATGGGCGACACCGGGCCGTGCGGTCCATGCACCGAAATCTTCTTCGACCATGGCGACCATATCTGGGGCGGCCCTCCGGGAACGCCGGAAGAAGACGGCGATCGCTATATTGAGATCTGGAATATCGTCTTTATGCAGTTCAACCGTCAGGCTGACGGGACAATGGAGCCGCTGCCTAAGCCGTCCGTGGATACCGGTATGGGCCTCGAACGTATTGCCGCCGTACTGCAGCACGTTAACTCCAACTACGATATCGATCTGTTCCGCGATCTGATTAAGAGCGTAGCTGACGTCACCGGCGCGACCGATCTCTCTAACAAGTCCCTGCGCGTTATCGCTGACCACATTCGTTCCTGCGCTTTCCTGATTGCCGATGGCGTTATCCCGTCGAATGAAAACCGCGGCTACGTGCTGCGCCGCATTATTCGTCGCGCAATCCGTCATGGCAACATGCTGGGTGCGAAGGAGACCTTCTTCTGGAAACTGGTCGCCCCGCTGATTGACGTGATGGGCTCCGCCGGCGAAGAGCTGAAACAGCAGCAGGCTCAGGTTGAGCAGGTGCTGAAAACCGAAGAAGAGCAGTTTGCCCGTACTCTCGAGCGCGGACTGGCGCTGCTGGATGAAGAGCTGGCTAAACTACAGGGCGACACGCTGGACGGCGAAACCGCTTTCCGCCTGTACGATACTTACGGTTTCCCGGTTGACCTGACCGCCGACGTTTGCCGCGAACGCAACATCAAGGTTGACGAAGCCGGCTTTGAAGCCGCAATGGAAGAGCAGCGCCGTCGCGCGCGCGAATCCAGCGGTTTTGGCGCGGACTACAACGCGATGATCCGCGTTGACGGCGCCTCTGAGTTTAAAGGCTATGACAGCCTGGAACTGAACGGCAAAGTGACTGCCCTGTTTATCGATGGTAAAGCGGTAAATGCGGTGAACGCCGGTCAGGAAGCCGTAGTGATCCTCGACCAGACGCCGTTCTACGCTGAATCCGGCGGCCAGGTGGGGGATAAAGGCGAGCTGAAGGGCGCCGGTTTCTCCTTCCAGGTCAGCGATACACAGAAATACGGTCAGGCAATTGGTCATATTGGTAAACTGAATGGCGGTTCGCTGAAGGTCGGCGACTCCGTACAGGCAGATGTCGATCAGGCTCGCCGCCAGCGTATCCGTCTGAACCACTCCGCGACGCACCTGATGCACGCGGCGCTGCGTCAGGTTCTCGGTACGCACGTTGCGCAGAAAGGCTCCCTGGTCAACGACAAAGCGCTGCGCTTCGACTTCTCGCATTTTGAGGCGATGAAGCCGGAGGAGATCCGCGCGGTTGAAGATCTGGTGAACGCGCAAATCCGTCGCAACCTGCCAATCGAAACCAATATCATGGATATTGACGCTGCTCGTGAATCAGGCGCAATGGCGCTGTTTGGCGAGAAGTATGACGATCGCGTTCGCGTGCTGCGAATGGGCGATTTTTCCACCGAGCTGTGCGGCGGAACTCACGCCTCGCGTACCGGTGATATCGGCCTGTTCCGCATCACCTCTGAGTCTGGCACCGCCGCAGGCGTGCGCCGTATCGAAGCGGTCACCGGCGAAGGCGCGATGGCGCTGCTGCATGCGCAAAGCGATCTGCTGGGCGATATTGCGCAGCTGCTGAAAGGGGATACCCACAGCCTCGGCGAGAAGGTACGCGCCGCGCTGGAGCGTAGCCGTCAGTTGGAAAAAGAGCTGCAGCAGCTGAAAGAGCAGGCTGCCGCGCAGGAGAGCGCAAACCTCTCCAGCAAAGCCGAAGAGATTAACGGCGTTAAGCTGCTGGTCAGCGAGCTGGCCGGCGTTGAGCCGAAAATGCTGCGTACTATGGTTGACGATCTGAAAAATCAGCTTGGTTCAACGGTTGTTGTGTTAGCTACGGTCGCAGAAGGTAAGGTTTCTCTGATTGCGGGTGTGTCTAAGGATGTGACAGACCGCGTGAAAGCAGGGGAACTGGTTGGTATGGTCGCCCAGCAGGTGGGCGGTAAAGGGGGCGGTCGTCCGGATATGGCGCAGGCCGGCGGTACCGATGCGTCTGCTCTCCCTGCTGCGTTGGCCAGTGTGAAAGGCTGGGTAAGCGCAAAACTGTAATAACTATAATCGCATAGATGCTGTGGTTCTCGGACTACAGCATCTTGCGCGAGAAGCACTGATAACGATAAAGTCGGGTTGAAGTTGTGTATATCGGCTAAACTTAGGTTTAACAGAATGTGATGCCGTGACTGCTTACACCGTAGGGTGTTTGTCATCGCTTACTTTTTGGCGTTATATGATGGATAATGCCGGGATACGAGAGACCCGACTCTTTTAATCTTTCAAGGAGCAAAGAATGCTGATTCTGACTCGTCGAGTTGGTGAGACCCTCATGATTGGAGATGAGGTCACTGTGACAGTTTTAGGGGTGAAGGGTAACCAGGTTCGTATTGGCGTAAATGCCCCTAAAGAAGTCTCTGTGCATCGTGAAGAGATCTACCAGCGTATCCAGGCTGAAAAATCCCAGCAGTCCAGTTACTAAGGTTTTCGCGCCTCGCTGTTTGGTGAGGCGCATCCCTCCCAGGTTCGTTTTTTCCACTTTTCTTCTCCGACAGCCTCTCTTTTTTGTCGTTTACGCGGATTCCGCTCCCGTTATCTTTTGCGTTAGCAGCAGCAAAATCAGCAATTTCTTGTTGATAAAATACTCTTTTTGCCGTTTTCACAGGCTAATTGCGCGGGAAGTGTGCAAACGAAAAAAAGGTCTCGAAAAAAGGTTTGACTTATAAGTACCAGAAAGTAATATGTGCGCCATCGCAGCGACGAAGAGCAGAAACAAGTTCTTCGAAGCACTCGTAAGAGGCGTGTGGTGAGGTGGCCGAGAGGCTGAAGGCGCTCCCCTGCTAAGGGAGTATGCGGTCAAAAGCTGCATCCGGGGTTCGAATCCCCGCCTCACCGCCATTTTGCATCCGTAGCTCAGCTGGATAGAGTACTCGGCTACGAACCGAGCGGTCGGAGGTTCGAATCCTCCCGGATGCACCATATTCTCCATATCTTCAGCAACGAGGTGTGGATGAGGTGGCGGTATTAGCCGCAAGCACCAGGGGGGATAACGTTGCTTTAGCAACGGCCCGAAGGGCGAGCCGCAAGGCAAGTCATCCTCCCGGATGCACCATCTTACTTGATACAGCTTTAGCAGCAGTATCAAAATCTGCAGTAAAGTAAGTTTCCCGATGCATCCGTAGCTCAGCTGGATAGAGTACTCGGCTACGAACCGAGCGGTCGGAGGTTCGAATCCTCCCGGATGCACCATATTCTCCGAGATAACAGCTACGCTGTTGTTTCATGGTCTGCGAGTGAATCGCCGGCACCAGGGAGGATAACGTTGCTTTAGCAACGGCCCGAAGGGCGAACCGAGTGAGTCATCCTCCCGGATGCACCATCTCTTACTTGATACGGCTTTAGCAGCGGTATCAATATCGGCAGTAAAGCAAGTTTCCCGATGCATCCGTAGCTCAGCTGGATAGAGTACTCGGCTACGAACCGAGCGGTCGGAGGTTCGAATCCTCCCGGATGCACCATATTCTCCGAGATAGCAGCCACGCTGTTGTTTCACGGTCTGCGAGATAATCGCCAGCACCAGGGAGGATAACGTTGCTTTAGCAACGGCCCGAAGGGCGAACCGAGTGAGTCATCCTCCCGGATGCACCCTCTCTTACTTGATACGGCTTTAGCAGCGGTATCAATATCGGCAGTAAAGCAAGTTTCCCGATGCATCCGTAGCTCAGCTGGATAGAGTACTCGGCTACGAACCGAGCGGTCGGAGGTTCGAATCCTCCCGGATGCACCATATTCTCCGAGATAACAGCCACGCGGTTGTTTCATGGTCTGCGAGATGATCGCCAGCACCAGGGAGGATAACGTTGCTTTAGCAACGGCCCGCAGGGCGAACCGAGTGAGTCATGCTCCCGGATGCACCTATTCTCTTCATAATAAATATTCTTCAGTTCCTCCTCCTTATCTCAAGCATGTTAAGCGCAATAATTCACCTTATTCTTCAGCACTTTTTTCATTGGCAACTCCCTCTTTCCACTATAATTTATTCCTGTATATCGATCTGATTTTGGGTGAGATAAGTGCAAGGAGAGAAATCCATGAAATGGTTCAAAGCAATAACTGCGTTTTGCGCGACGCTGCTGGTGGCCGTATCGCTGGCGGGCTGTGCCGGTTCGTCCACAAAGGAGAGTACCGGTGGTTACATTGACGATACCGTCATTACGACTAAAGTAAAAACCGCGCTCTTCAATGACAAAGAGATAAAGTCTTCAGAAATTAGCGTCCAGACCTTTAAAGGTCGCGTACAGCTCAGCGGCTTTGTCTCATCCGCAGACAGCGCTAAACGTGCGGTCGAAGTCACGAGAAAAGTGCAGGGCGTTCGCGTGGTTGAGAACGATTTAAGAATCAAATAATCGCAGCAGACTGCACTGTTATTAGCAAGGGCGCCACAGAGCGCCCTTGTTGCATCTACCGCTGGCAGCGACAAACCTGACCTTTTGCGTTACAGTAACACCTCCTTAACCGGTTGATGAGAAGACGATGTACGAACGTTATGCAGGACTGATTTTTGATATGGATGGCACGATCCTCGATACCGAGCCGACGCATCGTAAGGCATGGGACGAGGTTCTGGGACGTTACGGCATGCGTTTCGATATGCAGGCCATGGTCGCGCTTAACGGATCTCCAACCTGGCGGATTGCTCAGGCCATTATTGAATTAAATCAGGCTGATTTAGATCCTCATCTTCTGGCGCAGGAAAAAACTGCCGCTGTGAAAGCGATGCTGCTTGATAGCGTCCGTCCTTTAACGCTTATTGAGGTGGTCAAAGAGTGGCACGGTCGTCGTCCGATGTCAGTCGGTACCGGCAGCGAGAGCGCCGTTGCTGAAGCGCTGCTGGCTCATCTGGGTCTGCGTCACTACTTCTCGGCGGTGGTTGCCGCCGATCATGTCGCCAACCATAAACCCGCACCTGATACTTTCTTACTTTGCGCAGAGCGCATGGGCGTTGCGGCGGAGAAGTGCGTGGTCTTTGAAGATGCGGACTTCGGGCTGCAGGCGGCGAAGCGCGCCGGAATGGATGTCGTGGACGTGCGATTGCTGTGAGCGACTCGCTGTCGCTGATATCGCTGTTTGCCAGTAGCTTTCTAAGCGCAACGCTGCTTCCCGGCAACTCGGAAGTGGTGTTGATCGCCATGCTGCTGGCGGGGGTTAGCCAGCCGTGGTTACTGGTTTTAATAGCAATAATCGGTAATAGCCTTGGAGGGGTAACTAACGTTATTCTGGGGCGCCTGTTTCCGCTGCGCAAGACATCGCGCTGGCAGGAGAAGGCGACCGGCTGGCTGAGGCGCTACGGCGCGGTCACGCTATTATTAAGCTGGGCGCCTGTTATAGGCGATTTGCTGTGTTTACTGGCGGGATGGATGCGCATTTCCTGGGGACCAGTGCTCTTTTTTTTATGCCTTGGCAAAGCATTACGCTATATCGTCGTTGCGGCGATAACGCTTCAGGGCATGACGTGGTGGCACTAATTGGACTGATTGTTCAACCATTACAATTATGCTAATTCAAACGATTTCGACAGGCGGGAGGTCAAATTGATCCCGGACGTATCACAGGCGCTGGCCTGGCTGGAAAAAAATCCGCAGGCGCTGCAGGGTATTCAACGCGGTCTAGAGCGCGAAACGCTGCGCGTCAACGCTGATGGCACGCTGGCCACTACCGGCCATCCGGAAGCACTGGGTTCAGCGCTGACTCATAAATGGATTACCACCGATTTTGCCGAAGCTTTGCTGGAGTTTATTACGCCGGTTGATGGCGATATTCAGCATATGCTCACCTTCATGCGCGATGTTCATCGCTATACCGCGCGCCATATTGGCGACGAGCGGATGTGGCCGCTGAGCATGCCGTGCTATATCGCGCCCGGCCAGGATATTGAGCTGGCGCAGTACGGCAGCTCAAATATCGGCCGTCTGAAAACGCTGTATCGCGAAGGATTGAAGAATCGCTACGGCGCGCTTATGCAAACGATCTCCGGCGTGCACTATAACTTCTCTCTGCCGATGGCTTTCTGGCAGGCCAGGTGCGGCGTCGAGGATGCTGAAAGCGGGAAAGAGGCCATTTCTGCCGGCTATTTCCGATCTATTCGCAACTACTATCGTTTTGGGTGGGTCATCCCGTACCTGTTCGGCGCTTCCCCGGCTATTTGTTCGTCGTTCCTGCAAGGGAAGCCGACCACGCTGCCGTTTGAGAAAGCCAGCAACGGCATGTACTACCTGCCTTATGCGACCTCATTGCGCCTGAGCGATCTCGGCTATACCAATAAGTCGCAAAGCAATCTCGGAATTACGTTTAACGATCTGCATGAGTATGTGGCAGGATTGAAGCGGGCGATTAAAACGCCATCCGAAGAGTATGAGAATATCGGGCTGGAGAAAGACGGCAAGCGTCTGCAAATTAACAGCAACGTGCTGCAGATCGAAAACGAGCTGTACGCGCCGATTCGGCCGAAACGCGTGACCCGCAGCGGTGAAACGCCTTCCGACGCGCTGCTGCGCGGCGGCATTGAATATATCGAAGTCCGCTCCCTGGATATCAACCCGTTCTCACCGATTGGCGTTGACGAACAGCAGGTACGTTTCCTCGATCTGTTTATGGTCTGGTGCGTGCTGGCCGATGCGCCGGAAATGAGCAGCGACGAGCTGCTGTGCACGCGCACTAACTGGAATCGGGTGATTCTGGAAGGCCGCAAGCCGGGCCTGACGTTGGGTATTGGCTGCGAAACCGCCCAGTACCCGCTGGCTCAGGTCGGCAAAGATCTGTTCCGCGATTTACGCCGCGTGGCGCAAACGCTGGATAGCATCCACGGATGCCAGGCTTATCAGCAGGCCTGCGATGAGCTGGTCGCCTGCTTTGACAACCCGGAATTAACCTTCTCGGCGCGCGTTCTGCGTTCTATGCTTGAAGAGGGGATTGGCGGTACCGGCAGAGAGCTGGCCGATCGGTATCGGACGATGCTGCGCGAAGAGCCGCTGGAAATTTTAAGCGAAGCGGATTTTGCTGCCGAACGCGAAGCGTCGGTACAGCGTCAGAAGAAGGTGGAAGCGGCGGACAGCGAGTCGTTTGAAGCGCTACTGGCGAGGCATGCGTAGTTTTACGAGCCGTAAAAAAGAAAACGGCCACATCACTGTGGCCAAACTTTCATCTCTGATTCAGGGATGATGATGATAATAAATGCGCGTCTTTCATATACTCAGACTCGCTGCCTCAAAAAGAGTTCATTTTATTTTTAAAAAAATCACTATCGGAGGTGAAGAATGCCGTTGTTAGATAGTTTCACAGTCGACCATACCCGAATGGAAGCGCCTGCGGTGCGCGTGGCGAAGAAAATGAACACGCCTCACGGCGATGAAATCACCGTTTTCGATCTGCGATTCTGCGTACCAAACCAGGAAGTGATGCCGGAAAGAGGTATTCACACCCTTGAGCACCTGTTTGCCGGCTTTATGCGCGATCACCTGAACGGCAATGGTGTGGAAATTATCGACATCTCTCCGATGGGCTGCCGTACCGGGTTCTATATGAGCCTGATCGGTACGCCGGACGAGCAGCGCGTCGCGGATGCCTGGAAAGCGGCGATGGCCGACGTGCTGAAGGTGAAAGATCAGAACCAGATCCCGGAGCTGAACGTTTACCAGTGCGGAACCTACACCATGCACTCGCTGGAAGAAGCCCAGGAAATCGCTCGCCATATCATTGAGCGTGATGTCCGCGTCAACAGCAACGACGAGCTGGCGCTGCCGAAAGAAAAACTGCAAGAGCTGCACATCTAGTGCTATCGCTACGGCCCGGCGAACGCTGCCGGGCCGCAATTCATCAACGCCGCAATGTCGACAACTTTAACCCTCAACTTCCAGCATCGTTCACTGGTGCCCTTTGCCCATGATTATGCCCATGGCGATAGCGAACCCTGGCATCAGCACGATTGCGCTCAGCTGTTACATATCCTCAGCGGCGTAGTACGGGTGGAAACCGCGCAGGGTTATTGGGTTGTGCCGCCGGGGCGAGGCGTCTGGCTTCCCGCCGGTACGCCGCATACGCTACGGATTACCGGCGCGGCGGCTGCGCGAACCCTGTTTATCGATCCCCTTGCCCGCGCCGATCTCCCTTCAACCTGCCAGATAGTACAGATCACTCCGCTGCTGCGTGAACTGATTGTCGCGTCGCTGACGCTGGCGGAATCTTACGCGCCGGGCAGCCGCGATGAACGAATCTACGAACTGATCCTCGATGAGATTCGCGGTATGGCGGTGCTGCCGTTTGGCCTGCCGGAGCCGCAAAGCGAAGCGCTGCGCCGTTTATGCCAGAAGGTACGAGAAGCGCCAGGAGAGCCGTGGGGCAGCGCCGCGGCGGCGAAAGAGAGCAGCATGAGCGAGCGCACGCTGAATCGCCATTTTCAGCAGCAGACCACGCTCACCTGGAGCGAGTGGGTGCGCCGGGCGAAGCTGATGGAAGCGCTGGTTCGCCTGGCGCAGGGGCATTCGGTACTGCGGGTGGCGCTGGATCTCGGCTACGGCAGCCACAGCGCTTTTAGCGCCATGTTTCGCCGGGTGTTAGGCGTGACCCCCAGCGATTACTTCCGCTCGCCGGAGTGATGGTTTTCGCTCATCGCGTTGCACAGCGCCTGCAGCGAGGCGCGCGCCACGTCGTTATCAATTCCGACCCCCCAACGGCTCTCGCCATTCGGGAAGACGCAGCGAATATAGGCCACTGAACGGCTGTCGCTGCGTTCACCCAGGGTGTGCTCATGATAATCTTTAATCACGGAGTTTTGCCTTAACAGGACGCTCAGCCCGGCGGCGGCGGCGGACAGCAGGCCGTTGCCGCGGCTCTGCAGTCGTCGCGTTTCACCGGCGATGCGCAGGGTAGCCTGCAGAGAAAGCTGGCCGTCCTGCTGGCTATCGCTTTGGTAATCCAGCAGCGCAAGCGGCGGCTGGGGGAGCAGTCCGTAGCGCGCGCGAAACAGCTGCCATAGCGCATTCTGGGTCATCTCTTTCCCGTGAGCGTCGGTTTCGTGCTGGACGTGCAGGCTAAAATCCTGCTGCAGCGCACGCGGAAGCTTGAGGCCATGATTCTGTTCAATCAGCCATGCGCTCCCGCTTTTGCCGGACTGGCTGTTAACGCGGATCACCGCCTCGTAGCTGCAGCCGATATCCTGCGGATCGATAGGCAGATAGGGCATTTCCCAGCGTTCGCCGGGCCGGCGGGCATCGAATCCCTTTTTAATGGCATCCTGATGCGAGCCGGAAAAGGCGGTGTAGGCCAGACTGCCCGCCCAGGGATGGCGCGGATGAACCGGGATCTGATTGCAGCTTTCGACGATTTCGACCACCCGCTTCATCCCGGAGAATTTGAGCCGGGGATTGACGCCCTGGCTGTAGAGATTCATCGCCAGCGTCACCAGGCAGACGTTACCGGTGCGCTCGCCGTTGCCGAACAGGCAGCCTTCGACGCGGTCGGCGCCTGCCATCACCGCCAGCTCCGCGCTGGCAACGCCGGTACCCCGATCGTTATGCGGATGGACGCTGATGCATACATCGGCGCGGCGCGAAAAGTGACGGCAAAAATGCTCAATTTGATCGGCATATACGTTGGGCGTGCTCACCTCTACCGTCGCGGGCAGATTGATAATCATCGGCCGTTCGGCGCAGGGCTGCCATATTTCCGCCACCGCCTCGCAAATCTCCAGCGCGAATTCCGGCTCGGTGAAGCAAAAGGTTTCCGGAGAGTACTCGTATTGCCAGCGGGTCAGCGGCTGCTGCTCGCACTGCTGACGGATAAGCCGGGTCGCGCGGGTCGCCAGGTCGATCACCTGCGCTTTGTCCATTCCAAAAACCAGCTCGCGAAACAGCGGCGCGGTGGCGTTATAGAGGTGTACGGTAGCGCGGTGGGCATCGCGCAGAGCGGCAAACGTACGCAGGATCAAATCCTCCCGCGCCTGGGTCAGTACCTGAATCGTCACATCCTGCGGAATGCGCTGCTCTTCAATCAGTTGACGTACAAAGTTGAAGTCGGTTTGTGAGGCGGAGGGAAAGGCGACCTCAATCTCTTTAAAACCACACTCCAGCAGTAAATCCCAGAACTGCAGCTTGCGCGCGCTATCCATCGGCTCGGCCAGCGCCTGGTTGCCGTCGCGCAGATCGGTAGAGAGCCAGCGAGGGGCGCGGGTTATTTGCTGCTCTGGCCAGCGGCGGTCAGGCAGGGCGATCGGCGGATAGGGGCGGTATTTTTCACCGGGTTGAGTCAGCATGATTTTCTCCTTCTTAGCGGATCTTCATCGTGCATGAGGTGGGCAAAAGCGATCTCCAGCAAACCGGACATCGACTAGCGCAAACTGGACAATCTGCGTTTTGGGCAATAAAAAAGGGATCCGCAGATCCCTTCAGGGTAAATCTTAATGCGCGCCGCCGCCGCCGCCCCCGGCGCTAAACGGCGGTCTGGCAAACCATACCAGCCCGAGCAGAAGGATAAACACCGCCGCCGAGAACCAGAAAATTTCGTTGGCGGAGATAATCAGCCCCTGGTTGGTAATCTGCTGCGCTATCCAGCCGGATGCCTGCTGTTGCGTCATTCCTAATCCCTGCAGCTGGTCGTACATCTGCTGGGCGTTGGGATTGTATGGCGTCACCGACTCGGTAAGCTGCGCATGGTGCAGCGCCTCGCGGTTCGTCCACATGGTGGTGGTAATCGAGGTGCCGATAGACCCCGCCAGCGTACGCGTGAAGTTCGACAGGCTCGACGCCGCCGCCAGCCTTTCCGGCGGCAGGCCGGACAGGGTGATGGTGGTCAACGGCATAAAGAAGCAGGCCACCGCGAAGCCCTGGATAAACTGCGGCCACGCCGAGGCGCCAAAGTCCATTCCCGGTTCGAAGGTCCATGCGCGCCAGTAGAAACAGACCGCGTACATGATAAAGCTAAATGTGACCAGCCGACGCATATCCAGCTTATGCGCAAAGCGGCCGATAATCGGCGACAGGATAACCGGGATCACCCCGACCGGCGCCGAAGCCAGACCGGCCCAGGTAGCGGTATAGCCGTACACCTCCTGCAATAGCTGCGGCAACAGCACGATAGCGCCGAAGTAGAGCATATAGGCGAGGCTGATGCACAGGCAGCCGATGGTAAAGTTTCGCGACTTGAAGAGCGACAGATCGACGATGGGGTTGTCGTCGGTTAGCTCCCAGACGATCAGGAAACTTATCGCCACCACCGCGACAATCGTCAGGATGATGATCTCGTTGGAGGCGAACCAGTCCAGCTCTTTACCCCGGTCGAGCATTACCTGCAGGCTACCGATACCGATAATCAGCAGCGCCAGGCCCACGCCGTCGATCCGCCGCTGTTCGGTGCGGGTTTCCCGGTTGCGCAGCGTTTGCAGCGTCATCACCACCACGGCGATGCCAATCGGCACGTTGATGAAGAAGATCCAGCCCCAGTGGTAGTTGTCGCTGATATAGCCGCCGAGAATCGGGCCGCAAATCGGCGCGACGATCACCGTCATTGACCACAGCGCCAGCGCGATTGACCGCTTGGCGGGCGGGTAGTTGCTGAGCAGCAGACTTTGCGACAGCGGAATCAGCGGACCGGCGACGATCCCCTGTATCACGCGAAAGAAAATCAGCATCGTCAGGCTGTTGGAGACGCCGCAGGCCCAGGAGGCGATAGCGAACGCCACCGTCGACCAGAGGAATAGCTTCACTTCGCCAACGCGCTTTGCCAGCCAGCCGGTAATCGGAATGGAGATAGCGTTCGCCACCCCAAACGAGGTGATAACCCAGGTCCCCTGGCTCAACGATGAGCCAAGGTTACCGGCGATGGTGGGGATGGCCACGTTGGCGATGGTGGAGTCCAGCACCTGCATAAAGGTCGCGAGCGACAGCGCAATGGTCATAATGACCAGCTGCGCGCCTTCCAGCGGTTTTTGCTGTTGCATTACGCTCACCCCGAATTATCCGGCGTTGGCCTGGATGATGTCGTTTATCAGCTTATTGACCGGCTCAAGGCCGATTTCACGGGCATTGCTTTCGTAAACCGGAGCGCTACGTACCTGGCTTGCCAGCATCTCGCCGCCGCGGTCGGTGGTGTTCACTTCAACCAGCGTCGAAAGGCCGATGCGCAGCGGGTGCTCTGCCAGCTGTTTTTCATCCAGCTCGATACGTACCGGCAGGCGCTGAACCACTTTGATCCAGTTGCCGGTAGCGTTCTGCGCAGGCAGCAGCGAGAAGGCGCTCCCGGTCCCCATATCGAGACCGACGACTTTACCGGTGTATTTCACATCATCACCATAAATGTCGCTGATCACGGTGGCAGGCTGACCAATACGCATGTGCGCCAGCTGCGTTTCTTTGAAGTTGGCGTCAATCCACAGGTTGGTCGCCGGAACGACGGCCATCAGCGGGGTAGTGGTGGTGATTTGCGCGCCGGGCTGAACGGAACGGCGAGAAACGTAGCCGCTAATTGGGCTGACGATCTTCGTCCGCTGCAGGGCCAGCCAGGCGTTACGCACTTCGGTGGCCGCTTGCAGGACCGCAGGCTGTTGTTCCAGCTTCGTGCCCAGAACGATCGCCTGGTTGGCGTTGTATTGCTGAATCGCCACGTCCAGTTCGGCCTGCGCGCTGGCAACCGTGTCGCGCGCATGCTGCAGCTCTTCGCGGCCAATCAGGTTGGCCGCGCCCAGCGGAATACGACGGTTAAGGTCGGTTTGCGCCTGGGAAAGCGCGGTTTTTTTCACTTCGATGCTGGCCTGCAGCTGCTTGCTGTTGATCATCTGCTGGCGCGTTTGACGTACGCTGGCGGCCAGCTGGGTTTGCGCTTTTTCAAACGCCTGCTGGGCATCGGTCTGGTCGAGGGTGACCAGCGGATCGCCTTTTTGCACGTAGTCGGTGTTGTCGGCCCAGACTTTCGTCACGCTGCCGGACACCTGGGCCATAATCTGTACCTGATTCCCTGCCACGTACGCGTCGTCGGTCTCTTCGTAGTGACGCAGTACCAAAAACCAATAAATCCCGTATGCCACGGCAACAATAATAAAGAGCAAGGTCAGCAGCAGGAGGGCGCCTTTACGCTTCCCTTTTTTGCTGCCCGGTTGCTGCGGGGTTTGGCTCTCCGCATTTGCGCTCATGTTATTCTCCACGATCTTATTATTTCACATCGGCTGAGCCGACCTGTTTATCAGAAAGGCCAGCAGAAAGATCTGCTGGCCTGTCCGTTTTCCTTGTCAATCCAGAAAAATTGGTGAGCGGTTGGTTCCGCGCTTAGCGCAGAGACTCCGCAAGCACGCCATCCTCTTCCATTTGGTCAAGGCGACCAAGCAGCTTACGGGTGATATGCTCAAGCTGATCCTTTTCGCTGGTGCTTAAAGAGGACCAGAGCTGATGCAGGCAGTTGTGCTGCGGCGGTAAGACTTCGCGCAGGAACTGATGCCCTTTTTCGGTAAGCTGTAGATGCAGGCAGCGACGATCGTTATCGCTTTCGCGGCGCTCGATCCAGCCGCGTTTTTCCAGCTCGTCGGCAATGCGCGTGGCGTTGGTTCGCGAAGAGCCCAGCGCGCAGCTCAGCTCGGAAGGCTGAATGCTGTGGTTTTCCTGAGACTCAAGCGTGATCAGCGCCATAAACAATGTCTCGTTAATCCCTTGCGCTTTCAGCATCTTGTTACGGTTTTCCAGCAGTTTTCCCTGCATATGCATGCAAAGACGAGTAAGCAGAATTTCCTGAAAAGGGAAGTCTTCATGACGGCTGGCGCGGAACTTGAGCATTTGCTCAATGGGAGTAAACGAACTATCCATTTTGGTTATGACCTCATTAATTACAGCCGATATAATAACTATTGTGACAAATAAATCAAATCAATTATTGACAAAAACTTATACTTTAAGCTTATAGCCATACGCTGATTTTCCAGACAACACCGTAGGTTAGCGCGCTCAAAAGCGTAGGCGTAATTATGCTGCGTGTTTTCCAAAACGCCAGGCCCAACGCGGCGAAGCCTGCTAATGTGGGCAGCAGGCGGCGGGCGTCATGGAGGATTTCCGGCACGCTGGAGACAACCAGCAGCGCGCAAATGGAGGCGATGCCGATGGTATCGAGCAGGACGCTGACCGGGCCGCGGCGAGTCGGACGCGCGTTTCCGGCGCGCAGGCGCAGCGGCAGATAGCGAAAGAGATAGTTCACGCAGCCGACCACGACGCCGAGAATGAAGACATCACTGTTCATCGGGCATCCCCTGAATGCTGGCCTGCACCAGAGCAGTCAGGCAGCCGCAGACAATCCCGGCAAGGATCGCCGCGGGTATGGAAAACAGAATCATGCCAGCCAGCGCGCCTGCCAGCGCGGCGGTAACGCTCAGCGACTGCTTGCGCTGGAATGAGGCGAGTAAAAAGCTCATAAACAGCGCCGGCAGCATAAAGCCCAGCGCCGCTTCCACTGCCGGAAAGTTAGTCAGCAGGCCGCTGCCCGAATAAGCGCCGATCAGCGTGCCGAAGACCCATGACGCCCAGGACATAAAAGCGATGCCGATCATCCAGTTATCGCTCCAGCGTCGATTGTCGCGGACCAGCTTAGCGGTGGCAGCGGCAAAAACTTCATCGGTCAGGCCGAATGCCCAGAGCGCGGTTTTTTTCTTGCTCATCGCGCGCTGAATGCGGCTGCGCAGGGACGGGCCATACAGCACATGGCGAACGTCCATCGCCATGACGGTGAGCGCGGCGACCCATAGCGAGCTTCCTGCGGCCAGCATGGCGGTGATCACGAACTGGCTGGCGCCGGCGTAAATAATGCAGGAGAAGAACAGGCTTTCCAGCGGAGTAAAGCCAAGCTTAGTGGCGTTGAGACCGAAGGCGAAGGCGACGGGAATATAGCTGATGACGATCGGCAGGCTGTCCTTAATGCCTTCAGCCAGCGTCGCCTCGTCAGCGGGGGGAGTGTGCATCAATGCGTCAGGGTTTTCCATAGGAGTTGCTTATTAATAACTCACGTGAAAATCACATGATTAATCAGGTGGATTTACCTTAGCAGAGAGCGGCGCGGCTTAACAGTAACGAAAACGTTGATGGCTAAAGTTATGCAGTTTATTTGCATATCAATCCATCATTTAGAACAGGAGATGTCGTGTTGTGCAGGAGGCCGACTTCCCCGGGGGCGGCGCAAAGCGCCTTGCCCGGGCTACGGGTTTTGTAGCCCGGACAGATGTGTAGTATCGCCTCCGGGAATTGGCTATAAATTGGGAGACTATTTCTGCGCGGCCAGCGCTTCTTCCACCCAGCCGTCAAACTGCTGCTGGTGGGCTTTGATCCAGCCATCGACGTGGCCCTGGATATCTGCCTCAGAACCATGTCCCGCGTGCATCATGGCATTTTCGGCGTTGATATCGGCAATCGGCAGCTTCATGATGCTGAACAGTTTCGCCGCCGCCGGGTTTTTCTCGGCCCAGGCTTTGTTGGCGACAATATGCATTGTGTTCACCGGGAAGCCATAGTTCATGCCGTTTGGCAGTTTGGTATCAATATCTTT
The DNA here is from genome assembly GCF_051209435.1 of Klebsiella sp. HN106. Classification (NCBI taxonomy): domain Bacteria; kingdom Pseudomonadati; phylum Pseudomonadota; class Gammaproteobacteria; order Enterobacterales; family Enterobacteriaceae; genus Klebsiella; species Klebsiella sp. HN106. The sequence goes on along the minus strand of NZ_JBLURD010000007.1, from coordinate 113,983 downwards.
CTGTTCGCCCGGCAGGGAAGAGAACGGCACCTGCAGCCAGACGACATCTTTACCCGGCTTCAGCACGTCGCTGACCCAGTAAGGCGTCCAGGTGTAGTAGATCACCGGTTTGCCCTCCTTATAGCGGGCGATGGTATCGGCCATCATCGCCGCATAATTGCCCTGATTATGCACTACCGTATTGCTCAGGCCGTAGGCATCAAGCTGATGGTTGATGACCGCTTCACAGCCCCAGCCTGGCGTACAGCCGGTCAGATCGGCTTTGCCGTCGCCGTTGGTGTCAAAAAGTTTGGCGATTTTCGGATCTTTTAGCTGGTCGATAGATTTGATGTGGTACTGCTCGGCCGTTTTCTTATCAATCAGGTAGCCCTGCGCCGCCCCATTCACAAACACGCCTTCGCGGTAGAATTTTTTATCACCGCCGGCGGCTGCGTACATATCGTCATGCAGCGGCTGCCAGTTGGTGGCGATGTAGGTGGTATCACCTGCGGCGATCGAGGTGTAGGCGACGTTATAGTCAACTTCGCTCGGCTTATCGACGGTATAACCGAGCTTTTCCAGCGCGCGGCTGACCAGCAGGGTCTGGAAGGTCTCTTCCGAAATTGTGCTCTGTGCTGGTTTTACGGTAATGCCTTTACCAGGCAGATCCGCCGCGAAGGCGGTGGTGGAAATGAGGGCGGTAAACGCTGTGGCAAGGATCGCTGTATGTCGCATCGTTGTTCCTTTATTTGTCAGAAGGGAAGTCCATCCCCCCGGCAGCGGGGGGATGTGCTCTTATTTACAGAAAGGGCGAGTAATCAGCCCCAGAGGGCCGGTTGCGTACCAGCGGCGGTTGCCGCGGCTGCGCGAGTCCCGTCCTACGGCCTGAGTCAGGCGGTCAAGAATAATGGCGAGGATAACAATCCCGACGCCGCCAACGGTGGCCAGACCCATATCAAGGCGACCGATGCCGCGTAGTACCATCTGGCCGAGACCGCCAACGGCAATCATTGAGGCAATCACCACCATCGACAGGGCCAGCATTAGCGTCTGGTTAACCCCGGCCATAATGGTCGGCATGGCCAGCGGCAGCTGAACCTTAAACAGCATCTGACGCGGGCTGGCGCCGAAGGAGCGCGAAGCTTCAATCAGATCCGCCGGCACCTGGTTAATCCCCAGAATAGTCAGACGAACAATCGGCGGTAGGGCGAAGATAATGGTCACTACCACGCCCGGAACGTTACCGATACCGAACAGCATGACGATGGGCACGAGATAAACGAACGCCGGGGTGGTTTGCATCGCATCCAACAGCGGACGGATAATCTTCGCCGCCCGCGGGCTCCGCGCCAGCCATATCCCAAGCGGCAGGCCGATCAGCATACAAAACAGCAGCGCGGTCAGCACCAGCGCCAGGGTTACCATCGCCTGCGACCAGGCGCCGATAGCGCCGATGGCGATCAGCGAAATCAGCGTCGCCGCGCCCATGCCGATGCTGGAAATCTGCCAGGCAATCAGCGAGAAAATAATAATCGCCACCGGCGCCGGCATGCCCAGCAGCAGCTGCTGGAAGGCGCTCAGGATGTAATCCACCGGTACGCGGATCCCCTGGAAAATCGGACGGAAATGCATCACTACCCAGTCGATGCCGTGCGTGACCCAGCTATCGAGCGGAATCAGCGTTTTATGGAACGGGTCCATTATATTGAAGTGTTCCGGCTGCGGCGCAGGCGCGCTGCTTAGCCAGTCGGCACCGCCGCCATCGGCCGGTGCTGGCGTAGAAGTACCCCACGCATCGGCGGATTGCGCGGCGCTATCCGCCGCCGGTGCGGTGTCCCACGGGTTAGATTGATCAGCCATTGTTTGCCCCCTCGCGATCTAAAGCCTGCAGCAGCATGCGTTTTGAAATGATGCCGATGTACTGGTGCCCTTCATCGACAACCGGCACCGCGCACGGTGCATGGCCAACGTGAGAGAGCAGCTCGCTGAGCGGCGTTTGCGCATCCACCGCCTGTGGGGAGTCGATTAACGCCGCATCAATTCCCTGACCCTCGCTCAGCGCGGCTTTCAGGGAATCGATGGAAACAATGCCAACAAACTTATTCCCGCGTTCAATGACGTAGCCATATTCGCGGTCTTCATCCTGCAGTAATTTCAGCGCGGAACGCGGGCCGAAACCTGGCGTTTTACGAATCAGGCCAACCGGACTACGGCGGGCAATATCTTTGGCACTGAATACCTGGCTAATATCGACGCCGCGGAAGAAGGTTCGAACATAATCATTGGCAGGATTATTGAGTATTTCATCCGGCGTACCGACCTGAACCACTTCACCATTTTGCATAATGGCAATGCGATCGCCAATTCGCATGGCTTCATCAAGGTCGTGGGAAATAAATACCACGGTGCGCTGATGTCTGGCCTGTAATTTAGTTAGCTCATCCTGCATTTCCGTACGAATTAAGGGATCGAGCGCCGAGAAGGCTTCATCCATTAACAGAATATCGGGGTTGATCGCCAGCGCGCGGGCGAGACCAACGCGCTGACGCATGCCGCCGGAGAGCTCGTCCGGCCAGGCGTGAGCGTAGTTTTCCAGACCTACCTGACGCAGCGCCTCCAGCGCTTTCTCCTGGCGTTCCTGAGTCGGCACGCCGGCCAGCTCCATGCCGAAAGCGGCATTATCCAGTACGGTCATGTGCGGCATAAGGGCAAATGATTGAAAAACCATTGCAATCTTTTTCCTGCGCACTTCGCGAAGCTCGGCCTCAGAGATTTTAGCGATATCGACACCGTCGATCAGAACCTGGCCGCGGGTGGGTTCAATCAGGCGATTGAGAAGGCGAACCATGGTCGATTTCCCCGATCCGGAGAGCCCCATGATGACGAATATCTCGCCTTCTTCAATGGTCAGACTGGCGTTCTTTACGCCAAGCGACAACCCCGTCTTTTCCAGTATTTGTTCTTTCGATAGTCCTTTTTCGATATATTTGAAAGCCCGCTGCGGGTGCTCGCCAAATATCTTATAGAGATTCTTGATTTCTAATTTAATTGCCATGCAATAGAGCGTTTCCTGTTATTTATTAATATCGATATGGTACCCGGTGGTGATAATTGCTTTTTTACACCCTAACATACTGAGAATCTGTGACAACCCTTTATGGCGAATTACTGCGGGAATGCACAAGGGACAATTCCGGTTCATCCCCCGTGATATAAGGGCTGAGCGGGAATTGCTCATGGTTGATATTTTTTAGTTATGTTAGCTTAATTCGGGCGGAAATCGATGGCATTCTGTTGAATATGACGCAGTGATGACCGAAAGATATTGAGTGGGATGAAAATGAATAATGTGAAATAAATCACCAGGAAATATGCAGATATATTCCTGGTGAAAGTAAGGCTAAAAGTCCCAATCGCTATCGACGGTTTCTTCCGCTTTTCCCATGACATACGACGAACCCGAGCCGGAGAAGAAGTCGTGGTTTTCGTCGGCATTCGGCGAAAGCGCAGCGAGGATCGCCGGGTTGACGGCAGCCATTTCCGCCGGGAACAGCGCCTCGTAGCCGAGATTCATCAGCGCCTTGTTGGCGTTATAGCACAGGAAGGCGTTAACCTCTTCAACCCAGCCGCTATCGCCATACAGCTCGCGGGTATAGGCCAGCTCGTTGTCATACAGATCCATCAGCAGATCGAGGGCGAAGTTTTTCATCTCTTCACGCTTCTGGGCGCTGACTATTTCCAGCCCTTTCTGGAATTTGTAGCCAATGTAATAACCGTGTACCGCTTCATCGCGGATGATCAGGCGAATCAGATCGGCGGTGTTGGTCATCTTCCCCCGGCTGGAGAAGTACATCGGCAGCCAGAAGCCGGAATAGAAAAGGAATGATTCGAGAAAAACGCTGGCGATTTTTTTCTTCAGCGGTTCATCAGCCTGGTAGTACTCCAGCATCAGCTGCGCTTTACGCTGCAGCGGCGCGTTTTGTTCGCTCCAGGCGTAAGCGGCATCGACGTCTTTAGTCTGGCAGAGAGTAGAGAAAATGGAGCTGTAGGAGCGAGCGTGTACCGCCTCCATAAAGCTGACGTTCGACAGTACCGCCTCCTCGTGCGGGGTGAGGGCGTCGGCCATCAGCGCCGGGGCGCCAACGGTATTCTGGATGGTATCAAGCAGCGTCAGGCCGGTGAAGACGCGAATTGTCAGCTGCTGCTCCGCCGGGGAAAGCGTTTGCCAGGCGGGGATATCGTTAGACAGCGGCACCTTCTCCGGTAGCCAGAAGTTGCTGGTCAGCCGATTCCAGACCTCCAGATCCTTATCGTCTTCAATTTTGTTCCAGTTGATGGCGCTGACGCGCGATAAATGGGTCATCCTGTTCTCCTTACAGCGCGCAGGACACGCAGCCTTCGATTTCGGTACCTTCCAGCGCCAGCTGGCGCAGACGGATGTAATAGAGCGTTTTGATGCCTTTCTTCCACGCGTAAATTTGCGCTTTATTGATATCGCGCGTGGTCGCGGTATCGGGGAAGAACAGAGTCAGCGACAGCCCCTGATCGACATGACGCGTCGCCTCGGCGTAGGTGTCGATGATCTTCTGCGGGCCGATTTCGTAAGCATCCTGATACAGCGCCAGGTTGTCGTTGGTCATAAACGGCGCCGGATAATAGACGCGTCCGGTTTTCCCCTCCTTGCGGATCTCTATCTTCGACACGATCGGATGGATGCTGGAGGTCGCGTGGTTGATGTACGAAATAGATCCGGTGGGCGGCACCGCCTGTAGGTTGCGGTTATAGATGCCGTAGCGCATCACGTCATCGCGCAGCTGCCGCCACATATCGCGGTCGGGCAGGGTAATCGCGGAGCGGGCAAACAGCGCGCGGACTTTTGCCGTTTTCGGCTGCCAGTCGCCTTCCAGGTAGGGCCGGAAATAGTCGCCGCTGGCGTACCGCGACTGCTCGAATCCGGCAAAACGGGTCCCTCTTTCACGTGCTATCAGCATTGAAGTGCGCAGCGCGTGCCAGGTAATGGTATAGAAATAGAAATTGGTGAAATCCAGCCCTTCCTCGCTACCGTAGGCGATGCCCTCGCGCGCCAGATAGCCGTGCAGATTCATCTGTCCGAGGCCGATGGCGTGTGAAGCGGCATTACCCGCCGCGACCGACGGCACCGAACGGATATCGCTCATATCGGACACCGCCGTCAGACCGCGCACGGCAACTTCGACCGTGCGGGCAAAGTCGGGAGAGTCCATGGTGTGGGCGATATTCAGCGAGCCGAGGTTGCAGGAGATATCCTGGCCGATGCTGGCGTAATCCAGGTTTTCATCAAAGGTGGAAGGCGCGTTGACCTGCAGGATCTCCGAACACAGGTTGCTCATATTGATGCGCCCGGCAATTGGGTTCGCGCGGTTAACCGTGTCTTCAAACATGATGTACGGGTAGCCGGATTCAAATTGAATTTCCGCCAGCCGCTGGAACAGATCGCGGGCGCGGATCCAGCGCTTGCATACCCGCTCGTCGGCCACCAGTTGCGCATACATTTCGCTTACCGCGATATCGCCGAACGGTTTACCGTACAGACGTTCGACGTCGTAGGGCGAGAACAGCGCCATCTGCGCGTCTTCCTTCGCTAGCTGAAAGGTAATATCCGGAATGACGACCCCGAGCGAGAGCGTTTTTATGCGGATTTTTTCATCGGCATTCTCGCGTTTGGTATCGAGGAAACGCAGGATATCGGGATGATGGGCATGCAGATAGACCGCGCCGGCCCCCTGACGCGCGCCGAGCTGGTTGGCATAGGAGAAGGCATCTTCGAGCATTTTCATCACCGGTACGACGCCGGAGGACTGATTTTCGATACGCTTGATCGGCGCCCCGGCTTCGCGAAGATTAGAGAGCAGAAACGCCACGCCGCCGCCGCGTTTCGATAGCTGTAGCGCCGAATTCACCGCCCGGCCAATCGATTCCATATTATCTTCGATACGCAGCAGGAAACAGGAGACCAGTTCGCCGCGCTGCTGTTTACCGGCGTTGAGGAACGTCGGCGTAGCGGGCTGGAAACGCCCGGAGAGGATCTCATCGGTTAGCTGGTGGGCCAGCGCCTCGTTACCCTGCGCCAGGCTCAGGGCCACCATGCAGGTGCGGTCGGCAAAGCCTTCAAGGTAGCGCTTACCATCAAAGGTTTTCAGCGCGTAGCTGGTATAAAACTTCCATGCGCCGAGAAAGGTCTGGAAGCGAAAACCGCCGTTTTGAGCATAGGTAAACAGCTCAAGAATAAACTGGCGATCGTAGCGCGCCAGGACCCTGGCATCGTAATAGCCTTCGGCGACCAGCCACGTCAGCTTGTCGTCCTGGCTGGCGAAGGGCACGGTATTCGGCTCAACGTGGTTGGCCATAAACGCCGCCACTGCCTGGCGATCTTTGTCAAACGGGATGCGACCATTGCTGTCGTAGAGGTTCAGCATCGCGTTGAGGGCATGGAAATCCGGCGCCTCGGTGGTTATACGTTCTGCGGTTGTCGTTGCCAAAATTCGCTTACTCCTTTACGCACGTTGTCGACATCTTGCGGGGTGCCCATCAGCTCAAAGCGATAGAGGTACGGTACGCCGCATTTCTGCTTGATGACGTCACCCGCCCGACCGTAGGCCTCGCCGAAATTGCGGTTACCCGCAGCGATGACGCCGCGAATGAGCTGGCGGTTATGCGGATCGTTGAGAAAACGGATCGCCTGGCGGGGTACTGCGCCCGCCGTGCCGCCGCCGCCATAGCTGGGGACGATAAGAATGTAGGGTTCGTCTACCTGAATGCGCTCGCGTTCGTTAAGCGGTATACGCACGGCGGGCAGCCCCAGACGCTGGACGAACCGATGCGTGTTTTCGGAACTGCTGGAGAAGTAGACGATCAGGCTCATAGGCTGGCCGCTGAGGCTGTTGGACGCAGGCGGTTAATCATATCGGGACGGAAGCCGGACCAGCGGGTCTCTCCGGCAATCACCACCGGTAGCTGGCGGAAGCCTTGCTCGCGCAGCATATCGACGGCTTCAGGATGATGGTCAATATTGACCATGTCGAACTCAAACCCGCGGGTTTCCATGGCCCGTTTCGTGGCATGGCATTGCACGCAGTCATTTTTAGTGTAAATAGTAATGCGCATGATTCGTATTTCCATTTAAGATAACAGCACGACGCAAAAACTGGCGTCGCGTGCTATGGGTTATCGTTGAAGGAAATACTAGATGTAGTTATTTAAAAGTTCAACAACTCAATATATATGGTTTTTGTAAAGACTGGCCCCCGAGGAAAGATCCGCCGGGGGACGGGATTTCTTACCGAAAAATTACAGACGCATGCTTACCGCCAGGCGGTTAAAGGCGTTCATCAGGCTGATGGCGAAAGTCAGATCGCTAATCTGCCGGGCGTTAAAATGATCGAGGAGCGGTAGATAAACAGCGTCTTCCGCATGGCTTTCGGCGATATGGGTGACCGATTCAGCCCACGCCAGCGCCGCGCGTTCCGCATCGCTGAAATGGGCGCTCACCCGCCAGCCTGCCAGGGCGTCCAGTTTGTTTTGCGCCACGCCGGATTGACGCAGGGCTTTGCTGTGCATCTCCAGGCAGAAGGCGCAGCCGTTGATTTGCGATACCCGCAAATACACCAGTTCTATCAGCGCGCCGTCCAGCTCGCTTTTTTCCAGCGTAATCTTGGCCTTAACCAGAGCGTTATAGACTTCCGGGCTCAGTTCATTGTACGGCTGACGTAGTGTGTTCATTTTACTCTCCTCATTAAGACGCGAGGAAAATAGCACTATAATGGACTGCATAAGATAGCCATATTGTGATGAAAAAAGCAGACCATGATGGATGCCAAAAAAATCCCGCATTACCAGCGTATCGCCCGACAGCTCAAGCAGGCAATTGAGCGCGGCGAGCTGGCGCCGGGCAGCAGGCTGCCGGCGAGTCGGGTCTATGCTCAGGAGCTTGGCGTATCGCGAGCAACGATTGAAAACGCCTGGGGAGAGCTGGTAGCGCAGGGCTGGCTGGAGCGGCGCGGGCAGGCGGGAACCTTTGTCAGCGATCGCCTCAGCCCACAGCAAAGCGTGCCTGAACGCTCTGTTACCGGCGATGAACCGACAGCGCCGCTGCCGCTTCAGCTTGGGCTGCCCGCGCTGGATCTGTTTCCACGCGGTCTGTGGACGCGGATCATGGGGCGCCGGCTGCGTACGCAAACGCGTTTCGATCTCGCGCCCGGCGATCCCTGCGGGGACCCGACGCTTCGGCAGGCGATCGTCGATTATTTGCGCCTGTCGCGCAGTATAGAGTGTCGTCCTGAGCAGGTGCTGGTGACGGGTAGCTACCCGGCGTCGATGAGCCTCATTCTGCGAACCCTGTCCCGGCCGGGCCAGCAAATGTGGATGGAGGATCCGGGATTTCCGCTTATCCGGCCGATCGTGAGCGGCGAAGGGGTGGCGATCTGCCCGGTTCCGGTTGACGAAGACGGAATGGATATTGGCTGGGCGCAGCGGCATTACCCAAACGCGAATTTTGCGCTGCTGACGCCGGCTCATCAAAGCCCGCTCGGCGTTGCGCTCTCATTGACCCGGCGCAGACAGTTACTGCTATGGGCGGCGCAGAATAACGCGTGGATTATCGAAGATGATTACGATAGCGAATTCCGCTATCGCGGCAAGCCGCTGCCGCCGTTAAAAAGCCTCGACGCCCCGCAGCGCGTCATCTACGCCGGTGCGTTCAGTAAAACGTTTTTCCCGGCATTACGCGCAGCGTGGCTGGTGGTGCCGGAACCGCTGGTGGCGCAGTTTCGCCAACAGGCGGCGCTGATGAGCTGTAGCGTGCCGACGTTGTGGCAGCAGACGCTGGCTGATTTTATCCGCGAAGGCCATTTCTGGCGCCATCTGAAGAAAATGCGCGCCAGCTATGCTCAGCGTCGTCAGTGGCTTGAATCGGCGCTGCGGGAGCACGGTATCGCGGTGGTTCCGCAAGCGGGCGGCATTCAGATGGTCGTCAGGGTAAGCGGCGACGATCGTCAACTGGCCCTGCGCGGCAGACAGGCCGGTCTGGCCATCCAGGCGTTAAGCGACTGGCGAATGGATAGCCGGGGAGAAGGGGCGCTGCTGATGAGCTTCACCAATTTAACCTCAGCGGAGATGGCGGGCGAGGTGGTACGAAAGCTGACTCGGGCTCTCGCTTCTCAGGACAAATAAAAACCCCTGCATACCGGAGTAGGCAGGGGTGGACGCGTATTTGTTATCTTCATTGGTCTGGCAGTTTTATTATCGACGTAAATTCAACAATACGCCAATAAATACCCCAACGGCTGCTGCAGCGCCAACGCTTTGCCACGGTTTGTCGCGCACGTAGCTGTCAGCGCAGCCCATGGCGTCGCATGCCGCCTGCTGAACGCGGTTGTTGCCGTTAAGGCGCGCGCGGGTCTCTTTTAGCAGCGCCTGCGCTTTTTTACGCGCGGCATCCGCTTCGTCTTTGGCGTCGCTGCCCCATGATTTCAGCACCTCTTCCAGCGTATCCGCTAATTGGCTGACATCGTTATGGATATCTTCAGCGCTCTCTTCTACGTTGTTGCGGTTTGCTCGGTTAGCCATTGGTTTCTCCCTTTATTCCATTGAGTCTATAAGTGTAGGACAAGATTTTGCTTTATGCTGTAAATCGCCCTTTATGGAATATTCCGAAAGCGTTGGCTTTAATGAATAAGGTAAGGTTAACGTGCGGTAAAAGATAATGAGGAATTAGTATGTATTTAAGACCCGATGAGGTGGCGCGAGTTCTTGAAAAAGCCGGCTTCACCATGGATGTTGTGACGCAAAAAGCCTATGGCTATCGCCGTGGCGATAATTATGTTTACGTGAACCGTGAAGCTCGTATGGGGCGTACCGCGTTAATTATTCATCCGGCTTTAAAAGAACGCAGCACTACGCTTGCGGAGCCCGCGTCGGATATCAAAACCTGCGATCATTACGAGCAGTTTCCGCTGTATTTAGCGGGAGACGCTCAGCAGCATTATGGTATTCCACACGGGTTCAGTTCGCGCATGGCGCTTGAGCGTTTTCTGAGTGGCCTGTTTGGCGAAGCGCAATACAGCTGACAAAAAGCGGCTGGCGGAACCAGTCGCTTTTTCGCATTAACTCAGGCTTTGGCCTGCTGGTAGGGACTGACGCGGAAAAGGCGTCGGCAGTAGTCGAGGAAGTAGCCGTACGCTGCGCCCATCATCATCGACACCACGATATTTGAACTTACCGCCGCGGCAATCTGATGCCAGTCAGCGCCGACAACCAGCAAAATCGCCACGTAGACCGGCGACTGGAAAGTCACATAGGCCACCACATCCGCAATGTTCTTCATCCAGCCTGATGTGCTGACGCGGCGCGCCTGGCGCATCGCAAAATCGCGATAAAAACCGTAGGGGACGGCAATAATAATGTTCACCGGAATCGCCACCAGTCTTGAAGATAACGACTGCTCGAAGCTCATTCCGGAGAGAAAGATTTCGATCATCATGTTCACAACGGTGCAGTAAACCACCATCGCAAAGGTGTCTGCTACCGCATGACGCAAGCGGGACTGCGCAGAGAACATCGGTGTGCTCCTCGAAAATGAAGTCGATAATGCCAAAAGATTCGCTTTTGTTTAGCGTTTTGGGTTGCCTGTTTTGATGTGCGTAGAGTATATCTCTGCATTAAAAGTGGCAACTAGCTATAAATTTTTATTTAAAGGCTTTTTGTCGATAAAATACTCTGCAGCTGGCTGTTTTTTGTTCATTACGCTACTTTTGTTGTCATTGCTTCATTTTTTATTATTTATCAATGATTTGATTTTATTATGCGCAGAATGGACGATACCTCTGGCAATGGGTAACAGCGTCGTTTCGCGACAGAATCGGGTTCTGATGTGAACGGGGTCACTTTTGGAGTTTTTTACGTATCAAAGAGCATAAAACCAGCATGATATGCTGTATAACTCTCTGGGTGGCTATTCATAACTCATGCATGAATATTCCGTACAGACGCCTGCCGCATTTTGCCTGGCTAAGCGGAATATTCTGATAACTCGCTGAGCCTACAGGTATTACATCAAAGAATGGCCGCTATTCATATTGACCTATCTTTCAGCGCTTATTCATTGCTAATAATTACCCTGTTATCGGTTTGTTTATCATATTTGTTGTCGCTAAGTGAGGATGGATATACAGAATTATCCAGGGCTGGAAATAAATAATCGAATCAATTAAACTATTGCCGTCACTTTTGTTTTATTTGCTATTTGGGAATTTTTTGAAATATATGTCATTACTATTAGAGAAACTGAATAATATTCGTTCACTCCGCGCCATGTCTCGTGAATTCTCCATTGACGTGCTTGAAGATATGCTGGCAAAGCTAAGGACCGTCACTGAAGAAAAACGCGCTGAAGAGCAGGCTGCTCAGGCACAGCAGGCGGAATATCAGGAAAAAATAAACACCTGGCTGGAATTAATGACCGCTGACGGTATCACCCCAGAGGAATTAGTGGGCCACGCGACCGCGACTTCAAAAGGCGGCAAAAAGCGCCAGCCGCGTCCGGCTAAATATCGTTTTACCGATCATACCGGCGCCGAGAAAACCTGGACCGGGCAGGGACGTATGCCGAAGCCGCTCGCTAAAGCCGTCGCTGAGGGTAAATCCCTTGAGAGCTTCCTGATCTAATATTCAGAACGGTGGGGAAACCCACCGTTATTTTTACCCGGCTTAATCAGCACACGCCAAAATCGCCGTCTTCTTTATAAGCCGTTACCTCGGTTGCTTTCAGCGTATATTTCTCCCCCTGCTCGTTACCGGCCTGAACGGCAATAATGCTGTCGCCCTGGACTTCAACGACTTTGAGTTTTGGTCCGCCTGCGCGCGGCTGTACCAGGTCACCGACTGTAAACATACTTCTTCTCCTGTGTGCTGATAAAAATTATCGCTGACAATAACCATAGCTCAGCAAAAGCGTTATCAACAGCTGACCGAAAGAGGTAGAGGTCAACGACGATTCCAGGGCATCAGCGCCAAAAGCCGCGCCATGCCGCAAAAGCCGGTGATACCGGCGAAGGCGAGTCCGGCGCCGACGAATGCGCTAAGCAAAAAAAAGCCGCTGTTAACCGTATAACCTAAAGCGACGCCAAGCAAAATCAGGACGCCTGCGGCGATTTGAACCTGACGCATCAGCGGTAGCGGCTGTGATTTATCCTCTTCCACCGGCAGACCTGCCGCTTTCCAGGCCTGTATTCCACCAGCCAGCAGCCTGGCCTGCGCCGGCGCGGCGGAGGCGGCCAGACGGGCGGCGTTATTCTGAGTGCGCGAACCTGCCTGACAGTGAAAAACAATCGTCTCCTCGGGGCTGGCGTGCAGCGCTGCGCCTTTGTTCAAGGTTTCCAGTGGGACGAGTTGTGCGCCGGGAATATGCTCACGGGCGTATTCATCGGCATCGCGGATATCGACCAGCCGGGCGCCTCTGTCGATGAGCGCCCGGGCTTCGGCGGGAGAAAGCGTAGCGATAGTCATAGACGCTCCTTAAGGACAGTAAATTGACTTTAGCGCGGTGACGATTTGCTGCACCGCTGGCCGGGTAATGAAGTAGTGGATCCGCTGCGCCTGACGCTCGCAGCCGATCAGCCCTTCATCGCGCATTCGCGCCAGATGTTGAGATGTGGCGGAGGAGCTTAATCCGGTGATCCGCGCCAGCTCGCCGGCGCTGGTGCCCGGCGAATCGCACAGCATGCACAGAATCAAAAGCCTGCTGGGATGGCTCATGGCTTTCAGCAGCGCGGCGGCTTCGCCCGCGCTGGCCTGTAGCTGTTCTGGTGTATTCATTTATTTTAGTCTTTTCTAAATTTAGTAAATACTAAAATAAAAAAGCGCATTACGCCAGTCATGAATGTTGTGAGGCTAAATAGCCTGGCTGAATCCACGACGATTTATTTCAGCCTGTGGCGTCGGTAGCGCGCAGCTTGTCTGGCAGGGCGTCGGGCGACGATTAACCTCCCTGTGCGAAACGATAAGTAAACGCCTGTTCGCCTGGCTACCGCCGCGCTTCATGCCCTGACGTAATCTCCATGGCTGGCTCACTGGCCTCCGCGGCGGGCGGCGCGGCGATAGAGCGTACTGCGTGCGACGCCTAAAGCCTGCGCGGCCTTACTGATATTGCCGTTATAGCTTGCCAGGGTGTCGGCAATCAGCTGCGCATCGTGCTGCTGTAGCCCACCCGGCGCGGCGGTCGGGGTTCGGTACTCATGAGGCAAATCATCGACCCCCAGCGTTTCGCCATCTTCGGCAAGCGCCAGCAATACTCTCATCAGGCTTTGCAGCTGGCGCACATTGCCTGGCCAGGGCTGAGCCGCCAGCCGTTGTATAACCTCCGGGGCCAGCGTGATGCGACGTTTCTCTCCGCCCTGCTCGCGCCACAGCCGCTGAATAAACGCAGGCAGTTCAGGCCACTTGCGCAGCGGCGGCAGCGTCAGGGCAAACTCACGCAGGCGGTAGAGCAGGTCTTCGCGGAAGACGCCTTCGGCCACCCGCTGCGCCAGGTTGCGATGGGTCGCGCAAATGACCGCGAAGTTCACCGGCGAGCTCCGGCTGGCGCCTAGCGGCGTGACCTCTTTCTCCTGCAAGACCCGCAGCAGCCGGGTTTGTAGCGCTAACGGCATATCGCCAATTTCATCAAGAAAAAGAATGCCGCCATCGGCCTCGCGGATTTTGCCGATATAGCCGTTTTTGTTTGCCCCGGTAAACGCGCCGGGCTGGTAGCCAAACAGTTCTGATTCAATTAGCGATTCCGGAATAGCGGCGCAGTTGATGGCGACGAATTTGCCGCTGCTCCAGCGGCTGTGCCGGTGCAGCGTGCGGCTGACGTACTCTTTGCCGCAGCCGGTCTCTCCTTCGATACATAAGCCAATCCCGGCATTAAGCAGACGCAGCAGCTTTTCTGATTCATGCGGGCTGGAGAACGGCAGATCGAGTGCCGGGCGCGCGGTCGTCGCCACGCTGGCGGTCGCGGGAGCACGCAGACGGTAATAGTAGTTGTGCCCTCCGACGGCGACCGGCAGCGGGATACTAACGGCGGTTTGCCGCAGCTGCGAAAAAAGCTGCTGGAAAGTGAGATGACCAAACCGGGCGGCGTCGAGGTCGAATTCGCGCATCGCCAGCCGGTTAGCCGCCGTCAGCAAGTTATCGGTAAAGACCAGCAGCCGTTCGTCTACGCTGTCGAGTTTTTCCGCCCGGGGATGCAGGCTCATCAGCCACTGCTGCGGGTGCAGACTCTGTTTCACCCATAGATATTCTATTTGCTTCGCGGCGCCTTTTACCCACGCCAGCGTCCTGGCGTGCGGATAGTGGGCCGGGCCGGAGATATCCAGCACCCCGGCTATTTTCCCCTCGGGATTTTGCAGCGGTACGGCGGCGCAATACAGGCCCTGGTTGCTGGTGAGGAAATGCTGACGGCCATCAATTTCGCAGCTGTCGTCTATCGCCAGCGCGGTGCCGATGGCGTTGGTTCCGCGTCCGCTTTCGCTCCACAGGTTGCCCGGGGCTAAAGCGAAGCGCTGCGCTTTCTGCATGGCCTGCGTCTCACCAAAGGTTTGCAAAACCAGTCCGCTGGCGTCAGAGAGGATCACCACCGATTGCAGATCGTTGACCTTGCTGGACAAGGCATTAACCACCGGCTGGGCCAGCTTTTGCAGACGGCTATGGCTGGCGAGCCTGTCGGCCAGCTCGCTGGCGTGCAGGCGAGGGAAGTCGTCAGTAGCGGGGTCGATGCCATAGCGCTGGCTGCGGCACCAGGAGTCGCTCAGCAGCGGGCTCGCTTTGATCTCTGGCGTCAGGGCAAATGGATTTCCTGGCACGGGACACCTCGTCATCTCACTAGTGTTGCAATATTGTAGCTACAAGGTTTTGTTAGTGTTGCGATTTGCAACACATAAGGAACATTCAGTGCAACAGAAAGCGAGATTTATAAGCTATCAATATGAAAAATAGAAATATTTTTGGTGGCGAAAAAGGTGGCACGCCCCCTGCAATGGTCTGAAGACGCAGCGAGCCCCCGGACAAAACTAATACGCCGCTGCGCTTCAACCCTACATGAAGGAGATTCGCGATGCGTTATGCACATCCTGGCACGCCGGGCGCTTTGGTTTCACTGAAGTCTGCTTACGGTAACTTTATTGATGGTAAATTTGTCGAGCCGATTGGCGGCGAATTCTTTATGAACACCTCCCCGGTCGACGGTAGCAACATTGGTCAGTTTCCACGATCGGATGCCAAAGATATCGACTTCGCCCTGGATGCGGCGCATCGGGCCGCCGACGCCTGGGGCAAAACGTCGGCTCAGCAGCGCGCCAATCTGCTGCTGCAGGTTGCCGACCGTATTGAGGCCAACCTCGAGTATCTGGCGGTGGCGGAGAGCTGGGATAACGGCAAACCGATCCGCGAAACGCTCAACGCCGACCTGCCGCTGGCGGTCGATCACTTCCGCTACTTCGCCGGCTGCCTGCGCGCGCAGGAAGGGAGCACGGCGGAGATTGATGAAACGACGGTGGCTTACCATTTCCATGAGCCTCTTGGCGTGGTCGGACAAATTATCCCGTGGAACTTTCCGCTGTTAATGGCCGCCTGGAAACTGGCGCCGGCGCTGGCGGCAGGTAACTGCGTGGTACTAAAACCGGCGGAGCAGACGCCGCTCAGCATCACGCTGCTGCTGGAGATTATTGGCGATCTGTTCCCGGCGGGCGTCCTTAACGTGGTTCAGGGTTTTGGCAAAGAGGCGGGCGAAGCGCTGGCCACCAGTAAACGCATTGCCAAAATCGCCTTTACCGGCTCGACGCCGGTTGGCCGCCATATTATGGCCTGCGCGGCGGAAAACATTATCCCTTGCACCGTTGAGCTGGGCGGTAAATCGCCGAACATCTACTTTGCCGACGTGATGGAGGGGGAAGAAGAGTATATCGAGAAGGCGGTGGAAGGCCTGGTGCTGGGCTTCTTTAACCAAGGGGAGGTTTGTACCTGCCCGTCCCGCGCGCTGATTCAGGAGTCTATTTACGAACCCTTTATGGCGCGGGTCATGGACAAAGTGGCGCAAATTCGCCGCGGCGACCCCTTTGACACCGGTACGATGATCGGCGCGCAGGCGTCACGTCAGCAGTTCGATAAAATACTCTCGTATATCAAGATCGCTCGCGATGAAGGCGGTACCATCCTGACCGGCGGCGAACGCGCCAGCATCTCTGCCGAACTGGATAACGGCTACTATATTCAGCCGACGCTGATTCAGGGACGCAACGATATGCGCAGCTTCCAGGAAGAGATTTTCGGCCCGGTGATTGGCGTGACCACCTTTAAGGATGAAGCTGAGGCGCTGTCTATCGCTAATCAGACCCAGTTCGGCCTTGGGGCTGGGGTGTGGACGAGGGATACCAATCTTGCCTATCGCATGGGGCGCGGCATAAAAGCCGGCCGGGTGTGGACCAACTGTTATCACATCTATCCTGCGCACGCCGCATTCGGCGGTTACAAACAGTCCGGCGTAGGGCGTGAAACGCATAAGATGGCCCTCAACGCCTACCAGCAGACGAAAAACCTGCTGGTCAGCTACGGTACCGCGCCGCTGGGCCTGTTCTGATCGAAGCCTGCTATTTATTCATTTTTCAATACCGCCCGCAATCTTGTTTGATTGCGGGTTTTTATTCCATAAAAAAAGTACTGTTATTGCTTTTGCGTCCAGCCGCTTGCCGCTTAAAAAAGCTTCTTCCATATTGATTATTAATAATTACTCACGTGATTATTGATTATTCGTTTACGAAAATAAGATTGAACGCAACCTAAGATTAATCCTAATATTTAATAAATGCCGCGTGTGCTCACGGATTTATTGCCGCAAAATAGCGGCTAAATTCGTTGTGTTTGTTAAATTGTGCAATCCAATGTTGCGATTTGATGTTATTGTATCGTGATTTTTGGTTGCGTTAATTAACAAAAAGCGCAATGTCTTTAATATTATTTTTATATGTGAAATAAAACAGCATTTCATTAACATAACAAAATATTGCGATTTGTAATGGGTAGGGATAGTATTTATTTGCTCCCTGAATAAATGGTTAGTCAATTTCGCTAAAAGCACTTTTTATTTTATTACGCATGATCAATTGAGCGGCACGGGTTTTTTCCTGATGGCCTGCGGACGGAACGCCAATACTATTAATATGGAGGATCTGTATGCAGATTTGCGCGGCCTTAAGCCTTAGCGCGGAATCTGTAAAAATATAAGTTAGAGATGAGATAAATAATGAAAACGCAATTTCGTATTATGGCAATGTTTGTCGGTGCTCTGGTGTCTGGCAGCGCATTATCCACGCCTTCACAGCCGGCCAGTTCGGCAATGACCGTGAATCCCGGCTCGAATGCGGGCACGCAAGGAACGGGCGGTCAGGTGGAATTTACCGGCTCCATTACCGACTCCTCCTGTAATGTTGATAGCACCAGCGCGAATCAAAGCGTCGATCTGGGAAAATGGGCGAGCAGCTATTTTACCGGCACGGGTTCAGAAACCACCAAAACCTCCTTTCATATCAAAGTCAAAGATTGTCCTTCCACCGTCACCACCGTCTCGGTGCTGTTTGACGGTACCCGCGATAGCAACAATAGCGATCTACTGGCGATTAACGGTACCGCAAAAGGGGTAGCGATTAAGCTGTATGAAGATGACAAATCGACGCCGGTTGAGCTTGGCGACGTTTCTCGCGGCCATAGCGTTACCGCCGGTGCCAGCGGCACCACTACCGGAACCGCCGATCTCGAATTCTTTGCTGACTATGTCTCGACCAGTGCGGTTACCGCGGGTTCTGCCAACGGTACAGCTAACTTCAATATGGTTTACAACTAATAAAATAAAAGCGGGTAACGCTACGGTTATTAAAGCTTGCCCGGGCCGGGCAAGGCGTTAGCTTCTGCCTGGCTGAAAGACGGGCGCCCTGGTTTATCCATATTTATTATCAGGCTTTGTTACTGATACCCGCTTTTATTATTCCCGGACGGTAATGATTATGAAACGAACGATCGCCGCGCTAGCCTTGTTAATATTATCCACCGCGGCCCACGCCGGTATTGTCATGGGAGGAACCCGGGTAATCTATCAGGAAGGGAAGCGAGAGGCCGCAATATCAGTTACTAATGCAGATAGCCATTCGCCTTATCTGGTGCAATCGTGGGTGGAAAATTATGCGGAGAATAATAAGAGCCGGGTGCCGTTTATCGTTACGCCGCCGTTATTCCGGCTCGATCCAGAACAGCAGAACGTGTTGCGTATTAATTTCATTGGCGCAACGCTGCCCGCGGATCGGGAATCGGTATTTTGGCTCAATGTAAAAAGTATTGCGCCAACGAAAAAAGATGAAGTGAATAAGCTACAGGTCAATATTAAATCAAAATTTAAGATCTTCTATCGCCCGAATGGCCTGACGGGTGACCCAGCCGATGCATGGCGCAAGCTGACATTTAAAATTGACGGCTCGCGGCTGGTAGCACAAAACCCGACGCCCTATTTTGTTTCATTTTTTACCCTTTCGGTGGGCGGCAAGGAGATTACTGAACCCGGCATGATTGGACCCTTTAGCCAGCAAGAGTGGCCGATTCATCGCACCGGCATTATTAAGTGGCGCGCCATTAATGATTTCGGCGGGATGACGGATTTCGCGCAACAGTAATTTTGCTTCGTCTGGTCAGGATATTGTGAAAAATAACCCCTCTGGTATGACTTCCGGTTATACGGCGATCGCTGCGCCAACCGGCGGGATTTCATTATTAGCGACGGTGCCGACGGCGCTTTTCCTGCTTTGTCAAAGCGGCATCGCGCGGGCGGATGAGTACTTCGATCCGGCGGCCTTAGAATTTGCCAATCCGCAGCAAAAGACCGCTGACTTACGCTATTTTGCAAAATCAGGCGGCCAGCAGCCGGGGACTTATTCAGTCAGCATTTGGGTGAATAATCAGGAAATAACCCGGGGCGAGGTGACGTTTATCGACAGCAACGGCGCGCTGCAGCCGCAGTTAACCCCGGCGCAGCTGGCGGAATATGGCGTGAACGTCAGCGCTTTTTCTGCCTTTCAATCGCTGCATGAGGGGCAAGCGTTCACCCACATCGAGCGCTACATTCCTGATGCCAGTAGCCGTTTCGATTTTGCCGATCAGCGCCTGATCTTAAGCATTCCCCAGGCGGCCATGAACGTCCAGAGCCGCGGATACGTGGATCCAGCGCGCTGGGACGACGGTATCCCGGCGGCGTTTGTTAACTACAACCTGACCGGGTCGCAAACCCGGCAGCCGGATGACAATAGCCAATCCAGCTATCTGAACCTACGCAGCGGGGTTAACCTTGGGGCCTGGCGCCTGCGCAACGTATCGTCGATGGAGTACGATCGCACCCGGCGCTGGAATTCGCAGAGCACCTGGCTACAGCGCGATGTGAAATCCCTCAAAAGCCTGCTGCGAATGGGCGATACCTTTACGACCGGCGACGTCTTTGACAGCGTGCAGTTTCGCGGTATTCAGCTAATGTCCGATGATGAAATGCTGCCGGACAGCCAGCGCGGCTTCGCTCCAACGATCCGCGGGATGGCGCATAGTAATGCGAAGGTGACGATATCCCAGCATGGCTACGTGATCTATGAAACGTTCGTCTCGCCGGGGGCGTTTGCAATAAACGATCTCTATCCGACGGCGCAAAGCGGCGACCTCGAAGTCCAGGTGAAAGAGAGCGACGGTTCGGTGCGAACCTTTACGCAACCTTTTTCAGCCGTACCGTTTATGCTGCGTGAAGGACGGGTTAAATACAACCTGAGCGCCGGGCGCTTCCGTTCAGCGCAGCGCCAGGGGCAGTCGCCGACGTTTTTACAGGGCACGCTGTTTTATGGGCTACCGGCTGAATTCACGCTCTACGGCGGTAGCCAGCTGGCGCAGGATTACCAGTCGTGGGCGCTTGGCGTCGGGCGCGGTTTGGGCGAACTGGGGTCGATCGGAGGCGATGCGACGTGGGCAAACACCACAGCGCCGTCGGGAAAGCGCTCGGCAGGTCATTCGGTGCGCGTGCAGTATCAGAAGGATTTTGCCGGCACGGGGACTTCATTCAGTCTCGCCAGCTATCGCTACTCCTCCAGCGGCTACTATGACTTCAGCGAAGCGAATGCGCTTGAAAGCCGCAACGGGCTGCTCGACAACAAGCGCAGCCGCGAAGAAATATCGCTTTCTCAGGCCTTTGGCGGTATCAGCAGCCTGGCGATATCCGCCTGGTCGCAGGAGTACTGGCACAGTCATAGCCGCGATGAAACGCTGCATCTCGGATTTTACAGCGCCTGGCGAGGCGTGACGTGGGGCGTGGGTTATTACTACACCCATTCATCCGATCGACAAAAAGCCGATCGTTCGTGGTCCTTTAATCTGAGCGTTCCGCTTTTCGGCCCGCTATCCGAGAGCGCGATCAGCTACAGCATGACCTCCGACAATAGCGGACGTACTTCGCAGCAGGCGTCGCTGTTCGGTTCGCTTCCGCATCATCCCAATCTCTACTACTCCCTCCAGCAGGGCTACGTTAACGGCGGTCAGGGCAGTAACAGCAGCGCCGCGCTGGATTACCACGGCGGCTACGGAACCGCGCAGCTCGGCTATCGCCACGATAGCGCCAGTCAGCAGCTTACCTGGGGCGCATCGGGCTCCGTTGTCGCCCATCCTCATGGCGTGACGCTCGGGCAGACCGTCGGCGAAAGCTTTGCCATCGTGCGTGCGCCGGGCGCTGCTGAGGTGGCGATTCAGAACGGCAGCAATGTGCATACCGACTGGCGAGGCTATGCGGTGGTGCCTTCGCTGACGGCCTATCGCAAAAACACCATTACGCTTGATACCGAATCGCTGGCCGACGATGCCGATGTCGAACTTGAAGGACAGACGGTGATCCCCGGCGGCGGGGCGGTGGTGCAGGCGAACTACCAGACCCATATCGGCAGCCGCGTGCTGTTTACCCTCAGCGATAGTCACGGGCCGCTGCCGTTCGGCGCCAGCGTTCGCTTGCGGAAAGCTGAAGGCGATCCTGGCGGGGCCCCGGGCGGCATGGTGGCCGACGGCGGGCAGGTCTATCTGAGCGGCATTCCGCAGGAAGGGACGCTGGATGTCGCCTGGAATGCCGACAACATCTCACGGAGATGCGCGCTGCATTTCCATCTTACCGATACCGTACAGCAGAGGCAGAGTCCGGTTAAAACCGTCTCTGGCTTCTGCCAGTAGGTCTGCACAGAGGTGATTTTGCGCATAGTATCGTTTTTATTCCTGCTGATAGCGGGCATCTATAGCCACAGCGGCTGGGCGGAAACCTGCAAAGGGGATATCGGCCAGATGACCGTGAACGTCCAGAATATCAAGTACCTGCCCACGCTGCCGCTGAATACGCAGATGACCGGCGTGATGGCGGATAACGGCAGCGGGATTCATTTCTCCTGCGATCTTCAGGTGCCGAAAGCGGCGGCAAAGCGTCTGGTTTATCGGCAGCTAAAAACGGCCTCATCGCCGCTTTCCATCGGCGGTCAGCACGTGTTCCCCTCGGCGCTGGAGGGTATCGGATACTCACTGGGCTTCCAGTGCAGCGGCGGCGCGGTTCGCTTTATTGACGGCAGCCACGCGGCTGATAATGCGGAATCCGTGACGGTGTGTGACAGCCAGGAGATGGCTAACCTGCTGAACCAGCAGCAGATTGTGGTGAAAGTCTTTGTGACGTTTTATAAGACCGGGGACGTCGCCCTGGTCAGCGGTAACCACGCTAACGTTCCGGCGCAGCCGCAGATTGGCGAACTGACGATCCAGCAGCAGGCCGACAGCCGCGCCGGTTTTGTCGCCAGCTCGCCGGTCACGCTCGATATGGCGGCGCTGAACGTCGATATCGGCAGCAGCGGCAGCTGTCAGGTTTCAACCACGAATATTCACGTTAGCCTGGGGACGGTGAATAAAGCGGAGTTCAAGGGCAAAAGCACCACCGGCGGCAGCGCGAAAAGCTTCTCCATACCGGTCTTTTGTTCCACGCCAACCGATATCCGCATCGGCTTTTTTGGCGTCACCTCACCAGGCGGCGGTACGGATACCCTCGCGTTAAGCAAAGCCAACGCCTCTGCGAGCGGGGTGGGCGTCAGGCTCACGTACGGCAATAACAGCGCCCCGGCGCCTGCGGCAGGGACCAGCGTCAAAATCAACGAGGCCAGCAATCTCCCGGTGCTAAAGCGGATTAACGCCAGCAGCGCCGGCAGCGCGGAGAATATCAACTTCAACGCCCAGTACGTCCAGACCGATGATGCGGTGACCGCCGGCACCGCCAATAGCATGGTGACCTTTGCGCTGGAGTATAACTGACGATCGCAGGCGATAACGGCCCAACGCTTTCGCGTTGTAGCTCACAAAAAAGAGATGTCATAGTGATTTTTCGCGCGGCGAGCGGATCGGTACGCTATCAATGATCGAGAGATGAAGCGGCTGACCGGGAATACTTTGGTGCGGGAAATCGATCATGAAAATCACCTTTGGGGAGCTTAGACCCCTGTTGCAGGCGCAGCGAATTTTTGTCGGCGGGCAGAAGCTGGTCTGCGCCCACGCCTTTTACCGTGACGATCTGCCGATCGAGATACCGGAAAATTTAACCACCGAGGCGTATACCACCTATTGGGGGCGCTGCGGCGAACGGCTGGCCTCATTGGGCGCTTTTAGCTATACGCGAACCCTGCTGCCGGCGCTGATTAAAGTGGGGCGCTACACATCGATTGCCGACCGGTTACAGGTACTTGGCGATCGGCATCCCCTGGAGTGGGCCAGCGCCAGTCCGGTTTTTTATGCCCATCACTCCGGCGTGATGGCGACGCTGGCTGCCGATAGCGGCAGGCCCAACCAGTTTTACCCTTTTGAAAAAACTCCCCGACCGATAACCATCGGCAACGATGTCTGGATTGGCCAGAACGTCACTCTGGCGCAGGGCATTACTATTGGCGATGGCGCAGTTGTCGCCGCCAACGCGCTGGTGGTCAAAGATGTCGCGCCTTACGCCATTGTCGGCGGTAACCCGGCGAAAGTTATCCGCATGCGCTTTAGCGAGGCGATTATCGAGCAGCTGCTGGCGCTACGGTGGTGGCGTTTTTCCGCCCAGGATATTGCCGGCTGTCCGGTTAATCAGGTTGAGCGCTTTTGCGAGCAGCTCGCCGGGCAAGCGGCCGACGGAACGATCTCGCGTTTTTCGCCGCCGGTATTGACGGCATCCATGATTAAAGATTTTATGAACGATAAACAGAATCCGCTGCGCAGCGCAGGATAATCATAAAACGGTTCACATTTGAACAAGGATATAAAGATGAAGTTGAAGTCAGGTATTGCTTTCGTCATCGCTGCTGTCGCCTTCGGCGCCCAGGCGCGCGACATGAACAGCATTCAACAAAGCGGCGAACTTAAAGTCGGCGTACCGGGAGATTACGCGCCGCTGGCGTTTCATAATAAAGCCGGAGAACTGCTGGGATACGATGTCGATATGGCGAAGGATCTCGGCAAGCGGCTTGGGCTAAAGGTAAGCTTTGTGCCGACCAGCTGGCCAACGCTCTCTGCGGACCTGAAAGCGGATAAGTTTGATATTGCTATGGGCGGGGTGACGGAAACTGCGGCCCGGGCGAAGGAATTTGCCTTAAGCCAGCCGGTCGTGCCGAACGGCAAAATTGCGCTGGCTAACTGCGCGGCGGCGCCCGCTCTCGGCAGCCTGGAAAAAATCGACCAGCCAAACGTGAAGGTGGTAGTGAACCCGGGCGGCACCAATCAAAGCTTTGTGGATGAACATCTCAAGCAGGCGCAGATTATTCGGGTGAAAAATAACGTGGATAACCTTGAAGCGCTGCGGCAGAAAACGGCGGATATGATGGTAACCGACCTGATCGAAGGCGTGTATTACCAAAGCAATGAACCGGGCGTGTTTTGCGTGGCCAATGAGCAACCCTTCCCGGGCACCGCCAGCTTCAAAGTCTATATGATGAATAAAGATAACCCGCAGCTGCTGGAAAAGGTAAATCAGTGGCTGGATAGCCAGGACAAAAATGTGCTCAAACAGAAGTGGCGCATCCATGACCAGGTCAACCCATAAAACAACAAAGGTTTTCTATGGCGGGGTCAGCGGCAGAAAATCAGCGTTCCCGCTCTCCGCCAGCACATCGTGAAGCAGCCAGTCATGAAATACCTTCACTTCCGGGCGCATGGCCGCATGCCGGGGCGTCACGATATAGTAGGACCAGCTGAGGGGCCAGCGGTAGGCCGGATGTAGCTGAACGAGCTGACCGGTGGCGAGAAGCTGTTTTACCAGCGCCCGGCGGACAATGGCGACGCCGCGCCCGCTGAGCGCGGCCAGAATGACCGCCGACGTTGAGTTGATATGCAGCCCGCTATCGCGCGCCGCTGGGGCCTGAGCGGCCTGCAGAACCTCCTCCCAGGAAGGAAAACGGGCTCCCGGGTGCGGCGTATCATCGTGGATCAGCTTTTGCTGTGCCAGCCAGTCGCCGCAGGCGGATTTGCCCGCTGGAACGATCAGCGGGCTGCACACCAGCACCGCTTCTTCATCCATTAGCCAGGTTTTATCCACACCGGGCCAGTCGCCGCGACCGCAGCGGATGCCTAAATCCGCTTCGCCGTGGGCAACATCCATCAGCTTTTCCGTAACGTTGAGGCGCAGGTCGATGTTTTCATAGGCTTCGGAAAAGCGGTTTAACCGCTCCATCAGCCAGTTCATCATCAGCACCTGTGAGGCGGTGATCACTACCACGTTACGCGCCCGGCGACCGCGAAGTTTATTCAGCCCGCTTTCCAGCTTATCCAGCCCCTGAGTAATATCCTGCAGCGCCTCCTGCGCCTCGTTCACCAGAGTGAGACGCTCTTTACCGCTGCGGGTGCGGTGCAGCAGCGGATGGCCAACCCAATCCTCCAGCGCCCT
The DNA here is from genome assembly GCF_051209435.1 of Klebsiella sp. HN106. Taxonomy (NCBI): domain Bacteria; kingdom Pseudomonadati; phylum Pseudomonadota; class Gammaproteobacteria; order Enterobacterales; family Enterobacteriaceae; genus Klebsiella; species Klebsiella sp. HN106. Next base: position 88,995 of record NZ_JBLURD010000007.1, on the reverse strand, counting down.
GACCAGTTGCCCGACGGCGGCAGGCGTCACGCCCAGCTCTCGGGCCGCGCCGGTAAAGCTGCCGTGGCGGGCGGCGGCTTCAAAAGCGTGAAGCCATTTCAGTCGGTTAAGCGAGCGCATGCTGAATATCCATCAATGAATTTTGGCATGAGTATAATCCATCAAGATAGATTTTCTTTATTGTGACGCGATTTCTTCTCATTCGTCAGCGCGGCTCTGCAAAGGCATGCTTAGGCCATCCAAATCAAGCATAAAGAGGTTAATGATGAACACAGCGTTTGCCGGTAAAAAATTGTTAGTGGTTGGCGGAACCAGCGGTATGGGGCTGGCAACGGCCAGACGGGTTGTTGAACAGGGCGGTCAGGTCGTGCTGGTGGGCAATCAGCCAGCAGAAGGCTGAGCAGGCCCGTCAGGCGCTGGCGGCTGAGGGTAACGTGGAGATCATCGTCGCTGACCTGATGAGCGAAGCGGGTATGGCGCGGGTTATGGAGAGCATCAACGCGAAACATCAGGATATCAGCCTGCTGGTTAACGCCGCTGGCGTCTTCTTCCCGAAGCCGTTCATCGAACATGAAATGGCCGATTACGATCGGTATATGAATCTCAACCGCGCGACCTTTTTTATCACCCGCGACGTGGTGCGCAATATGCTGGCCAATAATATCAAAGGCTCAATTGTGAATATTGGATCGATGTGGGCGCAGCAGGCGATTGGCGCAACGCCGTCGTCAGCCTACTCAATGGCAAAAGCAGGTCTGCATGCGTTGACCAAAAATCTGGCAGTTGAGCTGGGCAGCAGCGGGATTCGCGTCAATGCGGTATCTCCGGCGGTAGTGCATACACCGATATATGAAGCCTTTCTACCTGAAGATGCTGTGAAGGATGTGATGAATAGCTTCGACGGCTTCCATCCTATTGGCCGCGTCGGTACGCCTGACGATATCGCGCAAACCGTAGCGTTTCTGCTTAGCGATAGCACCCTCTGGGTGACCGGCGCGGTATGGGATATTGATGGCGGCGTGATGGCTGGTCGAAATGCCTGATTACGTTCATTATGTCATCCTGGGCGTTGGCATAACGAAAAATGAATTCAGGATAATGAGAATCTATGAGCGCTGAAATGACGTTGCCCGTCAGGCAGCAAAACCAGAATATTGTTCGCCTGGCGACGGCGCAGGCGCTGGCTGGGGCAAACTCGGTGGTGTTCTACGCTACCGGGGCGATTGTTGGCAACGCCATCGCGCCCTCTCCAACCCTGGCCACGCTGCCGATTACCATTTTTGTGCTGGGCATGGCGGCCTGTATTTTGCCGTTTGGCGCGCTGGCCAGAAGGCGCGGACGCAAAACGGTGTTTATGGTCGGGACCGGCGCCGGTATGTTGACGGGACTGCTGGCGGCGACGGCGGTGGTCATGAGTTCGTTCTGGCTATTCTGCATCGCGGCCTTTTTCGGCGGCGCCTATGCGGCGGTGGCGGTTTCCTTTCGCTTTGCCGCTACTGACGGCGTCAGCGGCGAACGGCGAGCGCGTGCGCTCTCCCTGGTGATGGGGGGCGGAGTGGCGGCAGGGGTCATCGGTCCGATGCTGGTGACCGGCACCATGAATCTTTGGCCGCCGCACACCTTTGCCATGACCTTTATTGCTCAGGGGCTGGTGGCAGCGGTATCGGCGTGGGTATTACTGGGAGTAAAAACCGCCGAACCGGCGGCGCAGGCGAAGTCCGGCGGGCGTCCGCTGGGCGAAATTGTGCGCCAGCCCGGGTTTTCCCGAACGGTATTTAGCGGCGCAATCGCCTACATGGTAATGAACTTCCTGATGACCGCCGCACCGCTTTCCATGCATATGCACGGCCTGTCGCAGCAGGCGTCGAATCTGGGTATCCAGTGGCACGTAATCGCCATGTACGGTCCCGGATTTTTCACCGGCAAATTGATCGCTCGTTTCGGCGCCCGGCGTATTAACGCTGCCGGGTTGATTCTGCTGGCGCTCTCGGTGATGGTTGGCCTGGCCGGTATTGATGTTATGCACTACTGGCTGTTGCTGATCCTGCTGGGCATCGGCTGGAATTTTGGTTTTACCGGCGCGTCGACGCAGATTATGGATTTCCACCGACCGGAAGAAAAAAACCAGGTGCAATCGCTGAACGATTTTATCGTTTTCGGCGTCATGATGATTGGCTCATTTTCCTCGGGCGCGTTGATGAACCTCTTCGGCTGGAACGCCGTATTGTGGGGATCGCTGGTCCCGGTTGTGGTTGCGCTGGCGCTGTTGCTGGTCGGCAAAAGGGCAGCGCGCAGGCGCTAACTTTGCTCAAGATAAACGCCTGCGCGCTGAACGTTTTGTTATCCGCGCACAGCGCGTCAGACGATATCATCCACTACGCCGCCATCCACGCGCAGCGCCGCGCCTGACGTCGCCGAAGCCTGAGTCGAACAGACGTAAACCACCATACTGGCGACCTCTTCTACCGTGGCCGCGCGCTGAATCACCGAACTGGGGCGGTTTGCCATCACAAACTCTTTGGCCAACTGCTCCAGTGATTTACCGGTTTTAGCGACTTCATCTTTCATCATCTCGGCAAAGCCATCCGAGAGGGTCGGTCCCGGCAGGACGCTGTTCACGGTGACGCCGCTGCCGGCAACATATTTCGCCAGCCCGCGGGCCAGCGATAGCTGAGCGGTTTTAGTGACCCCGTAGTGAATCATATCCGCCGGGATGTTGCGTGCCGATTCCGAAGCGATAAAAACCACCCGACCCCAGCCTTTCTGTACCATGGCCGGTAGCAGCGCGCGGGAAAGACGAACCCCGGACATCACGTTGGTTTGCCAGTATCTTTCCCAGGTTGCATCGTCGGTGGCATAGAAATCCTGCGGGCCATAAATACCCGCATTATTCACCAGTATGTCGACGCCGTTTACCGCTTGTATCAGCTGATTCACGCCTTCTGCGTCGCTCAGATCGGCTATCGCCGGTCGGGTCTTCGCGCCGGGAACCTCGCTCTGCAGGCGGGCAATGGCCGCATTCACGCTACGCTCGCTGCGGCCATTCACGATCGCTTCCGCGCCGCTTGCCGCCAGACCTTTGGCGATGGCGAAACCAATGCCGCCGGTGGAGGCGGTAACCAGTGCAACTTTCCCGGATAGATCAATATTCATGCTGCCAGCCTTATTTTTTATTGGACAGACCATTAAGCGTAGCAGCGGATATTATGCTTTTGACGTTTTCGGGCTTAATAACCACTCTGTTTGTTCACCCGGTTTTTCAGCGGCAGCGCCCGATGTAGCCGCTGGATGTTGTCCAGCAGCTGGCGGGCGATCGCCTCCGTCTGGGCGATGGAGGCCATATGCGGCGTAATTGCTACCTGCGGGTGTTGCCACAGCGGGTCTTCCTGGGGAAGAGGCTCGACGGGGAAGACGTCGAGCACCGCGCCGGATAACTTGCCGCTATCCAGCGCCCGGATCACGTCCTGGTTCACCATATGCTCGCCGCGGCCGCAGTTTATCAACGCCGCGCCGTTGGGGAGCCGATCCAGTAAAGGGTGGGCGAGGATACCTCGCGTCTGCTCGGTTAACGGCAGGACGTTGATAAGCACATCCAGCTGACCAAGAAATTCACCGGCCTGCGCGTCGCCGTGAAAGCAGCGCACGCCGGCAAGGGATTTCTCGCTACGCGCCCAGCCGGAAACCCGATACCCCATCCCGGCGAGCTGCGAGGCGATATAGCCGCCAATTTCACCGAGGCCCATGACGCCAACGTGATAATCGACCGCCGCGCGCTGCGGATACATCTTCCAGATGCGCTTGCGCTGGTGAGCCAGCGCCCGGTCAAAGCGGCGCTGAAACCACAGCACGCCCCACAGCGCGTATTCAAACATGCCGTGGCGAAAGTCATCGTCAACCACCCGGCAGAGCGGAACATCGCTGGCGAAAATGCTGGCCGGGAGATGATCGACGCCGGCGGACGCTGCCTGGATCAGCTTTAGCTGCGGCGATCGCGCCAGGATCAGCGGATCGGGAAACCAGCAGCAGGCGTATTGCGCCTCGCGAGCGGCGGGGTGGTCAGGCAGGACCGCTTTTGCCTGCGGAAATGGTGCGAAAGCGGCGCAAATCTCCTGGGCATATTGAGGATCGTTACAATCCACGACGATAGTGAACGGAGTCATAGGCGTTAACTCTTATAAGAAGTATCAAGACGGTCGAGGCGACGCAGCCACGCCTGCCACACCAGCTGGCGTTCATGTTCGACTCCCTTCAGCTGCTCGCAGGCGTGCTGGCTCAGGCGATCGGGGATCGTATGAATGGAGCCGAGCGAAGCCAGCTGCGCGGCGGCCATCTGGATTTCACAGGCGCGGTTCAGGTAATACATGATGTAGAACGCGTCGGCGACGGTGCGGCCGACCGACAGCAGGCCGTGGCTTTGCAGGATCAGGGCGATATTCTCGCCGAGCGAGCACTGGATCCTCACGCGTTCATCGAGATCGAAGGCCACGCCTTCATAAGGATGATAACCGACGCGTTGATAAAACTCGGTGCTGATCTGGTTGAGCTGCAGCAGCCCTTCCGCACAGGCGGCGACTGCCATCCCCGGCAGCGTGTGGGTGTGGATCACGCAGTGGGCGTCTTCGCGAGCCATATGGACCGCGCTGTGGATTGTAAAGCCCGCCGAGTTTGCCGGCGCGCTGCCTTCGACGACTTTGCCCTGCATGTCGACCACGATTAAGTTGCTGGCCGTCACTTCATCAAACATCATGCCGAAGGGGTTAATCAAAAATCGCGGCTCGCCGTCGCCGGGCAGGCGAACGGAGAAGTGGGTATAGAGCGTGTCTTCCCAGCCGAACAGCGCCGCCAGACGATAGGCGCCCGCCAGCTGCTGGCGTAATTCCAGTTCAGTTGTCATTTATTACACTCCCATAAATTCACGAATGCGGGCCAGGGACGGTTCGGCGGCATCGCTGCGAATACGCTGCGGCGGCACATCGCTCTGCACGACGCCGTTTTCCATCATCACCACCCGATCAGAAATCGATAAGGCGAAGTCCATCTCGTGGGTCACGATCAGCATCGTCATGCCTTCACGGGCGAGGGACTGAATGACCTTGAGTACTTCGCCAACCAGCTCCGGGTCCAGCGCCGAGGTGGGTTCATCAAACAGCATGATGTCCGGTTTCAGCGCCAGGGCGCGGGCGATGGCCACGCGCTGCTGCTGACCGCCGGAGAGCTGGTACGGGTATTTTTCGGCGTGCGCCAGCAGACCGACGCGATCCAGCAGCCAGAGCGCCTGCTCTCTGGCGGCGGGGCGGTCAAGGAGCTTGTGATAGAGCGGGGCGAGCATCACGTTATCCAGCACCGTACGGTGAGGAAAGAGGTTGAAGCCCTGAAAGACCATGCCGATGCGGCGCACGCCCGCGCGCATTTGCTGTTTATCGATAATGGAGGCGCCCTTCAGATAATCCTCGCCGTAAAGAATGATCTCGCCGCCATCAATGCTTTCCAGAGCGTTAATGGTACGGATCAGGGTGGTTTTGCCGGAGCCGGACGGGCCGATGATGCTGATCACCTCGCCGTTTTCTACTTTCAGGTCAATCCCCTTCAGGACGTGGTGCTGGCCCCAGGATTTTTCGATGCCCTGCAAATCGAGCGCCGGCGGGTTGCCGCGGGCGGACTGCGCTTTTGTTGTCTGCACCGGCGGCTTCAGGTTTTGACGCAGGGTTTCGCATTCCGTTTCATTGAGCGTTTGCGGACGTTTGCGCTGAATATCCAGCAGGTTTTCCAGCGCCCGGAAGAGCCAGGTAAAGGCCGTGACCACCATGACGTAATAGACCGCGACCGCCAGCAGCGTCTCCATTACGAGAAAATTCTGCGCGTACAGGCGCTGGCCGGTCAGCAGCAGTTCCGGCAGCGAAATAACCGACAGAATCGAGCTGAGCTTAATGATAGTGATATATTCGTTGATCAGCGTGGGCAGGGAGATACGAAACGCCTGCGGAATAATAATTAAGCGCTGAATTCCGATAAAGCTAAAGCTTAAGGCATGCCCGGCTTCGCTTTGCCCTTTGGCGACCGAAAGCAGGCCGCCGCGATGGATTTCCGCCATATAAGCCGCTTCGGTCACCGTCATCGATACCAGCCCGGCGATAAACGGAATGCCGAGCAGCGGCTGTGTGGCCGGAAACAGCTGCGGCAGGTTATAGACAAAGACCAGCAGCACCATCAGCGGTACGCTGCGAAAAAACCAAATATAGAGTTCGACGGGAACCTTCAGCCAGCGCGGGCCGGAGAGCTTAGCGCAGGCTAAAAGAAAACCTAATATCAGGCCAATAAACCAGGACAATGAACTGACGACAATGACGGTAATGCACGCCTGCCAGAATGCCCCAACGCTAAATAATGAGAAAAAATATCCCCAATCGAACTCCATAGCGACTCCCGTTTAATTATTGTATTAATTGATGCTTTCTAAGCTGTATTTCTTGATGATGGCGTCATATTTGCCGTTGGCTTTAAGGGTGGCTAACGTTGATTTAATGGCCTCGGCCAGCTCGGTATTGCCTTTGGCGACGTAGATCCCCAGCGGCAGCGGATAGACCAGACGATTTGAGCTAATGGCCAAGCGGCCGCGGCTTTTCTCGACGATAATTTGCGCCGCCGGGGCGATTTCTAACTGGGCGTTGATATTTTTCGACAGCAGGGCCTGGGAGGCTTCCGGCGCGGTGGGGAACTCCTGAACGCTAATCGCCGGTTTACCCTTTTTCAGGCAGTACTCGTCGGAGTGTTTTTTGAGACTGGAAACCCAGGCGGTACCCGCCTGCAGACCGACCTTCACGCCGCACAGTTCATCTTCGGTTTTGGGCTGAATGGTGCTGTTTTTCAGGGCAATAATGGATGCGCCGGACAGGGCGTAAGGAATCGCATCCGCCTGCTTCTGACGCTCGGGAGTCACGTACATTCCGGAAATCACCGCATCGTATTTTTTACCGATACCTAAAATCAGGCTGGTGAATTTCGTGTCGATAAGCTGCGGTTTGGCTTTCAGCTGTTCGGCGATCAGCGCTGCAAATTCCGGGTCGATGCCGACGATATTATTATTGCTGTCGTAGGACTCAAACGGCGGATAGGTCACCTCCATCCCGACCTTAAATACGCCCTCGGTCAGCAGCTCTGCGGCCTGAGTCAGCGGTGAAAAACAAGCGGTGACGGCGATGGTCAAAGCCACACGGCGCGAGAGTTTTTTTAGCGTTCTTTTCATCATTTATCCTCACGGGTTATTAACGGTTTTTTGCTGGGCTTGTTTTTTCAGATGGCCAAAGGTGTTGGTGCCGCGGGCGCGTTCGGGGAGCTGGAGCTCGCCGCGCGTGACTTTCTCGCGCAGGTAGCGATAGGTCTGTAACGCCTGGCTCCACATATGTTCACCAATGCTCAGTTCTTGATACTCGCTGGCTTCGCCCGCCTTAAGGAAGCCCGGCAGCGGGCGGATCAGCGTGTGGTAGTCGCAGGCGAAAAACAGCGGGAAGGAGTAACGTTCCTGCGGCACTTTACGTACGCGGTGTGCTGTTGCAACAAATGTGCCAGCGCTCAGCACTTCCAGCATGTCGCCGATATTGATCACGAAAGCCTCTTCTCCGGTCGCGTTCTTCAGCGGTGGGGCGTCGATCCAGACGCTATCTTCGTTCAACACTTCAAGGCCCGGCTGGTCGGCGAGCAGCAGAGTGAAGCATTCATAGTCGGTATGTGCACCAATACCGGGAACATCTTCGGCGCTGGCGTCAAAGGGGTAGTGGATCAGGCGCAGCTTTGACGGTGGGCAGGTGACCATCGACCTGAAATAACCTTCCGGCAGGCCAAGCGCCAGAGCGAAGGCGTCAAACAGGCGATGTCCAAGGGAGAAGACCGCGTCATACCAGGCCAGTACCCGGGATTGAAATTCGGGTATATCCGGCCATTCGTTGGCGCCAATCAGCGGCGTGTTAGCCACGACCAACGGGTGGTCGTCGGCGGCCTGGAAGCCGATATCAAACGCCTCTTTGCGATCCGGCTTGCCGGAGCCGTAAATCTCTTCGCCTTCGGGAACGTAGCCCTTATGGCTTTTCGACTGTCCGATGTAGTACGCCATCTTGCGCTCCATCGGCAGGGCAAAAATCTCTTTCGCCGCCGCGCGGATGCCGGCAATCAGCTCGGGCGCAATGCCGTGTCCGGTGATGTAGAAAAAGCCGACCTCGCGGGCCGCCTGACCGATGGCGTCGGCCACCGCCTGGCGTCGGGTGAGATCGGCGCAGGTCAGGTCGCTGATGTCGATGGTCGGTAATTCAGTAAAAGAACTTTTTGCAGCGGTCATCTCTTCCGTTCCTTATGCAGTTAGCGAGGTGAATTCGACAAAATGTTGCTGTTCACGCCGGGCCATCCAGGCGTTCAGCGACCAGAGATCGGCGACCGGAACGTTGGTAAACGGCAGGTGATGCAGATAGCCATCGGGGCCAAACTCCGGGGTCAGCGTGGTGTGCTGGTAGCCGCGCCGGCGCTGCGATTGCCAGATTTGCTCCCAGAAGCGCTGTTGAAACCGCAGGGCCGCCTGATATTCCGGCGCGGCCGGGTGTGGCACCTGCGGCCCCTGGTCGTATCCGGCGCGGGCCTGAATATGGTGGACCCGTTCGATAAAGGCGCTGAAGTCATCGCAAGGGTCATCCAGCAGGCGTTCGCTGACCACGATCCAGTGGCTGATATCGGCGGTAAAGCGCAGCTGCGGCAGCTGTTGAATAATCTCCAGCGTCAGCCACGGGCTATACAGCGAGGTGGCGCGATGGGTTTCAAAGCTACAGAGCAGCTCATACTCGGCGGCCAGTTCATGCGCTCTGCCGAGAAAATCCACCTGCTGCGCCAGCGGCCAGCGGTCGTTACCGGCCAGTAGATTGACGAAGCGCGGATTAAGCGCTTTTGCCGCCGCAAAACGTTCTTTTAAGCGCTCCAGATGCTGCGCGGGCGTCTCGGCCTGGGCCGGAATGACGCCGCCGCCGCTGAAGACAATGGCGATATACTGAAGCGCGGACGCTTCGAGGCGCCGGGCCAGCGTTCGCTGCTCTTCTGTCGTCAGCGGCAGTCGCGCTTCGATGCCGCAGCAGCCGACGCTCTGGAGTTCGCTAACCGTTTGCTGCCACGGGGTGGTGACGCCCCACAGCGTGCGAAAGACGTTAAGCTGCATGGTTTTTCCTCTATGGATATTTCACGCCCGGGAGAACGCAGAGCATTTCATACAGCAGGTTGGCGGCCAGCTGGGACGTGTTGCCGCTGACGTCATAGGGGGGCGAGACCTCGACCAGGTCGCAGCCAATCAGGTTCAGACCGCGGCAGCCGCGCACAATTTCCAGCGCCTGAATTGACGTCAGGCCGCCTACTTCCGGGGTTCCGGTGCCGGGGGCCCAGATCGGATCGAGGCTATCGATATCAAAACTGAGATAAACCGGGCCATCTCCCATTTGTTGACGCACTTCGGCCATCAGCGGGGCCAGGGATTTGTGCCAGCACTGCTCCGCCTGAACCAGACGAAAGCCCCGATCGACGCCCCACTGGAAGTCGCCGGCGGCGTAGCCCTGCGCGCGCTGGCCAATCTGGACGACGCGTTTAAGATCAAGCAGCCCCTCTTCGACGGCGCGGCGGAAGGTGGTGCCGTGGGCAATCTTTTCGCCGAACATCTCATCGTTGGTATCGGTGTGGGCGTCGACGTGAATCAGACCTACCGGACCGTGCTTTTTGGTCAACGCGCGCAGAATCGGCAGGGTAATGGTGTGATCGCCTCCGAGCGTCAGGGGGATAAGCGGAAAACTATTTAAACCGGTGTAGTAATCCTCGATAATCTGCACCGATTTGAGCAGACTATAGGTGTTAATCGGTACGTCGCCGATATCCGCCACCGACAGTGAATCAAAAGGCGCGGCGCCGGTAGCCATGTTGTACGGGCGAATCATCACCGATTCGGTACGAATATAGCGCGGTCCGTAGCGCGTTCCGGAACGCTGCGAGGTCCCGATATCCAGAGGGATGCCGACAAATGCGGCATCAAGCCCCTGTAAATCCTCAATAAATGGCAGGCGCATCATCGTGGCGCGGCCGCCAAAACGCGGCATCTCATTGCCACCCTGCGGTTGATGAAAGACGTTATCCATTTCTGCTCCTGAATCTGATATTCAAAACTCAACAGCAGGGATAGTGCGCAAGATGTGCTGGACTTTAAATCGTCCGCCGCAAATACTTAGTTCATTTATCAGTGAACTAAACGCCATGCTTAACGACGCGACGCTAAACATTCGACAGCTCCAGGTTTTTGAGGCGGTGGCCCGCCTTGAGAGCTATGGCCGGGCCCAGCAGGAGCTGGGGATTTCCGTTTCCGCGATCAGCAACGCGATGTCGCAGCTGGAGGGCCAGCTGGGCTTTAGCCTGTGCCAGCGCGGACGCGGCGGCTTTGCGTTAACGGAGAAAGGGCAGCATTTTTTACAGCAGGCGATCCGCGTGCTGAGCGAACTGAACGAGCTGGAGCGCCAGTCGGCGCTGCTGAAAGGCGAGCATAGCGGCACGATTTGCATCTCAACGCTTGACTCCATCGAAACGGAAACCGCGCTGTCGCTGCCGGTGGTGCTGCGCAGCTTTAGCGATAAGTTTCCTAACGTACACATCAAGCTGATTATTCGCACCCCGGCGGAACAGCTGAACGGAGTACTGAATAACCATATCGATCTCGCCATCGGTAGCTACAATTCGCGGGTGCATAACATCATCAGCGAACCGCTCTACCGCGAGCAGCACTGGCTCTACTGCAGCGACCTGCATCCGATGTTCTTTAGTCGCCAGCTCGATAAAGATCTCATCAGCCAGTGTCCACTGGTGACGCGCAGCTACTGGAATACCAGCGATCTGCGGCGGCGCGGGTTCAGCAAGGGCAGCGCCACGGTTGAAACCGTCGATGCGCAGCTGCTGTTGATCCTGTCCGGGAAATACATCGGCTATCTTCCAGAACACTACGCCTGGCCGTGGATTAAAGAGAATCGCCTGCGCGTGCTGCTACCCAATGAGTTTGGCTTTCAATCTCCCTTCTCGGCGATCTGCAAGCGCGGGCGCAGCAATGAACCTTATCTCAAGGAGTTTCGCAATCTTCTGAAGAAGAATACCGTAGCCAGGCCGAAGTGGAGTGCATGAGTTTAGTAATGAATGAGAAACAGCTTATGCCTGATTTTATTGGGAAATAGACCGCTTAATATCAGGCATATAGCAGACGGCACATCATTAACTATATGTTATTAAGAAAAAAATCAGATAAAAATATCGCCTGGTTCCAGGATAATTCCCACTCTGCAATTGGTCAAGAAATAACCTTTTTATGTGTTTTTTCTGAATTACGAGTAAATCCAACCTGTAACGTTGTTTGTTAATTTTTTTTCTGCTGGAATCGAGAAATATATTTTTTGTGCACTATTTTTCTAATGGATGGGAAAATGATAAGAAATAGCTTATTGGCATTGGTGTGTATTTCTGTGGGTGTATTGCAGGGGTGTACTAATATTAAAAAAACAGATAGCGCACTAATAAAGAAAGATGTGAGTCAAACCGAACAGCCTGCACAAGTTCCTGCTTTACAGCAGTGTATCCAGGATGCGGATGCTTTAGTTAAGCTGGATAACAAGTTCCAGAAAGATTCAAGTGAACTCTATGGCTTAATTAACGACGCTAAGTTTTATGCCTCTGTTTCGGGGCAAACCTCAGCCAGCGTAAAATCAACCATTACCCCGCTTTTTGAATATAAGATAAATGATAAGTGTAATAGTATTTCTCAGAAATTAATCAAAGAGTTCGAAACCCGCGCCCGGAAAGCCGATCTTAAAGATGGGCTGACCAGATGATGAGCCTTAAGGGGAAACTGAAATTATACGATCTCAGAGGTCTTGCGATTGTATTTGCTCTCTCTACCCTTTTTGTCATGCTCCCTGCTCGTTCCGAGGGGGGAGACTTCCTTGATAATATCAAGAAACTTGAAATTAAGAATCCGCCGGCCTCAGGCGCCGCTAGCGCGGAGTCGGCCTCGTCTAAACTGAATAACGAGAGCCGTGATAAAAAAATGCCGCCGAAGCAGGATGGCGTCAGCAAAAGAATAAATCAGAGCAATAAAACGCAAAGTACGATTAACGCTCTGCGCAAACAGAATGCGGAGCTGAGCGCGGCAGCCAAAACGGCGGAGAAAAAACTCGCTGAAACAACGCGCGAACTGTCGGCGCAGATCGCCGCGCTGAAGGCACAGAGTAGCCAGGGTGTACAGAAAGAGAGTGGCGATCCTGCCGCGGTGAGCGCGCTGACTAAAAAGAACCTCGAACTGGCCGCCACTGCCGAAGCGGTGCAGCAAAAGCTGGATGAGACCACCCGCACGCTGTCGGCGCAGATTGCGGCGTTAAAGGCGCAGCGTGCACAGGACGAAAACGGGCATAAGAGTACTCTTGAAGCACTGCGCAAAAAGAACGCTGAACTGAACTCCGCTGCCGAAGCGGCGCAGAAAAAGCTGGATGATACGACCCGCACGCTGTCGGTGCAGATCGCCGCGTTGAAAACTCAGAAAGGGCAAAGTGAGAACGCTCAGAAATCAACGATAGACACGCTGATGGGCAAGAACCTTGAACTGAGCGCTGCCGCCGCAATGGCGCAGAAAAAGTTGGATGAGACCACTGGCACACTATCAGCGCAGATTGCCGCGCTGCAAAAGCAGAACGCCCAGGGCGAAAGCCAGCAGAAATCCGCGCTCGACGCGCTGAACAAAAAGAATGCTGAGCTGAGCGCCGCTGCCGAAGCGGCGCAGAAAAAATATGCTGAGTCAGTTGCTGCTTTGAACAATCAAAATCAGAAATTACAGTCTGCCCTTGATAGCCAGGCCATAAAGGAAAGTGAGTTAAAGCTTACTGATAAAAGCATTAAAAATGCCTATGCACTCGGTGTTTTCTATCTGACTCAGGCGCTATCGGATGTGAATAAAATGGCTGACAATGATGTGAAGCTGTCGCCTTCGGCGCTGGTTTCAGGCTTTAACGATGCTTACCATAAAAAGCTGAAAATCAAAGAAGGTGAAATAGAAAACATCGTTAACACCCTTAATGAGCAAATGTCATCTAAGTACGTTGATATTGAAAAAAGAATCATGGCCAAAATTAAAAATAAAAAATATGAGGTTTTGCCTAATGGTGTCTATTTCGTGATTGATAAACAAGGGAAGCAAGCTTACAAGCAGAATGAGTCCTTATCCCTGAATATACTGGAGAAAAAGCTTGATGGTACCCCGATACTCAATACGATGAATTCCAGGATGATATACGACAAACAAATCGATCCCCTGATGGCCAAAGTTTTATCTGCGGGCTTAAAAGGCGGCGCGGTCACGCTATATGGTCAGGCTGGTTCGCTGTACAGCACGACGCCCGCTGACATAAATCCTGATACGTTAATCTCAATTACCTTTGAACTCATTCCCTGATCGTCGATAGCGGGCACCGGCAGATTGGCGCATTCGCAGGGTGGCAGGCCGAATACGTAAGATTCATACCCGTAACCGATATAAGACTGTAGCCCGAAAGCGCGCCGGTGAGGATCCCGGCGAAGACCCCCATCTTAAGCACCTGGCCGCCCAGCACCATGCTCTGGCCGGCTGCTTTCATCTGTTCCGGCGCCGCGAGCTGGCCCTGCAGCTGCAGTGTGATATTCATGGCGTTGATAAAGACGATAAACGTCACCAGGCCAATGAGCGCCGCGTAGCCTTTATCGCGGGCGGCCAGGCCTACGGGGATCCCAATGGCGAAGATCAGCGCCAGGTTCACCAGTACCGATACCGCTGATTTAGCAATGAGCTGGCCGATATTCTGAATTAAAGGATGGCCGAGCAAGGGCAGATATTCCGCAAGGTTGCCGTCGCCCAACACGTTGCCAAAAGCGATAAACAGACCCACTATCGGCAAGATAAGTACCGGCCCATAGAGGGATTTTCCAAAGTTTTGTAGGGCGTTCACAGCTCGTTTCATGGTTATCTCTCTTATAGAACTGCGCACAGGGTGCGTCACAGGCATAAAACTAGCAGGATGAAGGGGCGGTAAGCCATTTATCTAATTGTTTTAAAAACAAATGACGCGGAAAGTAGCATGTGACCTTCCGCGGTGTGAACGAGGTAACAGCAGATTAATCAGAGAAATTTTTGTCGGGATAGAGGTATGTGAGTATGACAAGCTGAAAGTAGGGGGAATTAATGAGCGGGTTGTATGTTTAAAACAAAAATCTGCTCATCATCCTCCGTGCAGGAACAGGAAAATCCGAGTTTGTTCAGTAAATTTATTGAGGGAAGATTATCTGCCACAACGCCGGCTTTTACGGCTAAAAAACCTTGCTGCTTACACCAGTCAATGACCGCCATCGCAGTTTCAAGGGCGTAACCCTGACCTGCATACCGCGGGCTAACGGTGTAGCCAAGCCAGATGATGTCGTTTTCTTGTTTTAAGTAGAGATCGCCAATCAAAGTCCCGGTCGCGGTATCGATCGCCGCGAGCTGCATGCCCTGCGTAAGAGAAGCGTTTCCCAGCAACGCCTCGGCATAAGCTTCCTTTGTCAGGCCCTTAAACCCCTGGTACTGCATCCATTCGGCATCGTTGCGATATGCCATAAAAGGCTCGATATCATCGGCGTTAAACGGTCGTATCACGCAGCGTTTTGAGTAAATATTCAAAATTGATCCTGTGAAAATGGGGCGTGTAACGTCTTTTTCGCCATCCTGCGACGTAAAGCCCGTGCAATGCCGATGAGTGCCAGAGAGCATAATCGAATCTCAACTCAGGATTGTCTTTTATTTGCGTCAATAAATGCAATGTGAAGCCGTCCCTTTTCATCTGGAAACGGAAGGTAGACGAATACAGGATTGAGAAGCAGGCCGCCACCAGGCTTCTCATCCGGGGCGGATCAATGTGGTCTCCGGTTCCGGAGCATGCTGAACCGCTGCAGTAACGAGTGTCGCGGCCACTTGTGGTGCGGAAACAGGCAGGATGAACAGCGGGGAAGTATGCAACCAGCGTTACTGGTAAGGATTTCGAAATAAAAGAGCGAATGTGGCGAACGGCCAGAGCGTAAACCCGCTGGATTTGATGATTAGCTCAAGGCCATCCCCATCAGGAAAACTTAGTGCGCTTTAATGAGAATGTCTGATTTTATCTCATTGAATAAAAAGTGTTTTTTTTCTGACGCACAGGCTTAGTTTTAGGTTCCACAAAAACACTAAAGCTTTATGAGGTGCCTGACAAGGTGCCTAAAAGGTTCAGATTTGATTAGTTGGCATCTGACTTCGCGGGACAAATTGAGTGCACAAAAAAGCCCGCAGGGCTTGCGCCGTACGGGCTCTTAGGACTTCATCGGATGACTCTGGTAATCACCGATGGAGAATTTTGGTGGGCTGGCGGAGTCTGAATTGGTTGTGTAATTCATTGAATTAATTTGAATAACTGCTAGTTCAACTTTTCTTAGGGGCCTATTTGGGTGCCTAAAAGTTTTTTCTCCCTTTGATGAGAAAGAAGACGAGATAGGGACTGTGCGTGGTGATATCTAGTTGAGTCGTCACACTGAAAAACAGATTTGACCTGGTAACCATTTCTTGCGCAGCAAACGCGCCGCGCATATACGGTTTGGGCTTACCTTTTATCAAACGCTTAGACTACTATTCGCCTGCGAAATTTTTTGGATAAAAGCCATCATCACCAATGCAGCATCGAAAAATGCTTAATTAAAAATGCTCACGCCTGCATCCCCTTACCCCGTGCCAGGTTAATTCTTTCAACGCATTCCTTAAACGCTTTAAGTTGCTCCGTAGAGAGTTCAGATTCATCAATTTTGACCAGAAGAGCGTTGAGAGAGCGTTCAATATCATTTTTAATTAACCGTAAGCAGATAACCTTAACCCAACGTGGAGAGAGCTTACTGAGGCCAATTGCTCTTGTGATTTGTAATTTCATGCGATGCCTCTCAACCGCCAGTGTGCCGGTTTTCAACCTCGGTTATAACACGCAATGGACAGGACTTCTGTTATTCCTTCGCCTAAAATTTAGCATGAAGCGCTTAGCTTGGGTGCAACCAGGATTTCATTAAACATCAAAATTAGTTTTGCATCATGACGCGCAAGCGCCACGTCATAACCAGAGTTACTAGTTCACCTCAAGGTAGTTTTTCATATTCTGACACAGGATGGGATATCTCCTTTGTGCCATAGTGGATGTTATTAATCTCATGCAGTATGGATTCACGAAAAATATACGTTAAATTTTGTCCTGATTGACACGGGATGAAAGCTCCTGATAGCTCTCTTTTCTCTCGCTGTAACGATCTGCAAGATAACCAGTTTGTCCCTTAAGCAGCACCGTGATTTTAAACAGCTCCTCGGCTACATCGACGATACGGTCATACCATGACGAAGGTTTCATTCGGCCGTTTTCGTCGAACTCTTGCCATGCCTTAGCAATGGAGGACTGGTTGGGGATCGTGAACATCCGCATCCATCGGCCCAGAATGCGCATTTGGTTCACCGCATTAAAGGACTGCGAACCACCGCAGACCTGCATCACTGCAAGTGTCTTGCCCTGCGAAGGACGAACCGCGCCTTCACTTAAGGGTATCCAGTCTATTTGCGCCTTCATCACCGCGCTCATCGTCCCATGCCGCTCAGGGGAACTCCACACCATCCCGTCACACCATCTGACCAGGCCGCGTAGTTCGGTGACCTTAGGGTGCGTGTCTGGCGCATCATCAGGCAGGGGTAAACCAGAGGGGTTAAAGAATTCCACCTCCGCGCCCATTGCAGTCAGAAGACGACCGGCTTCCTCCGCGGCAAAGCGGCTGTAGGAGCGCTCTCTTACTGAGCCATACAGGATAAGAATCCGTGGTGGCACTTGCAGGTTCAGGCGTTCAGCGATGTGTTGATCAAAGAATTCAATATTAAGGGCAGGAAATTGTTCCATTTTTCTCCTCCGGAGAGAGTAGATGATTTCAAATTTAACACATATGATTTATCATATATATATTCTAAAGGGAACGGAGTGAAAAATGCTACAACCTGTTCAGCTTTTCAAAATCCTGTCGGATGAAACTCGGCTCGCCATCGTCATGATTCTCCGGGAGTCAGGAGAACTGTGCGTTTGTGATATCTGCGCAGCCATTTCCGAATCACAACCCAAAGTCTCGCGACATATGGCTATCCTTCGTGAGGCCGGGCTGGTTCTGGACCGTCGTGAAGGCAAATGGATCCACTATCGTCTGTCACCCCACATACCGGCATGGGCAGCTGAGACAATCACGACGTCCTGGCAGTGTATGCGGGAGGATTTGTGTAAATGGCTGGATAAATCAGCCTGCACCTCCTGCTGAGAAAAGAAAACAAATTCACATAATCATATATAACGGAGTCTGAGATGCTTTTGGCGGGGAGTATATTTTTACTGACGTTGATACTGGTGATCTGGCAACCCGGAGGCCTGAGTATTGGCTGGAGTGCGAGTATCGGGGCTGTGCTGGCGCTGGTAACTGGAGTCATCCATATCGCTGATATTCCCGTTGTCTGGAATATCGTCTGGAACGCGACAGCGGCATTTATTGCGGTCATCATCATCAGCCTGCTGCTCGATGAGTCCGGCTTCTTTGAATGGGCCGCACTGCACGTCTCCCGCTGGGGTAACGGACGTGGCCGCCTTTTGTTTAGCTGGATAGTCTTGCTTGGGGCTGCTGTTGCTACACTGTTTGCCAATGACGGAGCCGCACTGATCCTGACGCCGATCGTAATTGCGATGCTGCTCGCACTGGGATTCAGTCAGGGCACGACACTGGCCTTTGTCATGGCCGCAGGATTTATTGCAGATACGGCCAGCCTGCCGCTCATTGTTTCTAACCTGGTGAATATCGTCTCGGCGGACTTTTTCGGTCTGGGCTTTACGCAGTATGCCTCCGTGATGATCCCCGTAGATGTGGCCGCGATTACGGCCACGCTGGTCATGCTGCATCTCTTCTTCCGCAGGGATATTCCGGTGACGTATGACGTTTCGCTGCTGAAGACGCCTGCCAGTGTGATAAAGGATCCGGCAACGTTCAGGGCGGGCTGGATTGTCCTGTTTTTGCTGCTTGTCGGTTTCTTTGTTCTGGAACCTCTTGGGATCCCGATAAGTGCGATAGCCGCTACTGGCGCAGCAGTACTGTTCATAGTGGCGAAAAGAGGTCACGCCATCAACACAGGAAAAGTCCTGCGCGATGCACCATGGCAGATAGTTATTTTTTCACTGGGCATGTACCTGGTGGTCTATGGCCTGCGCAATGCAGGGCTCACGGAGTCTCTGTCTGACGTGCTAAACCTGCTGGCAGAAAAGGGGTTATGGGCAGCAACGTTCGGCACCGGCTTCCTGACCGCGTTCCTGTCGTCGGTAATGAATAACATGCCGACGGTGCTGATTGGTGCGCTGTCGATTGACGGAAGTACGGCGACAGGTGTCGTCAAAGAGGCAATGATTTATGCCAACGTGATTGGCTGCGATTTAGGCCCGAAAATCACTCCGATTGGCAGTCTGGCAACCCTGCTGTGGCTACATGTGCTGGCACAGAAAAACATGACCATCACCTGGGGATATTACTTCCGCACCGGCATAATCATGACCCTGCCCGTGCTTTTCGTCACTCTGGCTGTGCTGGCGTGGCGGCTCTCTGTCACCTTGTAGCGAGATATTGATATGAGCAATATTACCATCTATCACAACCCGGCCTGTGGCACCTCACGTAACACGCTGGAGATGATCCGCAACAGCGGCAACGAACCGACAATAATTTATTATCTCGATACTCCCCCGACCCGTGATGAGCTTATTAAACTTATTTCAGATATGCGGATTACAGTGCGCGCCTTGCTGCGTAAAAACGCTGAACCTTATGAACGCCTGGGTCTTGATGAAGAGAAATTTAGTGATGAGCAGTTGATTGATTTCATGCTTCAAGATCCAATCCTGATTAATCGGCCGGTAGTCGTTACGCCGCTCGGTACTCGTCTTTGCCGCCCTTCGGAAATAGTGCTGGATATTCTTCCGGAAGGTCAGAAAGGAGCGTTTACCAAAGAGGATGGCGAGAAGGTCATTGACGAAACGGGAAAGCGGGTTAGGTAATCTGTCCACTTCAAGATATCGGACGCCTGTTTAATCTACGAGGGCGTCCGCTTGCCGTTCACTAAAGACCTCCAGCCTACTAACCCCGTCCGCATTATGCTATGAGAGGAAAAACTGTGGTGTTGGCTGCATTACAACTGCGTAATGTCACCATTAATACATTCTTTACCCAGTTTATAGCGCAACATAATCTCTTCATGAAACACCTTGTTGAAGCCGGTTACGAACCAGATGCTTCTCGACGATCCTCTAAGGATGGTTGTGGGCTATCCGTAAAAAGAGCCGGGTATGCCCGGCTCTTTTTTAGCTGATTTCGAAATCTTTTAATTCTCCACCTTCAGCAATCAGATTTGAGATCCGCTTCGGCATTCGCCCCTGACCTGACCATGTTTTTGACTCTCCAGTTTCGTCAGTATATCGATACTTCGCGGGGCGGGGGGAGCGCGTCCTTTTAGCCTTACCCGGAGAGCCAATAGCAGCTAAAAGTTCGGAGGGGTCGATACCCTCATCAAGCATCATCTGACGAAGTGTTTCCAGTTTATCGCGGCGCTGACTTTCATTTGCAAGACGTAATGTCTCTTCTTCTCGTCGTTCTATAAGAATAATTTTAAACTTTTCCAGAACATCTTCCAGTACATCTAATGACATTTCACGAGTCTGAGAACGTAAGGTACGGATATTGTTTAACTGTGTAAGAGCATCTGACATAAAGAGACCTTTTAAAGTTTTTTCGTTGTTCAGCAAATACCAATGTCGACGGTTGCTCATCAACCCGATTTTTCTTACTGAGCATTTTAATCCGATTGGTACATATTGTTATTAACGAGGTTTAGACTACTTATATAAATCTCTTATCGCAAGACAAAATTAAGAAGAATGTGCAAGAACTAAATTACAACTCCTACGAAATGTCCATGCATTTTTGAAGGTACTTAAAACTATGATGCCAGGAGTCATCCGGAGAGCCTTTTTATACCCTCATAACTTATTGCTTCAGTCACACCTGATGAGATTTGAAATGAGGAGAGACAGCGCCGCCACTTAGCAAGGTTTTCACAAATGGCAAGATGGCACGCAGGGGGGAGACACCTGCATTTTGTCAGAGGGTAGCGAATTACTCTCTCTTTATAGAGACGTTTCTAAAAAAGTGTAATGTAAAAAAAAAGCCTGCTGTTAGCAGGCCATAAATGCTTTTAACTCATTTTTTGTTCGATTCTGATAAATAGGGTAAGCATGCAATTAAACGTGGAGCAGAGAGCATGACAAAAATTCTATAAATATTTCCTGGCCGCATCAAGTATCTCCTGTGACGTTAACTCCCTGTCAGTAGCCACGTAAACAATACCATGATCGCCAGTTAAGGAAGGAAAACCTGCAGACATAATCCGAAGATGTGTTTCTTCACCGTTTGGATATTCCTGCCTGATAGAGGATATACCTTCCAGAACGGTCATGACTTTACAGGATTCAGCATTAAAGAAAACAAGGACTTTAATCATATTCTATTACCCTGTTCTCTCGTGGATATTAACTGGCAGATGCCATTAAGGTCAAAGCCATTACGCACTTCTTATTTAACATGTGGTTAGCTTGTGCTTTTAGACTTTTTATGCAGTAGTACTGCACTTCATCACATCGCTTAGCATACTCATAATTTTGAAAAATATGCTGATCAGATATTAAGAATAAACGACTTTCATCTGATTTAAGTTATGGATCTGTCTACTCAGGAATAATCCTTCATCGTTATCGCAGACCCACAATGATTTATTTATCGCAAAGTGTTACATTTGCAGCAGCAGGACCCTTGTCTCCGCGGTGAATGGCGAATTCAACTTTCTGACCTTCAAATAAAGTTTTAAAGTTGTCGCCATTAAGTGCAGAAAAATGGACAAAGATATCTTTGCTGCCATCAAGAGGAGAGATGAAGCCAAAACCTTTGTCTTCGTTAAACCATTTAACCAGGCCCATAATTCTCGAGGTCATACTGACTCCGTTATACATGATTGTATTGATAGTAAACGTATAAGATTAAACGTATGGACTCAAAAGAGGGGATATCAACGATAGCGCCTGGTAATGAGAACTGCCCGGAAAATTTCTAACTTTCATTAGTACATCGAACTGATGGGATTCATTAAGACACAGGGAATCGATATAAGCAAATTATCTTTTAGCCGTCCAGAGGTCCTGTAGGGAAAATAAAAGTGGCTGAATGCCATTTTCAATGTATAGTCTTTAAGTGTTTTCAATAAGGAATTGACTTGTCCCATAAAATGACAGGAATTGTCAAAAGCTTTGATATTCTTAGTGGTAAAGGCCTCATCATCCCATCTGATGGACGAAAAGACGTTCTGCTTCACATTTCAGCCGTTAACTCTCGCTAATCAGAATTACTCATCCCTGGAAGCCGCATAGAGTCTTGCCGGATAAACGGTCTCAGGGGGCCTGTGGCTGCGAACATTTATCTTTCCTGATTTTCAGTATGTCAAAATAGATAGATTAAAACTTAACCACATGTGGTACGGTGAAGCTCATTCATTGAAAGGTTAATGGTTATGTCTGTTATCAATTACGCAATGAAATTCTTCAGCAGTGCGTCTACTGCCACTGCTGCCTGTCCTGTTTGTGGCTTAAAATCAGTACAACCGTTGTCAAAAATCCGGCTCAACCAAACCATGCTTTGCCCCGGATGTAAGGCTCTGTTTATCTCCCGACGCTAGCTCGACCAAAATCGCAGAACAGAGCTCATGTCCTATACTTATGTTAGATTCCGGCAGCTGTTAAATCCCTGATGCCTGACGCCCATCCTGAGAGAACGTTTCTGAACTGATTTCGCAACTGCTCCTGCGCGCTAACGTCGCATCAGAGCAATGCTATGAAAATGATCCCCAGAGCGTGGTTTAACCGCTCCCGTATTCTGATGAATGCTGCCGAAAACATAACGTTTTCGGCGAACGATCCTGCCGGTGAAAGCTCGCCGCGGTCAGAACTCTTTTCGACCGTCCAGATGGAACGCTACGGCCAGAAGCTGGCGCGGACTCATAAAGTATCACCGGATAGGCATCCTTATTATCTTCTGAAACGGCTTGGCGACAATGAGGCCGTCATTACCCAAAACTGCTATGAGCTTAACGCGGGTAAAAAGACCAGTATCATGCCCGCCGGTGAATGGCTGCTGGACAATTATTATCTGAT
The DNA here is from genome assembly GCF_051209435.1 of Klebsiella sp. HN106. Lineage (NCBI taxonomy): Bacteria > Pseudomonadati > Pseudomonadota > Gammaproteobacteria > Enterobacterales > Enterobacteriaceae > Klebsiella > Klebsiella sp. HN106. Next base: position 66,619 of record NZ_JBLURD010000007.1, on the reverse strand, counting down.
TGAGGAACAAATCCGCACTGTCCGCCAGCATCTGCCGAAAAGCTTTGGCAAAGGTCTTCCGTCGCTGGTATCGCCGTTGAATTGCCCACGAATTTATCATATTGCATCAGAGGCCATTGCTCACGGCGATGGCCGCTGGGATGCCGCCAGCCTGACCAGCTATCTCACTGCCTATCAACAGGTGACGCCGCTGACGCTGGGTGAAGTCTGGGCGTTACCGGGAATGCTGCGCCTTGCGCTGATTGAAAATCTTCGTCGTATCAGTATGGAAGTGATAAAAGCGCAGCAGGACAGAAACCTTGCTGATACGTGGATAACAAGGATTGTCGAATGTGCAGAGAGTGCGCCTGGTGATTTAATCATGGTGGTTGCCGATATGGCGCGCTCCCGACCTCCGTTAACCAGTGCGTTTGTCGCAGAGCTGGTGCGGCGCCTGCAGGGGCATGGCAACGCGCTGTCGTTACCTCTGACCTGGGTTGATCAGTGCCTTCGGGAACAGGGGATCACCACTGACGTTCTCATACATAGTTTCAATCAGCAGCTTGCCGCCAGCCAGCTGTCCGTCAGTAACAGCATCGCGGGCCTGCGTTTATTGAGTGAAACGGACTGGGCTGATTTCGCCGAAACGATAAGCGTTGTCGAACAGGCATTACGCAATGATCCTGCCGGCATCTATCCCCGGATGCATTTCAATACCCGGGATCATTACCGGCACGTAGTTGAGGTTCTGGCCAGAGACAGCGGTCTCAGCGAGCCTGAGGTTGCTGAGAAGGCGCTGGCGTTTTCAGAGGAAAAAGCGCCTGATACACCGGAACATCATGTTGGTTATTATCTTGCGGGCGAAGGTCGACAGGCGCTGGATATTCATCTCCTGGCAGACGCCTCAAGGCTCATACGCTTGCGGCACAGTTTCAACAGAATAACCCTGCTGTCATGGCTTGGAAGCCTGGCGTTGCTGACAACCGCAGCGACCGCAGCAATATTGCACGAAACCGCCATGCAGGGGGCAGACTGGCTATTGATCGCGGTGATATTACCTCTGATTATCGCATTAACTCAGTTAATGAGCGATTTGCTCAGTGATGCAACCACCCGTTTTCGCGTTCCTCGACCCTTGCCGGGGATGGATTTTTCAGCCGGTATTCCCGCTGACAGTGCCACCATGTTAGTCATTCCCTGCATGTTGACCAGCCACGAAAGTTTCAGCCAGCTCCTCACCAGTCTTGAAGTCTGCTGGTTGGGGAATGAAAACGAAAATCTCAGGTTCGCGCTGCTCACTGATTTTGCTGATTCTGAAAATGAACCCTCGCCGGAAAGTCACGCACTGCTCAGACAGGCTATCGCCGATACGCAGGCGCTTAATCGCCGCTACCCCTCCGGCCGACCACGTTTTTATCTGTTACATCGCCAGCCTGAATGGAACCCCTCGGAAGGCGCGTGGATGGGCTATGAACGCAAGCGGGGAAAACTGGCGTTACTGAACAGCTGGTTGCGCCATCCCGGAACGCAATTCGTCAGCGTTGCAGAGATGCCTGCCCACCTTTTACCGGGTCACATAAAATACGTCATTACCCTGGACAGCGATACGGTGCTCCCGCGCGATACGGCACACAAACTCGTCGCGACGATGGCGCATCCGCTGAATACGCCTGAGTATGATCCGGTACGCCAGAGGGTTGTCAAAGGATTCGGTATTTTACAGCCCGGTCTTGCGGAGGAGATACCACGCAACGGTCAGGGGCGTTACGCAGCCCTGCGCAGCAGCGTACCGGGCAATAACCCTTATTCGATGATGTCTTCGGATATTTATCAGGATCTCTTTGGGGAAGGCTCGTTTGTGGGCAAAGGGATTTACGATGTTGATATTTTTATGCAGGCCACTACGAACATCTGCCCGGAAAATCTGGTACTCAGCCACGATCTGCTTGAAGGATGCTATGCACGTTCGGGTCTGCTGAGCGAGGTGTTACTGTACGAACAGTACCCTAATAATTATCTGTCGGATGTTGCACGACGTTCACGCTGGATCCGGGGTGACTGGCAACTGCTTAACTGGCTAAAACCACGCGTCAGAAAAGCCGATGGAACCCGGGTCAGGAATCCGCTGACCGCGCTTTCTTACTGGAAATTACTCGATAATCTACGTCGCAGTCTGGTCGCCCCCTCCTTACTGATATTGCTGTTCTTCACTCTGCTTTGGGTACCCAATCCGGTTTACTGGCTGGGCATACTGTTGCTGATATGGTTGTTGCCAGCCATCCTCTGCATTAGCCACGACCTTCTGCATAAACCTCTGCGTCGCCGCGTGAAGTCGCATCTGTTACTGGTGGGGGCGGGCGCGCTAAAGCGTCTGTCAGGTATCAGCCTTAATTTTGCGATACTGCCGCACGAAGCCGGATATTCGCTGAAAGCGATCGCCGTGACGCTATGGCGACTGGGAATAAGCAGGCGTCACCTCAGCCAGTGGGTCAGCCACAGCCAGGACAGCAGTCAGGCCAGACCCACTGTTGCACGTTTTTATCAGGCGATGTGGCTGAACGCTGCCGGTGGCGTGGCGCTGACAATACTGACCGGACAATTTGCCCCACAGCTGCTGGGGATTGCGTTACCGATCGGTTTGGTATGGTGTGTGGCACCGCTGCTGATGAGCTGGCTGAGTCGCCAGCCCGTGCGAAAGGTTTTTTCGCCTAATCAGGAACAAAAACAGCTGTTACGCCAGACAAGCCGTGAAATCTGGGCTTTTTTTGAAACATTTGCCACAGCAAAAGAGAACTGGCTTCCGCCTGATAATTATCAGGAAATACCACAACCGACGGTGGCACACCGAACTTCTCCTACCAATATTGGTCTTTCACTTATGGCTAACCTGACGGCATGGGACTTTGGCTACCTGCCTGGCGGAGAGGTGCTCCGGCGCGTGTCGCTCACGCTCGACACGATGGATAAAATGGAGCACTACCGGGGCCATCTCTACAACTGGTATGACACCCGTACGCTGGTCCCCCTCAGTCCACGCTATATCTCCAGCGTCGACAGCGGCAATATGGCCGGGCATTTATTGACCCTGCGTGCAGGCCTGTCCGCCATGCGTCATCAGCCTGTTTTAAGCAACCAACAGATACTGGCAGGACTGAACGATACGCTGGATATTCTGGAAAAACAGTGGGGTAAGAACCCACCTGACAGCCTGAGACTGCTGCGCAAGCATTGCCTGAACGCGGTGTCGCTCTCTCCGCAGGCGCTTTTCAGCGAACTGAAAAGCATGCGCACCCAGTGCAACCATCTGACCAGCGCATGTCATCAGGGATCTCCTCTTCAGATGCGCTGGGCTGGACATCTGGAGCATCAACTGGTTCAGCTTTGCCATGAGTGGTCTCTGTTGCTTGGCTGGTTGCCTGCATCCTGGAATGAACAGACGCTGCCGACGCTGAGCGAGCTTGCCCGTCCGACATTAACCGGTACAGGAACGCCTCCGGCGTCAGTGGCGGAGCAGGCCCGAATGCGACTCAATATTATCACCGAGCTGGAACAGCGGCTGGATGAGCATGCCCGGATGGATTTCGCCTTTCTGTACAGTGAAGCAACCAGTCTGCTCAGCGTCGGTTATAACTGTGACACCAATATGCCTGACAAGAGCCACTACGATCTCCTGCCGTCTGAAATCCGCCTGACCAGTTTTCTTGCCATTGCGACTAATCAGCTGCCTCTTAAAAGCTGGTACGCGCTGGGTCGATTGTTTACCACGATTGATAATGAAACTGCCCTGATGTCATGGAGCGGATCCATGTTTGAATATCTGATGCCGAATCTGGTGATGCCCACCTGGCCCGGCAGCCTGCTCGATGAAATGAGTCAGTCGGCGGTTATGCGCCAGATTCACTGGGGGAAAGAACGCGGGGTACCATGGGGTGTTTCAGAGTCTGGCTATCATGCTTTTGATGTTCAGCATAATTATCAGTATCAGGCATTTGGCGTACCGGGGCTCGGTCTACGCAGGGGACTTGCCGATGACATGGTTGTCGCTCCTTACGCCACGCTGCTGGCGCTGATGGTTTCCCCGCAGAAAGCTTGTGAGAACCTGTTCAGGCTGCAAAAAAATGGTGCATGCGGAGAATACGGTTTTTATGAAGCGCTGGACTATACCCCCTCACGTCTTGCAACCGGTCAGCTCTATGCGGTGGTACAGTCCTGGATGGCGCATCACCAGGGTATGGCATTTCAGGCGCTGGCTCATGTGCTGCTTGATGCCCCCATGACTGAACGCTTTATGTCCAGTACGGTATTCCGGTCAGCGAGTCTGCTGTTACAGGAGCGCGTGCCGGATGCGGTCGATCTGTACAGTCCGCGCCGTCATTTTGAATCTCATGAGGGCATGGTCAAACCCGTTCGCTATGAACCCCGTATTTTCTATAGCGTGGATACCCCCGCCCCGGATATTCAACTCCTGTCCAACGGCCATTATCATCTGATGTTGACCGCGGGCGGCGGCGGTTACAGTCGCTGGAATGATATTGCACTAACGCGCTGGCGCAGTGATACCACCCGTGATAACTGGGGAGCATTCTGCTACATCCGCGATACCCAGACGGGAGATGTGTGGAGCAATACCTGGCAACCAACAGGCTACACCAGCGGACAAGACGAGGAAGTGTTGTTCACCGATGCGGGGGCAGAATTCAGACGCAGCTTAGGGGGACTCAGCGTCAAAACTCAGGTGGTGATCTCTCCGGAGGATGATGTTGAATTGCGACGGCTCACACTGATTCATCGTGGTCGCAAGCCTCGCTCTCTGGAGCTGACAACCTATGCTGAAGTGGTACTGGCACCTGATGCCAGCGATCTGGCACACCCGGCATTCAGCAATTTGTTTATTCAGACTGAGCTGGCTCCTGAGCGTGACGCTATTCTTTGCCACCGGCGCCCGCGCTCACCGGATGAACCGGGCCCTTGCCTGTTTCACATGATGGTGGTGCACGGCGATAACCGACATAACGTGTCGTTTGAAACGGACAGGGCAAGGTTTATTGGACGTGGCAGAAACCCTGCGAATGCACAGGCAATAGAGACGGGAGGGATGCTAGGCAACACGTCGGGCTCGGTGCTGGATCCGATACTGGCAATTCGCAACGCCATTATTCTGCAGCCGGGGCAGCCGGTTACGATTGATATCATTTATGGCATCAGCGAGACCCGTCAGCAGAGCCTGGCGTTGCTGGAGAAATATCGCGATTACCCTATCGCCGATCGCGTCTTTGAACTGGCCTGGTCTCACAGTCTGGTGGTATTGCGCCAGATGAACGCCAGTGAAGATGATGCCACGTTGTTCAATAGTCTCGCCAGCGCTGTGCTTTACCCTGTCCAGGAGCTGCGCGCCGAAGGCCAGGCGATCGGCCGCAACCGGCGTGGCCAGTCCGGACTGTGGGGCTGGGCAATTTCAGGGGATCTGCCGATAGTGCTGCTGAGTATAACCAGCGAGGAAAGTATCACCTCAGTGACCACACTGATTCAGGCACACCGTTACTGGAGACAGAAAGGGCTGGATGTTGATTTAGTTATCCTGAATAACAGCCCCGGCGGCTACCAGCAGGGATTACAAAATCAGATTATGGAGTTAATTTATGCCGGGTCTGAAGCCAGTCTGCTGGATAAAAAGGGCGGGCTTTTTGTCCGCAACGGTGAGCATCTCTCCGCTGAGGATAAGTTGCTTTTGATGAGCGTGGCCTGTCTTTATCTTGATGACCGCGCAGGGGGGATTAATGAGCAGCTTAACCAGCGTATTCATACCCTGAAATCGCCGGCAAGGGCATTCATTCCGCGTGCTGTGCGCGAGCGTAATCAACATACGGACTGGAGCCCTGATACCAGTCAGTTATGCCATTTCAATGGGTACGGTGGATTTTCTCAGGATGGGCGGGAGTATCAGATCGTCCTTCGGGAAAATGCGCTTACACCGGCTCCCTGGTCGAACATACTGGCAAATTCTCGTTTTGGCAGTGTGATCTCAGAGGCAGGGCAGGCCTATACCTGGTATGAGAATGCCCATGAATACCGGTTGACGCCGTGGGAGAACGATCCGGTGAGCGATCGCAGCGGCGAGGCATTTTACCTGCGCGATGAAGAGAGCGGGGAGTGCTGGTCGCCGACGGCTTTACCTGTTCGCGGACACGGTGATTACCTGACCCGCCATGGTTTTGGCTACAGCGTTTTTGCCCATCGTGAGAGTGGTATAGACAGCGAGTTGACGGTCCTGGTTGCTGAAGAAGATCCGGTTAAACTGGTGCTCCTGACGCTCAGTAACTCTTCGGGACGGACACGTCAACTTTCCGTCACAGGCTATGTAGAGTGGACGCTCGGAGAAACACGAACGCGCTCAGCCCCTCACATTGTGACACATGTGGCCAGAACGCCCGGCGGCTGCGGGATACTTGCGAATAACTTTTATGGTGATAATGGTGGCGGCCGAACTACATTTTTTGCCGTCAGCGGTAATGACTGTTCTCTGACAGGGGACCGCCGGGAGTTTATTGGCCGTAATGGTTCCCTTCACGCCCCTTCGGCTATGAAACTGCAAAAGCTTTCTGGTAAGACGGGGGCCGGTCTGGATCCCTGCGGAGCGGTGCAATCGGCGGTTACATTAATTGACGGGGACCAGAGGACGTTTATTTTTATCCTCGGCGCAGAGGAGAATGATGTTTGTGCTCAGGAGACGCTGGCCCGCTACATGAACGAGGATACGGTCCGTCAGGAGCTGAACCGGATTCATAATCACTGGCACAATGTTCTCGATAAAATCGTAGTTAACACCCCCGACACGTCCGTAAATTTACTGGTTAATGGCTGGCTGTTGTATCAGACGGTCGCCTGCCGTCTTATGGCCCGGAGTGGCTACTATCAGTCTGGCGGTGCATTTGGTTTTCGCGATCAGCTGCAGGATACGCTGGCTCTGAGCCATGCTGCTCCGGACCGGATGCGTGAACAGATAATACTCTGTGCATCACGGCAGTTTATCGAGGGGGATGTGCAGCACTGGTGGCACCCGCCACACGGCAACGGTGTGCGTACCCGCTGTTCCGATGACTATCTTTGGCTGCCGCTTGCTGTTTGCCACTATGTTGAAACGACGGGGGATATGGATGCACTGGAAATACGCATTCCTTATCTGGAGGGACGCTCGCTTCAGCCTGGTGAAGAGTCTGTCTATGACACGCCGGTCATCAGCGGCACCGAAGAGACACTCTGGTTACACTGCGTCAAAGCTATTCACTATGGACTTCGCTTCGGGGAGCATGGCCTGCCGCTGATGGGGGCTGGTGACTGGAATGACGGGATGAACCGGGTGGGTATCGAAGGCAAAGGTGAAAGCGTCTGGCTGGGCTTCTTCCTGTACGACATTTTGCAGCGGTTTGCAGCGCTGGCGGAGCGCAGGCTGGATGAAAGCGTCGCCGCGATGTGCCGTTCACAGGCTCTGCGCCTGCAAAGTAATCTCGAAGCCCACGCCTGGGATGGGGAATGGTACCGGCGCGGGTATTTTGACGATGGTACTCCCCTGGGATCGAAAACCTCACAGGACTGCCGGATTGATGCGATTGCGCAGAGCTGGTCTGTATTGTCCGGCGCCGCGAGCCCGGGACGGTGCGCAAAGGCCATGCAGGCGCTGGATAAGCACCTTGTGGATAACGAAGGAGGGCTGATCAAACTGTTAACGCCTCCTTTCGACGGACACGGTCCAAATCCGGGCTACATACAGGGGTACCTGCCCGGCGTGCGGGAAAACGGAGGGCAGTATACGCATGGCGCCATCTGGGCAGTGATGGCCTTTGCCCGAATGGGGAATGCCGGACGAGCCTGGCAACTCTGGTCAATGCTCAACCCTATAAATCATACCCTGAATGCGGACTCTGTCGGGATTTATAAAGCTGAGCCTTATGTCATGAGTGCTGATGTCTACAGCGTCGCTCCCCATACCGGACGTGCAGGGTGGAGCTGGTATACCGGTTCCGCAGGCTGGGCCTGGCGTTTACTTACCGAGGAATTACTGGGGATAAAACGTTCCGGCACTGACTTTAGTGTTCATGCCAGGTTACCGGATGAGTGGTCGTCTTTTTCTATGGCATATCAATATGGTGAAAGCCATTATCAGATTAGTGTTTCACGCGGCGATGCAGAATATTGCGTGACGCTGGATGGTGTTCTCCTCCCTGATGACAGAATACCGCTGAAGGATGATGGACAAAACCATACGGTTGAGATCATTCAGAACTGACACTGATCCCGGAGGTGCATTAACGTCTGCCGTTAATGCGCTGATTATCCCTGAGAACATCAATCGCAGTCTGCATGGCGATTTTGTCATCCCGCCTTTTTTGTTTGTCCTGCATGACCTGAAGGTATTCCAGCAAGGTGCGGGTATTAATCGGTCGGCCCTGTTTACCCACAGCCAGCACGGCTTCGCCAAGAATAATTTTCACAGGCGGTAGTTGTGCCGGATACCAGTCAAGGGTGTCTTCTGATTTCATCTTAAATTTCTCACGGAAGGGTAGTGTATCATAAATAAGACGTTCAATTTTCAATATCTGATATCCTGATTCAGACACAACTTAACATAACTTATGCCAGTTATTTTTATATTAAAGCGTATAATAATTACTGTATTCCTCAGAGAATTATTTATGTCTTATACAAATGGGCTCAGGTATTTTAAAGAAAGACCGGTTCATGTTGCCTGCCCGGTATGTGCACACAGAGCCGATCAGAAAGCAGGTAAACTAAGAAAAGATGCGGTTCTTGAGTGCCCTGCCTGCGGACTGTTGTTCAGACCTTCAGAATGCTGGTGTATCGGCGGCTGATCACTTAACGTCAGTGATGTCGGAAAATGACAACATTCCTCCTGTACTGCTGTTGTCGAGGGTATGATAATGAAATCTAAAAAATCTGTTTTTATTGAAGGGCATATCATGTCGAACAGCTGTCACGGACAGCCTGGCCAACCTTTCTGTATTCACCGGGTCAGGTTTAGTAATGGTAAATATGCGATTATTCGGGTGGCATCCGGGATATGTTTCAAACCAGGCGAAATTATTCAACGAAACGATTGTGAGTGGTTTTATAAACTTACCAAAATTCGGCTTCTTTCTTTTGAGTACCTTGATGATGATGAATCAAGAAGACAATTCCTTGAGTATCAATGATAAAACCATGGATTTATAACAGAATAAATTTGCTGGCTTACAATTCACCCTTGGCTCTTTAAATTATTCACCAGTCATTGGAAAATATTTTTTCCTAAATTTAGATGAATTTAAATTATCTAAAACAAAATGTATCGCTAAAGACGAATTGCCTCATTGTTTTCCTTTTGCGTTATAACCTTCATTAGCATTAAGGAAATTTATGGCACAGACTTTTACTCATAATTTACTTCATCCTCGCCACTGGCTTACCTGGTCTGGTTTGGGTCTGCTGTGGCTTCTCGTTCAACTTCCTTACCCGGTTTTACATATTCTGGGCTCTGGCCTTGGAAAAATATCCAGACCCTTTCTGAAACGCCGGGAACGGATTGCGATTAGAAATATCGAACTGTGCTTTCCCGAGATGACACCGTTTGCCCGGAGCCAGATGGTCAATAAAAACTTTGTTTCTCTCGGGCTGGGACTGATGGAAACAGGAATGGCCTGGTTCTGGAGCGATGCGAGAGTCAAAAAATGGTTTGATGTCGAAGGGCTTGAAAACCTGACCGGTGCGACAAGAGGAGTAATGGTTGTCGGGATTCATTTTATGTCCCTTGAGTTGTGTGGAAGAGTAATGGGGTTATGCCATCCTATGATGGCAACGTATCGCCCACACAATGATCCATTAATGGAATGGGTACAGACAAAAGGGCGTATGCGTTCAAATAAAGCTATGATTAATCGACGTAATTTATCTGGTTTTGTTCATGCGCTAAAAGCTGGTGAAGCCGTTTGGTTTGCACCAGACCAGGATTATGGGTCTAAAGGAAGCGTTTTTGCACCTTTTTTCTCGGTAAAAAAAGCAGCAACGACGAACGGAACGTATGCCCTTTCAAAACTCGCTGGTGCACTCTTGATCACACTTAGCATGATTCGACGTAGCGATAAAAAAGGTTATCACATGTATATCAGCAATCCGTTATCAGGCTATCCAGGGGAAGACAAGGTCGCCGCAGCGGCTTATATGAACAAGATCATCGAGCGTGAAATTCTCCGTGCCCCTGAGCAATACCTGTGGATGCATCGCAGGTTCAAAACGCGTCCTGAAGGCGAAGTCTCTTTATACAAATGAACAACTCTACTTGTCACGAGCCAGAATCCATCTTTCTTGCCACTGCGTATTTGTAAAAAATGGGACAGGGGATTATTCGATCGGCTTCATGTTAACGATGGCGTAACTGACAACCAAGGTTAATCAATTGAACCTGTTCGGATTTGAAGGTCCGCTTCTCGCTTATAGCTGCCATTCAAAGCGATAATAATTTTTGTATATTTTCTCTTCCACATGATGTCAGTTATCGGGAATGGTTTGACTATCCAGCAGGCATAGCATCCTTTACAGCTCGACAAACCGAACGCTCCGATAGGGTATGCAGGCACACGGATGGCGTGTAAAGCAGAGTGAAAAAGATGATCGATTAAACCGATCGATTTTATAAAATTGATCTGCAAAATGAATTATCCGGCACGCTAGTGCCTGTGCTAAATTCCCAGCAATTCATTTAACGTATTGTTTATTAGTTTATTTCCTGTCTTCTGGTGGGCGCCCTTCTTTTGTCCTGCGGGCACGGCATGGGAATGCGACAGCAGGTGATGGAATGAAAAGATGTGCCCGATGTAACAAGAAAAGAAGCATTCTGGACCGGATTTTCGGGCTGGATAAAGAATTTTGCGATGGCTGTCTGATGGTGGTTAACCAGGAAATCAGAGAAAAACGAGTGGTGTCCACACCAGCACGAAAATCACCGGGACGCTCTTCCTGACAATGTTTCGTACCCGGCAGGTTATTGCCTCTGATGGGGTAACAACTCTGAAGCTTCCCTCTGTTTACATTCCCTTTGATCAATGAAAATCAACATCGATATCAGCGTCATCATTCCTGCCTTCAATGCAGTTGACAGCATCGGGGCTCTGGTCCATACACTGCTTGGCGAAACAACGCTCAGTACTGAAATCATTGTTGTGGATGACGGTTCAACCGACGAAACATGGACGCTACTCAGCGCCATTACAGATGAACGGCTTATTCTCATTCGTCAGGAAAATCAGGGCGTGTATGCTGCCCGTAATGCTGCACTGGCGATTCACCGTGGTGAATGGGTGGTGTTCCTGGATGCGGATGACCGGGTTGCGGCAGATTTTCTGCAGGAGCGGCTGCGCACAGCCCGCGAAGCACAGGCCGATGTCGTCCTTTTCAATGCCCGGCATACAGACAGCGCCGGACATCTGCGGCATACCGTTCACCGCAGACAGCCTTACGGTCAGACGCTGACGGGTCAGCAGTGGATACGCCATTGCGTCAGTCAGAGGGAATGGCCGCATTATCTGTGGCTGCAGATAATCCGTTCAGCGTATATTCGCGAGCATGACCTGCGATTCCAGGAAGGGAAAAGCCACAAGGACATTCTCTGGACGATACAGCTTGCCGCCGCAGATGGCCGATTTTATTTCTCTGACAGACAGGATTACCTGTGGGTGAATAACCCGGCGTCAATTACCCACCGCCCGGATTATTACGATATCCGCGCGTTCAGCTATTGCGACGTGATTGCAGATATTCTGGCACTCAGTACACAGACGCAGTACCGATCTGTCAGACGAGCGCTGGTCAGGCATGCGCTGGTGGAAAGCCGCCATTTTCTGGGCCTGTACCGGCGCAGGGTGAATGACCGGCTGGCGGTCCGGGCGCGTTTTCGTGCGCGGATAGCCTTTCGCCATCTGGTATCCGGCGTGAGCAACCTGAGCGATGTCTTTTTCCTCCTGAAGCTGGTCCGCAATATTTATCTGCCTGGTGTCCGCAATACTCCCGCAGCCGTTTCGCAGGTGCGGCGTTAATCCATGGATATCGCAACGCTTCTGGCGCGGTCGTGGCAAACTGCGACAACGGGTGATGACTCCATTCGCTCCGCCAGGGATATCGTCGAACACTGGTATGATAAAGGCGGTGACCTCACCCGACGGACCCGACGGTTTATGCTGCGGGAATGCCTGTGGATAGCCGCACATTACCGGGACACTGAAACGGTACTCACCCGACAGTTTCGCCTGCTGGCCGTGTTACTGTATCTGGGCGGTTATTTTCCGAAAGGAAATGTCGACGGTATGCTCCCGGAGAAATGTTTCATTTTACTGAACGCCCCGGAATTAAGCCCCATCCTGACAGACGATACGGCCCCTGATGTTCTGGCGGCGTCCTGCCACACCCTCTTCTACCTCAGACGGATATCTCCGTTAAGGTGTTACCACCATACGCGCTGTCTGAGCGAACATCTTTTTCAACTAATGGAGATCTGATAAAAGCGCCAGTCTTTGTACTGGTACCTGAGGGGCTGATCGCTGACGGTGTTGGCGTCAACGATCAGGGCTAACGTCATTATTTCCCTCCGCTGAATCTGCCACCTGTGATGTCAGTAACGGTTTTATATCCCTTGCGGGTCATCAGCCCGGTAGCCTTCCGGTCTCGGAGCATATCAAGGCTGCCGATAAACGGAGACTGCTCTTTCACGCTGAAGCCGTGACGGTCAGTACGCACCAGGTCGTACTTTTCCACGATAAAATTCACAGCGTCACACAGTGAGATTCCCGCATCAATGTGTTTCTGGATCACACTGTCGTTGCCAAACGGTGTGTCGTTGAGGGTAAGGCCGTAGTGTTGCTCCAGCAGATACTCCAGTAATTTTTGCCAGATTTTGACTGATGACAGACGTGACGATGCCGCCCTTTGAGGGGGCAGGGATTGTATTTGCATGGTTTGCACTCTTTTGACGAAGGAAAAGCGTCCGGGGTTTATGCGGTTGTTGCAGACGCCGGATAAATTACGATATACAAATAGCCACAGGAACCGAGCGTATCGGCCTTACATATCAGCCCTTTTGCATGGAGCGTGATGCAGCGCTGAATGCGGGGCATGAGTTCGCTGCTGGTCAGCATGAGCTCCATCTGCTTCATCAGTAACGGAAATGCCTGGTCCAGATGGCGTAAATCTGCGTCATTAAATGTCCCGGTGGTGCTGGCGCGGTCAGCAAGGTAATGCAGGCGGTTACCCTCCTGTACCAGCCGGGCACCAAAACATGGCGTGACGTTGCGTCTGAGGCCCCACCAGGGTTCCGCGATGTTATGGTTGATTACACGGGTTGCTTTCTGCATGTAAGTACTCCTTAACGGTGAGTTAATTCAGGGTGACGCTGCGCAGGATCACATACGGACCGTTGCGGTCCTGTCGACGTTCAGCAAACACGGCCAGTACACCCCGGATATCCTGCACTTCCCTGCCGTAGTAATGGCAGATACTGCCGGACCACTTATATTTCCCGGTACAGAAGCGAAACAGCCGGGACTCAGAATGCTGGCGGTATATCGCCATTGCCTGACGTTTGCTGATGATTTTCATCGTTATTCTCTCCCTAAAGCCAGCCACGCTCGGCAAACGAGACGATGTCCATGCCTCCCACTACCAGGTGGTCCAGCAGACAGATATCCACGAGTTTAAGTGCCTGCTTCAGATGGTCAGTAAGCAATCTGTCGGCATGGCTGGGTTCGGCATAACCTGACGGATGATTGTGTGAAAGCACGATGGCAGCCGCGTTGTATTTCAGTGCTGCCTTTATCACTTCACGGGGATGTACCTGCGTATGGTTGATGGTGCCGGTGAAGAGCGTTTCATGGGCAATAAGACGATGCTGGTTATCGAGGAAGAGCACCATGAATACTTCACGCTCCAGTGTGGCGAGCTGCAGGCGAAGCCAGTCGCGAACTGCATGGCTGGAGGTAAATGCCTCGCCGGGCTCGCGTAACTGGCGTTCCAGCAGGGTCAGAGCGCGTCTGATGGTGCGCTGCGCGGTGGGAGATATTCCCCCGCTGTCAGGGGGACACGTGGTGATATTCATTTGCTTTTCCTGTCTGTTGACGCGTTGGGAGGAGATGTGTTGTACAGTTTTTCGGCAACGACGAACTCGTCGTGCAGGGATTCAAACCATCACCAGATATGGAAGAGAGGGGTACCCGTCAGGAAATGCAGGAAGGGTTCGTCGGTCACAAGGTCACCGTCCTCATCCCTGACCGTTGTATTCCTCAGCGTATCCCACAGGGCATTAAGGTGAGACAGTTCATACGGCATGGCGGGATGCTCAGTCGATAATGCGCATGATGGCGCTGCATTCTGCGTGGTTCAGCGCATAGTCACGCAGACGCCAGTAATGTTCCGTCATGGAGTCGCATTCCGTGCGGCAAGCGTGATGACTGTAAGCGATAAGACAGACTGCAATCCCTGCAGCTTCGGCGCTCATGTCTGAGGCGTTGCCGTTCATGGCGTTGAACAGCGACCAGAAGACATCGTTGTCCGTTTCCGGAACCATGAAGGCCCCGCCGTTGCTGAGAGTATAAAAATTCCAGACACCGCCGCTGTAGTCAGCGCAGAACCGATCCATCCAAGCAAAGACCTGCGGTTCAAGGGTTATCCACTGCGGGATGTTGCCAAAGTGCTGCGGCCAGAACTCCACACGCTGTTCGTCTGGTACGGGCGCGGCTGTCAGAGCATGTGCAGAACCGTTATCGTCAGCCTGCAGAGGTAGCTGATTTTTATCGTTAATATTAATCATGTCGGTCATGTTAATTTTTCCTTATGCATGGAGATGTTGAATGGAAGACTCGGGCCGGGGATTGATTTCGGTGGCGGGGCGCGGGTTATTACCCGCCCAACAGGCCCATCATGTTTTCGGCCATCACCCAGAGCGCACGGTTTAACTTAACGTCGCCATCAATCCCGTTTACTGCGCGGGTATGGGTACGTTTACCCTGCGCGGTACGGCCACTTAGCCCGCCTTTCAGCAGGTTTTCCTGAATGCGCTGGTAGGTAGTCCACAGGTCATCGCTCTCGTCCTGCCAGCGGCGAGGTGCAAGGATTTGCGATTCAGTCACTGGCTGGTACTCTTCCCCAAAACGGTAGGCCAGCGCCGCTTTAGCAAGTGCATGCTGTGCTGGTGACGGGAGTTGCAGGGACTGCATAGCGTCACGTTTCTCTTCCACCCGGTCAAAGACGCTGAGCACCTCATAGGCACCCTCAATCACCTTCCCGACGACATCCCCCCTGTGTGGCACGCGGATCTCGCCAAACGACTGTCCGCAGACGAGCGAATTAGTGCAGACACTTCGGAATATCCCCGGCAGTAACTGAAAACTCGACGCGCCATCGTGCGAATTCAGAATGATGATTTCCGGCACCTGCTGACCGTTTATCTGACCGGCACGACGCAGGCGCAGCATATGCTTTGTATGTTCCCGTCGGCTCTGGTCGCGCACTCGTGACTGACAGGCAAAGAATGGCCGGAACCCTTCGCGTTTAAGGTTCTCCAGCAGGGTGATCGTGGGTATGTAGGTGTACTTTTCGCTTCTGGAGTCGTGCTTGTCTTCCCCGAAGACGCTGGGGACATGCTGCATCAGTTCTTCGTGGGTTAAGGGACGGTCACGGCGAATCTGGTTCACCCGACCAAAACGGCTGGCTAATCGCATAGTTGATTCCTCATCTGGTTAATCTGAAGGCATAAAAGCAAAAGCCCCTGCTCCGTGAGGAGGCAGGGGCTGGATGTGTTGTTCTCAATGAACGGATAGGGCGGGATTACAGCGTATCCAGAATCTTCAGTATCTGCGCCATCAGGGCGGAGATAAGTGCAGTGACCAGCAACGTGACCGCTTCCCGGGCTGTATCAATGCAGTCGTCATCGTAACCGGCCTGACGAAAGCGGATTTCAATATACTGCCGGGCATGATGTCCGCCGCACCAGGTCAGCGCCTGGCTCAGGGCGGTCACCAGCATTTTCAGAAAGGTCATAGGATTTACTCTGGACTGCGCAGCGGCAGCCCGTTGGTCTTGTGGCATTTTTTAGGTTGGGAAACGTTAATCAGGGGCGGGGACTCAGTGGTAAGTGTAACGCCATCCCCCCTTATCAGTAGTGACGACGACTTCTGAAGCCACGCAGTTATTATAAAAACTCACGCTGACGGACTGCCCGTAACGCAGGGTGGCAGGCAAAATAGTTTCTTTATTACTGGAGTACAGATATTTCTGGTTGGCAATGCGACAGTTTCCCCGGTTCACGTCAATATTTTCGACTTTCACGGTGTTATCCAGTGCAGTGACCACGACCGTGACGTAGCGTGTTCCGGCAGGGTGAACCTGATTACTGGTCTCCACTTTGATGGATGGCGTTGGCTCTGCCAGCGCCAGGGCTGACAGTGCAAACAGTGCGGGCACCAGCATGTGTTTAAATTTCATAAACTGTTCCTTTTAAAAATAACGTAATCAACAGGTATTAAATTCAGATGCAGGCTAGAGTGCATCTTTACCCACGCAGCCGTGGGTCCCGAATACTGGCAATACCTTTGCTGCCCCAGCCAGCGTGAATGTGGCATCCTTAACACCGTCTCCGGTTACTGAGACCTGTTTGCCATTACGTAGCTGAGCCCAGGCCAGCGCCAGGTTATTACCGCCCACTCGACTGCCAGATTCGCTGATGTCGATGGGGGCTCCACCGTCGATACTGACCTGAAGGCTTTTATCTTCATCCATACTGACCTGATGCCCGCTGGCGTCAGTGAATATGACCGTGGCCGGTTGCGAGCCGTAATCCTCACAGGTCAGAGACAGTTGCGATTGACTTTCCCCATTGATAACAAACTCTGATACTCCCTGGCCCCAGCCCCGGGTCCAGGTGGTTTGATTACCGAAGGCCATTGCCACTGCCGGTACCAGCGCACAGGTCAGTAGTAAAGGGTGAATCATTTTTCTGTTCATTTTTGTGCACCTCTGGTTTTCGTAAAACGCTACCCGGAAAGGGTATCTGCATGATTTTTAGTAGAAGACAGACAGTCATAAGCATCCCGTTGGGATTTTATAGCTGCAAAAAAGAAGGGGATAACGATGAAATTCGATCGAACCGATCGACAAAATTGATCGTGGTTCAGTAAATATATTTACCGTAAACCTCGCCCGAGTTTATCGATGGTCCGGTTTCACTTCAGAAGGGTGATATATATCTGAGATTTTATTGAACACAGGCTGAGGAAATGCATCACTGAGGCGGTATGGCGCAGACACCGTCCTCTGTGACAGGAGGAACACTAAAAAAGCGGTTATAGAAGAGATTACAGGCTCTGTGGTCGCTAGTGTCAATGTGAAAATATTTTGCCATGTACTGGCTGAGTATATGCTGAAATTCGTCGTAGATTTGTTGAGACCCCCGCTTGTGCTTCACCCTGATTTCATCGACTAAACGATAACATTGCTCCAGCAGGCGGTCGCCGTCGCCGTTCAGCAACGCATGAAACGCGGCAACGGCAAATAATTCATTCGCAGGCCCGGCATTAAGCCAGACGCTGACTTCGGTACAAACCAGCGTTTCCCATAGTGACATCAAATTCAGGCGTAAGGCTTCCTCTTTTAACAGACGGGTTAGTGGAGGAAATGCGTAAATATCAGTGTCAAATAGCCTGCGTGACAGACTTAAATCAGCAAAGGCAAGATGCTTAACTCCGTACAATGCTTCCTGTACAGCATCTGAACCGTATTTATCCGTTAACGCTTTCAGTAAGGTCGATTTAACCGGTTGAGGTGTTTCCATTGCTTTTATGCCACTCAGCACTCCTGACTGACAGCAGGGGATAAAATCCTTCATCATCCGGTTTATAGCAGCAGGTGCGATGATAATGTTTCTGGCGATATTTGCACCGCCCTTAGAGTTAGGGTAAATGTGGCATAGCTCAAGATCCAGCCAGGGGATTAACCTTTTTGGCGTATCAGCAACTCTGTGCCCGTTCAGCGTATTATACGTTTTCTGGTGGTCAGCTTTGCGCTGATATAACCGAATGAGGTCTGCAATATCCGTCGGACCGGTGATACTCCCCAGTCCAAGGGAATTATTTTTTAGCATAGCTTCCACATTGAGCCAGTAAGAGTGCTTAACCAGTCTTATAATAGCATCGTCATCGATTAACCTCCGGGCTTTATCCCGATGTTCCTTACAACAATAAAACTGATTGCGGGTTTCAGATATACTGATACCACAGGCAGGATACTGGCATATTAATGCTGCTCTTTCCGTTCGTCTGGCTGCATTTAACTGTCTGCCCTGATAATGTGCCGGGCATAGCCGTAATATCCGTTCGGCGGGTGAATGGCCGATCTGTGCCATGCAGTTATTTCTTTTACATACGGCCATAATTAAACTCTTATTTAATGTGGTAATATCTTTGCTTTTATTGTTAATAATAATGATGCTATTTTTATATGTCATTAAATATATTTATTGATCAACATTAATTAAATGTTAATGTATTTGTCTCAAATGAGTAAGAAATACACTAGCAAAACACATTGTGTTAAATTACATGTTTTGATGGCTGTTAATGGTTCATATCCACAGAGCTTTCCACCAGTCGTCATTATCTGTTTTTTAGCACTGTATTCTGAGAAAACCCCGCGCGGATTGCGACCAGTCGCGACTGGCGCGGGGTTTTTGCCTCTGTGGCTGTTTTTCGAAGACATTTAACCGGTTTACGCTCTGGCCATTCGGGTCTCTGTAGTGAGGTGTCCCGATTAATATTCCAGCCTGTTAAAGTCAAAGTATTCAAAACCATACCTACCAGTAACATTCTCTGGCGATGCAATAATCGGATTATGTCCGTTCTCCAGGAATGCCGGTGGAATACACCATGAGTGGCGATCTTCCAGGGAAGGCATGGCAATATACACCGCAGAATGACGGCCCGGACGAATAAAACAAATCAGACCCAGTGCGATTAACTGCTCCAGAACAGATTGTGATTTACTGGCGTCACGCAACCGATTCGGGCCGTTCCGGTTTACCTCATTTTTCCTGAATGGATATCCCTTATCATCGAGAAATTTCTCCTTAAGCCACCTGAACATCTCGTAAACGTCTTCCATAAATGCATTCCGTTCAGAAGAAGGGAAAAAAAGCCTTTCCGCTTCTTCAAGATGCCATTCCACAATGTTGAAGGCGGCCTGGATTACCCCCCGCGAAATACATAAACTCTCAGGTGAATACATATATGTCAGGATGGCCGCAACCCTGAGGGCATTCGCCCCCGCTTTGGCTGCAATTTCACTGATATGTTCCATCTGTTGTCCGGGGGCTGCTTTACGGCTGAGCTCTGACTGTTTTTCTGCCCAGTAAGCGGTCGCATCATCAGATAACCTGAGCGTTTGTTTCTGCGAGTCGTTACTATAAAAACGCACCTTCTGCTTATCAAGCAACTGGTTAATTTTCTGGTGGAATACATTTAATGCTTCATCAGACTGAGCGTGACCTGTATTGGTGCGGCGACGACCCAGTGTGCTGATGGTATTGATGTAAAGAAACCGTGACAGAAAACCACTTCCCTTGCTGAGTTCACCGTGGTTGCGGCAGTAATTTTCAAAGACCGGAGGCTGAACCATTAATGCCAGGGTCAGACAGGCATTGATATCGTACTCTTCGCCGCCCGGGCGGTGGTATTCATAGGTCTCCCCGTCCCAGGCTTTATTCAGTAAACCGAGGTTGTTTTTCAGATACCCTTTAAAAAAGGTAATTGCCTCATCTGAGACCACCCCGGCTTCAGAGTACCGGCTCAGACCTTCCAGGAGCGCCTTTGCGGTGGTGTCATCATAAAGCATCGCCAGACGGGCTGGAGGCTGCTGCCGGGTTTCTGCATGCTCATCTAACAGCCGTTCTTCTTCCATCCCCTCATAACCGTTTTTGATGGCAGTGTACAGATTACTGGTCAGTGCTTTCTGGTGTATTTTCCAGATATTGTCAGCACGCAGGTGCGTCTTCATCAGACTGTCGTGCTGCTGCTTCATTTGCTCAGAGAACCGGTAAAAAGGTTTCATCACTTTTTTGCTGATACTGGTCTTACCTTCTCCTGAGACCGCCAGCGTCAGTAGATACAGTGCACAGTGCATCGGATCCGATGAGTGTGGTGGTACCACCTCAATATGAGCCTGACAGGCGAGGGAAGCGGCTGCCAGTACGGCCCCCGCTATCAGTTCCGCCGGGATACCCGTCTCGTTATAAAGAGCATCAATGACATCCCGCATCACCGGCGGGAACGCGAAGACAGGGTAACCCTCCGGGGTTCTGTTTTGTACGGGAATATAAGGCTCCGGCATTTTCGGAATGACAGTGTATGGCAGTAAATTCTGCATGTAATATTCTCCTTGGTTACTGTTTTCAGTAACGGGTTAGTTGTGAATATAATAAAATAGCCAAGCGTTAAAATTTATTTAAAGTAATAATCTTACCCAATAAATAATCGCATTCTGTTTCCTTGCAACTGGCAAAAATATGTCGCAGCGAGCGCATATTTAAATCAGAGACGTTGTTATATAACCTGCGTATCCTCCTTTAATTTTTACCAATACTATCTCATCGCTTATGATGGCTGCTGGCGTTCCAGCAGCCATGCATCTAGCTCTGACTCAAGCCAGCCGACGGACTGCATACCCAGCCTGCGCTGTTTCGGGAAGGTCGGGTCGTAACGCGGTGACTTCGGGTTAATCCAGTCATAGATGGTTGAGCGGGCGATGCCAGTTTTGTTAACAACGGCGCGTATGCGCAGTATCCTGATACCTTGTACAGACATATCTGTTAATTCCCCCTGTTCTTTCGATATGGACGCAATTGTATGGTGCCGGAACAGGTAATGGCACCCGCCTGGTGGCTGTAGCAAAAAAGGCATTTTATAACAACGAGATAGGGTTTTTTTTAGGGTTTTTTTCCATTTTTTGTTGGTGACAGAATGTTTTTTTTTCGAAAATGGTGTCGGAAGCGTCTGGCTAAGGGCAAGAATGAGTCGTTCCAGGTGTCAGGCAAGGAAATTTACTGGAGTATAGAAATTGTCATTCAAAAAGAGGGACTTCATGGCTGATTTAGACAGGGATTTTACCCCTGATGAGTTACTCATCGTATTTCGTAAAAAGAGGAAAGCGTTACGTTTTCATCTCGGGGTCAGACAGAAACATATCGCCAGGCAATGGCTGAATAAAGATACTGAAATTGTTATCGTGCTACAAACAGGGAGACAAACGAAGGATGAAGATTTAGCGCGGCGACTTGCTGATGAGCACGGAGAGAAAAAATGGCGGCGTTATCTGAAAATTTTCAGTCTTTCAGAATGGATGATAAAGGGGATCAGGAACGATATGTCTAAGGCTGAACAATACTGGGAGCAGGGAACATCGGCTCTCGAATCTGATCCAGATCATGCGGTGCAATTAATGCTGAGGGCTATCGCGTTGTTGGATCGCGGTCTGAAACGCAGTGAATCCGCAGCAGGTAAAAGAATCAAGGAACGGCATAAACTCAATTCTGCTTATGGCGGAAAGGTCAAAGCGACACGTTTTGATGGCGTTAAAGACGAAGTGATAAAACACCTGGAAGCGCAACCTGAGGGCTGGGAAACTAAAACCGATGCCATCAACGCAATTATTAAAGCGTTAAGGCCCTATCTTGAGGAGCATGGATGGCCTTCCGCACAGGATAAAAACGACTCACGGGACGCGGCAATGGTGGAGGCAAGCCAGAGCAAGTTGTTGGCTGAATGGTCAGTCAAAGACAAAAGAGTGAAGGCGGCGTTCGCGAAGGCAGTACAAAAACGTATCGGGGTGTCGCAAAATCGATAGTCCGGTACCTTGAGAGCGCTACGTGATTCAATGTGACTGCCTTTTCTCAGATGTGGCTGTGCAGAAGAGCATAGAGCTGATAATAAGACGATACGAGCTCCCCTGAACATCATCATCTTTTTAGCGATACTGACAGGGTTGATAGCGATACAACTTTTTAATGGTATGCCGGATCACACTGTCCAATCTGGCAATGGTATTCGTCGTGTAAAACCGCCTCTGCCGCTGGTACCCCAGGTCATGGGTTAATGCTTTGTAGTCCTTCTAAGATACAAGCCGTAGGCTATTGCGCACCATGTGAATGATACAGAACTTAATCCGCTCTCCGGATAAACTGCATTAATGGCGTCAGAGGTGCTCTTCAGCTCATCAACGTAGGTGATGAGGATATCTTAACTTCGGCACAACTCAGCTCATAGCTTAATTAGTTGATAAAAATCAGCGTGGGGCCCCTCGCTATATCTGCTCATAGATCAGGTTTGACTTGACGCAGCTATTACACAAAACTAAACCAGCTACTCTTAAAATCCGAGAATGTACAGTCTCTAACGGCTTTCCAATAGTTACCGAAATTCTCAACGACTAGGTAAATGTCATCATACAGCGGTCAGTTCTGCATCCGAAGTATATTTGCTCGTATGTTAACCTAGCATTAGTACAACATCATTTTTAGGCGAATGGCCCAGCAGGCTTTTTACTCCTTAAAAATTCACTTCTGGTTAAGTAAATCATTTAATGATTTTTGTCATTTAAATCAATTGGTTAATTTTAATTGCGATTTGCTTTTAACCCTAGCGATTTAGACGTATTATTTTGAGATTAATCCACTTGCCATGAATTCCCTACCACATTTCAAATGTGAATAGAGAATGATTTTAAGGTTATATATCATGGAGTTATTGAGGTTTTTGGCGGCGATTTTAGTAATTTACTTGTTGTTTTTTAGAAAGAAAAAACGTAAATCTCCAAAGTCTTATGCTTCAAGCCCCGTGAAGGCACCACCAAAAGAATGGCTCGCTGACATCAAGAAAAAAGAGGCGGTTGTGCGAAACGATGATAGTGAAGACGATAACCTTGCAACTTTTACATTGAGCGGTGGCCGGGGTGTTGAACTTCGGGTGACAACCAATCATTACCGGAACACCTCAAAGTCAGCAGGTGCACTAGCTCGATGGGTACTTCCGGGTGAGATGATAACTGTAGCTGGTGTAGCAATTAGCGGTGGCCACATATACTTGGGGCAACGTATGAAGCCCTCCGGTCAGGAATCAGGCGGCTATTATGACGATGGAAATGAGGCATCATTAATTGATGACACATGTAAGATAAAACCTACTTCTTATCTTTACGAGGACAGTTCATTAGGATACTGGCCCAGGTTTTCCTCTCTTTCCCCAGAAGCACGCGGTGCGTATGTCAGTTGGCTCGCCAGCGATAGGTCTGATCAATCGTGTCCTATCGGCTATGTTTTTATCTACCTCTACGGCCTGGAAAGAAAAGCGCTCATAGATTCCATTGACCCAAAATTCCCTGATGCTGAGTTCCGTAATCTGTTCAAAGAAGTCGCTCGGTTAAGAGCCGTATTCATTGAGAACCGCTCATTCCGTGGATATTCGGCCCAGTTACTCGAAGCCATGTCTATTCTGCGCCCGAACATGGGCTTAGCCACTGAGCTCGATAGCAATTCAGGTTTCAGCAACAGCATGCAATTTAAGCTGGCTCTGGCAAAAACTGTACATGAAGGAGTTCCTGTATCAGCTGAACTGGCGTTGAACTGGGTAATAAACCACACCGAGTATTCGCTGCGTACCCCGGCTCGCCGCTGTGCTAAAGAGTTTGCTGCGCTTTTCAAACGGCGTTACACCCTCAAATATGGTGAAGGGATGGTCGTTAAGGCGAATAAAACGCGCCTAAGGTTAGATTACACACCAGCAAGTCCTAGTTTGCGAGGTGTTCGACTCCCTGTTCCCGACCTGCCTGATCCAAGTGCGTTGAAGAGCCCTGTCCAGAAAATTATGGCTCTTGCCGACATATGTACGGATGAACTTGATGCTTATAGTCGCTACCTTGGTAGGAAAGGTAAGTCAGTCAATGATACGGCTGCAATTATGTTGCTCCCTTCAGAGATCGTTAATGAAAGCGCAGAAAAAATATTAAGCTCATTCAAACGCTGGGCTGATGAGGCGATCCTCGTCAAGGAGGGGTTAGTCTCAGTTGCTGACTTTTGGGCACATATGAATGCCAGTTGCCCCAATAAGATCAATAAAAAAGAGGCCGATTTGATGCAGGCCTTTGCTCTGAAGATGGGTTACGGTCTGGCACCTGACCCGTATTATCACCATGTGAAGGCGGATGTTGATGGGACACTTGTTCTATTCCCTGCCGCCGAAGGTGGACGCTTCTCACCTTCTTCTGAATTTATCTCAGCAGTAATGACGCTCAGATTAGGGGCGATGGTCGCCTTGATTGACGATTCTCTTGATCAAGCTGAACAGAAAGTGCTTGAGAATGCCATCAACAACAATACTGGCTTCACCGATGATGAAAAACGCTCTCTACATGCGTATTTAACGTGGCAACTTCATACCCCAGCCAATATGACAGGAATGAAAAGCAGGATTGAGTTGATGGGGGCCGCGGAAAAAGCTGCTGTGGGTAAAGTTATCGTTAGTGTTGCCTGTTCGGATAGGACAATAGCGCCTGCCGAAATCAAACAGCTTGAGAAGATTTATTCAAGTTTGGGGCTGGATCCCTCATCTGTCTCGAGCAATATCCATCAGCATTCCGCAACTGAACATGATCTCGTCTCGTCTATACCAACTGATCAGCCAGCAGTAGGGTTCACACTGGATGCTAATGTACTTGCCCGCCACGAATCTGCCACGGATGATGTTCGTAAATTGCTGAACACAATTTTCACCGAAGAAGAACCGGAAGAGCCAGAAAGCGCTCCAGCCTCATTAACGGAGGCGGGGGGGCTAGACTCCGCACATAGCCAGCTTTATCGCAGTTTGCTGGAGAAAGAACAGTGGTCCCGGAAAGAGGCGACAGAATTGTGCGGAAATTTGAATTTGATGCTCGGCGGTGCGCTTGAGGTGATTAATGACTGGTCCTATGCGGAGGTTGATGCTCCGGTACTGGACGATGCCGATGATGATATCTGGGTTGACCTGGAAATTGCCAAAGAATTAGAGGGATAGTGAATGTCTGTAACACGTATAAGAGTGAAAGAACGCGACGCTATTATTCAGTCACTTAAGTCAGGTGTAACGCCAAGGATAGGCATTCAGCATATCCAGGTTGGCCGCGTGAATGAGATCACCGCTCTCCACCAGGATATTGAGAGGATTGCTGACGGTGGTGCAAGCTTCAGACTTATCATCGGTGAATATGGTTCTGGTAAAACGTTCTTTCTGAGTGTTGTGCGCTCTATTGCGCTAGAGAAGAAGCTGGTGTCAATCAGTGCAGACCTTTCTCCTGACAGACGCATTCACTCATCGGGAGGTCAGGCTCGTAATCTCTATTCTGAGCTTATGAAAAACATGTCCACCAGAAACAAGCCGGATGGTAATGCGTTACTTAGCGTTGTTGAAAGATTCGTTACGGAGGCAAGGAAGGAAGCTGACACGAACGGCTCCGAGGTTTCATCAGTTATTCATAAACGCCTGGCAGCACTATCAGATATGGTCGGCGGATATGACTTTGCGAAGGTCATTGATGCATTCTGGCGCGGGCATGAGCAGGATAACGAAACACTAAAATCCAATGCTATTCGCTGGTTGCGGGGAGAGTACACCACTAAAACTGATGCCCGTAACGATCTCGACGTTCGGACTATTATCTCAGACGCTTCATTCTATGACTCTTTGAAGCTGATGAGCCTTTTTGTCCGCCAGGCAGGCTATGCCGGTCTTTTGGTCAGCCTCGACGAAATGGTGAACCTCTTTAAACTGAATAATACGCAAGCAAGAACAGCGAACTACGAACAGATTTTGCGGATCCTGAATGACTGCCTGCAAGGCTCAGCCGAGAATATTGGTTTTATCCTCGGGGGGACGCCAGAGTTCCTTTTCGATCCTCGCAAAGGTCTTTACAGCTATGAGGCGCTCCAATCACGTCTGGCGGAAAATCGGTTCGCGCAAAAAGCAGGAGTGATTGACTACTCGTCTCCCACTTTGCATCTTGCCAGCCTCACCCCTGAGGAACTGTATATTTTACTGAGAAATCTTCTTCATGTTTATGCAGGCGGAGATCCAGAGAATTATCTGGTTCCAGATGAGGCACTGACTGGATTTCTGCATCACTGTAGTAAAACCATTGGAGACGCTTACTTCCGTACCCCCCGTAATACCATAAAAGGTTTCCTGGACATGCTGGCCGTGCTGGAACAAAACAGAACGATGAACTGGCAAACACTAATCGAGGGTGTGGCGATTGAAGAGGACAGGCCCAGCGAAATGGATGACGCCATTATAGAGGAAAGCGATGACGACGACGGACTGGCTAACTTCAAATTATGAGCAGTGCCTATGATAGTCTCGATCCCCGCGTCCGCAAGTGGGTTTACAAGCAGGGGTGGTCTACATTAAGGCCCTTGCAGGAGAGTTCTATCCCGGCAATTTTAGCCCGTGATCGAGACGTGCTAATCAGTGCAGGCACAGCAGCGGGTAAAACAGAGGCTTTCTTTCTTCCTGCCTGTTCGGCAGTTGCAGATCTCACTAATGGATTTGGCATCGTCTATATCAGTCCGTTGAAGGCATTGATTAACGATCAGTACCGTCGTCTTGAGAGCCTTGGAGATGCATTAGAAATGCCAGTGACTCCTTGGCACGGGGATGTACCACAAAGCAAAAAGAAGAAGGCTCGGACAAACCCTGCTGGCATTTTACTGATTACACCTGAGTCACTTGAGTCTTTGCTCATAAATTCAATGGGCTGGCTCAAACAGGCGTTTTCGTCAGTCGCATACATCGTTATTGATGAGTTTCATGCTTTCATTGGCTCAGAGCGTGGTGTACAGCTGCTTTCTCTGCTCAATAGAATTGACCATGTGTTAGGACGCCTGGTAAATCCAATTCCCCGCGTTGCGTTGAGTGCCACGCTGGGGGAACTGGAAAAAGTACCCGAACTTTTGCGCCCGGACAAACGACTACCCTGCGTAACTGTTACAGATAGTAAGAGCGAGGCCACTCTTCAGGTACAGGTCAAAGGTTATCTGGAGCGAGTGCTCCAAAAAGAAGAAGAACTTCAGAGTTCAGCTGAACATGACGTTTGCGCTGACATTTTTAGACTTTGCCGTGGCGATTCTCATTTGGTCTTTGCAAACAGTCGAAAGCGGACTGAAAGCATTGCTGCCACGCTGAGCGACATGTGTGAGGAACATATTGTTCCCAATGAATTCTTTCCCCACCATGGTTCCCTTGCCAAGGAATTGCGGGAAGCGCTTGAAACTCGTCTTCAGAAAGGAAATTTGCCCACAACAGCTGTTTGTACAATGACGCTTGAGTTGGGAATTGATATCGGTAAGGTTAAGTCGGTTATCCAAGTTACGCCTCCGCATACTGTTTCCAGTCTGCGTCAGCGTATGGGACGTTCTGGGCGACGCGACTCCCCATCAGTTCTAAGAATGCTAATTACAGAAAATGAGCTCACTGTGACTAGCAGTATCGTTGACCACCTACGGCTGCATTTGGTCCAGTCGATGGCAATGATCAGACTGATGATCTCTAAACAATGGTTTGAGCCTGCCGATTCCCAGCAGATGCATTACTCCACGCTGCTACACCAGATTCTTGCTATTACCGCGCAATGGGGCGGAGTTCGTGCCGATCAACTCTGGTCACAGCTATGTCAAACAGGCCCGTTCCGTAATGTGGATATAGGCGATTTCAAAAGCCTGCTTAAACATATGGGGGCATGTGGCCTGCTCACTCAACTCGCTAGTGGAGAAATGGTTGTTGGGGCAGAGGGAGAGAAACTGACTAACCATTATACGTTTTATGCCGTGTTCAACACACCAGAAGAGTTCCGCATTGTCACCGGAAACAGAACCCTTGGAACAGTGCCTGTGGACTCCCCACTGCTACCAGATCAACACATCATCTTCGGTGGGCGGCGCTGGAGAGTGACAGAGATCGAGACAGAGAAAAAAGTTATCTATGTAGAGGCGACCAAAGGCGGTCAGCCACCACAATTTAGTGGGGGGGGAATGTCTGTTCATGATGCCGTTCGTCAGGAAATGCTCGCTATCTATAGGGAAGGTGATTACCGCATAGCAATAGGTAGCAAGAGAGTAGATTATGCCGATTCTGCCGCCAGAAGCCTATTTGCGGAAGGCAGTCGTAACTTCCAGAGTTATAACCTGCAAAATGAGTATTTTCTTACGAGCGGCCAATACTGTTACATCCTCCCATGGATGGGAGATAAGGTTGTCAATACGATTACAGCCTTGCTCATACGTTGTGGCTTTAAAGCTAATTCATTGGCTGGAGTTATAGAAATTGACGGCTCAAGTATCACTTCTGTTCAACAGGCCCTTAAAGGCCTGCTGCTGTCAGGCTTGCCCTCAGCGTTTGATCTTGCTGTAAATGTTCCAGAAAAGTACTTAGATAAATATGATGAATATTTACCAGAGTTTCTGCTTGCGAAAGGATTTGGGGAAAAAGCGTATGACATTGAAGGCGCGTGTACCTGGCTGAAAGAACATCTTCAGTAAACTGGTTACATAAAAAGGGGGAGATGTTCCCCTTAAGCTTGAGGCCGATTGATGATATCAATTTTCGCTCTTGGCTCGGATCTGCCAGAAATCGAGGTCATAAGGTCTGCTTTGAGCGAGGAGCGGACGTTGTGCACCTCTTCCCTGAGGCAAAAGCCTCTTGCGATTTACTCAAAAGTAGGCTGATACAAATCACCGTTCTTTTCAATCTTGTATCTTAACGACAACTTTGCCCTTCGCATGTCCTCCAGCAAGATAGTCAAGAGCATGCTTTGATTCTGCAAAGGGGAAAACCTTATCGATCACTGGAAGGACGTGTTCCGCTTCCACGAGCATACTTATTTGAGTGAGTTGTGCGCCATCAGGTCGAACGAACAGAAATGAATAGGTTTGGCTCCTCTTCTTTGCAAGACGTATGATTTTACGGCTCATCAGGCCGAATACAGTACGCAGAAAAATATTTAAATGTCGCTCACGTGCAAAAGCAGCATCTAATGGCCCAATGAGTGAAATAATCTTTCCGCCAGGCTTAAGAATGTGAGTGGACTTTTCTATCGTATCTCCTCTCACAGTGCCCAGAACAATATCGTAGCCACTCAGAACATTTTCAAACTCCTGCTTTTTATAATCAACCACTTCATCTGCGCCAAGACGACTAACCCATTCGACATTGACTAAACTTGTTGTCGTTCCCACTTTTGCGCCAAGGTGCTTCGCCAACTGGATGGCAAAACTACCAATTCCTCCTGAACCAGCCGGGATGAAAACCTTCTGTCCAGACTGCAAACAGGCTCTTTCTGTGAGCGCCTGCCAGGCGGTGAGGCTTACCATCGGGAGTGAAGCTGCCTGCACAAAATCGATATTTGCAGGTTTAATGGCCGCGAGACTTTCAGGAACAACGGCAAATTCGGCAAGAGAGCCTGTACCTCTGTCGAAAATACTCGCGAAGATTTCGTCGCCTGGCTTGAAACGCGTCACCCGGCTTCCTGTTGCAATCACAATCCCGGAGAGGTCGCTACCTAGTGTTGCTGGCAGCTTAAAATGCAAAACTGGTTTGAAAATTCCGGTGGGGATCATGTTGTCAATGGGATTGAGGCCTACAGCGTAAACCTTAACCAGAATTTCGTCAGGACCGATGGAAGGATAATCTATGTTATCAAATCCCAACTCCGGAGATTTACCATAGCGTTTAAACGTAAACGCTTTCATCGTCTTCGTATTCATTTGTTGTTTATCCTGTTGATTTTCCGGGTGCCAATGCCAATATTGCTTAGTAAAAAAGCGGTTCCCAGTAGCAGCTCGATAAATACTGCAAAAAGAATTTGCCCGTTAACATGTCCTTTGTACCATTCGAACAGGCCAGACACGGCTAACATGAAAGATATCGTACTAATGCCGGTGGCCAGAGCATATCGGGTTGGAGAAGGCTCAGCATTCCTCGCTAAAACATACATTGCTCCTGTTCCAGCGAAGAATGCAGCAGAACGTCGGCCGAGCACATTGGTACCTGGTGTGCTTTCAATCCCCCACAAGGCGAGGAGCTGTTCCGGGAAAATCATCCATACCGTAGCGAGGATGAAAAACAACACTGATGCCAGGATAGCCAGTCGCGAAAATTTCATTTTTATTCTCTAGCATCAAGCTGAAGACTATTTCTCACTACCTCATCCAGGATTTTTGAGGGCGCGAATTTGAGAAGAAAATTCAGTTTAGCCGCCAGCGTTCCCGCGGTATAACGCACTTTTGGTCGTAAATCCTCAGCAGCTTTAACCACTACGTCCGCCACAACTTCCGGACTTTCCGCTTCGGCCATTGCTTTGCTCACCACTTTCGTCAGCTTAGCCCGGATAAGGTCATACTCTTCAAGCCTGGCATCCGGTTCGATATTATTGGCTTCAAACTCGGTCTTTATGTAAGCAGGTTCAATGACAGAAACCCGGATACCCTGCGTGCGCAGCTCGTGATCAAGTGCTCCCGTGTATCCTTCGACCGCATGCTTACTGGCAGCGTAAAGAGCCACATACGGCAACGGAACGATACCGAGTATCGAACCAATGTTAATGATACGCCCGCTGCCCCGACGGCGCATATGAGGGACAACAGCACGTGTTAACCTAACGATGCCCAGAAAATTGGTGTCGAAAATAAGCCTGGCCTGATCGAGAGAGCTTTCTTCTGCAGCTGCTGGCGCGACCCCGAAACCCGCATTATTTACAAGAAGATCGATCCGCCCCTCCAGGCGCAGCAACTCATCAATGGCTGCCTCAACAGAGGCGTCGTCCGTCACATCCAGCGTCAATAGTGGAAAAGGATGTGTTCCCGCCAGCGCGCCACGCCGACTTGTGCCGTATACCGTAAAACCCGCAGCTAAAAGTTTAGTCGCTGACGCTTTGCCGATACCTGACGAAGCGCCTGTAACCAGCGCTACACGTTTTGTTGTCATACTGAACGAGACCTTTATGATTTGTTTGAGGTTTCTCATAGGGAATGAGAAAACCTGCTATCAGGGCGTTATGCTTTATTTGCCCGTCTGAAAAACACCTAAAAGATTGTTCTGCAGAGGGCAACTCTTTACTTAACGTGTTTTATATCGCTCTGCGGCTTCATCTTGTTTGATGTCTGAAAGCAGAGCCTGGCGGGAAGCATCGAGGGTCTCCCAGTGCGCAGCATTCTGTAAAGGCGGGATGGTGACGAGTTCGCGACGATCAAAACCCACCAGGGCTGCATCGACTAACTCACCTACTTCCATCATTTTGGCAAAGTTACTGATGTCGATACCCGCGCGATCCCAAATTTCCGTGTACGTCCCGGCAGGCAGTACCGCCTGGATATAAATACCCTTAGATGACAGCTCCAGACTCATTCCCTGAGACAGGAAAAGCACAAAGGCTTTGGTTGCACCGTAAACCGTCATTGCAAATTCCGGAGCGAGCCCAACTATGGAACTGATATTGACGATAGAACCTTCGCCCGCTTTTACAAAGCGTGGTGCTACTGCATTTGCCAGTCTCGTCAGTGCCGTGACATTAAGCGCGATTAGGCGTTCTATCGATTCAGGCGTCTGCTCTGTAAAACTCCTGTACTGCGCGATACCTGCGTTATTGATAAGAATACCGATCTGCTCGTCTTCACGCAGACGCGCTTCGATAGTCGCTAAATCGACCGCTTGCGTGAGGTCGGCTGGAAGAACATCAACAGAAATGCCATTTTCCCGTCGCAGACGATCGGCCAGTATCTCTAACTTTGCTTTGTCGCGGGCGACCAGTACCAGGTCATGTCCCCGACGGGCAAATCGTTCAGCGTAAACAGCACCAATACCTGTGGATGCACCCGTAATGAGAACTGAAGCGTTAGTCATAAGTTGCTCTTCTTTATTAATGTGTAAACTGATTCCGCAATGTGCGATTCAGGTCGAACCGTGATATTCACAGATCTACTTGCTGGTTCCGGTAAGCGACGGATAATCGGTGTACCCTTGTGCACCACCGCCATAAAGCGTTTCAGGATTAAGTGAGGCCAGCGGCGCACCCGTCTTCAGTCTTTCAACCAAATCCGGGTTGGAGATGAACGGACGACCGAAGGCAAACAGATCGGCCTTGCCTTGCTCAAGCTGAGTGGTCGCCAGCGCCAGGTCATAGCCATTGTTACCGATCCAGGTGTTGTTAAAGCGTCGACGTAGTGAGTCGTAGTCGAACGGTGATACATCGCGCGGGCCGCCCGTAGCACCTTCAACCACGTGGAGATACACGATGCCTAATGCATTGAGTTGCTCAGCGAGGTAGTCATATTGAGGTTGCGGATCACTGCAAGAAATTGCATTAGCAGGAGATACCGGCGAAATGCGCACGCCGGTGCGTTCCGCGCCAATCTCATCTTTTACGGCAGCAGTGACTTCTAACAGCAGGCGAGCACGATTCTCGACAGAGCCGCCGTATTCATCGGTACGCTGATTAGCACCATCTTTAAGGAACTGTTCCAGCAGATAACCATTCGCACCATGGATTTCGACTCCGTCAAACCCGGCGACAATGGCATTTGCAGCTGCCTTTCTGAAATCATCGATGATCCCCTTTATTTCCTCCACTTCCAGCGCACGTGGTTCAGAAACATCAGCAAAACCGTTGTTCACAAAGGTTTTCGTCTCAGCGCGGATAGCGGACGGTGCGACTGGTGCAGCGCCACCAGGCTGTAAATCGACATGCGAAATTCGCCCTACGTGCCAGAGCTGTACAAATATACGCCCACCTTTGGCATGGACTGCGTCAGTCACTTTGCGCCAACCCTCTATTTGAGCTTGCGTATAGATCCCCGGTGTATCCTGATATCCCTGCGCTTGTGGCGAAATCTGCGTGGCTTCGGTAATCAATAATCCTGCTGAAGCTCGCTGGGCGTAGTAAGTCGCTGCCAGTTCGCCCGGTACCAGCCCAGCACCAGCCCGGTTACGCGTTAGAGGGGCCATCACGATGTGGTTGGCAAGTGTTATGAGGCCAAGATCATAAGGTTGAAATAATGCCTGGTTCGTCATGTTTATCCGCCTGTAAATGATTGGTTGAGGTACTGATTTAATGATGG
Source organism: Klebsiella sp. HN106 (assembly GCF_051209435.1). Lineage (NCBI taxonomy): Bacteria > Pseudomonadati > Pseudomonadota > Gammaproteobacteria > Enterobacterales > Enterobacteriaceae > Klebsiella > Klebsiella sp. HN106. The sequence goes on along the minus strand of NZ_JBLURD010000007.1, from coordinate 33,429 downwards.
TGATCATAATCTAAAAAGTCAACCAGTTTGATTATGATCATCATCAATGTATAATCAGGCTCTATTTGAAGAGGGTAGAAACGTGAAAGTGTCAAAAGAGCAGGTTCGCGAGAACAGGATGCGAGTTGTTGAAACGGCCTCAGAACTTTTTCGTGAGCGTGGTTACGATGGTATCGGGATATCGGAACTGATGTCTGAGGCAGGGTTAACTCACGGTGGCTTTTACAAGCATTTTGGTTCCAAGGCAGATTTACTGTCTGAGGCCATGAACTGCGGCTTTACGCGATCCGCAGAAAAAACTGAGGGTGTTAATCGGGAAAAATTTATTGAATATTATCTCTCCCGACAACATCGTGATGACATGGGAAAAGGCTGCGTGATGTCGGCTCTGGGTACTGATGCAGCTCGTCAATCTGAATCAATAAAAGAGACGTTTGCGGCCGGAATTGAGCGGCAACTGGAAGTTTTAGGAACCGAAAATGGCACGCGCGCTGACTTGATAAATACCATCGCGCATCTTGTTGGCGCCCTGGTGTTGTCTCGTGCCTGTCCAGATAATTCCGCTCTTGCTGACGAAATTCTGGATGTTTGTCGCGAGCGTCTTATCAGTCATGACTCTTGTAAGGGATGAATTTTCTGGTAAAAGAATTTTGCTGTGCGGTTCATTTAAATAAATTGCGAATGTCCGTTCCTGGCACTAAACGGGCTAAAGCAGACTGATTTGATGAGATAAGGGTATAGATGAATTCTCCATACCCTTAAACGATTACTTCCCAGTTGATTTGCTTGGTTTCAGTCCTGGGGTATTGCCGGGTGTATCCTTATTATCACGTCTGCGTTGATCGGGTTTTCCTGTTGATTTTGCGATTGGTTTTGGACCAGGTTTAAGCCCCATAATCATACTCCTTAGCCATGTCAGAGGTTATTCCTCAGTGTGGATATAAGGGGAGCGGTAAGAATAATCAAGCTTGGATGGGCGGTGAAAAGTGACTGCTTGACTATTATGTGAGCAATGTCAGATTTTAACACATAGCGGCCAGCCCATTACTGAAGTTAGCCAAAAATGAGTCGCGATGAGCCCTCAATAATGAGGGCCACCTCGGAGATTGTTAGGCTGATTTCGCCAATTGCCGATGCAGGACCTGAAGGCTAGTTCCCGCCCCTGCCCATGCAGCAGCCGAGCCGACCACATACAGGTTTTGCTTGGCGCGTGAGACGGCTACATTGATTATGTTTGGTGGGCTTGCCGCCCACTGACGTGCCCTTTGCTGACTCGCTTTCGGCGCACCCAGCAACAGGATTACCGTGTCCGCCTCTCGGCCCTGGAACGTGTGGATTGTGCCTACACGATCACGGCACCATTCATCCAGCTTTACGCCGAACGTTCGCAGCAGATCAGTTTCACTGTCGAGACGCCGACGCATGTTCTGCTCTACGATCTTGAATGGTGTGATGATAAATACGTCCGGATTTGTAATGCCCGATGCTGCCAGCTCTTTGAGCATTCGCACAACCGCTTCGCCCTCGTCGGGACACCACTTCGTCTCAGCATCGCCATTGATATCCACCCAGTGAGATCTCCCCAAAGCCGAGCCGATAGATCCGGGTTTTTTAGGCCCGACAGCATGGACCATCTGCCCGGCATAGGCGATGGAGTTAGAAACATCAAACATTGGGTTCTGGCAACGCCTGTGAACGAGCAATGGCAGCCCGACTTCTCGATCACCTACGTCCATGACGAAGGTGGATTTGAAGCGCGATGCCTGATCAGCAAGGGTCTGCGTAGATGCTGCGGGGGCAGACCATTCGACTTGGTCAATGTCAAAGAACTTGCAGATTTCGGCGTTCAGCTTTTCAGGAAGTGAAACTACAGGTGGGATTTGCAACGGGTCACCTACCACGATGGAGCGCTTTGCCCGCATGATAGCTCCAACTGCTGCCTGAGGAACGGCTTGGCCCGCTTCATCTACCAGAAGCCAACCAATGCTCTCTGGTGGCAGATCCCCGAACATCGTCCGAACAGAGGCGAATGTCGTGGACACGGTCGGCACAACCACGAAAAGGCTTGACCAAAGGTCGGGGAGAAGTTCACGGTGAGCGGAAGACTGGAAGGCACCAGCTACCATGCCTGACATCAATAACCCAAGATTGTGTTGCAAGCGGCTGGCCGAAGCATCAATGAACGTTTTATGCACAGTCAGGGCAGCGGCGAAAAGATCCTCCCGCAGGCGATGAACCTCATCGGGAAGCCAGGGTGCAGTGAGGTGGATAGCCTCGTGCTCGCGCTCGAAGAACCTCTCATCAACGACCCTGTCTCCCATACGGTTTCGTGCCTGTGCCTCGGTTGCCTTCAATTTCGAGACAGCCTGACATTTGCTGGAAATTTCCTGGTCGAGTTGCTGTAACTGGGACTCAGTATTGCTCCACTCAGCCCTTGCAAGCTCTAGGGCACCGTCCGTCCCCTGCGCCCGTATGACTGATTGCTGCAAGGTCGCCGAGAGCTTCTGCAGTGTCGATCTCCACGACTTCCAGGCCGCAGTCGCAAACAAACGGGAGAAGAAACCTGGACGGCAAGCAAGATGGCTGTCGAGCATGATCTTGTCCTGCTCGATCTGCGATTTTGCCTTCTCATGCTCTCGTTGGCAGGATTCAGCAGTCTTGTGTGCCTCTTCGACGGCTTCATTCAGACTCGGTCGACGCTGTTCAGCTCTTTGAAGTTCGGTGATCGCTCCCTTGAGCGCCTGGATATCCCGTCGCATCTCTTCGATGCTGGCGATTTCGGCGTCTACCGTCTCCTTAAGTTTAAGAAAGGCGGTTCGCGCTTTCTGCCAGGCCGCAGCAGCATCCGCTTCGTTGGTGCTGGGCCGCTCATTGACAACCACGCTGGGCATCACGCGATCGATGGTTTCGCCAGTTCGCTCGTCCTTGATCTCACGCATGACATTTATGCCGCGAGCTGCTTTCAGGTAGGTAAGGAAACCACCGTCTTCATTCCACCAGAAACCTTGCTGAAACGCGCCTCGGTTGCTGCTCTTGCCGAGAGCTGCGGCGATCAAACCCCAGGTTTCGACAGTGTCGGAGGGGATGTCCCCCTCGGCCTCGGCTTCGAAATAGCCGGCGCGTTTGGGATTCGCAATCAGGTCGCTGATGGACCGGAAGTAGGCGATCTGTTCATGGCGACCATTGGCTACCTTGAGAGGAAGCTCTTTACTGACGTTTTCGACTGCTTTGTTATTGGAGGAGGCTACGACGATCTCATGGCCCTTCAAGGATGCATGTAACTTGTAGAAGTGCAGGAATGCATTGGAACCGAATGCCAGCTTCTCGCCAGTTGTGGAAAAGGCATCCTGCGGTTTGTTGAAGCCGGACATCGCCGTGGCCCGATCGAGAATGCATCCAACGACGATATCCCGGAGAAGAGTGGTCTTTCCGGTTCCCGGAGGCCCATTGACGCCGATGATACCTGGAGCATCATTCAGCTCAGCACGCGCCGCATTCACGGCAGCCTGTTGAAGCAGCACCAGTGGATGGCCACCTTTCGAAGGCCAACGAGCCTGCGGCATGAGCGACGGTGCGACGAACGGCTCAACTGCGGAAATGGGCGATAGCACGTCGATTTTCTGGTCAGGTCTTCCAATTCCCATGTAGCGGCGCAAACCGGTTCCGGCTTTGCCCGTCTCGAGCAATTTGGTTGCTTCACCGAGATCTTCAAGATAGAAGGAATTCAGTAACGAAGGTTCAGGCGGCGCCTTAGCCTTGAAATGATGAAACACCTTAATCGCGAATGTGGGTGGCTCAACCAAATGCTCGGGTACACTGAACTGCGATACAAGCCATTTATAAGCGTTATGAACAACATTCAGATCGATCGGTATGGGTTCTCCATCTTTGTTGTGGTGGCGAACCATTCGAACCAGATGATCGATAATGCGCGGCTCAACATTCGGCCAATTCCCTAAACTCCCAAGCTTCAGATCGAGAGCCGGCTTGAGTGCCCAGGCAAAACTGGACACGGCAACGCCTTTGTCCTCAAGCACAAAGCCTTCTTTGTCGATCAGGATCGAGCCGATGGCCGCTTTCTTACCGTCCGGGCGTGAACGCTCCTCATCCTCGCCAAAAACCTTGACCAGCTCGTCCGTCGCCTTGTCGAGAGCGATGGAGCCGAGGACGACCTCGAAATAAAGCTTATAACTGGGCTTGCTGCGGGCATTTGGTCCCCATGGAACACCTCGCTCCAATAGAGCAACCCTAGAGCGGTCGCCGGTTGCCATATCCTCTGGGCGTTTATAAGCTTGAGGCGACAGTGCTTCGAGGGCTGTCCATGCTGCCAGTATTGCTCGCGCATCATTCGCCTTACCTGATGGAGAAAAAGACGGGATCGGACCAAGGTCGATTTGGTCTTTGTCGAATTGCTCTCGTATGGCAGAGTCTGGGATGGCCTTCAGTTGAAGTTGCTCTTCCGCAGCAGGCGAATTGTGGGGCACAACTCGAGAAGATTGAATGGACACCGAATCGGGATGGTGTGTTGATGGGCTGGAAGCCGATATGGCGACCACGCTGTGGCCGCTAAGAGCAAATAGAGATTGCTCGATTTTAGCCGTCAGCGTCCGCGCCCTGGCAGTGTTGCGAAAGGTCAGCTCGCTCAACAACTGTTCAAGTTCGCTAGCATTGTTGCTGGACTGCTCGAAGATTGCTTCCAGATCGAAGATTGATTTTTGCGCATACTGCCGTGTCTTCATTTATTTCTGCGGCTCCATATCCCTTCAATTAAGAGATATTATGCTAATTAGCTTGATTTCTAAAACTATTAGCTTTCGCTTGAAATATAAATTCTCATCTGGCCCACTACTAAAGTGGGAACTGTCATTAATTATCCGTCATCCCGTTAAACGCTCTCCCCTCATACCTCCCACAATCATACTTCCGCGATCAGCAGCCATAACAAAATCAGCCCACCATTGCATCATCGGTCGCCGTTGCTCAAGGTAATCACTGCGGTTATAAGCGCGACGTACCTCATTTTTGTCAACATGAGCCAGTGCTGCTTCAATGACATCAGGCAGAAATCCTTCCTCATTGAGTGCCGTACTAGCGATAGAACGTAAACCATGTGATACGAGTATGCCTCCTAAGCCAGCACGCTTGAGTGCAGCATTCACTGTCTGGCTGTTCATCGGCTGGGTAGGCTTAATGCGACTGGGAAAGATAAATTCTCGATTACCACTTAACGGCTTCATCATCTCCAGTATCGCGATTGCTTCATCTGACAATGGAACAGTGTGGTCGCGGTTCATTTTCATGCGTGATGCAGGAATCTTCCATTCTCGTGCCTCCGTGTCTATCTCTTCCCAACGAGCCTCAGCCGCTTCGGCAGGGCGGGTTATGGTAAGAAGTTGCCACATGAACAGGCAGCGTGTGGAAAGGCTAATGCTGGCCGTTCGCATCGTCTGCATTAACTGAGGCAGCTGATCCGGACGAATACTGGGCATGTTTTTCTTCTGCGGCTTCTCGAATGCCTTGCCAATATTGACACTGGGAACAGCATCAATCAGGCCCGTGTTTTGGGCATAGATCATGACCTCATTGATGCGTTGGCAAAGGCGACGAACAGTTTCCAGTGCACCTCTGGCCTGTACCGGTTGCACGGCCTGAACCAGCATATGAGCTTTGATATCTGTAACGCTGACGTCACCAATCGCTGGAAATACATCTCTTTCAAGAGAGCGCCATATGTCCTCTGCATAGTCCTCGGTAACACTGGCTTTCTTCACATTCCACCAACGTTCTGCCACTAGCTGGAAAGTATTAGTTTTGGCTTCAAGCAAACTACGCAGTTGTTCTTGCTGATGTTCCTGGGGATCGATTTGTTTCACAAGGAGAGAACGGGATTCTGCCCGATAGCTTCGAGCATCGGCAAGCGTAACTGACGGGTAGTGGCCAATGCTCTTTTTCGCTCGCTTCTTGGTCACGGGGCGAATGTAGCGAAATTGCCAGATTTTACTCCCGCTGGATTTGATCAGTAGCTCAAGGCCATCGCCATCATAGAGCACATAGTCCGCTTCCTTGGGTTTGGCAGATTCGATTTCCTTAACGGAGAGAGGTTTGGTTTGTCTTGCCATTGCCAGATTTCCATAGTTTTAGGCACCTCAAAAACAATATAGCTTTATGAGGTGCCTAGCAAGGTGCCTAAAAGGTTCGGATTTAATTAGTTCTCTTCGGACTTCGCGGGACAAATTGAGGGCACAAAAAAGCCCGCAGGGCTTGCGCCGTGCGGGCTCTTAGGACTTCATCGGATGACTCTGGTAATCACCGATGGAGAATTTTGGTGGAGCTGGCGGGAGTTGAACCCGCGTCCGAAATTCCTACATCCTCGGTACTACATGCTTAGTCTGTCTTTACATTCGCCTGGCACCTGCGGACGGACACGCCACTACCAGACTAGCCTGATTAGATTTAACGCTTCAACCCCAGGCAGGGCCTCCACGCGATCTCTTTTGGGTTTGACCTCTCTTTGATCCCCGTCTTAAGAGCGGAAGCTAGGGAGAGAGGGCTCAGAGCAGGTTATTAAGCTGCTAAAGCGTAGTTTTCGTCGTTTGCGACTATTTTTTTGCGGCTTTTTACGAGGCCAACCGCCCCTCGGCATGCACCTTGGGTTTCGCAAATCCCGTCGAATCCAGAATCAGCCCCAATGTGTACGTTGAGTATAACAGATTTATGAATGCGCTGACCAGCCCTCGTTTTGAGGATTATGGCGCCAGAGTGGATGAAAAATCAGCATCAACAACAATATAGCGTGAGGGCCAGCTGGCTGACCCTCAAGAGAAGGGCAATTAACGACCTGCGTGTTTCATAATGCGGGCTTTATCAACTGCCCACTCGCGATCTTTTATATCGGTGCGCTTGTCGTGCTGTTTCTTACCTTTCGCTACGCCGATTTTGACTTTGCACCAGGCATTCTTCCAGTACAGGGAAAGAGCGACCACGGTGTAACCTTCACGGTTGATACGTCCGTATAGGGTATCCAGTTCACGCTGATTGAGCAGAAGCTTACGGGTACGCGTTGGGTCGCATACGTAGTGGGTGGACGCTACCGCCATCGGCGTGAAGTTGGCGCCAAACAGATAGGCTTCGCCATCTTTCAAAATGACATAGCTGTCGCCAATATTGGCTTTACCTGCGCGGAGAGATTTTACTTCCCATCCCTGCAGGGCAAGACCCGCCTCGTATTCATCTTCGATAAAGTATTCATGACGAGCGCGTTTATTCAGCGCAATGGTGGCTGATCCAGGTTTGTGGGCTTTTTTCTTAGTCATAGTATCCTGAAGTCATCGTCTTAAAACAGTCGTACCTCAATCTTCCTGCGAGGCGTAATGGGCTATCTTAGCACGAGTTGCGGTACAGCGTTTTTTTTAGCAGCAGATAAATGATATTATTTGCCCTGTGTTTATATGTGGAACCTGCTATGCCTCAGATTAGCCGTACCGCGCTGGTGCCGTTCAGTGCTGAACAGATGTATCAACTGGTAAATGATGTAAAGTCCTACCCTGATTTTCTGCCGGGCTGTACCGGTAGCCGGGTTCTGGAGCTTGGGCCGACGCAAATGACTGCGGCGGTTGACGTATCCAAAGCGGGTATCAGTAAGACCTTCACAACGCGAAATACGCTCACCAGTAACCAGAGTATCCTAATGAGTCTGGTCGATGGTCCGTTTAAAAAGCTGATTGGCGGCTGGAAATTTATCCCCTTAAGCCCGGAAGCGTGCAAAATTGAGTTTCATCTCGATTTTGAATTCACCAATAAACTGATTGAAATGGCGTTTGGTCGTATCTTCAAAGAACTGGCTATGAATATGGTGCAGGCATTTACGACGCGCGCTAAAGAGGTCTACAGTGCCGGCTAAAATCGTGGTTGAAGTGGCCTACGCGTTGCCGGAAAAACAGTATCTGCAAAGCGTCAAGCTTGAGGAGGGGGCGACGGTCGAGCAGGCGATTGTTGCCAGCGGTCTTCTGGCGCTACGTGACGATATCGATCTGACGAAAAACAAAGTGGGAATTTATAGCCGCCCGGCTAAGCTTCAGGATCGCGTCCATGATGGCGATCGGGTGGAAATCTATCGTCCGTTGATTGCTGACCCGAAAGAGCTACGTCGTCAGCGGGCGGAGAAAAACGCCGGAAAGTAACCGTTTCGCACCAAAGATGCAGATATAAAAAAAAGCGCTCAATGAGCGCTTTTTGTGTATTGATAGCTTTATTACTCCGCCGTCAGGGCAGGTTTGTTATCAATGTTGGTCAGCACACCGCTGCTGTTAAAGGTCAGGGTAAGCGTCTGCTGGGTAACTTTTTCATGCCCAGGCTGCTGACGGAAAACGTAGAACCAGGTATTAGTGCCAAACGGATCCGACATCATCGGCGTACCCAAGGCATAGGCAACCTGTTGTTGCGTCATGCCGACACGAACTTTTGCTACATCGGTTGGTGCCAGATAGTTACCCTGGTTGATGTCAGGACGGTAAACCACTCGTTCCAGAGTGGAACAGCCTGCGGTCAACATAAGAAGAACCGCTGCGGCAGCAGTCAGCGTTTTACAGCGCATAGTGATTTGATTCCTTTTTGGGCCCGAGCAGTACGTGGCTCATCTGTAATATGCCGATGATAATAGACCTTTGCCCGGTTGAGAACCTTCGGCTGCAGGTCTATCGGCAATTTGCTGTTCACTATGACTCTGTGAAAATCAAAAAGTTTACGCGGCAAGCAACTCTTTCGCGTTTGCCAGAGTGTTACGAGTGACTTCACTGCCGCCCAGCAGACGGGCCAGTTCCTGCAAGCGAGCGCGTTTATCCAGAGGGTGCATATGCGTCTCGGTCATTTCACCGTCTGTTTCCTTGCAGACGAAGAAATGATGATGTCCGCAACCGGCCACCTGCGGTAAGTGGGTAACGCACATCACCTGGGTTGACTCACCTAGCTGGCGCAGCAGTTTGCCCACCACCGCTGCCGTAGGGCCACTGATACCGACATCTACTTCATCAAAAATCAATGCCGGAGTTTCCATTTTCCGCGCAGTGATCACCTGAATCGCCAGCGCAATACGCGAGAGTTCGCCTCCGGAAGCAACTTTAGCGATTGGCTGCAGCGGCTGACCCGGGTTGGTGGTTACCCGGAATTCAATATGGTCTGCGCCTTCAGCGGTGAGATGACGCTCATCAAACGCGACATCAATGGAGAATACACCGTGTGGCATTGAAAGTGAGTGCATACTCTCCGTAATTAACCGAGTCAGCTCATCAGCGCTATTCTGACGCAGGGCATGTAGCTGCTTCGCCGTCTCAAGGGCTAACTGATGATGCTCCACGACCATCTGACTGAGGGATTCCAGGGAACCGGCGCTATCATCCAGCAGACGCTGCTCTTCCAGCAGTGACTGGTAAAATTCTGGAAGCTCCTCGGGCGTAATTTGATGCTTGCGCGCCAGGGCAATCTGTCGGGAGATACGTTGTTCCAGTTCGAACAGACGATTCGGATCGAGATCGAGGCGATCGTGATAATGACGCAGCTCGTCCGTGGCTTCGCTAAGCTGAATAGATGCTTCTTCAAGCATATCCAGCACTCCGGAGAGTTTACTGTCCATACCAACCAGCTCGCTCACCAGCTGCTTTGCGGCATAGAGCTGGCTTTGCAGATTGGATTCTTCGCCGTCTGCCATCACCGACAGCGCATGCTGACAGGTCGACAGCAATTGACCGCTGTTGGCCAGACGTTTGTACTCTTCATCAATTTGCTCGAATTCGCCCGGCTGCGGATTAAACTCGTTGAGCTCTTTTAGTTGATACTGCACCAGATCCGCACGCGCGGCGCGCTCCTGGCTTTGCTGCTGATGCTGCGCCAGATCGCGGCAGCTTTTGTGCCACTGACGATAGCGTTCAGCCATTAGCTGAGTAAGCGCATACTCACCGGTATAGCCATCAAGTAAGGTCTTCTGATGTTCGGGCTTAGTCAGCAGTTGGTGCGCATGCTGGCCATGGATCTGGATAAGAAGCTGTCCCAGTTCGCGGAGCTGGGATAAAGGCACCGCCGTACCGTTAATAAAGCCGCGAGAGCGGCCGTCTGCGCTGATAACGCGGCGAAGTAAACACTCACGCCCGCTTTCCAGCTGGTTTTGTTCCAGCCAGCGTTGTGCGGCCGGCGTGTCTTTCAGGGAGAAGCGCGCGCATAAATCAGCCCGGCTGGCGCCTCTGCGCACCATATCGGCTTCCGCCCGACCGCCCAGGCACAGCCCCAGCGCGTCGATAGCGATCGATTTACCGGCGCCGGTCTCGCCGGTAATGGCGGTCATACCGCTGTGAAAATCGATTTCCAGCTCACGAACGATAGCAAAATTACTGATAGTGAGTTGTGCCAACATAGCTGCCTTCCTGTATGAAAAACCATTACTGTGTTTTCGTACAGTATAATCGGGTTTTTTATCCAGTAAAGGGGCTGGCTATAAAATCAGAACAATTTTTTCGACCAGCCAAGCTTAGTGCTTAATGTATTGAAATAGCTGTAATCTTTAGGATGGATGAGATTAAGGTGATAATCACACCGGCGGATCAGCACATCTTCTCCATCCTGAATGGGCAGCGCTATCTGGCTATCGCAGCTAATTTCGAGGTCGCTGCAGCGCTGCGAAAAACGCAGGCGAATAGTACTGTCACCGTTGATCACCAGCGGCCGGGCCGAAAGCGTATGCGGGAACATAGGCACCAGGGTGATAGCATCCAGCGAAGGGGTAAGGATCGGCCCGCCGGCGGAGAGGGAATAGGCCGTGGAGCCGGTAGGCGTGGAGATGATGAGCCCATCTGAGCGCTGAGAGAAAGCAAACACCTCGTCAATATAGACTTCAAACTCAATCATATGCGCTACTTTACCGGGGTGCAGGACGACTTCGTTAATCGCCGTGCTGATACGCTTCTGGCAATCCTGCTGACAGACCTGAGCTTCCAGAAGGAAGCGTTTTTCGGCGATATAGTGGCCTTCGAGCACATCAGCGAGCTGCTGTAGCGCGTTGTCCGGATCGAGGTCGGTCAGAAAGCCGAGATTTCCGCGGTTAATGCCAATAACGTTAATATCGTAGCGCGCCAGCGTCCGCGCCGCGCCGAGCATATTACCATCGCCGCCAACCACGACGGCCAGGTCTGCCTGCTGGCCAATTTCCGCCAGCGTCCCGGTCTTCACATTGCTGAGCTGTAATTCATGAGCGATTTGCTGCTCAACCAGAACTTCATAACCTTTGCTGGACAGCCAGCGCCAGAGCATTTCATGTGTGGTCAGCGCGGTTGGGTGACGAGGGTGTCCCACAATGCCTATACACTTGAAGTGATTCTTCATGATCTGGATGTCCTTGAGTTAAATGAATAGTGACAATCTGGCTGCGTTCCCTTGAAACCCGGAAACTGATCCCCATAATAAGCGAAGTTAGCGAGATGAATGCGAAAAAAAACGCGGAGAAATTCATGAGTAGTAAAGAACAGAAAACGCCTGAGGGGCAAGCCCCGGAAGAAATTATCACGGAGCAGCACGATGACGTTGAGGCGGTAGAGCCTGAGGTTTCGGCTGAGCAGGTGGATCCGCGCGATGAAAAAATTGCGAATCTGGAAGCTCAGCTCGTTGAAGCCCAGAAGCGCGAACGTGAAGTATTGCTGCGTGCGAAAGCCGATGAAGATAACCTGCGCCGTCGTACCGAGCAGGATATCGAAAAAGCGCATAAGTTTGCGCTTGAGAAGTTCGTCAACGAACTGTTGCCGGTCATCGACAGCCTGGACCGCGCCCTGGAAGTGGCTGATAAAGCCAACCCGGATATGGCGCCGATGGTTGAAGGTATCGAACTGACGCTGAAGTCGATGCTGGACGTGGTTCGTAAGTTTGGCGTGGAAGTCATTGGCGATACTAACGTGCCGCTGGATCCGAACGTGCATCAGGCCATTGCGATGGTTGAGTCCGAGGACGTACCGGCAGGTAACGTTCTGGGCATTATGCAAAAGGGCTACACCTTGAATGGCCGTACTATTCGCGCGGCGATGGTAACCGTAGCGAAAGCGAAGTAAATAAGCGAAACGGCTACCATGAGGTAGCCGTTTTTCTATTCAGACCTGCACCGTGCCAGGTATGCTATGACTCCGCCACGCTTTCACGAATGGGTTTTACGGGCATAACCTTCACCTGTTTAATCATATTCTCCTGAACATCAAGAATATCGATATCATACTGTTCAATGCGCACGCGGGTGCCGGGGGCAGGGATCTCTTCGAGAGCTTCCAGAATGATACCGTTAATGGTTCGCGCTTCATCTTCCGGCAGATGCCAGTTAAATGCTTTATTGATTTCACGTACGTTGGCGGTACCGTCGATAATCACTGAACCATCGTTAAGCGGCGTTACCTCTTCTGCAAGCGTAGGCGACATGGAGGTCGTAAAATCGCCGACGATCTCTTCGAGGATATCCTCAACCGTGACCAGGCCCTGAATATCCCCATATTCATCCACCACCAGGCCCACTTTCTTTTTGTTGCGCTGGAATTTTACCAGTTGGGTGCTGAGCGGCGTCCCTTCCGGCACGAAGTAAATTTCGTCGGCGGCGCGCAGCATTACCTCTTTTGTGAACTCTTTTTTCTCCGTCATCAGGCGATAAGCTTCGCGTACCCGCAGCATGCTGATGGCATCGTCAAGGGTGTCGCGGTACAGCACGATGCGGCCGTGGGGAGAGTGGGTCAGTTGGCGGACAATGGACTTCCAGTCGTCGTTAATATTAATACCGACGATATCATTGCGCGGGACCATGATGTCGTCCACGCTAACTTTCTCGAGATCCAGAACCGACAGCAGCATGTCCTGATTGCGGCGGGAGATTTGCGAGCGTGATTCATTAACGATAGTACGCAGTTCATCTTTGCTGAGCGCCCCGCTAATGACGATATCGGTTTTAATGCCCATGATGCGCATCAGAATGCGGGTGATGGTGTTGAGCAACCACACCAGCGGCATCATCAGTATTTGCAGCGGCGCGAGCAGAAGGCTGCTGGGATAGGCGACCTTTTCCGGGTAGAGCGCCGCAATGGTTTTGGGCAGCACTTCCGCAAATACCAGCACCACGAACGTCAGAACCCCGGTGGCAATGGCAACGCCTGCATCGCCGTACAGGCGCATACCCACGATGGTGCCGAGCGCCGAAGCGAGAATATTAACCAGATTATTGCCAATGAGGACCAGGCTAATCAGACGGTCAGGTTTGCGCAGCAGCTTTTCAACGCGTTTTGCCTGACGATTACCCTGTTTGGCCATATGACGCAGGCGATAGCGATTTAGCGTCATCATGCCGGTTTCAGAACCGGAGAAATAGGCGGAGATAACCACCATGATGATCAGCGTTACGATCAGCGTGGTGGTGGAGATATGTTCCACTAGGGATTCCTTAAAGACTTAGCTCATGAACTGTTGCAATACGCGGCTACCAAAGTAGGCCAGCGTCAGCAGGCCTGCGCCAGTCACGTTAAACCAGACGACCCGGCGTCCGCGCCACCCTTCATGATAGTGGCCCCAAAGCAGGACGATATAAACGAACCACGCCACGATAGAGAGTACGGCTTTATCAATGTTTTCCGCACTAAACAGGTTATGCATGTAAAACAGCCCGGTACACAGCGTCAGGGTTAACAGCACCACGCCTATCTGGGTGATATGAAACATTTTACGTTCGATGCTCATCAGCGGCGGCATTTCGCTACTGAAGGTCAATCGTTTGTTCTTTAACTGATAGTCAATCCACGCCAGCTGCAGAGCGTAGAGCGCGGCGATAATCAGCGTAGCATAAGAAAAGAGCGACAGGCCGATGTGGACCAACATCCCCGGCGTGGTTTCCAGATGCGTGATGTACTCGTTCGGCATAAAGGTGGCGAACGCGAGGTTGATCAGGGCGAAGGTGTAGACAATGGGCAGCAGCAGCCAGCCGCGATTGCGCGATGCGACGATGGTCATCACCGTACAGATCATCAGGCTAACCAGCGATCCCACGTTTAATAAGCTGAGGTTTTGCCCGCTTTCGCCGCCGGGAAAAATGCGTGACTCCAGCGCAAAGGCGTGACAAATCAACGCAATAGTTGCGGAAAGAATCGCCATCCGCCGCCAGCTGCTGTTTTTTTGTAACAGACCAGGGACGATCAGCGCGAGGCTGATGGAGTAGGCGACAAGGGCGAGTAGAGCAAAAACAGGCATATGCGCGTCGACTGTTGACTAAATAGTAGAGAGAAGCAGTATAACGTCACGCGAGTCTGGCTCCAACCGTTGCAGCACATTCGCGTTTATGTCGTGTTATACTGCGCCCATTCCGTTTTTGTGTCGCTGCGGCGACCGACCGTTTCCACCTCAGGCGAGAGACAATGTTTGATAATTTAACCGATCGTTTGTCGCGTACGCTGCGCAACATTAGCGGCCGCGGACGCCTTACTGAAGACAATATTAAAGATACTCTGCGCGAAGTGCGCATGGCGCTGCTGGAGGCGGACGTTGCTCTGCCTGTGGTTCGCGACTTCATCAACCGTGTAAAAGAGAGCGCAGTTGGTCATGAAGTTAATAAAAGCCTGACCCCGGGGCAGGAGTTCGTCAAAATCGTGCGCAACGAACTGGTTGCCGCGATGGGCGAAGAGAACCAGGCGCTCGATTTAGCCGCGCAGCCGCCTGCCGTAGTTCTGATGGCCGGTTTGCAGGGGGCGGGTAAAACGACCAGCGTCGCTAAGCTGGGTAAATTCTTGCGTGAAAAGCACAAGAAGAAAGTCCTGGTGGTTTCCGCTGACGTTTATCGTCCCGCGGCGATCAAACAGCTGGAAACGCTGGCAGAGCAGGTTAGCGTCGATTTCTTTCCGTCTGACGTTGGCCAGAAACCGGTTGATATCGTTAATGCCGCGCTGAAAGAAGCGAAGCTCAAATTCTACGACGTGCTGCTGGTGGATACCGCTGGTCGTCTGCACGTTGATGAAGCGATGATGGACGAGATTAAGCAGGTCCATGCAACGCTTAACCCGGTAGAAACCCTGTTCGTTGTCGATGCGATGACCGGCCAGGATGCGGCGAATACCGCGAAAGCGTTTAACGAAGCGCTACCGTTAACCGGTGTTGTATTGACCAAAGTGGACGGCGACGCCCGCGGCGGCGCGGCGCTGTCGATTCGTCATATCACCGGCAAGCCGATTAAATTCCTCGGGGTGGGCGAAAAAACCGAAGCGCTGGAGCCGTTCCATCCGGATCGTATCGCTTCCCGTATTCTCGGCATGGGCGATGTCCTGTCCCTGATCGAAGATATCGAAAGTAAGGTCGACCGCGCGCAGGCTGAAAAGCTGGCCTCTAAGCTGAAAAAAGGCGATGGTTTTGACTTGACCGATTTCCTTGAACAGCTGCGTCAGATGAAAAACATGGGCGGTATGGCCAGCCTGATGGGCAAGCTGCCGGGCATGGGGCAGATACCGGACAACGTTAAATCGCAAATGGACGACAAAGTGCTGGTGCGTATGGAAGCCATCATCAACTCGATGACGCTGAAAGAGCGCGCTAAACCGGAAATTATTAAAGGTTCGCGTAAGCGCCGTATCGCCGCAGGCTGCGGAATGCAGGTGCAGGATGTGAACCGTCTGCTCAAGCAGTTTGACGATATGCAGCGCATGATGAAGAAGATGAAGTCGAAAGGCGGCATGATGAAGATGATGCGTGGAATGAAAGGTATGATGCCGCCAGGTTTCCCCGGAGGCCGATAGTATTGTGGCTATTGCTGCCGGCGCGCCCTTCTTTCCTGTCCCATTGTTGGCGCGCTCTGGCTATGAATTACTCGCAGGTACCCAATTTAGGGTATCTGCGGTGCCCTTCCACAGCAGAGTTTATAACTGCTGATTGCAATTTCCCCAGAAATCAGTAAAATTTTCGGGCTTTTAATATGACACCGGGCTCCGTTCCTCGATGGGGCCCGGTGTTTTATTCACACAAGAGGATGTTATGGTTACTATTCGTTTAGCACGTCACGGCGCGAAAAAGCGTCCGTTCTACCAGGTTGTTGTTACCGACAGCCGTAATGCACGCAACGGTCGCTTCATCGAGCGCGTTGGTTTCTTCAACCCGATCGCTTCTGCGACCGAAGAAGGAACTCGTCTGGATCTGGATCGTATCGCTCACTGGGTTGGCCAGGGCGCGACTGTTTCCGATCGCGTAGCTGCGCTGATCAAAGCCGCTAACAAAGCAGCTTAATCTGTCACGGTGGTCATGATGAGCAAGCAACACACCGCACAAGCACCTGTTGATCCGATTGTATTGGGCAAAATGGGTTCTTCCTACGGTATCCGTGGTTGGCTCAGAGTGTTTTCCTCCACCGAAGACGCCGAAAGCATTTTTGACTATCAGCCCTGGTTTATCCAGAAGGCGGGTCAGTGGCAGGTTGTTGAGCTGGAAAGCTGGCGCCACCACAATCAGGATATCGTCATTAAGCTGAAAGGCATTGACGATCGCGATGCAGCGAATCTATTGACTAATTGCGAAATTGTTGTGGATTCATCGCAGCTGCCTGCGCTTGAAGAGGGTGACTATTACTGGAAAGACCTGATGGGCTGCCAGGTAGTGACCACTGAAGGCTATAGCCTCGGTAAAGTCATCGACATGATGGAAACCGGGTCTAATGACGTTCTCGTCATCAAGGCAAACCTGAAAGATGCATTTGGTATCAAGGAGCGGCTGGTTCCGTTCCTCGATGGGCAGGTTATCAAGAAAGTCGATCTCGCTACTCGTACTATCGAAGTAGATTGGGATCCTGGTTTTTAAATTCTCCGAATAAACGGTAAAAAACGGCACTATGGGGATTGGCTTGTGTTTATAGGTATCGTTAGCCTGTTTCCAGAAATGTTCCGCGCAATTACCGATTACGGGGTAACTGGCCGGGCAGTAAAAAATGGCCTGCTGAGCATCCAGAGCTGGAGTCCTCGAGATTTCGCTCATGACCGGCACCGTACCGTGGACGATCGTCCTTACGGCGGCGGACCGGGGATGCTAATGATGGTGCAACCTTTGCGGGATGCGATTCATGCAGCAAAAGCCGCGGCAGGTGAAGGCGCAAAGGTGATTTATCTTTCACCTCAGGGGCGCAAGCTTGATCAAGCTGGCGTCAGCGAACTGGCAACAAATCAGAAGCTGATTTTGGTGTGCGGTCGCTACGAAGGCGTAGATGAGCGCGTAATTCAGACCGAAATTGATGAAGAATGGTCAATCGGCGATTACGTTCTCAGCGGTGGTGAGCTACCGGCAATGACGCTGATTGATTCCGTTTCCCGGTTTATTCCGGGGGTTCTGGGTCATGAAGCTTCGGCAATCGAAGATTCGTTTGCTGAAGGATTGCTGGATTGCCCGCACTATACGCGCCCTGAAGTGTTAGAAGGTATGGAAGTACCGCCGGTATTGCTGTCGGGAAACCATGCGGAGATACGTCGCTGGCGTCTGAAGCAGTCGCTGGGCCGAACCTGGCTTAGAAGACCTGAACTTTTGGAAAACCTGGCTCTGACTGAAGAGCAAGCAAGGTTGCTGGCGGAGTTCAAAAAGGAACTCGCGCAACAGCAACATAAACATGATGGGATGGCGTAAGCCCCCAATATCAGTTTACCCAGGATAAGAGATTAAATTATGAGCAACATTATTAAGCAACTTGAACAAGAACAGATGAAGCAGGACGTACCTTCCTTCCGTCCGGGTGATACCGTGGAAGTGAAAGTATGGGTTGTTGAAGGTTCCAAAAAACGTCTGCAGGCATTCGAGGGCGTGGTTATCGCTATTCGTAACCGCGGTCTGCACTCTGCATTCACTGTTCGCAAAATTTCCAACGGCGAAGGCGTTGAGCGTGTCTTCCAGACTCACTCTCCGGTAGTTGACAGCATTTCTGTCAAACGTCGTGGTGCTGTACGTAAAGCTAAACTGTACTACCTGCGTGAGCGTACCGGTAAGTCTGCTCGTATCAAAGAGCGTCTTAACTAAGATTCGCTTTCGCGACATCCTGAATGAGAGGGCTGGCCTGATGGGCCAGCCCTTTTTTTATCTTCATTTTAACTATTTCATTGAGAATCATTTACAATATGGCCCTCATTCGGAGGGACCGTGGTCAGCACTATTTTTCATCACCCGGCATCACAACGGCACGCCGCGTGGCTGGTGCTGTTTGCGATCCTGCTGATCGTGGTGGCGCCGCTGATCTCTGTCGCGCTGCAAAAAGATCCGATGAGCGGTATGCACCATTTAACGATGGAAATGACGCAAGAGATGCCATCACATCAGATGCCCATGATGCATACTGACGCCTCGATTGCGGAACACGCGCACAGCATGCCGGTCGATCATGCTGAAGCCTGCGGCTACTGCGTACTATTAGCCCACGTGCCAGGGATGATTTTTGCGCTGGTACTGCTGATCAGCCTGGTGCTTCGACGCTATAGCGCACCGGTTTTCCGTCCGGAACGGAAACACTGGCACTACTTTCCCTGGCTTTACCCTCATACCCGCGCTCCGCCGCAACAGTCTGCTTGCTTCCTTAACTAAAAAATCATGTGCGCACTGCGCAACGTTCTCTTTTGCTCTCAAAAAGGAAAAGTATGACTACCTGCACCTCGCGCGCGGCATGGCTGAACCTGCTGCGTCGTCTTCATTTCTATATCGGACTGTTTATCGGACCGTTTATCTTCGTGGCGGCTCTAACCGGTACGCTCTATGTCGCCACCCCGCAGCTGGAAAGCTGGCTCTATAAAGAGACTCTGGAGGGGACGCTCAGCGGCGAAAAGCAGCCGCTGAGCGCGCAAATTACCGTAGCAATGGAGGCGGTCCAGGGAAACCTCCGTTTGCACGCGGTTCGACCGGGGATTATGGCTGGCGATACTACCCGAGTGATGTTTATTGATCCAAATCTTGGCGAGTCTGAAACTCGGGCAATTTTTGTCGATCCGGTGACGTTACGCGTGACAGGTGATATGCCGGTTTACGGCACCAGCGGTATTTTGCCGCTGCGGCAGTGGATTGATTATGCCCATCGCTCTTTGCTGCTGGGTAACTTAGGCCGACTGTACAGCGAGCTGGCAGCCTCCTGGATGTGGGTTGCCGCTCTTGGCGGGATCGCGCTGTGGTCGATGACCCGACCGCGTCGTCGTATAAATAATAGAGTGCAGAATAACCGTCGCCTGCATGTTTCTCTCGGCTGGGCGCTGTTAATCGGTATGCTGTTATTCTCTGCGACCGGTTTGACCTGGTCACAATGGGCGGGCAGTAACGTCGACAAGATGCGCGCCGCCTTTGGCTGGTTGACGCCGCAGGTGAACGCGCAGCTGGAAAGAACCACTCCGGCAATACAGGATCCACATGCGGAACATCATATGAGACACGGGGCGATGGAGAAGACGAACGTCCCACTTCGCGTAGAGGATTTTGACGAGGTCCTGCAGGCTGCTCGCAAGTCCGGGCTGGAAGCAGGCAAGCTGGAGATTCGTCCTCCGTCGGCCTCCGGACGGGCGTGGACGGTAAATGAAATTGACAGAAGCTGGCCGACACAGGTTGATGCGGTAGCGATCGATGGTTCAAATATGCAGGTCGTGGACCGCACTCATTTTTCCGACTTTCCGCTGATGGCTAAACTAACCCGCTGGGGCGTGGATTTCCATATGGGAATTTTGTTCGGGCTTGCCAATCAGCTACTGCTTATCGTATTCGGGATTGCACTCTGCGTGATGATCGTGGTGGGGTACCGTTTGTGGTGGATACGCCGTCCCGCGAGTTCGGCCTTTAACCCGGCTAATACGCTGCTCCACGCGTGGCTGGGCTTAGCATGGCCTGCTCGTCTGTCGATCGGCGTTATCACAGTGATGTTGGGGCTGGCGCTGCCGCTAATGGGGATTAGCCTCGCGATGTGTCTCGCCGTTGATTATCTGCGCTGGCGCGCAGCAACGGCGATGACAGAGGCTAAGTCAGTCGAATAGGTGCTTAAGGCGTGCTGATAACCACCGTGACGCGGCGGTTTTCAGCGCGTCCTTGTGCGGTAGCGTTGCTGGCTATCGGATACTTTTTCCCGAGCCCGCGAGTGGTCAAATTGGTGCGCGGAATATTTGCCCCTTCGGCCCAGGCATCCGCAACGCTGTTCGCGCGTTTAAGCGATAACATTTCGTTGTAAGCGTCTTCGCCGTAATTATCAGTATGTCCTTCGAGACGACTATGGGTAATTCCGGTGGTGGCCAGACGCGAAGCCATAGTGCGAATTTGCTGTTTGCTATCGGCACGCAGGTGATAGTCGTTTTTGTCGAATAATATGGAGTCAGATATTCCTAATGACCAGTCGCCATTGGCTTCAGTAAAGCCATATGACTTCATTGCTGCAATTTGTTCTGCAGAGAATTTTCCTTGCGGAGCCTGACAGCCGCTTAGAAAAAGTGCGGCCAGTAAAGCAGGAGCAAAATATTTCCCGATCATGGTGATTCCTTTTATTTTTGCGTTCGCTGTAAGCGCTGGTGTTTCATCCGATACATATTTTGGTCGGCAAGTTCTTGCAGATTTTCCGCGGAGGCATGTTCCCAGGTTAACGCGTAACCAATACTCAGCGACAGCCTGACGGTGTGGCCGTTGTGGAGATTAAACGGCGGGATAAACTGCTCCGACAATGCGCTGCAGAGTGCCTGAACTTCAGCCTCTGTATGAACATTGCGCAGCAGAATGGCAAATTCATCGCCGCCGAGACGCCACGCCTGGTGCTGTTTGCCGACAAAGGCCATCAGGCGGCTGGCGACCTCAATTAACACCTTGTCGCCGGCAGCATGGCCCCAGTTATCGTTAATGAGCTTGAAATTATCGCCGTCAAGAAAAAGCAGCGCAGAACTACCATGGACGGTTTCGTCTTTCATCAACGCATTAATAACGTTGCGGAAAGCGGCTCTGTTAGCCAGGCCGGTCAACGGATCGTGCAAGGAGCTACGCAGAAGCTGGGCATTTTTAGCCTGAAGCTGCCGCTGCCAGTCCTCCATCTCGCCCAGCAGACTATTAAAGTCCAGGGCAAAGAGGTGAAACTCTTCAATACGCTCTTCGGGGACCCGACGAGAGAAATGGCGATTTTCGCGGATATCATGGACTACCTCGGTAATACTCTGCAGCGCAGCCACGATGCCGCGATGCAGCGAGTGGGTAAGCAGCAATGCAATGCATGAGGCGAGAAAAATGCTGCCGGTTAGCACAATAATTGAGATACCGAGGAAATAGCTTATCAGCCTGTCCAGCGCGGTCAGACGAAGTTCACCGATAACTTTCCCCTGGTGCAGGATAGGTTGTACCGTGGGTTCCGGGAATAGCCATTTGCTGATAACGTCGCTGACTTTATCCTGCCTGGCCAGGCCATCGTTATGCCATGAGGCAAAGGGCTTCTGCCGACCGTCGACCAGGATTGCCTGCGAAAACTGTCCCTGCTTGCCCAGCGTGGCCAGGGTATCTTCAGCCGCCGCGCTATCGCCAAAGACCAGCGCGGCTTCCAGACTACGGCCCATCGTGGCGGCGGTGAGCTCCAGATTTTTTTGTGCGTATTGCTTGAGTGTGAATATGGAAGCGGCGCAGAGCAATAGCCAGACCAGTGTCATAGAGATAACAACGCTTATCATGCTGATACGGCGTAGCGCTCTTTTAAATGTGGGGCGCGGGGCCTGAGAAAAATCCTTATTCATGTGATGTTTTCCGGGCAAGCATCAGCACATCGGGATTAACCCGAACGCCGCTGTGCGTCAGTACATCCAGATTTACGGAAAATCTGACTCTCTCATTGTTTATAAGCAGGCAAAATGCGCTGCCAATAGAGCAATCGGTGTTTTGTTCCGCAATAAGCAATAGGGGCCGGTTTCCATATTTAGCTGTAAATTCAGACTGCTGAGTCGGAGATTCACTGCCAAAATAAAAACCATCGCAGGTCGTCTGTAAGGCTTCTTCCGTATTACGAACAATCACGGGTTTATAAGGCAATAATTCCGGTGCTTCTTCGGCCAGGCTATGGATATAACGTGATGTCGAAAAAATACAAAGCTTTGGCGGGCCGGATAACTGCGGCCAGCGTGTATAGGTCACGATTCCCGAAACGATCGTCCGAACATTTTCAGACGGTTCGGAGGCAACAGCAGAGATACCCACGAGCGATAGTACTAAAGTCAAAAAGAGACGGTGAAGAACTGTCATTACGGATCCGTCAGGTTGTCATAGCGCGGGGGATGCAGATTGCTGAAACCCGGGCGAAGAATAGCATTATTGCTGAAAACCGTCATTAGCCAGCCCCGCCGCTTTAAGATAATTCTCACCAGGATTTTTCGTAAAAGAATGGAGTGAAAAGAGGGGAAGTGCTGAACCTGCATGCTTGTTGTAAATATAACTGTACAGCATGAAGTGAATCTGGCGCGATTTAATTTATAACTGTAAAGTAAAATTTACGGAATATGGATTGAAATCTTTACTTCATATGGTATCGTTACGTCATCCTCGCTGAGGCAATAACTATCGCAAACGAGCTATACAGGATCGCAATCATGCAAAAAGACGCGCTGAATAACGTACATATTACTGACGAACAGGTTTTGATCACGCCGGATCAGTTGAAAGCTGAATTCCCTCTGAGCGTTGAGCAGGAAGCGCAGATCGCGCAGTCTCGTCAGACCATCTCTGACATCATCGCCGGTCGCGATCCGCGCCTGTTGGTGGTATGTGGTCCTTGTTCGATTCACGATCCTGAAACCGCCATTGAGTACGCTCGTCGTTTTAAAGCCCTTGCCGAAGAGGTCAGCGATAGCCTCTATCTGGTCATGCGCGTCTATTTTGAGAAACCCCGCACCACCGTTGGCTGGAAAGGGCTGATTAACGATCCGCATATGGATGGTTCGTTTGATGTAGAAGGCGGCTTGAAAATTGCGCGTCGTCTGCTGGTTGAGCTGGTCAATATGGGGCTGCCGTTAGCGACGGAAGCGTTGGATCCTAACAGTCCTCAATACCTCGGCGATCTGTTTAGCTGGTCCGCCATCGGCGCGCGTACGACAGAATCTCAGACTCACCGCGAGATGGCCTCCGGGTTGTCGATGCCGGTCGGCTTTAAAAACGGCACCGATGGCAGCCTTGCAACGGCAATTAACGCCATGCGCGCTGCCGCAATGCCGCACCGCTTCGTCGGTATTAACCAGGCCGGTCAGGTGTGTCTGCTGCAAACGCAGGGCAATCCAAACGGACACGTCATTCTGCGTGGCGGTAAAGCGCCCAACTACGGCCCGGAAGATGTCGCGAAGTGCGAAAAAGAGATGACTCAGGCGGGACTGAAACCCTCTCTGATGGTAGATTGCAGCCATGGGAATTCTAATAAAGACTACCGCCGCCAGCCTGCGGTTGCTGAATCCGTCGTCGCGCAGATTAAAGATGGTAATCGTTCCATTATTGGTCTGATGATTGAGAGCAATATCCACGAAGGAAACCAGTCCTCTGAGCAGCCGCGTTGCGATATGAAATACGGTGTCTCCGTGACCGATGCCTGCATTAGTTGGGAAACCACCGATGCGTTGCTCCGCGAACTTGATAAGGATCTGCGAGGCCATCTGGCGGCTCGTCTGGCGTAAGAGGATTATATGGTTGCTGAACTGACCGCGTTACGCGATCAAATTGATGAAGTCGATAAAGCGCTGCTGGAACTGCTGGCTAAGCGCCTGGAGCTGGTTGCGGAAGTCGGAGAAGTTAAAAGCCAATACGGTCTGCCGATTTACGTCCCTGAACGTGAATCGGCGATGCTGGCCTCCCGCCGTGAGGAGGCTGAGGCGCTAGGGGTTCCGCCGGATCTTATCGAAGATGTTTTGCGTCGCGTCATGCGTGAGTCTTACTCCAGCGAGAACGATAAAGGTTTTAAAACGCTTTATCCGAATCTGCGTCCGGTGGTGATCGTCGGCGGCGGCGGGCAAATGGGGCGACTGTTTGAAAAAATGCTGACGCTTTCCGGATATCAGGTGCGTATCCTCGAGAAAGACGACTGGTCTCGGGCCGAGGAGATCGTCGCCGATGCCGGAATGGTCATCGTCAGCGTACCGATTCACACAACAGCGGCAACGATTGCTCAACTGCCGCCGCTGCCGGCGGACTGCATTCTGGTCGACCTGGCCTCGGTGAAAGCGGAACCGCTACAGGCGATGCTGGCCGCGCATAACGGACCGGTATTGGGATTACACCCCATGTTTGGGCCTGACAGCGGCAGCCTGGCGAAGCAGGTCGTGGTGTATTGCGATGGCCGCCAGCCTGAGGCGTACCAGTGGTTCCTGGAACAAATCCAGGTCTGGGGCGCGCGGCTCCATCGTATTAGCGCCGTCGAACACGATCAGAACATGGCCTTTATTCAGGCGTTGCGCCACTTTGCCACCTTCGCTTATGGCCTGCACCTGGCCGAAGAGAACGTGCGACTTGAGCAACTTCTGGCGCTGTCGTCACCGATTTATCGCCTTGAACTGGCGATGGTTGGCCGGCTGTTCGCCCAGGATCCGCAGCTCTACGCAGATATTATTATGTCCTCAGAAAACAACCTGGCGCTGATTAAGCGCTACTACCAGCGCTTCGGTGAAGCTATCGGCCTGCTGGAACAAGGGGATAAACAGGCATTCATTGACAGCTTCCGTAAGGTCGAGCACTGGTTCGGTGATTATGCCCAGCGCTTCCAGAGCGAAAGCCGGACGTTGCTGCGTCAGGCAAATGATAATCGGCAGTAAGTGTTAAAAGACGTATACAATAAAGCCAGAGGGGTGACCCGCTGGCTTTTTTTATAGGGATGAAAACGATGGCTGAACCACAACCGCTGTTTGATTACACCGGGCATTTACCGGAATGTCCGACCTGGAGCGAAGCCGAACAGGCATTGTACTGGGCCGATATTATGGAGTGCGAAATTCATCGCTACGACGTGCAGACGGGCGATCATCAGGTACTGCAGTTTCCCGAAGAGCCCGGCTGTTTTGCACTACGCGAAAAGGGCGGTTTTATCGTCGCTTTACGTAGCGGTATCTGGCTCACCGATGTTCATGGATTACTGCAGCGAAAAGTCTGCGATAACCCCAGTAATCCGCAATTAGCCCGTTTTAACGATGGCGGAACCGATCGCGATGGCCGCTTTTATGTCGGGACTTTCTGGGGACCGGGAGATTTTAACGGCGCGCTCTTGATGCGCGTTGATAACGATCTCTCTCCGCAGGTTATCCAGTGCGACATTCATGGCGCCAACGGTCTGGCATTTAGTGAAGACAAGCGGTGGATGTATACCTCGGATACGCCCAATGCCGTTATCTATCGTACACCGCTGGATGAGCAGGGCGAGGTGGGTAAACGCGAGGTCTTTCGTCGCTTTCAGCCCGGTGAGGGCATTCCTGATGGCGCGGCCATCGATACTGAAGGTTGCTACTGGAGCGCGATGTTTGACGGTTGGCGTATTGCGCGCTTTTCTCCGACGGGCGAGCAACTGGAGGAGTACCGTCTACCGGTGCGTTGCCCGACGATGGTGTGCTTTGGCGGAGCGGATATGAAAACGCTCTATATCACGACCACGCGGGAGAATATGGATGCTGAAGAGCGGGCGAAATATCCGCTTTCCGGCGCGATCTTCACCCTGCCGGTGACCGTGGCAGGGATGAAGAAGTTGCCGTTTACAGAACGTTAAACCGGATCGACCGGCACCACGTTTTCGCTGGCATAACATCCCAGTACTTTCATTGAACGGGTTATCTCGGCCAGCTCTTTTAATGCCTTACGCATTGGCATTGACTCCAGGTTGGCCTGGATATCCAGATAAAACATCTCTTCCCACGGATTGCCATGAATAGGACGCGATTCCAGCTTGGTCATAATCAGGTTATGGTTTCTCAGCACCAGTAGCGCTTCTACCAGGGCCCCGGCTTGCTGGCCGGTAGCCATCAACAGAGTGGTTTTCGCCGGCACCTGATCGGAGACCTCCACCGCTTTACGCGCCAGAACGAGGAAGCGGGTGATGTTTTGCGTCTGGTTAGCCTGGCAATGTTCCAGTACCTGCAAACCGTGCAGCGCTCCGCCTGCTTCGCTGCCCAGAGCGGCAACGGTTGGCGATTTTGCCTGAGCGACCTTTTCCATCGCCGAAGACGTGCTATCGGTATATTCAATGTTCCAGTGCGGATAGCGGCTTAGATACTGGCTGCACTGCTGGAACGGCTGCGGATGGCTGTAGACCGTCGTAATCTGTTGCGCATCGGTGGATGTTGAAACCAGCACGCAGTGATCGATAGGCAGCGTCAGCTCGCCAACGATAGATAGGCTGGTGTGCTGCAGAAGGTCATAAACATCATTGATGCCGCCAGAACTGGTATTTTCAATAGGGACGACGGCGTAATCAGCCTGACCGGTTTCCACTTGCTCAAAGATATCCGCGAATTTAGCGCAGCCGCTTTCGATAAACTGTTCAAAGTGGCGGGCGGCATACTGACGAGCCGCAAGATGCGAGTATGAACCTTTGGGCCCGAGAAACGCGACTCGTGCAGAGTGCGGATTAATTTTATTCAGATGCTGCTGGAGCAGCGTTTGCTGGGTAAGGACCGAGTCTTCAATAATGAGTTGAAACAGGCGTGTGATGTAGTGGGCATCAAGATGGTGTTTTTTTCCCAGCGTCATCAGGCGTTCAAGCAGATCGCGCTCGCGGTCGATATCCCGCACCGGCCGGTGCGATGCCAGCTTGGCTTTTCCAACCTCTACGGCCAGGCCGCGGCGTTCCGCCAGCAGCGCCAGCAGTTTTTCATCCAGAGCGCTGATCTTATCGCGTAGGGCCAGTAATGGGTTTTCCTCGGTCATATGTGTTGCCTTTCTTGTTATTGATTATCAATAAAAAAGGCCTCCCTTTTGGGAGGCCTTATTGTTCGTCTTCGCATTCTTTATCACACGACGAATTGCCTCCCATTCAGGGGAAGGTAAAAAAGAATGCGAAGAAGAACGGGATGAGTTTCACGATGAATTCCTTGAGTTAGTGGGGATTACAGTACCTGTACTGTTTTCACTCTGTCAATAAAAAACGCGCCCGAAGGCGCGTGGCATGACACAAGCTTAAGTTAAGGATTACTCTTCTTCTTCCACAAAGCCTGCCTCTTTCACCGATGTGGCGGCGCGGCGGGCTTCCCCTTTGTGTTGCACTTTATTTAGCTGCCGTTCCAGCTTGTTGATCAATTCGTTGATTGCGGCATACATGTCTTCGTGCCGTGCGCTGGCAACCAGGTGACCGTTCGGCGTATTGATGGTTGCGTCAGCGACAAAACCCTGCGGCTCCTTAGAGAGGATGATATGCGGGTTGATTAAGTGAGTTTGCCATTTATCCAGTTTGGCGAGACGGTCTGCGACGTGCTGGCGAATTGCCGGAGTAATTTCCATTTGTTTACTGGTAATGTTCATTGTCATAAATTTTACCTCTTGTCTTTCCCGTCTTGGTGAATTCAGCATACCTCGCCTAATGTCAAAAAGCGTGATTTAAATCACATTTTATTGTCACTTTTTGTCAACGAATCTGTTTTGTGAGAAAGGACAGGAACAGGCGAGATTTTACTTGTCGAATGGCAGAAAGAGAGCCATATTTGATGAGTTAACTCGGGGCTAAACCGCTTCAGCTAAACTATTTAACGAATAAAAAAACGGCAGCCCTTGGGCTGCCGTTTTGTTTAGCGACCGACTATCAGGTGTTCTTGCTGTTAGCCGCAATGATCTTCGCAACCTTGTCAGCCTGAGCGTTCATTTGCATCTGACGGTAGGCATTTTCCATCTTCGGTAGCGCATCACGGGTGGCCTGCGTATCCGGGTAATTACGCAGCATGCCATCGACGCGGTTAACCACTGCAACCCATGCGCCACGATCGGTATAGTAATCGACCACTGACAGCTCGTACTTCGCCAGGCGATCCTTCAGGAACACCATACGCTTGTAAGCATCGGTAGAGTACTGACTGTTAGGATAGCCACGGACCAGCCTGGAGAAGTCGTTAAAGGCATCACGCGCGTGTTGTGGGTCGCGATCGGAGCGATCGACGCCAAAGAAGCCCTGCAGCGCACTGTCATCCAACGCCATATTTGTCAGACCACGCATATAAATGACGTAATCAATGTTAGGATGCGTAGGGTTCAGGCGTACAAAGCGATCGATGGCTGCCTGAGCCAGCGGCAGGTCTGCGTTTTTGTAGTACGCATAAATCAGGTCCAACTGCACCTGTTGGGAATAAGGTCCAAAGGGATAACGGTTATCCAACGCTTCCAGTTGCGTTATTGCCTGTTTCCAGTTACCGTCCTGCAGCTTTTGCTGAGCGGTCGCGTAGATCTCATTCGGCGGATTATCGGGCACCTCCTCCTTTGAGCCAGAGCAACCCACCAAAGCCAGGCTCAGTGTGGCTGCTGCCACCAGGTATTTCATGCGCGTCATGACGTTTTGACTTCCTCAAAATGTTTATGCGGGAGAATCTCTGTTCCTGCTCCCGATTAAGACCAGCTACAATAGCACACTATATTAAACGGCAAAGCCGTAAAACCCAACGTTAAAACGAAGAAGCTGTATATGGCACAACGAGTACAACTCAACGCAACGGTGTCCGAAAATCAACTCGGACAACGCTTAGATCAGGCTTTGGCCGAATTGTTCCCGGATTATTCGCGTTCGCGCATAAAAGAATGGATCCTTGACCAGAGAGTGCTGGTAAACGGCAGCGTCAGCGACAAGCCGAAAGAGAAAGTTCTGGGAGGGGAGACGATTGCTATCGATGTTGAAATCGAAGAAGAAGTTCGTTTCCAGGCACAGGATATTCCGCTCAATATCGTTTATGAAGATGATGACATCCTCGTAATTAATAAACCGCGCGATTTAGTTGTGCATCCTGGCGCGGGCAACCCTGACGGTACTGTGCTGAATGCGCTGTTGCACTACTATCCGGCCATTGCTGACGTGCCGCGTGCGGGGATTGTGCACCGTCTTGATAAAGACACCACCGGTTTGATGGTGGTCGCGAAGACTATTCCGGCGCAAACCCGACTGGTGGAGTCCCTGCAGCTGCGCGAAATCACCCGCGAGTATGAGGCGGTGGCGATTGGTCATATGACGGCTGGCGGAACGGTTGAAGAACCGATTAGCCGCCACCCGACCAAGCGTACGCATATGGCGGTACATCCCATGGGAAAACCGGCGGTAACACACTACCGGATTATGGAGCATTTTCGCATCCATACTCGGCTGCGCCTGCGCCTGGAAACCGGCCGTACGCACCAGATTCGCGTACATATGGCGCACATTACTCACCCGCTGGTGGGCGATCAGGTCTACGGCGGTCGCCCGCGTCCGCCCAAAGGGGCATCCGAAGAGTTCATCGCTGCCCTGCGGAAGTTCGATCGTCAGGCGCTGCATGCCACCATGCTACGCTTATACCATCCGATCAGCGGAATTGAGATGGAATGGCATGCGCCAATTCCACAGGACATGGTGGATTTGATTGATGCCATGCGCGCGGATTTTGAAGCCCATAAAGACGATATCGACTGGCTATGACTAAACTGATTGTACCGCAATGGCCGATGCCGGAAGGCGTGGCTGCCTGTAGTTCTACGCGCGCTGGCGGGGTAAGTTTATCGCCATACGATTCACTTAATCTCGGCGCCCATTGTGGAGACAATCTACAGTACGTAGAAGAGAACCGTCGGCGTATGTTCGCCGCTGGCGGCCTGCCGTCATATCCGGTATGGCTGGAGCAGGTTCACGGTACGGCAGTTTTGCGACTCGATGGCGGGCCGTACGAGTCAAAGCGAGCGGATGCTTCGTACTGCAATGTGCCGGGGACGGTCTGCGCGGTGATGACCGCTGACTGCCTGCCGGTGCTTTTTTGTAACCGCGCGGGTACTGAAGTTGCGGCTGCGCATGCCGGTTGGCGAGGGCTGTGCGAAGGCGTACTGGAAGAAACCATCGCCTGTTTCGCCGATAAACCGGAAAATATCATGGCCTGGCTTGGGCCCGCCATTGGGCCGGATGCGTTTGAGGTCGGCCCG
Source organism: Klebsiella sp. HN106 (assembly GCF_051209435.1). Classification (NCBI taxonomy): domain Bacteria; kingdom Pseudomonadati; phylum Pseudomonadota; class Gammaproteobacteria; order Enterobacterales; family Enterobacteriaceae; genus Klebsiella; species Klebsiella sp. HN106. Next base: position 3,336 of record NZ_JBLURD010000007.1, on the reverse strand, counting down.
GAAGTGCGGGAAGCTTTTATGGCAAAAGATGCCCTGGCGGAACGTGCATTTCGTCCCGCGGGCGAAAAATATTTTGCTGATATTTATCAACTGGCTCGTCAGCGTCTGGCGGGCGTTGGCGTTGAGCAGATTTACGGCGGTGACCGCTGTACCCTCAGCGAAAAGGATGATTTTTTCTCTTATCGCCGCGACAAGATGACGGGTCGTATGGCAAGTTTCATCTGGCTGATATAACCTGCCGAACTAAGACGATCCAGAAGGCAAACTTATTTTTGCATAGTTCAGGTCTTTAACCTTGAATAATTGAGGGATGACCTCATTTAATCTCCAGTAGCAAATTTGACCTGTTATGGGAGGAGTTATGCGTCTGGATCGTCTTACCAATAAATTCCAGCTTGCTCTTGCCGATGCCCAGTCCCTTGCGCTTGGGCACGACAACCAATTCATCGAACCTCTTCATCTTATGAGCGCCTTGCTGAATCAGGAAGGGGGATCGGTACGTCCTTTATTAACTTCGGCTGGCATCAACGCCGGAGAGCTACGCACGAATATTGAACAGGCGCTAAGCCGTTTGCCGCAGGTGGAAGGTACCGGTGGTGATGTTCAACCGTCCCAGGACTTAGTGCGTATTCTGAACCTTTGCGACAAGCTGGCGCAAAAGAGAAAGGACAACTTTATTTCGTCAGAACTGTTCGTTCTGGCTGCGCTTGAATCACGCGGTACGCTGACCGACCTTTTAAAATCTGCCGGAGCAACAACCGCCAACGTGAGTCAGGCGATTGAACAAATGCGCGGAGGTGAAAGCGTGAACGATCAGGGTGCCGAAGATCAACGTCAGGCATTGAAAAAATTTACCGTCGATCTGACCGAGCGTGCCGAGCAGGGCAAGCTTGACCCGGTCATCGGTCGTGATGAAGAAATTCGTCGTACGATTCAGGTTCTGCAGCGTCGTACCAAAAATAACCCGGTGCTCATCGGTGAGCCTGGCGTAGGTAAAACGGCCATTGTTGAGGGGCTGGCGCAGCGGATCGTTAACGGCGAGGTGCCGGAAGGGCTGAAGGGCCGTCGAGTTCTGGCGCTGGATATGGGCGCGCTGGTGGCGGGTGCCAAATACCGCGGTGAGTTTGAAGAACGCTTAAAAGGCGTACTGAACGATCTCGCTAAGCAGGAAGGTAACGTTATCCTGTTTATCGATGAGCTGCACACGATGGTGGGGGCAGGTAAAGCAGACGGTGCAATGGATGCCGGCAACATGCTGAAACCGGCGCTGGCGCGCGGTGAACTGCACTGTGTGGGTGCCACAACGCTGGATGAATACCGGCAGTATATTGAGAAAGATGCCGCTCTGGAACGTCGTTTCCAGAAAGTATTCGTGGCGGAGCCGACTGTTGAGGATACCATTGCGATTTTGCGTGGTCTGAAAGAACGGTATGAACTGCACCATCACGTGCAGATCACCGACCCGGCGATTGTGGCGGCAGCCACGCTGTCCCATCGTTATATTGCCGATCGACAGCTGCCGGATAAAGCCATCGACCTGATCGATGAAGCCGCTTCCAGCATTCGGATGCAGATTGACTCAAAACCGGAAGAGCTGGACCGGCTCGACCGCCGTATCATCCAGCTCAAGCTGGAGCAGCAGGCGCTGAAGAAAGAGTCTGATGACGCCAGCATTAAGCGACTGGATATGCTAAATGAGGAACTGGCGGATAAAGAACGTCAGTACTCAGAATTAGAGGAAGAGTGGAAGGCTGAAAAAGCCTCGCTTTCCGGCACTCAGACCATTAAGGCTGAACTGGAACAGGCTAAAATCGCCATTGAGCAGGCGCGTCGCGTCGGCGATCTGGCGCGAATGTCCGAGCTCCAGTATGGCAAGATCCCTGAGCTGGAAAAACAGCTGGCGGCGGCAACGCAGTCTGAAGGCAAAACGATGCGTCTGCTGCGTAACAAAGTAACGGATGCCGAAATCGCGGAAGTGCTGGCTCGCTGGACGGGTATTCCGGTGGCCAGAATGCTTGAAGGTGAACGTGAGAAACTGCTGCGTATGGAGCAGGATTTGCATAGCCGCGTTATTGGTCAGAACGAAGCGGTGGAAGCAGTATCTAACGCGATTCGCCGTAGCCGTGCTGGTTTATCCGATCCTAACAGGCCGATTGGCTCGTTCCTGTTCCTTGGGCCTACCGGGGTGGGTAAAACAGAACTCTGTAAAGCTCTGGCCAACTTTATGTTCGATAGCGACGATGCAATGGTACGTATCGACATGTCAGAGTTTATGGAGAAACATTCCGTTTCACGTCTGGTTGGGGCGCCTCCGGGATACGTGGGCTATGAAGAAGGCGGCTATCTGACCGAGGCGGTCCGTCGTCGTCCTTATTCTGTCATCCTGCTGGATGAAGTGGAAAAAGCGCACCCGGATGTCTTTAACATTCTGCTGCAGGTGCTGGATGATGGACGTTTGACCGATGGGCAGGGGAGAACGGTCGACTTCCGTAATACGGTGGTCATCATGACTTCTAACCTTGGCTCCGACCTTATTCAGGAACGCTTTGGGGCACTGGATTATGGCCATATGAAGGAGATGGTGCTGGGCGTGGTTAGTCAAAGCTTCCGTCCAGAGTTTATCAACCGTATTGACGAAGTGGTTGTCTTCCATCCGCTGGGTGAAAAACATATTGCTTCTATCGCGCAGATTCAGCTGCAGCGGTTGTATAAACGACTTGAGGAACGCGGCTACGAAGTCCACATGTCTGATGAAGCGCTGAAATTGCTGAGCGAAAATGGATACGATCCTGTTTATGGCGCACGTCCTCTGAAACGTGCTATCCAGCAACAGATCGAAAACCCGCTGGCGCAGCAGATCCTCTCCGGTGAATTGATACCGGGTAAAGCAGTGCAACTGGTTGTGAAAGATGACCGGATAGTGGCAGTGCAGTAAATCACAAAACAGCAAAAACGGGCCCCTGGGGCTCGTTTTTGTTTAAAAACCAGGCAATAATCTCTTTCCTGCTGGCGATTTGGCTGAAAATTAAGCGGGTGAGTTTTTTTTTGAAAATACCGCTTGTCACTTTGAAATTACGCCCTATAATGCGCTCCCACTGACACGGAACAACGGCTTACAGCCCGCCGGGTCAGCGGGATTCAGCGATGAATACCGGCAGAGAAAAGCGAAATTAAACGCTTGACTCTGAATGAGGAAAACGTATTATACGGGACCTCGCAACGGTGAGCGAAAGCCGCGTTGCACTGCTCTTTAACAATTTATCAGACAATCTGTGTGGGCACTCAAAGTGACATGGATTCTTAACGTCTTCGGACGAAAAATGAATACCAAGTCTC